>NZ_JABAOM010000001.1:0-1370083 GCF_013185955.1 Devosia sp. 1635 | reverse complement strand
ATCAAGCGCGCCATCGCTGTCGCCGGCGTGGTGCCAATCCTCCAAGCTTTAAGGGGATGAAGCGGTCCCGCTGGTGCCAACGCATCACGCTCAGGCCAGACGCCGCCGCGAGTTCTCACACAGCCTCGACCCCATCTCGGTCGTTCGACGGCCTGACATTATTCGTTGGAAGCGGACGTTCCCTCCCAGCAATTCAGCTGGTGAGTAGGCTAGTGCAACGCACGATCAGCTACTCAGGCGGTCGGTGAGTCAATCGCTGGTATGGGACTTTGACTCGTCAAAATGCTGGTTTCTGCCGGTGACGACGCATAACATCGACGGAGCGCTCCCAGACAGCATACTTGTCTCCGGGTCTGAACAGAGTACCATCAAACGGGCCTGTGTTCTCTCGCAGGGGCCCATAAGCCGGCCTAGGTCGGCGGGCAGTTCCACTAAAGAAAGCCACGTGTGCTCAAAGAGCAACGGGGCTTTCTCTACGACAGGGCGCAACTATCTTTCACTTGCGACCAGAACGATTGCAATCAGGGTGCGAGGTATTCGTTGACCGTCTCCCACGCCACCGTCTGCAGGAACTCCGCAACGTCCGGCTCGAAACCAGCGGTGTAAGTCACGCCAACTGGATTCTTCTTAAAAATTGCCGCGTAGGTAGTGAGGGCTGCTAGATAGGTTCCTTCCAATGTTGGGTGGCGGTTGTCAGCAGTGTACAGCGTTATGTCGGGTCGCTCTGCAACCGACCTGGCAAATGCCAACCCCGCCGGGATGACTAGCGCGTTATTTTCGTTCCCTATGCGGGTGTAGGCTTCGGCAAGTTGTTCTGTCATCTCCGGCTTGTCTAGATAGGCCCATGACATAAAAAATACGGGTTCTGCGTCGTTTTCTCGGACCGTTTCGGAGTGTTTTTTCGCGTACTCGTAGAATATGTCCTTTAGCTGCGGATGAACCGCACACTGGCTACAATCCATCATGACCGCCAAGTCGAACAGACGGCCCGGTTCGTTGAAAGTCACGACGTTGTCGCCACCGATTGTGTACCGGCCGATCGCATCAGGACGGAAGTAAGACTCGACGTCATGCCAGTCGAATCCGGAGCCGCTGATTGTAACAAGTGACGATCGCAACTTATAATCAGGATCTGCGGATGCCATGATCCGCGAGATCATCCCGCTTATTCCATTGTTGAAGTAGAAAAAGCTGTTGCCGATATAAATTATCGACTCTGGACGCTCTACGCTCGAGCTTTGAACTGCCGGTTTGGTCTGAGCCGCACTCGGGAAAACGCCAAGTGACAGAACAACTAGGGACGACAGGCCCGCCGCGACTAATTTCAGCATCCTATTCATAAGGTGAATTCTCTTCCCGTTAGGTTGAATATATTTGCATCGGGTCCGCCCCCAAATCTGAATGACGATCAGGCAGAGGTTCCTCCTCCCAGTGGGGGCTTACATAGGAAGTGTCAGCGTTGAGTATTTGCTTCATTCGTCAAGTGGCCGTCGGCCAGCCCAAAGCCGCTCCCTAACGTAAATGGTGTACGAACTGGTTAGTTAAGTCAATGAGGGTTCCGGTCAGTCCTTGTGATGTCCAATCGAGCGGTATCGGTGGGCCGGACCAGAGGCTGGAAGACCTCTCTCTGGTGCAGTGCTTCGGGTGGACCTCCGATGTCACCAAGAAGCACAAGAGCAAGTTGACATAAACTAACTAGTTCGTACATTCGAGTGCGGTCAGATCCTCTGCATCGCTCACCAGTGTCGCTAAGAGCTCAATGAACTATGAAGAGCAAAGAAACGGCCCGCTGGATTTCCTGAGGAGACGAAATTGAAATCGATATCGACCATATCAGTCTTTGCGGCTGCCTCGCTGGCCTTCATGGCTTCAGGTGCGGTGTTCGCGCAAGATGAGGGCAACGTTGCAGACCATTTCCGCGACGCTTATGCAGCGGCAGGAACTGACCACTACAACCTTTTCAACATGATCTGTCCCCGGATCGAAAACTCGAGCGCGGGCAAGATTGCAACGCCTGAAAATGCACGTTCGGAGTCTATCGACCGCGCCATTCCGATGCAGGTTTTTGACAACCTCTATTACGTTGGCGAATATTCTTTTTGGGAAAGCTCAGCATCGGCCTGGGTGGTGGATACGGGCGAAGGGCTTGTCCTTATCGATGCGCTCTATCCGGACTCGGGGCACTTGATTGAAAGCGGCCTAGAGACGCTTGGCCTCGATCCCAAGGACATCAAATACATCGTCATCGGCCATGGTCACGCCGACCATTACGGCGCTGCGCGCGAGCTGCAGGACAAGTACGGCGCTGAGGTTTTGATGGCGGAGCCCGAGTGGGAGTTTATGAGTAACGGTCGCGGGGAGCCTGACACCAAGCCCGTCAAGGACCAGGTCATTGAAGACGGCCAAGAACTGACCTTGGGCAACACGACGTTCCGCTTCTACATCACCCCTGGTCATACACCGGGCACGGTGTCGACCATTTTCAACGTCCAGGGTGACGATGGCGAACACGTCGTTGCTCAGTGGGGCGGTACGGGCTTTGGCTTCGGCGGTGCTGAAGGGGATGAAAAGATCGAATGGTTCCGCACCTACGCAGCGTCCGCAGAACGTTTTGAATCTCTCGTGCGGGATCAAGGCGCGGACGTGATGATTGCCAACCACCCGGGCCTCGACAACACTTACGAAAAGCATGCCTTAAGCGAGACGATCTCATCCAACCCATGGGTGATCGGCGTAGAGAAGGTGGCCAATTACATTCAGACCGCGCAGTCTTGTGCACTTGCCGGCGTTGCTGCCTATAAGTAGTCGATAACCTTAGATCGCGGCTTCCGCAATGTTGCCGCGATCCATGTTCGCCAATGGAAGTTTTGAACGTCGCACGACGTGAGCTACATCCGGCGCGGGACATGATGCGGTCATCCAAGGTCGGCAGATTCCTCCGCGACCGCATTACTGGGCCGCAATGTCAATTTTCCCAGACGTCTTCTTAAAGCAGACTGACAGCATACCACCCCGACGCCGCCGGTATCCTGGCGCCCAGAACCGTCAGTCTGGTGCCGAGCCCATTTCGGGCGTTCAAGGTTGCAACTGGCGAGCTCAAAAGCAGACCAAGACCGTGAAGCAGCAAGTGTATTAGGGCACCTGCCTCCCAATGGATGCACCGCTGATGAAGCAGCCGCGCGATATCTTTAGCCGAGTGCGAGCTTGTACTTTTTCACAAGCCAGTTCATTGAAATACCAAAATGGCAGCAAAAACATTCCATCAATCTTGAGATGCAGGAGGTGATCATGCGGCGTCGCTGTCTATGGCTCGCCGCAGCCGCGTTGCTATTGGCGCAGCCCGCACTACCTCAGGAGGCAATAGCTACAGCCGTGCCCGAAATAGATGCATTTCTTACCTTCTGCTGGCGAACCGATGCGGATCCGAGTGCGGTAGCCGCTATAGCACAGCATAGGAGATTGAAACCACAAACGGGAGCCTTCGCTGCTCTAGTCGAAGACGAGGACACGGAAGAGGCAACAGCTTGGCTGCTCAACGAAACAATCGCGATTACGGCGTCTACTTTCACGATCGCTGAGGCTCGCCTGCGCATCAACAAATGCGCTGTAAGTGGAGGTAATTATCTTTATGCAGACGTAGAGAAGATGTTAGCTGAATTAAAATCTAAAGCACCGCCCGACAAGAACCTTGATACCGGCACCATGGATCTTTGTAGTGCTGTTAATTCTTGTGTGTGGAAGGGGAACGACTTGTTCGATGTGATTTTTGTTGGGGAAAGCCAGGAATTTTATCCCTCACACCTTTTCCTAGTTGATCTGCCGGAGCACATCCCCGGTGTGGAGAAGCCCTGAAGCTAAAATAATAGGCAGCAAATTCACGGCAGCAGGCCGCAACTGATTTCTATGCATCCTTTATTTGCCCGTTCAGCAAAAACGGTATGACGCAGCCGGCTACCTCTTGTGACCTAATCTAAGGGGTCAGAGGCACAAGGAATTTATAGACGGCAGGCTCACAGTTGATGGCAAAAGGCCTCTCGCGAGGCTGCCAAAGGACGCATAAGCAAACGCTGGGTGATGAGTTCAAGATGCTCTATCGAGCTCCTCCTGGACTGCAGGCGCCGGCCGGATCGTCCGCTTCCAATCCCCACCTACCCAGAAGCAGCCAGGCAGCAACCCACCCCAAGGATGCCGATTTGGACCCGACCCCACTTGGGTCGATCAACGACCCGCGTGGCTGCGTTTAAAGCGGACTTTGTTTTAGTCTTCAGCGGACTGCGGTTATCGCCGCCCACTTTGTGGCCTTTTCATCAAATCCAGTACCGAGCCACTGTTCCAATTCCACCTTCGCCCAAGGTCCTGCAGCTTCCCAAAGCGCGGTCAGTTCGGTCGAATCAAGATAATTGTAGTACCTTCCTAAGCGATCGACGCCTTCGTTTGATCCGACCTTAAAGCTCGCCCACACCACCCCGTTCGGCCGCAAGGCGGCATGTATCTTGCGTAGCACTGCGTGAATGTCTGATCTGGGGACGTGCAGCAGTGAGGCAGCGGCATAGATACCGTCATATGCTTGCTCAGCAGCCAACTCCTCGAAGCGCATAGTTCGAACAGTCTGGCCAAGATACCTTGATGCAATGGCCGCAAGTTCGGTTGAGCCGTCAGTAGCATCCACAACGAAACCCGTCTGGACCATGACCTTCGCGTCTTTACCACTCCCTGTGCCCAGTTCCAGGATGGAGCCTCCCGGAAGTACCTTGGATAGAAAGGGCGCTAATCGCGAATTCACACTGCCATCGGCTGCGTAAGCTACGGCATTTGAATCGTAGAAGTTCACGGTGTCCGTAGGCAATTGACGCTCCACTATCCAAACCGACGTTAGCGTCGAACTAGGCCCAGGTTCAACCGTCTTGGCCAGACGCATTATCTCAGACGTGGAGCGGAAGTGCCCGTCTACACTGTTAAATGACTACAACCATACTGGGTGGATAGCACACCCCATTGCGGTCGATCAGGTCACGACGGCGGGGCCGCCCATGCGCCTGTATGGTCCTCGCACCCTTGTTGATGGTAGGACGCAAGCAGGAGGAACCCAGCGACATGAAATGCGTGCGCATCTATGCCGACCCGGACGGGGAGTCCCACTTCGATGAGGTGGAATTGCCGACGAGGAAGAGTTCGGTCCATCCCGACGCAGTGCCGTTCGACGTGACTGGCGGCTATCCAGCGTCCCGGGTGCGTATTACCCAAATCCCGGCCGGTATGCGTGAAGTTGCCTGGCATACGGTTCCGGAGCCGGTACTGACGGTTCGGTTGGATGGTTCGGTGGAGTACGAGACAAGCGATGGGGAGAGACGCCACTTCCCCGCGGGAAGCTTCGTGTTGGCGGCAGATACCCACGGAAAAGGTCACCTGTCCCGCCATTCACCCGAAGCGCAGACGGTAATCTGGATCTCACTGCCGAACGGGCTGGAAGTGCCCGCATAGCTGCTCAAGCGGCAGGGCAAAGGTCGAGGGTGGGTTGGCCAAGCCGATGTTCTGGGTATGCTATTGACCGTTCCTCGCACACCTGAACAAATTCCAACGATCACCACTACACCGGCGTTCTCAGCATGCTGCCCGGCATCTTTGTAATTACGGCCTTCGGAGTGCATGCGCTCTGGTCTGCATACACATTTTTCCAGGCTCTTCGCCCCAAACATCTAGGTTATTTTTGGACGCAACCCGGAACTTGGCTTTGGGTGATTAAGTACCGCGATCCGAACGTGCCGCGCAGACTAAAGGTCCAGTACACGATTGTTTCGGCGATAAGCCTCTCGGTTATTTTCACGTTCCTGATAGTTGCCGCGACTCTTCCATAAAGAGATCAGTTTGCTCCGACAGCTTTAGGCCATCCGGAACGCAGTCCATTGAGGAAGCAAGCCCGTTGCACGATCCTACGGGCCGGTCAGGCGCGCCAGCCTGAGCAGCAATTCCGGTGACCCGGTTTTGCAGTTGCGTTAGCTTGTCCTGGCGTGCTCATCGGTAGGTCCTTGGGGTGAGCGTCAAGAGGGGGCGAATGACACCACATCCCGACGAAATCTCCATTGACGATGAATTTGTGTGTGGCTTGCTCAGAGCACAGGCGCCCCAATGGGCGAACCTGCCGGTTCGCCGCATCGCCTCGTCGGGAACGGACAACGCCATCTTCCGTCTTGGCGACAACCTGGCGATCAGGTTGCCGCGGCGACCTTCCGCGGCGGCCCTTCTTTCAAAGGAACTTGACTGGCTTCCGCATCTTCAAGGCTTACCCCTCGAGGTGCCGGTGCTGCAATTTCGCGGGTGGTCGGAACGTGGTTTCGACTTCGGCATCTTCAACTGGATGGAAGGTGAAGTGGCCTCGCCCACCCGTGTGTCTGTTTGGCAGAAAGCGGCTACCAGCCTGGCCGATTTCCTCCAGGCACTGCACTTGAAGGACACCAACGGCGCGCCACCGGCTGGCGAGCGTAACAGCAGGCGGGGGATCGTGCTTGGCGAGCTGACCGAGGCTATCCGCCCAGCAATTGACATCGTTGCCGACGAAATAGCGGCCCGACGCGCGCATGCTCTTTGGGACGAGGCCTGCACCGCAGAGTTTCTCGGGCAGCCAGTCTGGCTGCACGGTGATCTGAAGGCTGACAACCTGATCGTTCGAGATGGTGTTTTGCGGGGTGTGATCGATTGGGGGCTATCCGCCGTGGGCGATCCTGCCGCCGACTATGCGACAGCATGGTTCTGGGTCGACCCTTTGGCTCGCGACGTGTTCCGGAACAGGCTCAGTCTTGATAAGAGCGATTGGCTGCGGTCGCAGGGCTGGGCCCTATATGGCGCGGTTATTGCCCTGAGCTACTATCGGGGTGGCAAGAATGAAGCACTCTGCCGTCAATCACGACTGACGCTTTCAAGGCTAGGGTTGCTGGTTTAGGTCCGCGCTCAAGGAGTGACACGCCCTGGCGGCCATGTACATATATTCTCATGAGCACGGAAATCGCCCTCGTCGTGATCTTCGCAGCCGCCCTCAACGCGGGCTGGAATGCGTTGATCAAGGTCAGCGGCGACAAGATCGCTTCGATGGCCACGGTCACCCTCATGGGTGCACTCGTCTCTGCACTGGTCGCTCCGTTCGTCGCCATTCCCGACCCGGCGAGCTGGCCTTTGTTGGGCCTGACGATCATACTCCACACCGCCTATCATTTTGCGCTCCCCTTTGCCTATCAGCATGGGGACTTGGGGAAGGTGTACCCGATTTTGCCGGAGAAGCTCTCGCCACACCGGCCCTGTTCGGCGTGCTTTTTCTCTCGGCGGGGGTGATGGCCTTATCCCTGGATCGGAACGACGGCTCAACCCCGGACCGTCGGGCGGTCCCCCTGGCCTTGCTCATCGGGCTATGCATTGCGTCGGCCTTGGGGCCCGGCAAGCCGGTTCGGTGATGGGCTTTGCGGTCTGGCTTACCGTCGGCGACGGCTTGCTGACCTTCCTGATTGCCTGGTTCCGGAAGTCCAGGGAGATCACCGCAGTCCTGAAGAGCCAATGGAAGTCCTCGGTACTTGCCGGCAGCATGCAGGTCGGATCTTACTGGATGATCATATGGGCCATGGCGCTGGCGCCCATCGGCGCCGTGTCGGCGCTTCGGGAAACGAGCGTGTTGTTCGCCGCCCTGATTTCGACGTTCCTACTGAAGGAGGGATTCGGTGCCTGGCGTTTCGTTTCGGCCGGCATGATCGCCTGCGGCGTTTGGCTGACGCGCTACAAACCTTGAGTTCGCCAGTACAGCCCAGGATGGACTCGGATATGGAAATCAGGAAGGCAACCCACGCAGACGCAGAAAATGGGAGTGCCGTCCTGCGCCGCTCCATAACCGAGCTATGTGAAGCTGACCACGGCGGAGATCAAGCAGCCATAGCCGCGTGGTGCGCCAACAAGACCCCTGAAATGTGGAGGACGTGGGTCGACCAGCAAGCGACGCAGCTCTACGTTGCCGTCGAAGCCGGCAAAATCCTGGGGGTCGGCATGCTCGGAAATACGGGTGATATATTGCTGAACTATGTCTCGCCCGATGCGCGCTGGCGCGGCGTGAGCAAGGCGATGGTCGCTCACATAGAGTCGGAAGCCCGCAAGATCGGCCTGCCGAAGTGCACCTTGAAAAGCTCCAAGACGGCGCATGCGTTCTACGAAGCTGTTGGGTACCAAGACACCGGTGACGGCAACGTCATGACGAAGGACCTGAACCCTTAGTACCTCTGAACCTGCCCCCATGAATCGATTGCATGCGGTTCCCGGAGGCGGGGAATGACATGGCCGCGGTCATTGTCGAGCAACAGTCTTCCTTCGAGCACTGCGACACGGCGGTCACCCCGTGTCATGGAAACAAGACTGCATGGCTCGGTTTCCCCGTGGAACGGTGACAGCGGTGCATGCTTCTGCTTTGTACGAGCGAGGCAATCAGACCCATGCACATCAAGTCGGCGGCAGTGCTGTTGGTCACAAGGACAAGCGTAGTGGCGACGGGCAATTGCCGCGCCAACGGCTTCGATCCGCAGACTTAACCCGGACCGCACGCGGGACTTTGAAAGGGGAAGCATGTCGGCGCTAAACGACGCGACCACACCGGTCTCGATTTTTGTCTTCGGCGACTACCATGTCCGATCGCCCGGAAAGTTGGCCACCCCACCGCTCCATCTGTTGCGGGTATTGGTTTATGTGTTGCTCAAGGGGCGGGGTGAGCCCGTATCGAGGGGGCGTATCCGCGATCTGATCTGGTCAGACAACGGATCCGAGCGGGCCAACGCGGACATCCGCCAAAGCATGGGTCGCATTCGCAAGTTCCAGCAAGACTACGACTTTGAGTTGCTCTCGGCTGATAGCCAATCGGTCTGGCTCAACCCCGGCCAGAACATCTATATCGATCTTGCCGAGTTTCTGGATCTCGCGGCCAGTCCCAGCCCGAAAGGGTGCTTGCGAATGTGCGAGATCTATCGTGCCGAACTGCTGGTTTCTCCCGTATCGGCCGGCAGCGGGTTTGAGGAGTGGCTGGCGCACCAGCGCGCCGCGTTGTTCGCGGACTTCAACGAGGCGTTGTCACAGGCTCTGCAGGACGAGACCGGACTCACCCCGCAGGAACGCCGCTATTGCGCGTCCAGGTTGCTGCGGCTGGACCCCTGTCATGAAGGCGCCCACCGGGCCCTGATGTCCGACGCGGCTGCGAAAGGGCAGTTCTCGTTGGTCAAGCAGCTCTACAACGCCTGCAGCAAGCAGCTCAACGACGAGCTCGGGGAAGGTCCAGATGACGCCACCGTGCGGCTCTATCAGGAACTGACCGGCCGGAGCCTGAACGACTGAACCCATTCAAGCTCGAGGACCGTCGGCATGGTAGGCGAGTTCCCAAGCACCTGGCGTGGGCCCTCGACCAGGTCTAGGTCCCCCTTTGGTAGTCCAATGCCGAGATCTCGGCTTCAGCCAGCTCGAGCATCTGTTCGCCCATAACCTTCAGAAACACGAGAGCCCGCTCGCGATAGCTCACATGCAGTTCGGGTGACATGTCCCAAGATTGCTGCAGGCTGATTTCTGCAGATGCGAGCTTCATGCCGTACTGGCGAAAAGTGCCAAAGCTACCTGGTCGATCATTTTCGTTGCCATGTTCGTTCCCGCGACTTGGTTGTTCCGGCGCCAAACGAGCGGAACGCCCTTTGATACGTCCCACCTTCGTCCTCCAGGCGGTTGAGCCCTAACGTGTGCGATCGGCGTCACGGAGAGGTTTGATGAACCGCCGACGCACGGCGGTTTCGGATTCGAGCACGAAGCCTTCTCGCCTGTAGAAGCGATCAGCTGGATTGGTGACCAGCACACTGAGCTTGGTTGGTAAGCCCCGTTCGGCAGCAAGGTCGACCTTCGCTTTCAGAGCATACCCGCCGATACCGCGCCCCTGGTTTTCGGGATTGATGTACAGCTTTTCGACGAACATATGATCCGGATGCCATGAGACGGCGATGCAACCGCACGACCGGCCTGCCACTTCCACAATCTCGTGGCCTGCCAGGTCAAGGGTTTCTGCGGTATCCGATTGGCGCCACGAACCCCACAGCGCTTCTGCGTAGCCGCGCATGCAAGTTTTCTCCAGCTCCAGGAGGTAGCTGGCATCCGAAGCTGTTGCAGGTCGTAAGTTCATGGTCATGGCGCCCGCCGCTGTTTGCCGACAATACAACGTGCCTACAACTTTCGCCTATCTCGCATCGTGATGACACGGGCCCCAATCCGCCGGTGCTTAGGGCGGCCAGCGGGCGCGTGCTGTCATGATGGCTAGAGGTTCCCTCCGCAGACGACTACCCACGCTTGCGTATGGATAGCTGGTATCCGCTCCTCCAGCACTGCAGCGAGGGCAAGTGCTCCACTCGGCTCCGGGAACACCGCGCACTTCTGCGCCATCAAGGATTGCGCCAGCAGCACGCCGCTGTCGGATGCGGTCGTCAGCGCCACGTTGCAACTCTCCATCACCGCAAAGGCAAGGTCGCCGATCCTGGTTGCCCGTAGGACGTCGCATATCGTCTGCCCTGTCGGGTTGATCTCTACGGGATGCCCAACTGCACGAGCAGCGGCCAAGCGGGAATGCGTTGGCGGCTCCACCACATAAATTCGATTGGGAAGTCCCCGCAGTCGCAGGCCGATCGCCACCCCAGCGGCCAGGCCACCGCCTCCGCAAGCCACGACAACCGCATCGTTCGGCGAGCCGAATTCAACGATGGCTTCAGCCATTTCGAGCCCTAGGGAACTGCTTCCGATCAGCATCGAGGCATCCTGAAACGGGTGGAGAGCGGTCCAATCGCGTGAAACGGCAGCTTCCCTGGCGATCCGAACGAAATCGCCCCTGGGAGCCGGCAGCGTCTCCGAGCCGGTCCCTCTTGCAAGCTGCTGCTTACGCGCCGGCGTATCATCGGGCATGACAAGGAGCGCAGGAACACCAAGACTGGCAGCGGCGTGTCCCGCGGCGATCGGGAAGTTGCCGGAACCGCAGGCAACTACACCTCTCCGGCTGTTTCTGACACCCAGCAAGGCGCCCCGAAATTTGAAGGAGCCACTTATCTGGCGCGTTTCGTCAACCAGGCGAAGCCTTGGGATACCCGACACGGGCTCCGTCCATTCGTGATATCGAGCTCTTGCTACGTTCCGGGAAATGAACCGGAGATCACCGTTGAGGTCGTTCGATAGGCTCCGGGCAACATCGAGGATGTGCGGCATGGTGCGTCAACGGCCCTGGAAAGGAGTTGATCGCCATGATCCGGCAAGGGCGCGTGCGGTGCAATAGGGACCTTCCTCATTGATCAATGGTCAGGCGAACTCTCAGCCAACCTCTTGCTCATGAAGACCGTGATGCCGCCAAGATGGAACGGCTCTTTCCGGTCAACTGAGAAGCCGCATCGTTCATACAGCGAAATGTTGGCTACAAAGGCTTCATTCGTGAGCAAGCGGATTTCACCACAGCCGGATTGAGCAGCCTTCTCGTCCGCCAATGCCAACAGGCGTTTTCCGAAACCCCTGCCTTGTGCATCAGGTGATACGGCGATGTTCTCGATCCAAAGGTGATCCGGATGCTGCATGGTTTCGATCAACCCGACCAAAGTGCCACCGGCATAAAGCAGATCAACGTCGTGCTCCTTCACCGCGTGGCCATAGTCCGCCAGCATCGGGCGGGGCTCGCGCCCGATAAGAGGCACCCACTTCGCATAAGCCGCACGGACAATCCTCCGGATCGCGTCTGCGTCATCATCGACGGCTTTGCGGAACGTTGTCTGGAAGCCGACGCTCATTCTGAAATCATAGTCCCAGTCATTCGCGTGTTCACTCCTCCACATGGCCGGCCAAGCATCTGCATGATTATGTACCTTTGAGCCGATCAGGAGGTCTATCGTACCCCGGGCGGTCTTGAGACTTGGCGGACGTGCGGATTCTCCGCCCGGCCGATGATCGTCAGTGAAGGCCAGCCGGCTGCCTGATATGAGCAGCCTCCCAATTTTGGCCGAACGGCGCCTGTCTGGCCGGTATCGGCCGGGCGCCTACTGCATGTTGTGTGCGCTGCCCTTCGGGACAGGTGAACCGGACTACCCGCCGATGCGTTTCCGGAAGAACACGACACGCTCCGTTTTCTCAAAGCCCAGTGCCTCATGCATCCGGTGGCTGGCAGCGTTGTTCCACGGAGGCGTTGGATGCGAACTCCACGCCCAGACGGCTCATGCATGGCGACTATGGAATGAGCCATTGCCTAACCTAGAGCTGACAACACCTTTCACAAACTCGGTCTTGCCCGCGGTGTAGGCGGCTCGATCATCGGGGAATAGCAGCGAAAGGGACACTTTCAGCTCCTGATAGGCTCGGGCGAGTTCGGGCTGGTCACGCAAGGCGTCTCGGAACGCAAGCTTTTGCTGCCAGGCTTCACCTTCGATCTCTACCACGTGTAGAACATGGGTTCGCGGCGTTCCTTTCGCGTAAACATGCTCTGCAGGAAGCCCAGCGTCGGGTCTGAACTCATAGTCCAGCTTGGCAAGTTCCGAAGCTAGCCCGGGGCCGTCATCCAAGTTCGACAAGCCCAGCAGCAGGTCCAAAATCGGCTTGGCCATAAGGCCTGAAATGGAGGTGCTGCCCACATGCTCCAGGCCGCATACTCGACTCGCAAGCGACTGCCGTAGATCCGAAGCCTCTTCCTCAAATGCGGCTCGCCAACCTTGGTTGTAAACCGCCAGTCTGACGCGACCATGCTCCAGACCCAAGTTATGATGCGCCATGGCCGCGTCCCATTCCTAAGTGCTTCAACTTACGATTGAAGGATAGTACTGGTGGAATCAATTTCCAATCTCGGCCAATGCCTCACCTGGGCGATCAACCATTCCACTATTATGGCCCCGGCTGCAATGACCCCATTGCGGACGTTCGCGAAGAACGTCGCTCCTCCTGGAAGCTGCCGTCAAACCTCTCAGCGGCACTACGCGACCAGTTGGTGCTCTGACACCCGTTAGGTCCGCCTGGCGCTCGAGAGTAAGTGCGGCGCGTGGACTATCAGAGCGGCGCCCTCATTACGTCTTAGCCAGAGAGGCCACTCCGCACCTCACCCGAGGGTGGACTGAAGCCAGGGAAACACCCTTGAGCAAACGTCTGGGCAATGGTGAGCCGGCAGTCCCCGCAGGCAGCAGCGCGCTTCATCGCGACCGAAAGTAGCGCGTTGGAGAGCCGCCTTCGGCGGCAGGCTGCCAAGTACCTCAGAGAGACCGATCCGGAACGATCTCGTTCGGCCGCTTACATGCAATGGGGGCTCTGATCCATTGGCTCTGCCGGGCCAACCGGCTGCAACGGCAGGGACAGAACAAGTCTCGTGGCCCGCAAGTGATGCTCTGGCTTCGAGCGATGAGTCTCGGAGCTTAGGAGTGTCCTTAGCTTAACTTGGGCCAGTCTGGTACCGCCGCTGACACCATCGCCAATAGCGGGCGGCAAGCAAGGCGCAGAGTGGGCCGGCCACGATGGCCGCAGGGCTTGCCAAGGCGCCGAGGAATGGCACAGGTTTGTCGAGGAGGACAGCGACCGGGACGTAGGCCATGAAGCCGAGCGGGATAATGGTCAAGAGAGTGACCTGAAGCAGGGGCGTGAAGATCGGCAACGGATAGCGCGCCATCTCCCAGAAGTCGAAATAGATGCCGAAGAGAAAGCGCGAGCGGCCTGCGGCGAGCGCGGTAGCGCCGATAGCGGTGAACAAGGCCGCGGTTATCAAAGCGGCACTGACGATGCTGGCTGCGAACTGCAGGGCCAGCAAAGGTGTCCAGGCGACGCCTAGCTCGGGCAGGGCCCAGAGCATAAGCAAGGCGCCAAGCAACAGGTGGCCGCCATATTCGATGTTGAGGCCGCTGAAGACCAGGTAAAGCCAAGGGTGAATGGGGCGCACCAGGAGTGCGTCGAAGTTGCCCGTGCTCACGAGTTGATCCATGTCGCGCAGTTGCACGAAGGTAAAGCAAGCGCCGAGCGCATAGGCAAACACATGGAAGCCGAGCATCAGTGCGATCTCGGGCCAGGTCCAGCCGCCCAGCCGCTCGAAGCGTGAAACGATGATCCAGATGGCGCTGTACACACCAAGATAGCCAAAGGCCTGGGCGAGCCAGGCGATGACGAGGCTAGCGCGATACTGAAGTCGGGCACGCATCTTCATGCGGGCGAGATGAAGGAGCGTGATGACCAGTTTAACCTCCAGCCAGGATGAGCCGGCGGGTGAGCAGCGCCCATAATCCGGCGATGATGCCGGCTAGGACAGCGAACCAGCAAAGACCGCCCAGAAGGACCAGCGCCGCGGCGCTGAGATCGAACCGGCCCAGATAAACGGCAAGTGGATAGTAGGTCACGAAGGCAAAGGGTGTCGCGCCGGCTATGGCCGCCAGCCAGCCCGGAAAGAACCAGAGCGGCACCAGATTGCCCGAGAACACCACCATCAACCCGCGCATGAACCATTCCAGCGAATGGAAATCGAGCACCCAAAAGCTCAAAAGCGCGAAGATGATGCCGACGGCGAAAACCACCAGGATTGAAACTGCAACGAGGCCGACGAAAACCAGGAAGTGACCGGCGCTGGCGGGCGGCTGCAGGCCGAAGACGAGGCCAACAATCGCACCGCCGGGAAGCCCGATCAGCAACAGATCATAAAGGCGGCGACCGACCTGTTCGGCAAGAAGGGCGAGGGGGTAATGCATGGGGCGCAGGAGGTGGCTGGCTATAGCGCCGCTCTTGATCTGTGCGCCGACGTCGCGGACGATCTGGGTCGCGTCCCAACCCGTCAGGATGGCGCCGCTGAGGATCCCGTAGGTGATCATTTGCGGCAGCGTGATGCCATTGACCGCCGGCACATCGCCATAAACGGCCGTCCAAATGGAAGTGCGCACAACAATGTCGAGAAGGCCGCTAAACAGCAAAGCCCAGAGCTGGACGCGAAAGGTCAGCTGAGTGCGGAAGGCTACTTCGGCAAGGGCGGCAAACATCAGGGGCGTCGCCCTTCGAAATAGGTGCGGATGACCTCTTCAATATCAGGCTCGCGCATATGGGCGTCGACAAGGCCGGTGGTGCTGCCGAGACCGGTGACGAAATCGACCAACGAACGATCAGGGTCGGTCACGAGAAAGTCGCGGACGGCCCCAGTGCTGGTCAGCGGCTCTGCGCCGGACAGAACCAGCGCTCCAGGGTCAGCTGCAAAGGTTAGTTGCAACTGCCGACGGGTGCCAAACCTCTGACGCAACTTGTCCGTGCGGCCGTCGTAGAGGAGTTGCCCCTCATCGACCATGATGAGGCGAGGGCAGATGCGCTCGATGTCCTTGAGGTCATGAGTGGTGAGGATGATGGTGACGCCCGCTTCTCGGTTGATCGTGGCGAGGAAGCGGCGGACCACTTCCTTGGCAACGACATCCAGGCCGATAGTCGGCTCGTCGAGGAACAGGATCTTGGGATCGTGCAGCAGGGCCAAGGCAAGTTCGGCGCGCATGCGCTGACCAAGGCTCAGCTGTCGCACCGGCCGATCAATGAAGGCGCCAATCTCGAGCATCTCGATGAGGCGGTCCTGATTACCCCGCAGGCGTGCTGGCTCGACTCCGTAGATGCGGCCATGCAGATTGAAGCTGTCCTGCACCGGCAGCTCCCACCAGAGTTGGCTGCGCTGTCCAAAGACGACGCCGATCTCCAGCGCATTGGTGATGCGGTGGGAAACGGGATCACGGCCAAGAACGTCGACCCGTCCGCTGGAAGGTGTAAGAATCCCGGTCAGCATCTTGATCATGGTGGATTTGCCGGCACCATTAGGGCCGAGATAACCGACGGCTTCGCCGGCCTCGATGCTGAAGCTGATGTTCTGGACGGCTGGAACGTCCTTGCGCTGCGGACGGAGGAAGTCACGCAGGCCGGCACCCCGACCGGTGCGGCGCACCACCTGCTGGAACGTCTTGCTGGCATGTTCGGCGACGATAGCTGCCATGGGACCATCCGGGCGGGGGAAGCTGTTGGCTAGAAGAAATCACCACAGCTCAAGCACGGCAAGCTTGTCCTCGTCATACTGGTGGATAGCAACACGGATCGAGTTTCCCAAAGGACTGGGTCGTCGCTTCCGTTGAGCTGATCAAGAGCCGCCAAGCCGCCGGTTCGCCAGCCCGGGGGAGTAATCATCACGCCGTTGTTGGCCTGTCGCAAGGGGCATAGTAGGCCGGCTAGTTTGCACGAAGGGGGTTGTGCTTATCTCCAGCTCAGGTGGAACTTGGCCTTGCTTTCCCTTGATCCTCGCCTCAGTAAGTCTAACCTGGCGGCATTGAGCCTCATGGGCTGAGCGGCCGTTCTGCCGGCGCCGGAGAGCCGATACTCACCACGTTGTCATCCTCCGCAATGACGCTCAGTCGGTGGGTGATGGCGATGATGGTGACATCGTCGCGGATCCGTCGGAGCTGGTCCATGATGTCCTTTTCCGTTTGGATGTCGAGCGCTGAACTGGCCTCGTCCAGAAGCAAGATCGCCGGATCGGCGTAGAGTGCTCGCGCAATCGCAATCCGCTGGCGTTCTCCGCCCGAAAGTTTGAGCCCCCGCTCGCCGACAACCGTGTCGAATCCCTCCTCGAGCCCGTCGATGAAGGCAAGGATGGCTGCACGCTCAGCCGCACGGCGCAGACGATCTTCGTCAAACGAGCGCCCCAAGACGATGTTGACCGCAAGCGTGTCGTTGAGGAGCACGACATCCTGCGGCACAGTGGCAACCCGCGCGAACCAATCCTCCCGTGAGACAGCGTTGAGATCCACACCGTCCACCTCAATGGTGCCGGTGGTCGGCGGCATCGACTTAAGAAGCAGCTTGAACAGGGTGGATTTGCCGGAACCCGTATCGCCGGTGATGTAGGTGATGGTGCCGCGACGTGCGGTAAAGCTCGTCCCCGAAACGCCTCGACCGTTGCCATAAAGATAGGACACGTTCGCGAAGTGGATGACGCCTTCGCTGATCGCGAAGCCCGCGCTGGCTTGGTGGTCGTCATGATCGTCGGCCTGCCACATGCGGGCAAAAGGCAGGAAGTTGGAATAGGATTGGACAAATTGCTGGATGGCCTGACCCATCATCTGGAAGGGAATGTTGAGCTGCAGCAAAAGCGTGTTGAACAGGACCAGGTCGCCCACAGTCAGTTCTCCCGATGCTATTCGTGGAACGAGCAGCCACAGGGTGATGGCGAACTGGGCGCTTAGCGCCAGGCCGAATATAAATGCATAGCGGACCTGGGTCATGGCATAGCGGCCGAAGGCCTCTAGCACCGAGCGCTCGCGGAGGGTGAATTGGCCGATCATCCAGCGGTCGGACTGGAACTGGCGCAGGGTGTCCATGGACGAGATGGCATTGCCGACAAAGCGCGAACTCACCTGCGACTGCTCTATGGCTTCATCGAGATGCGGCCGGGTGATCGAGGCGGCATGGGTGACCAGAGCTACATAGACAATGCCGTAGGCAAACACGACCAGAGCAATGTCCAGATCGAGCACAGTGCCCAAGAGACCCAAGGCAAGGACCAGCTGCACGATGCTCGGCAGGATGGCAGCCAATGCGAACTGGACCACGATATTAAGGGCACCCGCGCCCTTTTGTTGAGCACTCTCGATTTCGGTGGCGCTGTGATCAAGAAAGAAGGCGGAGGTCTTTTCGACTAGGCGAGCAAAGAACGAGGTCGAGGTGACGAAGTTGAGACTCTCGGAGGTCATGAAGGTGAGAAAGCTCGCCATCCGCTGCAGGGCGTACGATGCGCCCATGAGCAGGGCGTAAATCATGAAGGCCCGGATCACACCCGCCGCAAGCGATGCCGAGGTGAGTTGGTCGATAAGGCGGGAGAAAAGATAGGGTGCGCCGATTGAGGCGAATGTCCCCAGAAGCGTCGTCACCAGCACAGCCAAGAGCGCCAGACGAGCGGTCCTGAGATAGCGAGACAGGATTGTTATAAGGGGCGGAGAGATCAGGCCCAGGTCAATCTTCACCGCTGTTTCCGATGATCTGAATGGCAGGGCAGACAATACGCTTCATCTATATTCCCGTGGGGAAAGCCATTGCGGTGCGAGGTAGGTCAGGCCAGACGCCTGATGTGTGAGATAATCGTTTGCGCAACCTCTGGAGGCGGCAGCTCGGTCGTGTCTATATTGAGAAGGTTGGGATGGTCGATGCGCAACAGTTCGGTGGTCCGCCGTTTGTGCTCGGCCCCAGACGCACCGGTCATCTTGAGCCGGCTCGCCCGTTCCGGAGCCGCTATGCGGTCGGCATAGGCGGCATCTGATGCTGTCAGCAGCACCGGCACAAACACGCTCCCACGGCGCAGGGCAAGCTGCTCGACTTTTTCGTAGGTCGCACGGTCTCCTTGGTGGCCCTCCAGCAGGCAATTGGTCAGAACAAAGCTGGCGTCCACTGGGGCCAGTTCCTCCATTGCTAACAGGGCCTGGCCGCGGATGACGTCGATCATGTCCCATACGCGCTCAGGAAGCGGGGTGCGGCCATCGGCTCGGACGAGGGAAAAAATGACATTGCTAGCAAGATGGTTGTCGAACAGCCGGGCGTCTGTGCTTCAATGGCTCGGCCGATGGTCAGCTTGACCACGGCATAGTGGCCGATGAGGTAAACAATAGTGTTTTTCATCCCTACCCCCACAAGCAAAGCATAGGCCGGAATGCAGGCAAGTTCCAGTTCTGGACCAGGATTTCACCTCTGCAATTCATCGGAAGACGTCAGCGTCCGTGGGCCTCTAATCGGCCACTCCGCTTTACCTGTCGCACACACGCTCACATCGTCGGACAGCATGCGGGTCAGTTGCCACTTCTGCTGATCTACCAGCAGGCCAGGCGAACTATATCTTGAGGCGACGTACGGAGCGGCCTCGATGTGCAACGTGGGGCGCATTGCTAGGCGGCGGTTTTCCTCCCCTCACACGAACGGAAGCGCCATTCGTCGGTTCGCTCCAGTAGTGGCAAAGCGATGGTTGCGCTCCTTTCGATTTGCCAATCCGTCATTGGTGTAGTGAGACTGCCAAGATGGAAAACCTGCCGCTCTTGGCTCTAATCGGCGCAACCTTCTTCGCAGCGGGCTTGGTGAAGGGCGTCACCGGAATGGGCCTGCCTACGGTGGCAATGGGTGTGCTAGGCGCTTTCCTGACGCCCCTCGCTGCTGCATCCCTTCTTTTGGTGCCATCCTTCATTTCAAACATCTGGCAGATCTTCTCTGGACCTCGGCTCGGAGCTATGGTCGTCCGCCTTTGGCCGATGATGCTGAGCATTGTCGTTGGAACCATTTTTGGCTCAGCACTCCTGACAGGAGGCGACACTGAGGCGACGACAACGGCGCTCGGGATCGCTCTTGTTCTCTATGCGGCTTACTCGCTGCTCGCGCGCCCACTTCGAGTGCCCAAAAGGCTCGAGCGGATCACTTCCGTGATTGTCGGTGGGGTTACAGGACTGGTGACCGGCGGTACGGGCGTCTTTGTTATTCCCGCTGTTCCGTTCCTCCAGTCGCTTGAGTTTGACCGGGACGAACTGATTCAGGCGCTCGGCCTGTCCTTTACTGTCTCGACCATCGCTCTTGCCTTTGGGCTAGCATGGAATGGGGGCATCCCCAGCGATACTTGGCTTACCTCGATCTTGGCTGTCGCGCCGGCGCTTCTTGGCATGGCCGCAGGGCAGGTGATCCGGACGCGGATCAACCCGGCGATTTTCCGCCGTGTGTTTCTCTTCGTTTTGCTTCTCCTGGGCCTCGAAATGGCACTTCGATCGCTATACTGATGCCGTACCAGTCGAGTTCCCTTTCAACCCGCTGGCGTGCTGCAGTCCAGATATCCGGGTGCAGAGACTGCCCTGAACTCTCAACAAACACACCGGATCGGGCGTAGCATTTCTACCGCATGATTTGGAAGGGCGATCGAGCACCAATGATCGAAGGGCCGTTGTGATCGCTTCGACCCTGATCAGATGGATGGTTGGAGGGCAGGGTAGGGGCGCGTTGCCGCCCGGCAGCAACCGACCCCATTTCCGCCGTTACTGCCCTCCGGTCGCAATCCTGAAAGCTGCCAATCGAATGTGATTCCTAGCTAGCGAGGCAGTTCACATGGATCTGGCACACGGCATGAGGGACGGACCTTTATGGAACTTTTACGCCACGCGCTTCAGCTCCGAATGGAGGCTTTATGCAGCCTGATGGTACCTTCTGGGGACATTTCAGGAGTGACATATATGCGGTCACCATTGCAGCCTCCCGCTTCTCGGCCGGCTAAGCCTCCAGTTACCACGAAACATGGTAAGGCCGCCGTACGAGCGGCGTTCATGCTGGCAGTGTTTGGCGCGGCGGTGACCATTGCAGTTCTGGTGAACCTGGCATGAGAGCGCCGATGAGCATGCTCGCGCTAACGGCGCGGTTCGCAACTTTCGCACGGGTTCATTATGCCACAGATGAAGATGTGGGCGCCCCGTGGGCCTTGTCGGACAACCTGCCAGGCGAACGAGGGGGCCAACGGCCAATCTGGACCACCTTGGTCCGCGCGAAGGGCGCTTATGTGCTGGTCGCGACAGAATGCCAGCTGATTGTTGGCGCGGTGGTCGCCTCGCTCAATCACCGCAACCAAGCCGTCTGCATTTCGTGGTTGGGTGTTACGCCAGCGGCCCGCGGGCGAGGCGTTGGTCACCTGCTGCTCAAGACAATCGTGGATCGGATGGTCGTCGAGGGGGCTCGGACAGTCTCAGTTGCCTTGCCTGCCGATCATCAAGATCTGAAGCACCTGCTGCTCGGTCATGGCTTCATCGAAGTCCGTCCAGGCACGTTCCGGCTGCCGATCCATGGTCACCTGATATGAAGACTGGTTTGTTCCGTCCAGCATGGGTCCGAGCGGCCGGCAGCCTGTCCCCCCACGAACGCGAGGCAAACGAGGTGGTCGCCAAGCAGTACGAACCAAGAGGCAGTCGGCAGATGCGTGCCATATTTTATGGCTTCTTATTACTGACGGGGTTTATTGCCGCTCCGATCTTGGTTGCCATCATCCTTGTGCTGCTCTCGGGCGTCCGCATCTAGAAAAAAGCGTAAGTTTTGGGTAGGAGCCCACTCGGCGTCGGTCCGCGGTCGGGTCTTCCGGGCCCGTTCCTAAACTATGCAATTTCTATAATGAACCCGCGGCAGGGATATGGAATTCATATCGGCTACGGGGCTAGTGTTGAGCAATACTTTGAGGGTCGCATGCAGCTTTTTCTTGCGCCGACGCATTTGCCAGACTGCTTTCCAAAAGTTGGACCACGCTCCCCAAATGGCGGTTTCGGTCCGGTGAACGGCGTCAAGGCTGCTTTCGCCAAATGAATTCGCGTATGACTGCAAGGCTAGATCTGACGTCTAAGCGAACGATCGGACGCTTCGTTCTCAAGATGGTGACGTCGTTCCTCGTGGCAAATTTTCTGGCCGGAGAGCGCGGCTATCTGGAAGGTGTTGCGGCTTGGCTGGCCTTTTATGCTTTGTTCGCCATGGTCGGCAGTTTGTTGATCAAGGAGGCCATCGCCGCACGCTCATTCAACTATTGGGATGAAGCTGCCTGGCTGATGTTGGCCGCGTGCATTGTGCACATTATCAGCCGGCAACCGATGGTCTGACAGGCTTGATCGAGGCAGACAAATTCGTCTCTCTGGGCACCACCTATCGGCCTGGTCGACACGACGATCTGCCCTAGTGATTCCGTATGATTTTCCTTTCCGGCGCGTGGAGCGCCGGACACCTGGCGTCTGGACGCCAAAACAACCTTGTCTGGAGTAATTCTAATGATCCGAAAACTGCAGGGCCGGGGCAGGGCAATCACAGCCCTGGTGACGCCCTTCAAGAATGGCGAAGTTGACTACGGCAGGTTCTCGGAACTAGTAGATTGGCAGATTGAACAGCGCATTGGCGGGCTGATCCCGGGGGGCACAACAGGGGAGGGGGCGACCTTGTCGAGGGAGGAGCACCTCGGGATCATCCGCCGCTGCGTCGAAGTAGCAAACGGGCGTGTTCCCGTCATTGCTGGCACTGGAACCAGCGATACGCGGTCCACGATCTCTTGCACCGCGGCCGCCGAAGTGCTCGGAGCCGATGCGGCGCTCATTGTGACACCTTTCTATAATCGTCCCTCTCAGGAGGGTCTGTTCCGTCATTTCGAGGCTGTGGCGTCCCACACCAATATACCGATCATTCTCTACAATGTGCCTGCTCGCACGGGCGTCGACCTGTCTCTCGAGACGATTGCACGATTGTCCGGCCTGCCTAGGGTAACTGGCATCAAGGACGCGACTGGGGACATGACGCGGCCAGCGGCATTGCGCGCCAGGCTCCCCGAGCAATTCTCTCAATGGTCAGGTCACGATGCAACCGCGCTTGAGTTCAACATGAGCGGTGGCGATGGCACGATGTCGGTTGTTTCCAACGTGGAGGCGCGACGCATGGTCGAGATGCACGAGGCACTCTCGAGCGGCAATGCTGCGCTCGCAAGCGCGATCGCGCGTCAACTTGAACCGCTTATCGCGGCCTTGGAACGAGAAACCAATCCCGTGCCGATCAAGTATGCCCTCCATCTTGCCCGGGGCATCTCGGACGAGGTTCGCCTGCCGCTTTGGGGGGTGCAAGAAGATACCGCCGATGCAATACAGGCGGCCCTTCTGGCGCTCAATCGGGTTCGGACCCACTCCGATCCGCAACGCGTGGGGAACGAAGTGGGAGAGGCGTCAAGCGCCGCCTAGTCGAACGAGCATGAAATCTTCCCGATCGTCTCGATTTCGACCGACAGGGTCTGTCCCGGAAGCACCTGAAGGATCGGCGACCAGGAGCCTGTGGTGACGATGTCTCCCGCAGCGATCTGTCGGCCCTGCATGGCCAACTCCCGTGCCAAGAGGGCCACTGCTCGCAGTGGATGGCCAAGAACGGCGCTTCCCTTGGCCGTCACGAGGGTTTGGCCGTTGATGCGCGCCGTCAGCTGGATCTGGTCAAGCTTTTCCCAATCTGCCCGCACGGCGGGTCCACAGATGGTCGCGACGTGCAGGCCGAAATCGGCCACCGCGCTTACATCGCTGTGTCGCGCTCCAAAAGCCCGGCGGCCCAGCAGCCCAATCGTCGGCCGGCAAGCCACGATGATTTCGCCAGCCGTTTCCAGATCAACAATCTCATGGCGGTCCGGGTAACTGTTGCCAACAATAAACGCCAGCTCGCATTGAGCTCCAATGACGCCTTGCGGAAGGTGGATGCGGCAGTCCTCATGGAAGAAGTCGCGGCTGGTGATCGGCCCGAAGATCGGCTCATGCAGGCCGAGTACACGCTGGGACGCAACGCTGGTTCCGGCCAAGGCATAGCCTCGCACATCGCTGTTGTAAGCTTCCAGTGCCGCGAGCTGGATTTCATCGGCCTCTTGCCTGGAAACAATGCCGGCAAAGGCCAGGCCCGAAATGGTTCCCAAAGCCCGGTTCTTGGCCAGTTCGATAGCCAGATTGTCGAGTGATGTTGCGTGCATGACAGTGATCTCCGATCGCGCGGAAACAGCCGCTGACGGCGCCCAAAGTCAAATAAAAATCTGCTTATAGGCCAAGCACTTATGCGGCCCACCAAGAAACTTATGACCTTTATATTTCCCCCCTTCCCCTTGCTTATCGGCCGTGCCTTAAAACAGCTGAAATACCTACAACATCTCTATTTGATCGGGCCGTCTCCCCAATCGAAAGGCTATGCACGTTCCTGTACTTTTGGGTCGTGCCTGGGATGATGCCGCTTTAAAATTCCGCCGCCTGTCTCAACCAGCGCGGAGTCCAGGGGGCGTCATACGCGCTGTCCACGGACAGCGCCGCCGGCTGCCCCCACTTTGCCTCCGCAAGGCAGAGCTCTTCCCTAAGTGGGGGCGGCCGGTGTCCAGTCCGCACAAGGAAAGGACGATCAGTTATGTATTCTCGTTTTGGAATGGCTTATGTCGCAACTCAGACAGCGCAGGCTCGGGCACACGCAAATCAGACGCCGCAACGGCCCGAAGTGGCACTGCCAGTTCACCCCGCAATATTCTCAGACGTAGTCCACAACGATGAGGCCGGAGCGGTGTGGCGCATGGGGGGCATCATCGCTGTCATCGCGGCGGTGTCCGGCGCCATCGCCTGGTTCGCAGCCTGAACCTGCACCATCACAGTCAACACAGACGAAAAGGCAAACTAGAATGGGCGAAGCAATTCGGGTCACTTACCCTCCGTCGTGTGGCAGCCGGTTCATGATCGGGCGCGACCCGCAGGGGCATTGGGTCGTATGTGATGTGAAAGGGCTGGTTGGTGGCGTCTTCTTCGATCGCTCGGCGGCAATCCACTTTGCAGCATCAGAGAGCGACTACACCCCTGGCGCCGTCTGCTGCGCGCCAGAAGACGTGGTGCTAACGATGGACCCGCTGTTCAGGCCGGTGCCGCAGACCGAATGGCCCAAAGGCGTTCACGCTATCTAGGGCGTTATCCAGACAGTTTTGTCGATGGCTGCATCCATTGACAGATAGCCGAACCCGGCGTGCCGCTACCGGCGCGCCGGGCTTGTCGCGTTGAAAGGGCGCCTTACCCGCGCCAGTTATTATATGAGATTCCTATAAAAGAGCCGGCGGCCCAATCTGGCAATCCTATGCACTTCGGGTCCAACTTCGCCCGGTAATGGAGACGTTGCTTACCCTGCGAAAGGCCGGAGGAGTGGCGTCGTGGCACGTGACGCAAGCTAACCATCATGCTGGCCCGCCACTAACAACGAACCCGGAATCAATCATCATGGACTTTGTCGTTCTCGCAATAGGCGTCCTCTTTTTCGCACTGGTGCTCGCCTACACCAACGCCTGCGACAGACTTTAGCGGAGGCCCGAAATGCTTATCGATTACGTGCTCGGCGCAGGTGTGACGTTGTTCCTGCTCGCCTACCTTATCTACGCCCTCGTTCGTCCTGAGCGCTTCTGAGCGCTAACGGCACAGGCCTCGAAAGACCCAAACCATGACTCTGATCGGATGGACTCAGATTGCCGTTTTCTGCGGCATCATAATTTTGCTTGTCAAGCCGCTGGGCGCCTACATGACGTGCGTCTACAACGGCGACCGCACCTGGCTTTCGCCAATGCTAGGTCCGGTCGAGCGGCTGCTGTACCGGATTTCAGGAACAAGCGAGAAAGAAGAGCAACACTGGACCCACTATGCGGTCGCCATGGTGTTGTTCAACCTGGCCGGCTTCTTCCTGTTGTACGGGCTGCAGCGCTTCCAAACCCTGTTGCCGTTCAACCCTGCCGGCATGGGCGAGGTAGGCCCTGAACTTGCGTTCAATACCGCAACCAGCTTCGTAACGAACACCAATTGGCAGAGCTATGGCGGCGAGACCACCATGAGCTACCTAACGCAGATGGCGGGTCTGGCGGTACAGAATTTCGTGTCGGCCGCTACGGGCATGGCGATCGCCATTGCGGTGATCCGAGGCTTCTCGCGCAAATCTGTCAGCACGCTTGGCAATTTCTGGGTCGATATGACCCGCTCGACCTTCTACGTGCTGCTGCCGCTGTGCATCGTGTTGACCCTGGTCTACGTGGCGCTCGGCGTACCGCAGACGCTTGGCGCCTACGTCAATGCCACGACGCTGGAAGGCCAGCAGCAGACCCTCGCTATTGGACCGGTGGCATCGCAATTAGCGATCAAGATGCTGGGCACCAACGGCGGCGGCTTCTTCAATGCCAACTCCGCTCATCCGTTCGAAAACCCGGATGCGCTGTCGAACTTGATCCAGATGGTATCGATCTTTGCCATCGGCGCAGCACTGACCAATGTGTTCGGCCGCATGGTCGGCAATCAGCGGCAAGGCTGGGCGATATTTGCCACCATGGGCGCGCTGTTCCTCGTCGGCGTGGCGGTCTGCTACTGGGCGGAAGCGGCCGGCAACCCGCTGCTTCATGCACTGGGGCTCGAAGGCGGCAACATGGAGGGCAAGGAAGTCCGCTTCGGCATTCCCCTCTCGGCGCTGTTCGCGGTGATCACCACGGCGGCCTCATGTGGCGCAGTCAATGCCATGCATGACAGCTTCATGGCGCTGGGCGGCATGATACCGATGATCAACATGATGCTCGGCGAGATCATCATCGGGGGCGTCGGCGCGGGCTTTTACGGCATCATCCTGTTCGTGGTGCTCGCCATCTTCGTGGCTGGTCTGATGGTTGGCCGCACGCCAGAATATCTCGGCAAGAAGATCGAGGCCAAGGAAGTCAAGATGGCCATGCTCGCCGTCCTCTGCCTGCCGCTGGCCATGCTGGGGTTCACGGCCTTTGCCGCCGTGCTGCCCGCCGGTATCTCCTCGATCTGGAACCCGGGGCCGCGTGGCTTCTCGGAGATCCTCTACGCCTATACCTCCGCGACGGCCAATAATGGATCGGCATTCGGCGGGCTTTCGGCCAACACGCCCTGGTACAATATCACCCTGGGGATCGCGATGCTGATGGGCCGCTTTCTTGTCATCATCCCTGCTCTGGCCATTGCCGGTTCGCTGGTGACCAAGAATGCCGCGCCACCTTCAAGCGGCACGCTGCCGACTGACGGGAAGCTGTTCGTCGGGCTGTTGCTGGGCGTCATCGTCATCGTCGGCGGCCTGACCTTCCTTCCGGCGCTGGCGCTGGGACCGATTGCCGAGCACTTCGCGATGCTGGCAGGGCAGACCTTCTAGCCGATGTTCCCACCACGTGAGCTGAAGCGGCTCATCAATCCCCGCGCCATCTACCTGGCGCGGGGGAAAAGCGAACAGACCAAGCCCATTCAGATCGTGCTGTGCCTGGCCCTGAGCCTGGTCCTGATCGGGCTGTTCGCAGTTCTTCTGACCCAACTTTATGCGGCGATCATCTGATCAGACCGCAATCACCCATGCTGGAGTCTCACATGAGCCAGTCCAAAACCGCGAGTATCCTGGACGCTCGCATCCTCATACCCGCCTTGGGCGGGGCGTTCAGTAAACTGAACCCCCGCAGCCTGATCAAGAGCCCGGTGATGTTCGTCGTTGCCGTGGTCTCGACCTTTGCAACGGTTCTGCTGCTCAAGAGCCTTGTTACCGGCGGCGAGAACATCGGTTTCTCGCTGCAGCTGGTATTCTGGCTGTGGATCACCGTCCTGTTCGCCAACTTCGCTGAGGCGGTGGCGGAAGGGCGAGGCAAGGCGCAGGCCGAGTCGTTGCGCCGGACACGCACCGAAACCGAAGCCAAGCTGCTCGTCGGAGAAGACCGCAGCAAGTTCAAGCTGGTGCCTGGCAACCAACTCAAGGTCGGCGACGTCGTACTGGTGGAAGCCGGCGACATCATCCCCTCGGACGGTGAGGTGATCGAAGGCGTGGCATCGGTGAACGAGGCCGCCATTACCGGCGAGTCTGCTCCGGTGATCCGCGAGTCCGGTGGTGACCGCTCTGCTGTGACCGGCGGCACGCAGGTGCTGTCGGACTGGATCAGGGTGCGCATCACCGCTGCCGCTGGCTCCACCTTCATCGACCGCATGATTTCGCTGGTTGAAGGGGCCGAACGGCAGAAAACGCCGAACGAGATCGCGCTCAATATCCTCCTGGCTGGTCTCACACTGGTATTCGTGCTGGCGACCGTGACCATCCCATCATTTGCCACCTACGCGGGCGGTACCGTGCCGGTGATTGTCCTGGTGGCGCTGTTCGTGACGCTGATACCGACCACCATCGGAGCGCTGCTGTCAGCCATCGGTATCGCCGGCATGGACCGGCTGGTGCGCTTCAACGTGCTGGCTATGTCTGGCCGCGCCGTGGAAGCCGCTGGAGACGTCGATACGCTGCTGCTGGACAAGACTGGAACGATCACACTGGGCAACCGGCAGGCGAGCGAGTTCCGCCCGGTCAAGGGTGTGACCGAACAGGAACTGGCCGACGCCGCACAATTGGCGTCGCTGGCCGACGAAACGCCCGAGGGGCGTTCCATCGTCGTGCTGGCAAAGGAGAAGTACGGCATCCGCGAACGCGACATGGCGAGCTTGCAGGCGAGTTTCGTGCCCTTTACCGCCCAGACGCGGATGAGCGGTGTCGATCTTGACGGCTCCTCCATCCGTAAGGGAGCCGTCGACGCGGTCCTGGCTTACGTCAATTTGGCGACTGTTGCGGGTGCGAGCCCCAAGGCTACCAGCCAGACCATCGCCGACCTGCAGGCTATCGCCGACCAGGTTTCCAAGTCGGGCGGCACGCCCCTGGCAGTGGTGCGCGATGGCAGGCTGCTGGGCGTTGTTCACCTCAAGGACATCG
Source organism: Devosia sp. 1635 (assembly GCF_013185955.1). Classification (NCBI taxonomy): domain Bacteria; kingdom Pseudomonadati; phylum Pseudomonadota; class Alphaproteobacteria; order Hyphomicrobiales; family Devosiaceae; genus Devosia; species Devosia sp. 1635. The sequence continues at coordinate 1,341,787 of NZ_JABAOM010000001.1, read as the reverse complement.
TCAAGGGCGGCATCAAGGAGCGCTTCGCCGAGTTGCGCCGCATGGGTATCCGCACGGTGATGATCACCGGCGACAATCCCATGACCGCAGCAGCCATTGCTGCCGAAGCAGGGGTGGACGATTTCCTCGCCCAGGCAACGCCTGAAATGAAGCTGGCCCTGATCCGAGAAGAACAGGCCAAGGGTAAGCTCGTTGCAATGTGCGGTGACGGTACCAACGACGCGCCGGCCCTTGCGCAGTCTGATGTTGGCGTTGCGATGAACACCGGTACGGTCGCGGCGCGCGAGGCCGGCAACATGGTCGACCTGGACAGCGATCCGACCAAGCTCATCGAGATCGTCGGCATCGGCAAGCAGTTGCTGATGACGCGCGGTGCCCTGACGACATTCTCGATTGCCAACGACATCGCCAAATATTTCGCCATCATCCCGGCGATGTTCCTGGCGTTCTACCCGCAGCTCGGCGTGCTCAACATCATGGGGCTGGAGAGCCCCGAGAGCGCCATCCTGTCGGCGATCATCTTCAATGCCCTGATCATCGTGGCGCTGATCCCGCTATCGCTGCGCGGCGTGAAGTACCGCCCGGTTGGCGCTGCAGCCCTGTTGGGTCGGAACCTGCTGATCTACGGCCTGGGGGGCATTATCGTGCCGTTTATCGGCATCAAGGCCATCGACCTGGCGATCACCTCGCTGGGCCTCATTTAAGGATTGCTGGAAATGACAAAGCAAATCAGACCCGCGATCGTCATGATCGTGATCATGACGATCGTCCTTGGACTGCTCTATCCGCTGGGCATGACGAGCATCTCTCAAGCGGTGTTCCCACATCAGGCCAATGGCAGCCTCATCGAGCAGGACGGGCAGGTGATCGGCTCCGAACTGATCGGCCAGGCGTTCACACAGCCGCAATATTTCCACGGCCGCCCCTCGGCCGCCGGCGACGGCTACAATGCGGCCGGCTCCAGCGGCTCCAACCTCGGACCGACCAATCCCGTATTGATCGACCGGGTGGCCGCTGACACGGCGGCGCTCCGTGCCGAAAATCCAGATGCGGATATTCCGATGGACCTGGTGACCACCTCCGGAAGCGGTCTTGATCCCCATATTTCGCCTGACGCCGCCTATTTCCAGGTCGCTCGCGTCGCCCAGGCGCGTGGTGTCGATGAATCTGCTATCCGCTCGCTTGTTGACCAGCATGTAGAAGGTCGCACGCTGGGTTTCATGGGCGAGCCGGTGGTCAACGTGCTTGCACTGAATCTGGCTCTCAATAGCCAGAACGCCCAGTGACATGATGTGATCCGGGTCCCAACCAATGGGGCCCGGCAACAATTGCAGGACGACGCCCAATGGCCGACGACAACCGCGCTTCCTACGGCCGCCCCTCTCCCGACGCGCTCTTGGAAAGTGCCAAGCGGGAAGCGCGCGGACGGCTCAAGATATTCCTCGGCGCGGCGCCCGGGGTAGGGAAAACCTATGAGATGCTCATGGCCGGTCGGGCCAGGCTTGCAGATGGTCACGACACGATCATCGGCGTGGTGGAGACCCATGGCCGCCGCGAAACCGAAGCGCTGGTAACTGGCTTTGAAATCATCCCCCGGGCGCGGGTTGACTATCGCGGCCAGCAGCTCGAAGAGATGAACATCGATGCCATACTTGCCCGCCGGCCGGCGCTGGTTCTGGTGGATGAGCTGGCTCATTCCAATGCTCCGGCCAGCCGGCATCCCAAGCGCTATCTCGATGTTGAAGAAATTCTGGATGCGGGCATCGACGTCTATACCACGCTCAACATCCAGCACGTTGAAAGCCTCAACGACGTCGTCGCGCAGATTACCCGCATCAGGGTGCGCGAAACGGTGCCCGATTCCATCGTTGACCGGGCCGACGATATCGAGATCATCGACATCACGCCCCAGGATCTGATCAAGCGACTGCATGACGGCAAGGTTTACCTGCCCACGACCGCAAAGCGGGCGGTGGAGAACTACTTCTCTCCCGGCAACCTTACGGCCTTGCGCGAACTTGCGCTGCGACGCACGGCGCAGCGGGTGGACGATCAGCTGCTTTCGCATATGCGCTCGCACGCAATTTCGGGCCCGTGGGGCGCCGGTGAACGCGTCCTGGTGTGCATCGACGAACATCAGCGCGCGCCTTCGCTGGTGCGTTATGCGCGCCGCCAGGCGGAACGACTGCGGGCCCCGTGGATGGCGCTGCACATCGAGACGGCCCGCGTAGCCGCCCTGTCCGAAGAGGCCAAGGACCGTCTGGCCGCCACCCTGCGCCTCGCCGAGCAACTTGGCGGTGAAGCAATTACCCTGCCAGGGCAGGATGTTGCCGCAGAGATCATCCGCTATGCCAGTGCTAACAACGTAACGCACGTCATCATCGGCAAGCCCCGCAAGCCGCGCTGGCGGGAGTATTTCCAAGGTCCGGTCTCATACGAGCTCATCCGGCAAGCCGGCGATATCAGCGTGCACGTGATTGCCGGCAGTGAACAGGATGAAATCGTACAGCCCCGCGGCGTCGTGCATGTTCCGCCGCGGCGCTTTGCTCCTAAAGCCTATTTGTTTGCCACCCTCTATGTCGGGATCGCACTCGGTCTGGGGCTGCTGCTCAATCGTGGGCTGGACATCACCAATGTCGCGCTGTTGTTTCTCGTTCCAGTTCTGGCCTCTGCAGTCACCGCGGGGTTACGTCCGGCATTGGTCGCGTCGGTGCTCGGCGCGCTGGCATTTAACTTTTTCTTTCTGGCCCCGCTCTACACCCTTGACGTCAGTGATCCCGAAAGCGTCATCGCTCTGGGGGTGTTTTTCGGGGTTGCAGTGGTATCCAGCAATCTGGCGGCGCGCGTCCAGCGCCAGGCTGCCGCCGCCCGCAACCGCGCCCGGACCACCGAGGACCTTTATTTGTTCAGCAGGAAACTGGCTGGGACGGGTACGCTCGATGACGTCCTGTGGGCCACCGCGTTCCAGATTGCCTCCATGCTCAAGCTGCGTGTCGTCCTGTTGCTGCCCGAAGCCGGCGTGCTGACGGTAAAGGCCGGCTATCCGCCCGATGATACCCTGGTCGATGCTGATATCGCCGCTGCAAGATGGGCCTGGGACAATAATCATCCGGCGGGCAGGGGGGCCGATACGCTGCCGGGCGCCAGCCGTCTCTATCTTCCCCTCCGCACCGGGCGCACCGCTGTGGGGGTCTTGGGCCTCGACAACGATAAGCAAGGGCCGCTTCTCACGCCAGAACAGCAGCGGCTGGTTGATGCCTTGATTGATCAGGCAGCACTGGCCATCGAACGTATCCAGCTGGTAGCCGACGTGGATCAGGCAAAGCTCGCCGCCGAGGCCGATCGGCTGCGGTCCGCTTTGCTGACCTCGATTTCGCATGACCTCAAGACACCTCTGGCTGCTATCATGGGCGCCGCAGGGACGCTGCGCGAATATTCAAGTTCCATAACCGAAGTCGACCGATCAGACCTTCTGGCTTCGGTGATCGACGAGTCAGAGCGGCTCAATCGCTTTATTGCTAATTTGCTCGACATGACGAAGCTGGAGTCCGGCGCCACCAGACCTAACTTTTCCATGCATTATCTCGGTGACATCGTTGGGACCGCCCTGCGGCGTACCGCAAAGATCACCGCCAACCACAGGACCGAAGTCGAGCTGCAGCCAGATTTGCCCATGCTGCGTGTTGACCCGGTCCTGCTCGAGCAGGTCTTGTTCAACCTGCTCGACAATGCGGCCAAATATGCGCCGGCTGGTTCGACAATTCGCATCAGGGGGTGGGCGGAAGATGGAACTGCGGTGCTGCAAATCATCGACGAGGGAACCGGCATTCCCGACGATGATCTGGAACGCGTTTTCGACAGCTTCTACCGGGTGCGCAAGACCGACCACGTGCGGGCTGGGACGGGGCTGGGGCTATCAATTTGCCGGGGCTTCATTGAGGCAATGGGCGGCACAATCGCGGCTGCCAATCGCCCTGATCGGTCAGGCGCCATTCTCACGGTGCGCCTGCCTGCGCCGGCCGGCACACAAGCTCTGGAAGGTCTCGAATGAGTATCCCGTCAACAAAGATTCTGGTGGTGGATGACGAAACCCCCATCCGCAAGCTGCTCCGGGTCGGCCTGGAAACCGAAGGCTACACCATCCTGGAAGCCGGAAGCGGCCGGGAAGCGGCACAGATTCTGGCGCAGAACAGGCCCGATTTGATCCTGCTGGATCTTGGTCTCCCCGACGTGCAGGGGCATGATCTGCTCGCCAAATGGCGCAGTGAAGGTCTGGACCTGCCGATCCTGATCCTGTCGAGCCGTACGGACGAGGCCGGCATAGTTCGGGCGCTCGAACTGGGAGCTGACGATTATGTAACCAAGCCCTTCGGCACGCGGGAACTGGCCGCGCGTGTTCGGGTTGCCTTGCGCCACCGCCTGCAACAACAAGGCGAACGGGCGCTCTTCCAGACCGGGGATCTTTCGGTGGATCTGGTCAAGCGCATCGTCAAGGTGTCCGGCAAGGTGATCAAATTGTCGCCCAAGGAATACGACATCCTGCGCATATTGGTGCAGCATGCCGGTAAGGTGCTGACGCACCAGCACCTGCTCAATCAGGTCTGGAGCGGATCAACGGACGTGCAATACCTGCGCGTCTACGTTCGCCAACTTCGCCAAAAGATCGAACTGGCGCCTGACCAGCCTCAGTACATCATGACCGAAACCGGCGTTGGCTACAGGCTGCGGGAGGCTGATGAGCCTCAGCTGCCAACTGCCAGTGCCGGCGAATTGTGAGCCCACCTAGACCAATGAACATTACTGATTTTCTGAGCCCCGAGCACATCATCGTGGGATTGCAATCGCCAACCAAACGAGCGGTTCTACAGTCGCTTTCGAGCAAGGCTGCCGCTTCCTTGAGCCTCGATCCAGCCAGCGTGCTCATGGCACTTGAGGGAAGGGAGATGCTGGGTTCAACCGGGGTTGGACGGGGCATAGCCATTCCGCATACCGTAATTCCGGGTCTCAGCCGTCCGTTTGCGCTTCTTGCTGTTCTTGATCGTGCGGTAGCATACGAAGCCATTGACGATGAGCCGGTCGATATCGTGTTTCTCTTGCTCATGCCGCAAGAAGACAGGAGCGCTGGACTAAAGGCACTCGCCGCAGCTTCGAGACTTCTCCGGGTCAGCGCCTGCGCAACGCAGATCAGACGGGCTACTGATCCAAAGGTGCTCTACTCTCATATCGGGGCGTTCAAAGCACAGTGACACTGTGTGCTCCAAGCGTACGAGAGCTTTTCTAGCAAATGTCGAGATCGAAAACGCTTCACCGGCAGCGGAGACGCCGTTGACCCACCTAGGCCCGAACGGACGCTGTCCACCATGCAACGATAACGCGCGCGTTTGATCCTGCTGCGCGGTGCTATGCAGTTGGACCAGGCATATCCATGTAGTCCAATACCGGGACCTCATGTAGCCCGACAGCCGCAGTCGGATCTTCAGCACTGAGGCGCAAGGCTTGCGTGGCAAGCGGAGCTGAACGCTGGAAGGCCACCCCAAAGATGCCGGTCCGGAGCCGACCCCGATTGCGGAGGTTCGCGAAGAACGTCGCTCCTCCTGGAAGCTGCCGTCAAACCTCTCGGCGGCACTACACGACCAGTTGGTGCTCTGATCTCGCACCGGTTAGGTCCGCCTGTCGCTCGAGAGTAAGTACGGCGCGTGGACTATCTGAGCGGCGCCCTAATTTGCGTCTTAGCCAGAGAGGCCACTCTGCACCTGTCCCAAGGGTGGACTGAAGCCAGGGAAATACCGGAGAGCCCCGTTTCCGATGCCAGGGGAGCGGCCTGGAAGGGATGGTCAATCCCAAGGCGAAATTCTCCTTTGCAAGGCATACGGCCCCGCATCACTCGGGCTTGTATTGGCCCTCCGTGAAGGTATTTAGTGCGAAGGACTGACCTGACCCTACTAATTGTTAGCCTTGAGCAACGCCTAGGCAATGGTGAACCGGCAGTCTCCGCACGCTGACCAACGCGGCCGAGCCGGACGTGCTTGGAGGCCCTGCCTCAGTTGCACCACGCCGAGGACACGATCCCGTCAACTTCGAGGCTTCCCCCGTCGCCACTCCGGCACCGGTGAAATCGTCACGATCTTGACTTTGGTCAGCGCGGCAGTGGGTGAGGAAATTAGAATGATCTCAGGCTCCGAAGCGGGGCTTCCAAGGAGATCACGATGCGCCAAAACTCTGAGATTGAACCCCGGTACACTGACGGCATCCAGGCAGACGCTTTCCGCCATGCGATCCAGCAACGGGTAGTAAAGTCGGGACTTCTTGCAGCGCTTACCCTCCCCATGATTTTTGGAATGTCAGGGGCCGCTTTCGCCGCCAAGCTGGAGGTCGGCTCTCTGGCCTGCACGGCCGGAGAGAGCGGCGGCATCATCGTAATGACGGAGCAAGCGCTGGACTGCGTATTCCAGCCGTCCGCCGGCGGTGAACCTCAGCAATACGTTGGCGAGGTCCGTAAGTTCGGACTGGACGTTGGCGTGACGGGCGGGACCCAGATCCAGTGGCTTGTTCTCGCCGACGAGTCCGACTGGGATCCTTCGGCGCTTGGCGGTAACTACCTCGGTGTGTCAGCCGATGCGTCCCTCGGCATCGGCGCGGGCGTCAATGTCCTGCTCGGTGGCACCAACGGCTCCATCGTGCTGCAGCCGGTCAGCGTCCAGGAAGAAGTCGGCCTCGATATCGCCGTCGGCATCACCGACCTTCAGTTGACCCCCGTATAACTGTACCCGACGGCGCCAAAGGGCAGGCATTCTGGTTCCGCACCGCAATCGTCGGGCCATCAGAATGCGGGCGAGCCAAATGGCTCGCCAGACTTTTTCAGGCGCCCCACTGCTGTACCGAGTTGACGACCGTCCCGCACCTCCACTTTGGCACATCGATGCCGCCGGGGGGCGTCCACCCCATTACCTCCACCAGATCGCTACTAAGAGCAGCCGGAGTTGAACTCCGCTTTGTATAAGGAGTGTCACTCCGCTCATCAAGGACCTATCCCGATCCATGGCAGAAATCATTGAGACCCTTCGACGGAAAGCGCGCGCAGATGGTCAGCGCAATCGAGCTCTCCTGCTTGAAGCCGCTAAGCGTGTGCTGAACGAAAAGGGTGCCGCCGTCAGTCTGAACGAGATCGCCCAAGCGGCCGGGGTGGGGAACGGGACGCTCTATCGGCACTTCCCGACAAGAGCCGCCCTAGTGGCGGCAGTGTGTCAGGAGGACGCGCGCGAACTTATCAACGCCGCTACCCATCTGGCTGCCACACGCGCGCCGCTAGAGGCGCTTTCAGCGTGGATGAATGCCTTTATCGGGTGTATTGCGACCAAACAGATCGTTGCGGAAGCCACTACTGCGCTGCTCTCCACATCACTGGACAGCACAAACTCTTCCTGCGTCGATGTCGGCGCGGCCCTCACGATGCTCTTCGATCGCGCTGTCGCCGAAGGACAGATAAGGGGCGATGTTGACCCGTTGGACCTCGTGCGGGCTGTAACTGGCGTCGCGACGATCAACTCGCACCCTGACTGGAAGAACAACGCTAGGAGGCTGATTGGCGTGATTATAGCCGGGCTGAGGCAGAACTCATCCACTTGAGGCGGGCGCGTGAGACTCTCCGCGACCACCTACCATGTTCGCTTTGGTCATTCTGGTCCGCAGAAGCTACCTGACAGGAATCCACCCCGTGGCGGTCGGTCTGCAGCCGACCCAAGTCGGTCGTTCGCAGCGTCGTGCGATGGTCCCGATAGCTGCCATGGGCCCGCTCCTCGAATTCGTGCAGGGACGCCTTCAGCCTCAGCACTCCTGGCTCAAGCCGGATCGAACGCCTGGGATAATGTCGAAGGGTGAAGGTCCGTAAAACTGTGAAGTGTCGCTTGTCCCGAGCATTCGGCTGCGCTCTGGCTGACTTGTGCGGACTGAAGCACCGATCGGGCGCTCCACGTGCTCAGTTCCCGCAAAACCGGCACTAAGTCCAACTTCTGTGGGCCAAAACAAACCAAATCCAGTCAGGGCTTTAACCGCTCGACGGAGGCGATCAGGATCGAGACGACCCCGACACCAGCGTCAGAGGCGGTTTTGGGATGCTGGACAATTAATCGTCTTTGCATGGAATAAGCCTGCCCTCTGTAACGTATACCCCTTATGTCCACCGTACATTTGGCTGATGAACCGACCGCCGCAGCGTTGGCATGCGACCCGGGAGCGCTGCGTTGCAGACGTGTCCGCTTGGGCCCGTCACCTTATGAAAACGGGGCGTTGCATCGGTATCGCTGAACTCGAGCGTAAGATGAGCCGAGGACACCCGCTGTAATCTGACAGCGAGTTTTTCAGCCCGAGAACACTTATGCCTCCCTCAACCTCTGGCGGCCAACAGGCGCCAAACTCACCACGGACCTTATGACACTATCGGAAGTCTCAGTTTCTACACCAGCAGCGGCGGTGCTGTGGTGATCGAGCCCATCTTGATGCTTCTCGTCGGTGTGCTCGTGATCCTCGCGATCATTGCCGCGAACGGCTACTTCGTCGCGCAAGAATTCGCCTATATGTCGGTTGACCGCACCAGGCTGGCTGCGCGCGCTGCTGAAGGTGATGTGGCGGCCAGGAACGCTCTGGCGGTCACCAAACGCACGAGCTTCATGCTCTCGGGAGCGCAACTGGGGATCACCATCACCGGGCTTCTCGTAGGTTATGTCGCTGAGCCACTCGTCGGGGAAGCCTTGGGCGTGCTGCTCGGCGGCGTGGGCGTTCCGAGCGAAGTCGGCATCGCTGTTGGGACTGTGTCGGCTCTGGTGTTCGCGACCATTGTCCAAATGATCTTCGGGGAACTTTATCCCAAGAATCTTGCCATAGCCAATCCAGAGCCGCTAGCACGCGCCCTTGCCAGATCGACCGTCATCTACCTGTCGGTCTTTGGCTGGCTGATCGGCTTTTTCGACAAGGCCGCCAACCTGCTGCTCAAGGCGCTGCGCATCGACCCGGTGCATGACATAGACGTGAGCGCATCCGCCGAGGACCTCCCCCGCATCATCGCTGACTCGCGAGACAGCGGTGACCTTCCGGCCGAGCTTTCCCTCATGATGGATCGCATTCTCGACTTCCCGCAACGCGACGTAGAGCATGCGATGGTGCCTCGCTCGCAGGTCGATTGGGTACACCCCCAGACGACGCTTAGCGAAGTTCGCGAGCTGATGGCGCGAGCGCATACCCGCTATCCGGTTATTGACGATGAGGATGCCCCGGTCGGCGTCGTGCACCTCGCCGATGTGCTGGCGCGCCTGGAAGACGGCGGCGGGGAAGAGCCGGTGTCATTCGTGATGCGCCCGGCAACCGTAGTTCCCACGCTGATGCTGTTGCCCGATGCACTGACGCAGTTGATGGAGAGCGAGAACCAGCTCGCTTGCGTGATCGACGAATATGGCAGTTTCACCGGCGCTCTGACGCTCGAGGACCTCGCTATGGAAATTGTCGGGGAGATTACCGACGAGCACGATGTTGAGCCAGGTGAGGCGGTTGTGCCGGAAGGCGAAGACATCTGGGTGATGCATGGCGATGTTCATCTGGACGAGGTCCAGCGTGCCATCGGGCATGACCTGCCACGCGGAGACGTTGAGACCTTGGCGGGCTTGCTAATCGCCGAATCTGGCGCTTTGCCCAAGGCGGGTGACAGGGTCTTGGTGGATCTGCCGGTCGATCCTGCCGACCTCGTGGATGACAAGCCGCTGCGACGGCGGCTGGAGGTCGATGTCTTGCGCATCGAGCGCCATGTTCCCGCCGAGTTGCGGGTCCGCCTGGTCGAGATTGAGACAGCCGAGGACGAGCAATGAGCCCACTGATTGTCATCCTGGCGACGATAGCCCTGATTGGCTTGAGCGCGTTTTTCGTTATCATCGAGTTCGCCTTGCTTGGGGCGCGACGCCATCGCCTTGAGGAGCTCGCTCCCACCAGCTTGTCTGCCCGCGCCGCTCTGAAAGGCATGAACGATCTGACATTGATGCTGGCGGGCGCTCAGCTCGGCATCACCGTCTGCACCTTTGCGCTCGGCGCCATCACCAAACCCGCGGTAGATTACGCGCTTGGACCGGTTTTCCTGGCTTGGGGCCTGCCCGACTGGGCGGCTGGCGGCGCGGCCTTTGCTTTGTCTATGTTCTTCGTAACCTTCCTGCATCTGGTCGTTGGTGAAATGGCGCCCAAGTCCTGGGCGATAGCGCACCCGGAACGATCGGCGCTCACTATCGGCATCGTCGCGCGCGTGTTTATCTGGCCGCTGCGTCCGCTCCTGGTCTGGATCAACAGCATCGCCAACGCCTTGGTCAGGGCCAGCGGCGTGGAGCCGGTCGAGAGCGCTGCCGTTGGCGGTCAGGACGTTGCCACGATCCGGCAACTTGTCGAGCATTCCGCGAAGGTAGGCGTGCTTGAAACAAGCGTGCAGCAGCAGATTTCGGGGTTGATCGATCTTGGCACGCTTCCTGTCAGCGCCCTCGTGGCCGAGGGTGTCGAGCCAACCCATGTTCCGCCCTCCGCCACTATCGCTGATATACGGGCAGCCGCCATCCAGTCGGGGCATATGCGCATCCTCGTGTTGGGGGCTGGCAAGGGCGCACCATCGGTGGTGCATGTTCGCGATACGCTCCTGCTCGAAGACACTGAGCTTGCGGTCACAACTGCCCGGCCGGCCTTTGTTCTCGAGGCATCAACGCCCGTCTACGAGGCTCTCGCCAGCATGCGGGAATCGAGCGTTCAGTTTGCGGTGGTCGCTGAAAACGGCGGGGTGCGCGGGATTATCACGCTCGCCGACATCCTGCAGCGCGTGCTCCCCGCCACAAGGGCATTGCAGCTCACACCGACAAAGGCCGCCTTCGCATAGATGAACCTGCAGCAAACTATTGTGCCGGAGAAGGAATAAACCGGGTCCGCAGAACGCATACTTGATATGGCACAACGAGCGCCCCGAACCAACGTCATGAGCCAGCTTGCTGGATTGCGACGCTATGCCCTTTCCCTGACGCGGCATGAGGCCGATGCAGAGGACCTCGTGCATGACACGCTGCTGCAGGCCCATCAAAGCCGACGCAGCTTTCGTCCGGATGGAAATCTGCAGGCCTGGCTGATGGGCATCCTGCATAATCGGTTCATCGACAGGAAGCGCTCGGCGGCGGCGGCGGCCCGACGCGATGAAGCTGCGGGGCGGCTGCAGCCGACTTTTGCAGCACCCCAGCAAGAGGACAGCGTCCGACTTGCTCAAGTGCGCCGGGCATTCCTGGAGCTGCCCGAAGAGCAGCGCTCAGTGCTGCATCTGGTCGCGATCGAGGAGCTGTCCTACCAGGAAACGGCCGATGTCCTCGGTGTACCCATAGGCACCGTGATGTCGCGCGTAGCCCGCGCCCGCGAGCGTTTGCGGGAGATCGAGGCCAGCCCCAAGAAGGGGGCTGTTGCTTTCAAGATAGTCGGAGGACGTGATGACGCATATTGATCCGATCTCTGAAGAGGACCTGCACGCCTATATCGACGAGCAGCTCGACGTCGTCAGGCGTGTCGAGGTGGAAGCCTTTCTGGCAGAACGTCCTGAGGCCGCAGCACGCGTCATGGCCGATCTTCGCGCCCGCGATGAATTGCGCCTGGCTCTCGCCCCAATGGCGAGCCTCGTGCGGCCCTCGACCGGGGACGCGGCAAGGCGCATCGATGCAGCGCTTTCGCGCCAGGCCATGGTGCACCGGTTCCGGCCCGCGATGGCGGCAGTTGTGCTCGTTGCAGCCGGCTGGCTGGCTCATGGTGTCTACAGTCCTGGCACTCTTGGAGCCAATGCGGTTCCCGGCTATGTCGAGGCGGCACTGAGCGCCCGGCAGACTAGCCTCTTGCGCGCGGCGATGTTCTCCCAGCCGGAAGCACCTGATTATGACCGCGCCGAACTGCTGTCGGCGACGGCGATTGTCACGCCCGAATTGCCGGCCGATTGGACGGTCACCGATGTACAGGTTTTCCCTTCCCAGTTCGGGCCCAGCATCGAAATGACGATTGATGCCGTGGGCTATGGCACGCTGTCCTTGTTCGCCGCCCGCCCGGGTGGTTTTGCCGTATCCCCTGTCAGCACCCTCGAAATGGACGACTTGTCCGGCGCTCATTGGCAACTGGGCGAGGTTGCCTATGCCTTGCTGGGTGAGAGACGGCCTGAAGGGCTGGGGCAGCCAGCTGTGACTCTAGCCGAAACCTTATATTGAACCTGGAGACGTTCCGATGAGAGCCCCCAATTCCCAGTTCCGCTGGGCCAATCCTTCCAGCACGCTCAGCAACGCCCAGTTTGACGAGGGCCTGCGCAGCCATATGCTGCGGATCTACAACTACATGGCCCTTGGCCTCGTGGTCACCGGTGTGGTGTCCTTTGTCGTGGGCAATACGCCCGCGCTCTATGTCCCCATATTCTCGTCGCCACTTAAATGGGTGGTGATGCTGGCTCCCCTGGCGTTCGTGCTATTCTTTTCGTTCAAGATCAACTCGATCTCGGCTGCGACTGCGCAGGCGCTGTTCTGGGCATTCAGCGCCGTCATGGGGCTGTCGCTGGCCTCCATTTTCCTGGTCTTCACCGACACCAGCATCGTGCGCACGTTCTTTGCTGCTGCCGCGATGTTCGGGGCCACCAGCCTTTATGGCTACACCACCAAGCGCGACCTGACGCAATTCGGCTCATTGCTGATCATGGGTTTGATTGGGGTGATCGTCGCCTCCATCATCAACATCTTTCTGGGCTGGGACACGCTCCAGTTCGCCATCTCGATCATCGGCATCATCGTCTTTGTCGGCCTGACGGCCTGGGACACCCAGTCAATCAAGGAACAATATGCCGAGCATGCCGGTGCCGAGGCCAACCAGAAGCTAGCGGTGATGGGTGCGCTTTCTCTCTACCTGAACTTCATCAACATATTCCAGCTGCTGCTGCAGTTGACCGGCCAACGCGAAGAATAGGATCCTCAGACATGCTCGCACCTGAAGACCGCAAGGCCGTTGAAGGCCTGTTCGAGCGCCTCCAAACCGTAGCCGACCAGAACCCGGATCGTGATCCGGACGCGGTCGCTCTCATCGAGCAGCGTCTGTCCCACGCACCTGCAGCACCCTACTACATGGCCCAGACAGTGCTGGTACAAGAACACGCACTCTCTGTTGCTCAGGATCGGATCGCCGAGCTGGAGCGCGAGTTGGCTCAACGCCCCGCAGGGGGTGGGCTGTTTGGGGGCCTTTTCGGTGGCGGTCAACCGCCGTCGCGCCGTGCGCCTGCAAGGCTCGCTCCAGGCGCCCAAGGAGCGCCAGCAGCAGGCCAGCAGGGTGGCGGCTTTCTCGCGGGCGCTGCCCAGACGGCGCTGGGTGTAACCGGTGGCGTGCTGCTGGGCAGCGCCATTGCCGGCATGTTGTCACCCGGACAGGCGATGGCGGAAGAAGAGCCGACCCCTGAAGAGGATCACGCCGCTGGCGAGAACGACTTCGGGGGGTTGGATGACATGGAGTTCTAAGTCTCCATGGCGGAGTTTAGGCAACCCATAGTCCATGAAGGGAAGGCAGCGCCTGATGATGCCGACCATTGCCTATCGGCAACCCTGTTGCGCATCGCGGCCGAACCCGGCCGCGAGCGCATTTACATTCGCGACTTGCTCGCGGAGCTGAACCACCGCGCCATCGCAGCCATGCTGTTCATTTTTGCGGTGCCCAACACCATTCCTGTGCCCCCCGGAGTGTCCGGTATACTGGGTGCGCCGCTGATCTTTTTAGCTGCGCAACTGATGCTGGGCAGGCCACCCTGGTTACCGCGCTTCATTGCCGATCGATCCTTCCCGAGAGGCGACTTCGCAAAGGTCGTTGGCAGGATCGGCCCGTGGCTGCAAAAGGCGGAAAAGCTGATGCGGCCGCGCCTCGGCCGGCTGGCCAGCCGGCCCGCCGAATATGGGATCGGTGCTCTTGCACTGCTGCTTGCTCTCGTACTGTTCCTGCCTATTCCCCTTGGCAATATGTTGCCCGCCATGGCCATATGCATCCTGGCTTTGGGCCTGATCGAGCGTGACGGGCTCTGGGTGCTGATCGGAACTGCGGTGTCGATCGCCTCCCTCGTTATCGTTTCCGGGGTTGTCGCGGCATTCGCCTTTGCCACTTGGCTTGCTGTCAGCACGGTGTTCATTTGAGCCTGCGGTCTCAGCACCGATAGTCACATGAGCGTCTGCTTACACATGGGTACACTAAACAAGAAGGCCGCCTTTCCACCCCCCTGGCGAAATGGGGCAGGGGCAGCTCTCGACCCCATTCCAGCCGATAAATGGACTTATGCAAATTCCGAAAAGCAGACATGTCTGACAACAGATGTAGCTACGCGGCCGGCCGACGGTGGAAGTTAGTTCACTATCGAATCCAGATTTGAGGTCGCCTGGGGTCCCGCCACGGCGCGGAGCCCAAACTGGGCCGCCGCCTTCCTTGATGTGTCGTGTTTCTTGGTTATATTGAATACACGCCAAGCATGAGGAGCCTTCCATGTCCCGCACTACGACCACGACGACTATGACCGTACGTCTGAGCGGTGCGCTCAGCGATTTCGTCGCGGCCAATGTCGGCGAGAACGGCTCCTACGAGAACATCAGCGAATATGTCCGTGACCTGATCCGGCGAGACAAGGAGCGGGCCGAGCAGGAGGCTTTCGACCGGCTGAAGGCCGAGCTGACCCGCGCATTCGCCGCGCCCGAGACCAGCTACGGGCAGCTGACAGCGGCCGAAGTCATCGCTCGCAACCGGGCCTGACCGGATGGCGATCCGGGTTCAGGAGGCGGCATCACTCCGCCTCGATGACATCTACCGCTATACGCGCGACCGATGGGGCGAGGTTCAGGCCGATCGCTACATTACCGGCATGTTCCAAGCGTTCGAACGGATCGAGGCGCATGGCGTCGCCTCAAAGCCCATCCCGGCAGAGTTCGGCGTCGATGGGTTCTTCTTCCGGTACGAGCACCACTTCGTTTATTGGCGCCGACTGTCCGACGGCGATATCGGTATCGTCGCGATTCTGCATGAGCGCATGCACCAGATCGACAGGTTCAAGGAAGATTTTCGCGACTGAGACGGCAGGCGCCCACGCCCACAGTGCTTGCACGGGCCGTCGGCGGCTTCCGCTGGTGGAGAAGGTTCGACGGTAGGCCCATCCCCTCCGCCACTTTTCATAAGTGGTCGTTGAGAGGTCCGCCTGCCGTCCGGGGCCACGTCCCGTGGAGAATGCCACCTGGTTGTAGATCTTAGGGATGAGCAAGGAAGCGGCCACTCCACACGTAACGATTGACCACGCAGCTCCGAGACCCACATGTTGTTTGGTCGGCAGTCGCTTATCTCGACCATGAAATTTCGCCATTGGCATCCGAAGATGACAGAGGCTTGGCTCTGGAGTGGCTTAGGTTCAACGGCTTGGATAGCGACTATCCGAGTGCCAAGCGATGGGTAGCCAGCTCCTGGTGCTTTGCGCACGACGATCCCGCAGTGCGATCGTGGTGCCGGAGGGTGTTGTCCGCTTAGTCTGAGCATTCCCCATTTGCAGACCGTCCGAAAACCACCCCAAAACGAAGTGGGGTAGGGCGCTGCTAACGACCCCATTCAGACCTTCGATATGACATAGCTAAATCCCAAAAACTGCCGCTCGGCAATTTGACCGTCAAGATCGCTGACGGGGGAATAACGTAAGCGATATCTCAGCAGCGGCATGCTATCGATGAAGCGGAAATGCTGTAGGCTGTGAACATCAATGGCCACTGAACAAGGGCGCGGATGACTGAGAGTTACACCATGCTCTTAGCCTCTACGGGAAGAACGATGTCGTCGACAGAATCGAATTTGACGGATGCCGAAGCCGAGGCAGCGCGCTTAGCCGCCGTGAGGCGCTACGACATACTCGACACGCCGCCGGACGGCTCGTTCGACAGGATCACCGCGCTTGCAGCTAGCCTGTTTAACGTGCCGATCTCGATCATCAGCCTAGTCGATACGGATCGGGTCTGGTTCAAGTCCCATCACGGGCTTGATGGTGTCAAGCAGATCGGCAAAGAGCCGGGACTATGCGCATCGGCGATCGTACAGGATCAGGTCTGGGTTCTCCAGAACGCGGCGACAGACGTTCGTTCCCTGGCCAATCCACTGGTCGCCGGAGAGTTCGGTCTGAGGTTCTACGCAGGCGTTCCGCTAACCACGGCAGATGGATTCAAACTTGGCACGCTCTGCGTAATCGATCGCGAGCCACGCCCGGTCACCGAAGAACAGATCAAGCAACTTCGTCATCTTGCTTCGGTTGTCATGGACCAGATGGAACTGCGCCTGGCTGCACGAAAAGCGGTTGCAGAGCTTTCCGACGCACTCGAGACAGCTCGCATGCTCGGGCAGGAAATCGACCATCGCGTGATGAACAGCCTGCAGCTGGTTTCATCCATGCTGCAGCTCCAGGCAAGGCAGGTAGAGGGCTCGCATGCCGCCGAACAGCTTCGCGTGGCGGCTCTGAGAGTTGCGTCGGTGGCCCGGGTACACCAGCATATCTTCAAGAACCAGAGTGCCGGTTCGGTGAATGCGAAGGGTTACATTGAAAATCTCATGGCAGAGCTGCAAGGTACGTTGAACGCGGATGTGCCCATTCTGGTCGATGTACAGCCTGCCTCATTGGCGGCGGACCTGCTCGTACCTCTGGGCCTGGTCCTGAACGAGCTGGTCATCAATGCGACCAAACACGGGGGCGGTCAGATCAAGGTAAGCTTCGAGGAGCCGTCACCCGGAAGGCATAGGCTTTCGGTTGCCAACTCGGGTGACCGCCTGTCCGCGGACTTCAATCCGGCGAATACGAGTGGGCTGGGCATGAAGGTCGTCGTGGCATTGGCCCGTCAACTAGGCGGGACTCTTCAGTTCGGAACTCGGGAAGACGGAGCCGGTGCCAAGTTCTGGATCGACTTTCCAGGGCTGAAAGACACCGTTCACTGACAGGTGGAACGAGATGGCGGAGTGTAGGTAAGCATCGCTTCCTTAATCCATGCATTGTCCTAAAACGCCTTGCTGGAGCACGTTATGTCAGACGACTACACGCCATTTGCCTTGGTTTCGGATGACAACGTGCTCATCCGTATGGATGCGGCGCGAATTCTCGAAGACGCCGGCTTCCGGGTCTACGAGGCGGGGGAAGTTGGGGAGGCCCTGGCGATCCTCGAGGAGTCCCACGCCAGCATCCAGTTGCTGTTCACCGATGTGGAGATGCCGCCGGGTGAACTTAACGGTTTCGACCTCGCCCGCACCTGCGCGAAGAATTGGCCGGATATCGCCATCGTGGTTTCGTCAGGTCATCTAAAACCGCAGCCCGGGGACATGCCGGACGGCGCCGTCTTCATCGGGAAGCCCTTCTCGGCAGATGTCGTCTACGACCATCTCCAGGAGATTATGCCGGACGACATCATGCCGGAGCAGCTCAAGAAGGCCGCGAAGCGCGAAAGCTGAACGGCGAGGGTGAAAGAGAAAGCCGCCCGCGGTGGGGACACACCGCCTGCGGCTTTCTTAAACCGCGCTGGAGGGGTATCGCGCGCCGTTTGGCCTGATAATGAGCGACCCCGAATTCGGTTCCTAGAGCGCGTTCAAAAGAGGCTTCTTGGTATCCGCACCCTCGTGCCGGCTATTGTTCACCTCGCGGCCGACCCGGAAGAACTCAAGCTGGCTGTCAAGATGGTTGTCGAGCAGGATCGCCTTGGCATCGTCTCCCTTGGCATCGCCCGACAACGAGGCATCGTAGGCGTTCTCCTCGAGGATGACCGGCATGCGGCCATGGATATCGGCGATATGCTCGACCGCCGGCGCCGTGATGATGGTGCAACTGGTGCCATCGGTAGAGAACGGTTTGGCCAACACCGGCGCATTACCGCATTGCGCCAATACGTCGGCAGCGTTGTAGCCCGTGGTGAAAACCACCGGAATCTTTCGTTCTTGGCAGGCGGCCGCGACCTGGAGGCTGGTCGTCAAACCAAGATTGGTATCGAGAAGCGCAAGTGTGGTCGGTTAGCGTCGAGAAAGGTCAGCGCGTCAGCTTCGGAATAGAGGATCCCGTCCACAACCCAGCCGAGGTCGGCCGCCATTTCCTCGATCATCATTGCAATCAAGGGCTGGTCTTCAACAATCATCAGTCCAGCCGTGGCCGTCATTGGTGATCTCCTCAGTGAACCAGCTTAGTTAACCCCGATAAACCGGCGTCTGGATTTTGGTCTTCTACCGTACGCTTGAACGGCCGTGTGAGCGCGCGCTGTGGCTGCTGATATTCCAGCGCGAGGCGGTAACGGGAGCTTTGCCCAGGATGGGAGCACGCTCCTCGACTTCCTGCCTGAACATGGCGCTGCGCCGGGCCAGCCGCGGGAGCCTTCGTCTTCAATGGTACCGGTAGTTCAGCGGTGCACCCGGAACCTCTCCGGACGTGCCGAGGCTTCGCGGTCTCCAGAACGCCATCCCTTGTTTTCACGCGACAGCGGGCGGAATCCAGGCGACCCATGTCAATCATGCTAACTTGAGCTGGAGGATATCGAACGTTACCGCTCGAGTGGAACGCGCCTTTGGGTCAGGGGGCCCTTGAGCGCCAGACCAACGGCCTCGAGAGCGATGAACAACTAACTTGTGAGCCGAAAGGGTAACCTCGACTCACACGGTGCATTTGGGTCTTGCACGTGCCGCTACACGATCAACTCTGCTGCCGGTCACTTCCGACTGCGGGGCCAACAGGGAGGGTCAGGTGAAAATCTGTATTATCGGCGGGGGCTTTGGATCCCCAGAGCCTCAAGGATTATCTGGACGTCATTTTGCGCCATGCACCCCATAGCGACGGCTTAGCGCTGCTGCATGCGCATCGGGCGTGCGGGCGATTACGTGCACGGTCTTCCCGCCCGTTATCAACATCCGCACCGCAGCGGAACGGACCTGCTGCTCCTAGAAAACTGCCAAAGCCCAGCATCCCTTCCTCAACGCTGCGCCAGGCGGATTGGGGGAGCGGCGATCAGGAGCGGACCACAAACAGCCCCACCAGCACGGCTGCCCAGTGCGTCGCGGCCGCTGCCACGACATGGCCGTGCCAGATGGCTTTGGCGAACTGCAGGCGCTTGTTGGTGTAGAAAAAAACACCAGCTGAATAGAGTAGCCCGCCAAATGCCAGGAGCCACAGCACCACCGCGGAGGTTATCTCGGCAAGGGGGACTGCTGCGATGGCGCCGATCCACGCCAGGCCCAGGTAGATAGGCACCCAGACCCTCTGGCTGATCGGCGGCAGGAAGATCTTGCCGGCAATTCCCAAGCCGGCCAGCACCCACAGGCTGGTCGTCAGCGACCAGGCCCAGGCCCCGGACAGCAGATACGCGGTGAACGGCGTATAAGTGGCTGCGATCATCAGGAAGATGCCGACATGGTCGAGCCGGCGCAGCACGGGCTTCCATTCAGCCGGCGCGAAGTTGTACGCGGTGGAGAACCCGAACATGCATACCGCGCCAAGCGAGTAGATCGCGATGACCGCAAGCCTGCCAGGGGCTGGATCCTGGATGCCCATCCAAAGCAGGATGGCGCCGCCAAGGAGGGCCAGGCCGAGACCCAGCAAATGTACAAACAGATCCGCGGCGCGCGCCTGAACGCTGGGATAATGCGGGCGGGCTTCCACAAGGCCTCGGTTCGGGCTTTCCATTTGCCGTATATAGGAAGCGGGGCACGCGGGTGCTACAGAGTGTGTAGCAAAACGATCGCACTTTTTCATCAACTAACCGACGCGGGAAAACACACGTGCTGGTGCCCGTACCTTCTCTAGCCATGCCGCGCTGATTAAGGGGGATGAACGACAACGGCTACAGGGGCAAACGTCACGTCGTGCGTTTCCCATCGTCACATTGCATGCACTGACGCACCAAATGTCCGCTTGCACAACCTTGAAGCTCAAAAGCTGCCGGTCTGAAAACCACCCCCCCCCATCGGCCTTTATCGCGCTGCCCCGCGATGAACGTTTCCGGTGCAGGGCGCAAATAGGCCGGGGGTCTTCCTTAGCCCAGCCATCGCTCCAGCGCACCCAACGTCTGCAGCCCATATTCGACTGCACCGAAGGCCACCACCGCCTGCCGCCGCTCGCGACTAGGATGCAGCTGACGCATCCTCAGCACGGTCTTACCGTCGGCCTGCTCGTCGAACGTGACCACCATGTGGAAGCCGTTTGGGTCGCTGTTCTCCGCGCCATAGTCGATGACAATCCGTTCATTAGGGACGATCTGGATGAACCGCATCAGGTTGGGAAAGCGCTGCTGCTTGCCCTCGAATACCCCCACCATGTCGAAGCGCCAGAACCCGCCCTCGCGCATATCGGCCTCATGGCTCTCGATGCTTAGCCCGTCCGGGCCGTACCATTGACTAAGCGCCGTCGGGTCCATCCACGCCGCAAACACCTTGGGGCGCGGGTGCTTCAGCACTTTCACCAAGACGATCTCGCGGTCCATAGACCAGGTATCGAGCAGGTTCTCGAACAGCATCGTCATCGGGGTTCCCTTCACGTCCGGTCGAGATAGCGTTCAAGCCGATCTAGCCGCTCGGCCGCACGATGGCGCTCTATTTCCATCCAGTCTGCCGCCTCGTCGAACCGCTCCGGCACAAGCCGGCACCAGCGGCTGCGTCCACGCTTCTCACTGATGATCAGGCCGCACTCTTCCAGCACTTTGAGGTGCTGCGAAAACGAGGGCAACGCCATGTCGAACGGCGCGGCCAGCGCACTGACCGGCATTTCTCCCTCGCGCAATCGCGACACCACAGCGCGCCGTGTTGGGTCGCTCAGAGCATGGAAGGCCAGGTCCAGTGGGGTCGAGTGATAAGGCATGTCCAAGGCCTAGCGTGGACCTTCCATCTGGTCAATCTTAAAGAGGCACTTGCCTTACTGTCAGAGTCTTAATAAGAAGGTACCTGCCTTACTGACATTGCACACCTGGAGTTCGCTATGGCTGTACGTGTCGACTTAATGATTTCGCTCGATGGCTTCGCCACCACTACAGATACTACTCCCGAAAAGCCCTTCGGTGAAGATTGGGGGCGCTTGACCGCTTCCTACGTCGCCACGCGCACCTTCCGTGAGCGTGTCTTTCACGACAACTCAGGTGCCGGCACCACTGGTGTAGATGACGCCTACGCCCGCGCCTATTTTGAGAACACGGGTGCTGAAATCATGGGTGCTGAAATCATGGGTGCCGGCAAATTTGGCCTCCATAACTTCCCCGACGATCCGAACTGGAAAGGCTGGTGGGGCGATGAGCCGCCGTTCCACTGCCCTGTCTTCGTCCTCACTCATACTTCGCGTCCCACGCTCACGGTGTCAGACACCACCTTCCACTTTATCGACACCAGCATTGAGGACGCACTCGCACGCGCTACCGCCGCTGCCGCCGGCAAGGATGTCCGCATCGGCGGTGGTCCCACCCTCGTGCGCGCCTACCTTGAGGCCGATCTGGTCGATTACCTCCATGTCGCTATCGCGCCCATTGTCCTCGGCAGCGGCGTTCGCCTGTGGGACAACCAGCGCCGTCTCGAAGCCCGCCTGCCATCGGTCACATCCGAGACCGCCGAAAGCGGCACCATTCACCTGACCTTCGCCCGTTAAGGTCACGGGCCGGCGAGAGCCTCCACATCGACCGGTATGATCATTTAAAACTGCCGGCAGCAGGCAAAATGCCTTGGCTTGGAGCGGAGCTGGAACGTCCGCTTCCATGTCCGGGTGAAGCAATAGCAGACTGTCTGCAACCCACCCCATTTCTGACGGGCGGCCAAGAAAGTTGAAGGGCAGGGTAGGGGCCCGGGAGCGGTGGTCGGAGTTTAGCGGCATCAGCCGGTAAGCTGCCGTTCCGACTGCGTTGATGCCGCGGGCCGGTATGGGGGCCGACAAGTGACCGGCAGCTTATGACCGACCAAACCCGCCGTTCGCATGGCGACGTGGGGCTCGCTTCTGTTGAGTGCTGTTCCTGTTATCCTCATTTATACAGCTGACGTGGCTGGGAGCTGATCTGCAAGCGCAGTGTCACCGTCTCGGAACGAAACAGCCGGAGAGCCAAGTGCCAAGAGAGCGGCAGGCGCCGGCCAAGCCGTTAGGAAAATGTATGAGCAAGCGCGTCGAGCACGATTCGATTGGGGAACTGCCCCTTCCAGCCGATTCCCTATATGGAATCCACACGGCGCGGGCGCTGACCAACTTTCCCATCACGGGCGTCAGGCTGTCGCACTTCCCTGAGCTACCGCGCGCACTGGCCATGGTGAAGAAGGCGGCGGCGCTGGCAAACGCCCAGGTGGGAGCGCTGGCACCCGAGCTCGCCGAAATCATCGCCGCTGTCTGCGACGAGATCATCGACGGGAAGCACCACGAGCACTTCGTCGTCGATATGATCCAGGGCGGGGCCGGTACGTCGACCAACATGAATGCCAATGAGGTGATCGCCAATCTTGGGCTTGACCGGCTCGGACGGCCGCGTGGTGACTATCGGCATCTGCATCCTAATGACCACGTCAACTGTTCGCAGTCGACTAACGACGTTTACCCGACCGCCGCACGGCTTGCCATTCTGCTCGCCTCCCGAGCGCTAATGGGCGTGCAGCGCCACCTCAGCGAGGCTTTCGCCGAGCGGGGCCGTGCCTTCGCCGGGATAGTGAAGGTTGGCCGCACCCAGTTGATGGATGCGGTTCCCATGACTTTGGGAATGGAGTTCTCCGCTTTCGCGGCAACAATCAATGAGGACATCGAGCGCCTGGGTCAGGTTTCGGACCTACTGCGCGAAACCAACCTTGGCGGCACTGCAGTGGGAACTGGCATCAATGCTCCGGCGGGCTACCGGGAGGCCGCAGTGTCTCAACTATCCGCCATATTTGGCATGCCGCTGATTCCGGCAACCGACTTGGTGGAGGCCTCTTCGGACCTCGGTGCTTTCGTTACCTTCTCGGGGGTGCTGAAGCGCATTGCGGTCAAGCTTTCGAAGATCTGCAACGACCTGCGGCTGCTCGGCAGCGGACCTCGAGCCGGGATCGGCGAGATCATCCTCCCGGCAGTGCAGGCCGGATCATCCATCATGCCCGGCAAAGTCAACCCGGTGATCCCCGAGGTCGTGAACCAGACAGCTTACCAGGTGATCGGAAATGACCTCACGGTGACCCTCGCCGCTGAAGCAGGGCAGCTTCAGCTCAACGTGATGGAGCCGGTTGTCATCTTCAACATCCTCCAGTCGATCCGTATGCTGGAAGCCGCCATGACGGTGCTGACAGAGCGATGCGTCACCGGGATCGTCGCCGACGAGACGCGAATTGCGAGCCTCTTGAGCAACAGTCTCGTTGCTGTAACAGCTTTAGTGCCTCGTATCGGCTACGAGAACGCGGTCGCCGTTGCGAAGGCGGCGCAGGGGAGCGGACATTCCGTCGAGGCGACGGTGGTCGCTCTAGGTTTTCTAACGCATGAGGAGTTCGCCGCCCTAATGCAGCTCGAACCTCTCACAGAGTCCGCGGCCAGAGCCGACAACAAGCGAAAGGAGGAGAAAAGCTAGACGGTGTGGTGTTGGGGTTAGTGGCGAGCTTTGTCAGGCAGCCCCGCTCCGAGTGGCACTTTGGGGGCCGGCAGCGGACTGGCTGTTTTCAGAATTTACAGATTGGATAGCTGCCGTTCAGCAGCAGGTTGGTCGATGGCAGCTCCGACCCCTTATCGGCCGTGAGCGTCAGCGCCTCCATTTCCCGGAAGCCGCCGCTCCTTCACGCAGCGGCAACCGTCACAGTGGCAGGCAGGAAGCAGCTCATTATGCAAATGACCTTGATGAGGCGATGCGGAAGTCGGTTTTCGCATGGCCAGCATTCGGTCGACGCATCGGGTCACCCGAACGGCTTGGCGCCTGCCGTGTACAATCAGCGAGCTATCGCGAACCAGCTTACAGGGCGTAGGCTGTCAGGCCATCGACCAAGGCGTCGAAGACGAGACGCACCCGCCGCACCTGCTGCAGGTCCTCATGCGTGACCACCCATGTCTCAAACTCCATCCTGAACGCGTCCGGCAACACCCGGACCAGCTCGGGGTTGCGTTCGCCCAGCCCGACGTGACAAACGCCGATCCCAACGCCCGCGCGGATCGCCGCTAGTTGGGCAAGGTCGCTGTCGGTGCGGAAGATGAAATCCTCGGGCCCGAATGAAAGGCCGCGCTGACGCAAGGTGCGGATGCCAGCCGTCTCGCTTTCAAAGCCGATCAGTCCGGCGGATCTGACCTCTTCAAACGAGGTGGGCGTGCCATGGGCGGCCAGATAGCTGTGGCAGGCGTAAAGACCGAGCCGTATAGCGCCAATGCGCTTGGCCACCAGCGCGTCCTGCACCGGACGCACCATGCGAATGGCAATATCGGCCTCGCGATCGAGCAGATTCTCGGTGCGATTGTTGAGCCCCAATTCGATCACCAGTCCCGGATGCCGGGCCCGCAGCGCCGCCAGCATTGGCGGCAGAACTTCGACCCCCACGACCTCGCTGGCGGTGATCCGCACCGCACCGGCGGGCGACCCGGCCTCGGCAGAGGCGGCACGCGCAAAGGACCGGGCGGCGCTCGACATGGCTTCGACATGCGCGGTCAGCTCATGGGCAATGGCGGTCGGCAGCAGTCCAGTGGGCGACCGGGTGAACAGCACGATGCCGTGCTCGCTCTCCAGATCCTCGATGCGACGCCGAACGGTGGGTTGGGCGACATTGAGGACCCGGGCCGCAGCCGACAGACTGCCCTCGCGCATCACGGCCATGAAGGCCCGCTGCCGCTCCCAGTCGATGCTCGCATTCCGGGCATTTATGCTCATACATTTTATACTAACGGCCTGAATGCTCTTGTCAATTTGCTTGATGGCTGTCCGCATTCATATTGGTGGGACACAACAGGAGCTCACGATGATCCTTCTTACAGGTGCCACCGGGCAGGTCGGCCTTGAACTGGCAAAACAGCTTTCCGCCCAGGGTCTAGCGGCCAGGGCCATGACACGCTCCGCTGCCGCCGCCGACAAGCTCAAAGGCCTTGCGGGGATCACGCCGGTCACTGGTGACTTCGACGACCTGGCCTCGCTTGGGGCGGCTTTGCAGGGCGTTGATCGGGCCTTCCTGCTCACCAATTCCACCGAGCGGGCCGAGCAGCAGCAACTAACCTTTGTCGCTGCGGCCCAGCGGGCGGGGGTCAAGCATATCACCAAGCTGTCGCAACTGCATGCCGCAGCCAGTTCCCCGGTGCGCTTCCTGCGCTATCACG
The DNA here is from genome assembly GCF_013185955.1 of Devosia sp. 1635. Taxonomy (NCBI): domain Bacteria; kingdom Pseudomonadati; phylum Pseudomonadota; class Alphaproteobacteria; order Hyphomicrobiales; family Devosiaceae; genus Devosia; species Devosia sp. 1635. The sequence continues at coordinate 1,316,484 of NZ_JABAOM010000001.1, read as the reverse complement.
CGGCGGTGGAGCAGGCGATCCGCGACAGCGGCATGACCTTTACCTTCCTGCGGCCCAATCTGTTCATGCAGGGATTTGTGGGTTTCGGCGGCGCCATCGCCGCCACGGGCAAGCTGTTTGCGCCCATCGGCAACGCGAGGGTCAGCCTGATCGATAGCCGTGACATTGCCGCCGTCGCCCTCGCCGTGCTGACCACCTCCGGTCACGAGGGCCAAGTCTATGATCTCACCGGTCCGCAGGCGCTGACCCATGAGGATATGGCAAGGCAGATCGGCATGGCCATAGGCCAAGCCGTCACCTTTGTCGAGATCTCGCCCGATATCATGCGCGATGCCGCGCTCACGGCGGGCTTCCCCCAATGGCAAGCCGATGGCCTGATCGAGGATTACGCCCACTACGCCCGCCATGAGGCCGACGGGGTTGGCCCGGCAGTGTCAGCGGTGACGGGGCGTGAGGCCCGCTCATTCGCGGCTTTCCTCGCCGACTACAAGACTGCTTTCACCATCAAGCCAGGAGCTGAACAATGAAAGGACGTACGATGATGAGTGCCAGCTCTCTTAGAAAAATGCATCGCCGCACCGGTGCTTGATCCTTGACCAGGGATAGGCTGGGCAATGCCTCGGAAGCGCTATGCTCAAGCGCAATTGCGAAATCACATCAGATCGGCGCCTCATCCGGCTCGTTTGCCCAGACGTTCGGTTCGGACTCGACCAGAGGCCGCAGCTTCTGACGATTGTATAACCAAACCTTCATCTCATCCGGCTCGAAAGCTGGGGTAATTCGATGGCGTGAGAGTACCGATTGGACCTGCTTGAAATGCAGGCCGGTGGATTTGACCAAGCCGCCAAGGCAGACATACCGTCGGTTGAAATCGTCGACGCTCGTTCGGAGAACCACTGGAACCTTTCGACGCGCGTTCCGACTAAATTCCGTTGCCGTAATGAGGATGCCAGCAGCAACAAGCGGTTCGATCGCGAGGGGACTGAGACCGGGAATCAGGGAAGGGAGATCCGACCTAAGGCAATTTACAAGGACGGGTTCTGTTCTCACCCGTTCAATCAATTCATCTGCGTCAAGCAGCAAAGCGGAGTAGCCCGAGCGCCCGGCAAGTCGACCTTTCCAAGTCAGGGTGCCATCGAAAACCGAAGTCAACACAGTCTCAAGGCTGGCGCCGGCTACATGTCTGCAATCCATTACCGGCAACTGACGATCCGTTGGAGCGGCAACGTCCTCCGCACCGGCGAACATTCTTTCCAACATGCTGTCGACGTCATTAAGGGAAAACCGGTGTTTGGCGTGCGGCGTATTTTCGGACTGGGTAGCGGTGGGCAACGCACCAACTTTGCGCAAGGCATTAAGGTGAAGCCGCGGAATGGCGAAGCGTCTCGACACCTCCGGACCGCTGATGGCCCCCTTCAACTTATCAAGCATCGCTTTGACGTCGCCAGAGGATACCGTCACTCGATGGTTACGCAAATTATCGTCAAAGGCGGCTGGCGCGAGCCCCTTGCGGTCGAAAATGCGCCTGATGGTCCGATCGTGAACACCGGATTGTTTGGCAGCGGACCGGACAGTGACAACGCCGGGGTCAGCAATGGCTACACCCAGCACATCGGATCCAGGTTCGAGAGGCATGGTCCTGTTAGCAAAATTGCGAACAAGATCGCGGATCCGGCTAAAATCCTCGTCTTCGAGCGTGCGCATCAAAAACTTGTAGGCGTAGCCATATGTGTCGTGGACGCCCCAAAACCCCCGAGTCTCACGTTGCCCTTCGTTCAGGCGCGCGAGCAGTTCTTCAAGTGCCGGCGCTCCCTGAAATGCAATGTTGAAGCCAGCGTTGCCGGCTTCTGCCCAATCGCGTTCGGTAAGTTGCGAGGTTCGCACCTTTGGCGAATGAAGCGCGGAGATACCAAGCGCCTCACACCATTCGGCGGCAACATAAAACGGAAACTGATCCAACCAGTTCGCGGGATCTTTCTGACCACCCAACCTGGCAGCCATCCAGGTCTGGAAAGGTGAAGGGGCCGCTCGTTCAGCGACAGATCGATAGTGCTCGATATCGCTGATAAAGGTCGCGATGGTTTCGCTGAAATCGAACGGTTCGAAGCGTCGCCGAACCGGCGTCGTGTTGGCGAGATACACTTCGTGGGTATCGCACGACCTGAAATGGCCGACAGTCCATTCCAGCCGCAACCATGGACGAGCTCCGACAGGGCCCGGGAAGGTCTTAATGTCCTCGGCAACACAATGAGGGCAGAAGCGGAAGAACGTACGGTTGACCCCGCGATAGCCGACAATCTCATCGCCGAGAGTGTGAAACCCTTTACGCTCCAGCGCTACGGGCGTGAAGCGAAGGAGTTCTGAAGGTTCTGCTCCTCCAAGCTGAGCAAGTTCGACGACTTGCTGACGTTCACCTCGATCAACAGATCTCGGAAGAATTCTCATATCCCGCAGGAAGGTATTCATCGGACGTCCGTTGACCGCAGCGAGGCGAGAGGCGAAACCTGCTGCAGGCTCACGGTTTTGTAGTGAGTGCCGTAGCCCTAGGGCGCTAATGGCCGTCACTTCGCTTTCCCGATCATCTTTTCCTTTTCGATGATGTAGTAACCGGGCCGAAGGCTGGCCCATCCATCCGAGAGGAACGGATTCATATCGTCACGCCCGCGGGCATGCGAATGGTAGAGGTATGCTTTTGCAAAGTGCTCGCGGATCAACTCGCTGGTTGCTGCCATCGCGCACTCCTGGATGCCCGACAGCGTGATCTCGACAGTTCGGCCGAACTGGTAGTTGGCGGCATGTGCGATGCGCTCCGGAACATCCGACGTGATCAGAGCCTCGCAGTTGAATTCAGCTTCTTTACAAAGCTGTCGTATGATCTTTTCAACTAGGAAGCGCTCTTGATTCATGTCGATTGCAGGTAGCTCGACGCTGAAGTTGCGCCTTTCGGCCTGCTCGTCACTCACCAGCAAGTCGTTGGTCTCTGGCATACCGGACAGAATGAAGCGCATGGGCCATTCTGGGTCGTTCATGAGACCCTTTAATGAGCTATCCAGCTTCTCCCTCTCAAATGCGCTCTTGAGCAGATGCTGCGTTTCGTCGATGTGGATAACAAAGATGCCACGCATCGCTAGCTCAGCAGGTAACATCGGCCAAACATCACTTTCGGCAATCTTTCGGCGCGCGGTATAGCCAGCTTTGTGCAGAATGTCGTTTCCCAGATTGGCTAGCGACGAACGACCATCAAGACTGACCGAGACGTAGGGGAGGAAGGTGCCCATTTCCATTTACGTCTTTGTCTGATGACATCCAGCGCAAGTGCTGATCAACCCGATCGTCATGTATATCTGGATAGAGAAGCCGTCGGCGGACGGCTGCGGCGCTCAGATCACGCCACAGCTCCATCGCTTAGCAAAACCACACTGTTAGGTGTGAGCTGGCTGCCGCCGTCGATACTCAGAATGCCCAGAGAGACCATGTGCAGCACCGCCGAGAAGGGCTCCGGATGTTGAATGGCGCATGCACAATCCATGAGCGAACTCTGTCCACCTGCTTCGATCATGTGAACAAGGATTGTCATCCTGTCTTCAATGCTCACTTCGACCCCGAATGCTTCTTCGATTGCGCGAGCTACGCTGAGGCGAGGTTGCCGTTGTATTGCGGCTTCTGGAACGAGGAAACAACTCCTGCCCGCAGCGTTTGCCATCTCCTTGAGCTCGACCAACTCAGATTTCCGGGTGTGCCAAACATGAGACGGAGGGCACACCATTGTGTGTCTCCTGTTTCCGACGGAAATACGAAGGATTGCAAGATCATCCGGCGAAAAGCCCTTCGCGCGAGCGAAGCTTTCGGTCAGATCATCATCGCCCAGGTATTCTGCGCGTGGATGGACCGATACAAGAGTTGCAGCGTTCCGACGCAATCGCCGGACGGTGATGCTGCGATCAACGGACTTGTCAGATGGGCAGACGTGCAGGCCTAGCCCACGGGTGACCGCAAGTGACATTACGAATACTCCTGGTGGGGCGAGCTGTCGCTCGCATTGGCAATGGGTGGTCAAGTCGCACCGGCGGGTCATCGCCCGTCGATACCATTTGCTCCCGGGAGTCTTGGACCCGTCCCCCTGGCGAAGTCGCCGTAAGCTCGCAGTATTACTATGGCACAATTCAACCAAAATTGCAACCACTTTGCCGCTTTTCGGCAAAGTATGGTTAATGGCGACGATTATGAATTCCTTGACCGAATCTGTCGCCCACCAGACAATTGTTTGGTCTAGGAAATATTGCATTGATCACCAGCAGCCAGTGTAGGGCTGCGCGGGCCTTTTTGGATTGGTCTCAAGACGAGCTCGCGCGAAAAGCCAGTGTGACTGTCCGCACCATTCGTTCATTCGAGAGGGGCTCGGCGCCGTATGTCAGCACGCTGGAGGCGATTCATGACGCTCTTGTTAGGGCGGGGATTGCATTTACCAACGACGACACCGGTGTCGGTGTGACCATGCGTCACCCTGAGCCATGAGAGTGCCAGAGTTCGCTATTGAATAGCCCCTAGATTTGTAGACGCCTTCTTCCCTAATTTTGAGGCAAGGAGGCCTGCATGGGCAAAAGCAATTTCACTGACGAGTTCAGGCGCGATGCGGTGCGTCAGATCACCGAGCGGGGCTATCCGGTTTCGGAGGTTTCGAAGCGTTTGGGGGTGAGTGCCCACTCGCTTTATGAGTGGCGCAAGAAGTATGGCGGGGCGATCGACAAGGGCGATGAACAGTCCGAAGAGATCCGGCGGCTCAAGCGCGAACTGGTGCAGGTCACCGAGGAGCGCGACATCCTAAAAAAAGCGGCCGCGTACTTCGCCAGGGATGCAAAGTGAGGTACGCGTTCGTTGCGGAGCATCGTCAGCAGTTCTCGGTGCGCACCATGTGTCGGTGCCTGCGCATCCACCCCAGCGGCTTTTATGCGTGGATCAAAACGCCATTGAGCAAACGGGCCCAGGAAGACATCCGTCAGACCCGGCTGATCGTGGACGCCTGGAGCCAGAGCGGCAAAGTCTATGGCTACCGCAAGCTGCATGACGACCTGCTTGATCAGGGCGAGACCAGTTGTGCCAACCGCATCGCCCGCCTGGCCAGACTGGCTGGGGTCAAGGCCCAGATCGGTTATCGGCGCCGAGCTGGCACCTATGGCGGCAAACCATCGGTGGTGATCGACAACACCCTGAACCGGCAGTTCGACGTCGCTGCACCCGATACCGCCTGGGTGACCGACATCACCTATATCAGGACCACGGAGGGCTTTGCCTATCTGGCCGTGGTCATCGATCTGTTCTCGCGCCGCGTCATCGGTTGGTCATTGCAAAGCCGGCAGACCAGCGAGGTCGTCTTGCAGGCTCTTCACATGGCGGTCTGGCGCCGCAAGCCACACAACACGGTGCTGGTCCATTCTGACCAGGGCTCCCAGTTCACCAGCATGGACTGGGCCAGCTTCCTGCGGCACCACAATCTGGTTCACTCAATGAGCCGGCGCGGAAACTGCCACGACAATGCTGTAGCTGAGAGCTTCTTCAATCTGCTCAAGCGCGAGAGGATCAGGCGCCGCACCTATCGAACGCGGCACGAAGCCCGCCAGGATGTGTTCGATTACATCGAGATGTTCTACAATCCGACCCGTAAGCATGTCCGCAACGGCATGCTATCGCCCGTCGAGTTCGAGAAACGGCACCAAATCTAACCCCGAAGGTGTCTACAGGACGTGGGGCTATTCAGTCTCTAATCGTCCGCTGGTCAGCATGGCCACCCGGTTGGCAGGCCCACCTCCCCATGGCTACGATAGATCTTTCGAGGCGTGAGTTAGAAACAGGCGTTCTGACTTGTCGCGGAAGGTACGAGGCTTATCTTCGAACTGAATGCGAAGGTCTGGATCCTCAAGCTTGCTGAAAACCACCTCACTCAACCGGACATTGCCCAAGATCATTCCCTCGACACAGGTCCGGGCCTGCTCGTAGCGTGATGCCGAGTTCACCGTTTCGCCAAGCAGAGTGTAGGCAATACGATCCTTTCCTCCGAAGTCACCAATGACCACGGGTCCCAAGTGCAGGCCGATCCGGATATCAAGAGACAAGCCTTCTTGAAGAACGATGGCCTTGATGCGCTCGACGGATGCCAATGCTGCTCTGACGGCCCGGGGAACACGGTCCTGGGTACGGTGTTCATCAGGAATGCGCCAGAACGCCATCAACCCGTCACCCATGAACTTGTCGATTTCACCGTCAGCCCCGTGGATTTCTTCCACCTGGATTTCCATGAAACGTCGGATTTGCTCTGCTGCATCGGACGGCTTCAATTCTCGGGAGAAAGTCGAGAAGCCGGCAAGGTCACTGAACCACAGAAGCGCTGTGGTCATGTCAGGCTCGATATGTTGGCTTTCGAATGCTCCATTAACGGCCATCAGACCGTCTTCGCAGACGAAGCGCTTCAGCACCTGATCAAGAGAGACGTTCTCTTTGAGCAGCAAGGCCCGCTGCTCCGTGGCCTCAATCAGTTTGTCCGACAGAACTGCGGCCACAGCCTCAAGCCACAGAACGCGATGCTCCGGCTGCATTTGATCGATCTTTGACCGATCGATCTGCCAAAGCTTTGCGGTCATGTCGGCCTTAATTCCGGTCGAGCGTCGAGCTTCGCCCGGACGATGAAAAGCAATCTCACCAACAACATCGCCTTTGTGACGACGTGTGATCTTACTTCCTTCGCCAATCACCACAGTTCCCTCGTCCACAATCCAAAGACACTCCGCCACCTCATCTGCGTGGCAAATCACGTCTCCATCGTTGTACCGGCGGAGATGCTTGACGGTGCCAATCGCTTCAAGGAGCTTCAGAGGATCCTCTGCGTACTTTGCAGCGAACATCTCAAGACCGGTGGCAGTGTTCATTTTCGTTGTGCCTCAAGCCGTCTGGCTGCACGCAAAGGGCAGCTGATCATTGTTCCGCAGCAAGCCATTTGCTCGTTCGTGCGGACGTTTTCCCAAAACCTGTCCAGGGAGATAGCTCGCAAGCGCTCATTCTGGAGAAGTTCGAGCAAACTGTTTTTAGCGCAGCACTCACCCCGAAGAATGTGCCTGCCTGCGCGGGTGCATCCTACCGGACAAGGAGCTCTGCCATTGATGACATGCATCCCATCGCCACTCAGAAGGCTGGTCGTCCATGAAGGCTTTCCAAGCAGCGCAAGCTCATATTCTTCTGACACGCCAAGCTTGGCAGCAGCGTCCAAAGCACGACGATGGTAGTGCCCCGCCTGTCCATGATCGAGTTCCATCGTTCGCGGCCAGCGCCCGGTTGATGAAGCTACTCCCTGCAGGCGAAGAAACTGAGAAAGGTTACTCCACCAGTCCCGAGCACCCTTGACATCCTTCACAAGGTGACCGGCGCTCAAGCCCAGACAGAAATAACCGTTCGGCATGATGTGCCGATTGTAGCAGACTTTCGGCAGCTTTTCCCCGAGGCGTGTTTCCCTGGCGTAAACTGCCTCACCGATCTGTTCTATGGTGACAGAATATTCCTTGTCCTTGGCCGCGGTCTCGTCGACAACTACACAAACGCCATCAACAGATCCGTTTCCGCGGCCGCTTACGCTGTACCAGTTCGGTGCGTGATCCATCAGAAGCGAGAGGCAGGACACTCAAAGCTCCATGTGGCCGCGAAATTCAGGACGATCCTCTTGTGCTGCAGCTTTGGCGACCATTGGAGCGCTCATCAGCAACACCGAGGCGGCGGCATAGTCCAACCCCGATTGACGTCCGTTGCGATCGAACAGCTTTTTCACACGGTAAGACGCCGTGGCCAGCGCTCGAGAGCCGAGCGCAGTCTCATCCCCATCGAGCTCCGACTGCAAACGTTCGGACTCCGAAACCGCTTTGCTGGTGGCACAACGAACTGAAAGATCGCCACGGGTGCCCAGACGACTTACCGGCGTATTGCCGTACTCCAAGCCGATAGCCAGTCCAAGATTGCTGATGCCAGGGAGCTTGGACTGGCATAGCACGAAACTGGACCGCATGGCGCCGGCGCAAAGAACTGCCGCCTGGACGGTCGCTGCAGGATCCGTCTCTTTCAAACTGCCCTCAGCAATCAACCCATGGAGGCAGTCCCCAATGAAGCGTACTTTCCGGCCTTTGAAATCATCCTTGAGGACTGCCGCCAACTCCTTGCGGATCACATGCAGGTTGGAGACCAACTCCTTCACCTTGCCCGTTTCGATGCAGCGTTGAACATACGCTGTGAACCCGTCGATATCGGCGAAGAGCGACAGCATTTCCATGTAGATGGTGTTGCTCGGCATCAGCTCCGAATACTTGATCGTGGATAGTGGCGGTTGATGACGATGAAAGCGGAACTCGGCAGCACGCACTTGAGGCTCGACAGACATCCTGACGTTCTCGGCCATCGCTTCAATCTGCCGATCTGGCATTGAGCGTGTCACGAGATGCGTCGCTGCACTGTCCTGCAAGAAGGCGAAACGCTTCTGAGCCGCAAGGTCACCCAAGCGAGACATTCCAACAACGGTACGAACCCGATCGCTCGGGTAGATACCTGCTTCTTCACCATCAGCGAGCTTGGCAGCATAGTTCGCCGGATTACCAAGGAACAAGGGTTCTGGCTCATCGCCTCGACCAGAATTCACCGCAACTGCCATACCTGTGTCGATGCCAATGCGAACACGGGTTTTGAACTCACCCCCTAGCACCTTATCGCCCGTCACCTCGATCATGCGCTTCATGGCCAAAGCGAAGTCCAAGGCTCGCTTGATGCGATCCAGCTCATTCACCTTGCCTGGCGGTGTAGCAATAACCGCATGGAGCCGTGGACCATGATAGTCGACACGCTGTGCCTGGTAGTTCGCCACGACCTGATCGGAAGCTGAGTAATGGGTATGCAGGAACTGTAGAGCACGCATATAGCGCTCTTCGCGCTCGCGTTGCGTATCGGTCAGCACGGAGTGGTAGTCCAGCAGTTGGACGTACACATGCACGCCGTCGACCAAGACAGCCTGGCTGGGCGGGATGCGGACGATCGGAGAGTAGTTGCCGATAGACTGCCCCTTCATCACCCGAGACTGAACTTCGCGCTCATAGGCTTTCAAAGGTGTCGACGCTAACTGCACTCTCAGGGACGGTGCCCAGAAAATCATCGATGCGCTTCTCGGCGCGACTTCTGTTCCAAGTCATAATTCACTCCAAACTTGTAAAGGCACACGACCGTGGGTTCGCCATTTGTTCCTTGTGTCACTTAGCGGCGAGACCGTTCTCGCCGCTAAGTAGGATTTCTTTAGCCCCCTGCGTGTTACCGCGATTTCTCGGCCGACCCGCTCGGGGGAAGAACTATCGGCCAGAGAGGGAAAGACACTGGCTGATAGAGGAAAAACTATGAGTCACGTCACAATTGGCTCCTCGACCACAACTTAGCTTATTCACCAACAATGCCTTGTGGATCGTTCGACAGGGCAGAACATTGGTTCAAAGGGCAGAATTTTGCGAAGTTCACCAGCGGCCGACTAACCCTCAGCTACAACCAGTCGTCGTACCGCAGGTATCACACTTCAAACATGTGCCGTTTCGGACCATCGTGAAGTTGTGGCACTCGGTGCATTGGTCGCCGGTATAGCCTTTCATCTGGGCTTCGGCGCGGAGCACGCCCGTGTCCTTGGACGGGGGCGGGGTTGGGATGGGGTGGAGCTCGGCGGCGTTGAGGGCAGTCGGGGTCGGGTCGATCTTGAGGGCCGTGGCCGAGCGCAGCGTGGTCACCGTCGAGGCGGAGGCTGCCGGCGCCGCGTAGTGCGCGGCCTGGGCGGTGGGGACCAGCATCAGCGAGGCGTTCTGCGTGCGGCCACGGGTCATGCCGCGGGACACGAACTTTTCGGCTGGAACCGGTGCCGGGCTGGCGGAAGCCGAGGGGCGCGCATGGTGTTCCTCATCAACGCCACCGGAAAGCGAGGTGGGGCTGTCGGGGTTCACATGGGCCAGGTCGTCGCGGTCGAGATAGGAAACGGCGAGTTCGCGGAACACGTAATCGAGGATCGACGTCGCGTTCTTGATCCGGTCATTGCCCATGACCATGCCAGCGGGCTCGAAGCGGGTGAAGGTGAAGGCCTCCACATATTCGTCCAGCGGTACGCCATATTGCAGGCCCAGCGAAATGGCGATGGCGAAGTTGTTCATCATGGCACGGAAGGCGGCGCCTTCCTTGTGCATGTCGATGAAGATTTCGCCCAGGCGACCATCGTCATATTCGCCGGTGCGCACATAAACCTTGTGGCCACCGACCACGGCCTTCTGGGTGTAGCCCTTGCGGCGATCGGGCATCTTTTCGCGCGAGCGCACTTCCACTTCGCGCTCGATGATGCGCTCGACGATCTTTTCGGCGATCGCGGGGACGCGGGCATCGGCGTTCATGGCGACAAGGTTCTCGACGTGATCCTCGTCCTCATCCTCGTCGGCTGCGGCGAGCACGGAGGAGTTGAGCGGCTGGGAGAGCTTGGAGCCATCGCGATAGAGCGCATTTGCCTTGAGCGCCAGGCGCCAGGACAGCATATAGGCCTGCTTGGCGTCCTCCACGGTCGCGTCATTGGGCATGTTGATGGTCTTGGAAATGGCGCCCGAGATAAAGGGCTGGGCCGCCGCCATCATCAGGATATGCGAGTCAACCGACAGGTAGCGCTTGCCGATCTTGCCGCAGGGGGTGGCGCAATCGAACACGGGCAGATGCTGGTCCTTGAGGTGCGGCGCGCCTTCGAGGGTCATGGCGCCGCAAACATGGATATTGGCGGCCTCGATGTCCTTTTTGGAAAAACCAAGGAAGGGCAGCAGCTCGAACGAGAAGTCGTTCATCTGCTCTTCGGTGACGCCGAGCGACTTGAGGAAATCGACACCCAGGGTCCACTGGTTGAAGATGAACTTGATGTCGAAGGCGGATGCGGTCGCAGCGTTGAGCGCGGCGATCTTGTCATCGGTGAAACCCTTGGCGCGCAGCGTCGATGGGTTGACGCCCGGTGCCTGGTTCAGGTTGCCGTGGCCCACGGCATAGGCTTCCATTTCGGCAATCTGGGATTCCGAATAGCCGAGGGTGCGCAGGGCCGGGGGCACGGCACGGTTGATGATCTTGAAGTAGCCGCCGCCAGCGAGCTTCTTGAACTTCACCAGGGCGAAATCGGGCTCGATGCCGGTGGTGTCGCAATCCATGACAAGGCCGATCGTACCGGTGGGGGCGATCACGGAAACCTGGGCGTTGCGATAGCCATGGGCTTGGCCGAGTGCGAGGGCATTGTCCCAGGCGAGCTTGGCGCGCTCGCTGAGGTTGGCGTCAATCAGCGAGGCATGATCGAGCGGCACGGGGGTGATGGAGAGACCCTCATAGCCCTCGGCATTGCCATGGGCGGCGTTGCGATGGTTGCGGATGACGCGCAGCATATGGGGGGCGTTGCGCTTGTAGTCCTTGAAGGGGCCGAGCTCCTTGGCCATCTCGGCCGAGGTGGCGTAGGCGACGCCGGTCAGGATGGCGGTGACGGCACCGGCAATGGCACGGCCTTCGGCGGAGTCATAGGGAATGCCCGAGGTCATCAGGAAGCCACCGATATTGGCGTAGCCGATGCCCAGCGTGCGGTATTCGAACGAGCGTTCCGCAATGGAGCGCGAGGGGAACTGCGCCATCATCACCGAGATTTCGAGCACAATGGTCCAAAGGCGGACGGTGTGCTCATAGGCCGAGGTGTTGAACGAGCTATCGGGGTTGCGATAGGGCAGCAGGTTCACCGAAGCGAGATTGCACGCGGTGTCGTCGAGGAACATGTATTCCGAGCACGGATTGGACGCGTTGATCGGGCCGGCCGCGGGCGAGGTGTGCCACTCATTGATGGTGGTGTGGTACTGGATGCCAGGATCGGCCGAAGCCCAGGCGGCATAGCCGACCTGTTCCCACAGATCGCGCGCCTTGAGGGTCTTGGTGACCTTGCCATCCTTGCGAGCGGTCAGGTTCCAGTCGCCATCGGTTTCGACCGCCTTGAGGAAGTCGTCGGTGACGCGCACGGAATTGTTGGAGTTCTGGCCCGACACGGTCAGGTAAGCCTCGGAATCCCAATCGGTGTCGTAGATGGGGAATTCGAGATCGGTATAGCCCTGCTTGGCGAACTGGATGACGCGGTAGATGTAGTTCTCGGGCACCAGCGCCTTTTTGGCGGCGCGCACTTCGCGCTTGAGGGCGGGGTTGAGGGTCACGTCAAAGCAATCGTCACCATTGCCTTCGCAATTGACGCAGGCCTTCATGATGGCCTTGAGGTGCTTGGAGACGGTCTTGGAGCCGGTCACGAGCGCCGCGACCTTCTGTTCTTCCTTGACCTTCCAGTTGATATATTCCTCGATATCGGGGTGATCGATATCGATCACCACCATCTTGGCGGCGCGACGGGTGGTGCCGCCCGACTTGATGGCGCCGGCAGCACGGTCACCGATCTTGAGGAAGCTCATCAGGCCAGAAGAACGGCCGCCGCCGGAAAGCTTTTCGCCACCGCCACGGAGCTTGGAGAAGTTGGTGCCGGTGCCCGAGCCATATTTGAAGAGGCGCGCTTCACGCACCCAAAGATCCATGATGCCGTTGTCATTGACGAGGTCGTCGTTGACCGACTGGATAAAACAGGCATGCGGCTGGGGATGTTCGTAGGAGCTCCTGGACTGCACGAGCTTGTGGGTGAAGGGATCAACATAGAAGTGGCCCTGGCCGGGACCATCGATGCCATAGGCCCAGTGCAGGCCGGTGTTGAACCATTGCGGCGAGTTGGGGGCGACGCGCTGGGTGGCGAGCATGTAGCAGAGCTCGTCAAAAAAGGCGCGGGCATCGTCCTCGCTGTCGAAATAGCCGCCCTTCCAGCCCCAATAGGTCCAGGTGCCGGCAAGGCGATCAAAGACTTGGCGCGAGTCCATTTCCGAGCCGAAGCGTTCGGCTTCCGGCAGCTTGGCGAGCGCGGCTTCGTCAGGGACGGAGCGCCACAGCCAGGACGGAACGGAGTTTTCCTCAACCTTCTTGAGCGCACGGGCTACGCCGGCCTTGCGGAAGTACTTCTGCGCAATAATGTCGGCAGCGACCTGGCTCCAGGTTGCGGGAATCGCGATGTTCTCGAGCTTGAAAACGACCGAGCCATCCGGGTTGCGAATCTCGCTCGTGGCGGAGCGGAATTCGATTGACGCGTAGCGGTCCTCGGCGGCGGCAGTGAAACGGCGATCGATCTTCATGGTGGCCTCGATTGATGCGGTTTGAGACTGGCGAGCTTAGTGGCCAGACTCCGGTGTTGGGTCATCGATACCATCTCCCGCGAAGCTGTCGACGGGAGAAAATTCGCTAGAGCTTGTGCGTGAGCTGCTGGCACTGATCTATATATAGTACCAGCCTGTGAAAAACGAGGAAAACCGGGGGTTCGCGAAACCGTTATCAAATCGTTAATGGATGATGATAAGGACGCCGCGTTCGGGCTCGATTGAGCGAATAGTCAGGAGTCCTAAGGGCTTACCGAAATGCCGGCTGGCTGCGACTCTGGACCGCACGGGAGTCAATGGCAAAAAATCGAGCTGTGCGGAGCAGGGGGGGCCTTGTGTTTGCCGAGCGTTCTTGTTCCCCGCACGAAACCCTAGTGTCGCCATATGCAGCATGGTAAAGGCACTGCAGCCCCAACGCGGGCACAAGACTGATGTGGAACGCCCGATGAAAGACTTTCTCCTTGAGATTTTCCGTTGGTGGCACGGCCAGACCTGGGGCACCAGGCTGTGGCTGAAGCGGCACGGCGAGTTCGTGGGAACGGACCAGTTCGGCAACCGCTACTACAAGGACAAGAAGAGCAATCGGCGCTACGTGACCTATAACGGGCCAGCCGATGCCTCGAACATTCCCCCAGGCTGGTATGGCTGGATGCACGGGCGCACGGACCTGCCGCCCACCCAAGACACCTACACCCCCCATGCCTGGGAAAAGCCGCACCAGCGCAACATGACCGGCACGGCCGAGGCTTACCGTCCCGATGGCAGCCTGCTCAAATCGGGCGAGCGTCCCCGGGTGACGGGTGACTATGAAGCCTGGTCGCCTGAATAGGCCGAGACTTTGCGCTTCACTGATTTAGAGCCACTGCGCCTTTGGCGCCGAATCGCCGTGCTCGGCACCATTCTGGTGCTCGCCGTGCCAGGGTCGGCCGTCGCCCAGCCCATCGCCAATCCGGTCGCGACCTTTGCCGGGCTCGACAAGATCACCGGGCGCATCACGCGCTTTGACGTTTATGTCGACGAAACCGTGCTGTTCGGCGCGCTCGAGATCACGCCGCGCGTTTGCTACAACCGGGCGCCAACCGAAACCCAGCAACGCACCTCCGCATTCTTGGAAGTGGAGCAGCGCAGCCTGCAGGGCGTGAGCAAGCGCATTTTCACCGGCTGGATGTTTGCAGACAGCCCGGCGCTCAACGCCGTGGACCATGCGGTTTATGATGTTTGGCTGGTGGAGTGCAAAACCTCCACCGATGTACCGCCGCCGGACGCGCGCTAAGATAAAATTCCCCTGGGCTGCAATTCTTGTGGCGGGCCTGTCGGCTTGGCAGGTCCACGCGCGTCCTGTTCCTGATCAAACCAGGAGAACACGATGCTGAGCTTGCCCCAGATCGTTGAACGGCCTGAACAGGCCTATGCCTATCTACCGTTCCGGGTCCGAATGGATGAGATGAAACTCCCGGCCGACCAGGGATTTCCGAAGCTGTTCGGTTTTCTAGGCGAACAGGGCATCGCCCCCAGCTCTGCGCCCTTTTACAATTATCGCCGCATCAACATGGCCGAGACCCTCGATGTCGAGGCTGGCGTGCCCGTGGCGCAGCCCGGGCAGGAGGCAGATGGCGTAAGGTTCGGCGTGTTGCCGGCGGGGCGCTATGTGACCCTGGACTGGCACGGCCACTACGATGCACTCGAGCAGGTAACGGCCATGCTGATCGGCTGGACGAGGTTGGTGGGCCTCGAGTTCGACATGGTCGAGAAAGCCGAAGGGGATCATTTCGCCTGTCGGCTAGAGATCTACGAGACCGATCCGAGCGAGGTCCCCAACCCGGAGGATTGGGTGACCACGCTGGCGTTTAAGCTCAAGCCCTGACAGTAGTTTCGATGCTGCTGTGGCGGGCAGTCAGCAGGGGGATCACGATCTCCATTACGCCGATCAGCACATGGGGCCACCAGATCCGATCGGCGAAGCCGAACAACCATGGCGAAGCTGCCAGCAGCAGACCGCTGGCAATGTCGAGGCCCAGATGCACCGGCATGGGGATGAGCTTGGCAATACTCAGCTCGTAGCGGGTGAGCAGGCTGTAGATGAGCGCGGTAACGCCCAAGATCATCGGCACCCATTGGGCCGCCGTTCCATCGGCAAAGCCGAGAATATAGGGCGCGAGGATCAGAACAATAGCGACGATATAGTCGATGACGCCATGGACGCGAGTTGGAATCATGGTCAGTTCTCCGGTTGTTTGGCGTCAACTGGAGCGGGGGACCTAAGTTCCGCAAGCAGCGCAGCGCTTAGACCATGTTATGGCAGCTGTGCTTGTTGCTTGCCGCTAGAACAGGTTGTCGAGCGCATTGTAGTAGCGGTAGCGGACCTCGTCCCATTCGGCGCCATAGCTGGCGAGGAATTGGGCGACACGTTCCTCGCCAATATTGTACTGGATGCTGCGGCAGGCTAGCGCCAGGTCCTGCCAAAGATCGGCCACGCCCAACCGAGCGCAATCAACCATGCCAGAAAAGCGCCCATCAGACGCAAGAATGTTGGGCGCGCAAGCATCGCCGTGAGTGACGATGCTGTCGCGGCTGGTGGGCCTGTTGCGGTGCAACCAGTCGAGCACAGCCCCTGCGCTCCACCCCTGCTGGTCGGGCCCGAAGTCGGTTTCGTCGACAAGGCCGGCCGCAACCTGGGCCTGTGCGGCGGCGAGGCGCTGATCGAGGCTATGGTCGAATGGGCAGGTGCGGGGATCCAGGGCGTGCAGCCGCCGCAAGCCTTGAGCGTAGATGCGGACAAACTCGGCTTTGTCCACCATCCAATGGGTAAGATCCTGGCCGGGCACCGCAGTCATGAGCAGCCATAGTCCGCCCTGGGTCTCATCCGTGTCGACGATGCGCGGCGCCTTGAAGCCCATGCGGGTGAGCCAGCCAAGGCGGTCGATCTCCCCAGGCAGTTCCGCCAGCGGATGGTTGGCTTCGCTTTTGAGGAAAACCGCGTTGCCATCGCTGAGGGCGATGCGCCAGACCCGCGCACCGGACTTGCCGATGGTGATCGGTGTCCAGTCGCGTGCGGCCAGATCAGCGAATTTCGGGGGAAGGTCCGCAGGTATGGTCATTGGCGGTCAATCGCGTGCCAGTCGCCTTGCAGGAGAAGCGCATTGCCCAAGCGCTCCTCGTAATCTGCCCGCGCAATTTCGATGCCGCCGAGCGATGCCAGGTGATCGGTGACAAACTGGGTGTCGAGCAGTGTGAAGCCGCCTGCATTGAGCCGATCCACCAGATGGGCGAGGGCCATCTTGCTGGCATTGGTGGCGCGGTGAAACATGGATTCGCCAAAGAATGCGCCACCGATAGCGAGGCCATAAAGGCCGCCCACCAGGTCCGGCCCATCCCACACTTCCACAGTGTGGGCAATGCCGCGACGGAACAGTTCGCCATAAACCGAGCGGATGGTGGCGTTGATCCAGGTGCTGCGCCGATCCTTACCCACGGTGGCACAGCCTTCGATGATGGCGGGAAAATCGGTATCAACGCGGATGGTGAAGGGGGATTTGCGGATCGCTTTGCGCAGGCTGGCGGAAAGATGAAAACCATCCAGCGGAATAATGCCGCGCATTTCCGGGCTGACCCAGAACACGTCCTTGTCGGCGGCGTCCTCCGCCATGGGAAATATGCCCGCGCGATAAGCCCGGATGATCAACTCCGGGGTGATCTCGATGCTGAACGGGTCAGGACGGCGCGGCATTTGTGTGGCTGCAACTCCTGGAGCGGTGTGCCCGCCCCGTGGTTCGAGGCTCGTGAAGAACTCGCACCAGACCATAGCCCCTATAACAGGGCGGTAGAAAAGCCCCCATGGTCAATGCGCCACCCAGCGCCGGACCACGAGGGCTTGAAGTCTAGACCTTGTTGGCGGCGAGGTATTTTTCGAGCCAGTGGATGTCGTAGTCGCCAGCCAGGATTTCCGGCTCCTTGATCAAGCGCTGGAACAAGGGCAGGGTGGTCTTGACCCCATCGATGACGAATTCATCGACGGCGCGGCGCAAGCGCTGCAGGCATTCCTCGCGGGTGCGGCCGTAGACAATGAGCTTGCCGATTAGCGAGTCGTAATAGGGCGGGATCTTGTAGCCCTGGTAAACGGCAGAATCGACGCGCACGCCCACGCCACCGGCCGGGTGGTAGAAGGTGATTGTGCCGGGCGAGGGAGCAAAGGTCTGCGGGTCCTCGGCATTGATCCGCACTTCGATGGCGTGGCCATAGAAGTTGATCTTGTCCTGCGTCATCGAGAGCGCCTCGCCCGAGGCGACGCGAATCTGCTCATAGACGATGTCGATGCCGGTGATGCGCTCGGTGACGGGGTGTTCCACCTGAAGGCGGGTGTTCATTTCGATGAAATAGAACTCGCCATTCTCGTAGAGGAACTCGACCGTGCCTGCGCCGGAGTATTTGAGCTTGCGCATGGCTGCGGCGCAAATCTCGCCGATCCGGTCGCGTTCCTCAGGCAGGATGGTCGGGCCGCCCGCTTCTTCCCAGACCTTCTGGTGGCGGCGCTGCAGCGAGCAGTCGCGCACGCCCAGATGAACGGCGTTGCCCTGACCATCGCCCAGCACCTGCACTTCGATGTGGCGCGGCTTGCCCAGGTATTTTTCCATGTAAACGGAATCATTGCCAAAAGCGGCCTTGGCTTCCGAGCGGGCCGTGGACCAAGCCACCAGCAGTTCGGCTTCGCTATGGGCGACCTTCATGCCGCGCCCGCCGCCACCGGCGGTGGCCTTGATCAGCACGGGATAGCCGATTTCGGCCGCCGTGGAGATGGCGTCCTCATCGTTCTCGACGGCGCCGGCGGAACCCGGCACAACGGGAATGCCCAGCTCAACGGCGGTCTTTTTGGCCGTGATCTTGTCGCCCATGATCTCGATATGGTGCGCGGAAGGGCCAATGAAGGTGACGTTGTGCTCGGTCAAAATTTGAGCGAAGCGAGCGTTCTCGGACAAGAAGCCATAGCCGGGATGCACTGCATCGGCGCCGGTGATCTCGCAGGCGGCCATGATCGAGGGGATGTTGAGATAGCTGTCCTTGGCGGCGGGGGGGCCAATGCAGACGCTTTCATCGGCGAGGCGCACATGCATGGCATTGGCATCGGCGGTGGAGTGAACCGCAACGGTCTGGATGCCCAGCTCCTTGCAGGCGCGCAGGATGCGCAGCGCGATCTCGCCGCGATTGGCGATCAGAACCTTCTGGAACACGGGGCCGCCTCCTATTCGATGACGACGAGCGGCTCGCCGTATTCCACCGGCTGCGCGTCCTGCACCAGGATGCGGACAACAGTGCCGGAGCGATGGGCGGGGATCTGGTTCATGGTTTTCATGGCTTCGATGATCAAAAGGGTCTGACCCTCGGTGACCTTGGAGCCAACTTCGGCAAAGGCGGGCTTGCCGGGTTCGGGCGAGCGGTAAGCGGTGCCGACCATGGGCGAAGTCAAGGTGCCGGGATTGGAGGCGAGGTCCTCAATCGCGGCGGGCGCAGCAGCCGGCACGGAGCCGGCAGGGGCCAGCGGAATGGCCACTGCTGGCGCAGGCGCGTATTGCGGCGGGGCTGCGTAGGTGACCGTCTCGCTGGCGTAGGACCGGGTGACGCGGACGCGGAAATCTTCTTGTTCAATCTCGATCTCGGCGAGATTTTCCTTGTTGAGGAGTTCGGCGATGGCGCGGACCAGATCCTGATCCACTTGCGATGACTTGCTCATTCTTGTTGGTCTCCCGCGCTTGCGCGTCGATCGTTGTTTACAGTTTTTCAGCCAGTGCCTGGAGCGCCAGCTTATAGCCGAGCGCCCCAAAGCCGCAAAGCACACCCACAGCAACGGCTGAGACAAAGGAATGGTGCCGGAATGGCTCACGCTGGTGAATATTGGAAAGGTGGACTTCGGCTACCGGCAAGCCGACGGCCTTGAGGGCATCGGCAATGGCCAGGCTCGTGTGCGAATAGGCGGCCGGGTTGATCAGGATGGCATCGGCCGTGGCGCGCGCGTCCTGAATCCAGGTGACCAGCTCGCCTTCATGATTGGACTGCCGGAAATCGACGCTGAGGCCGAGTTCGGTCGCCGTATCCCGGCACAGGTTCTCAATATCCTTGAGGGTATTGGAGCCGTAGATGCCGGGCTCGCGGATGCCCAGAAGATTGAGATTGGGTCCGTTGAGTACGAGTACGCGCTTAGCCATGAAGGTCGCCTTTGCACCGGCGGTTGAGGGCCGGAAGTTCGTCGGTTACACGACTCGGCGGCAAAAGGCAAAAGGCGGCGTCAGCCTTCACACTGGCTTTCACCACAAGCGCGCATGTTGCGGATGCGGCTGCGCAGCTCGTCAATGCCGATGGCGCCCGGAATGACCTCATTGCCGATGATGTAGGTGGGCGTGCCGGTGATGTTGAGCGCCTGGGCGATTTCGTAGGAGGTCTTGATCGTCTGGGCGACCGTTTCCTCGTTCATCTGCAGCTCAAGGTTGACCGGGCTGAGGCCAAGATCAGCGGCCGCAGCGAGGGCTGCGGTTTTGTCCACCTGGCCGCGCGTGGTGAAGAGGGCCTCGTGGAAGCGCCAATAATCCACATCCTCCCGGCCCACCAGAACGGCGATCCGGGCGGCATCCATCGATTCGTTGGACAGGATCGGGAATTCCTTGAGCACGACGCGCAGATTGGGATCTTCCGCCAGAAGCGTGGCGAGGTCGGGCAGGGCACTGCGGCAATAACCGCAGTTGTAGTCGAAGAGCTCGACCAGGGTGACGTCGCCCTCCGGATTGCCGAGTACGACCTGGCCGGGATCGTTGAAGATGGCTTCGCGCATGCTGGCGATGGCCGTGGTGGCTTGTTCGCGCTCGGCGGTGCGCAGCTTGGTGTCGAGAGCGGTCGAGAGGCGCTGCAGGATCGTCGGGTCGCTCATCAGGTAGTTTTCAATGAGCGGGTTGAGCTGGGCAGGATCAAGCTCAGCCAGAGCGGGAGCAGCGGCAGGGACCGGTGGTGGAGTTGCGGCCTCGCGCTCGGCCAGGGCCGTTTCGACAATGGCGCGAACCGCGGCTGCATCGGTTTGTGGAGCCGGGCGGCTCCACATGGAGTAGCCCAAAGCGCCAGCCAGGACGCCGACCAGGGCAACAAGAGCAAGGGTGAGGCGAGGCATGGACGACTCCGAAGCAGGACGCTGCGCCTTTTAGCAGACACCAAGCAATATTACAGCGGCGCGTAAACGGCCCGTGGCTGGCGCATCACTTGGTTGAGAGCGCGGCCAGAACAGGATAGGCCAAACCCACAGCAGGAGCTCATTCATGTCCGACCCAGCACCAGACGGCTTGATGCCGTTCCAAGCCATGGAAATTCTCAAGCGCGCCAAAGCCATGGAGGCGACGGGCCGGACGGTTTGTCACCTCGAATTGGGCGAGCCGGGCTCGCCGCCGGCGCCGAAGGTGATCGAAGCCGTCACCAAGGCCTTGCCGCGGGCGCAGGGCTATACCAATGCTAAAGGGTTGGCGGAACTGCGCGAGGGACTGTCGGCCTATTACTCGGCCCAGCATGGCGTATCCGTAGATCCGGACCTGATTCTCGCGAGCATGGGGTCATCGGCCGGGTTCATTCTGGCGTTTCACGCTGCTTTTCGGCCGGGGGCTCGCATTGCCATTACCCGGCCGGGCTATCCGGCCTATGTGAACACGCTGCTGGGGCTGGGGTTCGGGGTGGCTGAAATTCCGCTCACCGCTGCCAATGGCTGGCGCCTAACTGGTGCGGAGATTGCCGCCACCCATGCCGCGTCGCCCTTTGAGGGACTGCTGTTTGCGAGCCCAGCCAATCCGACAGGGGCAACGGTGGACCGGGAAGGGCTGCGCGACATCGTTGACACCTGCGCCCGGCTCGGCGTGCGGCTGATCTCGGACGAAATCTATCATGGGCTTGATTATCGCGGACCTTCGGTCAGCGCGCTGGAGCTGACGCGCGATGCTGTCGTGATCAACAGCTTTTCCAAATATTACTGCATGACCGGTTGGCGGATTGGCTGGATGGTGATGCCGGAGGACCTGATCCGACGTACCGAAATCCTGCAGCAGAACCTGTTTATTTCGGCCCCGACGCTGAGTCAGATCGCCGCTACCGTCGCCTTGGGTGAGCGGGAGTATTCGGAAGAGCAGAAAGCGGGCTACGCGGCCAATCGCGGACTGCTGCATGACGGCCTGAGCACGCTGGGCTTTGCCCTGGGCGAGCCCTCGGACGGGGCGTTCTATGCCTATGCAGGGATCGCCAAGTTCTCCAATGACTCCCTGGAGTTCTGCGAGCGGATGCTGGAAGAGGCCGGGGTGGCGATCACGCCGGGCATCGATTTCGACCGCGTCGGCGGACAGGGCTATGTGCGTCTGAGCTATGCCGGTAAACGCGAAAGCATCGAACTGGCGCTCGAGCGCATGGCCAAGGCACTCCGATGAGCGCTGAAAACGCGGTATTTTGTCAGCCCTAGATGTGAAAAAGGCGGCCCGAGGGCCGCCTTTGTAGTTTCTAGCCAAGGCCGAGGCGGCGCTGCCACCAACCGGCTTTCTTCTTTTCAGGCTGCTTGTCCGGCTCACCCTCAGGACGAGGGGTGCTCGAGGAGACTACGACGCCTTCCTCAGGCAGCTCCTTGCGCGTCCGGCGGGTGCGGGCGGGCTCGGCTGAAGCCGAAGCGTCGGGCGCTGCCTCAGCGGCGGGCTCCGGCAGTGGCTCCGCCGGGGCGGCAAGCTCGACTTCGGCCGGGGCCTCGGTCGGTGCGTCTGTTTCCGCAACGGCGACCGGCTCAAGGCCTGGCGCTTCCGATGCCGGTACAGATGGCGCTTCCGCTGCAGCTTCGGAAGCCGGCTCGGTGGCGACAACGGGAGCCGCTTCTTGCACCGTTTCGGGCTCAGCTGCTGCAGCTTCGGCCTTGGGCTTGCGGGCGCGAGGCTTGCGCTTGGGCTTTTCGGGCGCAGCCGCAGCTTCTCCGGTCGCGACGGCAGCAGGTTCAGCGCTTGCGTCGGCTTCGGCCGGCACCGGATCGCTTTCCTCGGTCTCGATGACCTTCTTGCGACGGCCGCGCTTAGGCTTTTCGGCAGGGATTTCTGCCGCCGCTTCCGCTGTTGGCTCCACCGGCACTTCAACTGGAGTTTCAGTCAGGGTCGGCTCGCCCGTCGCGATCTCTTCCTGGGCCAGGAGGACGTCGGCGACTTCCGCAACCGCTTCCATGCTCAGTTCGGCCTCACCAGCTGGCACAGCTTCCGTGACACCGGCTTCGGCTTCCAGTTCACGCCGATTGCGGCGACCACCACGGCGGCCACGACGGCGACGCTTGCGGCGCTCTTCCTCGCTGCCCTCATCGGCAGCGAAGCCGACGGCTTCACGCACGCTCTCAGGCTCCGCCCCGGCTTCCTCGGCTTCGCTGCTTGCGGCGGAAGCGTCTTCAAGCTCGGCTTCGTCAATGGGCGCAGCCAAACGGGTCTGAGCGGGGCGACCACCATTATCGTCGCCACGTTCACCACCGCGGCGGCGGCGACGGCGGCGCTTGCGCGAGGGCTCGCCTTCGCCAACTTCGCCAGCCGACACGGGCTGGTCTTCGGCCTCGTCAGCCTCGTCCTCGATGATCTCGTCATCGGCATCGTCGATGGTGGCGGTATCGACCCGCACATGCTCGACAGCACGGGTTTCAGCATAGGCGGAAACGCGGGCTTCACCCTTCTCGATGGCGAACTGCTGGCCGGTCATCTTGCCATCGGCGGTGATGGTGATGGAGAGGTTATTGCGCTGCTCCAGCGCGGTCAGGGTTTCACGCTTGAAGTTGAGGATGTAGAGCGCGACCTCGATGGGCAGCCGGACATTGATGGACTGGCCCTGCTTGCGCATCACATGGTCTTCGATGTGGCGCATGATCATCAGCGCCATGGATTCGGTGGAGCGCACCAGACCCGTGCCGTCGCAGATCGGGCATTTGTGGGTGGAGCTTTCCACCACGCCAAAGCGGATGCGCTGGCGGCTCATTTCCATGAGACCGAAATGGGAGATGCGGCCAACTTGGATACGGGCGCGATCGTCCTTGAGGCAGTCCTTGAGCTTGCGCTCGACAGCCCGGTTGGAGCGGTTCTCCATCATGTCGATGAAGTCGATGACAATGAGGCCGGCAAGGTCGCGCAGGCGGAGCTGGCGGGCCACTTCTTCGGCTGCTTCCAGATTGGTCTGGAGCGCGGTGTCCTCGATATTGTGCTCCTTGGTGGAGCGCCCCGAGTTGACGTCGATGGAAACCAGCGCCTCGGTCGGGTTGATGACGAGGTAGCCGCCCGACGGCAGGGTCACGGTTGGCGAGAACATGGAATCGAGCTGCGCTTCGATGCCGTATTTAGAGAAAAGCGGCTGATCTTCCTTGTAGAGCACGACGTTCTTGGCGTGGCTCGGCATGATCATGCGCATGAAGTCGCGCGCTTCGATGAAGGCGTCCTCGCCAGCGACGAACACTTCGTCGATGTCCTTGTTGTAGAGGTCGCGAATGGTGCGCTTGATCAGCGAACCTTCTTCATAAACGAGGCAGGGAGCCTGCGACTTGAGGGTGAGCGAGCGCACCGATTCCCAAAGGCGCATCAGATATTCAAAGTCGCGCTTGACCTCGGCCTTGGTGCGCGAAGCACCGGCCGTGCGCAGGATCACGCCCATGCCCTGCGGCACTTCCAGGTCGGAGGTGATTTCCTTGAGGCGCTTACGATCCGCCGCATTGGTGATCTTGCGCGAGATGCCGCCACCGCGAGCAGTGTTTGGCATCAAAACGGAATAGCGGCCGGCGAGCGACAGATAGGTGGTCAGAGCCGCGCCTTTGTTGCCGCGCTCTTCCTTGACCACCTGCACCAGCATGACCTGGCGGCGCTTGATCACTTCCTGGATCTTGTAGTGGCGGCGGTTATTGCTCGATGAGCGGCGGCGCTCCGGCACTTCCTCAAGCGCATCGGCACCGCCGACGCTTTCCACCGGCTCGTTATTGGCCGGCGCCTGCTCGATATGGCTGTCGTCGCCCTCGGCAGCGTCGGATGTTTCAGATGTTTCGCCCGCTTCTTCAGCGGGTTCGCTGACGGACTCGGGGGCTGCGCCTTCATCGGCGGCCGCCTCGTCGGAAACTTCTTCCTCCTGCTCTTCGGCGAGGAGGGCTTCGCGATCGGCAACGGGGATCTGGTAGTAATCGGGATGGATTTCGCTGAAGGCGAGGAAACCGTGACGGTTGCCGCCATATTCGACAAAGGCTGCCTGGAGCGAAGGCTCCACGCGGGTGACCTTGGCGAGATAGATATTGCCGCGCAACTGGCGGCGGGTTGCCGATTCGAAATCGAACTCTTCGATGCGGTTACCCGCAGTGACGACGATCCGCGTTTCTTCCGGGTGGATGGCATCCACCAGCATTCTCTTTGTAGCCATTATGAGCTCCGCGCACTCGCGCGCCGACAAGAGGCTGCCCAACAGGTGGCAATCTCCGAGTGGCGCAATGCGAGGCGAGTGGTTTAAGGGGGGTGGCGCGCGGGACCAGGCTGGTCGGGGCGCCGGCAGTGCAGGTCATGGCCGAAAATGGCAGCAAAGCAAAACGGCGACCGGTTTCGTCGATCACACCACGTTCTGTTCGCCTGCGGGCCATATGACCTCTTCCTTTTGGACTGAGTGGGGCAGAGCGCCGGTCCCAGCCGTCCGGTTCATCAGAACCGAAATTCATAGAGAAGCGCTGGATTTGCCGCATCTGATCGGGGTGTCAGGCGTATTCTGCGCCTGTGTCCCGAGCCCTTCCGGCTTACGTTTGCAGTGCCTTAGGGCACCGGAACCGTCATGCAGGAAGCTTGCACTTCACCTCATAGCGTGTAGGGCCGTTGCGTCCGATTAGCAACAGGAAAGTCCCAAACTGCCGAGCGGCTGATCAGCCACCTCGGACGAGCTGTTCTTGGCCATTGGGCCGAAACAGCGCATAAAGGAAATGCCGCAGAATCGCTTCAAAGCGATGGCATCTGCGCGCCTAAATTATAGATAAGGCCTGTCCGCATTTGTTTAAACCCCTCCGTGCGCTCGCGCTGTTCTGCATTCTTTTGGGAGCGTTGGGCGTAGCGCCAATTGCCAGCTTGGCGCAGGAGCCGCCGGCGACGGCAACTCCGGCCGCACCAGCAGCGCTACCCAATGTGATGGAGGTGCGCGTCAGCTCGACGCCCGAACGCGCGCGGCTCGTGGTTGACCTCGCGGGCCGGACCGACTTCGCCCTGGTCTCGCTGGGCGATCCTAACCGGCTGGCGATCGATGTGCGGGCGGCGACCTTTTCGCTCGCCGAGCCATCCGGCACGCCTGCGGGGGAAGGGCTGGTGTCGGGCTATCTTGTGGAGCAGGCGGCAGCTGACCGGGTTCGTACCACCCTGACGCTGGCTGCTCCGGCCCAAGTCCAGCAAGCCTATGTGCTCGATGCCTTCGAGGACCAGCCGGCTCGGCTGGTGGTGGACATCATTCCCGCCACGCCCGAAGAGTTCGCGGCAAATGCGGCGCGTGACATCACCGGCACCACGGAAGCGGCCCCGGCGGCGTCCACGCCTCCAGGGGGCACTGAGCTGCCGGTGGTGACGCGGCCGCTGGTGGTGATCGACCCGGGCCATGGTGGGATCGATAGCGGGGCGGAAACTCCCAACGGGGTCAAAGAAAAGGACATCGTCCTTTCTTTTGCTCTGCGGCTGCAGGAATTGCTGGTGGAATCGGGCCGGTTCGACGTGGCGCTGACGCGCGAGGACGATACTTTCCTGCGGCTGGAAGAACGCGTCGCGCTGGCGCGCACCAACAAGGCAGATCTCTTTCTTTCCATTCACGCCGACAGTTTCCAGCAGCCCGAAATCCGTGGCGCCAGCGTTTATACACGCGACGAGAATGCCACGGACGTGCTCGATAAGGTCCTAGCCGATACCGAGAACAAGACCGATGTGATCGCCGGCTTTGCGCCCCCGCAAATGGCACCAGAGGTCGTGGATATCCTGGTTGACCTGATGCGCCGGGAAATGCGGGTGCAGTCCTATATGGCTGGGCAGGCCATCGTGCACCAGCTCGAGCCAAGCGTGGCGTTGCGGAAATTTCCGCTGCGGCAGGCTGACTTTTTCGTGCTGCAGGCGCCTGATGTTCCCTCGGTGTTGATCGAGCTAGGCTTTTTGAGCAATGCCACTGACATCGCCAATCTGATGGAGTCGGACTGGCAGGATCGGACCGCCACGGCTCTAGCGCGCGGGATTTCGACATATTTTGACAGCATAGCGCCGCCGCAATGATGTGACTTTGAGGTGACGGCTGCGCGTCCCAATGCGGGGTTTGCGCGGTCGTGATCCCCAACACAGCTTACGTCTGCTATGATTCCTGACACATCGGGCCGCAAGCCCTGGAGACTTTTTGTATATGCTGCGCTTGCTTGGCTGGCTGTTTAGTTTTGGAATGTTCGCGGTGCTGGGGGTGCTGGCGCTCGCGGCAGTCTATCTGACCATGGTTACGGCCCAGCTGCCCGATTACACCGTGCTGAAGGACTACCAGCCGCCCGTGACAACGCGCGTTCATGCCGCCGATGGCACGCTCTTGGCTGAATATGCGCGCGAGCGCCGGCTGTTCCAGCCGATCGAGACCGTGCCGCCGCTGCTGGTGAACGCGTTCCTGTCGGCCGAGGACAAGGATTTCTACCGTCATGGCGGCATCGCGATCGATGGCGTGGTGCGCGCCGTGCGTGATAACCTGCTGCAAAAGCTGGATGGCGGCAGTGGCCCGATGGTGGGCGCCTCGACCATTACCCAGCAGGTGGCCAAGAATTTCCTGCTGAGCTCGGAGCAGACCTGGGACCGCAAGATCCAGGAAGCGCTGCTGGCCGTGCGCATCGAATCGACGTTCTCCAAAGATCGGATCCTCGAACTCTATCTCAACGAGATTTTCCTCGGGCTGAACTCCTATGGCGTGGCTGCAGCGGCGCTGAACTATTTCGACAAGGCGCTCTACCAACTCACGCTCAGCGAAGCGGCCTATATCGCTGCCCTCCCAAAGGGCCCGAATAATTACCACCCATTCCGGCGACCCGAGGCGGCCGTACAGCGCCGGAACTGGGTAATCGATCGCATGGTCGAGAACGGCTATGTGACGCCCGAAGAAGCGACCGCTGCGAAGGCGGAGCCACTCAACGTCATTCCACGGGCCTCGGGCAGCCAGTTGTACTCGGCGGAATATTTCACCGAGGAAGTGCGTCGCGAGCTGGCCAAGCTTTATGGCGAGGACCAGCTTTATGGCGGCGGCTTGTCCGTGCGCACGACGCTTGAGCCCAAGCTGCAGGAATATGCCCGCCGGGCACTGATGGACGGGCTGATCGCGTTTGATCATTCCAAGGGATTCCGCGAGCCGGTTGCCAGCATCGAGATCGGCGAGGACTGGGGCCTGGATGTTGCCAAGATCCAGCCGCTCCGCGACGTGCCGGAGTGGCGGCTTGCCGTGGTGCTCGAGATGAATGGCAACCAGGCCCGGATCGGGCTGCGACCCGCCGATGACGTCGACGGCGCCATTTCGGACGAGCGGACGGAAGCTGTGCTGTCCGGACCCGAGATCAAGTGGGTGTCCAAGCCGCTGTCGAGCATCCTCAAGGTTGGGGATGTGGTTTATGTTTCCCCGGTCGCGGGCAAGGACGGGATTTACACGCTCGAGCAACTGCCCGAGATCGAGGGCGCATTGGTGGCGATGGACCCGCGCACCGGCCGGGTGCTCGCCATGGTGGGCGGTTTTTCGTTCGCGGAAAGCGAGTTCAACCGCGCGACCCAGGCCCTGCGCCAGCCCGGCTCCTCGTTCAAGCCGATCGTTTATGCCGCTGCGCTCGATAATGGCTATACGCCCGCATCGGTGGTGCTCGACGCACCGGTAGAAATCCGCAATTCGGATGGCTCGGTTTGGCGGCCGGAAAACTATGCGCAGCAGTTCTATGGCCCGCAAACGCTGCGGCGCGGCATCGAGCGCAGCCGAAACGTGATGACGGTTCGACTGGCCAAGGATCTCGGCATGCCGCTGGTGGCAGAATATGCCCGCCTGTTCGGCGTTTATGACTCCATGCAGCCCGTGCTCGCGATGGCGCTGGGTGCCGGCGAAACCACCGATATGCGGATGACGGCAGCTTACGCCACCATCGCCAATGGCGGCCGCAAGATCGTGCCGACGCTGATCGACCGCATCCAGGACCGTTATGGCATGACGGTTTACCGGCATGACGAGCGGGTATGCGAAGGCTGCAAGGCGCAGGCCTGGCAGGGGCAGGGCGAGCCGATCATTGTGGATAATCGTGAGCAGGTGCTCGATCCGATGACGGCCTATCAGATCACCTCGATGATGGAGGGTGTCGTGCAACGCGGCACCGGAACGGCCGCCAAGGCGCTCAACCGTCCGGTGGCTGGCAAAACCGGCACTACCAATGACTACAAGGACGCATGGTTTGTGGGCTTCACCCCTGAACTGGCGGTCGGGGTTTATGTTGGCTATGACCAGCCGCGTTCCATGGGCTCTTCGGTGACCGGCGGCACGTTCTCGGTCAATATCTTCACCGAGTTCATGCAGAACGCCCTGCGGGGCAAGCCGCCGACGCCATTCAACGTACCCTCCGGCATGGCCACGGCCTGGATCAATCCGAACTCCGGCGTCGAGGCCTATCAGGGTGAATCGGCTATTCTCGAGGCCTTCAAGCCTGGCAGCGGCCCCAATCTGATGACCTCGGTCATCGGCATCGAAAGTGGCGGCTACAACACGGCACAAAGCCAGCAGCCGCAGCCGGGCTATGAGGCTTATCGGCAACCTTATTCAGGTGGCTTCCAGGATTCGCCCGCCCAAGCCATGCCCAGCGGCCGCTTCCAGGAGTATGAGGCCCCGCAATCCCTGTCGGAGTAACGGGGGTGACCGGAATCTTGCCGTTTGTCCGCTTTCCCCATCCGGCGCTTTCGGCGCCCGCAGCAACGCGGCCCCTCGACGCGGCGATGGAACGGGCAGGGGAGCAATTGCTTGCCGCCGCAGAAGCCGCCAAGGCTTACGGCTTGGCCGCGGCCCATATCGGGCTGAACGAGCCCGTCATCGTGGTGAGCATTGCGGCGGACACATCAGGTCGCGATTATCGGGTGATGTTCAATCCCAGCATTGCCGAGTGTAGCGCTGAGGCGGAAGTCGGCAGTGAGGGTTCGGTATCTTTGCCGGGGATCGAGGTGGCGATCAACCGGCCGAATTGGGCCGTGATTGAGTACGACACTGCGGCGGGGGATCGAGTGACGCAGCGCTTCGACGGGTTTGTCGCCCGCTGCTGCCTGCACGAGATCGAGCAGATGCAGGGCGTGTTTTTTCTCAGCCACCTGTCGCGGCTTAAGCGCGAAACAGTGCTGCGCCGGTTCAAAAAGGAACAGCGTGCCGGTTGAAGTCGCCTCGCTGACTACTCCGGCATGCTTGGTGGCGCCATGACGATAAAGGGCGTTGTCGCTGGCGTGCCGGGAGGGGCATAGGCAGGCGCTGGTTCGCCCACCGGACCCAGGGCGACGATATACTGGTAGAGGGAGCGCATTTCCGTTTCGGTGAAATGGCGCAGGTTGAACCAAGGCATGGGCGGCCGAGTCTCGAGTTCAGACAAATACGCCACCCATTCATCTTCGCTATGCTCGGCAGCGGTGAGCCGCAGATTGGCGGCATAGGTGGTGCCCCAGGGCCCTTGGTAGCCAACCGGACTGCCGATCAGCGCGGTGGCGGGATCGAGTTGACCCCCGTTTTCCGCATAGCCGGGGCTATGGCAATCATGGCACCCACCGATTCGGGCGATCCGCTCGCCATGCTCCACCGATGGCTCCGCTTCCGCAGCCAAAGCGGCGTGCGACAGTAATACCGCGGCCAGCAACACTCCCATGCGTAACATGTGCGTTTCCCTTGCGATGTTGAACTTCCCCTGGATCAGCCTTGGCCGGGCGAGGCCGTTTGGCAAGTCCGCTTTGATAGCTCAATGGGTTGATTGGGCGGGGGTGGACGGCTACATGAGGCCCCACACAAAAGGATAGTTCACATGCGTGCGGAAATCGAAAAAGCCGTCGCCGACATCGAGCAGGTTTTGGGCCTGCTGAGGAGGCATCTTTGACTGGGATACGGCACAACTTCGTCTCGACGCGCTAACAGCGCAGACTGAATCACCCGACTTCTGGAACGATCCCGAAAAGGCTCGCGTCACCATGCGTGAGCGCGATGAGCTCGACGTGGCGGTCAAGGCCGTGCACGAGCTGGAAAACGGCGTCCGCGACAACCTCGAATTGATCGAGATGGGCGAAGCCGAAGGCGACGCCGAGATCGTCAAGGAAGCCGAAGAGGCAATCTTCGAGCTGCGCATCAATGCGCGCCGCCGGCAGATCGAGACTCTGCTTTCGGGTGAAGTCGACGCCAACGACTGCTATGTGGAAATCCACTCCGGTGCCGGTGGCACCGAGAGCCAGGATTGGGCCAACATGCTGTTGCGCATGTATACGCGCTGGGCGGAACGGCGGAAGATGAAGGTCGAAACCATCGAAATGCATGATGGTGAAGAGGCCGGCATCAAGTCGGCGACCATACTGGTCAAGGGCCATAATGCCTATGGCTGGCTCAAGACCGAAAGCGGCGTGCACCGGCTGGTCCGGATCAGCCCGTACGACTCGGCGGCTCGGCGGCATACCAGCTTTTCGAGCGTCTGGGTTTATCCCGTGGTGGACGACTCGATTGACATCGAGATCCGTGAAAGCGATCTCAAGATCGATACTTATCGCGCGTCCGGCGCGGGCGGGCAGCACGTCAACACCACCGACTCGGCCATCCGCATCACCCACGTGCCTTCCGGCATCATCGTGGCGTGCCAGGCCGAGCGCAGCCAGCACAAGAACCGCGCGACGGCCATGAACATGCTCAAGGCTCGTCTCTATGAAGCCGAGTTGCAAAAACGCGAGGAAGCGGCCAACGCGCAGGCAGCGAGCAAGACAGAGATCGGCTGGGGTCACCAGATCCGCTCCTACGTGTTACAGCCCTACCAGATGGTCAAGGATCTGCGCACAAGCGTGGAAAGCGGCCAGCCCTCCGTGGTGCTGGATGGCGATCTCGACGAGTTCATGGAAGCGGCTTTGGCGCAGCGCGTTGGCGTTGCGACCGATGTCGTGGCCGAAGGCAAATAGTGGTTAGCCGAGCAGCGCCTGCAGGCGCTTGCCGGCTTCCATGAACTGCTTGGGATCCATGGCGCGGCTGCCTTGTCGCACTTCAAAATGCAAATGCGGGCCGGTTGACCGGCCGGTAGAGCCCACCTTGGCAATAGGGGTGCCGGTGTGCACCTTCTGGCCCTTGCTGGAAAGGAAGCCGGAGAGGTGACCATAGCGGGTCACCAAGCCGCTGGGATGAGTGACCTCCACCACATTACCATAGCCAGAGCGCACGCCGACAAAGGTCACCACGCCCTGGCCCGCGCTCAGTACGGTGGTGCCGGAGCGCGCAGCGAAATCGAGCCCGGAATGAAAGGCGCGCTTGCCGCTGAAGGGATCGCGCCGATTGCCAAAGCCTGAGCTCTGGCGGTAGGTGCCGGCGATGGGCAGGTGAATGGGCGCGGCATCGATTGATTCACGGGCCGCCTTGTAGCGCACCAGCGCTGCCATCACGGCGTTGGCATCCTCGATCATTGGCGCTGCGTCGTCGCCGTCACTCGGCGCGAGCAGGGGGCCGCCAACGCCATCAAGGGCATCGGGCAGGCTGACGCGAATGCCGATCTCGGCCAGCTCGTTGACAATGCTGGTCGTCCGCTCGGTAGCGGTCTGGGCGATGCTGGTCATGGCGTGCTCGGTTTCACCCATCATTTGGGCGAGGGCACGAGCCGTTTCGTCGATGTCGGGATTTCCGCTGGGGTTGGTAGGCGCCGCCATCGCCAGATCACCCGGACTGGACCCGAGGGCGGCAGTTTGAATGCCAAGCTCGCCGGCTTTGTCGACAAGGACCTTAACAAGTTGATGCTGTTCCAACAGCACTTCCTGTTGCTGCGAAAGTTCCTGCAGTTGCAGGTTGATGTCGCCCGCCTGGGCATAGGAGCGGGAATGGAGACGGTCGACTTCAACACGCAGCTGGGCGATCCGATCCTCGTAGGCCTGGATAACCTGTTCGGTTTGGCCGTTGAGGACTTTGGCGATCTCGGGTGAGAACAGCAGGGCAGTGCCGGTCAGGGCATTGCCGGCCAAGAGCAGCGTGAACATGCCGTAGAACCAGAGCGGGCGAATGCCGGCGTGGGGAGCCGTTTTGGGCTTGGCTCGACCCGGCGACGAGAAGCTCGCTCCATTACGCACGCCATACACTCCGCTGATCCATATTTATGGTTAGCGAGTATGATCCTGCATGGTTAAAAAACGGAAAAGCCTCAGCTTTCCGAAGTAATGGGCTGCAAATTTCCGAGAAGGTCGAGAACCTTTCGAGCGTGACCCTTAACGCGCGTGACGCGGAGCACGGCGGCGACCCGGCCATCAGGCGCGACAACGAAAGTGGTGCGTACGAGGCCCATGAATTGGCGGCCATAGAGGCTCTTGAGCTGCCATACCCCAAATGGCTCGATCACGGTCCGCTCGGGGTCGGCGGCCAGTGGCACCGTGAGGCTGAATTTCTCCCGGAACTTGCGATGCGCTTCCACACTATCAGGCGATATGCCGACAAGGACAGCACCGCTTCGGGCGAACTCCGGCTCCAGGTTGGAGAACTCGAGGTTCTCCTTGGTGCAGCCTTGGGTATCGTCCTGCGGATAGAAGAACAGGACCACAAACTTGCCGCCGTGATCGGCAAGGTGGAAGGAGGTGCCGTCGTCGAGCGGCAGGGTAAAGTCGGGAGCGGTATCCCCAGGCGCAAGCATGCCGGTTAAATCCTGTTTTCCCCACGAGATTGTAGCTGCCGGTGCCATATTCCAGCCGGTATCATCGCGCAAGAAGCCGCCACTTGCGGTTGATTCTCAAGAGGCCGGGAGACTTATCGGCCGAGCTTGATCTGGATGTAAGTGAGCGCGTCAACAACCCTCGAAGACACGCCAGGTCCAGCCCCCGCAATGCGGCGTCGGCATCCTATGCGTCTTGCCGCCAAGATGGGCGCCTGGGTGTTGGGCGTGCCAGCCGTCCTGCTGATCGTTCTGTATTTAGTGCTGCTGGTGACCCCGCTGCGACTGCCATTTGGCGGTGAAGCGGCGCGTGCGCTGGCGCAATCCATCATGCCGCCCACCAGCAAGCTCGATCTGGGGGGAATGGCGCTGGCGCTTGAACGTGGCGTTTGGCCGGTGCTGCAGTTCTCGCCCGTGCTGATGACGGATGCCAAGACCGGCGCCAAGGTCAAGATGGATGCGCTTGAGATTGGATTCTCGCCGATCCGCGCGCTGGTTGGGCAGCCTGGGGCCACCATCACCATTGTGCGCCCCCACATCCAGATCGTGCAGGACCTGTTTGGGCCGCGCACCACGAGCTTTGAGCTAGTGGCCGGGGAGCAGGGCGGGACGACTGCAAGGGTGCTGGAGGGGGAGGATGCGTTCCCCAGCGTCAACATTTCCGCCAATGGCGTCGACGTTCAGGGTGGGTCGGTGCCGCTGCAGCTGCGGTCCGACAATGACTGGCTTATCTACAATCTCGAGGCGAGCGAGAAGGGTGTGGCCGACATTGTGGAGCAGGCGCAACAGGGCCGGTTCTCCAAGCTGACGATCAAGGACGGCACCGTCGAGATGATCGATGCGGTTTACGGGCGGATGCGTCAGTTCAACGGCGTGAACCTCGAGATCGGCCCTACGCCCGGCGGCGAGGACACCAGGGGGACATTCTCGGCCGCCCTGGGAGGGCGTACGATGATGGGGAGCCTGTCGCGCACTCTCGACGACAAGGGTGGCTCCCGGCTCGAGGCCGACATTGCCAATATCGATTTTGCGGCCGTGGCCCCCTTTGTCGATAACGCTGAAAGCATTGCGGCCCTGCGGGGCGCGGGTGCGCTATCCATCGATGTGCATTTTGCGCCCGAGACGGGCAAGCTCGTGGACGGCGCGTTCAAGATCGACCTGACGGGCCTCGACATGCGCATCGAGGACGAGTTCTTCCCCGTCGCGAGCTCGATCATGGACGTGACCTGGTCGCCAAAGGACGCCCGGTTCGAGTTGCACGAGGCCGCCTTGCAGATCGGCCAGAGTTCCGCCCGCGTTTCAGGCACGTTTGCGCTCGGCCTGGATGCGGAATTCGGGCCGACGATCGGCATGCTGATCAAGGCACGCGAGGTCCGCGTGCACCCCAACGACATGGCGGCACCGGCGGAGCCATTCGACAGCGTCGAGTTCTCGGGCTGGTCGGCGCCACTTTATGGTGCCACGGGCATCGACCGGCTCGTCGCGAAAAAGGGCGCGGCCATCGTCGAAAGCGCCGGCCGGATCGATATCCTCAAGGCCGGCATGGCTCTCGACATGACCATTGTCGGCCAAGGAGTCAGTGCGGACGACCTGAAACGCCTCTGGCCCTATATGCTGGGCACGGAAAGCCGTGACTGGTTTGTGGCCAATGTTAGCGACGGTATGGTGACGCGCGCGCGGCTGAAGTTCAAATTTCCGGTGGGCAGCCTGGAAGTGGGTGGCGAGGACAAGCCGATATCGCCCGAAGCGATGCAGATCGACATGGTTGGCACCGGCGTCGTGGTCAAGCCAGTGCCGGAGATGGCCGATATCGCCATTGATGGCGAAACGCGATTGCAATTGAGCGGCCCCAACCTGACGGTTTCGGCTGGTGGGGGTGCCATCGCGACCACGGCCGGGCCGATTGCGGTGCGCAACCCGGCCGTGATCATGGACAACTCCAATCCCGCAGAAAGCATTCTCGAGATCTCGGGCGATGTGAGCGCCGGTATTCCCTCCCTGCTTGCCCTGGCCAAGGAACAGCAGCCCGAAATGCTGGCGCAAGCCAGCCTGCCGCTCGATCTTGCCGCGCTATCGGGTCAGATCGATCTGGGGCTTGTGGCAACCATCAAGCTGCCCGATGAAGCAAGCGGCGCGCCGCTGGACCTCGACTATGTGGTCAATGGCAATGTCGCCAATTTCGCCAGCACTCAGGCCATACAGGAGCGCACAATCGGCAACGGGCAGCTGTCCTTCAGCGCGTCGCAGGACGGCTATCAGGTGCAAGGTACCGCTGACATAGACGGTATGGAGGCGCAGCTGGAGATTGCCGGCACGCCGGAAACTCAGCCGGCGTTCCGGCTCGCTTCCACGGTGGAGGTGAAGGACCTGGCCGCCATGGGGTTCGATGCCTCGCCGTTCATGAGCGGGCAGGTTGGCTTTGTGGCGCAGCCGCTGCCGGATGGCTCGCTGCAGATCGCGGTGGACCTCAAGGAGGCAGCGCTCACCATTGGGGATCTGGGGTTGAGCAAGGCTGCCGGCGTCCCTGGCACCTTGCAGACAATCGTCAAGCAAACCGATGGTGTAACCGAGCTATTCGGGATTGATCTGGCTTTTGACACCGTGAAACTCAAGGGTGGCCTCAAGTTCGACGCCGAGGCTGGGCTGCAAAGTGCCGAGTTCATCGATTTCGGCCTCAGCGAGGGGGATGGTGCGCAACTCAAGCTCGCTCCGATCGACGGCGGCTATTCCGTGCAGGTGCGCGGTACCCAATTGGACCTCAAGCCCATGCTGAAGCGCTTCTTCAGCCTAGATGAAGGCACCGGGGGGGTGCAAACCACCGAGTTCGACCAGACGCTGGTGCTCGACGTGGAGCTCGATCGAGCGCTGGGTTATTACGCCACGACCGCCTTCAATCTCGATCTGGACCTGTCCCTGAAGGGCAGCGACATGCGGCGGGCGCGGCTGACGGCGCAGTTTGGTGATGACAACGCCATTTCGGTCACCACCAATCCCGCGCCCAAGGGGCGCACGATGACGGTGGCATTCAGCGATGCCGGAACGATCCTGCGGCTCCTGGGCGTGTATTCACAGCTGGGGGGCGGCGAGGGCAATCTCGTCATGACCACCGACAGCGAAGCAGGCGCCGAGTTCGGCCAGTTGCGCATGCGCGGCTTTTCCATTGTGGACGAGGCCAATGTTGCGCAGGTGCTTGGCAACCACGCGGATTCGCGAGCGGTGATCGCGCGCGGGAACCGGCTGGATTTCGACCGCGGCATGGTCAATTTCGTGCGGCGCTCGGACCGCGTCGAGGTTACCAATGCTGTTTTGACCGGCGACACCGTAGGCGGAACGATGCGCGGCTTCATCTATACCGACCAGCGGCAATACGATCTGGCGGGCACCTATGTGCCGCTATTCGGGCTCAACAGCGCGTTTCAGAAAATCCCGCTGCTCGGGCCGCTCTTGGGCGGACGTGATGGTGAGGGGCTGGTGGGCGTGACCTTTGCAGTCAAGGGACCACTCGCCAAGCCCGATTTCCGCATCAACCCGCTATCGGCGCTGGTGCCCGGAGCCTTCCGCGAATTGTTCGAGTTCCGCTCGCGCGAGCAGCCACGGGTCGACTAGGCCGGGGGCCCGCCTTGCGCTGCCGCAGCGCCAGCCCGAGGCAGAAGGCAGCGTGGAGAGCCGCGGGTGCAAGCAGGGCGAGCGGGCCCAGGCGCTGATAGGATGCCGCGCCCAGGGCGGCACCCAGCAACAGGGAAAGCCAAACCAGGAGGTGTTGCGTCCATCGCCAGCGCGGGGCCAATTTGTGGATGGCCTTGGCCAGGTCCTGGCCGGCAGCGAACAGAGTTCCCGTCACGAAGGTGGCGCCAAGCCGAACGGAGCCGGCAGGGGACAACAAAGCGTTCTGGGCGCCTGCGCCAAACGCCAGGGGTCCCATCGAAAGCGGCGAGTCGGCGCCGGCAAAGTGCAAGGCGATTGCCCCTGTTGTGCTGGAAAACAACAAGGCCGCAACAAGGGCTGGGCCAAAACGCTCGCTTGCCAAAGACAGCAGCGATCCCACCGTGCTGCCAGTGAAAAACAGCAGCAAGAGGCCCAGCGGCAGCAACGCGGCTGCCGAGGGCGTATCGAGCAGGTAATTGCCCAATTGGGTGGTGTTGCCGCTCATGAACGAGGTGTAGTAGCCACCCAGTTCGATAAAGCCGATCGCATCGATGAACCCGGCCAATCCGGTGAGCAAGAGCCCTTGGCCGAGCTTGGGAGCGGGCGTCACCGGCTTAAAGTCGGCTGGCGATTTCTTGCGCCAGCCCGGCCATTTCAGCGGCGTCAGCAGCACCCTTGCCATGATCGCCTAAAGCCTCGCCCTCGTAGACGGGAATGAGGTGGAAATGCAGGTGAAACACGCTTTGTCCAGCTGGGGCTTCATTGAACTGGACGAGGCGAATGCCATCAGCCCCCGTCGCTGCCTTGAGCGCAACAGCCACCCGCTGCACGATCGGCATCACGGCCGAGAGGGTGGCCGGATCCGCGTCGAGCAGGTTGCGCGAGGCAGCCTTGGGCAGAACCAGCGTGTGCCCGCGTGACTGGGGGAACACATCGAGCATCACCAAGGCGGTGTCGTCTTCGTAAACCTTGTGGGCTGGCATTTCGCCCCGGAGAATGCGGCCGAAGATGTTGCTGGGATCGTAGGCAGTGCTCACGGTGTACCTCGCGGGAGTGGATGGCCTTGGCATACTCCCGGCAAGGTGCTCGGCTCAAGAGCCGAGATCAACCGCCTATTCGGCCGGGGCTGCCTGTCCCGAGCGGCGCTGGAAGAAGCGGAAGCGGAAATAGTTCAGAACCGCAAGGCCGGTAAAGGTGACCGGCACATAGGAAAAGCCGCGGCGAATAAAGAACAGCGTGATGTTGACGGCGGTGGCCGCGCTCATTGCCCCCTTGCCCATTGCGGAGGTAAAGCTCGACGGGACGATGTGACGGTAGAAGACAGCGTCGGAGTGGTAATAATCCAGCGCACGGCGCGCAAAGGCGCGCTTGGACGCCGAATAATCCTTGAGCTCTTCCATGCCCATATCGCCGTGAAACTCGACTTCCGAGCCCACCGCCCAGACTTCGGGCGGGGTGAGCCTGTCTTTGCCAAGGGCGGTGAAGAGCTCGACCAGATCGGTAAAGGTGACGAAATTGGCGTTCCAGCAATCCTGCGACTTGGCGCCATGGGCGAGCACCAGCACCTCGGCGCGTTCAAGCTTTTCGCGCATGCGGTCATAGTCGCCGGCTGAAAAATCGGTGCCTGACTTGGCGGTTTCCACAAGACCACCCAGATCGGTCAACTTTGCCACCATCGCCGAGCCATAAGACCCGCTGGCGCCGGTAACGAGAAAGCGGCGACCCTTGATCTGGCAAGTGGTGCCGAACAGCAGGTCGAAGATGTTGGCGAAGGACGAAAAGAAGTTATGCGGGTAGACGTGGTGCATGGCGTGGTAGTTGTTGTCCACCCAGAGCAGACCCTGCTGGGCACCGACGCGATCCATCGCCATGTGGTTGTAGTCGAGCCCTTCCTCGCGGAAGGTCATCACCAGCATGATGGTACGAATGACAGCCACAAGCGCTATGGGCGGCCAAGGGAAAACGAGCAGGAACAGCGCGATCCCCAGCATCGAGGTCGCGTATTCCGGCAGGATGTGAAACCAGATATTGGCCCGGGCATAGGCCGGATTGATCTTCATATCGAGGTCGAGAAACTTGTGATGCACCCAGTGCCAGGACGAGAAGGTGCGCAACAGCTTGAACCGCGAGGTTTCCCAGCGATGCAGCAACCAGTGCAGCGCATCGAAGAGGGCGGTGGAGAACACGAAGGTGACGCCGGCCTGGAGAATAAAGACGAAAGCGTCAGAGATATTCATGCGGATTCCTGCAGGGAGCGTTAACCTACATAGCCTCCGGTGCCGGCTAAGTCCAAGGGGCATCGTGCCGCGCTAGCGGTCGGTGCGCTCGCCCTTGCGGAACGGAGTGTAGGTGTCCAGCGCTTCCTGCTCGCGCGCAACCGAAGCGCGCTCATGCTCAAGGAAGTCGGCAATGGCCCCGCGCAGGCCAGGATGGGCGATATAGTGCACGGAATAAGTGGTGGCGGGAGCATAGCCGCGGGCGAGCTTGTGTTCGCCTTGGGCCCCGGCTTCCACCACAGCCAGCTTGTGCGCGATGGCGTAATCGATCGCCTGGTAGTAGCAGAGCTCGAAGTGGAGAAACGGCACCTCGCGGGTAGCACCCCAGTTGCGCCCGAAGATGCGATCATGGCCAAGGAAGTTGATCGCGCCGGCGATTGGGGTGGGGCCGTCATAGGCCAGCATCAGCACGATCCGGTCGGCAAGGGTTTGACCAAGCAGGGAAAAGAACTTGCGATTGAGGTAGGGCCGGCCCCATTTGCGCGCCCCGGTATCCTCGTAAAAATCGTAAAAGGCGTCCCAGTGATGCTCCTGGAGGTCAGAGCCCGTCAGCCACTTGACCGTAAGGCCATCGACGAGCGCATCGCGGCGCTCCCGCCGGATGGTCTTGCGCTTGCGCGAGGAGAGGGTTTCGAGAAAACCCTCGAAACTGTCGAAGCCCTGGTTGTGCCAGTGGAACTGGGTGTCGAGGCGCTTGAGCCAGCCAGTTGTTTCCACCAGATCGGCCTCGGCTTCGGGCACGAAGGTCATGTGCACCGACGAGGCGTCGCGCTGGCTGGCGAGTTGCTGAGCGGCGGAAAGCAGCGCCGCCTGTTCCTCAAGGCTACCGCTAGGTACCAGGAGCTTGGGCGCGGTGGCCGGGGTAAACGGCACCGAACATTGCAGCTTGGGGTAGTAGTCCCCGCCCGCGCGCTCGAAGGCATTGGCCCAGCCGTGGTCGAAGACATATTCGCCCATGGAGTGGGACTTGAGAAAGAGCGGCATCAGCCCAACGGGCTGGCCCGCGCTGTTGGCCAGCAGGATGTGCTGAGGTTGCCAGCCGGTGCGGGCAGTGGCGCAGCCGGATTGTTCGAGGGCCAGGAAGAAGGCGTGGCTCAGAAACGGGTTATCCGCCACCCCGTTCGTGGACGGCACAAGGCTGTTCCAAACCGCCGCCGAAATGCCGGCGGTGGTTGGATGGATGGTGGCGGTATAGCCGGGATCAGGCAAGGTCCGGGTCGAAGCCTTCAAAGACGATCTGGTCGATATGGGGCCGGGCGGCTTCCCACTCCTGTTTAGACCGGATCGTCCAGCCGGTCACCGGTTTGCCGAGTGCTCGCCAGAACTTGATCGCGGGCAGCTCCAGCGCGTCCTTGGCACAGGAGATGAAATCGAACTGAGTTTCATGCCAGTGCAGCAGATGGCGCAGGGTCCAGCGCTGCTCTGCCGTGTAGTTCTGTTCGGCTTCAGCGCCTTCGTAGTTATAGGTGATGATGCCGCGAGGGCCCGCGAAGCCGAACTGGCGGATCTGGGTGATCAGATTGGGATCGAACGACTCGACCGTCACCGGTCCCGTGTAGGATTTCAGCGCTTCGGCCGCCGCGCGGGCGAGCAACTGAGTGCCGGCGCTGTCGGCCTGATGCTTGAGCTCGATCTGCAGCAGCGCACGGCCATTGATCTGTTCAAGGAACTCGGCAAAGCGCTGGGGCCGATCACCGGCGGCGCTGTCGAGTAAGGGGATCGCGGTGAGTTCGGCAGCAGTGAGCTCACTGACCGCACCGGTGCGTCCGGTGAGGCGCTCAAGCTTGCTGTCATGGAACAGCACCGGCACGCCGTCCGAGGTCAGCTGCAGATCGCACTCGATCGCCCAGTTGCCGGCGATAGCGGCTTCAAAGGCGGAAGCGCTGTTTTCGATGACACCAGCGGCACGATTGTGCAGACCACGATGGGCGACGGGACGCGGGAAAAGGGGCAGGTCGGTCAAGTTTTGGTATCCAGTTGTGCTGGGGATATGGAGGTGGGCGAGAACCGGGTGTGTGGCTAGACTTCCACCACGGCTTCGATTTCCACGGCGGCGCCAAAGGGCAGCGCGGCAACGCCGAAGGCGGCACGGGCATGCTTACCCCGGTCACCCAGCACCCCGACCAGGAGGTTCGAGCACCCGTTGGCAACCAGATGGTGCTCGGTGAAGTCAGGCGTTGAAGCCACAAGAACCGTGATCTTGAGAATGCGCTTGATCTCTTCCAGCGGCACGCCACCCATATGGACGATTTGCGACAACACGTTGAGCGCCGCGAGTTCGGCAGCGTTGCCGCCCTGCACGACATTCATGGTATCGCCCAGGAGGCCGGTGACGACGCCGGTTTCATTGCTGGAGATCTGGCCCGACACGTACAGGATATTGCCGGTGCGGGTCACCGGAACATAGCTGGCGACCGGCGGTTTGGGGGCAGGGAGCTCGTAGCCGTATTCACGCAGTTTTTCAGTGGGACTGGTCATCGCTGTTTGCCTTGGTTGTCGTCATTTTGGTTGGGCCGGCCGTGCATCGGCTT
Source organism: Devosia sp. 1635 (assembly GCF_013185955.1). Taxonomy (NCBI): domain Bacteria; kingdom Pseudomonadati; phylum Pseudomonadota; class Alphaproteobacteria; order Hyphomicrobiales; family Devosiaceae; genus Devosia; species Devosia sp. 1635. The sequence continues at coordinate 1,274,849 of NZ_JABAOM010000001.1, read as the reverse complement.
CACTTGCATGGCCGAAGCCCAATGCGCTGAGATGTTCAACTCGACTGCGGGCCTCGGCATTGCCGAACTCCGGCAGATCGCACCGTAGCCTTGGCCTTCCCGAAACCGATACACCGATTCCGAGCGGCCGGCAGCGCACCCCAACACCTGGCCGGTTCAGCAGAGGGCAGCCGACGCCATCGAGCACATCAGCCGTGTCGCCGGATCATCAGGGCTCCGGGGCGGCGGCGCAAGTGAAAACCGGCAGCATGCCCTGAAGGCGTTCGTGCTTAGCCGGCTGGATTGAGCTGGTGCCAGACTCGCATGAAGGTTTCGGGTGCCATGCCGGTATTGGCACAAAGTGACAGGAGCAGCGGCTCGTTGGCCGCAAAATAGTCGATAAGTCCGTGCTGGAAGGCTGGGGAACCGGTGGAGCGCCGAAGCGAGTCGGGATCAAGGCCGGCGACCTGCATGAATGCCAAGAGTTCATCCGGGTTCTCGGCAAGGTAGGAGAGGCAGGCATCGGCGAGCCCGGAGGCATTGGGAAGGGGCGCAGATTCAATACGGGGCACAGCCAGGCTCATTTGGTCTTTTGTAATGAGTTCGATGTTACCTGAATGGCGCGGTAAAACGAAGTGCTGAGGGTACTCGAGCAGCGCAAGCGAGGTTTGATGCCAAAAACAGTGATGATCGTGGAAGACAACGAGCTCAACATGAAGCTCTTCAACGATCTGCTCGAATCGCGCGGTTACGCCGTCATCCAGACCCGCTCCGGCATGGAAGCGCTGGATCTGGCGCGCGCGCACCATCCCGACCTGATCTTGATGGATATCCAGTTGCCTGAAGTGTCGGGCCTGGTGGTGACCAAGTGGCTCAAGGATGATGAAGAGCTTGCCCATATCCCGGTAATCGCGGTGACTGCCTTTGCCATGAAGGGCGACGAAGAGCGGATTTTGCAAGGAGGTTGCGAGGGTTACATCTCCAAGCCCATTTCGGTGCCTCACTTTCTGGAAACTATTGCCCGCTATATTGGCCCGGCTTGAGGGGGCCGTTGCGCTCGGCGCGGCCATGGTGCTGCCCGGTCGTCTATATGCCGGCTGTGGTAGGTGGGGCGAAGAGTGACTGCACGCGTATTGATCGTCGACGACATTCCGACCAATGTACGCCTGCTGGAGGCTCGCTTAGCCGCTGAGTATTACGAGGTCCTGACTGCCAGTTCCGGCCCGCAGGCCATCGAAATCTGCAATCGCAATGATGTGGATATCGTCCTACTCGATGTGATGATGCCCGATATGGATGGCTTTGAAGTGTGCCGCCGCCTCAAGGCGAGCCCGAGAACCAACCACATTCCGGTGCTGATGATTACCGCGCTCGACCAGCCCTCCGACAAGGTGCGGGGGCTGGAAGTGGGCGCCGATGATTTTCTGACCAAGCCAGTCGATGACATGCAACTGATGGCCCGGGTCAAAAGCCTGGTGCGCCTCAAGACGCTGACCGACGAGCTGCGCGCGCGGGCCCTCACGGGCCAGCAGATCGCCATCGAGGATGCGCTGCGTGCGATGGACAATGTCGACACCGGCGGCGGGCATGTGCTGGTGATCGACACCGACGCGCGCCATGCCGAGCGGATCAAGACCTATCTTGTTCCCGAGCATAGCGTTGATGTGCTCGTTCAGCCCGCCGATGCCGTGTTCCAGGTTACCGGGGCGCCCTACGAAGTTGTGCTCGTCGCCATGGCGCTGGAGGATTTCGACCCGCTCCGGGTGTGCTCGCAGATCCGTACGCTCGAACATACGCGCACCTTGCCCATCATTCTGATTGCCGATGAAACCGACCGCCCCAAAGTGGTGCGGGCGCTGGATCTGGGGATAAATGATTTCATTATGCGCCCGGTCGAGCGCAATGAGTTGGCGGCGCGGGTGCGCACGCAGATCCGCCGGCAGCGCTATGCGCTGGAGCTGCGGCAAAGCGTCAACAACACCATGGCCATGGCGGTAACGGACGACCTGACCGGGCTATATAATCGCCGCTATTTCGAGCGGCACCTGCATGTGATGTTGAGCAAGGCGCAGTCGCAAGGTCGGGACATGGCCGTCATGATTCTCGACATCGACCACTTCAAGGCCGTCAACGACACCTATGGGCACCATGTGGGCGACAGCGTGCTCAAGGAGTTCGCGCAGCGGTTGCGGCGCAGCGTCAGAGGCGTCGACCTTGCTTGCCGTTTCGGCGGGGAGGAGTTCGTGGTGCTAATGCCCGATACCGATATGGGGCAGGCGGAAGCCGTCGCCGAGCGGGTGCGCCGAGCCATTGCCGAACAGGGTTTTGATGTCGGCGGCGACCGGCCGATGTGGGTGACGGTTTCGGCTGGCGTGACACTCAACGAGAGCGTCTCGGATACGCCGGCAGTGCTGATGAAGCGAGCCGATGTGGCGCTCTATCGCGCCAAGCGGCAGGGCCGTAACCAAGTTGTCTTTGACGCCGCTTGAGCCTGCCAGCTACGTCGTTAGGGTTATCCATTATACTTAACAGAAGCTTAGCGGCCACAACCTGCTGGATATGCTTGAGTTTCAGCGGGGCAGGCGTAGGGTTTCTTTAACGGCGCTGCCAAGTTCTTGTGGATGGTGCCCAAAGTTCCCTACGGCTCTCTCAGGTCCGCCGCAACTCCTGAGACCGTAGGGCGGCTGGTCCGGACGCGGACAGAGTGGCCTCTTCGACATGCCGCTCCGGACCAGCCACTTTCCTTTCATCATCTGGGTGGCCTGCAGGCCGTGGCCGCTGCTCGCAGCCTCAGAAACAAAAAACCCCGCATCGCTGCGGGGTTTTTTGTTCGGCTAGGAAGAGGATCAATTACTTGATCTTGGCTTCCTTGAATTCAACATGCTTGCGCACAACCGGGTCGTACTTGTTGTACGACAGCTTCTCGGTCTGGGTGCGGGCGTTCTTCTTGGTGACATAGTAGAAGCCAGTATCAGCCGTCGACACGAGCTTGATCTTGACGGAAGCGGCTTTGGCCATTGGAGTGTCCTCGCGTAAACAAAGAGGCGCCGCGAACGCGGCGCCGGAATTTGGGTGCAACCTACGGATTTACCGCCGGATGTCAAGCCTCACGCTTGGCTGGGTCGAAGCCATACATGCGGTTGGCCCATTGCAGCCCCACAACGGCACCCTTGATCGAGGGCAGCATAGCCAGCGGCATGATGATGCCCAAGGGTACCATGGTATAAAGATAGGTCAGCGGATTGACGTGATAGGTCATGTCCATATGCATCATCACGCCAACAAGCAGGTGGCCGACAATGGTGATGGCAATATAGGGCGGCAAGTCATCGGCGCGATGATGGTGAAACTCCTCACCGCAGTTTTCGCAGCGGTCGGCGACTTTTAGATAAGCACGGAACAGCTTGCCCTCGCCGCAATGTGGGCACTTGCACAGCACGCCACGCCACATAGCCTGCATGACGCTGCGTTGATTGGTACTTTTGGCTACGATGCTCATGGCGTCACCTCTTGCGACGGCCTTTGGGGCCGAGTGTCCTAGATGGGCGTTTCGTTGTCCGCCGTGTAGTTGACGGATTGACGCGGCTGCCCTCCGAGAGAAGTTCAAACCGCATTGCCCCTGCCACGGGGGCAACTTCGAGCAGGCGAACGGTCACGCGGTCGCCCAGGGCGAACTTCTCGCCGGTGCGATCGCCGATCATTGCCTGCTGCTCTTGCTCATAACGATAGAAATCGGCTCCCAGGGTGGAGGCGGGAACAAAGCCGTCGGCTCCGGTATCAAGGAGCCGAATGAACAGGCCGGAGCGGGTAACCCCGGAGATCCGGCCCTCGAACCGCGCCCCGATCTGGCCGGCCAGAAATTGCGCCAGCAGGCGGTCGGACGTTTCTCGTTCCGCCGCCATGGCCCGGCGCTCGGTCGCTGAAATGTGCTGGCCGATGCCGGCAAGCTTTTGCATCTCGTTGTCCGAGAGGCCATCATCACCCAAGCCCAGTGCCCGGATCAGGCCGCGGTGGACGATCAGATCCGAGTAGCGGCGAATGGGCGAGGTGAAGTGGGCGTAGTTGTCGAGGTTGAGGCCGAAGTGCCCGTAATTTTCGGGGGCATATTCTGCCTGCGCCTGCGAGCGAAGCACCATTTCCGATACCTGCTCGGCATTGCCCGCCTTGCGGGCCTGGGCCAGGATGCCGTTGAAGTCGCTGGCTCGCACCGCGTCGGATTTCTTGACCGCAATATCGAGCGAACCAAGGAAATCGCGAAGGGCGGCGAGTTTCTCGGTCGAAGGGGTATCGTGGACGCGAAACAGCAGGGGCATATTCTTGGCCTGCAGCGTTTCGGCCGCCGCGACATTGGCCGCGATCATCATTTCTTCGATTAGCCGGTGGGCATCGAGGCGCTCGGGGATCCGGATGTCCTTGACCATGCCTTTCTCGTCCAGAACGATCTTGCGTTCGGGCAGGTCGAGATCGAGCGGCCCACGCTGGTCGCGTGCCTTGGCCATGGTCTCATAGGCGTCCCAGAGCGGGCGCAGTATCGGCTCGAGCAGCGGGCCAGCCTTGTCATCGGGCTGGCCGTCAATGGCTGCTTGTGCCTGCTGATAGGACAGTTTGGCGGCCGAGCGCATCAGCACCCGGTGGAAGCTGTGCGAGCGCTTGCGCCCGTCGGCGCCGATGACCATGCGCACGGCAAGGGCCGCACGCGGTTCCCCTTCCTTGAGCGAGCACAACTCGTTGGAGATGCGCTCGGGCAGCATGGGGACGACGCGGTCAGGAAAGTAAACAGAATTGCCGCGCAGATAGGCCTCGCGGTCGAGCGCTGAGCCGGGACGGACATAGGCCGCCACATCGGCAATGGCCACGGTGACCAGGTGCCCGCCGGCATTGGCGGGATCGGGATCGGACTGGGCATAGACGGCGTCGTCGTGATCCTTGGCGTCGAACGGATCGATGGTGATCAACGGAAGGTCACGCCAATCCTCCCGGCCCTTGAGCGTGGCTTCCTTGGCTTCCTCGGCCTCACGTAGCACCGATGTCGGGAAGCGATAGGGGATCTCGAGGCTGTGGATAGCAATGAGGCTGATGGCGCCTTCGGAAGCCGGGTTGCCGATCACGGCCGTAACGCGCGCACGCGGGATCATCAGGCGGCCTGAAAGCTTGACCTCCACTTCCACCAGATCGCCGTCGCGGGCCTCGCCAAGGTCGCCCATCGGGATGCGCATTTCCTTTTGCTTGCGATCCACGGGAATGAGGCGGGCGCCGTCCTCGTCCATCCGCACAATGCCGATATGGGCGCGGCGCGGCTTGTCGAGGATCTTCATCGGGCGGGCGGTATAGGCCGGGATCTCGCCATCACCGGCGTCAATACGGGCCAGGATGCGGTCGCCTGGAGCGGGTACGACGCGGGCGTCGCGCCCCTGATAAACGAGGACGCGGGGGCGCTCGCCTTCTTCGTCATTCCATTGGGCAGGGAAGGCGTGAAGGTGATCGGGATCGGCATCGGTGGGGATGTCGAGCACGGTTACCGGGGGCAGGGCGGCGGTACGGCGCAGCGCCTTGCGCGTGCGGGTAATAACGCCCTCGCCTTCCAGCTCAGCCAGCATGGCCTTGAATGGTTTGCGCAGATCGCCGCGGATGCCGAACAGCTTGGCCAGATCGCGCTTGCCCTTGAGATCGGGCGTTTCGGCGAGCGCCTGCAGCAATTGCTCGCGTGAAGGTAGTTGCTCGGCAGCACTGAGGCGGGGGCGCTTGGGGCCGGAAGTGTTTTTTGCTCTTGTTTGTAGTTTGGCCATAAGTGTCAGTTCTTTTTATGTTGCAACATAAATAGGGATCGCCCGGGCTTTTGCAAACCGCCGCTCTGCCAAGTCCGCCCGACCTGCCCAATTTCAATGTCTGACGCGGCTGGAATGTTGCGCGACGAGATCGAGGTTATTGCGCTCTGGTGCCGAGTATGGCCGGGATAAGGCCGTTATTGCTCTATCTTCACCGAGGTCGTCCATGCGGAACAAGGCACAGGTTATCGGCTGACCCGTCCCCGTCCAGAGGATGCTAGGGTGCCCAGATTCCACCGATTCTGCTGAGTTCCCATGACCATTCCATTTTTCGACGGCCACAACGACACCTTGCTCAAGCTGCTGGAAGCGGGTGTCGCCGACCCCGAGCGGCTGTTTGTGGAGGGGATGCCTGCGGCCCAGATCGATGGTCCACGTGCCCAAAGGGGCGGTATGGTGGGCGGGTTCTTTGCGATCTTTCCGCCACCGCTTAAGGGCGGCCTTGGATCGGTGGTAGCCAATTCGGCCAATCCAAGCTCCACGCTTCCCCCTGAATTGCCGCTGGCCGATGCGCAATCGGTGACTCTTGCCATGGCCTCGATCCTGCTGCGGCTGGAGCGGGCTGGCGCCTTAAGCCTGTGCCGGAGCGCTGCCGAGATTCGCCAGGCGATCGCGGCCGACAATCTGGCAGCAGTGCTGCATATCGAGGGCGCCGAAGCGATCGACACGGATCTGCGCTCCCTTGATGTGCTTTACGCGGCCGGTTTGCGCTCGATCGGGCTGGTGTGGAGCCGCGCCAATGCCTTTGGCACTGGCGTGCCGTTTCGCTACCCCGCCGATCCAGATATCGGCCCGGGACTTTCGGATGCGGGCAAAGCCTTGGTGCGCGCCTGCGATAGCCTCGGCGTGATGATCGACCTGTCGCATCTTAATGCCGCGGGGTTTCGAGATGTGGCTGCGATCAGCAACAAGCCGCTGGTTGCCACTCATTCCAATGTCCATGCCATCACCGCGCATGCGCGCAACCTCGTCGATTGGCAGCTGGCAGCGATCGCCGAAAGCAAGGGCGTTGTCGGGTTGAACTTTGCCACAGGCTTTCTGCGTCCGGACGGGCAAATGCGCGCCGATACGCCCGTCGAAATGATGGTCCGTCATGTGGACAGTCTGGTGGAAGCGCTGGGCGAAGACGGCGTGGCGCTTGGCTCGGACTTTGACGGCGCCATGATCCCCGCCGAGATCGGCGATGTCACGGGCGTGCAAAAGCTGCTCGCCGCGCTGTTGGACAAGGGCTATGGCGAAACGCTGGTGCGCAAGATCGCCTGCGACAACTGGCTGTCGCTGATCGAACGCACAATCGGCTGAACCGGTGGCCGGCGTCTGGCGGCGCTCCAGCCGACGCGGTGCCGGGTTCGTCCGAGGCCGAAGCCGGCGCCGGTGACCACGCAACCTTGTCCTTGCGGCGCGTAAGCCCCCCCTTGGGGTTGCAGTGCTAAGCTAAAGCAGGGGCCGATCAGTGCCCTTGATCCAGATCATGCTCGCGCGCCCCGACAAACCATGCGTCAGAACGGAACGTCTTCGTCGGCCACGGTCTTGGTGGCGGTCGCCTTCTTGGTCGCAGCTTTCTTGGCCGCTGGCTTTTTAGCGGCAGCAGTCTTGGTAGCGGGTTTCTTAGCAGCTGCCTTCTTGGCCGGTGCCTTCTTGGGCTTGGTGCCGGTGGCTTCGGCGCGCGCGGCGATCCATTCCACCGCCTGGTCCACCGTTACATCCTCGGGTTTGATGTCCTTGGGAATGGTGGCGTTGATCTTGCCCTGGTTGACATAAGGACCATAGCGACCAGCACGCACGGTGATGGGGCCGTTGTCGTGCTCGAATGTCTGGATCGCGGCGACGGCAGCGCCACCGCGCTTGAAACCGCCCGCCGCCTTTTGCGCCAGGAGGTCCACGGCGCGGTTGATGCCGACGGTGAACACTTCCTCCACATCGGGTAGATTGGCGTATTTGCCGTCATGCAGGATGAAGGGGCCGTAGCGCCCGAGCCCTGCCGTGATCGGCGAGCCCGTTTCCGGATGGGTGCCCACTTCCCGTGGCAGTGACAATAACTGCAGGGCCTTGTCGAGCGTCAGGGACGCTGCTTCCCAGCCCTTTGGCAGGGAGGAGCGCTTGGGCTCCTTGCCGTCACCAAGCTGCACATAGGGGCCAAAGCGCCCTGTCTTGAGGTAAACCTCTTCCCCCGTTTCCGGATCGGTGCCCAACACGCCGTCACCTGCCGCCGCTTCCGAGGACTGGCCAGTGGCCGCGTCGGACAGCTGCATGGTGTGCTTGCATTCGGGATAGTTCGAACAGCCGATAAAAGCACCGTATTTCCCAAGCTTGAGCGACAGCTGGCCCGTGCCGCAGGTTGGGCACAGGCGACGATCCGATCCATCAGGCTTGGCCGGGAAGATGTGGTCTTCCAGCAAGTCATTGAGGGCGTCGAGCACCTCGGTGACCCGCAGATCCTTGATCTCGGTGGTCGCAACTGTGAAATCACGCCAGAAATCGCGCAGCACCTGCTTGTAGTCGAGCTCACCGGCGGAAATCAGATCGAGCTGTTCTTCCAGATTGGCAGTGAAGCCATATTCCACATAGCGATTGAAGAAGCTCTCGAGGAAGGCCGTGACGATGCGGCCGCGATCCTCGGGATGCAGCGCCTTACCCTCAAGGCGCACATAGTCGCGATCCTTGAGGGTCGAGAGGGTAGCGGCATAGGTGGAGGGCCGACCGATGCCGAGCTCTTCCATCTTCTTGATCAGACTGGCTTCGGTGTAGCGGGCCGGCGGCTGGGTGAAGTGCTGCTCGATTTCGACGGCCTGCAGGGCAGGCTTGTCGCCAACGGCCAGCGGCGGCAATTCGCGGCTGTCCTCGTCTTCCTCGTCATCGTCGCTCTTGGCTTCAACGCCATACAGCGCCAGGAAGCCGGGAAAGGTAACGACGGAGCCAACAGCACGCAGTTCGACCTGGCGGCCGGGCACATTGACGGCGATGTCAACGGTGGTCCGATCGATCTCGGCCGAGCGCATCTGTGACGCCAGCGTGCGGCGCCAGATCAGGCCATAGAGCTTGAGCTGGTCGGCATCGAGATTGCTCATCGTATCGGGATGCTTGAGCATATCGGTGGGACGGATGGCCTCGTGCGCTTCCTGGGCGTTCTTGGCCTTGGTCTGATAGATGCGTGGCTTTTCCGGCAGGTATTCGGCACCAAAGTTCTTGGTGATGGCAGAGCGCGCCATGGCGATGCCTTCGGGGGCCATCTGCACCGCGTCGGTACGCATATAGGTGATCAACCCGTCCTCGTAGAGGCGCTGGGCGATCTGCATGGTGCGCGACGGCGACAGACCTAGCCGGGACGAGGCATCTTGCTGCAGCGAAGAGGTGGTGAAGGGCGCATAGGGGTTGCGCTTGGTGGGCTTCTTCTCGACGCCCGAAACATTGAACTGCCCCGATTCGATCAGCGCCTTGAGTGCGGCGGCATCCTCGCCGTTCTTTACTGCGAGCTTGTCGGTGCGCTTGCCATCCACCGAATAAAGCCGGGCCACGAAGCTCTTGCCCTTTTGCGCGAGCTTGGCTTCCACCGACCAGTACTCATCGGCTTTGAAGCGCTCGATCTCGGACTCGCGGTCGGACACAAGGCGCAAAGCCACCGATTGCACGCGTCCGGCCGAGCGGGAGCCGGGCAGCTTGCGCCACAGGATCGGCGAAAGGGTGAAGCCCACGAGATAGTCGAGCGCGCGGCGAGCGAGATAGGCATCGACCAGCGGCATGTCGATGTCGCGCGGCTTGGCCATGGCCGCAGTCACGGCATCCTTGGTGATGGCGTTGAACACCACGCGCTGGACCGGGGTGTCTTTCTTGATCGCCTTTTTCTGGCGCAACACGTCGAGCACGTGCCAGGAAATGGCTTCGCCTTCGCGATCAGGGTCGGTCGCAAGGATCAGTTCATCAGCGCCTTTAAGCGCGTTGGCAATGTCGGCAAGGCGCTTCTTGGAGGCGGTATCAACCTCCCAGGACATGGCAAAATCTTCGTCGGGCCGGACTGAACCGTCCTTGGCGGGCAGATCACGGACATGGCCGAAGGAGGCCAGGACTTCATAGTCCTTACCCAGATATTTGTTGATTGTCTTAGCCTTAGCCGGACTCTCAACGACAACGACCTTCATGGAAAACCCGATCCGAAACACTGCAACGCAAGGTGGCGCAACATGGTGAAGCCGAGGGGCAGTGTCAACGGGCGCTGATTTAGTATGATCCCGTGGAGCCGAGTGTCGTCCGGGCCGTTGTGGCGATCAACAGGAGGAAGTTGACAATGGATTTACGCAAACTGGGCAATAGCGGCACCGTGGTTTCGGCACTCTGCCTTGGGACCATGACCTTCGGGTCGGACGCGGACGAGGCCACTTCGTTCGCCTTGATGGATGATTATGTCGAGGCGGGCGGAAATTTCCTCGACACGGCTGACGTCTACACCAATGGCACCTCCGAAGAGATCATTGGTCGCTGGCTCAAGAGCAAGGGCGGGATGGCTGACCGGCTGGTGATTGCCAGCAAGGGCCGCTTTCCGACGCTGGAAGGGTCCAACGGCCTTGGCTTGTCGCGCAAGCATTTGGGGTACGCGCTGGATGCCTCGCTGCGGCGATTGGGCGTCGAGCAGATCGATCTTTACCAGATGCATGCGTGGGACGCGCTGACGCCGATCGAGGAAACCCTGCGCTTCCTTGATGATTCGGTGCGTAACGGCAAAATCGCCTATTACGGCTTTTCCAATTTCCTCGGCTGGCAGCTGACCAAGGCAGTGTGGATTGCCAAGGCGCAGGGCTATACCCCTCCCGTAACCTTGCAGCCGCAATACAATCTACTGGTGCGCGATATCGAGCACGAAATCGTGCCTGCCGTGCTCGATGCCGGCATGGGCCTACTGCCCTGGTCGCCGCTGGCTGGCGGCTGGCTGTCGGGCAAATACAAGCGTGACGAAATGCCAAGCGGGGCAACGCGGCTGGGCGAAAACCCGAAGCGAGGCATGGAGGCGTATGAAAAGCGCAATGCCAACCCACAGACCTGGGCGGTTATCGACGCGGTCATGCAGATCGCCGAGCAGCGTGGCGTCAGTGCAGCGCAGGTGTCGCTGGCCTGGCTGGTGCAAAAACCCGCCGTCACCTCGGTGATCCTGGGCGCCCGCAAGCGCGAACAGCTGGCCGACAACATGGCTGCGGGCGATCTGAGCCTAAGCGCTGAGGAGGTTGCGCGGCTTGACGAGGCGAGCAAGCCGCAGATCGGCGATTACCCCTATGGCGCTGGTGGCATCAACCAGCGCCATCGCAAGCTCGAAGGCGGGCGCTAAAGCGAAGGCGCGGCGGTCAGCGGTAGCGTTTAGCGACCAGCTGACCGCTCGACCACTCGATCTCGCCCGCCAGATCGAGCTCCAGCAACAGCATCTGCATGGCTGCGGCAGACAGTCCGGTTTGCCGCAGCAGTTCATCGACTTCCATCGGAGCGGTGCTCAACAAATCGCGCAAGCGATCCGCGTCACTAGGATCGGGGACGTCTGACCCAGCGCCGACCTCGTCGGGGTCCGGCTCCCATTGTCGATCAAATAGGGCTTGGCGCGACGGATCGGCCGAGCCCAGGCTTTCGATGATGTCCTCGGCATTAGTGATCAGCTTCGCCCCTTGCTGGATCAAGGCATTGCCGCCTTCGGCCCGGGGATCCAGGGGCGAACCCGGCACCGCAAAGACATCCCGGTTCTGCTCCAGCGCAAGGCGCGCCGTGATCAGGGAGCCCGAGCGTTTGGCCGCTTCCACCACGACAATGCCGAGCGACAGCCCTGACACCAGCCGATTGCGGCGCGGGAAATCGCGGGCACGAGGCTCCCAGCCGAGCGGCATCTCGGTGAGCAAGGCGCCGCCGTGGTCGAGAATGTCATGGGCAAGCGGAATGTTCTCATCGGGATAGATCTGGTCAAAGCCGCCCGCCAGGACCGCAACGGTGCCGGTTTGCAGACTTGCCCGGTGGGCCGCTGCATCAATGCCGCGGGCGAGGCCGGAAACGATCGTATAACCGCGGGCACCAAGATCGGTAGCGAGCAGGCGCGTCATCTTCACCCCGGCCGAGGAGGCGTTGCGCGCACCGACCATGCCCACGGTGCGCCGCCAATCCAGATTGGCGCCGCCCGCGAGGGTCAGCACCGGCGGCGCGCCGGCAATGAAGCCGAGATGGGGCGGATAGTCGGGATCGCAGCTGAGCACGAGATGGGCGCCGAAGCGCTGCAGGCCAGCGAGTTCGTCTTCGGCCTGCATACGGGTCGAGATGCGCGGCTGCGTTCCGGCCCGTTTGAGCAAGCCGGGCAGGGCGTCGAGCGCCGCCTCGGCTGAACCGAAGCGGCCGAGCAGTTGGCGAAAAGTGACGGGGCCGACATTGTCAGTGCGAATCAGGCGAAGCCAGGCAAGGCGCTCTTGGTCAGAAACCAGTGCAGCGCCTTTGCCCACGGATCAGGCTTTCTTGGTAGAGCCGATGGTTGGCTCGGTTCCCGCCATCAGACGGGCGATGTTGGTGCGATGCTGGATAAAGAGCAGGATCACCATGACCGCCACTGCTACCGCGAGCCACTCATTGACGACGACATAGGCAAAAATCGGCGCGGTGGCGCCAGCGGTGAGTGAAGCGAGGGAGGAGGTCTTGCGCGTCACCGCGATCAGCAGCCAGACCGCGCAGAAGATCAGCCCCACAGGCCAAGACAACGCCAGGAGGGCACCGATCAGCACGGCGACACCCTTGCCGCCCTTGAAGCCCAGCCACGCCGGAAAGCAGTGCCCGATAAAGGCGCCGATCGCAGCAACCATTGCCGCGTCCTCGCCCCAAAGATAGCGAGCCAGCAAAACCGGCACGGCGCCCTTAGCGGCGTCGAGAACCAGCGTTGCGGCCGCGAGCCAGCGATTGCCAGTACGCAGCACATTGGTGGCACCGATATTGCCCGAGCCAATCGCGCGGATATCGCCAAGCCCGGCCGCGCGAGTCAGCAGTAGGCCGAACGGCACCGAGCCACAGAGATAGCCGAGCACGATGGCGTAGAGCAGGGTAAGCAGATCAGGGGCCATAACAGGTTCCGAGCGAAGGTGAGTATTGGTAGCCCCAGCCTCGCCCGTTCCACAAGGGCTCGCACATGGCTAGAGCGTGTAGGTGTGGAGATAAACCGTTTGTCCACCCACAATGGTGCGCATTACCTTGCCGGCAAGGCGCGCGCCTTCAAAGCTGGTGTTGCGCGAACGCGAGCGTATCGCCGTTTCGCTGACCTGCCAGGGATAATCGGGATCAAACAAGATCAGGTCGGCTGGTGCTCCGCGCGCAATACGCCCGGAAGGCAGGCCCAGGATTTGCGCCGGCCGGATGGTCATCGCCCGCAGCACCGACAGGAGATCCACCTCGCCGGAATGAACCAGCCGCAATGCCGCCGCCAGCAATGTTTCGAGCCCGATCGCGCCATCCGAGGCTTCGGCAAAGGGCTGCCGCTTCACCTCGCTGTCCTGTGGGTCATGATCGGAATGGATGGTGTCGATCGTGCCGTTGCGCAGCGCCTCGATCATGGCCTGGCGATCATCTTCGGAGCGCAGGGGTGTTGCGAGCTTGAAAAAAGTCCGGTAGCGGCCGATGTCGTTTTCATTGAGCGCCAGATTGTTGATCGACACGCCGGCCGTCACATTGGCGTGCCGGGCCTTGGCCGCCCGGACCAGTTCGGCGGAGCTGGCAGTGGAAATCTGTGCCGCGTGGTAGCGCACGCCGGTCAAAGCAGCGAGTTGCAGGTCCCGCGCCAGGGGAATGGTTTCCGCCTCTCGCGGAATGCCCTTGAGGCCCAAAATAGTGGCGAAGAAGCCTTCGTTCATTACGCCATCGCCAACTAGCCCACGGTCCGCGAGGTGATGAACGACCGGCATGTCGTAATTGGCGGCATAGCTCATCGCCGTGCGCAGCAGCGCGCTGGACTGGATGGAGCTGCGCCCGTCGGTCAGGCAAACAGCGCCGGCTTCCTGGAGCAGCCCGAACTCGGTGATCTCCTCGCCACGCAATCCCTTGGTGATCGCGGCGGCGGGCAAGATATTGACCTTGCTCGTGGCTTTGCCCCGGCGCAGCAGGAAATCCACCAGCGCACCATCGTCGACCACCGGGCTGGTGTCCGGCATCATCACAAAGCTCGTCACTCCGCCGACGGCGGCGGCCTCGCCGGCCGACTGGAGCGTTTCACGATATTCCTTGCCGGGCTCGCCGGTGAACACGCGCATATCGATGAGGCCCGGCGCCAGCACGTGGCCCGCAGCATCGATCACCTCGGCTCCGTCAGGGACACCGATGGGCCCCTCAAGCGCGAGATCGGTGATGACGCCATTCTCGACCAGCACAGCTCCGCGGGCATCTGTGCCGGAAGCCGGATCAACGAGGCGGGCGTTCTCAATCAGCAATGGGCGGTTCATCGAACGTCTCCCGCAGGCAGCAAGGCATCGAGCACTGCCATGCGTACGGCCACGCCCATTTCCACCTGGTCGGTAATCACCGAAGCGGGACCGTCGGCAATGGCTGGGTCGATCTCCACGCCCCGGTTCATCGGGCCGGGATGCATCACAATCGCATCCTGCTTGGCATGGCTGAGCTTATCGGCGTCCAACCCGTAGAAGCGGTAGTATTCGCGCACCGAAGGGATCATGCGGCCATTGGCGCGCTCATGCTGCAGGCGCAGCATCATAACCACGTCAGCACCCTCGAGGCCCTTGCGCATATCGGTGAACACTTCGGTTGCGAGTTGCTCTATCCCCGCAGGCAAGAGATTGCGCGGGGCAATCACCCGGGTGCGGACATTAAGCGCGCCGAGCAACAGCAGGTTGGACCGCACCACACGCGAATTGGCGATGTCCCCGCAGATCGCGACTGTCAGCCCATTGATACGGCCCTTATGGCGCCGGATGGTGAGCGCATCGAGCAGCGCCTGGGTGGGGTGTTCGTGGGCGCCGTCACCAGCATTGATAACCGCACAACCCACTTTTTGCGAGAGAAGCTCCACCGCGCCGGCCGCCGAATGGCGCACCACGATCACATCCGGGCGCATGGCGTTGAGCGTTGTCGCGGTATCCACCAGCGTCTCACCCTTGGATACCGAGGAGGACTTTACCGACATGTTCATCACCAGCGCGCCGAGGCGCTTGCCGGCGATCTCGAACGAGCCCTGAGTACGGGTCGAGGGTTCGAAGAACAGGTTGATCTGGGTTTTACCCGACAGGGTAGGATGCGTCTTGCGCTCCTGGCGCGAAACGGGGACCATGCGCTCGGCCCGGTCGAGCAGGTCGATGATCTCGTGCTGCTTTAGATCGGCGATGGAAAGCAGGTGACGCTGGCGAAAGGGGGGGAAGTCGCCAGCGCTGCTGCCAGCTTGCGTGACGTTGCCGCCGGTTGGTTCAGCCATGGCCTCGGATCCCCTGCAATTAGCTGCGGTCTAGCGGAGGGGTGGCGGGTGTTCAACTGTTTGTTGCTTTATCCCCGGCGCAGGCGATCGAGCGCGCCCTGGAGGATGTAGCTGGCCGCGAGTTTGTCGACCAGTTCGGCGCGCCGGTCGCGCCGCAGATCGGCGTCGATCATCATGCGGGTAACGGCGCTGGTGGACAGGCGCTCGTCCCAGAATGCAATGGGAATGCTGATCCGCGCAGCTAGATTGCGGGCGAAGGCCCGCGTCGATTGCACCCGCGGCCCTTCACTGCCATCCATGTTTAGCGGCAGGCCGAGAATGATCGCGACGGCATTATTTTGTGCGATCAACTCGTCGAGTCGCTCGGCATCTTGGGTGAACTTGGTGCGCCGAATGGTTTCGAGCGGCGTCGCCGAATAGCGCATCGCGTCTGAGACGGCCACGCCGATCGTCTTGGTGCCAAGATCAAGACACAGCAGCTTGCCGGTGGGGGGCAGACCAGCGAGGGGATTTTCCGGGAGATCGTCGCTCATGCTGCACCTCGGCTTGCTCAATGGTGCCGCTCCTATAGTTTTCCCCTGACTTTGGCGATTGGACTTTGCAATGAAACTCACCTGGTTTGGCGGTACGACGCTCCGCATTCACATTGGCGGCTTGATCCTGGTTGCGGATGCCGGTGTGGTCCCGGCCGGGATCGACGCGGCTGAGCTGGTGTCGGGGGCGGATCGGGTTTTCGGATTGGCTGCGGCGGAAGATTGCCTGCCTCAGGTTGATCTTGCCCTTTGGAAGCCCCGGCGCATCCGGCCGCTCGACGCTGGTCCCGTCGAGGCAACAATCTTGCGGGCAGGGGCGGGGCTGGTTCTCGTGCATGTGGATGGTGAGCGGCCCTTGCTGCTGGTGGCCGGGGAGTTGTTGCCGTTCGGGCGGTGGCTCGGCGATGCCGTGGTGGTGCTGTTTGGTTCGGCTGGTCAATTGGTGGCCAACGGCAGGAATCTGCTGGAGCGCCAGCCTCCGAGATTGCTTGCGCTGGCGGCTGCTGACGCTGAGCTTGATGAAGCCATTCCCGCTTTGAGAGCCCACCTGGACGACACCGCTCTGGTTGCTCTCGAGTCACGGCTGGGGCTGGAGCTCTAAAGCCGCGGCGCCTCTGCCATTGCAACTTGCCCGCCACCATTGTTAAAAGCGGCACCAGAGCGGCAAGGGCCGCATCTCCCTATTTGGAGGCATGAGCCATGTCGGTAGACGCCGCAACGGTGAAGCGTATCGGGCGCCTCGCGCGTATTCGCATCGAGGACGAGGAAGTCGCTGGCTATCAAAGCGAGCTGAACGCCATTCTCGGTTTCGTGGAACAGCTGGGCGAAGTGGATGTGTCCGGCGTCGAGCCAATGACGTCGGTGACCCCGATGCAGTTGCGCCGGCGCGACGATGCGATCACCGATGGCGGCTATCCTGAGCTGATCGTGGCCAATGCGCCGCTGTCGGAAGACAATTTCTTCATGGTCCCCAAGGTCGTGGAGTAGGCGATGGCCGTCACGATTGGCATTGAAACGCCGTTGCAGGACGATGTGCGCCGCCTCGTGGCCGCGCTCAACGATCACCTGCTGCCGCTTTCGCCAATCGAATTTCAGTTCAAGATGACCGTTGAGCAGATGGCGGGTGACGACACGACGGTTTTCGTGGCGCGCAATGCCGAAGCCGAGGCAGTGGGCTGCGGCGCGCTCAAGGTTCATTCTTCGGATCTGGGCGAGGTCAAGCGCATGTTCACGGACCCGTCCGTTCGTGGCCAGCGGGTTGGCTCGGCGCTGCTTGGCGCCATTGTCGATCTGGCGCGGCAAAAGGGGCTGAGCCAGTTGATGCTGGAAACAGGCACGGGGCCCGGCTTTGCCGAAGCGCAGCGGCTCTACCAGCGCAGCGGCTTCACCCCGCGCGGCCCGTTCCTTGATTATCCCGACAGCGAGTGGTCGGCTTTCTTTGCCATGCCGTTGCGGCAGGGAGCAGAAGCATGAGCATCCGGATCGTCAAAGGCGCCGTATTGTCAAGCGTCGTCATCCTCGCCGCGGGGACTACCCAGGCGCAGGAGATTTCCAGCGTCGACCGCACCAAGGTTTACGTGAGTGATCCCGCGGGCTGCGATGCGCTGGAAAAAGATGGTCTGGACGCCATCTCCACCCTCGGGTTTCAGGTGATGACCTTTGACGATGGCATCCAGACACTTGAGTCCAGCTGCCACTTCTTTGACATCAAAGCCAAGCCGGGCAATGCCCACCTTTTCGTGTCAGCCGTCTGTGAAAACCCGGGTGCCATTTATCCCGACACGTTGGCACTGACACCACTCACATCCGACACCGTGCAGGTGGTGTCTTCCCATGAGGCTGCCATGAGTGCGGCCGCAACCAATGAAACCAGCTCGGAGGGAGCTTCGCCCGGCGCGACGCTTTTCCACCGCTGCGCCAATCTAAGCGAGTTACCGCGTTGACCGACCTGACCAAATTGAGCCTTGCCGAAGCCAGCAAAGGTTTGAAGGCCAAGAGCTTTTCCGCCACCGAGCTGACCGGCGCGTACCTTGGCGCGATCGAGGCGGCCAATGGCGCGCTCAACGCCTATGTTGCCGTGACTGCCGAGCAGGCCACTACCATGGCCAAGGCCAGCGACGAGAAACTTGGTAAGGGCGAGGGCGGCTCCCTCGAAGGCATTCCGCTTGGGGTCAAGGACCTGTTCGCCACCAAGGGCGTCCACACTCAGGCCGCCAGCCATATTCTGGATGGGTTCAAGCCAGGCTATGAGTCGACTGTCACCAGCAATCTCTGGCGCGATGGCGCGGTGATGCTGGGCAAGCTCAACATGGACGAGTTTGCCATGGGCTCGTCCAACGAGACCTCCTTTTACGGCCCTGTTGTCAGCCCGTTCCGCTCTGAAGGCTCCAATGCCCAGCTGGTGCCCGGCGGCTCCTCGGGTGGTTCGGCCGCCGCTGTGGCGGCATGGCTCTGCGCTGGGGCAACTGCCACCGATACCGGCGGCTCGATCCGCCAGCCGGCGGCGTTCACCGGCACAGTGGGCATCAAGCCGACCTATGGCCGTTGCTCGCGTTGGGGCACCGTCGCCTTTGCCTCCTCGCTTGACCAGGCCGGCCCGATCGCCCGCACTGTGGAGGATTCAGCGCTGATGCTGCGCTCCATGGCGGGCTTTGATCCAAAGGATTCCACCAGTGTCGACCTGCCGGTGCCAGACTTCGCCGCGGCGGTTGAGCGTGGCGTAAAGGGCCTTTGCATCGGTGTTCCCAAGGAATACCGCATGGAAGGGATGCCCACCGAGATTGAAAAGCTCTGGGAGCAGGGGCTGGCATGGCTGCGCGCTGAAGGCGCTACGGTCAAGGATATCTCGCTGCCGCATACCAAATATGCGCTGCCCGCCTACTATATCGTGGCTCCGGCCGAAGCCTCCTCCAACCTGGCGCGCTATGATGGCGTCAAATACGGGTTGCGCGTGACGGGCAAGGACATCACCGACATGTATGAGCTGACGCGCGCCGCCGGCTTTGGCCGTGAAGTGAAGCGCCGGATCATGATCGGCACCTATGTGCTGAGCGCCGGCTATTTCGATGCCTATTACGTCAAGGCGCAGAAGGTTCGTACCTTGATCAAGAAGGATTTCGAGGACGCTTTCGCCGCCGGCGTTGACGCCATCCTTACCCCGGCAACGCCGTCGGCGTCCTTCGGCATTGGCGACGAGACCCTCGCCGCCGATCCGGTGAAAATGTACCTCAACGACGTCTTCACGGTGACCGTGAACATGGCGGGCCTGCCGGGCATTGCGGTGCCGGCGGGCAAGGACGGGCAGGGGCTCCCGCTGGGGCTGCAACTGATCGGCAAGCCCTTTGACGAGGAAACCCTCTTTGCAGCCGCTCGGGTGATCGAGCGCAGCGCGGCGACCGATTTCTCACCGAAGCCCTGGTGGTGAGCCAGAGCCGGTCTCTTGAACCGGCTTCGGCAAGGGTCTATTTCAGCCCTTGCGTATTTGGCCGTCCTTCGGGACGGCCCGTTTCTTTTCGGAAAGTCATATGTCCGTGGATATCTTCACCTCGCTCGATTGGTCCGAGCCGCCCAAAGACATGAGCAAGCCGCTGCAAGCGCTGTGGTGGCTCAAGAAGGGTGAGTTCCGTGTCGGCCCCGAGTGGGAGCAGGCCCACACCATCGTTCAGGCCATGGAAGGCGTACAGGCATTTGATTGGGTGCATGCGCTGATGCACTGGATCGAAGCCGATATGGGCAATGCCGACTATTGGTACCGCCGGGCCGGCAAGCGCCGCGCCACCGCCAGCGTCGCGCAGGAATGGGAACATATCGCCGCGGCGCTCAGCGAGGTGACGCGCCACTAGGGGGTCGCGAACGGTTGCCTTTGCCGGCAGGTCGGTGCAAACCAGCACTGAGTTTTGCACCAATGGACCTTTGCCGTGACCACCGCGCCCGCCGACTGCCAGACCAAAGATGATGTCCGTGCCGAAATCGATCGGATCGACCAGGCGCTCCTGCACCTCTTCGCGGAGCGGCATCGCTATGTCACCCGCATGGCCGAGATCAAGACCGACCCGCATGAGGCGCGCGACCCCGTCCGCATCGAGGCAGTGATCGCCAAGGTGCGCGAGCGTAGTTTGGCTCTTGATCTTGACGAGGATCAGGCCGAACTTGTGTGGCGAACCCTGATCGATTGGAACATCAATTACGAGAAGGGCATCATCACGGCGCGGCGGCGCGCCCTTTAGGAGAGTGTGTCATGCGCAGTGTCCTGATCCGCAATGCCGAACCCAGTGACGCACGCATTCTGGCCGACATCGCCTACCGCTCCTGGACAAAGGGCATTTTGCCGCTGCTGACCGAAACACCCGGCATGCGCGACGCCGAGCAACACCGGCTTCGGCGCGCCGTGGCCGAAACGCTCACGCGCATCATTGTGGCCGAACAGGATGGCATGCCTGTCGGCTGGTGTTCGCGCTCCGCCCGGCGCGCTTATATCCCGTTCCTGTTTGTGGCTCCGGAGAGCCAGGGCCAGGGGATCGGCTCCATGCTGCTGCGGCGCATGGAGTCGGTGCTGGAACTGTTCGGCGCCAGCCGGGTGCAGCTCGAAACCCCGGCAGACCATATCCGCGCGGTCCGCTTTTATGAACGGCAGGGCTACCGCATTCTCGCCATGCGTCCCGATGGGCGTGCCCATCATGAGCCGTTCATGAGCGTTCATCTCGAGAAGAAATTACACCCGTTCGCGGGCGATCTCGACGACGAGGACTGAGCTGGGCGGCCCACGGAACTGACCAGATCGGGCAAAGAGGCGTTGCATCGCGCGCCGCTGGTCAGTAAGCACTGGGTCGTGTTCCCGCATGCCGTTCAGAGAGCTCACTTTGACCCTTATCGACACCCGTACGCCCGATCCGAAGCGCTTTATTTCCGGCTCCACTGGAGACTGGGAAGTGATCATCGGCATGGAAGTGCATGCGCAGGTGACCTCCGAAAGCAAGCTGTTTTCCGGCTCCTCGACCGCCTTCGGCAATCCGCCCAACAGCAATGTTTCGTTCGTGGACGCAGCCATGCCCGGCATGCTGCCGACCATCAACGAAGAATGCGTGCGACAGGCTGTGCGGACCGGCCTTGGGCTTAAGGCCGTGATCAACAAGCGCTCCGTTTTTGACCGCAAGAACTATTTCTATCCCGATCTGCCGCAGGGCTATCAGATCAGCCAGTTCAAGGACCCCATTGTCGGCGAGGGCAAGGTACTGCTCGACATGGGCGACGAGACCATCGAGATCGGCATCGAGCGGCTCCACCTGGAGCAGGACGCGGGCAAGTCCATCCATGACCAGCATCCATCCATGAGCTTTGTGGACCTCAACCGCTCCGGCGTGGCGCTGATGGAGATCGTCTCCAAGCCGGACCTGCGCTCGGCTGACGAGGCTAAGGCTTATCTGTCCAAACTCCGCACGATTCTGCGTTATCTCGGCACCTGCGACGGCAATATGGAGCAGGGCTCCATGCGTGCCGACGTCAACGTGTCGGTGCGACGCCCCGGGGGTGAGTTCGGCACGCGCTGCGAAATCAAGAACGTCAACTCCGTGCGCTTTGCCGGTCAGGCGATTGAATATGAGGCCCGCCGACAGATCGATATCCTTGAAGACGGCGGCTCGATCGACCAGGAAACCCGGCTGTTCGATCCTAAGCTCGGCGAAACCCGGTCCATGCGTTCCAAGGAAGAAGCGCATGACTACCGCTACTTCCCCGATCCCGACCTGCTGCCCCTGGAGTTTGACGACGCTTTCGTGGCGGCGCTGGCGGAAAACCTGCCCGAACTGCCGGACGAGAAGAAGGCCCGCTTTTTCCGCGATTATGGCGTGACGCCCTACGACGCCATGGTGTTGACGCTGGATCGCGAGACGGCCGATTACTTCGAGGCCGTTGTGGCCCATGGGGGTAGCAAGCGCGACGGCAAGTCTGTCGCCAATTTGCTCAACGCCGATGTTGCCGCCTATGCCAATAGCCAGGGGCTTGCTGTTTGGGAAACCCATCTGCAGCCAGCTCAGATCGCGGGGATTGTTGACCTCGTGGCCGCCGGCACGATCTCCAGTAAGATCGCCAAGGATTTGCTGCAGATCATCATCGCCGAGGAGCCGGAGGGCGAACCTGCCGAGATCGTCCAGCGGCGCGGCATGAAGCAGGTCACCGACCTCGGCGCCATCGAGAAGGTGGTCGACGAGATCATCGCCGCCAACCCCGATCAGGTCGCCAAGGTTCAGGCCAAGCCCACCATGATTGGCTGGTTCGTTGGCCAGGCGATGAAGGCATCGGGCGGCAAGGCTAACCCGCAGGCGTTGAACGAATTGATGAAGCGCAAGCTCGGCCTCGAAGAGTGAGCGAACCCGCCGAAAACAAGGAAGCCCCAAAGCAGTTGCTGGATCACGGGATGGGGCCGTGGCTGATGCGCGTCATCGGCGCGCTGGTCAGCCGCATCATCATCCTGCCGGTGCTGGCCACAATGGCCGCTTCAATGGCGTTGATGATCTATGGGGTCGCCGAAACCTGGCACTTCATCCGGGAGCTGTTCTTCGCCGACCATCCCGTAAGCAAGGACGAGGCACTGCTGCACGCCATCGAGCTGGTTGATCTTTTCTTGCTCGCGACCGTGGTGCAGGTGGTTTCGCTAGGCCTTTATCAGCTCTACTTCAACCAGGATCTGGCTTTGCCACGTTGGCTCAAGATCAGCAATCTCGATGATCTGAAGTCGAAGCTGGTGGGCGTGGCCATCACCGTGCTGGCGGTTTATTTTCTCGGGCGTGCGGTTACCTGGAGCAGCGGCCCGGACATCGTTTATCTGGGTGCCGCAACAGCGGTCGTGATCGGCGCACTCACCTATTTCCTCAGCAAGATCGACGGCCACGACTAAACGGGGGCCGTCGCTAAGTTACGGATTGATGTCGTGACCTGGCTCGGGGGGAAGTTCCGGCTGGTAGTCTGGCTGCGGATCTTCCACCGGCACGTTGCCCGGAATTTCCGATGGGTCTGGAGTGGGGAAGCTCACCGGCATCGGCGGCGGCGGAACAGGCTGCGGCACGATCTCGGGGGTTGCCGCGGGATCGATCTCTGGATTGGGTGGAATGGGCATGCCTGCCTCCTCGTTGGGACCTATCTCAACGGGGGGATACGACCTCAGTTCCGGAAACTGGCTTGCGCCAGATCTTGAGAATGCGACCGTCGATCAGCAACAAGCCCAGAAACACCACGGCCATGCCCAGCAAGTGAATGGGCAAAATGGATTCTCCCAGCAGCGACACCCCGAGCAAGACCGCCACGACCGGTGTGACAAAGGTGTTGGAGGCGAAGTTGGTGGTGCCAACGCGCGGCAGCAGCCGATACATCAGCTGGAACGCCAAGGCGGTGCAGAAAACGCCGATGGCGATCCAGGCCGCCCAGGTTTCGATCCGCTCGATGTGTGGCACCCCTTCAACCCAAAGCGCAACTGGCACTGAAGTCAACGCCGCGCCAGAGATGGCAATGGTGGCGATGGTCGTGGGCTCGATCGCCTTGAAGCTTCGCGCGACATTGAGCGTGATGGCGTAGAGCATCACGGCGGCAAAGCAGACGGCAATGGCCCAAAGCTCGCCATGCTCATTGCCGGCCGCCAGGGATGGTGAAGCCAGCAATGCCGCACCGGTAAACCCCGCAACCACGCCGGCAGCCTTGTGGCGCTTTATTTTTTCGCCGCCGGGCCAATAATGCGAGACCAGTACGGTAACCACCGGGAGCAGGGCATTGATGATCGCAGCAAGCCCGCTCGGAATGTGGGCCTGGCTGATGGGGAAAAGCGTAAACGGCACCGCATAGCTGAACACGCCGAGGAGGCCGAGCTTGAGATACAGCATCGGATCACGGGGCAGGGGCTTGCGAAGGGCGAAAAACAACAACCAGCTGACCAGCGCGGCGATGGTCACCCGGCCTGCGGCCACGGTGATTGGCCCCAGTTCACGGATCAGCACAGCATTGAACAGGAACGAGGTGCCCCAGATGCTTCCGATAAAAATGATGAGCGCCCAGTAGCGTGCCGACATGTGATTCTTTCCCAGGAAGCGGCGACGCTAGGCCTGTCGCCAGCAAAGGTCGAACCGATTTTGACGATGGCAAGCATCAATGCACGTGATGAGCGGATGGCTCCTATGCGCCATTGCAGTTGCATGCGTTGAGGGGGCTGCTAGCCTTCACCGGTAAACTTCTGAGGGCTCTTATGCACAAACTTGGTCTTGCCGTTTCTGCTCTTCTGCTCGCCACCGCCGCGCCCGCGGTCCTGGCGGCGGAAACTTTGGATACCACGCCGCGCATCGCGGTGATGTCGGCCTTTGGCCCCGAATGGATTGCGCTGCAGGAAGCCCTCAGCGAACGCAAGGATTACACGGTCAATGGCACCACCTTTGCAACCGGGGTGATTGAGGGCAAGCCGGTGGTGCTGTTCTTGACCGGGGTCAGCATGGTCAATGCGGCGATGACCTCGCAGCTGGCGCTGGACCACTTCAACATCGAAAGCATCGTGTTTTCCGGAATAGCGGGTGGCGTTAATCCCGAGCGCCATATCGGGGATGTGATTGTGCCGGCGCAGTGGGGCCAGTATCTCGAGGTCATCATGGCGCGCGAAGTGGATGGGAAATTCACGCCGCCCTCATTCATGGACGCGCCCCATCCCTCCTTCGGCATGATGTTCCCGCAGACCGTGGATATCGCCCGCCAGGGTGGCGAGCCCGAGGAAAAGTTCTGGTTTGCCGCCGATGCGGAGCTGTTGGCGGTCGCCGAGAAGGTTGCAGCTGAGATCAAGCTGGAGGATTGTTCGGCAGAAAACGCCTGCCTCACCACCGCGCCGAGCATTCATGTTGGTGGCAATGGTGTTTCGGGCGCGGCCTTTGTGGACAATGCAGAACTGCGTGAATATGCGTTTGGGACCTTCGAGGCGCAGGTGCTCGACATGGAAAGCGCCGCTGTAGCGCATGTGGCCTATGCCAATGATGTGCCCTTCATTGCGTTCCGCTCGCTGTCAGATCTGGCGGGTGGCGGCGAAGGCGAAAACCAGATGGGCACCTTCATGGGCCTGGCGTCCAACAATTCGGCTGCCGTCGTGACCGCCTTTATTGCAGCACTGCCGGAGTAAGGCTGCCCAAGGATCCGAACTCTCCAGAGGCGAGCTGCCGCACCGCCTCTGGATAAAGCCGGTGCTCTTCGACAAGCACCCGCGCGGCAAGGCTGTCGGGCGTATCGCCCGGCAGAACCGGCACTTCAGCTTGCAGGATAGCGGGCCCTTCGTCCAAGCCCGGGGTGACGAAATGAACGGTGCAGCCATGGCGGGTCGCGCCATCGGCTAGTGCCCGGGCATGCGTGTCCAGCCCCCTGTAGAGCGGCAGCAGGGAAGGATGGATGTTGATCAGGCGCCCCTGCCAGCGATTGACAAAATCTTCGCCCAAAACCCGCATGAAGCCGGCAAGGCAGACCAGCTCGGTGTCCCAGCTTTCAAGGACCTGGGTCAGAACGTCCTCGAACATGTCCCGGCTCGGAAACTTGCTTTGTGCAAGGCTCGCCGTCGCGATCCCTTCAGCCGCAGCAAGGGCCAGTCCTTCAGCAGCGGCCCGATTAGAGACCACGCCCACAATTTCGGCGGGGTAGTCGGGGGCCTTTGCCGCCTCGATCAGCGCCGCCATGTTAGAGCCACGGCCCGAGATCAAAATGGCAGTGCGCGTGCGGCTCACAGCGAGAGCCTGCCCTCGAAGGTCACCGCCTCGCCGGTGCGTTGCACGAGTTCGCCAACGATTGCTGCAGTTTCCCCAGCATCGTTGAGGTGCTGCACCAGGGTGGCGGCCTCGTCTGTGCCAACCGCGATCAGCATGCCAACACCGCAGTTGAAGGTGCGCAGCATTTCGGCTTCAGCGAGACCGCCCGTGTGGGCCAGCCAGCCAAAAACCTTGGGCACGGTAATGGCTCCGAGATTCACATGCGCCGCCAGATGATCGGGCAAGACGCGGGGGATGTTGTCGATAAAGCCGCCGCCGGTGATATGGGCCAGGGCCTTGATGCCGATCCCGGCTTTTAGCGCCGCGAGGATGGGCTTCACATAGATGCGGGTAGGGGTGAGCAGGGCTTCGGCCAGAGACTGGCCGGGCGCAAATGGCGCATCCATGAACCAGTCATTGCCCGAGAGCTCCACGATCTTGCGCACCAGCGAATAACCGTTCGAGTGCACGCCCGAGGAGGCTATCGCAACGAGCGTATCGCCTGGCGCAAGATCGGCTCGCGGCAGCAGGGTCCCGCGTTCGGCAGCGCCCACGGCAAAGCCGGCCAGATCATAGTCCTTGCCGTGGTACATGCCCGGCATTTCCGCGGTTTCCCCGCCGATCAGGGCACAGCCGGCTTGGCGGCAGCCCTCGGCGATGCCCTCAACGATCGCGGTTCCCTGCTCAACATCAAGCGCGCCAGTGGCGAAGTAATCCAGAAAGAACAACGGCTCGGCACCCTGAACGACGATGTCGTTGACGCACATCGCAACAAGATCGATGCCGATGCTGTCGTGCTTGCCAGCTTCAATGGCGATCCGCAGCTTGGTGCCGACGCCATCATTGGCCGCCACCAGGACGGGGTCGGTGAAGCCAGCGGCCTTGAGGTCGAACAGGCCCCCAAACCCACCGATCTCGCCATCGGCGCCCGCCCGCCGCGTGGAGCGTACGGCGGGCTTGATCGCATCGACAAGGGCGTTGCCCGCATCGATGTCGACGCCGGCCTGCTTGTATGAAAGACCGTTTGGTGGCAGGTTTTGGGGGTCGGACATGGGCCTCAGTGCCAATTGGGGAAACCGTGCGCAATGCCGCAGGCTAGAGACCAGGGCAGTTGCCATTTCCGGAGGGGGCCGGTAGAGGGCCTGATAGCTTCTCCACCCAACCGACGCAAGGGCCGGTCCAGTCAATGACACTGCGAAATCAAGTGCTGATCTGGATCGGATCATTCGTCGTGCTGATCCTGTTGCTCTGGTTGTTCCGGGGCATCCTGCTGCCCTTCGTTGTCGGGGCCGCGCTGGCCTATCTGCTCAACCCGATCGTCAACCAACTGCAGAAATGGCACTTCAACCGCGCTTGGGCGACGGCGCTGGTGCTGGCTACAGTCGTGGCCATACTTCTGGGCCTGATATTCATGCTGGTGCCGCTCGTCGCGCAGCAGGTTGGCGGGCTGGTGCAGCGCCTGCCGGGCTATGCGGCCGAGTTGGAAGCATTGGCGCGTAAATGGGCGCCCGAACTCAATGCATGGCTTGGACCTGAGCGCGCGGCGCAGGTGGAAGCCACCATGACGGACCTGATGGGTCGCATGGTGGGCCTTGTGGGTGTCCTCACCGGGGAAGTGCTTTCAAGCGGCGCGACACTGATCAGCGCCGTGGGTATCATCATCTTCACTCCGGTCGTGTGCTTTTATCTGCTGCTCGACTGGGAAGGCATGGTGCGCGGGCTGGAAAGCCTGCTGCCGCGCGACCACAAGGGCGAAATCCAGGGCATCCTGCGCGACATCGACAGCGCCATGGGTGGCGCCATTCGCGGGCAGGGCAGCGTAGTGCTCATCCTGGCCGCCTTTTATGCGACCGCACTCAGCCTTGTGGGGCTGAACTTCGGCCTTGCCATCGGGCTGATCGGTGGCCTGTTCAGCTTCGTTCCGTTTGTGGGCTTCGCCATTGGCTTTGTGCTCTCGATGGGCATCGCCATCGTCCAATTCTGGCCTGACTGGTGGTTCATCGTTATCATCTTCATGATCTACATGGTCGGCCAGTTTGTTGAAGGCAACATTCTCTATCCCAAGCTTGTCGGCTCTACGATCAACATCAACCCGGTCTGGATGATGTTCGCGCTGCTCGCCCTGGGTGCTTTGTTCGGCTTTGTTGGCCTGCTGCTGGCCGTGCCGATGGCCGCGATCGGTAGCGTGCTGGTGCGCTATGGCGTGCGTAAATATCGTGAAAGCGCTCTCTACCAGGGCGAAGCAGGCAGCATCGATGGCGATGCCGATGTTGTCTGAGGACGACGAAATCCCCGATACCGGTGCGCAGCTGACACTGGATCTGGGGCATACGCCATCCCATGGCCTCGAGGACTTCCTGGTGGGGGACGGCAATGAACTGGCGCATGGCCGGATCATGAGCTTTCCCGATTGGGCCGACCCAATGACGCTGCTGGTCGGTCCAGCCAAGTCGGGCAAGTCACACCTGGCGCGCATCTTTGCCGAAAGGAGCGGGGCGGTGTTTGCCGGAGCGGATGAGCTGGCGCGTCTCGCCAGCGATGGCGGCCGGCAGCCAGTGATAGTCGAGGATGTCGACAGCCGGGGCTATCCTGAGGCCGCCTTGTTTCACCTCCTCAACCAGTCCTTACGCGACAGCCGCCCGCTTTTGCTGACGGCACGCGAGGGGGTCGCCCACTGGCCGCTGGCAACCGACGATGTCCGCTCCCGAGCGCGGCGTGCTGCGGCATTTACGCTGGAGTTGACCGATGACATCCAGCTGTCACAGATGTTGGTGAAACTGTTTGGTGACCGACAGATCGTGGTCGAGCCAAAGGTGATTTCCTTTATCGTGGCGCGCATGGAAAGATCGGCTGCCGAGGCCGTTAGTCTAGTGGAGTTGATGGATCGCCTGGCTCTCGCCAAGGGTACAGCCATCACCCGCAGCGTTGCTGCCGAGGCTCTCGATCGCCGGTTGGTGGCACAAGGCGCCGGGAGCGATGAATTGGACTGGGGTGGGCCGGAAGATGAATGAAATCGGTCAGATTGGGGAAGCAGACGCCGCCGTGCCGGAAGCCGAAGCTCTGCGCAAAAGCCCGGCCCGGTTCGTCAACCGCGAAGTCAGCTGGCTCCAGTTCAATATGCGCGTGCTTGAAGAGGCCGCCAACACCGCCCATCCGCTGCTGGAACGGCTGCGCTTCGTCTCCATTTCAGCCAACAACCTCGATGAATTCTTCATGGTCCGCGTTGCAGGTCTCAAGGGCCAGTTGCGGGCTGGCCTCGTCAAACAAAGCGCTGACGGTTTATCGCCGAGCGAACAGCTGGACGAGATTTCCACGCTGGCCCAGCACCTTCAGCTCGAACAGCAGGATCATTGGCAAAGCTTGCGCGAAGAGTTGTTCGAGCAGAACGTGGTAATCCATGAAACCAATGACCTGAGCAGCGAACAGGTCAATTATCTCGCCAAGCTGTTCCGCGAAGAAATCTTCCCGGTTCTGACCCCGATCGCGGTCGATCCGGCCCACCCGTTCCCGTTCATTCCCAATTTGGGGCTCGCGCTCGCCTTTGAGCTGCGGCGGCCCAACAGCGAAGTGCCGCTGACAGCCCTGGTGCGCATCCCCAGCAATCTTGATCGCTTCATCAACCTGCCTACGGGGCTGGTATCGGATGGGCGCAGCGAGGTCGTGACGATCGACACGTTGGTCAAGCTGTTCTTTCACAAGATGTTCCCTGGCCATGAAGTTGTCGGCTCCGGCGCCTTCAGGCTGGTGCGGGACAGTGAGATCGAAATCGACGACGAAGCGGCCGATCTGGTGGTTGAATTCGAGTCGGCGCTACGCCAACGCCGCCGCGGTCTGGTGATCCGGCTGGAAATAGAGCGAACCATGCCCCGCGCGCTCAAGCGCCAGATCAGCGAGCAACTCGGCGTCAAGGACAGCGAAATCTTTGAAGTTCAGGGGTTTCTCGGGCTCGCCGATGCTCGCAAGATTTGTGACATCAACCGCCCCGACCTCAAATTCACCCCTTATCTCGCGCGCTTTCCCGAACGTATCCGCGACTACAACGGCGACAGCTTCGCCGCGATCCGCGCCAAGGACATCTTGGTCCACCACCCATTCGAGAGCTTCGATGTGGTTGCGCAGTTCTTGATGCAGGCGGCGCGAGACCCCGAAGTGGTCGCCATCAAGCAGACTCTTTACCGGACCTCTGCCGATAGTCCGATCATCAAGGCATTGGTGATGGCGGCGGAAGCGGGCAAGTCGGTGACGTGCCTTGTGGAACTGAAGGCACGCTTTGATGAAGAAGCTAATATCCGCTGGGCGCGCGACCTGGAGCGGGCAGGGGCCCAGGTGGTGTTCGGCTTTATCGAGCTCAAGACTCACGCCAAAATGAGCCAAGTGGTGCGCCGTGAAAAGGGTAAGCTCGTCAGCTACTGCCATATCGGCACCGGCAACTACCATCCGATCACCGCCAAGGTTTACACCGACCTCAGCTATTTCACGATCGATCCTGCCGTGACGCGCGACGTGGCCCGGGTGTTCAACTTCATCACCGGTTACGCAAGGCCGACGGAACTGGAAACCATCGCGGTTTCGCCCGTCAATTTGCGGCAAACCTTGCTCGACAACATCAATCGGGAAGTGGAATTCGCGCAGGCGGGGCAGCCCGCGAGCATTCTGCTCAAGATGAACTCGCTGGTGGACCCCGAGATCATCGACGCGCTCTATGACGCAAGCCAGGCCGGGGTGAAGATCGATCTGGTCGTTCGCGGGATTTGTTGCTTACGGCCGGGCATCCCCGGTTTTTCGGAAAATATCCGGGTAAAATCGGTGGTTGGCCGCTTTCTCGAGCACAGCCGCATCTACTGCTTTGGCAATGGTGAAGCGATCCCGTCCTCGCGCGCCAAGGTCTATATTTCTTCGGCGGACCTGATGCAGCGCAACCTCGATGGCCGGGTCGAAGTCATGGTGCCGATCCTCAACCAGACGGTGCATAAGCAGATCGTCGACCGGATCCTCGTTGCCTATATGCGCGACAACCAGCAGAGCTGGGAAGTGCTGCCCGATGGCAGTTCGCACCGCATCCGCCTTGCAGAAGGCGAGGAACCGTTCAACGCGCACGACTATTTCATGACCAATCCATCGTTGTCGGGTCGCGGCACGGCGGGGCGGGAAGATGGCGACGAGGATTTTGATTGAACCAGTTTTGGGGCGTAGATGCCGATCCCACCGCTCAGGGGAGGATCAAGGGCGCTCGGCCAGTAGCAGTGCTCGACATCGGGTCCAACTCCGTACGACTCGTTGTTTATGAACGTCACGCCCGCGCCTTGACGCCGCTCTACAATGAAAAGGCCTCCTGCGCTCTCGGCCGTGGCATTGCCAAGTCGGGGCGCCTGGCTGACGCCAATGTCGCCCAGGCGTTGGAGGCAATCAAACGCTTTGCCCTGGTCACGCGCATGATGCGAGTTGGCAAGGTCTATGTGCTCGCAACATCTGCCGTGCGCGATGCGGCGAACCGGGAGGCATTCGTCACCGCCGTTGAAGCCATCATCGACAGTCCTGTGCAAGTACTGACGGGTGAGCAGGAAGCCCATTTCGCCGGCCTTGGTGTGGTCGCAGGCATTCCAGATTTTGACGGCATTGTAGGCGATCTGGGGGGCGGCAGCCTTGAGCTGTCGCGCATCATCGATGGCTCCGACCGGGAAGGCGAGTCGTTCGAGCTTGGCGTGATCCGCCTGCAAGACGACAGCGACGGCTCGCCCACCAAGGCGGCAGCTCTTGTCCGTGATCGCCTGAAGAAATCCGCGCTTGCCCAGCAGAAGCCCGGCGGGAGCTTTGCTGCCATTGGTGGCACCTGGCGAACGCTGGCCAAGCTGCATCAGGTCCAACGCGACTATCCCCTGCAGATGGTGCAGCACTACAAGGTGCCGGCGGACGACATGATCAAGCTGTGCACCGATATTATCGAGCACGGCTCGCTCAAGCACTATCCAGGTGCCGAGAATGCCAGTTCCTCCCGCCGTGAGCTTGTGCCCTTTGGCGCAGCCGTGATCAGTGAAGTGCTAAAGGCCGGCCAATTTGGCGAGGTGGTGTTTTCGGCGCTGGGTGTCCGCGAGGGCTATCTATTTGGTATGCTCGACAATCGTGAGCGTGCGCTTGATCCGCTGATTCAAGGCGCCGAAGAGCTATCCGTGCTGCGGTCGCGGTCCCCGTCCCATGCCAATGACCTGATCGAGTTCACGGACCAGTTCTTCACGGTAAGCGGCACAGTAGAAACCGAAACTGAAAAGCGATTACGGATCGTCTCGTGCCTTCTTGCCGATATCGGCTGGCGGGCTCATCCGGACTACCGTGGCTCGCAAAGCATAGATGCGGTGGCCTTTGGCGGTCTGACCGGTGTGGACCACCCTGGGCGGGCGTTCCTCGCCACGGTTATCGCGGTTCGATATAACGGGCTCAAGACCAAGGGCATCACGCAGCCACTGCTTGGCTTGGCATCGCCCGAAGGCACCGCCCGGGCACGACTGATCGGAGCCTTGTTCCGGGTGGCTTACCCGATTACTGCCGCCATGCCGGGAATCCTGCAGCGCATTGGCCTGTCTGCCGACGGCAATGAGTTGCAGTTGGTGCTGCCGCGCGACCTGGCGTTTCTGGATGCCGAACACCTGCGCAACCGCTTTGAGCAGTTTGTCGGCCTGACCGAGTTCAAGACCTCACGCGTGCGCGTCCAATAGCTATTCGGCGGCAGCAGCGCGCGGCCGCACCAGGATCTCCCGCACGCCCTTGTTGGTCGCCACGAGGCCGATCCGCCCATGCTTGATGTCGAGCGCCTTTTCACCAAACAGTTTGCGCCGCCAACCCTTGAGGGCCGGCACATCGGCATCGTCGTCCAACACCAGGGCGTCGATCTCGTCTGAGGTGGCGATGATCCGCGCGGCGACGCCGTGCTCGTCGGCCACTGATTTCAGCAGCACCCGGATCAGATCGCCCACAGCGCCTTTAGGAGAGGGGCCCCGGTAGCGTTCGGCCACAGCAGGCAGCTCTGCCTTGGGCAGAGCTTCCACTTCCTTGAGCAACGCCATCAATTCAGCTGCGGTCGCGCTCCGGCCAAACCCGCGTGGGACCGTGCGCAGCTTTTCAAACGCGTCTGGCGTCAGTGGACGCTGCATGGCCAGATCAAACAGCATATCGTCCTTGAGAACACGGCTGCGTGGCTGGTCGCTATCTTGCGCCCGGCGTTCCCGCCACGCCGCCAGGCGCTGCAACGCAGCGAGGTCGCGCGGCCGGTTGATCTTCATCTTGAGCCGTTCCCAGGCCTGCTCAGGCTGAACGACATAGGTGTCGATGCTGCGCAGCACCCCGAGTTCGTCCTCGACCCAGTCCCAGCGGCCAGTGGCATCAACCTGCTTGCGCAACTCGCGATAAACGTCACGCAGATGTGTCACATCGGCGAGCGCGTAAACCTGTTGTTTCTCGCTCAGAGGACGCGCTGCCCAGTCGGTGAAGCGGGAAGACTTGTCCAATTCGATATTGGTGATCGAGCGCACCAGGTTGTCATAGGACACCGAGTCGCCAAAGCCGCAGACGCTGGCCGCAATCTGCGTGTCGAAAATGTTGTTGGGGACCCTGCCGGTCAGCTTGACGAAAATCTCAATGTCTTGCCGGGCAGCATGGAACACCTTGATAACGTCGGGGTTGGCCAACAGCTCGAAAAAAGGAGACAGATCAAGGTCAGGCGCCAGTGGATCGATCAAAACCGCTTCATCGTCCGTAGCGGCCTGAATAAGGCACAGCTTGGGCCAGTAAGTAGTCTCTCGCAGGAACTCGGTGTCAACAGTGACGAAATCGAACTTGGCGGCCCGCTCGCAAAAAGCGGCCAGCACGCCTGTGGAAACTACAAGGTTCATACCGAGGTCCGTCTTGAAATAGTCACGATTGTTTCTAGCAGGTGAGCCTAGCCCACTCCATACCTGAATGCGACCGCAGAGTTCTCCCCGCGAAGCCATCTGCGGAACGGTGGGGGTGCTGCTTGACATCGAACCGCGCCCATGCGCTTTTCCCCCCCAATTTCCGGCCAGTTTTTCAGAGTTTGCTATGACCACACATCGCTATCGTTCGCACAATTGCGGTGCCCTGACTGCGCAACAGGCCGGCGACACGGTGCGCCTGAGCGGGTGGGTGCATCGGGTGCGTGATCACGGCGGCTTGCTGTTTATCGATCTGCGCGACCATTACGGGCTCACCCAATGTGTCATCGATCCTGATTCTCCGGCCTTTGCCGACGCGGAGAAGGTCCGCGCAGAGTGGGTGATCCGCATTGACGGGGAAGTTAAGTTGCGCGACGGCGCAGCCGTGAACCCGAATCTGCCCACGGGCGATATCGAGGTGTTCATTCGCGAGATTGAAGTGCTTTCCGCCGCGCGCGAACTGCCGCTGCCGGTCTTTGGCGAACCCGACTATCCAGAAGATGTTCGGCTGCGCTATCGCTTCATCGATCTGCGCCGCGAAACCTTGCACGCCAATATCGTCAAGCGCACCAAGGTGATCTCCTATATGCGCCGCACCATGGAGGGGATCGGCTTCACCGAGTTCTCGACCCCCATCCTGACAGCCTCCTCGCCCGAGGGCGCGCGCGATTTCCTGGTGCCGAGCCGCATTCACCCCGGCAAGTTCTTCGCCTTGCCCCAGGCGCCCCAGCAGTACAAGCAGCTGCTGATGGTGGCCGGCTTTGATCGCTACTTCCAGATCGCGCCTTGCTTCCGCGACGAGGATCCGCGCGCGGATCGCTTGCCTGGCGAGTTTTATCAGCTCGACCTCGAGATGAGCTTTGTGACCCAGGAAGATGTCTGGGACACGATGGAGCCCGTGCTGCGCGGCATCTTCACCGAGTTTGCTGACGGCAAGCGCGTGACCGAGAAATTCCCCCGCATTCCCTATGACGTAGCGCTCCGGAAATACGGCTCGGACAAGCCCGATCTGCGCAACCCCATCGAGATGCAGTCCGTCACCGAGCACTTCGCCGGATCGGGCTTCAAGGTCTTTGCCGGCCAGATCGAAGCCGATCCCCAGGTTGAGGTCTGGGCAATCCCGGCGCCGACCGGCGGCTCGCGCGCGTTTTGCGATCGCATGAACGCCTGGGCACAGAGCCAGGGTCAGCCCGGTCTAGGCTACATCTTCTTCAAGGACGGTCAGGGCTCGGGCCCGGTCGCCAAGAATATCGGCGAGGAACGCACAGCGGCTCTCCGGACCCAGCTTGGCCTTGCGGATGGCGACGCCGTGTTCTTTGTGCTGGGTCGCCCCGAGAAGATGTATCGCTTTGCTGGCGAAGCGCGCACGCGGGTCGGCACCGAGCTCAACCTCGTTGACACTGAGCAGTTTGCCCTGTGCTGGATTGTGGACTTTCCGTTCTATGAATGGAGCGAGGAAGAAAAGAAGCTCGACTTCGCCCACAACCCCTTCTCCATGCCGCAGGGGGGACTTGAAGGGCTTAACGGGCCCGATCCGCTGTCGCTCAAGGCCTACCAGTATGATGCGGTCTGCAACGGCTACGAAATCGCGTCCGGCTCCATCCGGAACCAGGAACCGGAGACTATGGTCAAGGCCTTCGAGCTGGTGGGACTTTCGCGCCAGGACGTTGAAGATCGCTTTGGCGGGCTGTATCGCGCCTTCCAGTATGGTGCGCCGCCCCACGGTGGCATGGCCGCCGGCGTAGACCGGATCGTGATGCTGATCTGCGGCGCGCAGAACCTGCGCGAGATCACCGCGTTCCCGATGAACCAGCAGGCTGAAGATCTGCTGATGAGCGCGCCAAGCCCCGCTTCGGCCAAGCAGCTGCGCGAGCTCGGCATCCGTCTCAACGTGCAGGAAAAATAAAGACATTCCCCCGGGCAGTCGCAAGACTGCCCGGCTATCGGCGCTGGACTTAAGTAGCCATTAAGCGCGGCTTGATATTCAAGGCTCTCCAGTTTGGGCCGGGCGCGCCTTGAGAACGAAATACCCCCATATACTCATGTTGCTTGGTGCGATGCTGGCCTTTGTGCCCATCGCAGCGGTGGACCATCTGCTGGATGCCTATGTCCGGGTGAAAGAGACCGACATAGCGGGCCGTTCCGTTGCGGCGGTGACCCGCTCCATCGAGACCGGGGTAGCCGACGCACTCGCTAGTCTCGATCGCATTTCTGCGGAAAACCGCTCGACCTGCACCCCGACTTTCCTGGCCAGCATCGAGCGCGCCATTGAAGCAAGCTTCAGCCTTAAGCAGGTGCTGGTCGAGAACAGCGACGCGGTTCAGTACTGCGCGGCCTTCGGTCGAACCGTCCGCTATTCGCCCTTGTCCGCAGCGCTACCGACAGGCGAGGAGGGCGAAGCCATACGCGTGGTGAGCATGGGCGATATTGCCCTGCCAGCCCTCCAGATCAGCCGTTCTTCCGGGCCCGAGCGCATCGTCTCGGTCTTTGTGCCGTTGATCGGAGCCACGACTGAAGGGCTCGAACGGGCCATTCCTGCCGGCGGCATGATCCGGGTCCTGCTGGCTGATGGTAACCCCGTTGCGACCATCGGTGATCCCAAGCCGTTCGAGGGGCGCGCATCCGCTGACCAGTTCATCTTCAGCCAGGGGTTTGCCGGCCAATTGCCGATCAAGGTTGAGTCGGCGGTGCCGTTCGCGACGGTGCGGGCGGGTTATGCCGATCTGGATGTCAGCTTCACCGTCATTGCCTGCCTGATGAGCGCGGCCTTCTTGATCCTCGCCATCCACTCGGTGCGGCATTCGCGCGTATCGGGCTTCGAGCTTGAGCGGGCAATCGCGCGAGGCGAAATGCGGCCATGTTACCAGCCGGTGATCAATTTGCGGACCGGCGAGCTGGTCGGCTGCGAGGTGCTGTGCCGCTGGCAAAAGCGCAGCGGAGAGATCGTTTCCCCTGGCGCCTTCATCGATTATGCCGAATCATCGGGCTTGGCCATTCCCATGACCTTGTCGCTGATGCAGCAGGTCAAATACGACCTCGGGGAGCTTTGCACCCTCATGCCCGAGCTCAAGATCTCCATCAATCTGTTTGAAGGACATTTCCGCGACGGCTCCATCGTTGAAGATGTCCAAGCGATTTTTGGGGGATCAGCCGTCGATTTCCGGCAATTGGTGTTCGAAATCACTGAGCGCAAACCACTGGGCAATTCCCAGCAGGCCCATAGCGTTATTGCCGGGCTGCATGCCCTTGGCGCTCGCCTGGCCATGGACGACGCCGGCACCGGACACTCCAATCTGGCTTATCTGCAGACGCTGGGTGTCGACGTCATCAAGATCGACCGCGTCTTCATCGACATGATCAAACCCGGAACCACCAATGTGCCCGTGCTGGACGGCTTGATCGCCATGGCTCGCGACCTTGAGTGCGAGATTGTGGCCGAGGGCGTCGAGACGGAGGCCCAGGCACTCTACCTTCGTGCCCACGGCGTGCTGCAGGCGCAGGGTTTCATCTTTTCGCCAGCCCTGCGCGCCGAAGCATTCAAGGAACTCGCCCTTGCCCTGCACCAGGCGACCATCTCGCGAAGCCGGACTCCCGGCCTCGTTGCCGACGCCGCATAGGGGGCTTAAGCGCAATCGGGGTCATTCGCCCTTTTCAACTGCGCTGAATGGTGGCACGAACGCGCCAGCCGGCCCCGATGGCCGGGAATCCACCTCGGAGGAGACGGGATTGTCGACGGACATCAACGAGCAGCGTCGCGCTTTGCGCGAAGCGGCACTTCACTTCCACGAATATCCCAAGCCGGGCAAGCTTGAGATTCAGCCCACCAAGCCCCTGGGCAACCAACGCGATCTGGCACTCGCTTATTCTCCTGGCGTTGCGGCGCCTTGCGAGGAAATCGCGCAGAACCCCGACGCGGTCTCGCGCTATACCTCCCGGCAGAACCTCGTGGCGGTGATTTCCAACGGCACAGCAGTGCTGGGCCTGGGCAATATCGGCGCACTCGCTTCCAAGCCGGTGATGGAAGGCAAGGCGGTCCTGTTCAAAAAGTTCGCCGGCATCGACGTCTTCGACCTCGAGATCGACGAGATCAATCCGGGCAAGTTCATCGAGGCCGTGGCGCCGCTGTGGCCGACCTTTGGCGGCATCAACCTCGAAGATATCCGCGCACCCGATTGCTTTGAGATCGAGGAGGCGCTCCGCGAGCGCATGCCGATACCGGTGTTCCACGACGACCAGCACGGCACTGCCATCATTGTGGGTGCTGCGGTGCTCAACGGCCTTGAACTGGCTGGCAAGCGCATCGAGGACGTCAAGATTTGCACGTCGGGGGCAGGGGCCGCGGCCATTGCCTGCCTCAATGTGCTGGTGGCGCTCGGCGCCAAGCACGAGAACATCTGGGTTGCGGACAAGGACGGCCTCGTCACCCACAAGCGCAACGACGTTAACGACAAGTGGCGCGGTCAATTCCGGCGCGTCAGCGACGCCACAAGCCTGGCTGAAGTCATCGACGGCGCCGACGTGTTCCTGGGGCTCTCCGCCGCTGGGGCGCTTCGGCCAGAGATGCTCGAGAAGATGGCGCCCAAGCCCTTGATTCTGGCGCTGGCGAATCCCAATCCCGAGATCATGCCCGAGGTGGCAAAAGCTACGCGTCCCGATGCCATGGTCTGCACCGGCCGGTCGGACTACCCCAACCAAGTCAACAACGTGCTGTGCTTCCCGTTCATCTTCCGCGGCGCGCTGGACGTGGGCGCAACAACCATCAACGAGGAAATGAAGCTTGCGGCGGTGCGTGCCATTGCCAAGCTCGCCCATGAGCCGGGGCTCGAAGTATCGCCTTCGGGTGCGCCGGCCGTGTATGGTCCCGAGCACATCATCCCCAACCCATTCGATCAGCGCCTGATCCTGCGCATTGCCCCGGCTGTCGCGCGCGCCGCAATGGATTCGGGCGTGGCCAAGCGGCCTATCGAAGACTTTGGAGCCTATCGCGACAGCCTAAATCGCTTTGTGTTCCGCTCCGGCCTCGTAATGAAGCCGATCATTGATCGGGCGCAGGGCCAGAACAAACGCATTGCTTTTGCCGACGGCGAGGACGAACGCGTTTTGCGGGCTACCCAGGTGCTGCTGGAAGACCGGATCGCGCGCCCCATCCTGATCGGGCGCCCGGCCGTCATCGAAGCACGCATCGAGCGCTTCGGCCTCAATCTTCGTCCCGGCGACGACTTCGAGGTGATCAACCCCGAAGACGATCCGCGCTATCGCGACTATGTCTCACTCTTCCATTCGCTGGTGGGCCGCGATGGCGTGACGCCGGACACCGCCCGTCAGGTGGTGCGCACCAACACCACGGTGATCGGGGCACTGGCAGTCCAGCGGGGCGAGGCGGACGCACTGATCTGCGGTTTGCAGGGTCGGTTCATCAAGCATGTCCGCGATATCCGTTCGGTAATTGGCCTGCAGGACGGGGTGAGCGATGTTTCGGCTCTCTCCATGCTGATCATGCCACGCGGCGCATTCTTCCTGGCTGACACCTATGTCAACATGGATCCGACACCTGACGAGATCGTGGGGATTGCTCTCCAGGCCCGCAATCACCTCAAGCGCTTCAATATCGAAGCGCGTGTCGCCCTGCTCAGCTATTCCAATTTCGGCTCACGGGACGGCGACAGCGCCTTCAAAATGCGGGCGGCTTACCAGAAGCTCAAGGCGGTCGCGCCTGAGATGATCGTTGAAGGCGAAATGCAGGGCGATCTGGCGCTCAATGAGGAGCTGCGCGAGCGCTATATCCCCGACACGATCCTGCATGGGGAAGCCAACCTCTTGATCTTCCCCAATCTCGACGCCGCCAATCTGTCGATGACGCTGCTCAAGGAAATGAACAACGCGCTTTCCGTTGGACCCATCCTGATGGGGCCCAAGGCACCGGCCCATATTCTGGCGCCTTCGACCACCAGCCGCGGTATCGTGAACATGGCCGCGATCGCGGCCACCGAGGCGATTGGGATGACGGAAACGGATCAGTAGTCCGCCATGAAACAAGTCAGCGGCCGAGATTGTTGGCTGACGCTTAGCGAGGGGGCGAGTGCTCCCTCGCTAACCAATCGCACCTTGGAATTGCACCGGCATCGCAACCTGTCATTAAGCCCTGCTGGCGCATGATCGCGCCGTTCAACAGCAGCTGGCCCTCATGCCGACTCGTCTCAAGCGACCCCCATTCTGGCGCCCACTTGGCCTGACCGCAGCTTTGCTCGCGTTCCAGGGCTATCTGGGCTTTTCTGCCATTGGCGGGCAGTTCGGCATCGAAAGCCGCGCGCAGATCTTGGCCGACATCGACGTCCTGAAGAACACATCCTCCGCTTTGCAGGCTGAAATCGACGCCTATAAGCACCGCGCGACCCTCATGGACACGCGCCGCCTCGACCCAGACCTGGTGACCGAGCGCGCTCGTGCAATGCTGAACATGGCGAACGAAGCGGATATCATCGTGATGGTCGATCCGCGCACAGGTAAACCACTATCTGGTTCATTTGACGAAATAACCGCGGATAGGTTAAACGGAATTTTA
Organism: Devosia sp. 1635; assembly: GCF_013185955.1. NCBI lineage: Bacteria > Pseudomonadati > Pseudomonadota > Alphaproteobacteria > Hyphomicrobiales > Devosiaceae > Devosia > Devosia sp. 1635. The sequence continues at coordinate 1,234,837 of NZ_JABAOM010000001.1, read as the reverse complement.
AACGCAGAAACAACCCTGTAGTCTGTGCTGAGGGCGACCCGGCGGGCTTGCCGTAGCGTGGCGGCTTGCGTTAACTTGCGGTTCTGTGGCCAACTTGGCCAAGCGTGTTTTTCCCCTCATAGCGGAGCGCTTGATATGGCGCGTAAGGGTGTAGCCGGCATGGCAACGACGCAATCCAATGTTCCCCAGTTCAGCGCAGAACAGGAGCTCGAGGCCTTCCGCGAGATGCTGTTGATCCGGCGTTTCGAGGAAAAGGCCGGCCAGATGTATGGCATGGGCCTGATCGGCGGCTTCTGCCACCTTTATATCGGCCAGGAGGCGGTCGTCACTGGCGTAACCATGGCCAGCGAAAAGGGCAAGGACGCGCAGATCACCGGCTATCGTGATCACGGCCACATGCTGGTCATGGGGCTGGACCCCAAGGGTGTCATGGCCGAGCTCACCGGGCGCCGCGGCGGCTTGTCAAAGGGCAAGGGCGGCTCGATGCACATGTTCTCCAACGAGCACCGCTTTTACGGTGGCAACGGGATCGTGGGCGCCCAGGTGTCGCTGGGGGCTGGCCTGGCATTTGCTGCCAAGTACCGGGGCGATAATTCGGTGAGCCTTGCCTATTTCGGCGACGGCGCCGCCAATCAGGGTCAGGTTTATGAGAGCTTCAATATGGCCAAGCTCTGGAACCTGCCGGTGGTGTTCATCATCGAGAACAACAAATACGCAATGGGCACCTCACTCGAACGGGCTGCCGCCACCACGAACCTTTCCAAGCGCGGCCTGAGCTTCGACATCCCCGGCGAGCAGGTGGATGGCATGGATGTGCGGCTGGTTTACGATGCAGCCAAGCGCGCCATCGAGCATGCCCGCTCGGGGAAGGGGCCCTACATCCTCGAAATGCTGACCTACCGCTATCGCGGCCACTCGATGTCGGATCCCGCGAAGTACCGCAGCAAGGACGAGGTCACCAAGTATCGCCAGGAGCGTGATCCCATCGAGCAGGTCCGTGCTCGCCTGCTGGAAGGCGGCTTGGCAACGGAAGAAACGCTCAAGACACTGGAAAGCGAAATTCGCGCCATCGTCAGCGAGGCCGCCGATTTTGCGACCAATGATCCCGAGCCGGATGCCGCCGAGCTCTGGACCGACGTCACCGTTTCGGCCTGAGGCTCGAATGAGCATCCTTCTGGGCGTTGTTGCCTTGTTTGCGCTGCTGACACTGATCGTTGCAGTGGTGCAGGCAATGGCAATGGTGCGGCTCGCCGCCCAGCCCGGGCTGGCGTCACTGTTCCCCTTCGGATGGTGGAAGTTCAGTGCGCTGGAAGTGCGTGGCGGGGCCCGAGCCCTGCCGCATCTGCGGGTGTATAAGCGTGCCGTGATTGCCTTTTTGGTCTTTGTTGTTCTGGGCTTGATGCTGAGTAGTTGGGCGGCGAACACACGCGCTGTCCCCACCGGAATAGCTGCCCTGTCTTTTTCCCTTGCCAGCCTGCCGGCCATTGGGCCCGCTGCGCTTTCGCTGGAGAGCTAAATGCCTCAAATTCTCATGCCTGCACTTTCTCCGACCATGGAAGAAGGCAAGCTTTCCAAGTGGCTCGTCAAGGTCGGCGACAAAGTCTCGCCCGGCGACGTTCTGGCCGAAATCGAGACCGACAAGGCGACCATGGAAGTGGAAGCTGTTGATAGCGGCACCGTTCAGTCGCTGATGATCGAGGAAGGCACTGAAGGCGTTAAGGTCAACACGCCCATTGCCCTGGTGCTGGGCGAAGACGAAGAACTTGGCGAAGCCAAGGAAAACGCTGCCCAGGCTTCATCGTCCGATCCTCAGGGCCAGTCACCCGTTGCCGAGACCACCTCGGTTCCGGCTGAAGCCAAAGCACCAGGCGCTGCCGAAGCACCCAAGTTTGCCGCTCAGAGCGATCCCGACCTGCCTGAAGGCGTTGAGATGGTTGAGATGACGGTCCGCCAGGCACTCAACGAGGCCATGGCCGAGGAGCTGCGCCGCGACAAGGACGTCTTCATCATTGGCGAGGAAGTCGCCCAGTACCAGGGTGCCTACAAAATCACCCAGAACCTGCTCGAAGAGTTCGGTCCCGAGCGCGTCGTTGACACGCCGATCACCGAGCACGGGTTTGCTGGGCTGGCAGTCGGCGCCGCTTTCGCCGGCCTCAAGCCGATTGTCGAGTTCATGACCTTCAACTTCGCCATGCAGGCGATTGACCAGATCATCAACTCCGCCGCCAAGCAGCTTTATATGTCGGGCGGCCAGGTTAATGCGCCCATGGTGTTCCGCGGCCCCAATGGTCCGGCAGCGCGCGTGGGCGCCCAGCACAGCCAGGACTTTTCGGCATGGTACAGCCATGTTCCGGGCCTGACCGTCGTGGCGCCCTATAGTGCCGCCGATGCCAAAGGTCTGCTCAAGTCCGCGATCCGCTCGCCCAATCCCGTGATCTTCCTCGAGAACGAGATTCTCTACGGCTCGAGCGGCCTTGTGCCTAAGATGGACGATTTCCTGCTGCCCATCGGCAAGGCCCGCATCGCCCGCAAGGGTGCTGATGTGACCATCGTGTCCTTCTCCATGGGCATGCGCTACGCCACGCAGGCAACTGAGAAGCTGGTCGCCGCTGGCGTTGATGTGGAACTGATCGACCTGCGTACGCTGCGCCCGATGGATAGCGATACAGTTATTGAATCGGTCAAGAAGACCGGTCGCCTCGTGACTGTGGAAGAAGGCTGGCCGCAGGGCGGCATTGGTGCCGAGTTGTCGGCGCGGGTGATGGAACAGGCATTCGACTACCTTGATGCGCCGGTGGTGCGCGTGACGGGCAAGGACGTGCCGATGCCTTATGCCGCCAACCTTGAGAAGCTGGCGCTGCCCAATGTCGATGAAGTGATCGCGGCTGTTAATGCCGTGACCTACCGCTCCTAAGGAGAGTTCCGATGCCGATCGATATCACCATGCCGGCGCTCTCTCCCACGATGGAAGAGGGCAAGCTTGCCAAATGGCACGTCAAGGAAGGCGACACCGTTTCCTCCGGTGACGTGATCGCCGAAATCGAGACCGACAAGGCCACCATGGAAGTGGAGGCCGTGGACGAGGGCAAGATCGGCAAGATCCTTGTGGCCGAAGGCACCGACGGCGTGAAGGTCAATGCCGTTATCGCCGTGCTGCTGCAGGAAGGCGAAAGCGCCGATGCTACATCCGCTCCCGCTCCTGCTGCACCGCCGAAAGCGGAAGCACCACCTGCCGCCGAGGGGCCGGCCAAGGGCGATGCCGGCACGCTGATGTATGACAAGGGCACCTCGACGACTTCGACGGCACCGGTGGACGCTCAGCCGCAGGCGCCGGCGCCAGCAACAGCGGCACCCTCGGCCAACAACGGCAATGGTAAGGTGTTCGCGTCGCCGCTTGCCCGGCGCCTGGCGCGTGAAAGCGGCATTGATCTGGCGACCGTTGCGGGCTCCGGCCCCAAGGGCCGCGTGATCAAGGCCGATATCGAAGCGCTTCGCTCCGGCAAAACTCAGCCCAAGACGGCTCCGGCCGCCGCTGCAGCACCGGCATCGACCGCTGGCGCCGCCGCTCCCGCGGGCCTCAGCAAGAGCCAGGTCATGGCCATGTACGAGGAAGGCAGCTACGAGATCGTGCCGAACGACGGCATGCGCAAGGTGGTGGCCCAGCGCCTCACCGAGTCCAAGCAGACCATTCCGCACTTCTACCTGACGCTTGATTGCCGGATCGACGCGCTGATGGAAGCGCGCGAGCAGATCAATGCCGGTGCGCCAAAATCAAAGGACGGCAAGCCCGAGTTCAAGCTTTCTGTCAATGACTTCGTGATGAAGGCTTGGGCCTTGGCCCTGCAGCGCGTGCCAGCGGCAAACGCCACCTGGGCGGGCGACTCCATTCTCTATCACAAGCGCTCCGACGTTGCGGTCGCCGTGGCGGTGCCCGGCGGGCTGTTCACGCCAGTCGTTAAGTCAGCCGACACCAAGTCGCTCCGTCAGATCTCCGAGGAGGTCAAGGATCTCGCGACGCGAGCCCGCAACAAGAAGCTGGCCCCGCATGAGTATCAGGGCGGCGCCACTTCGGTGTCCAATATGGGCATGTACGGCATCAAGCACTTCGCGGCGGTGATCAACCCGCCCCATGGCACGATCCTGGCGGTTGGTGCCGGCGAAGAGCGCGTTTATGCCGAAAAGGGTCAGGTCAAGACCGGCCAGTTCATGACGGTAACGCTCTCCTGCGATCACCGGGCCGTCGACGGTGCCTTGGGCGCAGAACTCCTGGGCGTGTTCAAGGGCCTGATCGAAACTCCCGTGATGATGTTGGCGTGAGCGCGATGAAAACCATCCTGGCTTATGGCGATAGCCTGACCTATGGCGCCAACCCGCTCACGGGCGGCCCGCGCCATGCCTTTGAGCACCGCTGGCCCAGCGTCCTTGAGGCTGGCCTAGGCGGTCAAGTGCGGGTGATCGCCGAAGGCCTCGGTGGTCGCACCACGGCCTTTGACGACTGGACCGCTGACTCCGATCGCAATGGCGCCCGCATCCTGCCGACGCTGCTCGCGAGCCATGCTCCGCTTGATCTCGTGATCATCATGCTTGGCACCAATGATCTGAAGCCGGCAGTGTGCGGCAGCGCGCTGACCGCATCCTTTGGCATGCGTCGCCTGGTGCAGCTCACGCGTGGTCACTTCGCCATGCTCAATGAGCCGGTGCCTCAAATCCTTCTGGTGGCGCCCCCGCTCGCCTGCGCTACCGACAATGCCGACATGATCCGCAGCTTTGGCGGCATCGAGCATGCGGTGCGGGAATCCGGCGAGTTCGCGGCCGATTACCAGCGCCGCGCGCAGGAATTGAGCACTGGCTTTTTCGACGCCAGCACCGTCGCCACGCCTGATCCGCTGGACGGAATTCATTTGGACGCGGCCAATACCCGCGCAATCGGCGAGGGCCTTGTGCCTGTCGTCGCATCCATGCTGGCTCTTTGAGCCGCTTCTATCGACCATTCGGAGGCCAAAATGGCTGACCAATACGACTTACTCGTGATCGGCGCCGGCCCTGGTGGCTATGTGGCCGCCATTCGCGGGGCACAGCTGGGCATGAAAGTTGCCGTTGTAGAGCGCGAGCACATGGCCGGCATCTGTTCCAACTGGGGCTGCATCCCCACCAAGGCTCTGCTGCGTACGGCCGAGGTATACGGCCATATGGAGCATGCCAGCAATTACGGGCTCAAGGCCAATGACTACGGCTTTGACATGGATGCCATCGTCAAGCGTTCGCGCGCCATTGCCGCGCAGATGAACAATGGCGTGCAGTTTCTGATGAAGAAGAACAAGGTCGACATCATCTGGGGCGAAGCCGTCCTCACCAAACCGGGTGAAATCCGGGTTGCGCCGACCAAGAAGGCGATCGTGCAGCCGCAGGGCCCGGTGCCCAAGAATGCGCTGGGCGAGGGGACCTACAAGGCCAAGAACATCATCATCGCTACCGGTGCCCGTCCTCGCGTGCTGCCCGGCATCGAGCCAGATGGGGAACGCATCTGGACCTATTTTGAAGCCATGAAACCGGCGAGCATGCCCAAGTCGCTGGTGGTGATGGGCTCGGGCGCGATTGGCGTCGAGTTCGCATCCTTCTACCGCTCCATGGGGGCGGAAGTGACGATTATCGAGCTGCTGCCGCAGATCTTGCCGGTGGAGGATGCCGAGATATCGGGCCTTGCGCGCAAGCGTCTGGAAAAACGCGGCATCAAGATCCTGACCGAAGCCAAGGTGGCCAAGGTTGACAAGACAGCGGACGGCATTGTTGCTCATGTTGAGCTCAAGGGCGGCGAAAAGCAGGAGATCCGTGGCGAAAAGCTGATCTCGGCCATCGGTGTGCAGTGTAATATCGAGAATATCGGGCTTGAGACCGTTGGTGTGAAAACCGAGCGCGGCGCCATCGTGATCGATGGCTTCGGCAAGACCAATGTGGACGGTATCTGGGCCATTGGCGACGTCGCGGGTCCCCCGATGCTGGCGCACAAGGCCGAGCATGAAGCGGTGATCACGGTCGAAAAAATCGCGGGCATGCACGCCCATCCGCTCGAAAAGCTCAAGGTCCCCGGTTGCACCTATTGCGAGCCGCAGGTGGCAAGTGTCGGGCTCACCGAAGCGAAGGCCAAGGAAAGCGGGCGCGAGATCAAGGTCGGGCGGTTCCCGTTCGTGGGTAATGGCAAGGCCATTGCACTGGGTGAACCGGATGGCCTGGTCAAAACCATCTTCGACGCCAAGACCGGCGAGTTGCTCGGTGCCCACATGATCGGGGCTGAGGTGACCGAATTGATCCAGGGCTTTGTGATCGCCATGAACCTCGAAACTACCGAGGAAGAGCTGATCCACACCATCTTCCCACACCCTACGCTGAGCGAGACGATGAAGGAAAGCGTTCTGGATGCCTATGGGCGGGCGTTGAACGTCTAGGCGCGCCGGCAATGAGCGCACTGCGGACAAACACAGGGAACAAGCCAGATGGTCAAAGCCATTCAGGTCGGCCTCGGGTTCTGGGGCTTCGACTGGACCAAGGAAGTTATTCCCCAGGTCCGCACGGTCGAGATGGTGGCCTATGTAGATGCCAATCCTGAGGCGATTGCGCGCGTCCAGGCTGAACTGGGTGTCCCCCAGAACAAGTGCTTTCTCAGCCTCGAAGAGGCGGCGCGAAGCGTAGAGGCCGATCTGGTGATCGCCACCTTGCGCACCGAAGCGCATTATCCCGTCGTCAAGCAGGCTCTTGAGCTCGATTTCAACGTCATCGTCGAAAAGCCCTTTGCCTCAACTATCGCGCAGGCCAAGGAGTTGGTGGCGCTCGCCAAAGCGCGCAACCGTATCTTGATGGTCAGCCAGAACTACCGCTTCCAGCCAGCTCCGATCGCCGCCGCGGAAATGATCGGCGCGCAAAAGTTCGGGCCGATCAATCTGGTTTCCATTGATTTCCGCCGCCACGCGCCGTCCCAGGGCTACCGCTATTGGGACATGCCCGATCCGCTGCTCGCTGATATGTCGATCCACCATTTTGACCTGATGCGCATGGTGCTCAACGACAATCCCAAGCGCGTGTCCTGCCGCACCTGGAACCCGGCGGGCAGCCCCTTTGGGCATCACCCGACAGGCGTTGCGACAATAGAGTTCGAGAAGGGCGTGATTGTCTCTTATCGGGGCTCCTGGATGAGCAATGGTCCGGCCACGCCCTGGGCCGGGGAATGGACCATCGACTGCTCGGAAGGCGAAATCTGGTGGACCTCGCGGGATCACTTCATGGGCAAGGCGGGTCCGGATCGGCTGCAAACCCGCGAGCGTGATGCTCAGCCCAAGCAGGTTGAACTGGCGCCGGTGGAATACCCCGACCGCAGGGGAACCCTAGCTGCGGTCGCCAAGGTGATCGAGACCGGGTCGGTCCCGGCTCGCTTCAGTTCGGGCGAGGACAACCTTTATTCCCTCGCCCTGGTACAGGCGACGATCCTTTCGGCATTTCGCGATGGCGAGTGGGTCGAGATCGCCGAGGTGATGGATCGGGTTTGAACTTCTCGGTCATGCAACGAGAGGCTGGGTTGAACCGGCCCCGTAAGGGAGCGATATAGCAGGCACATCGTGCCAGTCAGGACCTCATCTTGGTTACGCTCATCGACAATTCGCTGCTTAAGCCCCGCCACCCGGAAAAGGAGCATCGGCCCGACAATGCCGTGCTGCGCAAGCCGGACTGGATTCGTGTGCGCGCGCCGGGCTCGCCGGTCTACAAGGAAACCCAGCAGATCGTGCGCGAGAATAATCTCGTCACGGTGTGCGAGGAAGCGGGCTGCCCCAATATCGGCGAGTGCTGGAGCAAGAAGCACGCGACCATGATGATCATGGGCGAGATCTGCACCCGCGCCTGCGCCTTTTGCAATGTGCGCACGGGCCTGCCGGGGCCGCTTGATCCCAATGAGCCGGAGAATGTCGCCAAGGCCGTGCAGAAGCTCGGGCTCGAACACGTCGTGATCACTTCGGTGGATCGCGATGACCTGGCTGACGGCGGTGCCCGGCACTTCGCCGAAGTTATCCTGGCGATCCGCGCCAGCAACCCAGGCACTACGATCGAGATTTTGACCCCTGATTTCCTGCGCAAGGATGGCGCATTGGAGATCGTCGTTGCGGCCAAACCCGATGTGTTCAACCACAATTTGGAAACGGTGCCGTCCAAATATCTGAAGGTGCGGCCAGGCGCCCGTTACTTCCACTCCATCCGCCTGCTGCAAAAGGTCAAGGAACTCGATCCCACCATGTTCACCAAGTCGGGGATCATGGTTGGGCTGGGCGAAGAGCGCAACGAAGTGCTCCAGCTGATGGACGATCTGCGCTCAGCCGATGTGGATTTCCTCACCATTGGCCAGTATCTGCAGCCCACTAAGAAGCACTATCCGCTGCAGCGGTTCGTGACGCCCGAGGAGTTCAAGTCTTACGCCACCGTGGCGACGGCTAAGGGCTTCTCCCTCGTGTCCTCTAGCCCGCTGACGCGCTCGTCCCACCATGCGGGCGAGGATTTCGCACGCCTTCGCACTGCACGGCTCCAGAAGCTTGGTTATTGATGAAACGTACTTTTGAGCGGCATGTGCCGCATCTGCCCCAACGCATGTTCGAAATCGTCGCCGATCTGGAAGACTATCCGCGTTTCGTGCCCAACTGCCGTAACATGGTGGTGCAGCCCGACCCGGCCGCGCCCGAGAGTACCCGGCTCGCCCGCATGACCCTGTCCTTTGGTCCCATCACGCAGGCCTATACGAGCCGAGTGAAGCTGGATTCTGAAGCACTGGTAATCGATGCCAAGGCGGTGGACGGTCCCTTTAGTTATCTCGACAGTCGCTGGCGCTTCGAGCCGGAAGGGGAGGGGACACGCGTGCGCTTCGAGATCGACTTCAAGATCTCCAATCCCTTCATTGCCGCCGTGGCCGAGCCCGCCTTTGCCGCCAAGCAGGAAGAGATCATGCGCGCCTTTGGCGAGGAAGCGGACCGGCGCTACGGGCTTTGAACATCCCCTAGCACCTGAAGCGCCAAATCGAGCGCTGCATCGACGCTGGCGCGGCGGATACCGTCGCGACCCAAATCGCCGAAGCGGTGCTCGATCACGACGGTCGCGAGTTCTGACGACATCGCTACATAAACCAGGCCCACCGGTTTTTTCTCGCTGCCTCCGTCCGGACCGGCAATACCAGTGACTGACAGGGCGTAGTCAGCCCGCGCCGTGTTGCGCGCGCCGTCCGCCATGGCGCGCGCAACCTGGTTGGACACGGCGCCATAATCCCGGATCAAGCGGGGCTGCACCTGGATCATGCGCGACTTGGCCGCGTTCGCGTAGGTGATATAGCCGCCGTAAAAGGCCGATGATGAGCCGGGAACATCGGTAATGGCCGCCCCGATCATCCCCCCGGTACAGCTTTCGGCGGTGACGATTGTCTTGCCAGCAGCAGCCAACAGCGCGATGACGCGCTCCGCCCGACCAGGCTCTGGTTTGAGGGTCATCAATCGAGCCTCGGCAGTTCAATGCTGGCGCTGGCCATGGCGACCATTCCTTCCTCCCGCCCGATAAAACCGAGCCGCTCGTTCGTCGTCGCCTTGATCGCGATTCTCGTAGTCGCAATTCCAAGCGCCTCGCCGATCACAGCTTGCATGGCGGGCACATGTTCGGCAATCCGCGGCCGCTCGCAAACTATCGTGACGTCGACATTAACGATCCGGCCCCCCGCTTTGTTCACGAGGTCACCGGCGTGCCGCAGGAACACGACGGAACCCACGCCTTTCCATCGGTCGTCGCTGGGCGGAAAATGAATGCCGATATCCCCTTCGCCTATGGCACCCAGCAGAGCGTCGGTGAGGGCATGCAGCGCCACGTCCGCGTCAGAGTGACCCTTGAGCTTGGCGGTGTGTGGAATACGCACGCCGCCCAGCCAGACAGCGTCGCCCGGCTCGAAGGGGTGCACGTCAAAGCCGGTGCCAACACGGGTTTCTGTGATCATCTCAGCTCCTGCCAGCAGGCGCTCGGCTAGCTGGAAATCATTTGGGTGGGTAATCTTGAGATTGCGATGCGTGCCCGGCACCAGCCCTACCCGTAGGCCGGCCCATTCGGCGATCTCGGCATCGTCGGTGAAGGTGCGCCGCACCGTCGAAGCGCGCATATGCGCCGAGAACAACTGGGGAAAGCGGAAACCCTGTGGGGTCTGCGCCGCAAACAAGGTCGAGCGATCCTCGGTCGCCGTGACCAGGGCGCCATCCGGCGAGCGCTTGATGGTGTCGGTTACTCCTACGGCGGGCAGGGCGCCTTCCAGTTCGGCAAGCGCATCGATCACCCCGGCGACCACGTCACCTTCCACCAGCGGGCGAGCAGCGTCCTGGATCAAGACGTAGTCCGGCCGCAGCTTGGCGAGGCTTTTTAGCCCCTCCAGCACCGAAGCCTGCCGGGTAGCGCCGCCAGACACCGGGGGCAATAGATTCTCATGCTGCAATTCTAGAGCCGCAAAGCGATCGGCATGCTCGGCATGGATAACCGGCAGCACATATTGAACTTCGGGCAGCCCCAGAAATGCCTTGAGGGTGCGCGACAGCACCGCCTCGCCCGCTAGCATGCGATACTGTTTGGGCTCGGAAACGCCGCCTGCAGCGGCCCTCTCGCCGCGCCCCGCAGCAACAACGATGACGGCAATGGATCGAGAACGCATAAGCAGGGAACCTGAAACAACAAACCGTCACATCGCGCTGGTCTAACCGCGCTGCAGCCATGCGGCAAGTGCAGGCAGGCCTCTCCCTCAGCGCAGCGTTTGACTGTTGCGTGCTCGGTGGAATTGATTATTGTGCAGGCAAATCCCACGAAGTGAATAAATCCGGGGCAGTTGGTGAGTAAGTTTGCCTGCGCGTTGAGCATCGGAAAGCATCAGCTTCCGAACAATGCCTTGCTGGCCCCAATGGCGGGCATAACCGACCGCCCGTTCCGCTCCCTGGCCGAGCGCTTCGGTGCCGGCATGGTAGTGTCGGAGATGATCGCCAGCGCCGCGCTCACCACCGGACACCAGGACATGGTGCGCAAGCTCGGCAAGCCCGCCGGCTCCCTGCCGCATATGGTACAGTTGGCCGGCTGCGAAGCAGAGTGGATGGCCGCTGGGGCGCGCGCGGCCTATGAGGCTGGCGCTGATATCATCGACATCAATTTCGGCTGTCCCGCCAAGCGGGTGACCAACGGGTATTCCGGTTCAGCCCTGATGCGGGTGCCCGATCAGGCCATTGCCCTGGTGGATGCTGTTGTGACCGCCACTCCGCTTCCTGTCACGGTGAAAATGCGTTTGGGCTGGGACGACGACACGCTCAACGCGCCCGAAATCGCCCGACGGGCGGTCGAGGCGGGAGCGCAGATGATCACGGTGCATGGGCGCACTCGCCAGCAATTCTACAAGGGCCAGGCCCGCTGGGACCGCGTGCGCGCCGTGGTTGAGGCTGTCTCAGTGCCCGTTGTGGTCAATGGCGACATCATCGATCTCGCCACGGCGCGCGAGGCGCTGGCCCTGTCGGGCGCTGCAGCGGTGATGCTGGGCCGGGGGGCCCAAGGCCGCCCCTGGGCGGTGGGTCAAATCGGCGCCGAGCTTGCTGGCGAAGCGCCCGCTCCGGCACCGATCGGCACTGCGCTGGCCGAACTCGTCGCCGAGCATTACGAAGCGATCCTGCTTGAATATGGCACCGCTGTTGGCCTTCGCGCCGCCCGCAAGCACCTCGACTGGTATGCGGAAGCGGCGGATCTTTCCTTCGACAAAGCCACTCGCACCGCGCTGCTTAACTGTGAGTCGCCGCCTGAGGTGCTCAGCATGATCTCTCGCCTTTATGCCGCCGACTGGAGGGTTGCCGCTTGAACGCGACGCTTGATGAGTTCCCGTCCACCGCCGTGCTGCAGGCGTTGCCACAGCCCATCATCGTCTGCGCGGAAGACCGCCAGATCACCTTCGTCAATTACGCCGCCGAGGCGTTTTTCGGCGCTTCGCTCAGCGTTCTCAGCCGCCAAAAGCTTGATGATCTCATTGCCTTCGGCTCGCCCATTATCGGGCTCGTTGATACCGTTGCTACCCGGCGGGCACCGATGACGGAATATCGCGTGCGGGTGGGTTCATCGCGCTTCGGTGACGAGCGCATTGCCGACGTGTTTGCCAGCCCGATTTCCGACACCGATGGCCGCATCGCGATCCTCATCCAGGAGCGCACCATGGCCGACAAGATCGACCGGCAGATGGTTTCGCGCGGTGCCGCCCGTTCGGTCACCGGCCTGGCCTCCATGCTCGCCCATGAGATCAAGAACCCGCTTTCAGGGATCCGAGGTGCCGCGCAGCTTCTGGAACAATCCGTTGCCAGCGAGGAAATTCCGCTCGCCCGACTCATCCGTGAGGAAACCGACCGCATCGTCAACCTGATCGACCGCGTCGAGGTCTTTGGCGACGAGCGGCCGATGGAACGAGACGCTATCAACATTCACGTCATCCTTGATCGGGTGAAGCTGCTCGCGCGCAATGGTGTTGCCCGCGGCATTGCCTTTTCTGAGGAATACGATCCGTCCCTGCCTCCAGTGCTCGGCAATCGCGACCAGCTGATCCAGGTGTTCATCAACCTGGTCAAGAATGCCTCCGAGGCACTGGAGCGCACGCAAAAACCCGAGATAAGGCTCACAACGGCGTTTCGCCCCGGCATTCGCATCAGCGTCACCGGCGTTTCCGAACGTATCTCGCTGCCACTCGAGATCGTGATCGAAGACAATGGCCCGGGAGTCCCTCCCGATATTCTGCCGTTCCTGTTTGATCCATTCGTGACCACCAAGACCAATGGCTCGGGCCTTGGCCTTGCCCTTGTTGCCAAGATCGTCGGTGATCATGGTGGTGTCATCGATTGCGAGAGCCGCCCCGGCCGCACGCGCTTCCGCATTCTCCTTCCGGTCGCCAGTGGCGTTTCTCAAGCGCCATCCGAAGAGGTTTCGGCTCCATGAGTCACGTTGTTCTGCTTGCCGATGATGATGCCGCCATTCGCATGGTGCTCAACCAGGCCTTGACCCGTGCGGGCTACGAGGTTCGTCCCACGGGCAATATATCCACCATGTGGAACTGGGTCAGCCGCGGGGAAGGGGACATCCTCATCACTGATGTGGCCATGCCCGACGGCAATGCCTTTGAGGTCATGCCCAAGATCAAGAAGATCCGGCCGGACCTGCCCATGATCGTGATGTCGGCCCAGAACACCTTCATGACGGCAATTCGCGCCTCCGAGGTTGGTGCCTACGAATACCTACCCAAGCCGTTCGACATCACCGAAGTCCTGTCGGTTGTCGCACGCGGACTGGCCGATGCCAAAAAGCCCACACCCGCCGAACGCAAGGCGGAAGATCCAGGCGAAACCATGCCGCTGGTGGGCCGCTCCACCGCGATGCAGGACATCTATCGCGCTCTTGCCCGGCTGATGCAGACTGACCTTACCGTCATGATCAACGGCGAAAGCGGCACCGGCAAGGAACTGGTGGCGCGCGCGCTCCACGACTTCGGCAAGCGCCGCAATGGCCCGTTTGTAGCCATCAACATGGCCGCCATTCCCCGCGACCTGATTGAGGCCGAATTGTTCGGCCATGAAAAAGGGGCGTTCACCGGTGCCAATGCGCGCTCTTCTGGCCGCTTCGAGCAGGCCGAAGGGGGCACGCTCTTTCTCGATGAAATCGGCGACATGCCGATGGACGCGCAAACCCGGCTTCTGCGCGTGCTGCAGGAGGGAGAGTACACGATGGTCGGTGGTCGCAGCGCCATCAAGACCAATGTGCGCATCGTCGCCGCCACTCACCGCGACCTCAGCCAGATGATCCGGCAAGGACTGTTCCGCGAGGATTTGTTTTATCGCCTCAATGTCGTGCCGCTTCGGCTGCCGCCGCTGCGCGAGCGGGTGGAGGATGTCGGTGACCTCGCAGCCCACTTCCTGCGCTCGGCCCAACGGGAAGGCGAGCCGCCCAAGACCATCACGCCCGAAGCCATTCGGCTCATGCAGAACTATGCCTGGCCCGGCAATGTGCGCGAGCTGGAAAACCTCGTTCGCCGGCTTTCTGCCCTTTATGTCGACGAGAACATTTCCGCCGAGATCGTCCAGAACGAACTGAACATCATTGATCGCTCCCCCTCGTCAGCCCCCAGCGGTCCTGTCGACGTCTCCATGGCGGTGGAAACCCATGTGGGGCAACTGCTGCGCGAGTACGAGCCCAATCTGCCCCCGGCCGGGCTCTATCAGCGGGTGATCGACAAGGTGGAAGCCCCGCTAATCGCCATGGCGCTCAACGCCTGCGGTGGCAATCAGATCAAGGCCGCGGACCTGCTGGGCCTGAACCGCAACACGCTACGCAAGAAGATCCGCACTCACAGCATCGAAATTGTAAAACACAGCCGACGCAACGGCTGATCCGGGTCGATTAGAGACCAAAACCGCTCCACGCAGCGGAAGCACGGCCGCGCCGCGGCCGCGGGTGTCACATTTCGGCAACAATTATCTTGAAGGAAGGAGCGAATTGGGTCAGGCTCCGCCTCCCCACGGCAGCAACGGGCCCGGACCACGATTTGACCGAAGCGACAAGCAGGATCATCCGATACAAGGCGGGGCGGCCAGCGAAGGCTGCAGCAAAGTCGCGCTCGCTGTTTGCCGCCGCTGGCAATGGACCGCTCCGCGTTCTGGGCTTTGTGGTCGTAGTGGCATCGGTGCTGATGTCCTCGCTGTCCTTCCTGATTCTGTCTGGCATCACGCGGATCGAGCCATCCCCGGAGGTGTGGACCGCAATCTGGATCGTCACTGGCATCCTCGTGCTGCTGGTGATCGCGCTGGTGGTGACCGAGGCGACCTTGCTGGTGCAGGCGCGCCTGCGCCGTCAGGCAGGCGCCGGCATGCAGATCCAGATGGTCGGCATGTTCGCCTTTGTGGCGGCGGTTCCCGCAGTGATCGTTGCCGTCGTGGCTTCGCTGGCGCTCAACCAGGGGCTCGACCAGTGGTTCTCCGAGCGAACCCGAGCCATGGTAGAAAGCTCGCGCCTCGTCGCCCGCTCCTACATGCTCGAGCATGCCCAGGTGCTGCGCGACGACATCATCTGGGTGGCGGCTGAACTTGAGCAGGCCCATGGCACCTTCGAGGAGGACGAAGACCGCTTCCGACGCATCCTGACTGCCTTGGCCATTACCCGCTCGCTCCCTTTCACCTCGCTGATCACCGGCGACGGTGAAACGCTGATGCGTGCCCAGATTGCCGTCCAAGGCGCTTATCCCAAGCTACCCGAGGGAATCACCCAAGGCGTGGGGGAGGGGGCTCCGACTTCAATTGCCCCGGGCAAGACCAATCTGGTCGGCTCCATCGTCAAGCTGCGCGGCTATGACGACACTTTCCTGTTCGTCGCCCGGCCGGTTGACGCCGAGGTGCTCGAATATATGCGCCTCACCGACGAGAACATCACCGAGTACCGGGAATACGCCTCCAACCGGCTGGTGCTGCAGATCACCTTTACCATCATGTATATCGGTCTCGCGGTGGTGCTGCTCCTCGCCGCCCTCTGGACCGGCATTGCGCTCGCCAACCGGTTCGTCGACCCAATCCGTAACCTGATGATCGCCTCCTCCCGCGTCAGCCGCGGCGAGTTGGACGTTCAGGTGCCCGTGCAGGAGGGCAGGGGCGATCTGCGTGATCTCTCCACTGGCTTTAACCGCATGACCCAGCAGTTGCGCTCTCAGCGCGAAGCGCTGCTGACGGCCAACGAGATGAACGAGAAGCGTCGGCAGTTCACCGAAGCGGTGGTGGAGGGCGTCTCCGCCGGCATCATTGGCCTCGACTCATTTGGCGCGGTAACTCTCGTGAATGCCCGCGCCTGCGAGATGCTCGACACCGATGAAATCAGCCTGATGGGCAAGCGCATCGAGGATGTGATGAGCCAACTCGCACCCATCCTGGAGCGAGCCCGTTCGGCGCGTCGCGGCCAGGTTCGCGATCAGATCCAGCTCGGCAACGAAACGGACCGGCGCACCTATCAGGTCCAGCTCACCCGCGAAGGCTCCATCGCCGAATCCAAGGGCTATGTTCTGACCTTTGACGATATCACCGATCTCGAATCGGCTCAGCGCACCAGCGCCTGGGCCGACGTGGCGCGACGCGTGGCCCATGAGATCAAGAACCCCCTGACCCCCATCCAGCTTTCCGCCGAGCGCCTGCGCCGTCGCTATGGCGCCAAGCTCGAAGATGATCGCGATGTGTTCGACAAGTGCATCAACACCATCGTGCGGCAGGTTGGCGATATCGGTCGGATGGTCGACGAGTTCTCGGCGTTCGCGCGCATGCCAGAAGCGGCGCCCGAACCGGCCGATCTGTCAGATACCGTGCGCCAAGCCGTGTTCCTGGAAAGCGTCCGCTTGCCGGATCTCAACATCATCACGCATCTGCCCGAAAAGGCCATCATTGCCTTCTTTGACAGCCGCCTGATCTCCCAAACGCTGACCAACCTCATCAAGAACGCGGTGGAAGCTTTCGAGTCGGTGCCGACTGGTCCTGATTGGGAGCCCACCATCACGGTCGCGGCGCAACTTGAAGGCAATTTCGCCCGGGTCACCGTTTCTGACAACGGCAAGGGCTGGCCTAAGGACAACCGGCAGCGGCTGCTCGAGCCTTATATGACAACGCGCGAAAAGGGCACGGGGCTGGGCCTCGCCATCGTCGCCAAGATTGTCGAACAGCATGGCGGTATCGTCGAGCTGGTCGACGCCGAACCAGATCCCAGCGGCCGGGTAGGGGCTTGCGTGACCTTCACGCTGCCCCTCCGCTCGCCCCACAGCTTTTCGGATAACGCCGGTTCCTCGCGGCAGGAACAATGGCCATCCCAACAGGAGGAACCGCTCATGCAAGCGGCTGTTCACACCTAATGGCACTCGACATTCTGATCATCGACGACGAAGACGACATCCGCGAACTCATTGCGGGCATCCTTGAGGACGAAGGCTTTGAAGCTCGCCAGGCTCATGACGCCGATAGCGGTCTCAACGAGATCGCCCGCCGGCGGCCCAGCCTCGTTTTCCTCGACATCTGGATGCAGGGCTCGCGGCTCGACGGCTTGCAATTGCTCGATGTCTTCCAGTCCCAGCACCCCGAAATGCCGGTGGTAATGATTTCGGGCCACGGCAATGTTGAAACCGCCGTTTCCGCCATCCGCCGCGGCGCCTATGACTATATCGAAAAGCCGTTCAAGATTGACCGGCTGCTCCATATCACCCAGCGAGCGATGGAAGCGACGCGCCTGCGCAACGAGGTTGCCGAGCTCAAGGAGCGATCGGCCACCAAGAGCGAAATGGTGGGCAGCTCCCCCGCGCTCCAGCAGGTCCGCGGCCTGATCGAGAAATCCGCGCCCACCAATTCGCGCATCTTCATTTCCGGCCCTTCAGGCGTTGGCAAGGGGCTCGTCGCGCGCCTGCTGCATCAACGCAGCCCTCGCGCCGATTCGCCGTTTGTCGAGATCAACGCCTCCCTCTACGCCCCGGAAGAAGTGCCGGTGGTGCTGTTTGGGCGCGAAACCCGCGACAAGTCCGGCGTGCTCAAGGTTGAAGTCGGAGCGCTGGAAAAAGCTCATGGCGGCACACTTTACCTTTCCGAGGTTACTACGCTGCCGCAAGCCACCCAGGCAGCCTTGCTCCGTACGCTGGTCGAGAACCGCTTTAATCGTGTCGGCGGAACCCAGGCGGTGCCGATCGATGTTCGAATCATCGCCTCGAGTTCGCAGAACGTTGCCGCGCAGATCGAGTCGGGAGAATTCCGCAGCGACCTGTTCCATCGCCTTTCCATCGTGCCCTTGCCGATCACGCCCCTTAAGGAGCGGCGCGAAGACGTGCCGCCGCTGGTCAACGTGTTCATTGAGCAGGTCTGCCGCATGCACAATCTTCAGCGCCTGGCCGTCGGCGACGACGCCATGGCGGTGCTCCAGGCACAGGAATGGCCCGGTAATGCCCGCCAGTTGCGCAACTCGATCGAACGGCTCCTGATTCTGATGAAGGACCAGCAGCCCGAAGACGGCACAATCAGCGCAGCCATGCTGCCGTCTGATATCGGCGAGGTGCTGCCAACCGTAGGGGACACCGACTCGTCGGCCCATCTGATGAGCCTGCCGCTGCGCGACGCGCGCGAAGTGTTCGAGCGGCAGTATCTGCTGGCGCAAATCGAGCGTTTCGGCGGGAACATCTCCAAGACTGCGGAGTTCGTCGGTATGGAGCGCAGTGCTTTGCATCGCAAGATCAAGTCGCTGGGACTCTAAGACCGAGGAAAACGTAGCCGAGCCATGCAGCCGCCGCGGGTAGGCAGCAAAAAGCAGGCGTGCCATAGTGCCGGAACAAACGACGACCCCATAAACCGGAACAACGCGGTGCTTCCGGGGACCATACAGACGCTCAATCAGAGGCGTCGCGCAACAAGACTGCCGCATAAAAGAGGCCTGAATGCCCAGTGAAAAGCAGCAGAATCTGCAAGATTCCTTTCTCAATCACGTGCGCAAGCAGAAGGTACCGGTCACCATATTCCTGGTGAACGGCGTCAAACTCCAGGGAGTAATCACCTGGTTTGACAATTTCTGCCTGCTGCTGCGGCGCGATGCGCAGTCGCAGCTCGTTTACAAGCACGCGATATCGACGATTATGCCCGGAGCCCCAATCCAGCTTTTCGATCCGGAGCAGAACCAAGACAGCGACTAATCCATGACCGATCACGACGAGCTAGACGACGACCTGCCAGGCGGACCCCAAGCTTTTATCGACCGGCGCGAGGTACCCACGCGCGCCGGCCTAATTTGCCCCGATGTGCGCGGCAGTTCCTCCGCCCATACCATCGAATCGCGCAAGTCCGAGTTCGAGGGGCTCGCTGGAGCCATTCGGCTCGACATCGTATTCTCCGAGGTGCTCAAGGTTCGCGAGATCAAGCCGGCCACTTTTCTTGGCGGCGGCCACGTGGAAACCCTGGCGCAGCGCGTCAAGAACGAGGATATCGACTTGTTGCTGGTGGATGCGGCGCTGACGCCGATCCAGCAGCGCAATCTCGAAAAAGAAACCGGCGCTAAGGTGCTCGACCGCACCGCGCTGATCCTGGAGATTTTCGGCGAGCGCGCGGCAACCCGCGAAGGCGTGCTGCAGGTGGAACTGGCCCACCTCAACTACCAGAAGAGCCGTCTGGTGCGCTCCTGGACCCACCTTGAGCGGCAGCGCGGCAGCGGCGGCCTGGGCTTCATGGGCGGCCCGGGCGAAACCCAGATCGAAAGCGATCGGCGGCAGCTGACCGATCGGATTGTGCTGCTCGAGGATAGGCTGGAAAAGGTCAAGAAGACGCGCGCTCAGCAGCGGCGGCAGCGCGACGACACCCCGTTCCCCATTGTGGCGCTGGTGGGTTATACCAATGCCGGTAAGTCGAGCCTGTTCAATGCTCTGACCGGGGCAGGGGTGTTCGCCGAGAATCTCCTCTTTGCTACCCTAGACACCACCGTGCGCAAGCTGCAGCTGCCGCATGGGCGCGAGGTGATGATCAGCGACACTGTGGGCTTCGTTGCCGATCTACCCACCGACCTCGTTGCTGCTTTCCGCGCCACGCTTGAAGAAGTGGTGGATGCAGACGTTATTCTCCACGTCCGCGACATCGCCAATAATGACCATCTGGCGCAGGCGCTCGATGTGCTCAAGGTCCTGGGTGACTTGGGCGTTTCACCGGAAACCACGCCCGTCATCGAAGTGTGGAACAAGATCGATCTGCTGGCACCCGTCGCTGACGGCGATGATCCGCTGCTCGCCTCGGTCAGCCCGGCCGGCAAGGTCGCGGCAGTGGTACAGGTTTCCGCCAAAACCGGGCAGGGACTCGACGAGCTAAAGCTCGCGGTCGAGACCGCGCTCGCCGACAAGAGCCGCACCTATCATGTGCATGTGCCCCACAGCGCCGGCAGCGATATCGGCTGGCTGCATGCCCATTCCGAGATCATCTCGCGCGACGAACCCAATGAGCAGGGCTCGGGCTATGTGGTGCGCGTCGAACCGCGCCAGAAAGCGGCCTTCCTCGAGCGCTTCAATGGCCGGATCGAAAGCGTCGAAGCCTAGGCTTTGTCCGCGGCACGGATCTCGTTCCAATAGCTGTCAAGGCGCTCAAGCCCAGCGTCCTTGACAGCAACGCCGTCCTCGCGGCACCGCGCCTCCACATAGTGAAAGCGCCGGCTAAACTTGCTGTTGGCGTCCCGCAGCGCCGCTTCTGGATCAACGCCGGCTTGACGGGCCAGATTGGCGGCGGCGAACAGCAGGTCGCCGATTTCCTCCTGCACCGCGGCTTGATCCTGCATTTCACGCGCGCTGTCGACTTCAGCCAGCTCTTCCAGCAGCTTCTCCTTGACCGCTGCATAGTGGGGCCAGTCAAAGCCAACCTGAGCCGCACGCTTGGTCAGCTTCTCGGCCCGGGCAAGCGCTGGCAGCGTCGAGGGGACATCATCGAGCACTGAAGGCGTCTGCTCGCCCTTGCGAGCCGCCTTGGCGGCGCGTTCGTCGACCTTGATGGCTTCCCAGCGGCTTTGGGCCGCTTCCGCATCATTGGCATCGAGATCCCCAAACACATGCGGATGCCGGCGGATCAGCTTGCTGGTGATGGCATAGATCACATCGCCAATATCGAAGTGCCCAGCTTCCTTGGCCAGCTGCGCCTGGTAGATCGGCTGCAGCAGCAGATCACCCAGTTCTTCGCGCAGATCAGCGAAGTCCTCGCGCTCAACGGCGTCGGCGACCTCATAGGCTTCCTCGATCGTGTAGTGCCGGATGGTGGCAAAGGTCTGCTCCAGATCCCACGGGCAACCCGTCACCGGATCACGCAGCGCCGCCATGATCTCGATTAGCCGTGAAATTTCGCGCGAGGGTTGCATGGAGGAACCTTGATTGGAATCAGCGCCGACAGCTTAGCAATGCCTAGGGCTTGCCAGTAGCCCAGCACGGCAACAGCCAATTAGAGCGGGTGAGGCGGGTTCGCCAAGCCGTCAGCAGCCACGGTTTTCTGCACATCCGCAGTTCGCATAAGATATATTATGGAACTGCGATGTGTCTGAAGCGCAGCAAGATGCATGCGTTATAGACGGCCAGCAGTGTCGGCTGGCAGACGCCCGTCATCTCGCACTGCCTTCTGGCCCTAAGCCCTGCGCAACGCCTCCATAACAAAGCGCCCACCCAGCCCCAACGTGCCAGCACCTGGCCGGGTCCACTTCCTGGTGCCAGGCCAGGCTTCGTACGAGCTCCACGCCACCGTCCTTGAATGCCTGGACGAGACCGGGGTCTGGCGTGCCGGCCGCGCCTTCCGCGAAGATAAAGCTGACCGGGCTGATAATGCTTGCAGGATGCAACCCGCTTGCCTTTTCGACCCGTAGCGCCACACCTTGAGCAAACCTGGCGCCATTTGGCTTGGCCGGGCTTGCGACCCCGAGCGGGAATACCAGGCGTCCGCCCATCTTGAGGCGGTCGATCCATGGCTCGGCAGGCCGCTCCACCGCGAAGTTGACATAAACGCCTTCAACGTCCTCCCGAGGCCAATCGCCCCCATCACCGGTGATGACCTCGACATTGGGCCGATCAGCGAGGTGGCTGTGCGCTTGCTGGGCGAGGTTGTGATCAAATTCCACGGCAACAACGCGGCCCGTTGCTCCCACCAGTTCAGCAAGGATCGCGCTGTAATAGCCTGTTCCAGCACCGATATGGGCGACGGTGTCGCCAAGCTTGGGAGCCAAGGCGTCGAGCATGCTGGCATGCAAAGACGGGCTACCGTTATTGATGCCTCGCTCTTCGTCGAGGGCAATCAGCACATCCTGATACACATAGACCGGGTCGTTGGCTGGCAGGCGAACAAAGCCCTGAGCCCGTTTGACGATATACCAGGGGTCGCTCCCCAGAAAGCGCTCTCGTGGCACAGCGGCAAAAGCCGCTTCGAGCCTCTCGTTGCGGGCGCCCAGAAGCGCTGTTACTTGCCGGGCGTAGCCACGCCGAACGATCTCCAGGTCAGTGGTGCTCAAAATCAGCCCCGCTCCGTTCCGCCTCCGTCTTTCCGAGACTAGAGCGACCGCGGGCAGATGACCAGAACGTACGCCGCAACATGTCTTATGTTGGCACGCCTTACTCCGCTGGTCGGAGCCCAATCAGGCTTTCCTGACGTGGGCTTGATCGGGCGGTAGCGAGCACCCTGCCCTTATGGCGGCACGCGCCCGGACAGGCAGGTCTGATGGACCTAGTGCCTGCTGCGCAGGTGCGAGGGCGACGGATTCCCCAATCTTGGTCTGGCACCTAATAGTTGAACGAAAATCGTCTGGACAGGCCAACGCCAACAACGAACTGGTTTTCGGTACCCAGTTGCACGACTGGAGAGTCGGCAGCATCGGCCACCAGCCTGCTATATTCGGCACTCGCATTGAAAAAAGTATCCGGGATAAATTCGTACCGCGCGGCCAACTTGACGCCAACCGCCGTTACACCCGCTCCAGGATCATACGCGTCCAAACGCCCGCCACTCGCTATGGCCTCCGGCGCCGTCACGCCAAAATAGGTGTCCACATAGTCCTCGCCCGCCATGCTCGCGTATACGCCGCCCACAACCTCAAGCTGCGGTGTCAGGCGAGCCGTCGCGTCCAGTCCCACTTCCCCGACGAGCCCTTCCGCACCGCCAAAGGCGTAGCGTGCCTGCCCATATAGCTCCGTACTGAGCACGTCGCTGAAAATGAACTCGTAGCCAACTCGGCCGCCGACCTCGTAGGTCGTATCGACGTCGTCCAGTCCCAGGAGCTGCTCGTGGTCTGAACTGATCCGTTCCCCTTGCACCGCAAAGGATGGGCCGAACCGCAAACCGCCGGCGGACTTTTCTCCGCCGATATCGATAAGCCCGGGGATATTGAGACGCTCAACGCGAATGATTGGGTTGACCGTCATGCCGTACTCGGTCGAGCCCGGATAGATTGGGGCAGTGCCGACACCAAGGCCCAACTCGAAGATCAGGTCAGGTTTGCTCGTTTCAATCGCCACGAGCTCGGTTGCGGCCGCACCGAAGGAATCGAAGTCGGCCCCCTGGGCGACTGTTGGCGAAAGAACAAGGGCGCTCAGCAATGCCTTGCGCTTCAAGCGGCTTGTGAAGTCGTGTCGCACTTGTTCCACCTTGTCTAGGATCCTGCCTTCATCGCACCGGCGAATCAATGCCTTGCTTGAAGCTCGAGCACAATACTGCTCCTATCTTGCATCAACCTTTCACAAACGCGGTTTTTACCGACATTGCGCGGCGGCCAGCAGTCCTGCGATGGAGATCGTGGTGCGATCTTCCAAATAAGGCCCGATGATCTGGATGCCGGTGGGCCGGCCGTCGCGCATGCGCCCTATCGGCATCACCGTGGCCGGCAGCGCCGCGCCATTTCCCAAGGCGGTCCAGGCCACGCTGTCGCCCCGCTCCATGGCAACGCCATCCACCAACACGCTCGGTGCCGCGGCTTCCGCTTCCCCCAGCGCCGCCACCGACATGGGCGGGCAGATCAGCGCATCCCAATCGCGAAACACCTCCTGCCAGGCCCAGCGCAGCTTCACCCGCGCTTCATTGGCCTCGATCCATTCGGCATGGCTCGCCACCATGCCGCCGATGCGCCACGCCGCCATACTTCCAGGATCAAGCCCCAGGAGTTCTTCGCGTGCCGCTGCCAGCTGTTCCGCCGTCTGCCCCAGCGCCACCGCGCCCCCAAGCAGCCGCAGATAAATCCGCGTCGCCTCCTCGACATCGGGCATCACGCCCTCGGCGCGCCGCACCTTCGCCCCTGCCCGCCCGAGCAGTTCCGCCGCCAGCGCCACCCCTGCCCGCACTTCGGGATCGGTGGGTACCATCGGATGCTCCTCCAGCACCAGGACCCGCAACTCGCTTAGTTTCTCCACCCTTGGCGGCGGCAGCGTCAGCGTATATCCCACTGCCTCATCGGCATCGGGCCCCGCCATGACCGTGAGCCCCAACTCAAGATCCCGCGCGCTCCGCGCCAGTGGCCCCGGACAGGACAGGTCGAACCGCGCCTTGCGCCCAGCCAGCGCATGCCCGCGCAAGGGGATCAGCCCCATGCTCGCCACATGGCCCCAGATGCCGCAAAACTGCGCCGGCCCGCGGATGGAGCCCCCCAGGTCCGAGCCGATATCAAGCGGCACATAGCCTGCCGCCACCGCCGCGGCCGCCCCCGAAGACGAACCGCCCGGCGACAACCCGGCCCCCACCGGATTGCCCGTCCGGCCATAAACCGGGTTCTCGGCATTCCAGCCATCTAGCCCCTCGGACACATTGGTTTTCCCGAGGATCACCGCGCCGGCGGCGCGCAGCCGGGCCACCGCTACCGCGTCCTCGCGCGCCACCGCGCCGCGAAAAGCCTCCAACCCCCAGCTTGTGGGCAAGCCTTCCACATCAAAGCTTTCCTTGATGGTGATCGGGACGCCCAGCAGCGGCAGTTGCTCCCCCGCCGCCAAGCGCCGGTCCGCCTCGCCGGCCGCCGCGCGGGCCCGCTCGAAATCGCGCACCACCACCGCATTGAGCACGCCATCGCCAGCCTCGATGGCGGCAATGCTCTGCTCCACCAACTCCACCGCCGATATCCGACCTGTGGCCAGCTCCGCGCTCAGCGCCGTGGCATCAGGCGCCATCAGCTAGCCGTCGCGAAAAAGCGCTTGGCGGCCGCCAGGCACGCCTCAAACACGCTGAGATCGCCAAAGGGCAGCACCGTGCCTGCCGGCGGCCGCGCCACCAGCCCGCCGCGCAGATGCATGCCCCCATCCAGCATCAGATTGTCGGACATGGCGTGGTCTTCCACCATTTGCCCGTCCGGCCCTCGCGTCACCCCCTTGGCATCGGGTGCCACCTTGCCGCCGTAAAAATCCTCGGCGGCTCGCTGCCCATAAAACCGGCTGTCATTGGTGTAGCCAAAAGCGGGCTTGCCTTGCGCGCACATGAAGCCGATTTCATAGGCCGTGCCCACATCGGCGCTGATGCCCCGGAACGGGGTCATGTTGGCGATAATGAAGTCGCTGTCGCTCATCACCGCTTCATTGCCCCGGGCGATGAACACCCCAATCTCGAACTTGTCGCTGGGCCAGTCCCGCTCTTCGTTCCAGACCTGGGGCACAAAGCCATAGCTGCGGGTCAGCTCGCGTTTGGCCGCAGTGATTGCTGCCCCGTCCGGAAAAAACACCTCGGGGCCGGCTAGGTAAACCGTTTTCATGTCGCGCCCTCAGGACAACTCGCCCGCCGCAATGGCTGCCATGATGCGGTCGCGATAAGAGGTGTCGCCGGTTTCGATCCGGTTCTCGACGCGCGACGCTTCAGTCATGAAATGCTCGTAGCCGCGGCCCATTTCCCAGCCGCGCTTGGTATGCATGTCGATGGCGAAGTCGGGCACTTTGGGCGCCTTGTTGCGCACAACGTTTTCCAACCGCGCGAAATTGACCATGTCGTCGGTGGTGCGGTCCTTGGGGCTTTCGGCGATCAGCCGGATGGCATGGGCAGCAAACAGAAACCTGTCGCCGATCGGACGCGGATAGCGCTGATGAGTGCGATAAAGCGTATCCACCAGCACCGGCAGGTTCAGATTGCCCGCCCCCACATCCTCCACTGCGATCACGCACAAGCGCGACCACAGCATCTCCTCCATCTCGGGGCTGGTCACATACATCTCATAGGCCAGCAGGAGCGCGGTCTCGGCCATGCCGCGCCGGAGGCATTTCTGCAGGCCCGAGATCACCTCATCGGCAGGGATGCCGTGCTGGGTCTTGACGTTCTGCCAGGGATCAGGAGGCAAGGTGACTTTGGACATCGGCAAACAACCTATTTCAGTTCGATTTCAACAAATTCGACGGGGCTGTCGGAAAGGTTGACCACGTTGTGCTCGGCCCCCAGCACTCGCCCATAGCTTTCCCCCACCTGGTAGGCGACCTCGCGCCGGCTGCCATCGAGTTCAACGATGGTCAGCGTTCCAGCCAGTGTGGGCACAACAACATAGTCATGGCCATGCTTGTGCCAGCCGGTCTCCGATCCCGGCGCAAAGTGGTAGCGGGTGGCCCTGACCCGCTCATTGTCCACCTGCACCGTGGCGATGGCGGGGATGAGATGTTCGAGATCTTCGTTCATTGCGCTCACTTCCATCTGTTGTTGACGCGCCGCTCTGCCCCAAGGGCCGCGGTAAAGCACAGCACCGAAATCACGGTGGCCACGACACTGGTGCCAAAGGCCCGCTCCGTCTGGAAGTCACTGGCCGCCGAGCGGAACAGGTAGCCAAGCCCGCTCGAGCCCATCAGGAATTCGGCCACCATGGCCGACAGCACTGCGGGCGGCGCGGCCAGGCGCAGCGCGATCATCCAGTTGGGCACGGCCGAAGGCAGCACCAGGTGGAAAAACCGCGTCAGACGCGAGGCCCCGAGGACCTTGAACAGATCATCGCTCCCGGGCGGCAGTGCCTTGAGCCCGGCCGAGGTGAACACAAAGGCCGGGAAAAACGAGATGATCACCACAATGGCGAGCACGGTTTTGAGGTCATAGCCGAGGAGGCGCGCCAGCACCGGGATCAGCGCCACTACGGGCACCGAAGAAAAGATCAGCCCCAATGGCACGAGGATCCCGTTCAGCAGCCGCGAGGTCCAGGCCAGCACCGCAACAATCGTGCCCAGGAGCATGCCCAGCACCAGCCCCAGGGCGGCAAGTATCAAGGTTTGCCCGCCATTGGTGATGTACACCATCGGATTGGTGACCAGATCCGTCAGCACATTGATGGGCTGGGGCATGACAATGGCGTTGACGCCCGAGATCGACACCCAGGCCTGCCAAGCCAACAACACCGCCAGGACGCCCCAGTAGCGCGACACGGCAGTACGCAGGGTAGAGCCAAAGCTTCGTTTTGCCGATGTGCTCATGCGTATCGCCCATAAACAAAGCGCTCGAGCAGGCTCATCGCTCCAAAAGCCAGAAGCGAAGCCGCCGAGGCAATAAATACCGCGCTCCACAGCAGCGGGATCTGGAAGTTCTGCATCGCGCTGACCATGAGCAGCCCCAGCCCGCGCGAGGAGCCAAACCATTCGCCGAGGATCGCGCCGATGAAAGCGGCAGGAATGGCAAATTTCAGCCCACTCACCAGAGCCGGCAGTGCGGCCGGCAAATCGAGGCGCAAGAGGCGCGTCAATGGCGACGAGCCCAGCACTTGGAAGAGGTCCCGGTGCGTCACCGTGGAATTGGCCAGTCCCGATGTGGTCGCGACATAAAGCACAAAGAACACATTGAGCGTTGCGATCGCCATCCCGGTCAGTTCCCGGTCGAGCAGCACGATAAACAAGGGCGCCAGCGCAATAGCGGGAATGGCGTGGATCACCCCGGCGAGCCGGTCGAGACCGGGCCGCAACACCGGCACCACATGCACCAGCCCCGCGGTCACAACGCCGATCAGCGTCCCTAGCGCATAGCCCGCCGCCACCATGGAAAAACTCGCCCCCATCGCACGCAAGAACAGCGCCTGACGCGAGGGATCGAACATGAACACCAGTACCGTACTCAGCGGCGGCCAGGTCAACCCAGCCAGCCGGTTGACCCCGATCACCTCCCACAATCCCAAGAACAGCAGGATGCCGATGGCCCCCAACACCCCCGCCTGCGCCTTGTCGCTCGCGATGCGCATCAATGCAGCCCCTCGGGTTCCAGCGCCAACGTCAACTCGTCGGCCATGTGGTGGAACTCGGCCGTGCGCTGCACATCGGGGCTGCGCGGCCGCGCGAATGGCACTTGGATGGATTTGATCACCCGCCCCGGCCGCCCACTCATCACGATCACGCGGTCGGCGAGAAACAGCGCTTCCTCAACCGAATGGGTGACGAGGAGGGTCGTGATCTTGGCTTCGCTCCAGATCCGCTGCAGTTCCACATTCATGTGCCGGCGCGTCACCGCGTCGAGCGCCCCGAATGGCTCGTCAAGCAGCAGCACATCGGGCCTGAGCACCAGCGCCCGGGCAATGGAAACGCGCTGCCGCATGCCGCCGGACAACTGCTTGGGCCGCGCCTTCTCGAACCCCGTCAGCCCCACTAACGCCAGCAGTTCGGCCACGCGCGCCTCATCCACCTGCCGCCCGGCCACTTTGAACGGCAGGGCGATATTGTCGTGAATGGTGAGCCAGGGCAAAAGCGCATGATCCTGGAATGCCACGCCTAAGCGGTGCGCGCGCGACAGCTCCAGCGGATCGCGCCCTTCAACCGTCACCCGCCCATGAGTGGCATTGTCCAGCGCCGCCACCAGCCGCAACACCGTGCTCTTGCCGCAGCCCGAAGGGCCAAGGAGCGCGACGAACTCGCCCTTGCCGATCTTGAGATCGACCTCCTCGATGGCGACCAGTTCCTTGCCGTCGTCGAGCTTGAAACTCTTGCGCACGCGGTCGACATTGATCGACCAGTCCTGTGACACCATTGGGCTGCTCATCACGCCACCAGCCGCTCGAACCGTTCCGAAATCACTGGCAGGCGCTCCTTGAGCTTGGCGCGGATCGCTTCCTGGTCGATCCCCAGCATGGCGCGGTCCTGCATCACCACCTTGCCATCCACAACAACCGTTTCCACGTCCCGGCCGACCAGGATCGAAGCCGCAACAAACAGCGGGTCATAGATCGGCGCATGATCCATATGCGAGGTGTCGCAAAGCAGGAGGTCGGCCTTTTTGCCCACTTCGAGGCTCCCCACCTCATCGAAGATCCCCAGCGCCCGCGCCCCGCCATGCGTCGCGATCCGCAGCAGTTCTTCGGAGGAAATCGGCTCGCGCTGGTGGAACACGGCTGAATTGACCGCCTGCTGACCCACGCGCGCCACATGCGCCACCTGGAACAGATCGAGCGTCCCCGCCGAACCCGGGCCGTCCGTGCCCAGCCCGATGGCGATGCCGCGCTTCCACATTTCGATCAGCCGGGGATGGCCGATGGAATAATTGTTGAAGCCGCAATGACAGGCTGAGAGCTGGTACTTCTCGTAGAGATCCACTTCCTTGGGCGAGAGCAGCACCGAATGGGCGCAATGCAGATTGTGGTCCAGCACCTGCATGGTCTCGAGCCACTCGGTCGGCCGCAGTCCGAACTTTTCGAGCGTATAGTCGATCTCGTAGCTGCCCTCGCACAGATGCGTATGGATCTTCACCGCCAGCTCGCGCGAGGCCTGCGAGATATCGCGGATCAGCTCGGGAGAGCACACGATCACCTGCCGTAGCGAGAGCCACGCCTTGACCCGCTCATTGCTCTGCCAGCGCTCTACCAGCGCCACATTGCGCTCGAGCGCCTGGTCATGCGTCATCAGCATATTGGCTGGCACTTCCGCGCCAATATTCTCGCTCTGATTGACCGTCGACAGCGACACAAACCCCCGGATGCCTACATCCATGGCTGCCCGTCCCATCTCGTCGGGGTGCGGTCCGCCGGCTTCCGCGAAACAGGTCGTGCCGACCTGGATCATGTTGGTGTAGGCGACGAGCCCCGACAAATACACATCCTCGGGCTCGAGGCAGCTCTCGAACGGGATCAGGTAGTTCTTCCACACCGGCAGCTTGAGTGGGCGCTTCCTGGCAATCGCCTGCAGCTTTCCTCGCAGCAATTGCTGTCCGGTATGGAAATGCGCATCGATCAGCCCGGGCATAGCGATCCGCCCCCGTGCATCGATGGTGGTGCGCCCCCGATAGGCTCGCCCCCCTCCCCCTTCACCCAAAAAGACGATCCGCCCCCCATCCACTGCGATCGTGCCATCGCTGATCACCCGATTTTCGGCATCGAGGGTCACGATCTCGGCGCCGGTCACCACCACATCCACCAGCTGCGGCTCGCCCGTGGTGGTAAAGTTGTCTGGGGTCATGGGGTGATCTCCTTGGAATAAACAGGTCAGAGCGAAGCCAGCGCTTCCTGGGCGAGGCTGGTGTCGACGATATCGTCAATGGGGGGGAGTTCGGTGCGCCCGGTTGCGCGTGCCGCGTCATACATCGGGCCCGCCATCTTGGCCTTGTCGAGCCCATAGATGGGGTAGGCCGGATCTCCGCCCGGTCGCATGAAGGGAAGCTGCAGCTCGTTCTGTCGGGTCTGCTGAGCCAATTCGAGCCCGAAATCGGCGCCGTATTTCTGCACCGCCAGCTTGGGCGCCAGCGTCAGATCCGCCTCATTGACCTGGAACGCCTGCATCAATGCAGCGAGATAGGCCACGATCGCCGGCCGGTTGACCTCGAGAAATGCCCGCGACACAAAGCCCAGCCCCGCATAGGAGGGAAAGCCCAGTTGATCAAAGGAGCGGAAAAAGAAGTCCTTTTCTGGCACCATGCCCATGTTTTCGAGCGTAATGGTCTGGTTCACCGCAAAGGCGGTGTAACCCTCGCCATCCCCTGCCACCAGGGGCTCGGGCGAAAACCCGGCCGGCACCATGGTCCAGCTCTCCGGGTCGAGCCCCGCCAAGCCCAGCGTCGCCTGGATGGCGGTTTCTTCCGCGGGGCCCTGCGCCAGGATCCGCGAACCCACAATGTCTTGGGCCGTTAAAATCGGCTTGGCCGCCAGCGAAATGATCCCCAACGGCGAAGTCTGCTGGCGCGCGGTGATCAGCACGAAATCATTGCCGCGCCCAACGGCATCCAGAAATGGCAGCCAGCTGGTGTAACCGATCTCGGCATTGCCCGCCGCAATCAGGGTCAACGGATCGGGGGCATTGGGGCCGCCTGGGCTCACCGACACATCCAGCCCCGCCCCGCTGAACAACCCATTTTCCAGCGCAATCCAGTGGTCGCCATATTCCACATTGGCGATCCAGCCGAGTTGCACGCGCAACGGCGTGCTCGCCTGCGCCATGGCAAAGCGCGGCAACAAGGCCGAGGCCAACAGACCCCCGGCAGCGGATGCAAGCAATTGGCGTCTCAGCATATCGGCACACTCCAAAGGGCTGCGCATGGGCGGGTTGAACCAGCCACCCCGCCACGGCGCGGGATGGAACCACAGGATAGGGAGGCTCTCTAAAACTCAGAGCGTCGCGTGCGCTTCCTCGAGCACGCTTAGGTCCACAAGCTCGGCAAGGGGCGGCACTTTGCGGCCCGCCGCCACTGCTGCATCCGTCATCGCCCCCTCGATCACGGCGGGGTCGAACCAGAACAGCTTGCCCTCGCCTTCCGGCTTGATCAGCGGAATCTGCAGCTCCATCTGGCGCTGCTGCTGGGCGAGGTCGAGCCCCAGATCGGCGCCATATTTGTCCACTACGATCTGTGGCGCATATTGGGGATTGGCAAAGGCATAATCCCAGCCGCGGATCAGCGCCCTGATATAGCCCACCATCGCCGGCCGGTTTTCGGCGAGGAACGATTTCTTGGTCACCATCAGCGCCTGCTTGACCTGGTAGCCAAGGTCATCCATCAGCGTCACGAAAAAGTCGGTGCCCTGCACCAGGCCCAGATTTTCCAGCGTGATCGGCTGATTGGTCGCAAAGGCGAAATACACATCGCCATCGCCCGACAGAAGCGGCTCGGGCGAGAACCCGGTCGGCATGATCTCGTAGTCGAGCGGCAGTCCGGCATTGCCCAGAATGGCGTCGATGATCAGCTTGTCCGTGGGGTTCTGCGCGAGGATCCGCGCCCCCACCAGATCCTTGGCCTCGCGCACGGGCTTGGCTGCCAGCGATATCAGTGCCGCGGGGCTCTTTTGCCACATGGCGCCCAGCACCACGAAGTCATTGCCCTTTTCGATAGCATCGAGCACCGGCAGCCAGTTGGCATTGCTGATCTGGGCGCTGTCAGCTGCGAGCGATACGAGCACATCGGGGGCATTGGGGCCGCCAGCCAGGAAGTCCGCCTCGATCCCTTCCTCGGCGAAATAGCCCTGCTCAAGTGCCGTCCAGAAGCCGGCATATTCCACATTGGAGATCCAGCCGAAGGCTTGGGTGATTGCGGTCTTACCCGCTTCCTGCGCCCAGGCCCCTCGCGGCAGCAGGCTCAATCCCAGACCGGCACTCCCCGCCAGCAACACCTGCCGCCGGCTCGGTTGAAAATAGCGCGAAAACCCCATCGGCACGGCTCCTTGCTGCTGTCCACACATGCGAAGCTTGGCGTTTACGGCCGCAAAAGCGCTGGCTGTAATCCGTTGTTACAGCTACGCTAGCATATGTAATTTTGATTACAATAGCATTCGGAGGCAAAAATTGAACCTGCCTAAAACTTCATCATTTGGCTATTTGCCTGCCGATTCCGAAGTCGCCCAGCGCATCGCCAGGGCTTATCCGGATTTGTCGCCGGCCTTGCGTTCCTTCGCCGATTTCGTGCTCTCCGAGCCGATGCAGGTGGCGCAGATGAGCATCAACGATACCGTCACCGCCTCTGGCGTTTCCGTCGCTACCGCCAATCGCTTTGCCCGTTCCTTGGGCTTTGAAGGCTATGCGCAGTTTCGCGCCGAGGTGGTGCAAGGCTTTGAATCGGTGTTTGCCCCGGTGGAGCGCCTGCGCACCAAGCTCTCGGAAAAGTCGAGTCTGCGCGATGTAATCGCCGCCTCCATCGAGCAGGACATCGACAATCTCACCCAGACAATCCGCAATCTCGATACCGCCAGCGCCGAGCAGGCCGTGGAGATGATCCTGGGAGCCGAGAACATTTTCATCCTCGCCTTCGACAATGCCGCCGCCCTCGGCAATGTCTTTGCCCATCGCCTGGAACTGGCCGACCGGCCGGTGCGCATGATCGATAATGGCGGGGGCACGCTTTCGGCGGCCCGTAATCTTTCACGTTTCACCAAAAAGGACCTCGTGGTCTCGATCGCCTTCCCGCGCTATATGCGCGACACCGTGGAAATCACCCGCACCGTGCAGCGCCGCGGCATCCCCATTCTCGCCATCACCGATCAGCAGACTTCGCCCCTGGCGAGCCTTGGCACGCTGACGCTTTATGTGCGCGCCACCCGCTCCTTCAGCTCCACTTCCGATACGGCGATCCTGGCCCTGCTCGAAGCCTTGGCCGCCGGGGTCGCCTCCCGCTCCCCCGGCGCGACGCAAGCCGCCGAAAAATTCGCCGACTTCGCCTATCCCTGGCTCATCGCCCCCGAACGCAGCCGCTAGGCGCCCGCCACCATCGTTTCCACGAACAGCCCCTCGAAGCGCTCGCTGTCCACCGCCACGGCCACTCCGGCATTGGGCATCGTCGTGCCGGTTCGGCGGCGATCGGGAATAACTTGGCCGCGTGTCAGCTCCCCGACGCATTCCACATCGATCTGCATCGGCTCGATGGTCACCACCGATGGGTCCTGCGCCACCGCCACTGCCAGCGGGTCATGCAGCGCGCAATAAGTTATGTCCGGATACTGCGCCTGATAAGCTGCGAGATAGAACCGAGCTGCCTGCATGGTGATCCCGGCCGCCTTGCCGCCGCGCGCGGCGATTTCGTCCATCATCGGTGCCGTCAGCTTGGTTTTCATGGTCACATCCATGCCCACCAGCGTAATCGGCGCGCCCGATTGCAACACGATCCGCGCTGCTTCCGGATCATTGAAAAAATTGGCGTCGGCCACCGGCGAGGCGATGCCGGGCACGCCCGGATGCCAGATCGTGCCACCCATCAGCACCAGACCTTTGAGCTTTTCGGCAATGTCAGGCGCCTTCATCAAGGCCTGCGCCACATTGGTCATCGGCCCAACCGGCACCAGCGTCAACTCGCCCGGATTGGCCCGCACCAGCTCAATGATCAGGTCTGGCCCCCAGATCGGCCGCGCTTGGCTTGCGGGCAGCGGCAGTTCCACTTCGCCCAACCCATTGGAGCCATGGATGCGGCTGCCGCGCTTGTGAAACGGCCGCGTCAGCGCCCGCGAACACCCCGCCGCGACCGGAATATCCGTCCGTCCCGCCGCTTCCAGCAGCTGCAGCGTGTTGCGCGTGGCGGAAGCCACATCGATATTGCCGTAGGTTGTGGTCAGCGCTTCCAGCTGAATGCCGGGATGATTGAGCGCAAACACCACGGCCATGGCATCGTCGATGCCGGTATCAACGTCGAGGATCATGCGGCAGGTCGAGGTCACTTGCGGGTCCTTGAGGAGGCTGGAGGGAGGCACCAAGCCTAGCGCTGAAAATATTCTTAGCAAGTCCTCTTTGTGCTGAAATTATCCATACACCGCCCCCGCCCTGTTGGATGGCTGTCTCATCGGCTCCGCCCTGCCGCGAGCCTGCTGGGCCCAAGCTTGTTTCCGGCTTCACCAAGCTTCCTGGGTCAGACGGATGGCAAGACAGGACTTTGCGTCGCGTCTTGGGTGCTCTAGAAGCCAAGCTCTTCTGCGAGACTTCAACCGATGCGGCGCACTATTGATCACGCGGCCATGGCCGTGACCGGCTATGTCGAACCCTGGACCGGCGATGCCGCTCGGGAGCGCCTGGTTTCCTGTTCCAGCCGCAGCCCGGTCGAAGCGGTCCGTATCCGTGCTCTTGATCGCGACGATCTGCCGGAGCTGGACTGGCCGGTCAAGCGTCTGCAGGAGGTCAAGCATTGCAGCTTCTCGCAAGGCTCCTGGCTGAGCATCGAGGCGCCGGCCGCAGTCACCGCGCTCTCGTTCGAGCTCCTGCTCACCCGGAATTCCGGTCGGCGCGTGCTGCTCGATACCGGCAGCTTCGCGCTCCTCGTCGAGGACAATGACCGGCTGATCTACCAGGCTGCAGGCGCCGAAACCCTGATCGGCACCCTGCCCACCAACCAATGGCTGAAGGTCGAGCTCGCGGCTGGCACCCTCGCGATCACTGCCCTACATCGCTTCAGCCCTTTCACGCTGTCCTGCGAGCTTGCAGCTCAGACACCTCAAAGGCTGGTCTTCTGCTCGGATGCAGGCGAAGCACTCCCGACCCTCAACTGTCGCCTCGGCAACATCGCCGTCACCACCGAGAGGGGCCGGGCCAACTGGACGTTTCCGACGCTATTCACCACGGAGCCACTTCCCGCGGGCGACCTGCAGTTGACGCTGCATAACAACCCAACCTTTTGCGTCCGCTCCGCCCGTTGGGACGGCTCGAGCCTTGATCCGCGGCTGACACCCAGCCATTACGACGCCATCCATTTTCACGACACGGACATGGCTGGCCTTGAGTGGTCCGCAAACTTCGCCATCGACATTCCCGCCGATGCACGATCGGGCGTCTACGCGGTTGAACTGGTGGCTGCAGGCGGCGAGATCGAGCGGCTGCCGTTCTTTGTTTCTGCTCAACAGGCCCAATCTCGGCTGCTCTTTGTGGCACCCACCGCCGCCTATCTCGCCTATGCCGATGAATTCCTGCCGCCGCATCTCTACGAATGGATCGGCACCGATCGTGGTCATGCGTTCGCCCGCGCCAACAATCTACGTTCACTCTACGACTATCACTCGGACGCGAGTGGTGTTTCCCTTGCATCCACCCGGCGGCCAAAGGCCACCCTGCGCGACGATTACCTTTACCCGCTTTGCGGCGCGCCCCATCTGCTGCCCGTCGATCTGCATTTCCTGCGCTTTGCCGCCCGCAACGGCATCGCCCTCGACCTCACCACCGATCATGATCTGCATCGGGAAGGCGCTGACCTGCTGGCGCGCTACAAGGGCGTTGTCACCGGCAGCCACCCCGAATATCTCTCGGTCGCCATGGAAGAAGCCTACCGCACCTATGTCGCCGGTGGCGGGCGCTTGGCCTATATGGGGGGCAATGGCTTTGCCGCCGCAGTCGCCTTCAAGGACGATTTGATGGAGCTGCGCCGTGGCCCCACCCAGCCGGGCCGCACCTGGGACGGCCCGCTCGCCGAGATGCCGCTCGCCCTCACCAACGAGCCAGGCGGCTATTTGCGCGACCGGGGCCGGGGCGAGTTCAGCCTGACCGGCGTCGGCATTGCCTTGATGGGGTTCAGCAAGGCCCTGCCCTTCACCCGCGCGCCGGCCAGCCATGACGAGGGGTTCGCCTGGCTGTTCGATGGCGTGATCGGAGAGAACTTTGGCGATACCGGCATGGTTCTCGGCGGAGCCGCTGGCTACGAGGTCGACAACACCAACCGGCTCCTCGGCACCCCGGACGGGATCGTGGTTCTCGCCACCGCTTCGGGCTTTCCCGAGAACTATGTCGACGATCCCGGCCGATGGTATGAAGGTGGCTCGCCGGAGCGGGAAGCTCGTCGCCTCGCCGAGATGACCTATCTGCTCCATCCATCAGGCGGGGCCGTCTTTTCCGCTAGTTCCGTATGTTTCCTTGGCGCCCTGCCCGGCCCCGATGATCAAAACGATGTGGGCAGAATCACCACGAACCTGCTCTTGCACTTTGCAAGCTGATCTAATCCGTTCATGTATGCGGCCGATTGCTCACCGGCGTGCCACCAAAGGAAATTGCCCATGAAAATTGCATCGATTGCCTTCGCGAGCCTGGCGCTGACGGCGCTCGCCCTTCCTGCTCATGCTGAGGCCATCAAGATCGGCGTGCAGCCCTGGCTTGGCTATGGCCCGCTCTGGATTGCCGATCAAAAGGGCTTTTTCGAAGAGAACGGCGTCGAAGTTGACCTTATCAACTTCACCTGGGACCAGGACATGGCGGCAGCGCTTGCCAGCGGCAATATCCAGGTCATCTCGGCTGCCACCAACACCGTGATCCTCAACATCAACAACGGCGTGGACCTCAAGGGCTTCATGATCATGGACGGCTCGACGACGGCTGACGCCGTGTTGGCCGGCAACAACATCGCGTCGATCGCCGAGCTCAAGGGCAAGAAGGTCGCCTATGAGATCGGCTCCACCAGCGATCTGCTGATCAACTACGCGCTTAACTCCAACGGCCTTACCATTGCCGATGTGGAAGCTGTCCCGTTGGCGGCCGCTGATGCGGGCCTGGCGCTGATCGCTGGCCGCGTCGACATTGCCGTCACCTATGAGCCCTATATCTCCGCTGCCCTGGCGCAGGGTCCGGACTTCAAGGTGCTCTATACGGCTGGCGAAAAGCCGGGCTTGATCAGTGACGTCCTGGCCGCCGAAGCAAGCTTCATTGCCGAAAACCAGGACGCCCTGGTCGGCATCATCAAGGCCTGGGACCAGGCGGTGACCTTCATGCGCGACAACCCGGAAGAAGGCGGCAAGATCATTGCCGACGCCGTCGGCAGCCCCATCGAGGAATTCAACACCGCCTTTGCCGGCGTGCACCTCTATGACCTCGCTGAAAATGCCGCAGCCCTTGGCGGCGAGTTCCAGGCCACCGTCGAAGAGATCGGCGGTATCATGCAGCAGGCCAATCCGAACGACGTCAAGACCGTGCCGACCGGGGAAGACTTCCTCGACCTTGCGGCGGTCAACGCGGCCGCCAGCCGCTAATCCCTGGCCGGCGCTCCTAGGCGCCGGCTTTCACTCCGGATCACAAGAACCAGCATGCCCAAGAGTTCGAGCATCGCCCAAGCCGCCGCTGCCGGCCGGACCGATCGCCGCAAGAGCCGCAGCCGCGCCGGCCTGTTGCGGCTGCGCCAGTCCATTCCAGACGGCGTTTTCAACGTCGCGGGCTTTGTGGTTCCGGTTGCGCTGGTGTTGGTGTGGTGGGCGGTCACGGCGCTGGGCCTCGTCAAACCCCTCTTTCTTCCCAGCCCCTACGCCATCCTCGAAGAAGCCTGGCGGCAGATCAGCACGGGCATTCTCCTTCAGGATGCCAGTGTCAGCGTCTACCGCATCCTTGCGGGCTGGCTGAGTGCGGCGCTGCTGGCCATTCCGATTGGCATCCTCATGGGCAATTTTCGCCTGTTCGAAGGCGCCCTTGAGCCGCTGATCTCGACCATTCGCTACATGCCCGTCGTGGCGCTGATCCCGCTGACCATCCTGTGGGCCGGCATCGGGGACGAGCAGAAGATCCTGATCCTTTTCCTCGGGACCTTTTTCCAGATGGCCCTGATGGTGATGGACAATGTCAAGACCATCGACATCAACCTCATTCGTGCCGGCCAGACCCTCGGCTTTTCCAATACCGAGATCCTGTGGCGCATCATCCTTCCCGCCGCCCTGCCCGCCATCTGGGACACGTGCCGCATCACCATTGG
Source organism: Devosia sp. 1635 (assembly GCF_013185955.1). Lineage (NCBI taxonomy): Bacteria > Pseudomonadati > Pseudomonadota > Alphaproteobacteria > Hyphomicrobiales > Devosiaceae > Devosia > Devosia sp. 1635. The sequence continues at coordinate 1,196,759 of NZ_JABAOM010000001.1, read as the reverse complement.
CTGGACCTGGACCTATCTCGTGGTTGCAGAATTGGTTGCCGCCCAAACCGGCCTTGGCCGCCGCATCATGGACGCCCAGCGCTATCTTGCCACCGACACCATCATCTTCGGCACGCTGTTTATCGGCCTGCTCGGCTTGCTGACGGACTACGCCTTCAAACGCACGGGCCGCTCCCTATTCCGCTGGACGGGTAATCGATGAGCGCCGTATCCACTCCCAAGATCGTCGTTGATGCGGTCGGCAAGATTTTTGGCGAGGGCGATGACGAGTTCCTGGCCATCGACCGCATCGATCTGACCGTCGCGCCCAACGAATTCGTTTCCATCGTCGGCACCTCGGGCTGTGGCAAGTCTACGCTCCTCAACATGGTTGGCGGCCTGACCGAGCCGACCTTTGGCGATGTCCTTATCGATGGCAAATCGGTGACCGGCCCCGGCCGGGACCGTGGCTTCGTGTTCCAGGGCTATAGCCTCTTCGAGTGGATGACCGTTGAGGGCAACATCCTCTTTGCGCTCGAAAAGAGCCGCATGGGCAAGGCCGAAAAAGCTGAACTGGTGCGCCAGTTCATCGCCGAAGTGGGGCTCGCCGGCTTCGAGCAGGCCTATCCGCGCCAGCTCTCGGGCGGCATGCGCCAGCGTGTCGCCATTGCGCGCGCCCTCGTTTACAAGCCGTCCCTGCTGCTGATGGACGAGCCGTTCGGAGCCCTCGATGCCCAGACCCGCGGCATGATGCAGGAGTTGCTGCTCAAGGTATGGGAAGACCACAAGGTCACCGTGCTGTTCGTCACCCATGACGTGGAGGAAGCCATCTTCCTGGCTGACCGGGTGGTTGTTCTGGCGTCGCGGCCCGGCCGGCTCAAGCGGGAACTCAAGGTCGATCTGGAGCGCCCCCGCCGCTACGACATCGTCACCAGCCCCGAATTCTCAGCCCTCAAGCGGGACGTCCTCGCCGACATCCGCGAGGAAACGCTTAAAGTCATGTCCATGGAGCATCGCTAGGCATCCCACAGCAGGCTCACGGCCGACAGCTCGCGCCGCCGACGATTAACCCCCGCGCTGGAACCGCAAGATCAAAATGACCCTTAAACCTCGCTCCGGACTGCTTTTCGACATCGACGGCACCTTGGTTGAAAGCGATCCGCTGCACCTCAAGGCCTTCAACCAGGCCTTTGCTCCTTATGGGCATCAGTTCGATAGAGAGCGTTTCGGGCGTGAATTGCAGGGCATGGCCAACGAAGCCATCGGCGCGCGGTTTTTCCCCGGCGAGACGCCCGCAGTCCAATGGGACATCATGATGCGCAAGGAAGCGCTGTTCCGTGACCTGGCTGCCGCGGGCGTCGAGTCCGTGCACGGCCTGTTTGCCTTGCTCGACTGGGCCGATGCGCAAGGCCTGCCCGCCATCGCGGTGACCAACGCCCCCCGTCCCAACGCCGAATTGCTGCTCGACAGCATCGGGGTGCGCAAGCGCTTCAAGGACGTCGTCATTGGCGATGAACTCGCTCATGGCAAGCCGCACCCCCTGCCCTATCTCGAATGCCTGCGCATCCTTGGCGCCGATCCGGCCAACTGCGTGGCCTTCGAGGATTCGCGCACCGGCATCATGTCGGCCACCGCCGCCGGCATCACCACGATTGGCATTGCCACCGGGCTTGAACCTGAGCAACTCGTTGCCGCGGGAGCGAGTATGGCTGCTAGGGATTTCGCCGACGAGAAGCTGCTCGCCCTGATGGCTGCGAAGGTTCTCTCCGCCTAGTCCCCCGTGAGCATGACCTTGACGCTGCGCGAGCGGTCGGCGGCAAGTTGAAACGCATCATTTGCCGCGGCCAGGGATCGTTCCGCCGTCACCAACTTGAGCACGTCGATCTCCCCGGCGGAAATCAGCTCCACGGCCTGGTTGAACTCGGTGCCGAAGCGGAAAGTGCCCTTGAGGTCGATTTCCTTGCTCATCACCGCATTGGCCGGCACCGGGATCGTGCCGCCCGGCAGATTGCCGATCTGAACCACTGTGCCACCGCGCCGAACACTGGCAATGGCGGCAGCTAGGCCTGCCGCAGTGCCGGAAACCTCAAAGGCAATGTCGAACGGACTTTCGGCCGCCAGCGCGGTCAACTCCGCCTCTCCACGGGACAGGTCGATGGTGCGGTCCGCTCCAAGTCGGTCGGCAAAAGCCAGCGGCGCCTGGGCGATGTCAGCCACCGTCAGCTGGCCGCAGCCCTTGAGGCGCGCCGCGAGCATCACCAGCAGGCCGATAGGGCCGGCGCCGAAGATGATCGCGTTCTTGCCCCCGATTTCCCCGGCTCGCGCCACGGCGTGCAAACTGACTGCGAGCGGCTCGGCCAGTGCTGCTGCCTGGAAGGAAACGTCTCCCCCAACCCGCACGCATTGCGCCGGCATTGCGTCAAAGATGCTGGCAAAGCCGCCCTGCATGTGGGGAGTCTTTGACGCCGAGCCCATGAAGTAGATGTTTTCGCATAGATTGGCCCGCCCCTCCTCGCAGCGGGCGCAATGGCCACACCAGCGGGAAGGATTAACCGCTACGCGGTCGCCGACGCTGAGCCCAGGCGCCGCCCCATTGATCTCGACGACCTCACCCGCCACTTCGTGGCCAAGGATCAGCGGCGCATTGACCACGAAATCGCCAGTGCGCGCGTGGCGGAAATAATGCAGGTCTGAGCCGCAGATCCCGCCGGCACCAAAGCGCACCCGGACCATGCCGGGCGCCAGTGCCCCGAGCGGGTGCTCGATGACGCGAAGATCTTCGGGACCGAACAGTGTCGCCGCAATGGGCTCATTGGTCATCGGATCAGTCCCATTTGCGTCGGCAGCCAAAGGCTGATCGCGGGGATAAAGGTGATCAGGATCAAGGCCACCAAGAGGGGAACCAGCCAGGGCAGGATCGCCATGGTCGTGCGCTCCACCGAAAGTTTGGCGATGCGCGAGAGCACGAATAACACCATGCCGAGCGGCGGATGCAGCAGCCCGATCATCAGGTTCAGCGTCATGATCAGGCCGAAATGCACCGGGTCGATGCCATACAGCAGCGTGATCGGCAGCAGGATTGGCACGAGGATGGTGATCGCCGCGATCGTGTCGAGAAAACACCCGATCACCAGCATCAGGATGTTGACCAGGATCAGGAACACCCATTTGTTGTCGGTCAAAGAGGTGATGAAGCTCGAGAACACCTGTGCTGCCTGGCTGACGGTCAAAAGCCAGGCAAAGATCGACGCTGCCGTTACGATAAACAGCACCGATGCCGTGGTCTCGATGGTGTCAAAGCTCGCCTTGGCCAGGCTTGCCAGCGTCATCGTCCGGTAGCGCACCAGCCCCAAAAACAGCGACCAGACCACCGCCGCCATGGCGGCCTCGGTAGGCGTGAACCAGCCCATGGTCATGCCCCCGATCAGGATAACCGGGGTCATCAGCGCCATCACGGCCGAAAAATCGAAATACCAGTCGCAGACAATGAGGACCAGCAGCGCCAGCCCTACGGCCAGGTTAAGGGATAGCCCCGCCCAGGTCAGCAGGTAAACGAACAAGGGAAAGGCGGCGACCACCAATATTTCGACCGAGGCCGCACCCAGCTTGCGCCACTGGAACGGCGTGTCGGAGCCCCAGCCCCGGCGATACGCAAAGATGGCGACCGTGACCATCATCAGCAGGGTCATGACGACGCCGGGCAGAATACCGGCCATGAACAGCGCCCCGATCGAAACATTGGCCATCATGCCGTAGATCACGAAGGGGAGTGACGGCGGAAAGATCGGGCCCAGCGTCGCCGAGGCCGCAGTCACCCCCACCGCCGCCTCGACCGGATAACCGTGCTCGCGCATGGCCTTGATTTCGATGGTGCCAATGCCCGCCGCGTCAGCGAGGGCCGCTCCAGACATACCTGAGAAGATCACGGAGCCGATGATGTTCACCTGCGCGAGGCCACCCTTCATCCAGCCCACCAGGGCCAGGGCAAAGGTGTAAATGCGCCCGGTGACGCCGGCTATGTTCATGAGATTGCCGGCGAAAATGAAGAACGGGACGGCGAGCAGCGGGAAACTCTCGACGCCCGCAATCATGCGCTGGGCGGCGATGATGTCGGGCGCCACCCCATAAACCAGCAGGTAAAGCAGCGAGGAGCCCGCCATCGATACGGCGACGGGCACGCCAATAAGCATCAGGGCGAGAAAGGCGCCGATCAGGAGCAGCATGGTTTATTCCCCCAGCCCGTCAAAGGCGGTTGGTCGCTCCAGCACTGAATAACCCCGCCGAATATTGCCGACGAACACCTGGACGGCGCGCACCGTCATCAAGGCAAAACCCGCCAGAACGGCGTAGAACACCACATTGCGCGGCAGGTCGATGGTCACCATGCGCTCGTCATGGACGATGCCGACATAGCGCCAGAACAGCCAGGTCATGTAGGCAAAAAAAGCGATGGTGATCAGGTTGACCGCAAGCGCCAGCCAGCGCCCAACCCCCGCAGGCAGATAGTGATAAATCACATCCACATGGATATGCCGGGTCATTCGGGTGCACATCACTGCGCCCAGAAACACCACCACAACCAGGCAGTTGATCGCGATCTCTTCGGTCCAGGCAAAACTGTTGTTCATCACATAGCGGGTGAAGAACTGCAGGAAAACGCAAAGGGACATGCCCCAGAACACGGCGAGGGTGATCCAATCTTCCCAGGCATATTGTTTGAGATCGATCGGCGCAGTGTCTTCCTGGAAAGCGCTGGAGAGTTCTTCGGCGGAAATCTGGGTGTGGGTTTCTTGGCTCATTCGCCGCAGCTCCGAAAGCAAGGGGGCGGAAAAGCAGGCCGCGGTTTGTGCTGCCGGGCCTGCCTTGTTCGCGAACTACTGGATGGCGCGGATCGCCTCCCAATCGGCCTGGCGATAGCCGAACTCCTCGAAAGTCACTTTCTGCATGACATTGGCTTCGAAATCGGCGCGATCCACCTCGGTGACCGTCAGGCCACGCTCGGTAAAGGTTTGCACAAGCTCGGCTTCGCGCTCGACGACGATGTTGGTGGCCCGCTCTGCGGCTTCCTGCATGACCTCGGTGAAGATCGCCTTGTCTTCGTCGGAGAGCTGCGCCCAGCGCGACTGCGACACGATCGTATTGAGATGGTCAACGATGTGCCCGGTCAGGATGATGTGCTTTTGCACTTCGTAGAACTTCTTGGCGTCGATGGTGGTCAGGGGATTTTCCTGCGCTTCCACCGTTCCCTGCTGCAGGGCCAGATAGACTTCGGCAAAGGCAATGGGTGCCGTGTTGGCGCCGCAAGCACGGGGCATGGCCAGATAAGCGGGCACATCGGGAACCCGGATCTTGAGCCCCTGCATGTCCGCGCATTTCTCTATCGGCCGATTGGATGTGGTGTGCCGCGTGCCGTAATAGGTGGTGGCCGCGATGTGGTGACCTGACGCCTCTTCGTAACCGGCCGTCAGTTCCTTGTACTTATCGCTTTGCGTATAGGCGAGCAGATGGTTGGCATCGCGGAAGATGAAGGGGAAGTAGGTCACCCCGATGGGCGAAAACTCCCGGGCGGCAAAGCTCGAGCCGGAAATGATGATATCGACCGTTCCAAGGGTAAGCCCCTGATTGATGTCGGTTTCCTTGCCCAGCTGCGAGGCCGGAAACACATCGATGGTGTAGCGGCCATCGGTGCGTTTCTCGATCTCTTCCGCCGCCCACACCGATTCCGTGTGAAAAGGTTCGGAGGTTTCGTAGACATGGGCCCATTTCAGCGCAGTTTGGGCCGAAGCTGACGCGATTGGCAGCGCGACTGCAGCAATGGTGCCCAGTAGAACGGCGTATTTTTTCAACACAGTGAACCTCCCTTTTGTTTTTGCTCTGACTTCTTGCGCCAAGTCTCCTCCCGGCGCGTGACTAGCCCCTGCCCCTTCGCTGAGGTAATTTCCGCAAAGCTCTCAGAGCATCGGGTTTCCAATAGCAGCGGAGACCTTTGCATCGGTCTTGCGGGTCTGGAATCATGGGCGGGATTGGGTTGCACGAACGCCGCACTTCAGCTTCAGGCGTAAGCAGCGCCCCGCAAACGGTGGCGCGCCACATGTCCAGCCAACCATAGCGATACCGCAACCGGTCGCTCGCCAGGAAGTCCCTGGCGTCTATCCGTCGGCGTGGCTGGTCTGCGATCTGCCGATAAAGCCGGCGTGGTTCGACGGCCTGACTTGGCATCGCCGCTATATCCTCCTCGCCATGACCGCCTGCCTCCCAGGAAGCGGTCTGACCTTTACCGGAAGGCTGTCGCGTTCGCCCTGCAGTGTCAAGGAGGTATTCTGCTGCGGGCAAAAGTTGTGTGTGGACAACACTATAGCAATTTTGGCCGCAGCCGAGATTGCTGAACTTGCTATCTCCTGCCAGCCGAACAATTTCGAGCCGCTTCGAGCGGTTATCGTCTGGTGGGGCTCCCGCTAAGGTCAACGCATCAAGAAACGGGCCGTGCCCACCCGCTCAGAAAGCGGGTGGGCGTGAGTTAAAGCTTACCAGGTTTGCTTGAGGGTCGCGCTGATGGTGCGGCCGGGATTGTAGAAAGTGGCGCCAAAGCCGCCGACATATTTCTGGGCGGCATGCTTTTCATCGAAGATGTTGCTGACATTGAGCTGCAGCGTGGTGTTTTCCTCAATTTCATAGTTCAGGGCAGCATCGAAGATTATGGCCGCATCGGCCTTGGTCGTGTTGGCGTCGTCGATGTAATAGGCTCCGGTATAGCGCGCGCCGGCGCCAAGAGTGATCTCACCCAGGCTGCCGATGCTGGGGATGGTGTAGTCCACCCAAAGCGAAGCGAGGTGGTTGGGCACGCGGGAAAGCTCGTTGCCGGCATTGCCCGTGGCGCCATCCTCCACGATCTCCGACATCATGTAGCTATAGGCGGCGGTGACCGTCAGATTTTCCATCAGCTCGGCCTTGGCTTCAAGGTCGATGCCATTGACGCGCACTTCGCCCAGGGTTTCCTGGGTCGGCGGGGTTCCCGGTATGGTGACGGTGATGTTGTCCTTGGACAGGCTGAAGAGCGAAGCGGTAAACAGCGCCGGATAAGCCTCGGGCTGGTATTTGACGCCCACTTCCCATTGCTGGCCGCGCTCGGGCGCAAGGGTGGTGACGGGCGTGCCATAAGGCGCTGCCGGAACCGCCGACTCGGCATAGCTGACAAAGCCCGACACTTCCGGGGTGAACTTGTAGACCAGGCCGGCGCGCTTGGTGAACTCGCTGAAGTCACCGCCAAAGGTGGTGCCGCTGAGATTGTCGGTTTGCTCCAGATCGAGCCAATCATTGCGGACGCCGACTGTGGCGATCAGGCTATCGGAGAAGGTCAATTCCTGCTGCAGATAGATCGCGTTGCCCTTGGTGTTGTAGGCCGCATCGGCATAGATCGGCAGCACTTTGGGCGCCCCGGTATAAACGGGGTCCGTCCAATCAATGCCGGGAGCAGCGCCGTAAAAGCCCTTGCTCGTGGAGTTATCGTCGTTGTGCTCGACGCCGACCAGTGTGCGGGAATCGACATCGCCGAGGCTAGCCTCGTATTGCAGGCGCCCATCTATGATGAAGTGTTCGCGGCTGCCTTCGCTGGCCACGAAGTCGCGGGCCGCCACGGTGCCGGTGGTTGGGCCCGAGATATAGGCGTAGCCATAGTCACTGGCTGAGTTGGAATAGCGCGCGTTGGAGCTGAAAGTGAGGCCCGACCCGAAATCGTGGTCGAACATCAGGCTCACGGTGTCACGGTCAAGCGTGGCGTAGTTGAAGTCGGGTTCGCCAAAAAACACGTCGCGGTCAAAGTCGGTGCCCACCGGATGGCCGCCGCTATTGGGCGAATTCCGCTTGCGGAGGTGGTCGTAGACAACGGTCAACTTGGTGGCGTCGCTTGGGCGCCAGGTGACGCCGCCCATTGCAAAGGCCTCGTCGTCATTGGAATACTCATATTCGTCCCCGGCCAGGCGCAGCTTGCCGGTGAGACGGTAGGAGAGCGTCTCATCGGGGGTGATATTGTCGCCGAAATCAGCGCCGATCTCGCCCCGGCCGAACGAACCTCCGGTCACAAAGACCTCGCCGAACTTCTCGCTTCTGGGGGTCTTGCTGACATAGTTCACCGAGCCGCCGGGGTCGCCGAGGCCGAATGCGGTGGAGTTGGCGCCCTTGACCACTTCCACCCGCTCAAAGGCATAAGGCTCCTCGCGCACGCCCAGGAACGGCCGGCCGATTCCAAGGCCATCCCGATAGGCATAAGCATCGAGCCCGCGGATCTTGAAGTAATCGAAGCGGCCATCCGAACCATAGAAGTCGGTGACCACGCCGGGTGTATATTGCAGGATCTCTTCGGCCGTTTCGGCGTCGCGGCGCTCGATTTCCTTGGCCGTGATCACCGAAACCGTGGCGGGGGTGTCGAGGATCGGGGTCGCAAGTTTTGAGCCGCTGGTGGTGGTACGCGCAACGATCGAGGCGCGGTCATCGTCGCTATTCTGGGCCTGGCCCTCGATGGTAATGGCAGGCAGGACCAGGGTTGAGCCGGCGCCAGCGGTGTCCTGCGCAAAAACGAGGCTGGGCACCATGCCCGCCAGGGCCGTGCAGCCCAGCAGCATGGGGATCCCCAAATGCCCCCGCTTGCGCTTGCTCGTTTCGCCGTATCCCTCAATGCCCATAGTCGTACCCAATTCAATCCGGATGATACTGGTTCAACAGCGATCCGGCCAGTTTCGGTGGCTCGCTGGTAAGCTGACTGCTATGCTCCGGTTTTAGCAAAGCCGACCAATGCGTGGCAATTCACCGGCAATTTCAAAATCTTGCTGGTGGTGTGATTTCGCCGGTTGACGCCGCACCGTCAAACCTGACATGGACAGTCCGCTTTGTACCTGAAGGACTTTGCCGATGCTGCGGCTGCCTCGTTTTGCTGCGATCCTCATTATGGCGTGGAGCGCTACCGGCGCTGCCGGCGGCGTGATGGCGCAGGAAAGCGCCAGCTTTCCCCTCACCATCGAGCATGCCCTGGGCACCACGGTGATTCCCGCCAAGCCAGTGCGGGTTGCGACGGTCGCTTGGGCCAATCACGAGGTGCCGCTGGCGCTTGGCATTGTGCCCGTGGGCTTTGCCCGTGCCGATTTTGGCGATGACAATGCTGATGGCGTGCTGCCCTGGGTGGCCGACAAGCTCGAGGAACTCGGCGCGCAAACGCCGGTGCTATTCGATGAGGGCGACGGGATCGACTTCGAGGCTGTGGCCGCAACCGATCCCGACGTGATCCTGGCCGCCTATTCCGGGCTCAGCCAGCAGGACTATGACATGCTGAGCCAAATCGCTCCCGTGGTCGCCTATCCCGATGCGCCATGGTCGACCGAGTGGCGCGAGATGATCCGCCTTAACAGCCAGGCGCTCGGCCTGGGCGCCGAAGGCGAAGCGCTGGTCACCGGCATCGAGGCCGAGATCGCCGAGGCAGCCGCCGCTCACCCCGACCTGCGCGGCAAGCGGGCCATGTTCGTGACCCATCTCAATGCCTTTGACCTCAGCACCATCAATTTCTACACGGCCAACGACACGCGGGTGAAATTCTTCGCGGATTTGGGGCTGCAATCCCCCCAAAGCGTCACCAACGCCTCCCTTCCCGGGAAGTACTCGGGCTCGGTGAGTGCTGAGCAGATCGACATGTTCAACGACGTCGATATCCTCGTCACCTATGGCGATCAGCAGCTGGTGGATGCCGTTAAAGCCAATCCCTTGATCTCCAAGATGCCGGCGGCTGCGCGGGGTGCACTCGTGGTGTTGGGCTCCGATCCCACGGGAACCGCGGCCAATCCCACCCCGCTTTCGATCTCCTTTATTCTCGACGACTACCTGGCGCTGCTGTCAGATGCTGCGGAAAAGCTGCAATGACAGTGTCCGGCGCGTCAACGACCGCTCCCCGCAAGCTGTTTGGCCCATCGGGTGGGCAACGCAGCCTGTGGCTGCCCGCCGGTGTTGTACTCGTGGCGCTGCTTTGCGTGCTTTCGATCACCGTGGGCTCGCGCGAGGTTTCCTGGGCGGACATCACTGCAGCCCTGCTCGGGCATGAAGACACGATCGGCCAGGCCTCGGTCACGCTGCGCATCCCCCGAACCGTGCTCGGCTTGCTGAGCGGGGCCGCCCTTGGCCTTGCCGGTACCGTGATGCAGGGCATCACCCGCAATCCCCTGGCCGATCCAGGTATTCTGGGAGTCAATACCGGGGCTGCGCTGGCGGTGGTGCTTGGCATTGCCTGGTTCAACATCAGCTCGACCCAGGCCTTTGTTTGGGCGGCAATCGGCGGCGCGGGTGGCACCGCCCTCTTGGTCTACACCATCGGCTCGCTGGGCCGCGGTGGTGCGACCCCGCTCAAGCTGGTGCTGGCTGGTGCCGCGACCTCGATTGCCTTTTCCTCGCTGGTGACAGCCGTGGTGCTGCCGCGCAACGACATCGCCGGCGGCATCCGCTCCTGGCAGATCGGCGGGGTCGGCGGCGCTGACTTCGAGCGCATCCTCGTTGTGCTCCCCTTCCTCGCTGTCGGGCTCATTGTCAGCCTGCTTTGTGCCAAAAAGCTCAACGCGCTGGCTCTGGGCGATGACCTGGCTGCAGGCCTGGGAGAGCACGTTGCCTTGATCCGGGCGGTGGGGGCGTTCGGGGCCATCCTGCTCTGCGGCGCCACCACGGCGGCGTGCGGTCCGATCGGCTTTGTCGGCCTTGTCGTGCCGCATTTGTGCCGCCTGCTGTTTGGCTCCGATTATCGCTGGCTGCTGCCGCTTTCGGCCATTGGCGGCGCAGGCCTGCTGGTCCTGGCCGATATTGTCGGGCGCATTGTCGCCCGTCCGGCCGAGCTCGATGTCGGCATCATCACGGCCCTGGTCGGCGCACCCTTTTTCATCTGGGTGGTTCGCCGCCAACGTATCCGGGAGCTGTGACCGTGCTCGCCGCCGCTCCGTTCAGCTTCACCGCCAGCCGTCGCAACCGCATGGCCCGCCACGCGACCGTCACGGCCGGGTTGCTTGCGCTCCTCGGGGCTCTTTTCGTGCTGACCCTCACATTGGGCCAATCCTTCACGCCGCCGGCCGATGTGCTGCGCGTGCTGCTCGGCGAGGATGTGGCCGGCGCCAGCTTTGCCGTCGGGCAGTTGCGCCTGCCGCGCGGCGTGCTGGCAATCTTGTCCGGCCTGAGCTTTGGCATGGCGGGCGCGGCCTTTCAGATCATGCTGCGCAATCCCCTGGCCAGCCCCGACATCATCGGCATCAGTTCGGGCGCGAGTGCTGCCGCCGTGTTCGCCATTGTCGTGCTCTCGCTCAAGGGAACCGTCGTATCCCTTTTTGCCGTTGGCGCGGGCCTTTCGGTCGCGCTCCTCGTTTACGGGCTGTCCTTTCGCAACGGGGTCGCGGGCACCCGGCTGATCCTCGTGGGCATCGGCGTTTCCGCCATGCTGGAAAGCATGGTTGCCTATCTCCTCACCCAGGCCCCGGACTGGAATTTGCAGGAGGCCCTGCGTTGGCTGTCCGGCAGCCTCAACGGCGTCCAGCTGGTTCAGGCCGTTCCGGTGCTAGGAGCCCTCGCCTTGTTTGGTGGCGTTCTGCTCCTCCTCACCCGCGAGCTTGATCTACTTCGATTGGGCGACGACACGGCCTCGGCCCTTGGCGTACGCGTTTCGCAAACGCGGGTGTTGGTGATCGTTTCGGCCGTGGGCCTGATCGCGACTGCCACCGCAGTCACCGGCCCAATCGCCTTCGTGGCCTTCCTGTCCGGACCTATTGCGGCCCGGATCGTGGGCCCGCGCCAGTCGCTGCTCGTTCCGGCGGCGCTGGTGGGGGCATTGCTGGTGCTGGGTGCTGATTATGCCGGGCAGTTCCTGCTGCCCGCCCGCTATCCTGTGGGTGTGGTCACCGGCGCGTTGGGCGCGCCTTACCTGATTTACCTCATCGTGCGGACCAACCGCACCGGAGGGTCGTTGTGACGCGCCATTCCCTCACGGTCGACAAGCTTCGCGCTCGCTATGGCGAGACGGAAATCCTCCATGGCCTCGATCTGCAGGTGCCGATGGGGCGGATCACGGTGATCGTGGGCGCCAATGCCTGTGGCAAGTCCACCCTGCTGCGCGCCATGTCGCGCCTCCTCATCCCCTATAGCGGGCAAGTGGTGCTGGACGGCAAGGCGATCCACCAGACCCCACCGCGCCAGCTGGCCCGGACACTGGGCTTGCTGCCGCAGTCGCCCATTGCGCCTGAAGGCATAGCCGTGGCCGATCTGGTGAGCCGCGGTCGGCATCCGCACCAGGGGCTGTTCGCGCGCTGGACCCGGCAGGACGACGAAGCGGTCGAGAACGCCCTCCTTGCCACCCGGACCACTGAATTGGCGGAGCGCCCGATCGAGGAATTGTCGGGCGGACAGCGCCAGCGCGTCTGGATTGCCATGGCGCTGGCGCAGCAAACCGACATTTTGCTGCTCGATGAGCCAACCACCTTTCTCGACATCAGTCACCAGATCGAAGTGCTTGACCTCCTGACCGACCTCAACCGCTCGCGCGGCACCACCATTGTCATGGTGCTGCACGACATCAACCTGGCCGCTCGCTATGCTGACTGCCTTGTGGCGATGGCCGGCGGGCAAGTGCAGGTGATCGGCCATCCCGATCAGGTGGTGACACCAGCCACCATCCAGCAGGTGTTCGGCATCGCGAGCCAGGTCATCACCGACCCAGTTACGGGGCGCCCCATCATGCTGCCCATCGGCCGGCACGGCACGCTCGCTCCCCCAACCCATTCCAACCCCCACCACCGCTTCAAGGAGACCTCCCCATGATCGCTTTGCAGGAATACAAGCTTTCAGGCGTGGCGCTTCCGAGCGATCCGATCTGGATGCTGGAGGAAATCTGCGAGCATTTCGTCGAGCACGCCGAAGTGCAGCGTTTGGATAATTTCGCGCTGTTGCGCAATGAAGCCGGCCTGGCCAGCATCCGGGCCGATGCCGGCAAACTGTTGATCGAGCTGACCGCGCCCACGCCCCTGGCGCTGGAGATGAGCCGCACCGATCTGGCGGAGCACCTGTTCTATTTCGCCGGCAAGGAGCCATTCGCGCTGGAATGGTCCGAGCCAGCCCAGCCCCTGACCCTACCGAACCTGCACCATGTCACGGTGGCGGGCGCCGAGGACATCACCCCCCGCATGCGGCGCGTGAAATTCAGCTGCGCCGATGTTAGCCCATTCGTTGGCGGAGAAATGCATGTGCAACTCCTGGTGCCGCCGCAGAACCGCCCGCCGGTTTGGCCCAGCTATCGCCGCGATGGCCGGGTGAACTGGCCTGAGGGTGATGATGCGCTGCTTGTTCGCGCCTATACGATCAGGGCGGTCGACACCGAGCGCGGCGAACTCTGGATCGATTTCCTGCAGCACCCCGCACCAGGAGTCGAAACGCCGGGCGCGGACTTCGCGCGCGATGCAGTGCCCGGTATGAAAGTGGCTCTCTTGGGCCCATCCAGCGGCAAGCTGCCGGAGGGCGATTCGATCTTCCTTGCCGGGGACGAAGCGGCTTTGCCGGCCATTGCGCGCATCGCGGAGGAAGCGTCGGCGGGGACGCGCCTGCAAGCTTTGATCGAGGTTTGGGACGAGAGCGAAGAGCAAGAACTCCGTTCCGCCGCCGCGCTCGATATCCGCTGGCTGCACCGCAAGACCTATCCCGATGCAAGCCAGGGCACCTTCGCTGGCGAAATCAAGCAAGCCCTCGGCGCGGTTGATAGCCAGACCTATGTGTGGGTGGCCTGCGAGAAGCAGGATGTCCGCGCCGTGCGCTCATTCCTCAAGAGCCGCGGCCATGATCGCAAGGCCATGTATGTCGCGTGGTATTGGGAGCGCGAGGCGCCCGCAGGCTCAGTCAGCGATTGAGCACTTCGCCGCTCAGCATGTCGATCTGCATGCCATCGAAAGCTGGCGTGACATTGTCGGGTGTGCCCGCTTCGGTGGCGCGGTAGTCCAGGTCGATATGCAGATTGGTCAGTACCGCCTGGCTTGGCGCGAAGCGCTCGATCAGTTCGAGCGTTTCGGGCAGGCTCAAATGGCTGGGATGCGGCGCCGGACGCAGCGCGTCGATCACCCAGGACGTCAGCCCTGACACCGCCGCAAAGGACTGGCCTGGAATGCCCGAAAGATCGCAGGAATAAGCGAAGTCAGCGACGCGGAAGCCGAGCGAGCGGATATTGCCGTGGTCCTGCTCGAAGCCGGTAATGTCGATGCTCCCACCCGGACCGTCAATGGTCAGCCCTTCCCCGGGCTCGATCTCATGGGCGTTGAGAATTGGCGGATAATCGCCACCCTTGGGCGTGGCAAAGCAATAGCCGAAGGCCTCGCGCAACCGCTGCCCGCATTCAGGCGTGAAGAACACATCCACCCGGCGGCGGTTCTGCAGCGCCAGCACGCGCAGATCATCGATGCCGTGTGTGTGGTCGGCATGCTCGTGGGTATAGAACACGGCGTCCAGCCGCCCAACTTGCGCATCGAGCAGTTGTTCGCGCAGATCGGCGCCGGTGTCGATGAGAATGCGCGTCGGCTCCGTGCTGCCCTCGCTCCGGCCTTCGATCAGCAGCGAGCAGCGGCGGCGCCGGTTGCGCGGCTCGCTGGGGTCGCAATCGCCCCAATTATTGCCCACGCGCGGCACGCCGCCCGAGGAGCCGCAGCCCAGGATCGTCGCAACGAGCTTGGTCGCGGCTGCCATCGCTCAAACCAGCCCGGTCTTGCTGAACAGCCGCGCAAAATTCGCGGTGGTCTGCGCGCCAAGGGTTTCCAGATCGATGCCGCGCACCTCGGCGAGCTTTTCGGCGGTGTGGCGCACAAAGGCCGGCTCATTGGATTGGCCGCGATGGGGAATGGGCGCGAGATAGGGCGCGTCGGTTTCCACGAGATAACGATCGGCCGGCACAAAGCTCGCGACTTCCCGGATCTCCTCGGCATTCTTGAAGGTGATGATCCCCGAGAACGAGATATAGCCACCCAGCGCCAGGGCCCGTCGCGCCAGCTCCGGTCCCGCCGTGAAGCAGTGCAGAACAAACGGGAAGGCCCCGTGCCCGGCCTCTTCTTCAAGGATGGCAGCCATGTCTTCGTCCGCTTGGCGGCTGTGGATAACCAGTGGAAGACCGGTGATCCGGGCAGCTGCGATGTGGCGGCGCAAACCTGTGGCCTGCGCATCGCGGGGCGCATTGTCGTAGAAGTAATCCAGCCCCGCCTCGCCAATGGCAACGCAGCGCGGATGGGCACTTAGCCGCACGAGTTCATCTGCCGTGATATGCAGTTCCTCATGGGCGTTATGCGGATGGGTGCCGACCGAGCACCAGACGTTCTCGTATCGTTCCGCGAGGTCCGTATAGGTCGAAAAGTTTTCCACACGTGTGGAAATCGTCACCACTCCGGTGACCCCGGCGGCCTTGGCCCGGCTCATCACGCCGTCCAGATCGGCGGACAGCGCCTCGAAATCGAGATGGCAGTGGCTATCGATCAGCATCTTACTCTGCCGGCTTGTCCAGACGCGCCAAAACGCCCTGCGGCACGGGCAGTTCCGTGCCAGGAGCGAGGCGGTCTCGCACCAGCGCCAAGGGCAGCAGCCGGTCGGTTTCGGGCACCGCCAGCTGGTCGAGCAGCTTGGCGGCCGAGCCCGGCACAAAGGCCAGCATCGGGATGGCCAGGCGCCGCACGGTGTCGGCAGTGCGATACAGCACGGTGCCCATGCGCTCGGGATCGGTTTTCTTGAGGGCCCAAGGCTCCTGGGCCGCGAAGTAATTGTTCGCCGAGCTCAGCGCGGCCATGATCGCCCCGGTGGCTTCGTGCACCAACTGCTCGTCCATCGCCTTCTGCGCGGTTTGGATGGCCTCGCCGACTTCGCGCTCCAGCGCCTCGTCGGCCGCCGTAGCGTGGCCAACAGCGGGCACCTTGCCGTCGCAGTTCTTGTTGATCATCGACAGCGAACGCTGCGCCAGATTGCCCAAATTATTCGCCAGGTCGGCATTGACCCGGTTCACCAGCTTTTCATTGCTGTAGTCACCGTCATGGCCAAACGAGACTTCACGCAAAAAGAAATAGCGCAGGGCGTCAGCGCCGAAGGTCTCGACTAGATGGAACGGGTCGATGACATTGCCGAGCGACTTGCTCATCTTCTGCCCGTCGACCGTCAGGAAGCCGTGCGCAAAGACGCGATGCTGCACCGGCAGGCCGGCGCTCATCAGGAAGGCCGGCCAGTACACCGTATGGAAGCGAATGATGTCCTTGCCGATCACATGCAAATCAGCCGGCCAGAATTTCTTGAAGAGCTCATTCTGCTCATCGGGAAAACCGAGGCCCGTGATGTAGTTGGTCAGCGCGTCGACCCAGACATACATTACGTGGCCCGGCGCATCGGGGACCGGAATGCCCCAGTCGAAGGTCGTGCGCGAGATCGACAGATCCTGCAGCCCGCCTTTGACGAACGAGATGATTTCATTGCGTCGCTCCTTGGGCGCGATGAAATCGGGATTGGCCTCGTAGAGGTCGAGAAGTTTTTGCTGATAGGCCGAGAGGCGGAAGAAGTAGGTGGGCTCTTCCACCCAGTTCACCTCGGCGCCCGTGGGCGCAAAGCGCTTGCCGTCCTTTTCGGTGAGTTCGTCCTCATCGAAATAGGCCTCATCGCGCACCGAATACCAGCCCTTATAGGTGGACTGGAAAATGTCGCCATTGCTGCTGTCGGCCATGCGCTTCCAGATGGCCTGGCTCGCTTCATGGTGGCGCGGCTCGGTGGTGCGGATGAAATCGTCGTTGGAAAGCTCGAGCGCTTCGGCCAGGCGCCGGAATTCGCCCGAATTGCGGTCGGCCAACTCGCGCACCGGGATGCCCTGCGCCTGGGCGGTCTGCACCATCTTGATGCCATGCTCGTCGGTGCCGGTGAGGAAATACACCTCGCGCCCTTCGAGGCGCTTCCAGCGGGCGATGGCGTCGGTCGCGATCATCTCATAGGCGTGGCCGATATGGGGCGCGCCGTTGGGATAGGAGATGGCGGTGGTGATGTAAAAGCTGTTGCTCATGAGTACTCGGTCGGGGCGGCAGCGGTCCGGTCGAGGTGCCGCCGAATGGCATCGAAGATAACGACCAGGGTCTGCTTGGTATCCAGATTGATGCTCTCGGCTTCCTCGAGCAATGCGTGCGCCTTGTCCCATAGCTCGTTTGCCGAGGCAAGCCGCAAGCGGTTGGATGGCTCAATCGCCGCCCGCCGCGCTTCGTCGGCCATCCAGTTGTCTAGCATTTCCTTGGCAAAGGACATCTCCGCCCCCTGCGGGTCGGCGCCCAGTGCATCGGCAAGGGTCAGGTGCACGCTGGCGGGCTGGCGCGTTGGCGCCTGCAGCCACGCGCTGAGGGCACCAAGCGCCGAGTCTTCGCCCAGCGCCAGGGTTTCAAAGGCCCGGCGTGGCCGCCCGCCGGCAAGCGCTACGGCGCGTTCCAGCTCGGCGACGGAAAGATCGGGTTTTTCCCCTGCCACCACAGCCCGCAGCTCGGCGTCGACGAGCGGGCGCAGCCCCAGCACATGGCAGCGCGACTTGATGGTGGGCAACAACCGCCCCGGCCGATGCGAGATCAGCAGGAACGTCGTATCTGGTGGTGGCTCTTCGAGGGTCTTGAGCAAGGCATTGGCGGCGGAAGGGTTGGCGTCATCGATCGGGTCGATGATGGCAACCCGATGCCCCGATCGCCCGCGCGTGCGGTGCATGCTGTCGCGCAGGTCACGCACATCTTCGACCCGGATCACGGTGTAAAAGCCCTTGGCGTCCTTGGGACGCCGCCGCAGCACGAAGAGATTGGGATGCGACATGGCCGCAACCTGCTCGGCAACACGATGGGCATCCTCGTCGCCCGTCGCCGCAAGGATGGCACTCGCCAGTTCAAAGGCCAGCGTAGCCTTGCCGATGCCCTGCGGGCCGTGCAGCAGAATGCCACCGGGCAGCCGCCCCGCCGCCAGACGCTCCAAGATGGTGGCGCGGGCATTATCGTGCCCCCGGGCGCGCTGGCGCCGCTCGGGCGCGGGCAGATCGGCAAGCGCGTCAGGATCGCTCACGCCTGGGTGCCTTCGAGCAGTTCGGGAAAGCGCGCCTGCACCGCGTCCCAGATTTCCGCTTCCAGCGCGTCTTCGTCCTGGTCGGCGGACAGCACGACGCAACGGTCGGGATTGGCCGCAGCAATGGCGAGAAATCCCTCGCGCAGCCGCCGGTGCCAGTTGAGCTCTTCCTTTTCGAACCGATCGCCCGTTTGCGCCAGCCCATCCTCGAGGTCGCGTTGCGCAACGCGCCGAAACGCCAGTTCGGGGTCCATGTCGAGCACGATGGTGAGGTCCGGCGTGTGGCCGTCCAGCGCCAGAACTTCGAGCGCCTCGATCAGCTTGTCGTCAACGCCTCCGGTCAGCCCCTGATAAGCGCGAGTGCTGTCATGGAAACGGTCCGAGATCACCCAGGTCCCCTGGCTCAAATTTGGCGCGATCAATTGCGTCACGTGATCGTGGCGGGCCGCCGCAAACAGGATGGCTTCGGCTCCCGGCCCCCAGCTTTCCGAACGTCCCTGCAGGATAAAGGAGCGAATGGCCTCGGCCCGCGGCGTACCACCCGGCTCGCGGGTGCGCACGGCCTGGATCGAGAAATTGTTGAGATTGGCGAGCAGACGCTTGACCTGGGTCGACTTGCCGACCCCCTCGCCCCCTTCGAAGGTCAGGAAGCGGGCGGGGCGAGGAATGGGAGCCTGAAGCATGAGATGGGGCCTATGTTCTGCCTACATCCAGCCCAGGGCAAGCTGCTTCAAAGCATCGGTTGCCTTGCGCACCAAATCGCCTTCTTCCACCGTTTCGGCGGCATAAAGGGGCGCAGCCTGCACCAGCTGGTTGTCACAGAACACGCGCAACTCGGCGATCTGGTCGCCCGCCTGCACCGGCGGCATCAGTGGGCTGGTATAGACAACTTCGCCCTTGAGGCATTTGCGCGAGCCGCGCGGCAGGTAAAGCGACACCTCGCCGTCGCCCACAAGGCCAACGCTGCCGCTGCTGCCGCCATAAACATTGGCATAGGCGACAACCTTGCCCGCGGGATAAGCGGCAATGCGCTCGAACGCCCGCGTGCCCCAGGTGATGAGCTTGCGCCCCTCTTCGGTGCGCTGCGCCATCGAGGTCAATCCATGCACGACCCCGATCAGGCGGCGGCCGCCGTCGTCCGTAGAGATCACCGAGCCATAACCGGACGCTTCCGTGTGGCCCGTCTTGAGGCCGTCCACGCCGATGCCCATTTCCACCAGCGAGTTGCGGTTGGGCTGGCGGATGCCGTTCCACTCCATCTCGGGTTCCGAGAAGTAGTGGTAGTATTCAGGATATTCGCGGATCAAATAGCGGGCCAGGTTCGCGAGATCGCGCGCCGTCACATGCATCTCGGGATCAGGCAGTCCCGTGGAATTGGTGAAGTGCGAACCGCGCAACCCGATATCCTGGGCCAGCTCGTTCATCATCGCGGCAAAGCTGCCTTCCGAACCGGCAATACCCTCGGCCAGCACAATTGCCGCGTCGTTACCCGACTGGATGATCACCGAGCGGACGAGATCCTCGACCTTGATCTTGCTGTTGAGGTCGGCAAACATCGTCGAACCACCCGAGGACGCGCCGCCGGTGCGCCAGGCATGCTCGGATACAAAGAACTCGTCGGTCAGGCTGACCCGCCCGGCACGCACTTCATTGAATACCACGGCCACGGTCATGAGCTTGGCCATGCTGGCCGGCTCCATGGGCACATCGCCATCCTTTTGGAAGATGACGGTTCCCGATTCCTCATCCATCAGGACGGCGAACTTGGCTTTAGTGTCGAAATTGGCTTGCGCAAAGGCAGGAACTGACAGCGCCAGCAGCGCTGCCAGACAGACAAGAAAGCGGTTCACGATCGACAATCCCATGGCTTGAGTCTCCGGAAAGGAGCCGGGCACAAAGTGCCCTTCGCCGATTAATAGAGGACTATGTCGTTGAGGCCAAGTTCTCGCGCAAGTTCGAGTACATCAGTGCGTGATACACCGGGCTTGAGTTTGGTGAGCACCAGCTGGGTTGCCGCGCGGCCATTGACGCTCACCGGCTTCTCGTCCACTGCGCCGAGTACGGCGAAGCGCTGCGCCAGCGCAATGGCGTTATCGCTGTCACTGAATACGCCCAGTGCCAGCTTGATATCTCGGGCGTCGGCATCCACCGCCTCGACCCAGTCCTTGAGCTGGGGCGCGCGGGTTGCCATCGCCGTGGCCGCAGCGTGAGCCGTGTCGATATTGAGGTCCTGCGCTTCGGGCGTAGTGTCGGCATAGGCAAACAGGCCGCCGACCATGTCGAACAGGCTGTTATTGCCACTATCGGCAAAGCGCGTATTGCCGCTGTTGATCGGCGGGCCCGAATAGCTGGCGAGCAGCATGCGGGTATCGTCCCCTTCCAGCGGGGCCGGCGCGACATATTCGACGCTCACCTGCGCATGGCCATTATTCACATAGCCCAGCAGCTCGGCGGCACGATGGGACAGATCCATCACCCGGCCGGGCATATAAGGGCCACGATCATTGACCCGCACCACAACCGAGCGACCATTGGCCTGGTTGGTCACGCGCACATAGGAGGGCAGCGGCAGGGTTGGGTGCGCGCCGGTGATGGCATTGGCTGAAAAGATTTCACCATTGGCGGTGCGGCGGCCGTGGAAGTCAGAACCATACCAGGACGCCTCACCGGCAGCCCGGTAGTTCGGATCGTGCTGGGGTACGTAGACCTTGCCCCGAACCTTATAGGGCTTGCCAAGCTGATACCGCCCGCCACCCTTGGGTGGGTTGGGATGATTGGTGACGCGCGGCGAAGCGCTGACGCCGAATTCTTTGGAGGTAAATGCATCGCGCTTGACGGTGGCGCCTAGCCCGCCACCGCCGCATGCGGCGATCACGGGTGCAATGAGGGCCGCGAGGGCAAGGGCGCGAACGGCGGACTGCCTGGAGGTCTTCACTTTATACAAACTCATGTAACCACGCTGCTGAGCACAGACTGAAGCCCGGTGCTGGCCTGCTTGGCGCCTATGGAACGGGAATCTGGTTGAAGTGAAGTTAAGGCGAACGAAATGTGAGCGACAAAGCTCGCCTTTGTCCGCAATTAGCGGCAATAGGCGCGACGCAGCCCACCCTTGCGGCGCAGGTCATATAAAGATATCTTTATGTCTCGCGCGATCCGACGAACCGAAGTTTAAGATAGGACGGCTATGACTCAGCCCGTTGCCCAGCCAGATCAGCCCGCCCTGCCCGATTGGACCGAGGTTCGCCAGGCCATCACTGCGGCAGCGCGTGAGCGCATCCTGATTCTGGATGGTGCCATGGGCACCATGATCCAGCGGCTCAAGCTGTCCGAAGAGAACTTCCGGGGCGAGCGCTTCCGCGATTGGACCTTGCCGCTCCAGGGCAACAACGACCTGCTGGTGCTGACCGAGCCGCAGCAGATCGAGGATATCCACTACGCCTACTTCATGGCCGGCGCCGACATCGCCGAAACCAACACCTTCTCGGCGACCTCCGTGGCGCAGGCCGATTACGGCACGGAGTCTGCCGTCTACGACATCAACTATCAGGGCGTCGTCGTCGCTCGTCGCGCCGCGCTGCGCGCCGAGGCCGCTGATGGCCGCCGCCGCTTTGTTGCGGGGGCGCTTGGGCCCACCAACAAGACCTCGTCCATGTCCACGGACGTCAACAGCCCCGGTCACCGTGCCATCACCTTTGATGAGCTGGTGGTCGCCTATGGCGAAGCCATTCGCGGGCTCGTGGATGCGGGCGCGGATCTGCTCCTGTTTGAAACCATCACCGATACGCTCAACACCAAGGCCGGCATCTTTGCCGCGCAGCGCTTGTTCGAAGAACGCGGCATCGATGTGCCGGTAATGATTTCAGGCACCATCACCGATCTCAGCGGCCGCACGCTGTCGGGGCAAACGCCTTCGGCGTTCTGGTACTCGGTGCGCCACGCCAATCCCATCACCATCGGGCTCAACTGCGCTCTGGGCGCCAACGCCATGCGCGCCCATCTGGGCGAATTGAGCGATGTCGCCGACACGCTGATCTGCGCTTATCCCAATGCCGGCTTGCCCAATGCCTTCGGGCAATATGACGAGTCGCCCGAATTCATGGCCGAGCAGATCGCCGGTTTCGCCGAGTCCGGTTACCTCAACATCGTGGGCGGCTGCTGTGGCTCGACGCCCGACCATATCCGCGCCATTGCCGATGCTGTGTCCCGCTTTCAGCCCCGGGCAATCCCGACCCAGGAGCCCCTCCTGCGCCTTGCCGGCCTTGAGCCCTTTACGCTGACGGAGGACATTCCCTTCGTCAATGTGGGCGAGCGTACCAATGTCACCGGCTCGGCTCGCTTCCGGAAGCTGATCACCGCCGGCGACTACACGGCCGCTCTGGAAGTGGCACGCGACCAGGTCGCCAATGGCGCCCAGATCATCGACATCAACATGGATGAGGGCCTGATCGACTCCAAGCGGGTGATGATCGAGTTCCTCAACCTGCTCGCCGCCGAGCCCGATATCGCCAAAGTGCCGCTGATGATCGACTCTTCCAAATGGGAAGTGATCGAGGCGGGCCTCAAATGCGTGCAGGGCAAGGCGCTGGTCAATTCCATCTCGATGAAGGAAGGGGTCGAATCCTTCCTGCACCAGGCCCGTCTGGTCCGGGCCTATGGCGCTGCCGTGGTGGTCATGGCCTTTGACGAGCAGGGCCAGGCCGATACGCTGGAGCGCAAGGTCGAAATCTGTACGCGCGCCTACAAGCTCCTCACTGAGGAAGTCGGCTTTCCGCCCGAAGACATCGTCTTTGATCCGAATGTCTTCGCCGTGGCTACCGGCATCGAGGAGCACAATGGCTATGGCGTGGCGTTCCTTGAGGCCACCAAGCAGATCACCGACACCCTGCCCCATGTCCATATCTCGGGCGGCATCTCCAATCTCAGCTTCTCGTTCCGCGGCAATGAACCGGTGCGCGAGGCCATGCATGCGGTGTTCCTCTACTATGCCATCCAGAACGGCATGGACATGGGCATCGTCAATGCCGGCCAGCTCGCCGTTTACGAGTCCATCGACCCCGAGCTGCGCGATGCCTGCGAGGACGTGATTCTCAACCGCCGCCCCGATGCGACCGACCGCCTGCTGTCCCTCGCCGAACGATATCGCGGCACCGCTGGCAAGGAAGCCACGGCCAAGGACTTGAGCTGGCGCGACAAGCCCGTCGAGGAGCGCATCGCCCATGCGCTGGTCAACGGCATCACCGAATATATCGACGCCGATACCGATGAAGCCCGCCGCAATGCGGAACGCCCCCTCCATGTCATCGAAGGCCCGTTGATGGCCGGCATGAGCATTGTTGGCGACCTGTTTGGCTCGGGCAAGATGTTCCTGCCCCAGGTGGTCAAATCCGCCCGGGTGATGAAGCAGGCCGTGGCGCTGCTGCTGCCCTATATGGAGGCCGAAAAGAACGCCGACGGCAACGCCACCGGCCGCAAAAGCGCCGGCAAGGTGTTGATGGCCACCGTCAAGGGCGATGTCCACGATATCGGCAAGAACATCGTCGGGGTCGTGCTCTCCTGCAACAATTACGAGATCATCGATCTGGGCGTTATGGTGCCCACCACCAAGATCCTGCAGACCGCTCGCGACGAGAAGGTCGATATCATCGGCCTATCCGGCCTCATCACCCCGTCGCTCGACGAGATGGTGCATGTCGCCGCCGAAATGGAACGCGAGGGCTTTGACATTCCCTTGCTGATCGGGGGCGCCACCACCAGCCGCGTTCACACGGCCGTCAAAATCCATCCGCGCTACGAACGCGGCCAGGCCGTCCATGTCAACGATGCCAGCCGCGCCGTTGGTGTCGTCGGCAATCTGCTGTCGGCGGACAACAAGGTGTCGTTCATCGCCGATATCCGCGCCGAATACGCCAAGGCCGCCGCCGCCCATGAACGTGCGGAATCGGAGAAGCAGCGCTTGTCGCTGGAAAAAGCCCGGGCCAACCGTTTCGCGCCGGATTGGTCGAGCTACACCCCGCCGGTTCCCGCCTTCCTTGGCACCCGCATCTTTGCCGATTGGGACCTGGCCGAGCTCGCCCGATATATTGATTGGACCCCGTTCTTCCAGACCTGGGAACTCAAGGGCCGCTATCCCGCGATCCTCCAGGATGAGCGCCAAGGGGAAGCGGCGCGCCAGCTTTGGGATGATGCCCAAAAAATGCTGGCCCAGATCATCGATGAAAAGTGGTTCAAGCCCAAGGCCGTGGTCGGCTTCTGGCCCGCAGCTTCCGTCGGCGACGATATCCGCTTGTGGAGCGACGAGAACCGCAGCGAGGAACTCGCCACGCTTTTCACCCTGCGCCAGCAGCTGACCAAGCGCGACGGCAAGCCCAACATGGCGCTCGCCGATTTCGTAGCGCCGGTCGACAGCGGCAAGCCCGATTACATCGGCGCCTTCGTGGTCACGGCCGGGCTCGAGGAAGTGTCGATCGCCCAGCGCTTCGAGCAGCAGAACGATGATTACTCGGCCATTCTGGTCAAGGCGCTGGCCGACCGCTTCGCCGAAGCCATGGCCGAAGCCATGCATGAACGGGTGCGAAAGGAGTTCTGGGGCTATGGCGCGAACGAAACCTACGCCCCCGAAGAGCTGATCGCCGAGCCCTATCGCGGCATCCGCCCGGCCCCTGGTTATCCCGCCCAGCCCGACCATACGGAAAAAACCACGCTGTTCCGCCTGCTCGATGCGGAAAACGCGGCCGGCGTCACCCTCACCGAAAGCTATGCCATGTGGCCGGGCTCATCGGTTTCGGGCGTGTATTTCAGCCATCCCGACGCCTACTATTTCGGCGTAGCCAAGGTGGAACGCGACCAGGTGCTGGATTACTCCAGGCGCAAGAATATGAGCGTGGCGGAAGTGGAGCGCTGGCTCGGCCCGATCCTCAACTACATCCCCGGCCCGGCCATCGTGGCCGCCGAGTGATGCTGAACCCGCGTGCCCCAGCTGGGGCACGCCTCCTTTATTCCGTCCCACCTTCGGCCAGCCGGCCGGGGCCAGCGGCGAGGTCAGCGATGCCCCATAATCGCATTCCGGTGACACTGGTGAGCGCCCCTCGCTTTCTTGCGGCCCTCGACCCGGAAACCGCCCTGCTCCGTCTCCCCGCCAATACCGGGCACGGTCACGCCGATGGTGAGCAGTGCCCCGCCTGCGCCGCCCAGCTCGACATTCGTGCCCAGCTCTTCAATTTGCTGGAAGAAGCCCGCCAGGGCCTGCGCCCGCCCTTTTCCAAGGTCGTCGTGGATGCCAGTGCCGTCCAGGATCAGGCCCGGCTGGTGGCCGCGCTCCAGGGCAAGCTCCCGGCCCAGGCCCTGCGCGACCACGCCGTAGCCCGCGCCTTCTACCTCGCCAGCGAGGCCTGACGCTGAGGCGACTGAAAGCCGGGAGGGCACATCCATGCTATCGGCAGCCGCAGCGACTTCCGGCAGCCGCAAAAACGCTAAAAGAACCGCACCAGTGGCGTATCGAGTCGCAAATACAGCGGATGCTTGGGCGAGCCATCGGCGTTGACCCCAAAGCACCACAACTCCACGCCGTCGGCGCGGAGCGCCTCCACCAGTTCCCGCCCGGCCGGTGCCAGTGCCTTGTTGAGCTTGCCGTGGCAAAGCACCACCCGGTCAGCCCCGGCCGCTGCAGCGCGCAGCGAGGGCAAATTGGCCGGCGAGGACACCACAACGCCCGGCACCAGCAGCGCCTTGGGGTCGGTGGCGCGATAATCGCCCACATTGCCCTTGGCCATGGCCGTGTAGCCCTCGCGGCGGGCGAAAGTCCATTCGCGCGCGCAGGTGGGATCGTTGACAGTGGCATCGGCCGTCGAAGGGTTCATGCCGATGAACATGATGTACTGTTCGGGGAAGCTGTCGCCCAGCCAGCGCCGCATCAGTTGGCGATGTTCATGGTCGCTGAACTGCGCATCCCCGCGTACGCCCGGCGGCAAGGCCAGGCGTACCCGACCGCCCGGATCATGGTCGTCTCCAATCATGCGGTCAGATCGCTTGGGGGCACCAGCCCATTGATCAGCGACGCTGTTGTCACCGTATTGGCCAGCAGGCACGCAATGGTCATTGGCCCGACCCCTCCCGGCACTGGCGTGATGGCGCCTGCAACCTCCGCTGCCGAAGCGAAGTCCACATCGCCCAGCAGCCGTGATTTGCCGGGGCCGCGCTCGGGTGCATCAACCCGGTTGATACCGACATCGATCACGGTCGCGCCGGGCTTGATCCAATCGCCCTTGATCATCTCGGGACGTCCCACGGCGGCAATCACGATATCGGCTTGGCCAACAACACGCGGCAGGTCGCGGGTGCGCGAATGGGCCATGGTGACCGTGCAGTTTTCCCGCAGCAGCAGTTGCGCCATCGGCTTGCCCACCAGATTGGAGCGGCCAACCACCACGGCATGCAGGCCCGAAAGGTCCCCCAGCGTGTCGCGCAGCAGCATGAGGCAGCCCAGCGGCGTGCAGGAAACCGGTCCGGGCAGGCCGATCACGAGCTTGCCGACGCTTTCGGGCGTGAAGCAGTCCACGTCCTTGGCGGGTGAAATGGTTTCGATCACCTTCTTGGCGTCGATCTGGCCAGGCAGTGGCAGTTGCACCAGGATGCCGTGGATGGCCGGATCGGCGTTGAGCCGCTCGACCAGCGCCAGCACCTCGGCTTCATCAGTGGTTTCCGGCAGTTCGTATTTTTCGGAGTGCATGCCCACTTCAACCGTCTGCCGCGCCTTTTGGGCGACATAGACCTGGCTGCCCGGATCACTGCCGACGATGATCACGGCCAATCCGGGCGTGATGCCGTGCTCGGCCTTGAGGCGCGCGACATGAGCGGCAATGCGCCCGCGCAGACCTTCGGCAAAGCCTTTTCCGTCGATTATCCTGGCAGTCATTGGGCACTCTCCTTGACCAAAGCCGATGGGGTTCCCTTAAGCCAAGGATAGCGCCGCCGTCCACTGCGGCACGCCTAAAAAGGCGAGGGCCGCAACAGCGTCAGCCATTGCAGCCCTCGGGGGACCAGCCCCACCGCACTGTTGAGGGCTTGGGGACAAGCAGCGGAACATGGTCCCGATTCACCAGCTGCATGGGTCGCTTGCCTTGCCAGTGAACAGCGACCAAGATGAAGGGCAATTGCGGCGCAAAATCAGCAGCACACGGCCTTGTGAAACCAAGCCGCGTCACCGATGTTTTGTTGGCGTCGCAAGGCTGCCACGACTTGATGGTAGCTGTGCCTCAGCCCGCTCCCCACCGCGCCGGTCAACGAGAAAAACAATGACGACGATCAGCCCGCCTCACATCGCCACCAGGTCCTTCACCGATCCACAGGAAGCCTGGGAGTTTCTGGCCGAGATCTACCACCGCAACACCAGCTTCATCCGCGAGCATCTGGATGGGCTAGCGCATGGGGTGATCCCGGGCGGAAGGGTGCGGGCCTGCTATCCGCAGGTCGAGGTGCGCTCAACCAGCTTCGGGCGCGGGCGCTCCACCCTGCCCTATGGCTATCTGCATACGCCCGGCCTTTACCGCACCACCGTGACCGCGCCGGACCTGTTCCGCACCTATTTCCAGGAACAGTTCTCCGTCATCCTCAACAATCACGGCGGCACTATCGATATCGGGGAATCCGATACCCCGATCCCGCTGCATTTCGCCATGCCGCCCAATTCACGAGTGGATGGTGAAGCGCTCAACGCGCTCGATATTCCGCTGCGTGATGTGTTCGACGCGCCCGATCTGGCCAATGCCGATGACGAAATCGCCAATGGCACCTTCATCCCGCCCAAGGGCGGACCCTACCCCCTCGCCGCGTTTACCGCGCCGCGTGTCGACTATTCGCTGTTCCGCCTCAGCCACTACACCGGCACCGATGCACAGCATTTCCAGAACTTCGTGATTTTCACCAATTACCAGTTCTACATTGATGAGTTTTGCAGGGTCGCCAAGGAGTATATGTCCTCCGGGCATGCCCAATATGATAGCTTCATCGAGCCGGGCAATTTCATCACCAACAATGTCCGGCTGGGTGGGGAAGTCTCAGGCACCCCGGTCGCCCGCGCCCCCCAAATGCCGGCTTATCACCTGACCACCGGCAGCAGCCGGGGCATCACCATGGTCAATATCGGCGTTGGCCCCTCCAACGCCAAAACCATCACCGACCATATCGCGGTGCTGCGCCCCCATGCCTGGATCATGCTCGGGCACTGCGCCGGCCTGCGCAACTCCCAGGAACTGGGCGACTATGTGCTCGCCCATGCCTATGTGCGCGAGGACCACGTCCTTGACGCCGATCTGCCGCTCTCAGTCCCCATTCCGGCCCTTGCCGAAGTGCAGGTGGCGCTCGAACAGGCAGTTGAGGAAATCACGCAGCTCGAGGGCCTCGAAACCAAGCGCATCATGCGCACCGGCACCGTCGCCACCTTTGATAACCGCAATTGGGAATTGCGCGACCAGGCCGAGATCACCCAGCGCCTCAGCCAGTCGCGCGCGGTGGCGCTCGACATGGAATCGGCCACCATCGCTGCCAACGGCTTTCGCTTCCGCGTCCCCTATGGCACGCTGCTTTGCGTGTCCGACAAGCCACTCCATGGCGAGCTGAAACTGCCTGGCATGGCTTCGGACTTCTACCGCACCCAGGTCAACCGCCACCTGCTGATCGGCCTGCGCGCCATGGAAATCCTGCGCGACCAGCCCGCCGAGCGCCTCCACTCCCGCAAACTGCGCAGCTTCGTGGAAACGGCGTTTCAGTAGAAGGACTCTTGCGCCACCAGTGAACACCAGATGCGGGCTTGCGCCTCTCTCCCCCTTGAGGGGAGGGACCGAGGGAGGGGGTCCCCGTGGAACCCACCTGCCCCCCAAAAGCCCGATTGTCACCCCGGCCCTGAGCCGGGGCCCACCTCAGGATGACCCCCGGCTCAACACCGGGGTGACACCTGTGGTAGGACGAGATTCACATTGAACCACCACAACTCGCCCCATCGCCTCCCTCCCCCTTGAGGGGAGGGATCGAGGGTGGGGGTGCAGGCGGTTCCGCAATCGCATAGCGCGGAAGACGCCCGAAACCCTACTGCTTGCCCGTGCCCGGCTCGGCCATCTGCCGGTGCCGTTCGGCCAGCGCACCCTGGGGCAGCACATTGCTCATCAGCGCCTGCATCTTGTTGGCAAAGCCCGACACTTCATGCCCGTCGCCGCGCATCATCGCGTCATAGCCAGCCTTGGCCACCATTGCCGGATCGTCCTTCTTGTCGGTGGCGACCTTGGTGTCCAGCATGTCGGCCACTTCAAAGAAGTTGGTGTCGGTCGGCCCCGGCATCAGGAGGGTGATCGTGACATCGGTGTCCTTGAGTTCGTTGCGCAGCGCATAGGCAAACGAATCCACATAGGCCTTAGTCGCGTTGTACACCGCCTGGAAGCTGCCGGGCAGCAAACCCCCGATCGAGCCGGTGATCAGCACTTTCCCCGCATTGCGGTCGCGCATGTCGCGCACGAACTTGTGCAGCAGATAGGTCGTGCCGATGACATTGACGTCGATCACCTGCTGGATGTCGGCGAAGTCCTGGTCAAGGAATGCCTTGCCGAGCCCCCGGCCGGCATTGGCCATCAGCACATCAACCGGTCGCCCGAGCGCGGCCACAGCGGCATAGAGCTCATCGACCCCTTCATAGGTCGAAAGGTCCGCCTGCACCCCCTCGACGCTGCCACCGAACTGGCGCAGCGTTTCGGCGGCGTCGTCGATGTCGGATCCGTCTGCGGCGATCACAAGATTATAGCCCTGCTCGGCGCAGTGCTTGGCGAGTTCGAAACCGATGCCAGAAGAGGCGCCGGTGACGACGGCGAGTTTGTCAAATTCGGCCATGTTGAACTCCGGTGTTGTTTCGGGGATCAACGATGGCCGAACTCGGCTGTTCCGCATTCTTAACGTTGCGTCAGGACCCGTTCAGGATCCGTTCATCATTGTGGCGATTAGCGGCCCTTGACCACCGAGAAGCCGGCATATTTGGCCGAAGTGCCCAGCTGCTCTTCGATGCGGATCAGCTGGTTGTACTTGGCCAGACGGTCCGAGCGCGACAGCGATCCCGTCTTGATCTGCCCGCAATTGAGCGCCACGGCAAGATCCGCAATAGTCGAATCCTCGGTCTCGCCCGAGCGGTGCGACATCACCGAAGTATAACCCGCGCGATGAGCAGTATCGACCGCGTTGAGCGTCTCGGACAGCGAGCCGATCTGGTTGACCTTGACCAGGATGGAATTGGCCACACCCATCTTGATGCCCGAAACCAGGCGCTCAGTATTGGTGACGAACAGATCATCGCCCACCAGCTGCACCTTCTTGCCGATGGCTTCGGTCAGCGCCTTCCAGCCATCCCAGTCATCCTCGGCCATGCCGTCTTCGATGGAAATGATCGGATAGCGATTGGCCAGATCCTCAAGGAAACGGACATTCTCCTCCGAAGACAAAGTGCGACCTTCGCCTTCCATCGCATATTGACCGTTCTTGAAATACTCGGTGGCAGCGCAATCGAGGCCAAGGAATACATCCTCACCGGGCTTGTAACCCGCCTTTTCGATGGACTTCATAATAAAGCCCAGCGCTTCATCTGCCGATTTGAGGTTCGGCGCGAACCCGCCCTCGTCGCCAACCGCCGTGTTGTGACCCTCGGCCGACAGACCCTTCTTGAGGGTATGGAAGATCTCCGCCCCGATGCGAACGGCATCGGACAGGCTCTCGGCACCCACCGGCAGGATCATGAATTCCTGCATATCGATAGGATTGTCAGCATGTTGGCCGCCATTGATGATGTTCATCATCGGCACTGGCAGCACATGCGCGTTCGGCCCACCAATATAGCGGTAGAACGGAAGCTCGCTCGACTCCGCCGCCGCCTTGGCGACTGCCAGCGACACACCCAGAATGGCATTGGCGCCGAGTCGGCCCTTGTTGTGGGTACCATCCAGCTCGATCATCGCCTGATCAACCGCGATCTGGTCGAGCGCATCCATGCCCTGGATCTCGTCAAAGATCGCGGTGTTGACGTTCTCCACCGCCTGCGTCACGCCCTTGCCCAAGTAGAGCTGCCCGCCGTCGCGCAGCTCGACTGCCTCATGAGCGCCCGTCGAAGCGCCCGAGGGTACCGCTGCACGGCCAAAGGAGCCGTCATCAAGCACCACATCGACCTCTACCGTGGGATTGCCACGGCTATCATAGATCTGGCGGCCGGTTACGTGGATGATCGAAGACATGGAAAGCCCTTCCCTCGGCGGTTTTACTTGCTGGCCCTGTTCCTAGACGTCGGGTGTGACAAGGAAAAGGGCTCAGCGCAAAAAAAGCCGCTAGGCGGTGGCGCTAGGCCGACTTAGCCGGCCCCGCCACATGTTCGGTGCGGTCGCGCTCGGTGGTCGCTGCCATATCCAACACCTTCTGCAGATTGGCCGCGTGGCGGAAGGATGGCTCCTGGTTGGCACCATCGCGCACCGCTTCGGCGAACCGCCTATAGTTGGTGGGTACCGGGTCAACCTCGATCTCGCGCCAGGTGGCGGTTTCGGCGTCGTCACCCAAGCAAGCCATCAGCTTGGGATGGTGATTGAGGTCGGAGATATCGAGCCCACCCTTGTCGCCATAGATGCGCAGCCGCAGATCATTGAGGTGGCCGGTAGCCCAGCGCGTGGCGTGGATCACGCCCATGGCGCCGTCCTGCATTTCAGCCGTCATGACAAAGGTGTCGTTGGCATCGAGCACATATTCGCCGATCTGGTTGTCCTTGGCCTTGCCAAACGTTTGCAGGCGGAAAAACACGTCAGCGAAATCGCTGCCGACGACAAAGCTCGCAAAATCAAGGATGTGGATCCCGATGTCGCCAAGAACGCCGTTGGAGCCGTGCCTGCTTGACAGGCGCCACAGCCAGGTCGGCGAAGTCCGCCAGTCGCCCCAAGCTTTGGACACGAGCCAACTCTGTAGATAGCTCGCTTCAAAGTGCTTGACCTGGCCGATGGCACCGGCCGCCACCATCCGCTGCGCCGCTTGGATCTGGGGTACGTTGCGATAGGTAAGATTGACCATGTTGACGAGGCCCAGCCGCTCGGCTGTCTCCGTCATCTCAAGGGCCTTGGCATAGTTGGTGGACAGCGGCTTTTCGCAGAACACATGCTTGCCCGCGTTCAGCGCCGCCATGGTCGTCGGGTAGTGCACGCTGTCGGGCGTGATATTGGAGATTGCGTCGAACTCGCCCCATTCAAGCGCCGCGTCGAGCGAAGCAAAGCCCCGCGGAATATCGTGCGTTTCCCTGAATGCCTGCAGCCGGTTCGGGTCGGTATCGACCGCGCCTACCAGATCTACCCCCTCGACCTCGCGAAAGCCTTTGACGTGGAGCCTGGCCATGCCGCCGGTTCCGAGAAGCAATAGACGCATGGAAACACCTTTGTTGTGCGCAGATTGTTGCCTTGCCCCAACCCTTCGGCGCCCCGAAGGGTTGCGATCAAACGCAAGCTCAAGGGACGACAACAGCCCGCGCCGGTCAACTGGGTGGAATGACCTTCTCTGCGGCATTTTACGTTTTTGTACCGGGCTCACCGCCCTTGATTTGCCGCGCTTTGGATGAAGGCTCCACCCATGATCCGAACCATGCTTTTTGCGGCCTTTGCCGCCTTCAGTTTTCCCGCGGCGGCGCAGGAATATCTTGCCCAGATACTCACCACGGCCGAGCAGCTGGAACCGCTCGAAACCGTGATCGTCGCCCAGCATGGCGAGGTTCTTGCCGAGCGTGGCTATCGTGGCCACAGCGTGACGGATCCGACCAACATCAAGTCGGCGTCAAAGACGATCCTCGCGACGCTGGTCGGCATTGCCATTGAGCGTGGCGTGCTGGAGGGCGTTGATCAGCCCATCGCCACCATCCTCGATGAAGAGCTGCCCGACGATCCAGATCCTCGCCTCGAGCGGGTCACGATCGGCAATCTGCTGTCCATGCAGGCGGGGCTGCAACCCACATCGGGGCCGAACTACGGTCGCTGGATCGCGAGCCGCAACTGGGTGCGCGCAGCGCTTGATCAACCTTTTGCCGACGAGCCCGGCGGCCGCATGCTCTACTCCACCGGCTCGAGCCATCTTCTATCAGCGGCGCTAACCGAGGCCACGGGAGAAACGACACTCGCGCTGGCCCGCGACTGGCTCGGCGGGATCGAGGGTTTCTCGATCGCCGGGTGGGAACGTGACCCGCAAGGCATCTATCTCGGCGGCAATGAGATGGCGATGAGCCCGCGCTCCTTGCTGGCCTTTGGCGAAATGTTCCGCTCTGGGGGGCTGGCCGCCAATGGCGAGCGCGTACTACCACAGAGCTGGATCGATCAGTCCTGGACCCGGCGCACCACGTCTCGGTTCAATGCGGATGGCTATGGCTATGGCTGGTTCCTCACCAGCATCGGCGGCGAGGAGGTGCGCTATGCCTGGGGCTATGGCGGGCAGATGCTTTATCTGGTGCCGGCGCTGGACCTCACCGTGGTCATGACCTCGGATGCGAGCCTGCCTGCCGCGAGCACCGGGCACCGGGATGATCTCAAAGCGCTGCTAGCCCAGATTATCGCCGCCGTACGCCCGGCTTCGCCAGGCACGCCCTAGTCCTCGAGCTTGTGACCTTCGAGGCGCCGGGCGGCGAGTTCCGCTTCGGCCTTGCTCTGGTTCTTTTCGGCCTTGGTGCGGCCGAAAAGAATTCGGTTCTGCTCAGCCTTGACGGCCTCATCCTCGCGCGCCTTGCGTTTGCGGGCGGTACGAAGATTGACGATCTCGGCCATCCGCTAGGCTCCTAAACCAGCCGGCTTTGATCGATGGCTGCCGCGATGAAGCTGGCGAACAGCGGGTGAGGCTCGAAGGGCTTGCTCTTGAGCTCGGGGTGGAACTGCACGCCGATAAACCAGGGGTGATCGGTGCGCTCCACGATTTCTGGCAGCTTGCCATCGGGCGATACGCCCGAGAACAAGAGGCCGTTCTTTTCCAGCAGCTTGCGGTAGTCCATGTTCACTTCATAACGGTGACGGTGCCGCTCGGAAATGTGCGTGGTGCCATAGATATCGGCAACGCGGCTGCCGCGGGTCAGCTGCGCGGGATAGGCACCCAGCCGCATCGTGCCGCCCAAGTCGGTGTCGCTGCCGCGCACTTCCTTGTTATTCTCGCGCGTCCATTCGGTCATCATCCCAACGATCGGCTCCTTGGTCGGGCCGAATTCGGTCGAGGACGCATTCTTGATGCCGGCGGTGTTGCGCGCCGCCTCGACGCAGGCCATCTGCATGCCAAAGCAGATGCCGAAATAGGGCACATCCTTGACCCGGGCAAAGCGGGCCGCCTCGATCTTGCCGGCCGAGCCGCGCTCACCAAAGCCACCCGGCACCAAGATGCCGTGGACATGCTCAAGATAGGGCGCCGGATCGTCGCGCTCGAACACTTCCGAATCGATCCACTGCAGGTTGACCTTGACCCGGTTGGCGATGCCGCCATGGTTGAGGGCTTCGGACAGCGACTTATAGGCGTCCTTGAGGCCAGTATATTTGCCCACAATGGCGATGTTGACCTCGCCTTCAGGATTGTGGAGGCGCTTGGAAACCTCTTCCCAGGCTTTGAGGTCCGGCGCGGGCGCATCGGCGATGCCGAAGGCAGCGAGCACTTCGCGGTCCAGACCCTCGTGATGATAGGCCAGCGGCACATCATAGATCGAGCCAACGTCCAAGCCCTGGATCACCGCCGATTCGCGAACATTGCAGAACAGCGCGAGCTTGCGCTTGTCGCTATCCGGAATCGGCCGGTCGCAGCGCACCAGGAGCACATCGGGCATGATGCCGATGGAGCGCAGTTCGGCCACCGAGTGCTGGGTCGGTTTGGTTTTGAGCTCTCCCGCCGAGGGGATATAGGGCATCAAGGTCAGGTGCAGATAGCAGGTATCGCCCCGTGGCAGGTCGTTGCCGAGCTGGCGGATCGCCTCGAAGAATGGCAGCCCCTCGATATCGCCCACGGTGCCGCCGATCTCGACGAGGACGAAGTCGAAGTCCTCATTGCCATCGAGGACGAATTCCTTGATGGCGTCGGTAACATGGGGGATGACCTGGACGGTGGCGCCCAGGTAATCGCCGCGCCGCTCCTTGGCCAGAATGTCCGAATAAATCCGGCCGGTGGTGATGTTGTCGCGCTTGTTGGCCGAACGGCCAGTGAAGCGCTCATAGTGCCCCAGATCGAGGTCGGTTTCCGCCCCGTCATCGGTCACGAACACTTCGCCATGCTGGGTGGGCGACATCGTGCCCGGGTCCACATTGAGGTAAGGGTCGAGCTTGCGCAGCCGCACCTTGTAGCCACGCGCCTGCAGCACAGCGCCCAAAGCCGCTGATGCCAGACCTTTACCCAAAGAGGAGACCACGCCTCCGGTGATGAATACGTACCGAGCCATGGGCGTTCACCTTACTCAAACAGCGATTCGAATCAAAGAGCGCCTTTGCGCTCTCCACAAAAGAAGAAGGGGATGTTGCCATCCCCTTTTCGGTTCTGCCTTGCGGCTTAGTTGGCGGGCGGCGCCGCGGGTGCTGTTGCCGGTGCCTCGGGCACTGGCAGGTCAGTCGCGGGGGCCGCCGGGGCCGAATTGTTCTGGGGCGCTGCCGGAGCGGGCGCGGTGGGCTCGGTCACCGGATCGGAGCCAGCCGGCGCAACCGGATCGGCTGCAGGTGCTGCGGGCACGGGCAGGTCGGATGGGGTCGAGCTTTGCAGGGAATTGAGCGCATCCAGCACGCTGGTGGGCGCGGTGCCCTCCGGAGTCTGCGCCGCACGCTCGAGAATGCCCGAGCTGCCGCGATCCACTTCGTTGAGAATGGTCAGGCCAATGGCGGTGGCGAAAAACAGTGCGGCGAGAATCGCCGTGGTGCGGGTCAGCAGATTGGCCGAGCCGCGGGCCGTCATGAAGCCGCCGCCACTGCCCCCGCCGATTCCGAGCGCGCCCCCCTCGGAGCGCTGCAGCAGGATCACCGCAATAAGCGCCAGCACGATCAGGAGGTAAGCAACAATGAGGACGTTCGCCATCGATCTCAGTTTCGGTCAAGCAAAAGATGGGGCGTTCTACACGCCCCCTCGCGCAAATGCCAGACGCTTGCGCCGCTTTTCAGCGCAGCATCCGGATCGGCTCATACCGCCGAGATAATGGTGTAGAAGTCCTTTGCCAAGAGGCTCGCGCCACCGACCAGCCCTCCATTCACATTCTCGATGGCCAAAATCTCGCGCGCATTCTGCGGCTTCATCGATCCACCATAGAGAATCCGGACGGTCTGGCCGTCTTCACCGAACCTCTCCACCAGCAGTTGGCGAATGCGGTTGTGCATGGCAGCGATCTCTTCATTGCGCGGTGTGCGGCCCGTCCCGATGGCCCAGACCGGCTCATAGGCGATAACCACGCCGTGCTCTGCGCCAGCATCGGGCACCGAGGCGGCCAGCTGCGCTGCAACCACACTTTCGGCCTCGCCGCTGTCGCGCTGGGCTTCGGTCTCGCCGACACAGATGATGGGCTTGAGGCCCGCCGCGATCGCCGCCTCGGCCTTGGCGCGAACCAGGTCGTCGCTTTCCCCGTGATCGGCCCGCCGCTCGGAATGCCCAACAATCACATATTGCGCGCCGGCATCGGCGAGCATCGCG
Source organism: Devosia sp. 1635 (assembly GCF_013185955.1). Lineage (NCBI taxonomy): Bacteria > Pseudomonadati > Pseudomonadota > Alphaproteobacteria > Hyphomicrobiales > Devosiaceae > Devosia > Devosia sp. 1635. The sequence goes on along the minus strand of NZ_JABAOM010000001.1, from coordinate 1,160,024 downwards.
GCCGACAAATCCCCCGTATGCGCGCCCGACGCGGCCTGGTGGCAATCCTGCCCGCCGGCCATGATGCCGCTGGTCGCGCCCCGGTTGGCAACGGCGTGAAGAATGGTCGCAGGCGGGCAAATCACCACCATGGCACGGGGGGCATCGCCCGAGGTCATCAGACTGGCCAGCTCTCCCAACTGGTCGATCGCGGAGCGAAGCCCGTTCATTTTCCAGTTGCCGGCGATCAGGGGGGTGATGGTGCGGGTCACTCTTGTATACTCCTGCCTCTTGCACCGGAGCGGGCTTTGCCCTAACCCCGGCAGTCACTAACTCTAGTAGTACCCCGCCTTGCCAGCGGTAAAGCCCTGTATCTCGTGTAGCGGAACGCCCCACATGCTCGATAGTTTGCGTTTGTTTGCAAAATCCTGGATGGGCAAGATCCTGGGGGCCTTCCTCCTGGTGGGGCTTGCGGGCTTTGGCATCAACAATGTCATCACCGACCTGGGCGGCAGCACCGTTGCTCGCGTTGGCGATGAAGAGGTCAGCTCGCGCGACTTCCTGCGAGCTTATCGCGGCCAGCTTAACCAGATCGCCCAGCAGATCGGCTCCATGCCCACACTCGAACAAGCCGAGAGCTTCGGCGTTCCGAGCCTGGTGCTGCAGTCCCTTGCGCAAGAGGCGGCCCTTGATGGTCTTGCCCACCGCATGGGGCTTGGTGTTTCCGAGCAGAAGCTGAGCGAATTCTTGCGGGAAGACCCCAATTTCAGCGGCACGCTGGGCACCTTCGATCCCGCGGTCTTCCAGCAGGTGCTGCAGCAAAATGGCATGTCGGAGTCCGAGTATTTCGAGGACCAGGCCGATTCTGCGCGCCGCCAGCAGCTGGCGCTGTCGCTATTCGGCGACACCAGCCTGCCCCCGACCGCCGCCCAGATGCTCAACCGCTACATTGCCGATCAGCGCACCGTCGATTTCTTCGTGATCAGCGACACCAATGTTCCAATGCCCCCGGTGCCAACCGAGGAAGAATTGGCCGCCTATCTCGCCGAACACCAGGCCGAGTACCGCACCGTTGAAACGCGCCAGGTGCAGCTCCTTGCGCTGTCGCCTGCCTCGCTCGCCGCAACCAAGACGATTTCAGACGAGGCGGTTGCCGCTGAATATGAGCGCACCAAGGATAGCCTGACCACGATCGAGCGCCGCAACATTCAGCAGGCCGTTCTGGCTTCGCCCGAACAAGCCGCGCTGTTTGAAGCGGGTGCCGCCTCGGGCCGCCCCTTTGCCGATGTGGTGGCGGAAGCCGGCCTCACCGTCACCGATCTTGGCACTCGAGGGCAGGCCGAAATCACTGACGCCACGCTGGCCGAAGCCGCCTTTAGCCTGCCGGCCGGCGGTTACCGAGTGATCAGTGGCGTGGCGGGCCCGCGTGTCGTGCATGTGCAGACCATCGAAGCGGGCGGTCAGACCAGCCTGGAAGAAGCACGTGAACAGATTCGCGAGAATCTCGCCCTGGCCGAAGCACGCAAGGAAATCGCCGAAGTGCTCGACCAGGTCGAGGAACTGCGCGCCGCCTTCCGGCCGCTCAGCGAAATCGCCGAGCGCTTTGGTCTTGAGCTCTATGAGGTAGGCGTTACCCAAAGCGGGGCAGAACTCGCCGTTATCGCGAGCTTGCCCGAAAGCGAGCGTCCGCGCGTGGTCCAGTCGATCTTTGCCGCCCAGGAAGGCAATCTCACGCCGGCCATCTCGCTGGGCGCCAACAACAATATATGGTTCGACCTGGAAGCCATCGAGCCAGCGCGCGACCAGACCCTTGATGAAGTGCGCGATGCGGTCGTCGCCGCGATCACCGCCGAGCGGATCAACGCGGCGATCGCCACCGAAGCCCAGGCTGCGGTTGATCGCCTCAAGGCCGGCGAGCCCCTGGCCGATGTTGCCGCTTCGCTCTCCGTGTTCCCGCAGTTGAGCCCGCCCTTTAACCGCGGTGGCGCCGAGGGCACGTCCGTGGATGGCCTCGTTGCGGCGGCCGCCTTTGACGGCGGCCCCGATCATCATGGCATGGCCATCAATCAGGCTGGTGAGACCGTGGTGTTCCAGGTGGTTGAAGCAGTTCCTGCCGAAGGCCCGCTCAATCCGCAAACCAGCGCCAGCCTCGAGAACGAAGTGCGCGTCGGCTTGTTCGGTGATTTCGTCTCCGCCGTGCGAGATGAAGCGGGGCTGCGGGTCAATGAGCAGGCGCTCCAGCAGGCGCTGACCCTCTCCACGGCGCAGTAAGCTCTTTCGGGAAACACGATAGTGGCCAGCGACTTCACCCAGCAGTTTGCAGATCGCTATGACGGGGGTGAGTCCCAGATCGTCTGGCGCCGCATCGTGGCCGATCTCGAAACGCCGATCGGCACCTATCTCAAGCTGGCGCAGGATCGCCGCAATACGTTCCTGCTGGAATCGGTGCAGGATGGTTCGACCCGGGGTCGTTATTCCATCATCGGCCTGCTGCCCGATGTGATCCTCAAGGTTGAACAAGGCACCGCCTCGATCAACCGGCAGGCCCAGCTTGACGCCACAGCCTTCGAGCCCCTGCCCGACCAGCCGCTCGACGCCCTGCGGCACCTCGTGGCCGACTCCCAGATCTCGGTGCCCGAAGGCCTGCCACCCCAGTCGGCCGGCATCTATGGCTTTCTGGGCTATGAGATGGTCCGCTATATGGAAGTGCTGCCCGACAGCAACCCGGACGAACTGCAACTGCCCGAAGCCATGCTGATGCGCCCTTCTCTGTTGGCCGTGTTCGACACGGTCAAGGACGAGCTCTATCTCACCGCGCCCGTTTACGTCCGCCAGGGGGTGACGGCCCGCCAGGCGCATGAAGCCGCGACGGCCCGTATCGATGACGCCATCGCCCGCCTGGGGCGCGCCCTGCCAACGACCCCGGCCGTACCCGACCTGCAGCACATCGCCGTCCAGAGCAACACCACGCGCGACGAGTATTTCGCCATGGTCGCCCGGGCGCAGGACTACATCGCCGCGGGCGACATCTTCCAGGTCGTGCTCAGCCAGCGCTTCGAGGCCGAGTTCACCCTGCCCCCGACCGCCTTGTATCGGGCGCTGCGTCGCACCAATCCCAGCCCCTATATGTATTTCCTCGATTTCGGGGATTTCGCCGTGGCGGGCTCGAGCCCCGAGATCCTGGTGCGCGTCCGCGAAGGCGAGGTCACCATCCGGCCCATCGCCGGCACCCGCAAGCGCGGTTCGACCCCCACCCGCGACCAGGAACTGGCGGCCGAACTACTGGCCGACCCCAAGGAGCGCTCCGAGCATCTGATGCTGCTCGACCTCGGGCGCAACGATGTGGGCCGTGTCGCCAAGACCGGGACTGTGCGCGTCACCGACAAGTTCTTTCTGGAATACTACAGCCACGTCATGCACATCGTCTCCAATGTGGTTGGCGTGCTCGATCCGCAATACGACTTTGTCGATGCGCTCGCCGCCGGCTTTCCGGCCGGGACGGTCTCAGGTGCCCCAAAGGTGCGCGCCATGGAGATCATCGACGAGCTCGAAAAGTCGCGCCGCGGCATCTATGGCGGCTGCGTCGGCTATTTCGGAGCCGATGGCACCATGGACACCTGCATTGTCTTGCGCACCGCCGTGCACAAGGACGGCAAGCTTTATGTGCAGTCCGGCGCCGGCATTGTGGCCGATAGCCAGCCCGCGCTCGAGCAGATGGAATGCGAAAACAAGGCACGCGCCCTTTTCAGCGCTGCCGAGGAAGCGCTACGCTATGCCGGCGAGGCGAGGATCGGGCAATGAGCGGCAGCAAGACCAGCGTGGACCTCACGATGAGGTCGAACAATTATCGATGGCGGGGCTGGTTCTGATCTCTGAACCCTCATTCCCTATAGCTGCGCTGGAGCAGACCCATGACCCGCACGCTCGTTATCGATAACTACGACAGCTTCACCTACAACCTCGTCCACTATCTGGGCGAACTTGGCGCCGAACTCACCGTGGTGCGCAACGACAAGATCACCCCCGACGAGATCGAAACCATGGCCCCCCAGGCTATCGTCCTGTCTCCCGGGCCCTGCACCCCCAACGAAGCCGGCGTGTGCCTGGCGGTAATCGACCGCTTCAAGGCGCAGATCCCCATCCTGGGCGTATGCCTTGGTCATCAGGCCATCGGGCAGGCCATGGGCGGCGACGTCGTGCGTGCGCCCGAACTGGTGCATGGCAAGACCAGCGCCATCAACCACACCGGCGAAGGCCTCTTCCGCGGTCTCAACTCGCGCTTTGAAGCCACGCGCTACCACTCGCTGGTGGTTGAACCGACCACCCTGCCCGCTACCCTCAAGGTCACCGCCACCACCGATGATGGTCTGATCATGGGCATGCAGCACGAAAGCCTGCCGGTACACGGCGTGCAGTTTCACCCGGAAAGCATCGCCTCCGAGAACGGGCACGCGCTGTTGCAGAACTTCCTCAACCTCGCTCGCGACTTCAACGGAAAGACCGCCTGATGGACATCAAGCAGGCACTGGCCAAGATTGCTGATCGCCGCAATCTCACTGGCGAGGAAATGCGCTCGGTGATGCGCACCATCATGGCCGGCGAAGCCACGCCCTCTCAACTCGGCGCTTTCCTCATGGGCATGCGCCTCAAGGGCGAGTCGGTGGGTGAGATCGCCGCCGCCGTGTCGATCCTGCGCGAGCAGATGGTGACGGTCGACGCCCCCGAACACGCCATCGACATTGTCGGCACCGGCGGTGATGGTGTTGGCACGCTCAACATCTCGACAGCCAGCGCCATCGTTGTTGCCGCCGCCGGCGTTCCCGTCGCCAAGCACGGCAACCGCGCATTGTCTTCCAAATCGGGCTCCTCCCAGGCCCTTGAAGCCCTTGGGGTCAAGCTCGACCTCACCCCCGCCGAAATTTCGCGCTGCATCAACGAGGCCGGGATCGGCTTCATGTTCGCGCCGGCCCATCATCCAGCCATGCGCCATGTCGGCCCTTCGCGCGCCGAAATGGGCGTGCGCACCATGTTCAACCTGCTCGGGCCCCAATCCAATCCTGCCGGGGTGCGCCGCTATATGCTCGGCGTTTATTCCCCCGAATGGGTGGAGCCGGTCGCTGCAGCGCTCCTTGCCAACCGCGCCATCAAGGCCTGGGTGGTCCATGGCAGCGACGGGCTCGATGAGATCACCGTCACCGGGCCCTCCTATGTCGCCGAGATCGCGAACGGCAATCTGCGCAGCTTCGAGATTACCCCCGAAGACGCCGGCCTGTCGCGCCATGATCCCAATGACCTCCTGGGTGGCGAGCCCGAATATAATGCCCTCGCCATCCACGCGCTCTTTGACGGCGCGCCCGGCGCCTATCGCGACATCGTTCTCCTCAATGCCGCCGCCTCGCTGATCGTGGCCGATGTGGTGAGTGACCTGCGCAGCGGCGCCGCCATGGCCGCCGAAATGATCGACAGCGGCAAGGCCCGGGAAACCCTCGAGCGCCTTGTCGCCATCTCCAATGGAACACCCCCATGAGCGATATTCTCAAGCAGATCGAAGCCTATAAGCGCGAGGAAATCGCCGCGGCCAAGGCCCTGCGCCCTTGGGACGAAGTGGTTGCTGCCGCCCATGACCAGCCCCCGCCACGCGGCTTTCTCGCCGCCATCAAGGCCAAGCGCGCCCGCGGCGAATACGCCTTGATCGCCGAGGTCAAGAAAGCCAGCCCCTCCAAGGGCCTGATCAGGCCCGATTTCAACCCGGCAGAGATCGCCCGCGCCTATGAAGAGGCCGGCGCGACGTGCCTTTCGGTCCTCACCGATCAGCCCTCGTTCCAGGGCTCGCCGGCGTTCTTGCGCGAGGCGCGCGACGCCACCGCCTTGCCGGTCCTGCGCAAGGATTTCCTCTTCGAAACCTACCAGGTCGCCGAAGCGCGCGCTTGGGGCGCCGATTGCATCCTCATTATCCTCGCCGCTGTCGGTGACGACGTCGCGCGCTACCTGCTCGATTCCGCCCGCGAATGGGGCATGGATGCCCTGGTCGAGGTGCATGACCAGCTCGAGCTCGACCGGGCGCTGGCGCTCGATGCCGAGTTCATTGGCATCAACAACCGCAATCTGCGCACCTTCGAAACCCGGCTCGATACCTCGGTCAACCTCGCGGGCGGCGTTCCAGCCGGCAAGGTGCTGGTCAGCGAAAGCGGCATCAACGGCCATGAACACCTGCAGCATCTCGACCGCACAGCCGGCATCGGCACCTTCCTTGTCGGCGAATCGCTGATGCGCCAGGCCGATGTGGTCGCCGCCACCCGCGCCCTCCTGCAGGGTGTGCGCCAGGCCGCCCATCCATGAGCGAGCCGCAGCTGACCCATCTCAACGAGCGCGGGGAGGCCCGGATCGTTGATATCGGCGACAAGGCAGTCACCCGCCGCCGCGCCCTCGCCCAGGCGGTGATCAGCGGTCGGCCCGAAACCATTGCCGCCATCATGGGTGGCGCCCTCAAGAAGGGCGACGCCCTGGCCGTCGCGCGCGTCGCGGGCATCATGGCAGCCAAAAAGACCGCCGAGCTCATCCCTCTTTGCCACCCCATCCCGCTCACCAAGGTCAGCGTCGAGCTGGAGGCGCGCGAGCCCGGCGCCATCACCATTCTTGCGACTGCCGAAACCACCGGCCAGACCGGGGTGGAAATGGAAGCCCTCGTGGCGGCTTCCACCGCCGCCCTTACGCTTTACGACATGGCCAAGGGCATCGACCGCGAGATGGTTATCTCCGCGATCTGTCTGCTCGAAAAATCGGGCGGCAAGTCCGGCGATTTCCAGCGCGCGCCATGAGCCTGCTCCCGGTTGAAGACGCCCTCGCGGCCATTTTCGCCCGCGTGCCCCCCGCCCGCACCGAGTCGGTGCCGCTGGAAGCTGCCGCCGGCCGGGTGTTGACCGAGCCCCTGCTCGCCCGTCATGACCAGCCGCCTTTCCCCGCCAGCGCCATGGATGGCTATGCCGTGCGCGCCGCCGATATCGTGCCAGGCGCGAGCCTTGAAGTCGTGGGCACCGCACAGGCCGGCGCCGGCTTTGGCGCGGATATCGCCCCGGGCACCTGCGTGCGCATCTTCACCGGCGCGCCCGTGCCCCCCGGCGCGGATGCCGTGATCATGCAGGAGGAAGCGACCCGCACCGGCGATCGCGTCAGCTTTGCCGCCCAGCCTCCCGTGGGGCGCAGCATTCGCCCGCTTGGCCACGACTTCCGGCAGGGACAGGAGCTGATTCCGAGAGGCTCTCGCCTCACCCCCATGCAACTGGCCGTCGCAGCCGCCGCCAATTGCCCGACGCTGCCCGTTGCCGTGCAGCCGCGCATCGCGCTCCTTGCCACCGGGGACGAACTGGTGCTGCCCGGCACCGCTCTCGGACCGGGCCAGATCGTTGCCTCCAACAGCTTCGGCTTGCGGCCGCTCCTTGCGCCTTACGCCGCAGAGATCCGCGACTACGGGATCGCTCCCGACAACCGGGCGGCGCTTGCCGAGCGCCTTGCCGGCATCTTTGCCGAAGCGCCCGACTTCGTCATCACCACGGGCGGCGCGAGTGTTGGCGACCATGATATCGTGCAGGAAATCCTGCTGAGTCTCGGCGTGCAGCTTGATTTCTGGCGCATCAATATGCGCCCGGGCAAGCCACTGATGTTCGGCACTCTGGGCAAAACCCTGGTGTTTGGCCTGCCTGGCAATCCGGTTTCGGCCATGGTGACCGCCGCCGTCTTCATCAAGCCGGCGCTGCGGCGCTGGCTCGGCGTCGCCGAACCCGCCCCCTGGCACCTGCCGCTCCTTGCGCCCACGCCGCCCAATACCGCCCGGCGCCACTTCATGCGTGCCCAAAGCGTGCATTCAAGCCGAGGTGCGGGCGTGCTCCCCATCAGCGAAACCGATAGCGGTCATACCTCCTCGCTGGCCCGCGCCGATATGCTGCTGGTGCAGCCTGAATACGATCCCGGCCAGCCGGCTGGCGCTCTCGTTCCAGCCATTCCGCTGGACGGGTTCTAGGCAGAGCCAAAGAATTTTCGCCTCCACCCATGAGCGTTATTGCAGAACATAACTGGAACACCTATGCTCGTTCAGTCTTTGTTCCGATTCTGCGATTGAAGGGCTCCGATGCTGACGCGAAAGCAACATGAACTGCTGATGTTCATCCATGAGCGGATGAAGGAAAGCGGCATTCCCCCTTCGTTTGACGAAATGAAGGACGCGTTGGATCTGGCCTCCAAGTCGGGCATTCACCGCCTGATCACGGCGCTTGAGGAGCGCGGCTTCATCCGCCGCCTCCCCAATCGCGCGCGGGCGCTGGAAGTGCTCAAACTCCCCGATTCGATGAACCCCGCGCTCGGCGGCCGCAAGGCCCGCTTCGAGCCCAGCGTCATCGAAGGCAATCTGGGCCGTGTTGCCGCTCCGCCGCCGCGCTCGGGCTGGAGCGATGATTATGTGCGCCCCGTGGCCGTGCCGGTCATGGGTCGGATCGCCGCCGGTACGCCCATCGAGGCCATCCAGAGCCACTCCCACACCATCTCGGTGCCACCCGAAATGCTTGGCCCGGGCGAGCACTATGCGCTGGAAGTGCGCGGCGATTCGATGATCGATGCGGGCATTTTCGATGGCGACACCGTGCTGATCCGTCGCCAGGATGTTGCCGGGACCGGCGAGATCATCGTTGCCCTGGTGGATGACGAGGAAGCCACCCTCAAGCGGCTGCGTCGCAAGGGCAACACCATCGCGCTTGAAGCGGCCAATCCCGCCTACGAAACCCGCATCTTCCCGCCCGACCGCGTCAAGGTTCAGGGCCGCCTGGTGGGCCTGCTGCGTAAATATTGACGCCCAGGGTCGAAAAACTCTGTCCTGTCCTGCTGCGAGTGGTGGCGCAAGAACGCCAGTGCTTGGCGTTCAGGCATCCTTTGGCTGGCTTTCAGCTGGTGAAAGGAACACGGGAAGGCCCCGAGCCGATTGAAATCGGTGCCCTGCGTGAACTCGCAGAGGAGTCTGGCCTGCAGGCAGAAGTTTCGCGCACCCTGCCTTCCAGTAGTGCCATTGCAGATAAACAGCTTTGGCACTTTGTTGTGGTGATCGCCTTGGCTCCCCTGGCCGAACACTGGCGCCACTTCACCCATGATGATGGCGGTCATTGGTTCGAGTTCTTCTGGTGGCCACTCGAGCGCCAACCGGGCCCCGAATGGCACCCCATGTTCCAGCGGGCCCTCGCCCACATCGCTCGCCACGCCTAAAGCCGGAATCGGCCAAGAAACAATCTCTTCGACGGAACTCGATTGCCGCCCTAGGGTCCTCATCAGCCGCACCAGACCAGCGCCTGTGTGCCCCCTCCTTCACCCTCCCCCTTGAGGGGAGGACCGGGGTGGGGGTTTAGTCCCCTCCTCCGCGAGTGACGTTAGACCCAGCTGGCCACCTCCAGCGCGCAATCCGCTCAAGCCCCATACCCCCCGACAATAACTTATCCCCGCCCGCGCCGATCACCCGCATAGTCTCCTCATCCGCGCACCCAAGCGAGATCATGACGAGTGGTTGGTGCGCGGAGGCTGGGGGATCGTGGGTCGCCGCGATCCGGCCGGTGTCCGCAAGAGCCGTGGACCTCTATCGTCCGGTGGTCTTGGGTGAAGAATCGCGATGGCAGCTGCACTGGCCATCGGAACCCTGATGTGGCGCAGGCAGCGGTGCCCGCCAGGGTTTAGTTCGACATCCGCGGAATCTGGCATGCGCCGCAGGAGGGCGCGGGCGTCGGCACCCAGTCGCTGTTGGCGGGGCGGAGCTTCCGTTTTGCGCAACGTTTTTTGAGGCAATGCCTCGCCAACGCCGCTCCCAACCGGAGGCCTCGCGCCGACCGGAGTTTCGCCGTGCCTTGGAAACAGAAATCCCCGCCGAAGCGGGGATTTCGAAGTCGTTGGGCCTTATGCCCTAGTGGTTGTCGCGCGGCACGCCATAGGTCTGGGCAATGCGCTGGTAAGCCACTGCTGGCTTGAGTACGGCGCCATTGCCGAGCTGGTCGACCAGCCCGCGCTGGATCTCCTGCCAGGGCGTCTGGTGCGCGGGGTACTTGTAGCCGCCCGCTTCCGCCAGTTCCTGCCGGCGCGTCGCGATCTCGGCGTCCGAAATCAGGATATCGGCGGTGCCATTGTTGAGGTCGATCCGCACCCGGTCACCCGTGCGCAGGATGGCAAGGTTGCCGCCCGCTGCCGCTTCGGGCGAGGCGTTGAGGATCGAGGGCGAGCCCGACGTGCCGGATTGGCGCCCGTCGCCAATACAGGCCAGCGCGTGGATACCCTTCTTGATGAGGTAGGCAGGGGGCCGCATATTGACGACTTCGGCCGCCCCCGGGTAGCCGATCGGGCCCGCGCCGCGCATGAACAGCAGCGTGTGCTCGTCGATATCGAGCGAGGGATCATCGATCCGGTGATGATAGTCCTCCGGACCATCGAACACCACGGCCTTGCCCTCGAACATGCCGGGATGCTCGGGATTGGCAAGGTAGCGCTCGCGGAACTCGGGCGAGATCACGCTGGTCTTCATGATCGCGTTATCGAAGAGATTGCCGCGCAGCACCAGGAACCCGGCTTCTTCCTTGAGCGGCTGCTCGAAGGGGCGGATCACCTTCTCGTCCTGGATGGGGGTGTTGCGGCAGTTCTCGCCGATGGTCTTGCCGTTGACGGTGGGTGCATTCTCACGGATCAGCCCCTGCTTCATCAGCTCGTTGACCACCGCCGGCACGCCGCCCGCATGGTAGTAATCCTCGCCGAGATATTCGCCGGCCGGCTGCAGGTTCACCAGCAGCGGCACCTTGTGCCCATAGGTCTGGAAGTCCTGCAGGTCGAGCTCGACACCGATATGCTTGGCGATCGCCTGGATGTGGATCGGGGCGTTGGTCGACCCGCCAATCGCGGAATTGACCACGATGGTGTTGATGAAATTGTCCTTGGTCATGATGTCGGAGGGCTTGAGGTCCTCATGCACCATGTCGACGATGCGCTTGCCCGTGCGATAGGCCATTTCCTGGCGATCGCGATAAGGCGCGGGAATTGCCGCCGAACCCGGCAGCTGCATGCCCAGCGACTCAGCCAGCGAGTTCATCGTGGTTGCCGTGCCCATCGTGTTGCAGAAGCCGGTGGACGGCGCCGAAGACGCCACCAGCTCGATGAACTGCGCATAATCGATCTCGCCGGCCGCCATCATCTGGCGCGCCTTCCACACAATGGTGCCCGAGCCGGTGCGCTCGCCCTTGTGCCAGCCATTGAGCATCGGCCCGACCGAGAGCGCAATCGCCGGGATGTTGACCGTGGCCGCACCCATCAGCATGGCCGGGGTGGTCTTGTCGCAGCCAATGGTCAGCACCACGCCATCGAGCGGATAGCCATAAAGCACTTCCACGAGCCCAAGATAGGCCAGGTTCCGGTCGAGGCCGGCGGTGGGGCGCTTGCCGGTTTCCTGGATCGGATGCACGGGAAATTCGATGGCAATGCCACCGGCTTCCCGGATGCCTTCGCGCACGCGCTCGGCCAGCACGATATGGTGGCGGTTGCAGGGGCTGAGGTCCGAGCCAGTCTGGGCGATGCCGATGATGGGCTTGTTGCCCTGCAATTCCTCGCGCGATACGCCGAAATTCATGTAGCGCTCAAGATAAAGCGCGGTCATGTCCGGGTTCTCGGGATTGTCGAACCAGGCGCGCGAGCGCAGCTTCTTGGGCGCGCTGCCCTGCCCATTGGGGGAAGAGAAGCTGTTGTCTGCCGTCATTACCTTATTCCTCAATAGTTCCGCCGAGGCGAATACAGGCTGCTGTTTGCTACAGTTCTAGCATGTTAGTTGCAGGAGTGAACGCCAATCCTGTTGGATTTCGTCGCCCCTTGCGCTCGCAGGGCAACCGGGCGGCGTCGAATCGGCTAGGCGCAGGCCAGCGCAGCGACTAGGTTTGCCCGAAAGTGCGGGGCGGACTGCAAGAGGGGCAAGCATGAGTGAATTTGTTGATTGGGTCGGGGTTGATTGGGGCACCTCCAACCTGCGGGCTTGGGGCCTGAGTGCCGATGGCACGGTGATCGTTTCGCGCAAATCCGACCAAGGCATGGGCAAGCTGACGCGCGACCAGTATCCGGGCGTCCTCGAAACCTTGCTCGATGGTCTAGTCGGCAGCAACGGTGGCGCGCTCGACGTATTGATCTGCGGCATGGCCGGCGCGCGCCAGGGCTGGTTCGAAGCGCCTTATTTGGAAGCACCAACCGATTTGCGCGGCCTGCTTGACGGCGCAGTGCGCCCGCCCATGCCCAACAATCACCTGGCCCCGGCAATTCTGCCCGGTGTGTGCCAGAAGGCCGGCGGCGACAATGTGATGCGCGGCGAGGAAACCCAGCTACTGGGCCTCGCGACCCTGCGCCCCAATGCCCATGGCGTGGTATGCATGCCCGGCACCCATTCCAAATGGGTCAGCATGAATGGCACCCGCATTGAGCATTTCTCCACCGCAATGACGGGCGAGCTCTTCGATCTGCTGCGCCATCATTCGGTGCTGCGCTATTCGCTGACTGAAGACAGCAATGGGCCCGAGCGCGCCGAAGGCTTTGCCGCGGGTGCAGAGGTCGGCCTCGAGCGGCCCGAACAGCTCACCAGCGAGCTCTTTGCGGTCCGCGCCAGTTCGCTCCTGTCCGGCCGTCAGCCCGGTTGGTGCACCGGCTATCTTTCGGGCCTCCTGATCGGCACCGAAATTGGCAGCCGCCGTGCGCTGATCGGCGAACAAACCGTTCCCTTGATCGGCGCCCCCGCGCTCTGCGCCCTTTATGCCGAGGTGCTCGGCATGATCGGGGCACAAGGCGAAGCCGTGGATGGAACCGAAGTGGTGCTCGCCGGCCTTAAAGCTGCACGTGCCTTTATCGTCTGATTGGAGACCCCATGACCCACCGCCACCTGATCGCGATTCTGCGCGGCATTACCCCGCCCGAAACGCTTGATGTGTGCCACGCCCTTGTTGCGGCCGGCATTACCATGATCGAAGTGCCGCTCAATTCCCCCGATGCCCTGGCCAGCATTGCGCTGGCGGCCGAGGCGCTCGGGGATGACGTGATGGTGGGCGCGGGCACCGTTCTGAACAAAAAGCAGGTTTGGGCCGTCGCCGATGCCGGCGGCACCTTTATTGTATCCCCGGATACCAACCGGTCGGTTATAGAAGAAACGGTGCGCATTCAGCTGGGCTCCTATCCCGGCGTGTTCACTCCCAGTGATGCGTTCAAGGCGATCAAGGCGGGCGCCACCGGGCTCAAGTTTTTCCCCGCTGAAGTTCTGGGCCCGCGCGGCATCAAGGCGATGAAGGCGGTCTTGCCGCCCGAGCTGCCGCTTTACGCGGTGGGCGGCGCCAAGCCGGACAACTTCGGCGAATATTTCGCCGCCGGTTGCAGCGGTTTTGGCCTGGGCACCTTTTTATACAAGCCCGGCAGCACCCCCGCCGAAGTCGGCCAGCGCGCCGCCGAGGCGGTATTGGCTTATGATGGAAGGACTACAGCGTGACGCAAACGGCGAGCCTGCTGATCGACAGCAAATGCGCATTGGGCGAGGGCCCATTCTGGCACCCGGACCGCCAGCAGCTGTTTTTCCTTGATATCAATAATCAAAAGCTCTTCGCCACCTCAGCTCGGGGCAATGTCGAAGTGAGCTGGAGCTTTGACGAGAACGTCGCCGCGGCTGGCATCATCGATGCCGACAATCTGGCACTGGTCACCGAAACCGGGCTCAAGCGCTTCAATCTACAGACGGATGAGCAAAGCCTCATTATCCCGCTCGAAGCAGACGATCCGCTGACGCGCGGCAATGACAGTCGGGTGCATCCCTCGGGCGCCTTCTGGATTGGCACCATGCGCAAGGAGGAAGAAGCGCCGGGCGGCAAGCTCTATCATTACCGCGCCGGTCAACTGAGCGTGCTGCGGTCCAACGCCTCGATCCCCAACGCCACCTGCTTCACGGCCGATGGGCGCACCGCTTACTGGACCGATACCCCCACCAAAAAGATTCTCAGGGTACAGACCGATCCGGCCACCGGCATGCCGGTCGGGGAATGGTCGCTCTTCGCCGATGTCTCGGACGGCCGCGGCTTCCCCGACGGCGCGGTGGTTGATAGCGAAGGCTATCTGTGGAATGCGAAATGGGGCGGCGGCTGCGTCGTGCGGCATGCGCCGGATGGCTCGATCGACCGGATCATCGAAGTGCCGGTCTCGCAGGTCACCTGTCCTGCCTTCGGCGGCCCCGATCTCAAGACCCTCTTCATCACCACCGCCGCCAAGAATCTAAGCGCTGAACAGCTGGCTGCCGAAAAGGTGGCCGGCGGGGTCTTCTCGATCCAGGTGGATGTGCCCGGCATCCCGGAGGCGCGCATCGTCCTCTAGCCTGCCCCTTATTGTGACCTCACGCGCCAGGGGCGCGTGAGGTTGGGCACGGCAGTCCGCACGACAAAGCGCTGCTCTCCATCCTGCCATTTGAACCAGTGCACGCCGCCCCTTGCGAGATCGTCGCGGTCAATCACCTGGGCCTGCGCCCGGCAGGCAATCGGCGCCCGCAACCGCGTCACCACCAGATCGTGGCGGGCGCAATCTTCGGCGAAGGCGCCGACATCACGCACCACCGCCACCCCAAATTGCTCCGTCGCGACCACGCAACCGAGGCTGTCGCAGCGAGCCGCGTCGATGACGGGCGCAATTTCTTCCTGGTAATGTTGACCCCAGACGTCAACGGCAAAGCTGCCTGCCCGGCCGGTAAGCAGCCCCAGCCCGGTCTCGCTGCGCACCGCGACGGCTTGGGTCGTATCGGCAACCAGCACATCGGGGCGCTGATCGAGACCAAACAGCAAGATTAATGGGATCGCCGCCACCGGAGCAAGGAAGCGCCACCGGCTGGGAAAGAACGCAAACCAGGCGAGCGCCGCTAGCCCCAGCAGCAAGGCGGTTGAGGTCAGCAGCGGATTGCCGGTGAGCCCCTCGCTCCAACCCGCCACGAGGACCGCGCCGTGCACCATCCGATCGATGCCCCAGCCCATCACCGCAACAAACGGTGCTTCCAGCCCGAGCGGCATCAGCAATACCGAGAGGACGCCAAAGGGCATGATGACGAGGCTGACCACTGGCAACACCAGCACATTGCCGATCACCCCCAGGGGTGCGGTCTGCTGGAAATGATAGGCAGAGAACAGCAAGGTGGCGGTGCCGGCGATGAAGCTGGTCAGGGCGGCGGTCCCCACCGAGACGATGAGACGGGCAATACCCGCCCGGTGCACCGAGGGGGTTCTTCGGGGCAACTCATAAATGCCGATCAGCGCCACCACGGCTGCAAAGGACAGCTGGAAACTGGCCCGAAACACACTGGCGGGATCGAGCAGGATCACCACCAGCGCCGCAATGGCAACATTGCGCATGGTCAACGCCCGCCGCCCCGCCAGCACCGCGCCAAAGATCAGGGCCAGCATGATAGTCGAGCGGAGTGCCGGCACATTGGCCAGCCCGCCCGCCAGCAGCAAATAGCTGAAAGCCGCAGCAATTCCGGCCACCGCCGCGAGCTTCTTGACCGGCCAGCGCACGGCCAAACCGGGAAGGCTCGCCAGCAACAGCCGCACCAACCAGAACACGCCGCCCGCGACGATCGACAGGTGCAGCCCGGAAATCGAATAGATATGCGCAAGGCCCGAAGCTGCCATCACGTCACGCGTTTCGTCGGTAATGGCGCTCTGATCCCCCACCACCATAGCGCGGGCAATGGCGGCCGAGGCGCCTTCCATCTGTTCGTCCAGCCGGGCGCCGATCGCACGTCGCAGATCCTCGACCGAACGGCCCAGATTGAAGTCCGTCGCCTCAGCGACACGCGTAATCGCACCAGTTGCATTGCCATAGGCGCCGATCCCCGCAAAATAGGCGTGAAACTGCCCGTCAAATGCGCCGGGCAGCACTGGCCCCGGCACTGGCGCCAACCGCAACTGCCCCCGAACGGTGTCACCCGGTTGCAGCGGCGGCTCGGCCGGGATCAGCAATCGCGCCTTGTTGATCGGCGCCGATGGCGCTTCTCCCAACGGCCGCAAGGCTGAAACCACGACGCGGCGATCCTCTTGCGTCGCCGAAAGGATCTCGTCGATGACTGCCTCGTATTGCCCGTAAAGCGGGAACGGCAGCATGCCTGTTCCCCACAGCGCGCCATGAACCGGGAGAAGGCAAAAACCGCCCCAGAAGGCCGCAAACAACACCGCCAGCCGCAAGGCCGCCAGATTGCGCAGCGCCAGGCACGCCCCTAGGCAAACGGCCGCGCCGACCGCCCCGAGTGCCGAGCCCGCCGGTTCAAACGGCAGGCCCGCATAGCTGACCAGCCCGGCAATGGCAGCAAAAGGCAGGAGCACAAACACCCGTCGACCCGCCAGGGCCGCCTCCAGGGCGCGGACAAATAACAGACGTTTGGTTGCTACGACGGCGGGCAATAGCTTGGGCGAGGGAAGGATCGGGCCAGCCTGCACCGGCACCGGCGCAAGCTCCCGCGTCTGCTCCAGCGCCCCCGTGCCCTGCACCGCGGCGTCCCCTCTACTTGCGCTCGTGCTACCCTATGCTACACACGCTACCAAACCTCGTCCAACCGTTCCGGTATTCATGTCTAAAGTCGTTACCCGCTTCGCGCCTTCCCCCACGGGCTTCCTCCATATTGGCGGTGCGCGCACGGCGCTGTTCAACTGGGCCTATGCCCGCAAGCACGGCGGCACCATGCTGCTGCGCATCGAGGACACCGACCGCGAACGCTCCACCCAGGCCGCCGTCGAGGCGATCAAGGATGGGCTGTCCTGGCTTGGGCTGCACTGGGATGGCGAAGCCATTTCCCAGTTCGAGCGCGCTGGCCGCCACGCCGAGATCGCTCATGAGCTGATCGCCAAGGGTCATGCCTATAAGTGCTATTGCTCCCCCGCCGAACTTGACCAGATGCGCGAGGAAGCCCGCGCTGCCGGCAAGCCGCCGCGCTATAACGGCTATTGGCGCGACCGGGACCCGAGCGAAGCCCCTGAAGGCATTGCCCCCGTGGTGCGCATCAAGGCGCCGCTCTCGGGCGACATCGTGGTCAATGACCATGTGCAGGGCAAGGTCGTGTTCAAGACCGAGAACCTCGATGACTTCATCATCCTGCGCTCGGATGGCACGCCGACCTATATGCATGCCGTGGTGGTGGACGATCACGACATGGGCGTCACCCACATCATCCGTGGCGACGATCACCTCACCAATGCCGCCCGCCAGATCATCATCTACAATGCGATGGGCTGGACCGTGCCGGAGATGGCCCACATCCCGCTGATCCACGGCCCGGATGGGGCCAAGCTCAGCAAGCGCCATGGCGCCCTCGGCGTCGACGCCTATCGGCAGCTGGGCTACCTACCCGAAGCTTTGCGCAACTATCTCGCTCGCCTCGGCTGGAGCCATGAGGACGACGAGATCTTCTCGACCGAGCAGATGATCGAGTGGTTCAGCCTTGAAGGGCTCAACAAGGGCGCCGCGCGCTTTGACTTCGTCAAACTCGAAAACATCAACGGCCACTATATTCGCGAGGCCGCGCCCGACTATCTTTATGATGTCATGATCGCCACGGCCAAGGAAGTTGGTCGCACCGTCGACCTTGAGGGCCTCACCGCTAACAAGGACACGGTGCTCGCCGCACTGCCCGAACTGCAGCCGCGCGCCAAGACGGTCCTTGAGCTGATCGACCTGGCGCAGTTCATCTATGCCACCCGCCCGCTCGCCATCGACGCTGCAGCTTCGGCGCTGCTCACCCCCGACTCACGTGCGGTGCTGGCCGATATGGCGAGCACGCTCGAAGGTCTTGATGACTGGTCGGTGCCGGCCATCGACGCCGCCATGCGTGCTCTGGCTGAAACAAAGGGGCTCAAGCTCGGCAAGCTCGCGCAGCCCTTGCGCGCAGCGCTCACCGGCCGCACAGTTTCCCCGGGAATCTTCGAGGTGATGGTGCTGATCGGGCGCGAAGAAACCATGGCGCGGCTGGGCGACCAGGCTGCTCAAAGATAACAAACCAATCGGGTAAGTACTGCTTACCCTTAGTTGCGGCGACCGGGGCGAACTGCTACCCCACACTACAACTGAACAGGCAATAGCCGGCCCCCTCTGCGGTGTTTTCTGCACTCCAGGCCGCGGGCCATCGAGGAGAGTTAAATGACCGATCCAGTCGCCAAGCTCACTATCGGGGACCAGACTTTCGAGTTCCCGGTACTGTCAGGAACCGTCGGCCCCGATGTGATCGATATCCGGTCGCTGTATTCCAAGACGGGCATGTTCACCTACGATCCCGGCTTCACCTCCACGGCCGCCTGTGACAGCGCCATCACCTATATCGATGGCGACAAGGGCCAGTTGCTCTATCGCGGCTACCCGATCGACCAGCTTGCCGAAGGCAGCAACTATCTCGAGGTCTGCTACCTCCTGCTCTACGGCGAACTGCCGAGCAAGACCGAACTCAAGGACTTCGAAACGCTGGTGACCCGCCACACCATGGTGCATGAGCAGATGCACTATTTCTATCGCGGCTTCCGCCGCGATGCCCACCCGATGGCGATCATGACCGGCGTCGTTGGCGCCATGGCGGCGTTCTATCACGACTCGACCGACATCAATGATCCGCAGCAGCGCGAGATCGCCTCGATCCGCATGATTGCCAAGATGCCGACCATTGCGGCCATGGCCTACAAGTATTCGGTCGGCCAGCCCTTCGTTTATCCGCGCAACGATCTCGATTACGCGTCCAACTTCCTGCATATGTGCTTCTCCGTGCCGGCCGAGGAATACAAGGTCGATCCCGAGATCGCCCGCGCCATGGACCTGATCTTCACGCTCCATGCCGACCACGAGCAGAACGCCTCGACCTCGACCGTGCGCCTGTCGGGTTCGTCAGACGCCAATCCATTCGCCTGTATCGCTGCCGGCGTTGCTTGCCTTTGGGGCCCCGCTCACGGCGGCGCCAATGAAGCGGCGCTCAACATGCTGCGCGAAATCGGCACCGTCGACCGCATCCCGGAATATATCGCGCGCGCCAAGGACAAGAGCGATCCGTTCCGCCTGATGGGCTTTGGCCATCGCGTCTACAAGAACTTCGATCCGCGCGCCACCGTGATGCAGGAAACTGCCAAGCGCGTGCTCGCCATCCTCGGAGTCGAGAATAACCCGACCTTGCAGGTCGCCCAGGAGCTGGAGCGCATTGCGCTCGAGGACCCCTATTTCGTTGATCGCAAGCTCTACCCCAATGTCGACTTCTACTCGGGCGTAATCCTCGACGCGATCGGCTTCCCCACCTCCATGTTCACCGTGCTCTTTGCCGTGGCTCGCACCGTCGGCTGGATTGCGCAGTGGAAGGAAATGATCGGCGATCCGCAGAAAAAGATCGGCCGTCCACGCCAGCTCTATGATGGCGCCCCTATGCGGGACTATGTCTCGATCGAAGGCCGCTAACCGGCGCTGAGATGAGCCAGGATCCGGTCAGCTGGATCCTGGCGCGCTATGCCGGGGACGCCCTGGGTCATCAGCTTGCGAAGCTCGCCGAAAGCCACTTGCTGGGCCTGGCGGGCTTCTTTGCTGTCGAGCAGCGCTGTGGCGTGATTTACCAGCATTTGGGGTGATGGTTCGGTCATCACCAGCTCGTCGAGCACCGCACGCCCAAGGATGATATTGGGCAGCGAGATCATTGGTCGGCCCAGCTTGCCGAACACCCGCGACTGATGCTTGTCCATCACATAGGTAACGACCATGGGCACGTTCGAGAGCGCCAGCTCCAGCGTCGCCGTACCCGCCACCGACAGCGCCAGCACCGAGCGGCCATAAAGCTCCACCCGCTCCGCCCGGTCGCTCGTCACCGTTACCGGCACCGGCCAGTCGGCGACTTCATCAACGAGGCGCGGCTTGAGCGTAGCCAGCGTAGGAATTGTTATCCCCGTCACCGCCGGATGCTGCGATAATTGCTCCACTGCCGTTTTGAACAAGGGCAAGTGCCGGCGCAGTTCACCCTCGCGGCTACCGGGCAGCAGGATAAGTTCGCCGCGCTCCGCAGGAGCGCTAACCGGCCGACCTTCGGCCAGTGCGGGGTGCCCCACATAAGCGGTAGGTGGGCCACCGAGCCGCGCCATCACTTCGGGCTCGAAGGGCAGAACCGCCAGCACTTCATCGAACAAGGGCTTGAGCTTGGCGGCGCGATGCGGCGCGCGGGCCCAGACCGAGGGGGCAACATAAAGGATCAGCGGTTTGCCATACCCCATTGCGCGCAGCCGCCGCGCCACAAGAGCCGAAAAGTCCTGCGCGTCCACCAGAACAGTCACATCAGGCGCCGCAGCCCGAATGGCCCGCGCTGTCTGCTCCACCCGCCACAGCAGCAGCGGCAGCCGCTTGAGCACATCGGTAATGCCCATCACCGCCAGATCGCTCATCGGGAACAGCGAGCGCAACCCAAGCGCCGTCAGTTCGTCGCCCCCGACGCCACTGAGGTCGAGCGGCCCGCGAGCCTGCAGCCGCCGCACCAGATCGGCGGCAATGCGGTCTCCTGAAGGCTCGCCGGCCAGCATGAAGAGCTTGAGCGGCTTACGCATCGGCCAGCTTGATGCCGATAACGCTGACCCCGTGGCGCGCCGCCGCCTCGACAAGCGCCGCCCGCTGCAGGACAAGACTGCGGCCCGCTTCCACGGCAATCACCGAGATGCCCGCCGCTGCACAATTGGTCACCGTATCGGGCCCGATTGCCGGCAGATCGGCAAAGGCCGGCTGCTGCGGCTTCATCGCCTTGGCCAGCACCATGGGCGTGCTGCCGTCCCCCGCCAGCCCAGTGCGCCGCAGTTCGCCAATTCGAGCGATAAGCGCATCGGTGCCGCCGATATCCTCTACCGCAATAACCCGACGCCCCGAGGCCACGGCCGCTTGCCCGATATCGAGGCCGCCGATCGCGCGTGCGACGCCCAGCGTGTAACTTGCGGCCAGAACGGCCTCATCTGCAATCCCTGGCCCGGCAATACTGCCTTCCGGGGCCAACAGGTCGGGGGCCAGTTCATGCACACCGATCAAATCGGCACCTGTCATCTTCTTGAGTACGGATCCAATCGCCGCCAGTTCGGCGTCGCCGACCGGCCCCGCCTCACCACTTGGCGAGGGCGCACCATTGCCATTGGCAAAGCGGATCAGGCCTTCCCGTGCCTTGTCGGGCAAGTGAAGCCCGCCGGCAAAGGCGATATGGGTCGTACGAAATACCTTGAGCGACCAGATGATGCCAAGGGGATTGTCGAGCTTGGCCTCGACCATCTTGATCTTGGCCAGATCCGGCCGCGGCGTCAGCGCCAGCAGCTGCACCTTGTATCCGACCTCAAGTGCGGCCTGCACGACATGGGGCACCAGATCTCCGGAACCCGCAAAGATCGACAATCGCCGAGCCGAACGCCACATCACTCGGCCGAGTGGCCGTTCCGCGGCATCAGGATCGGCCGATCCGAGGCTGCGCCGATAAAGGTCACGACGTCCTGCACCAGCTTGTCGTCCTTGAACAACTCGGCGGCGTCCTCGACGCGCTCGCGCAACGTACCCTCGTTGGAAAAGATCATGCGGTAAGCCGCGCGCAAGCGGTGGATCGCCTCCCGATCGAACTTGCGGCGCTTCAGGCCCACGAGGTTGAGCCCCGCCAGCGAAGCGCGGTTGCCGACCGCCATGCCATAGGGGATCACATCACCATCGATCATCGACTGGGCGCCGATAAAGGCATGGTTGCCGATGCGGGTGAACTGATGCACCACGCAGATGCCACCAAAGATCACATTGTCTCCGACATGGCAGTGCCCGGCGATACCGACATAGTTGGCCATGATGACATTGTTGCCGATGATGCAGTCATGCGCGACATGGGCATTGGCCATGATCAGGCAGTCATTGCCGATCTGTGTCAGCATGCCGCCATTCTCGGTGCCCGGGTTCAGCGTCACGGCCTCGCGGATGGTGCAGCGCTCGCCGATGACGAGGCGCGATGCCTCGCCGTGATATTTCAGATCCTGGGGCACGTGCCCCACGGAAGCGAAGGGGAAAATGCGCGTGGCCGCACCGATCTCGGTATGGCCGTCTACGGACACATGGGAAATCAGCTCGACACCGTCGTGCAGCACCGCGTGTTCGCCCACGATGCAGTAGGGACCGATCTTGACCCCCTGCCCCAGTTGCGCGCCGGGTGCGACGATGGCGGTGGGATGCACAAAGGCTTGAGTCACGAAGTGGCCTCGACAATCATTGCAGTAATCTCGGCTTCGGCGATGACCGTGCCATCGACAATCGCCCGCGCCTCGTAGCGGCCGACATTGCGGCGGCGCTGGATCTTGGCGATGTGAAACTCGATCTTGTCGCCTGGAATCGCCGGCTTGCGGAACTTGGCCTTGTCCACGCCCAGCATCAGCACGATGTTCTTCCGGCCCGTGCCGGAGTCATGCTTGATCACGATGGCGCCGGCGGTCTGCGCCATGCCTTCGATGATGAGCACGCCCGGGAAAATCGGGTTCTCAGGAAAATGACCCTGGAAGATGGGCTCGTTGAAGGTGACGTTCTTGATGCCGACAGCCGTTTCGTCGCCGTCGATGTCGATGATCCGGTCGATCATCAGCATGGGGTAGCGATGCGGCAGGCTCTTGAGGATTTCAGCCAAGCTCATGGCCCCGAGCTCGGTTGCAGTAGTCACGTCCTCAGTCATGCCGTCTGTCCCCCTTGGTCAATTTACGCATGGTGGCGATCTCGCGCCAAAAGTCTCGAATGTCCTGCGCCGGTGCCCCGGCGAGCTTGGAGCCTGCGGGCCAGTCCTTGGTGACCGCAGCGCGGCCATGTACGACCGAGCCGGCGCCAATGGTCAAGTGACCCGAAGTGCCTACCCCGCCGCCCATCAGCACGCCATCCTCGACAATGGTCGAGCCGGACAGGCCCGACATTGCCGCGATCAAGCAGTTGCGGCCGATCCGGCAGTTATGGCCAATCTGCACCAAATTATCGATCTTGGTGCCCTCGCCTAGGCAGGTGTCGCCCAGCGCGCCACGGTCGACGGTGGAATTGGCGCCGACCTCGACGCGATCCTGGATCAGCACGCGCCCGAGTTGTGGCAATTTGCGGTTCGTCTGGCCGAAGTCAAGCCAGCCAAAACCTTCGGTGCCGATGCGTACGCCCGAATGCAGCACCACCTCATTGCCGATATGGGCGCAATCAATAGTGCAGTTGGCCGCGATGGCACAATTGCGCCCGATCGTCACCCCGGCCCCGATAACGGTGTTGGCACCAATCGTCGTGCCCCGCCCGATCTCGACCCCGTAGCCGATTACGACATTGGAGCCAATCGACACCTCGAGCTCGAACACCGGCGCCCCCAGATCGGCCCGTTCCGCGGCCATCACGCCCCGTGTGCTTGCGGGATAGAGGTAATCCAGGAAATCGGCAAAGAGGTGGTGCGGCTTGGGGGCCGTTATCGCTATGAGCCCCTCCGGTACGGCGTCACGCAGTTCGGCCGAAACAATGACCGCCCCGGCGCTAGTGCCGCGTAGCTGCTCCAGATACGAGCTGTGCGCCGCCAGTGCAACATCCCCGGGGCCGGCGAGCTCCAGCTCGCTTGCACCGGTTACGATATGACCGGCGGCGTCTTCGGATAGACCGGCAAGCAGGTCGGTTCGGCCAAGGCTAGACAGAATGGTGCCGATGGAGGCGGGACCGGAAAAACGGTGAAAGCGGGTGTCGACCATTGTGTCACTTAAAAAAGCAAAGAGCCGCGGCGCTACCGCCCCGCGGCTCTTAGAACTGTTTCACGCCCGGGCGACTAGAGCAAGGTCGACAGGGTCAGCTGGAACACCTGGGTGCGATCGGCTTCCGACTTGCTGAGCACGTGGGAGAAATCGCCACGCAGCGGACCAAACGGCGAGTCCCAGATGAGCGACGCACCGATGGAGGTCCGTAGCGGCTCGTTCTCGCTGCCAGGGTCCACAGGGTTGCCCTGCGCATCGGGAATACCATCCACCCATGCAGCGTCAGCCCAGACGGCGCCGCTCACACCATAGCTCTCCGGCAGAACCGGGATCGGGAACTGAACTTCGGCAGAAAGACCGGCATACATGGTCGCACCGAGATATTCGCCGCTTTCCAGGCGCGGCCCAAGGCCACGACCCTCGAACCCACGGATCAGCTGCGAACCGGGCATGAACGCCTCAAGCGGGCTGACTTCGCCATCGCCCAGAGCGTGGACGATACCGGCCTGGCCCTTGACGCTGGCCACGATCCCGCTGTCATCGAGCAGCGGCACAAAGTAGCGCCCACGAGCCTCGGTCTTCACCAGGTTGTAGTCCCAGCCGATATATTGCTGGGTGAAGGTCGCATAAAGGCCCTCGGTCGGCTTCTTGACGCTATCAACACCGTTCCAGGTGAGGGTGTAGCCGATAAAGGCCTTGTAGAATTCCTCACCATCATCGAACAGCGCCGAGTTGTCGGGATCTTCGTCCACGACGACCTTCTGTTCGATACCGGTAAACACTGTACCCGAGAGGTTGCCAAGGATCGGGGCGCCGAAACGCACCTGGCCGCCGGTAGAGGTAAAGCCGTAGAAGTTCCGATCGGTCTCATCGACGATGCGGTGATAGGCATCAACGCCCGCCGACACCTGCAGACCCATGAAACGGGGCTCGGTGAAGGAGAAGTCGAAGGTCTTGCCCGATTCCGAGGCACCAACAGCGGCACGCAGATACTGGCCACGACCAAGGAAGTTACGCTCGGTCAGCGAGACCTCGCCCAGGATACCTTCGGTGGTGGAGTAACCGGCCGTGGCACCGTACTCACCCGTGGAGCTCTCGGTCACAGCGATATTGACGATGACCTTGTCGGCGGAAGAGCCGGGCTGGGTCGTCACTTCAACAGTTGAGAAGTAACCCAGATCCTGGATTTCCTTGCGACCGCGAACCAGCAGTGCACGGTTGAAGGGGTCGCCTTCAGCGAACTCCAACTCGCGACGGATCACGAAATCACGCGTCTTCTCGTTGCCCGTGATGTTGACGCGCTCGACATAGACGCGGGCACCCTCATCAACCAGGTAGGTAACGTTGAACCGGCCATTGGTGACGTCACGATCCATACGGGCGCGAACATCAGCAAAGGAATAGCCCTGCGCCGTGGCTTCATATGCCATGTCTTCGATGGTGCGCTGCAGGTCCGTAATGGAGTAGCGACCACCTTCGTTCGTACGCACAGTGCTGGTCAAAGCCTGCGTATTGAGCCCCTCGATGCTGGTCTCGATGCCAACATTGGCGAACTCGTAGCGCTGACCTTCATTGACGGTAAAGTTGATGAAGTAGGCATTGCGGGCAGCATCATACTCGCCGACCGAGGTAACCTGCGCATCGGGATAACCGCGATTGGCGTAGTACAGGCGGATCAACTCACGGTCGACGGCAATCCGGCGATCATCGTAGGAGTCATCCTTGAGCAACCAGCTCAGGAAGCCCGTTTCCTTGGTCGTGATGGCGCCCTTGAGGTTGCCCGTGCTAAATGCATTGTTGCCAGTGAAGTTGATGGCGGCGATGCCAGCACGCTCCCCTTCATTGATCACGAAGGTAACCCGCACCCGGCCATCGGCGATGGTTTCAGTCCGCGCTGTCACACCGACCGACATGAAGCCGTCGGCGTCATAAGCCTGACGGATGCTTTCAATGTCGGAAGCAAGACGCTGCTGGGTGAAAACACCGGAGGCGGACACATCCACCATGGCCAGCAACTGAGCGTCCGAGAAGCGGCGATTGCCTTCGAACAACACCGAGCCGACCAGTTGCTCCTGAGCCTGCGCCGCGACTGCGCCGATAAGCGGAACACCAGACCCGATAACAGGAGCTGCAGCACTCAGGATTGCGAGCGCCACGCCGCGCATAAGCTTCGATTGAGTCATATTAATTTGCCTTCTGCGACCGGCTCGGGGACTCGCCATGCACAGCAATCCCCCCAGCCCACTCCATTGAACCGTTTTACCGGTTATTTAACCAAGGACAAGGCTAAAGCCGCGACGCGGTTAGCAAATGCTTGGATGCCTTGTATTCGTGCAACACCTTGAGAACCAAGGTTAAGAAGCATTAACCCAGCGTCCGCAAATAGGCGAAGAGCGTATCGTTAAACAGCGTGAAGACCATTAACGCCACCACCAGTGCGAAGCCGAATCGGAAGCCTATTTCCTGAACTTTAATGCTTAGTGGTCGTCCCCGCACTGCCTCAACGAGGTAATATAACAGGTGTCCACCATCGAGCATGGGGATCGGCAGCAGGTTGAAGACGCCGATGTTTAGCGACAGTAGCGCCATAAGGTTGATCAAAGGGATGATGCCGAGTGTGGCCACCTCCCCCGAAACCTTGGCGACCTTTACGGGTCCGCCGAGTTGCTCGACATCGCCCCGCCCGACAAAGAAGTCCCCCAGAAACGCGCCCGTGCGCTGGATGATGAAGCGGATTTCCTCAAAGGTCATCCCGATCGCTTCCACCGGACCGGGCCGGTAAAGCGTCACCTCGGTTTGCTCGACATCACGGCTGACGCCGATGCGGCCGATGCGCTGGTTGTTGCCGAAGCGGTCCTGCACATCCACGGCCTCGGGAACGAGGACAAGGCTTTGCGGCGCGCCGTTGCGTTCGATCTCGAGGGTCACCTGACGTTCGGGGCTGGTGGCGACGAAGCGTTGGAAATCCTCGAAACCGCGCACGGCATAGCCATCAACACCGGTGATCACATCGCCAGCCTGCAGTCCTGCCGACTCGGCGACCGACCCGGCAATCACCTCGGTGATCACCGGCGGAATGGTATAGCGTCCATAGCCCAGCAGAAGGGCATAAAGGATCAGGAAGGTCAGCAATATATTGGCGACCGGCCCCGCAGCGACCACGGCAATGCGTTGCCAAACATTCTTGTTCTGAAACAAATGAGGCGCCAGCGCCGGGTCAACCTGTGCGAGGGCCTCCGGATCCGGAACGCTCGCAACGTTCATGTCGCCGGTGAACTTCACATAGCCGCCCAACGGAATGGCCGAGATCCGCCAGCGTGTCCCCGCCCGGTCGTTCCAGCCGATCAGCTCCGGGCCAAAGCCGATGGAAAACGCATCCACGGCCACACCATTCCAGCGCGCGACCAGGTAGTGGCCCATCTCATGAACGAACACGATCACGGTCAGAACGACCAAAAATGGAATCACATAGGACAAAGGCCAGGCGACAAAATCGAGCATTGAATACCTTGTTCCGGCGGCGGCGTCTGGTTCAACCTACCAGTAGAGGAGCCCTTCGGCTACCGCGCCCCAACCCGCATGCATTGCGCCAATCGCAACAACCAGCAGCACACTCAATGTCAGGCTGTCCAGGCGATCCATCAAGCCCCCGTGCCCGGGAATGATGTCGCCGCTGTCCTTTACTCGGAAGTGCCGCTTGACGGCGCTTTCGCACAGATCGCCCAATTGCCCAAGAACGCTGATTGCGGCTGATAGCAGCAGGCCGATCCACCATGGTGAGTCCGAGACCAAAATCCAGACCACGAGCCCGGCTGTTGTGCCGAGTGCCAGGCCGCCCAGAGCGCCGGACCAGGTCTTGGACGGCGAAATATCGGGCGCAAGCTTCTCGCCACCGATCTGGCGACCGGTGAAAAATGCGGCGGAATCGGTCATCCACACAACGGTGCCGAGGTAAAGGCCAGCCCAGACACCAGAGAAACTCGTCCCCCTGAGTGCCTGGGCGGCAATGATGACGGCGCCAAACAGCACCAGCCCTGCAACTCGCCACCACATGCCCTCACCTCGGGCCAGCAAGGCAAGCACGCAGGCAATGGCAATGATAGCAATCGAGGCCGAAATTCCAGCGAAGGGATAAACCAGACCGGACAACGCCACGGCCGCAATGAGCATCCAGCCGAAGGGCGTCAGCGGCGCCCGGGAAACCATGGTTTCCCATTCGCGATAGGCTCCGGCAAACACCAGGCTAACAACAAGGGCAAAGAAGGCGCCCCCGATGTAAAGGGCAGATGCCGTCAAGGCGATCAACACCACGGCAGACCCAATGCGGGGCCCCAGATCAGCCCAGACCCGACGGCGCGGCGGCGAAGGCTGTCCCAAAGGGGCGTCCGGCATAGTCATGGCCCAGCAGATCCGATCCCACCGAAACGCCGATCGCGCAGCGAGAAAGTTTGGAGAACTTTCAGGAAACTCTCTTCCCCAAAGTCGGGCCAGTATTCGTCCACAAAGACGAACTCCGAGTAGGCCGCCTGCCACAACAGGAAGTTGGAAATGCGCTGCTCGCCGCTGGTTCGGATGATCAAGTCAGGGTCCGGAATGCCGGCGGTGTAAAGTGCACCGGCAATGGTTTCCTCGGTAATGTCGTCCGGCGACAAGCGTCCCGCGGCGACTTCCCTGGCGATCCGGCGCGTCGCATTGGCGATCTCTGCCTTGCCGCCATAGTTGAACGCCACAATCAGGACGAGGCCAGTGTTGTCGCGCGTCTTGGCTTCGGCATCGTCAATCAGCCGAACCAGCGATGGCTCCAGCCCTGCCCGGTCGCCAATGATGCGTACCTGCACATTGTTGCGGATCAGGCGCTGCAAGTCAGAGGCAACGAAGCGCCGGAGCAGGTTGAAGATAAATGCGACTTCTTCCTTGGGGCGGGTCCAGTTCTCGGACGAAAAGCTGAACACCGTCAGGTGCGGCACGCCATAGTTGATGCATAGCTCAACCAGGTTGCGCAGCGACTTGACGCCTTCGATATGCCCCTCGGTGCGCAGCTTGCCACGCGCCTTGGCCCAACGGCCATTGCCATCCATGATGACGCCGAGATGCACAGGGATGCGCAGGCGCGTTCGAGGCGCGAGTTCGGCGGTGATAGCGGGTTCGCTGGACATCTACGCCCTCCCGGCGCAGTGCAAGACCGTCAGACCTGCATGATTTCCTGTTCTTTGGTCGCGACGACGGCATCGATCTCCGCCACGGCGGCATCGGTAGCCTTCTGCACCAGGTCGGATTGCGTGCGAGCATCGTCCTGGCTCATGTCACCGTCCTTTTCGGCCTTCTTGAGAATGTCCATGCCATCACGACGGATGTGACGCACGGCCACGCGGGCCTGTTCGGCATAATTGTGGGCAACCTTGGTCAGCTCGCGCCGACGCTCTTCATTGAGCTCTGGTAGCGGAACGCGGATCACCTGGCCTTCCCCGATGGGGTTCAGGCCCAGGCCGCTGTCCCGGATCGCCTTCTCGACGGCGTTAGCCATCGAGCGATCCCAGACCTGGACGCTCAGCATGCGGGGCTCGGGCACGGTCACGGTGGCAACCTGGTTCAGCGGCATCCGCGAGCCATAGGCTTCCACCGACACCGGCTCCAACAAACTGGCGCTAGCGCGACCCGTGCGCAATCCGGCAAGTTCCTCACGCAGGGACGTGATGGACTTCTGCATCCGGTTCTTGAGATCACTGAGGGAGTAAGTGGCCATGATGTGCGTCCTTATAGGCTATTTAGCTTTACCGACTCGTGTACTGCGAGCCGTGCCAGCTAGAACGCCGGACAGACCTTCCTGGTCGTCCAGCGCATAAACGATTATTGGCAATGCATTGTCACGCGCAAGCGCGAAGGCGGCGGTGTCCATGACTTTGAGGTTGCGGCTGATCACTTCGTCATAGCTCACGCTTTCATAGCGCGTGGCCAGGGGATTCTTCTTGGGGTCCTCGGAATAAACCCCATCAACCTTGGTACCCTTGAGCAGCACGTCGCAATCAAGCTCGATCGCCTTGAGCGCAGCAGCGGTGTCCGTGGTAAAGAACGGATTGCCGGTGCCACCGGCGCACACCACCACATAACCCTCATCCAAAGCAGCCTTGGCGGCGCGTGCGGTGAAGTTATCGGCGACCGATGGCATGGTGAGGGCCGAAAACACCTTTGACTTCACGCCCTGGCGGGAAATGGCATTGGAGAGCGCGAGGGAATTGATCACCGTGCCGAGCATGCCCATCAGGTCAGCGGTGACGCGATCCGTCCCATCGGCAGCCACGGCCATGCCACGGAAGATGTTACCGGCGCCAATGACAATGGCGATCTCCGTCCCGCCCTTGGCGGCATCGGCAATCTGGCTGGCCACGGAATGGAGAAATTCAGGCTCGATGCCGAAGGACTGATCGCCAGCTAACACTTCGCCCGAGACCTTGAGCAAAATGCGTTTGTAGCCGGTCATCGGCAATTCCTTCTGCAAAAAACAAGGGAGCCGAAGCAGCCTGCTACCCTATTGCACAGCTGTGAGCGGCGGGGAAGCGGGCGTGATGCGGATTTGAGCGTGTCGGCATACGCGAAAGAACGGAGGCAGGCCCCTACGGGGACCCGCCTTCGCCCGGTTATTACTGAGCAGGCTGCTCGTTCTTGATGCCAGCGGTAGCGGCAACTTCGGCAGCGAAGTCGGACTCGACCTTCTCGATACCTTCACCCAAAGCGTAGCGGATGAACTTGGTCAGCTTGATCGGCGCGCCGACAGCCTTTTCGGCGTTCTTGATCGCATCGCCAACCTTGGTTTCGCCGTCGATCACGAAGGTCTGCGCCAGCAGCGTGACTTCCTCGTAGTACTTGCGTACGCGGCCTTCGACCATCTTCTCGATGATCTCGGCTGGCTTGCCGCTTTCGCGGGCCTGCTCGGCGAAAATCGTGCGCTCGCGCGCCACGACATCCTGATCAAGGTCGTCGGGCGAGATCGAGAGCGGGTTGGTGGCGGCAATATGCATGGCGAGCTGCTTGCCCAGCGTTGCCAACGCAGCCTTGTCACCGGTGGACTCAAGGCCAACCAGAATGCCGATCTTGCCCATGCCGGGCTTAACGGCGGAGTGCACATAGCTTTCCACCACGCCATCGGAGACCGCCAGGGTTTCCGTGCGGCGCAGATTCATGTTCTCGCCGATCTTGGAGATCGCTTCGGTCAGTTCAGCCGAAACCGAATGACCCGAGCCGGGGAACGGCATTTCGCCAAGCTTGACCACGTCGCCGTCTGCATCGAGTGCGAGCTTGGCGATATTGCCAACGATGTTCTGGAACTGCTCGTTGCGTGCCACAAAGTCGGTCTCGGAATTGACTTCGACCACAGCGGCCTTGTTGCCGCTGGTGGCAACGCCGACGAGACCTTCAGCGGCGACCCGATCAGCCTTCTTGGCAGCCTTGGCGAGGCCGCGCGTGCGCAGCCAATCGATCGCAGCTTCCATGTCGCCATTGGTCTCGGCCAATGCCTTTTTACAGTCCATCATGCCCACGCCAGTCGCCTCGCGGAGCTGCTTGACCATGCCTGCAGTGATTTCCATAGGGTTCACCCTTTGGCGGCCTCACTGGGAGGCCGCGTTCTTTGGTTCAAGATGAAATCCAGCGCGCTGGATCAGTTGGCGGCGGCGGTCTCTTCAGGGAGATCTTCGGCCGGAGCCTGGTCGGCTGCGCCAAGATCCGCACCCAGAGCGCTTGAAGAGCGGCCGATGCCGTCGATCGCAGCCTTGGACACGAGCGACACATAAAGCTCCAGCGCACGGCTGGCGTCGTCATTGCCCGGAATCGGGAAATCTACGGTGTCGGGATCACTGTTGGTGTCGACAATAGCGATCACCGGGATGCCCAAGCGGCGAGCTTCCTTGATGGCGTTCGCTTCCTTGTTGGTGTCGATCACAAACAGCAGGCTGGGAACATTGCCCATGTCCTTGATGCCGCCAAGGTCACGCTCCAGGCGCTCCTTTTCGCGGCTCATCATCAGGCGCTCTTTCTTGGTGCGCAGCGCAAGCTCGTCTTCGCTCATCGCCTCAAGTTCGCGCAGACGCGAGATCGAGTTCGAAATGGTCTGCCAGTTGGTCAGGGTACCACCGAGCCAACGCGAGTTGACGTAGTACTGCGCCGACTGCTTGGCCGCATCGGCGACCAGGGGGGCAGCCTGACGCTTGGTGCCCACGAACAGAACACGGCCGCCGTCAGCAACGGTGTCGCTGATCAGCTGCAGGGCGCGGCTGAGAGCCGGAACAGTCTGGCTCAGGTCGAGAATGTGGATGTCGTTGCGAACACCAAAGATGAAGCGCTCCATCTTGGGGTTCCAGCGGTGCTTCTGGTGGCCGAAGTGGACGCCTGCTTCGAGCAATTGGCGCATGGAGAAATCGGGCAAAGCCATGATGGCTGCTCCTTGTTTACCGGTTGATGCCGCCACGAGATCTTGCGGCGGGTTGCCCCGCCACCGGATGGCCTTCCAGAGGAAAGCCGGCCTCGTGTGTGAAATCGCGCTGGCCGCAGCCAGACACATGGGCGGATATAGGGGAGGATAGCCGCAAAGGCAAGCACCAGTCTGTGCCGTGGTCCCCATGCGGCACCATGGCTCGGGCCTAATGCAGCCTTACATCCGCGACCCCCTCGAGCGCCTTGATGCCAATGGCGATCTCGGCGTTGAGGCGGTAGCCCCCTGGCAGTTCGATCTCGTATTCGCGCTCGCCCCCACCGCGGACGACGACAAAGTTGACCGACCCTTCCCCGCCCCGCTTGAGCTGGGCGCTGATTGGCCCGAGGCATCTCGCGTCGTCAGCAAAGACCGTGAGGCGCCGATCCACTTTTTCCGCCACCCCTTCGATCGCCTCGGCGGACAACAACCTGAGGCTTACGCCGTCGGCTCGCTCGTCGGCGCCGACCTGCAGGATCACGGACTTGCCGGGCTGCAGCACGCCGCCAAACTCGTTGATCTGTTCGGAAAAAGCGATGCACTCAAAGGTGCCGGTCTGGTCCGACAGGGTCAGGATCATCATCGGCGTGCCCTTGCGGGTTCGGCGATCCTGGCGGCTCGCGATAGTACCCGCGAGGCGCCCCGCCGACGCCCCATCCTTGACTGCACGCTCGAAATCGCTCCAGCGCTGCACACGAAGCTTTTCGAACAGGTCGGAATAGGCGTCCAGCGGGTGAGCCGAAAGGTGAAATCCGATCGCGGATAGTTCACGGTCGGCGCGCTCGGTGGAGTTCCATGCCGGGATCCCCGTGGGCAGGCGGAACGGTTCGGGTCCCGCGGAATCGAACATGTTCCACTGCCCTTCATTGCGCTCACTCGCCAGCGCCTGGGCGGTGCCGATGACAGCATCCATGGCGGCGAAGGCAACTTCGCGGCGCGGCACCAATTCGTCGAAGGCGCCGGCATTGACCAGCGTTTCCAGCGTGCGCTTGTTGAGCACCCGCGGGTCGACCCGCCGGGCAAAGTCGCCCAAGTCCTTGAAGGGCTGGTCGCCGCGAACTTCCACAATGTGCTCGGCCATGGCCCTGCCGACGCCCTTGACGGCGGACAGACCATAATGGATGCGATCGTCCTTCACCGCGAAGACCACTTCCGACTTGTTCACGCAAGGTGCCACGACTTCTATGCGCTTCTTGCCCGCCTCGCGGCGGAAGTCGGACAGCTTGTCGGTCTGCGCCATGTCGAGGGTCATGGAGGCGGCATAGAACTCGTGCGGATAATGCTCCTTGAGGTAAGCCGTCTGGTAGGACACCCAGGCGTAAGCGGCGGCGTGGCTCTTGTTGAAGCCGTAATTGGCGAACTTGGCCAACAGATCAAAGATCTGATCGGCGAGCGCTTCGCTGACGCCCTGCGGGCCCGAGCCTTCGCGGAAGCGGATGCGCTGGTTATCCATCTCCGCCTTGATCTTCTTGCCCATGGCCCGGCGCAGCATGTCTGCTTCGCCCAGCGAATAGCCCGACAAGAGCTGGGCGATCTGCATCACCTGCTCCTGGTAGACGATGATGCCATAGGTTTCGTCGAGCACTTCGCTCAGCTTGGGATGGGGATATTCCACCTCCTCGCGCCCATGCTTGCGGTCGATGAAGCTCGGG
The DNA here is from genome assembly GCF_013185955.1 of Devosia sp. 1635. Classification (NCBI taxonomy): domain Bacteria; kingdom Pseudomonadati; phylum Pseudomonadota; class Alphaproteobacteria; order Hyphomicrobiales; family Devosiaceae; genus Devosia; species Devosia sp. 1635. The sequence goes on along the minus strand of NZ_JABAOM010000001.1, from coordinate 1,126,167 downwards.
ATGTTGTCCATCGGGCCCGGTCGATAAAGCGCGTTCATCGCGATCAGGTCTTCAATGCGGTCGGGCTTGAGGTCCATCAAGGCGCGGCGCATGCCGGGCGATTCAAACTGGAAGATGCCGTAGGTGTCGCCGCGGGAATAAAGCTTATAGGTCGCCTTGTCGTCGATCGGGATGGCGTCGATGTCGAGTTCGACCCCGCGCTTCTTGACCATGTCGACGGCATAACGGATCGTGGTCAGGGTCTTGAGACCCAGGAAGTCGAACTTCACCAAACCCGCCGGTTCAACCCATTTGAGGTTGTATTGCGTCACCGGCATCGCCGAGCGCGGATCGCGGTAAAGCGGCAGCAGTTCCTGCAGCGGCCGATCCCCGATTACGATGCCGGCGGCGTGGGTCGAGGCATGGCGGAACAGACCCTCGAGCGACTTGGCGATCTCGACGAGTTGGCCAACCGTCTCGTCGTCCTCAGCCATCTGCTTGAACTGCGGCACCTCATTCATGGTGCGCTCGATGGACCACGGGTCGGCCGGATTAGCTGGCACGAGCTTGCAGATGCGGTCCACCTGGCCATAGGGCATCTGCAGCACGCGACCGACATCGCGCAGCACGGCGCGGGCCTGGAGCGTACCGAAGGTAATGATCTGAGCGACCTGGCTGGCGCCATACTTGCGCTGCACGTAGTCGATGACCTCTTCGCGCCGATCCTGGCAGAAATCGATATCGAAGTCGGGCATAGAAACGCGTTCCGGATTGAGGAAGCGTTCAAACAGCAGATTGTAGCGAAGCGGATCGAGATCGGTGATGGTGGTGGCATAGGCAACCAAGGAACCGGCGCCCGAGCCGCGGCCTGGGCCGACGGGGATGTCGTGGGCTTTCGACCATTGGATGAAGTCGGCCACGATCAGGAAGTAGCCGGGGAACTTCATCTTCTCGATGATGCTGAGCTCGAAATCGAGCCGCTCGCGATATTCAGTTTCGCTCTTGCCAGGGGCAATGCCGGTAGTCGCAATGCGCTTGTCCAGCCCCTCAACGGCGATGCGGCGCAACTCCGCCGCTTCCGCTGCCACAACTTCGTCTTCGGTGGCGTGCGAACCGGCCGCAAATTTCGGCAGGATGGGCCCACGCGTGCGCGGCCGATAGGCGACCCGACGAGCGATCTCGACGGTGGAATCGAGTGCTTCGGGCAGATCGGCAAACAGCTCCGCCATTTCGGCGCGGGTCTTGAAATAATATTGGTCGTTGAGCTTGCGGCGCTCGGTTTGCGCCAGCACCGTGCCGCCGGCAATCGCCAGCAGCGCGTCATGGGCCTCATACTCCTTGGCCGATTTGAAGAAGGGCTCGTTGGTTGCAACCAGTGGTATGCCATGACGGTAGGCATAATCGATCAGTCGCGGCTCGACCGACGCCTCCACCGCCCTGCCATGGCGCTGCAGCTCGATATAGAACCGATCACCGAATAGGTTGGAAAGCCGATCTAGTCGAGCGAGCGCATTGTTGTCCTGGCCCATGGCGAAGGGCATGTCGATGGCACCTTCGGGCCCGCCTGATAGGCAGATCACCCCTTCGAGCCCTTCGCGGCTGAGCCAGTCGAGGCGCGCGCTGGCATTGCCCCCCTCCCCTTCCAGATAGGCACGTGACACCAGTCGCGACAGATTGGCATAGCCCGTTTCGCTGGTGGCCATCAGCACAACGCTGGATTTGCCGGCCCAAGCCACATGGCCGCGTTCGCTCACGCGCTCTTCGGCCGCTGCGAAATCGAATGGGAGCTCCACCCCGATCAGGGGCTGAATGCCCTTCTTGCTAGCCTTCTCGGAGAATTCCAGGGCACCGAACAGATTGCTGGTATCAGCAATCCCCAATGCGGGCTGGTGGTCCTCCTTGGCCAGCTTGAGAATGGTCTCAAGCTGCAGCGCGCCTTCCAGCAGCGAAAAGGCAGAATGGACGTGAAGGTGAATGAAACCGGGGCCGCTCATGCTCGTCTCCTAGGCCGTCTTTGTGACAGCCTGCGGGCAGCGGCGGAACCCATTGCGGTGCCGTTGCCCACAACAAGCCTCACACGAGTCGGCTGACGATATCCATCCAGGTGAGCGAGCCAATGGTGAAGGCGCCGAGGGTGACGAACGCGGCCAAATCCTTGATGAAGGTGATCATGTCGGTGTCTCCGTTGAATGCTCTCCTTGTATGTTCTCGTTTTGTTCTTGTCGAGATTGAACTCCGTGAACAGCGTGGATTGCCGCTGATTGGTTAGCTGATCGTTAAGGGATGAACGGTGCGAGCGAGGTCCCTGCCGGTTGTTAAGGCGGGGAGAAGAAGCTGCGCGTGACCATTCAGGCGGCCGCCAAATGGCAGAGGTACAGAAGGCAAACGCCCCTTCCCCGGCCTGGCCGAGGAGAAGGAGCATCAAGCGTCAGCGGCCGAGGCTAAAGCGTGTGTTCGACGACCAGACCGCCACGCAAGGTGACAATGCGGTCGGCCCTGCGAGCAAGGTCATGATTGTGGGTGGCGATCAAGGCCGCGGCGCCTTCGTTGCGGATCAGGGAGCGCAACGCTTCGAACACCAGGTCGCTGGTGTCCGGATCGAGATTGCCAGTCGGCTCATCGGCAAGGATGACCTTGGGGTGGTTGGCCGCGGCTCGGGCAATCGCGATGCGCTGCTGTTCACCGCCCGAGAGTTCGGCCGGCCGATGGGTCGCCCGTGGCTTTACGCCAAGCAAGTCGAGCAGTTCCATCGAGCGTGCTTGTGCCTCCGCGCTCGTCTTGCCCGCGATCAGCTGGGGCATGGAGACATTTTCCAGCGCCGTGAACTCGGGCAGCAGGTGGTGGAACTGGTAGACATAGCCAACTGTCGATCGCCGCAATTGCGTGCGGCCACGATCACCAAGCTTGCTGGTGCGGATGCCGGTGATCTCCACCTCGCCGCTTTGCGGCGACTCCAGCAGCCCGGACAAGTGCAGCAATGTGGATTTACCCGCACCCGAGGGCGCGACGAGGGCAACCAGCTCGCCGCTCTCCACCGTCAGATTGGCGGCTTCGAGCACGCGAACAGTCGCGTCGCCCTGGCCATAATGGCGGTGAACATCGGTCAGGACGAGGTGCGGTCTACTCATAGCGAAGCGCCTCTACCGGATCGTATTGGGCTGCCCGCCAAGCGGGATAAAGGGTGGCCAAAAAGCTCAGCGCGAGCGCAAGGCTTACCACGATGGTGACTTCCAGCGGATCGGTCTTGGACGGCAAGGACGACAGAAAGAACACCTCAGGTGGGAAAATCGCCACTCCGAGCGTATTGGAAATGAACGCTCGCAGCGGCTCGGCATTGGCAGCAACGATAAGCCCCAGAACGGTTCCGACCACCGTTCCGATCACCCCGATCGTCGTGCCTGTGATGGAAAAGACCCGCATGATGGCGCCGCGCGTCGCGCCCATGGTGCGCAGCACCGCAATGTCGGCGCTCTTGTCCTTCACCAGCATGATCAGGCTCGAGATAATGTTGAAGGCCGCAACCACGATGATCATCGATAGGATGGTGAACATCACCACCCGTTCGACCTGAAGGGCCGAGAAAAAGGTCTCGTTGCGCTGCTGCCAGTCGGTCAACACCAATGGACGACGGTCCGGATCAGAAAGCCGCTCGCGCATCAGCGTGACGTCATCGGGATTATCGATGAAGATCTCGGCGGCCGTTACGCGCGGCACCCGCTCATAGGCGGCATCGATTTCCGCATCAGTGGCCATGGGTCCGAGCGGGGGCTGTCCGGGCTTGAGCACCTCGTCTACGAGCTTGAAGTAATCCTGCGCGGGCTCCAGCGGCATATACATGAACAGCGAGTCGAACTCGATCATGCCCAGATCAAAGATGACGCTCACCGGGTAGGAGCGGATCTGGGGCGTGCTGCCAAATGGCGTCATCGCCCCATCCGGATTGATGATGGTTACCTGGTCTCCCAACGACAGGCCAAGCGTTTGGGCCAGGCGGTAGCCAATGGCAACGCCACGGCCTTCATCCCAGCCATCCCAGCCGCCTTGCTCGGCGGCCTGGTACAACAGGTCCAGCTTCTGGATGTTCTCCAGGTCCATGCCGCGAACGCTGACCCCGGTTGAATTGCCGCGCCCGGATGCCAGCACCTGCCCTTCCACGAAGTAAACCGCGAAGTTCACGCCTTCGACCTCTTCAAGATCCGCGATGGCAGATTTGTAGTCGGTGAACTCACGCTCGATCGGGAAAGCCGTGAAGTGGCCATTCAGCCCCAGGATCTTTGTCAGCAATTCCTCGCGAAAGCCGTTCATCACCGACATAACGACGATCAGGGTCGCAACGCCGATGGCGACGCCAACCATGGTCAGGCTGGCAATCACGGAGATGAATGCTTCCTTGCGGCGGGCGCGAAGATAGCGGCCGGCAATCATCCATTCGAAGCGGGAGAACGGGCGCGTGCCAGCGCTCGCGGCGGGCTGGACCTGATCGGTCAAATGTCGGTCTTTCTTTGCGGTTCAATCAGCGAGCGGAGCCGCTCGACGGCGGCGGCGATGGGCAGCGTCTCGCGCTCGCCGGTCTTGCGATGCTTGATCTCGGCCTCACCCGATTTGAGCCCACGTGGCCCAAGGATGATCTGGTAGGGAATGCCGACCAGATCGGCGGTAGCAAACTTGCCGCCCGCTGGCTGATCGCGATCGTCATAGAGCATGTCGAGACCCGCTGCCTGCAGCTCGCCATAAAGGGCGTCACACGCCGCATCGCAGGCGGCATCGCCGGCCTTGAGATTGATCAGCACCGCTTCGAATGGGGCGACGCTGACGGGCCAGATGATGCCGGCATCGTCATGGCTGGCTTCGATGATCGCCGGCAGCAGCCGGGTCAGGCCAATGCCATACGAACCCATATGCACGATGGTTTCCTTGCCGTCCGGACCGGTGACGCTCGCCTTCATGGGCTCGGAATACTTGGTCCCGAAGTAGAAAATATGGCCGACCTCGATGCCGCGCGCGGAAATGCGCTTGTCCTCGGGCACCTGGGCCTCGTAATCGCCCATGTCCACCATCTCCTCGGTGGCAGCGTAGAGCGAAGTCCAGTCGTCGACGATGGGGTTGAGGTCGCCGCGGAAGTCGGTGTCCTTGGCCGGAATCGGCTTGTCCAGCAGGTCGCGGTGGCAGAACACCTGGCTTTCGCCGGTTTCGGCCAGGATGATGAACTCATGGCTGAGATCGCCGCCAATCGGGCCGGTATCGGCGCGCATCGGGATGGCGGTGAGCCCCATACGGGCATAGGTGCGCAGATAGGCGACGAACATGCGCTGGTAAGCGCGAACGGCGTCTTCCTTGGTCAGATCGAAGCTATAAGCGTCCTTCATCAGGAATTCGCGCGAGCGCATCGTGCCGAAGCGCGGGCGCACCTCGTCGCGGAACTTCCACTGAATGTGGTAGAGGTTGAGCGGCAGATCCTTGTAGGATTTCACGTAGGCCCGAAAGATGTCGGTGATCATCTCCTCGTTGGTGGGGCCATACAGGAATTCGCGCTCGTGCCGGTCCTGGATGCGCAGCATTTCCTTGCCGTAAGCATCATAGCGGCCGGATTCCCGCCACAGATCGGCGGACTGGATCGTGGGCATGAGTAGCTCCACGGCGCCGGAGCGGTTCTGCTCCTCTTCGATGATGCGCTGCACCTTCATCAGTGCCTTATAGCCAAAGGGCAACCAGCTATAGAGGCCCGAAGCCTGCTGGCGGATCATGCCGGCGCGCAGCATCAAACGATGCGAGACGATCTCGGCTTCCTTGGGAACGTCACGGAGCACTGGCAGGAAATAGCGAGACAGGCGCATAGCGACTCCGAAAACATTAAAGCGAGGCAAGGGCTTGCTTGATGCCTATTGAAGGGCCGCGCGTCCATCCAATTCAAGCATAGAAGGCATGCAGAATCTGCGTGACAGTCCTACAACAACTTGTTAGGTTCCGTGTCAATAAAGCAAAGGCGGTTCACACCGCTAGACGTCGGCAGCGTCAGGGAGGAGCGTTGGCAGCCGCTTTCGAGCGAGCCTAAGACCAGCGTATGTCGTCAAACTCAAACAAGCAGGGCCATGTGCCCTGCTTTTTTGATTCAGTACCCTAGTCGCGCTACCCGCAAGACTAGGGGAGAGCGACTGCTTCCCGGTCATCGGCGCATCTGATCACCGTTCAGTATTGATGTCCCTCGATCGAACCGGCGCACTCAGCGGTTCCAGTAGTCGTGCAAGATACCGTTGTTGACACCCCAGAGCAGCAAGGGCGTCACAACTGCAGCAAGGAGAGTCGCCACAATGACCTTGCGCAACAAGCGCGGCACTGCCGGCGCACCCGGCTCGGTGCCAGGCGTCACATTGCCAATCTCATGCTGGCTTTGTGTGCCGATGGGCAGCACCGCGACAAAGCAGAGCCACCAGACGACAAAGAAGACAGCGAGGATCGAGCCGATCGGCATGGCAATGCTTCTTTCCTATTTGCCAACGAGACATGCGCGCGGCCGATACTAAAGTCGAGGGGGCAGAATGCCGCCCTCAAGCTTCAGTTCGGACGATCATACCCGGTGCACGAACACCGAAACATTGGGCTTGCGGCCCCAATAAAGGTTCACCTCGTTGCGGATCGCCTTGAATATCGCCGAGTTGAGCACTTCGGCATCGCTGCGCCGCTTGGGGGGCATGCTTTTCAACACGCCGGCAATCGTGTCCTCGACCAGGTCGGTCAGGGATTCGTCCTCGGTCTCAGGCAAACCTTCAACAACCAGGTCGGGACCCGAAACGATCTGGCCATTGCTGCCGACGCAGAGGCTGACCACCACATGGCCGCCAAAGGACAGGCGGCGCCGACCCTTGACGCCGGATTCCTCAGGCGTGCACAGCACCAGACCGTCGAGATAAAGCTCGCCGGTGCGCACTTCGGCCGGAAAGGCCAGCGGCTCTGGGAACAAGCGCACCATGTCGCCATTGCGCGCATCGATCACATTGGGAATACCTGACTCCCGACCAAGCTTGGCATGCGCCTGCAGATGCGCCGCCTCGCCATGCACTGGCACCAGCACCTCGGGCTTTACCCAGGAATATAGCTTTTGCAGCTCGCCACGGCGCGGGTGGCCCGTCACATGGACCAGGCCATTGTTCTGGGTGATCAGCTCCACGCCCTTGTCGATGAGGAGGTTTTGGATATCGATCACTTCGCGCTCGTTGCCAGGAATGGCCCAGGACGAGAAGATCATGCGATCGCCCGCATTGAGCTCAATGACCGGGTGCTCGCCCCGGGCAATGCGAGCAATGGCCGCGCGCGCTTCGCCCTGCGAGCCGGTGCAGATCAAAACGACCTTGTCGCGCGGTAGGCCCCGATAAGCATCCTGGTCCAGCAAGGGCGGCAGACCTTCGAGCATGCCCAGCTCGCGGGCAATGCCCATGATCCGGTGCAGCGAACGACCCGACAGCACGACCTGACGCCCCGCCTTTTCAGCGGCGCGTACGATTGAAACAACCCGGCCGACATTGGACGCAAAAGTCGTGACCGCGACGCGATTTGGTGCATTGGCGATCAGCGCTTCGAGGTTGATCGCGACCTCGGCTTCGCTCGGGCTTTCGCCCTCCTTCATTGCGTTGGTCGAATCGCAGACCAAAGCAAGCGGCGTCGAGGTATCCTCGCCAATAGCCTGCAGGCGGGCAAAATCGGTCGGCTTGTTGATCACCGGCGTAGGGTCGAGCTTCCAGTCACCCGTGTGCAGCACGCGACCGATGGGAGTCGAGATCAGCAGCGCATTGCTTTCGGGGATCGAGTGCGCGACGTTGATCGCCTCTATGGTGAACGGGCCGACATTGAACGGCTTGCCCGGCTGCATGATGGTGACATCGACATTCTCGACAATGCCATCCCCTGCCCGCTTGGCGGCCAGCATGGCGGCCGTAAAGGGCGTGCAGTAAACCGGCTTTTCAAAACCCGGCCACAGATCCAGTACAGCGCCGTAGTGATCTTCGTGGCTGTGCGTCAGGATCAGTCCAAGCACGTCATCAGCGCGTTCTTCGAGAAATTCGGGATTGGCCATGATCAGCTCGATCCCGGGCAGATCGGGACCGCCGAAGCTGACGCCGCAATCAACAACGATCCACTTGCGCGAGCGCTCAGGGCCAAAGCCATAGGCGCCCATATTCATCCCGATTTCGCCGACGCCGCCGAGCGGCACAAAAACGAGTTCGTCCCTTTGGTTTTGAGCCATGGGTTATTCAGTCCTTTCTTGGCGCGGCGCGCGGCGAACTTTGGCCACCGGTCGTCAACGCATATATTTGCGGTCAGCTCTGGGCGCTGGCCGTTGCCCCAAAATGTACGTCGCCAGCCGTGATGGCGATGCGACGATCGTCAGGCGCGCGCACAATCAGGCGTCCGCTGCCATCGATGGTTTCGAAGACGCCCCGCAGGACCTCTCCGTTCTGATTTATTGCCACCGGAGCCCCAATCCCGGCAGCGGCGGAACGCCACTCCTCAAGGATTGCTTCAACGCCGCGGCCGTCATCCCACAGCCTGAACGCTTCAACCCATGAATCGCTCAAGGACGCAAAGACTCGCTCAGCCGACTCGGACGCGCCAAGTTCCACGAGGCTCGTTGCGGGATAAGGCAGCCCGGTCGGCGCGGCAACCACATTGACGCCGAAGCCGATCACGACCGCCTGCCGCCCGTCAGGCGCCTTACGACCCTCCAGCAAAATGCCGGCGAGCTTAGCACCATCGGCCAGCACGTCATTGGGCCATTTCAGTGCTATCCGCGCGGGCGCACCACTTGCAGTGCCATCGGCACCATCGAGGCCGATCCGCAATCTGCCGGCCGACAGCAATTGAGCAAGTGCGCGGTTCATTGCCACCCCGGCTACGAAGCCGAGTGTTGCAGCCAAAGTGGGGTCGGCTTCGGGCACGATCAAGAGCGTGGCGGCCAGATTACCAGCCGGGGACTCCCAAAGCCGTCCACGGCGCCCCCTGCCTGCTGTTTGCTGACGGGCAGCGAACCATAACCCACCGGGATCGCCCGCCCCCGCGGCGGCGAGCGCCTCAGTATTGGTTGAGCCGATCGAGTCAAATCCGCGCAGGCGATACCCTGCCGCCCGCGCGGAGCCACCAAGAACGAACGACGTCACCTAGAACAAGCTTCCAGCCGCGGCATTAGCGGCAGAGGCAAGCGAATTGCCCAGGGTGAAGTAGTAAGTCACGACAAGGAAACCGCTGGCCGCCATGATCACGGTCAGCTCACGCGGCGCCGCTACAAACTGGCGCGTCGGTTCGTCGAAATACATGGTCTTGATCACGCGCAGGTAATAATAGGCGCTCACAGCTGAAGCCAGCACGCCGATCACGGCCAGCACGAAGAGCTGCGCTTCGATGGCCGCAAGGAACACGTACCACTTGGCGAAGAACCCGGCCAACGGTGGTAGGCCGATCAGCGAGAACATCAGGATCGCAAAAATGGCCGCCACAAAGGGCCGAGACTGTGCCGCACCGGCAAGGTCATCGATGTTCTCGACGTAACCGGCTTCGGTGCGCAGCGACAACAGGCAAGCGAACAGCCCTACAGTCATGGCCAAATAGATTGCCATGTAGATCGCGACGCCTTCCACCCCAACCTGCGTGCCGGAGGAAAGCCCCACAAGCGCAAAGCCGACATGGCCAATGGATGAATAGGCCATCAGGCGCTTCAGCGACTTCTGGCCAATGGCGGCAAAGGATGCCAGCACCATGGAGGCAATCGACAAAAAGATCACGATCTGCTGCCAGTCGCGGGTGATGGGCTCAAAGCTGTCCATCACCAAGCGAACCATCAGTGCCATGGCGGCGACCTTGGGCGCCCCGGCCATGAAGGCGGTAACGGGCGTTGGCGCACCTTCATAAACGTCGGGCGTCCACATATGGAACGGCACGGCAGACATCTTGAACGCGACGCCCGCAAGCAGGAACACCAGGCCAAAGATCAGCCCGATCGAGCGACCTTCGTTGGCGATCGCGGCAACAATACCCTGCAGATTGGTTTGGCCGGTGAAGCCATAGATCAGCGAGGCGCCGTAGAGCAGCATGCCCGAGGAGAGAGCACCCAGCACGAAGTACTTGATGCCCGCCTCGGTGGCGCGGCTATCGTCGCGCTTGATCGCGGCGAGCACATAAACCGCCAGCGACTGCAGCTCGATGCCAATATACAGGCTCATCAGGTCGTTGGCCGACACCATCACCATCATGCCCAAAGTCGCGAGCAGGATCAGAATGGAATACTCGAACCTGTGCGTGCCGTTCTCGTCAGCGTGCGGCCACGACATCATCAGCGCGAATGCCGAACCAACCAGCACCAGTGCCTTCATGAAGCGGGCAAAACCGTCCTGGATGAAGACGCCATTGAACAGCACGCCTTCAGCAGGCTGGAACACGACGAGCGCTGCCGTTGCCACCAGCAATACCACGCCCAGCATGCTGACCAGTGAAGAACGTTCTTTGTTGAGGATGACACCGACAAGCAGCAGCACAATTACGCCGACTGCCATCAGCATCTCAGGATAAGCGGGAGCCAGGCTCGCGAAATCGATGACGTCTGAGTTCACGGGGTTCCCCTCCTAGTGGGCAACAGCCACTTCGGCCGGCGCAGCAGCGCCGATCGAGGCGGAATAGTGGGCAACCAGATTGTCGACCGCGGCCGCGGTAGTATCGAGAATGGGTGCCGGATAGAAGCCGAAGAAGATGATCAGCGCGATCAATGGGTAAAGCGTCAGTTTTTCGCGCAGGTTGAGGTCGAGCATACCCCGCAGCGTTTCCTTGGTGAACGCGCCAAAGATCACACGTCGATACAGCCACAGCGCGTAGCAAGCCGACAGGATAATGCCGAAGGCCGCGAAGAACGCCACCCAGGTATTGACCTGGAAAGCACCCATCATGGTCAGGAACTCGCCGACAAAGCCGGACGTGCCGGGAAGGCCGACATTGGCCATGGTGAAGACCATGAACGCCACGGCATAGCGCGGCATGGGCGAAACCAGCCCACCATAAGCGGCAATGTCGCGCGTATGCAGCCGGTCATAAATGACGCCAACCGACAGGAACAAGGCACCCGAGACCACGCCGTGCGAGAGCATCTGGAAGATGCCACCCTGGATGCCGAACTGGTTGCCGGCAAAAATACCCATCGTCACAAAGCCCATATGGGCCACAGACGAATAGGCGATCAGCTTCTTGATGTCCTGCTGCACGAGGGCGATCAGCGAAGTGATGATGATCGCCGCCACCGACAGTACGAAGATGACATTGGCAAACTGTGCCGAAGCATCGGGGAACATGGGCAGCGAGAAGCGCAGGAAGCCATAGCCACCCAGCTTGAGCAGGATTGCCGCAAGGATCACCGAGCCAGCGGTCGGCGCTTCGACGTGCGCTTCGGGCAGCCAGCGGTGCAACGGCCACATCGGCATCTTGACCGCGAGCGAAGCGAAGAACGCCCACCACAGCCAGGGCTGCATTTCGATGGGGAAATCATGGGTCAACAGGCGCGCGATATTGGTGGTGCCGGCACTCCAATACATGGCCATCATGGCCAGCAGCATCAGCACCGAGCCGACAAAGGTGTAAAAGAAGAACTTGTAGCTGGCCTGGATCCGGCGCTTGCCGCCCCAAATGCCGATGATCAGGAACATCGGCAGCAAGGTGCCTTCGAAGAACACATAGAACATGGCCAGATCGAGCGTGGTGAAAACGCCGATCATCAGCATCTCGAGCACGAGGAAGATGCTCATATATTCCTTCACCCGGAAGGATATCGACTCCCAGCTGGCCAGGATGCAGAACGGCATCAACAGTGCCGAGAGCACCACAAACAGCACCGAGATGCCGTCCACGCCCACACGGTAACCGATATTATCGCCGATCCAGGGGCGGTCGACGACGAACTGGAAACCGGGATTTGCCGGGTCGAACATCGACCACATCCACAGCGACAGCACGAAGGTCACCACCGTGGTCGCCAATGCGGTCCAGCGGATCGCGTCGAACGCCGTCCTGGGCATGAAGAGGATCGCCACTGCGCCAAAAAGCGGCAGGAAAGTCAGGATCGTCAGGATAGTGTTGGCGAAGGTCATCAGATCAGTCCCCCGGCCGCAATGGCCCAGGTCAAAAGCGCCGCAATGCCGATCAGCATCACAAATGCGTAGTGGTAGAGATAGCCGGACTGGAGCTTGACGACCCATGAGGTGACGTTGTTGACCCGCCGTCCAACACCTTCGGTCAGCTTGGCATCGATCAACCAGTCATCAAAGCCATGCCAAAGCGCGCGGCCGATCCACAAGGCAGGACGCACGAAGATCGTGTTGTAGAGCTCGTCGAAGTACCACTTGTTGAGCAGGAACTTGTAGAGGCCAGGATTGGTCTCAGCGAGCCGGCGTGGGGTTTCAGGCGAGCGGATATACATATACCAGGCCGTCACAAACCCAATGATCATCGCGAAAGTGGCTGACCACTTCACCCACAATGGCACATGGTGCGCAGCCTCGATGATCTCAGGCTCAATAACGACCGAGCCGGCGAAGAAGTGTTCGATATGGCCCACGTCATGGAAGAACATGCCGTAGAACACCGCACCCGAGAACACTGCGCCAACTGCGAGCACATATAGCGGCACCAGCATGACATTGGGCGCCTCGTGGGCGTTGTAATAAGCACTGCCGTGATGACCATGAGCATGATCGTCATGGGCAGCATGCGCATCGCTGGCCGTCGCCGGCTCATGATGGGTTTCGGAGTCGCTATGCTCTGGCTCGGGATGAGCCGTCAGCGCATGCTGGGCATCGCGGGGCGAGCCGTGGAAGGTCAGGTGAATGAGGCGCCACGAGTAAAAGCTCGTGAACACGGCCGCGATCACCAGCAGCCAGAAGGCCATCGAGCCCACATTGCCGCCATAGGCGTAAGCCGCCTCGATGATGGAGTCCTTGGAGAAGAACCCGGCAAAGCCGATGAACTCGGTGCCCGGAATACCCACACCCGTCAGCGCCAGGGTGCCGATCAGCATCATGGCATAGGTGATCGGGATCTTCTTGGCGAGGCCACCCATGTTGCGCATGTCCTGCTCGTGATGCATGGCGTGGATCACGGCGCCCGCACCCAGGAACAGCAATGCCTTGAAGAAGGCGTGCGTGAAGAGGTGGAACACGCCGGCCGTATAAGCCCCCGTCCCCAGCGCCACGAACATGTAGCCCAGCTGCGAACAGGTGGAATAAGCGATCACGCGCTTGATGTCGTTCTGCACCAGACCGACCGTCGCGGCAAAGAACGCGGTGATCGCGCCGATGACGATGATGAAGGTCAGTGCCGTCGGCGAGGTTTCGAATAGCGGCGACAGCCGTGCAACCATGAACACGCCGGCCGTCACCATGGTCGCGGCATGGATCAGCGCAGACACGGGCGTTGGGCCTTCCATGGCGTCGGGCAGCCAGGTGTGGAGCAGGAACTGCGCCGACTTGCCCATGGCACCCATGAACAACAACAGGCAGATCACCGTCATCGCATGCAGGTCCCAGTTCAGGAACCGCATGCTCGCTTCGGCTGCCTCTGGGGCAGCATGGAACGCGCTGTCAAAGTCGAGATGGCCGAGCACCATGAAGGCGCCAAAGATGCCGAGCATGAAGCCGAAGTCGCCCACGCGGTTGACGATGAAGGCCTTCATGGCGGCAGCATTGGCCGATGGACGGGTGTACCAGAAGCCGATCAGCAGATAGGAGGCGAGGCCCACGCCTTCCCAACCAAAGAACATCTGGAGGAAGTTGTCGGCGGTCACCAGCATCAGCATGGCGAACGTAAAGAGCGACAGATAGGCGAAGAAGCGCGAGCGATGCGGATCCTCGGCCATGTAACCAATGGAATAAACGTGCACGAGGCTGGAAACGGTGGTGACGACCACCAACATGATAGCCGTGAGCGTGTCGACGCGCAGCGTCCAGTGCATGTTCATGCTGCCGACCTGAATCCAGCGCATCAGGTCGACCTTGAGCACCGCGGCATGGCTGCCCTCGGCAATCTCGGCTCCGACCAGCCCGCCGCCAAAGGCGATGGGCAGGAAGACGATCCAGCTCAGCACTGCGGCAATGATCAGCAAGCCGGTGGTGACGAATTCGCTCGGCCGATGGCCGATAATACGGCCCAGCAGGCCGGCAATGAGGGCGCCCGCGAGGGGCAGGAAAACAATCGCTTGGATCATAGCGGTGCTGCTTAGCCCTTCATCTGGTTGACGTCTTCAACCGCAATCGAGCCGAGATTGCGGTAGAAAATTACGAGAATGGCGAGGCCAATGGCCGCCTCGGCAGCCGCCACCGTCAGGATCAACAGCGCAAAGACCTGCCCCTGCAGATCGCCCAGATGCGCGCTGAATGCCACGAGGTTGAGGTTGACCGCCAGGAGGATCAACTCGATCGACATCAGAATAACGATGATGTTGCGGCGGTTGAGGAAAATGCCGAACACGCCCAGCGTGAACAGGATTGCCGCGACGGTCAGGTAGTGACCGAGGCCGATTGCCAAGCCCATGATTGCTCCTACAGCCCTTGACCGCTTTTGACTTTGACGACTTCCAGCGTGTCCGCGGGCTGGCGATTGACCTGCACCGACGGGTCCTGGCGCTTGATGCCGGGCTTGTGGCGCAGCGTCAGCACAATTGCACCGATCATTGCCACCAGCAGAATCGCGGCCGCGCCCTGGAACAGGAACACGTAGCGCGTATAAAGCACCTGCCCTAATGCGCGCGTATTTTCAACGCCCGCGTCGATCGGCAAAGCGCCAATTCCACCTGCTTCCGGTGCGATCCAGGAGCTGCCGGCCACGAGCAGGAGCTCGAGCAGCAATACGATCCCCACAAGGACGCCGATCGGTGCATATTGCAGCGAGCCGCGGCGCAGGTCCTTGAAGTCAACGTCCAGCATCATGACGACAAACAGGAACAGCACTGCCACAGCGCCGACATAAACCACGATCAGGATCAGGGCGAGGAACTCGGCGCCGGCCAGCATGAAGAGGCCTGCAGCGTTGACGAACACCACGATCAAAAACAGCACCGCGTGCACGGGATTGCGCGAGGACACGACCATGAACGCCGAAGCGATCGCCACGACCGAGAAGAGATAGAAAAAGAACAGGGGAAGGCTCATCCGGTCTTCCTTCAGCGATAAGGTGCGTCGGTGGCGATGTTGTGAGCGATTTCGCGCTCCCAGCGGTCGCCATTGGCCAGCAGACGCTCCTTGGAGAAGTAAAGCTCCTCACGCGTTTCGGTGGCGAACTCGAAATTGGGGCCCTCAACGATCGCATCCACCGGGCAGGCTTCCTGGCAGAAGCCGCAATAGATGCACTTCACCATGTCGATGTCGTAGCGCACCGTGCGCCGGGTGCCGTCATTCTGGCGGGGGCCAGCTTCGATGGTAATGGCCTGTGCAGGACACACCGCTTCACACAGCTTGCAGGCAATGCAGCGCTCTTCCCCATTGGGGTAGCGGCGCAGGGCATGCTCGCCACGAAAGCGCGGGCTTACCGGGTTCTTTTCGAACGGGTAGTTCACCGTCGGCTTGGGCGTGAAGAAGTAGCGCATGGCGAGGAAGAACCCCGTCACGAACTCCTTGAGCAGCAGCGAATTTACAAATCTCAGGGCGTGCATCAGGCAACCCCTCCATGCCAGCCCCAGCCAGTCAGCTGCAGGACGAATGCGAGAACAATGACCGAAACCAAGGAAAGCGGCAGGAAGATCTTCCAGCCCAGGCGCATCAACTGGTCATAGCGATAGCGCGGCACGATGGATTTGGTCATGGCGTAAAAGAAGAAGAAGAAACACACCTTGAGCACGAACCACACCGCACCCGGGATCCAGGTGAAGGGCGGCAGGTCGATCGGCGATGTCCAGCCGCCCATGAACATGATGGTCATCAGCGCGCACATCAGGATGATGGCGATATACTCGCCCAGCATGAACAACAGGTAAGGCGTAGAGGAATATTCCACCATGAAGCCGGCCACCAGTTCCGACTCTGCTTCGGGCAGGTCAAATGGCGGGCGGTTGGTTTCGGCCAGAGCCGAAATCATGAACACGATGAACATCGGGAACAGCGGCAGCCAGAACCAGTTGAGGAAGGTCAGCCAGGGCAGCCCGATCATGTGCGCCAGGCCCATCTCATACTGCGCCTGCACGATATCGGTCAGGTTCAGTGAGCCCACGCAGAGCAGCACCGTGATGATCACGAGGCCGATCGAGACTTCGTAGCTGACCATCTGCGCCGCCGAACGCAGCGCGCCCAGGAACGGGTATTTCGAGTTCGAGGCCCAGCCGCCGATGATCACGCCGTAAACGCCGAGCGAGGAGATCGCGAGCACGTAAAGAATGCCCACATTGATGTCGGCAATCGCCCAGCCGGGGCTGATGGGAATAACCACCCAGGCCGACAGCGACAGGGTCGCAGTGATCAGCGGCGCCAAAAGGAACATGAGCTTGTCCGACCCAGCGGGCAGGATAGGTTCCTTGAACACGAATTTGAGTAGGTCGGCAAAGCTCTGCAGCAGGCCAAACGGGCCCACGACGTTGGGGCCACGGCGGATCTGCACGGCCGCCCAGATCTTGCGGTCGGCGAGCAGGATGAAGGCGGTGAAAATCAGCAGCGTAACGAGGAGCAGCAGCCCCTTATACACGAAGCCGACCTGGGTCCCCCCGAGGAAGGGCACGCCAAGCAGGTAGTCAAGAACGGCCATAACAGAGTCCATAGCGCTCCCCTACTCCGCTGCCTGACGCAGGCCGGCGGCCATGGCAGCGCATTCGCCCATGGTTGCCGATGCGCGCGCGATCGGGTTGCTGAGATAAAAATCACTGACCGGAGAAGCAAAGCTGAGCTTCTTGCCGCGGGTCGAGCCCTTGGCCAGCTTGGTGATGTCGGCCAGCTTCGTGGGCGCAACATCATCGATCCGGGCCAGATGCGGGTATTCAGCATAAAGCGCGGCGCGCAGCTGCGGCAGCGAATTGAACGGCAGGGTCACGCCGGCAACTGCCGAAAGCGCCCGCAGGATGGCCCAGTCTTCCTTGGCCTCACCTGGGGGGAACACGGCGCGGTTGGTGACCTGCACCCGCCCTTCCGTGTTGACATAGGTCGCGCTCTTTTCGGTATAGGCGGCGCCGGGCAGGATGACGTCGGCGCGGTGAGCGCCATTGTCGCCGTGGGTGCCCAGATACACCACCATGGTGTCGCCAAGACCGGTCAAATCGTGTTCGTCGGCGCCCAGCAGGAACAACACGTCAACGCCGCCCGCCAGCATGGCCGCCGTATCCGCAGCGCCCTTGGCGGGCACGAAACCGACATCGAGAGCGCCGACGCGAGCTGCCGCATTGTGCAGCACGGCAAAGCCGTTCCAGCCTTCTGCCAGTTCCGGATTGCCGGTGGCGAGCTGTGCGGCCGCAGCCAGGACATCGGCCGTGGCAGCGCCTTCGCCCACGATCACCAGCGGTCGCTTGGCCTGCTTCCAGGTATCGGCGAACGAGCCGAGACCCGCAGCCAGGTCCAGCAGCGTGTTGTTACCGTGACCAAGGTGCTCATAGGTGTAGGTCAGGTCAGCGGCTTCTCCGATCACGCCGATCGGCAGGCCGGTGGCGCGCCACACCTTGCGGATGCGGGCATTGAGCACGGCCGCTTCACGGCGGGGATTGGTGCCGACGAGGAGAATGGCGTCAGCCTGCTCGATCCCGGCAATAGTGGGATTGAACACATAGCTGGCGCGACCGCCGGCAGGGCTCAGGGCCGATCCAACCGGGCGCGCATCGATATTGCTCGAGCCGAGCGAGGCCAAAAGCGTCTTGAGCGCAAACATTTCCTCAACGCCGGCAAGGTCGCCGGCAATGGCACCGATGCGCACGCCCGGCTTCTTGACGGCCTTGGCAACGGTCGCGAACGCGTCTTCCCAGGTGGTGGGAGCCAGTTTGCGGTTGCGCCGGACATAGGGGCGGTCAAGGCGCTGGGACTTGAGCGCATCCCACACATAGCGGGTCTTGTCGGAAATCCACTCTTCGTTGATCGCCTCATTGACGCGCGGCAGGATGCGCATCACTTCGCGACCACGGCTATCGACGCGGATGGCCGAACCCAGGGCATCCATGACATCGATGCTCTCGGTCTTGCTCAATTCCCACGGACGGAACGAGAAGGCATAGGGCTTTGATGTGAGCGCGCCCACCGGGCACAGATCAACCACATTGCCCTGCAGCTCGCTCGACAGCGCCTTTTCGAGATAGGAGGTGATCTCGGCGTCCTCGCCGCGACCCAGCAGGCCCATCTCGGCAATGCCGGCCACTTCGGTGGTGAAGCGAACGCACCGCGTGCAGTGAATGCAGCGGTTCATCGAGGTCTTGACCAGCGGCCCAAGATACTTGTCCTCGACCGCGCGCTTGTTTTCGGCAAAGCGGTTCTTGTCCACGCCATAGGCCATGGCCTGGTCCTGCAGATCGCACTCGCCGCCCTGATCGCAGATCGGGCAATCGAGTGGATGGTTGATCAGCAGGAATTCCATCACGCCTTCGCGGGCCTTCTTGACCATTGGCGTGTTGGTGAACATTTCGGGCGGCTCGCCATTGGGGCCGGGACGCAGGTCCTTGACCGCCATGGCGCAGGACGCCTGTGGCTTGGGGGGGCCGCCCTTCACCTCGACCAGGCACATGCGGCAGTTGCCGGCCACCGACAGGCGCTCATGGTAACAAAAGCGCGGGATTTCGGCGCCGGCCGCTTCGGCAGCCTGCATCAGGGTGAAGTGATCGGGAACTTCGACGAGTTGGCCGTCGACTTTGATATTTGCCATCGGGCCCTACTCCGCCGCGATCGACGGCACCGCGCCGTCGGAGGTGGATGAATATGTGTACTGGTCGATCCGCTCTTCGATCACGTGCCGGAAGTTGCGGATCAGGCCCTGGATCGGCCAAGCCGCGGCATCGCCCAGCGCGCAAATGGTGTGGCCCTCGATCTGCTTGGTCACTTCGAACAGCATGTCGATCTCGCGCTTCTGGGCGCGACCTTCAACCATGCGATCCATGACGCGCATCATCCAGCCCGTGCCTTCGCGGCAGGGCGTGCACTGGCCGCAGCTTTCGTGCTTGTAGAAAGCGGCAAGGCGCCAGATGGCCTTGATGATGTCCGTCGACTTGTCCATCACGATGATGCCGGCGGTGCCGAGCGAGCCGCCCACTTCGCGCAGGCCGTCGAAGTCATAGATGGCGTGGCGGATCTTTTCGCCGGGCACGCAGGGCACGGACGAGCCGCCGGGGATCACGGCGAGCAGATTGTCCCACCCGCCGCGAATACCGCCGCAATGCTTCTCGATGATCTCTTCAAAGGTGCAGCCAAGCGCTTCCTCGAAGGTCGCGGGCTTGTTGACGTGCCCCGAAACGCACATCAGCTTGGTGCCGGTATTGTTGGCGCGGCCGATAGAAGCGAACCAAGCGCCCGAACGACGCAGGATTTCGGGCACAACGGCGATGGACTCGACATTGTTGACCGTGGTCGGGTTGCCGTAAACGCCCATGCCGGCGGGGAATGGCGGCTTGAGCCGGGGCTGGCCCTTCTTGCCTTCCAGCGATTCCATCAGCGCAGTTTCTTCGCCGCAGATATAGGCCCCCGCGCCGTGATGGACGATGATGTCCAGGTCCCAGCCATGGATGTTGTTCTTGCCGATCAGCTTGGCGTCATAGGCCTCCTGAACGGCCTGCTCCAGGTGCTGCCGCTCGCGGATGAATTCGCCGCGCACATAGATAAAGGCCAGGTGCGCATCCATGGCGCGGGCCGCCAGAAGGCACCCCTCCACCAGATGGTGCGGATCATGGCGCAGAATATCGCGGTCCTTGCAGGTGCCGGGCTCGGATTCGTCGGCATTGACCAAGAGGTAATGCGGGCGCCCGTCAGACACCTTGGGCATGAAGGTCCACTTCAGCGCCGTCGGGAACCCTGCCCCGCCGCGGCCGCGCAAGCCCGAAGCCTTGACCTCGTTGGTGATCCAGTCGCGGCCAGCATCGATGAACTCGCGGGTGCCTTCCCAGGCACCGCGCGAGCGCGCACCGGCCAGTGTCCAGTCGCCCTGACCATAGAGATTGGTGAAAATGCGATCTTTGTCAGCGAGCACGATTATGACTCCGACTTGTCGTCGTTGGAGATGTCGCCGCCATGTTCCACGGTCGGCTTCAAATCCTCGGTTTTGGGCTTGCGGCGCCGAACGGGCTTTTTGGCCGCAGCATCAACGGCTGCCGCGTCTTCCCCGCTCAACTCCTTGCTGTCGACCACCGTGCTGCCGGAGGTCGATTCCGCTTCTTGGGCATCTGGCTGCGTACCGCCGCCGGCGGCGCCATCGCTGCTGCCCGAGCGGCTTTCCTTGCCTGGAGCCTTGCCACCGTCGATCTTGCTGGCGTCGCTTTCCGCGCCAGTGGCGTCAGGCCGCATCGCCTTGTTGGGCTCGCCATCGGCATTGGCTTCGCGGTCGAATTCCTTGCGCTCGGCTTCGGCATGGGCCTGTGAAACCTTGCCCTGGGGCGCCGGTCCCTTGAAGGCAGGTGCAGAGTCTTCGTTGACATCACGCGGCTTGGCCGCAGTGGTCGGCGCCTGGGGCGCTGCCGGCTTGGGTGCAGCAGGCGCGGCACCTGCCGGTGCGGCAGCGTCGGCCGGAGGCGCTGGCGGCACGAACTTTTCGCGCTTCGCGGTCGGTGGCTCGTTGAGCGTCGTGCGTCCGCCTTCGGCCGCGGAATTCAGCCGCTCGATCTGGGTGCCCGTCTTGATGCTGGCGCCCTGCCCCGCCGCAAAGGCATCGACGATCTCTTCGAAGCGCTCTGGGCTCAGGTCTTCGTAGGTGTCGTGGAAGATGGCGACCATGGGAGCATTGACGCAGGCGCCCAGGCACTCGACCTCTTCCCAGGACATGGTGCCATCCGCATTGGTATGGCGCTGTTCAGGATGGATCTTGCTTTTGCACACCTTAATCAGCGCTTCCGAACCGCGCAGCATGCAGGGCGTCGTGCCGCAAACCTGAATATGGGCGCGGGTGCCGACAGGTGCCAGTTGGAACTGCGTATAAAAAGTCGCAACTTCCAGCACCCGGATATAGGCCATGCCAAGCATATCCGCGATCGTCTCGATCGTGGCCCGGGTGACCCAGCCATCCTGATCCTGTGCCCGCATCAGCAGCGGAATCACTGCCGATTGCTGGCGTCCTTCGGGATAAAGGCCAATGGTGCGTTCCGCCCAGCGGGCGTTTTCCGAATTGAACGCGAAAGTAGCCGGTTGAACCGACTCGTCTGCAAGGCGACGCGCAACCATCAGCGATCAACCTCTCCGAACACGATGTCTAGTGAGCCCAGGATCGCCGAAACGTCCGCCAGCATGTGGCCGCGACACAGGAAATCCATGGCTTGAAGATGGGCAAAGCCGGGAGCCCGGACCTTGCAGCGATACGGCTTGTTGGTGCCGTCCGAGACCAGATAGACGCCGAACTCGCCCTTGGGCGCTTCGACGGCGGCATAGACCTCGCCGGCGGGCACCTTGAAGCCCTCGGTATAAAGCTTGAAGTGATGAATCAGCGCTTCCATCGACCGCTTCATCTCACTGCGCTTAGGGGGCACGACCTTGCCGTCGAGCGCAGCGATCGGACCCTTGCCTTCCGGGGCATTAAGGCGATCGATGCACTGCTTCATCAGCGAGGTCGACTGGCGCATTTCTTCCATGCGGATCAGGTAGCGATCATAGCAATCGCCATTCTTGCCGATCGGAATGTCGAACTCGAGCTCTTCGTAGCACTCATAGGGCTGGCTCTTGCGCAGGTCCCAGGCAGCGCCGGCGCTGCGCACCATGATCCCCGAGAAACCCCAGTTCCAGGCATCCTCGAGTGACACGACGCCGATATCGACATTGCGCTGCTTGAAGATACGGCTGTCCGTCAGCAGCGTGCCGATATCCTCGAGCGCTGAAGGGAAGGTCTTGGTAGCAAAAGCCTCGATATCGTCGATCAGGTCCTGCGGCAGGTCCTGGTGCACGCCACCGGGGCGGAAGTAAGCGGCGTGCAGGCGACTGCCCGACGCGCGCTCATAAAACATCATCAGCTGTTCGCGCTGCTCAAAGCCCCAAAGCGGCGGGGTAAGTGCGCCGACGTCCATGGCCTGGGTGGTCACGTTCATCAGGTGCGACAGCAGCCGGCTGATTTCACAGAACAGAACGCGGATCAGTTGCGCGCGGCGCGGCACTTCGATGCCGAGCAGCTTTTCCACTGCAAGGCAGAAGGCGTGCTCCTGGCTCATCGGCGCGACATAATCGAGGCGATCGAAATAGGGCACGGCCTGCAGATAGGTCTTGTGCTCGATCAGCTTTTCGGTGCCGCGATGCAAGAGGCCAACATGCGGGTCCACGCGTTCGATGATTTCGCCATCAAGCTCAAGGATGAGGCGCAGCACGCCGTGCGCCGAAGGGTGCACGGGACCGAAATTGAGTGTGAAATTGCGGACTTCGGCTTCTAAAGTCATTGCTTCGCCTTCTCGTCGCCCGGCAGCACGTAATCGGTGCCTTCCCAGGGCGACAGGTAATCGAAAGAGCGGAATTCCTGGTGCAGCCGGACCGGCTCATAGACCACCCGCTTGCGCTCCTCATCGTAGCGAACTTCGATGAAGCCAGTGAGCGGGAAGTCCTTGCGCAGGGGATGACCGTCAAAGCCGTAGTCAGTCAGCAGACGTCGCAGGTCCGGATGGCCCGAGAACAGCACGCCGTAAAGATCATAGGCCTCGCGCTCGAACCAGTCGGCGCCCTTGAACACGCCCGTGATGCTGGGCACCGGCACGATGTCGTCGGCGGCCAGCTTCACGCGGATGCGCAAATTCGTATAGGGGCTGAGGAAGTGGTACACTACCTCGAAGCGTTCCTCACGCTCGGGGTAGTCGGCGCCGCAAATGTCGATGATGCTGACCATCCGGCATTGCGGGTCGGTGCGCAAGAATTCAGCTACCGCCACAATCGAGTCGCGCTCGACCATAACCGTCAGTTCGCCAAAAGCGATAGCGGTCTCCAGCACGGCGCTGCCAAGCGAGCGCGCTACATGCTCGCCCAGGGCGGCGAGTGGATCGACCTGGATTGCCTCATCCATACCCAAAAGACCTTATCGCTCGATGGTACCGGTGCGGCGGATCTTCTTTTGCAGCAGCAGAATGCCGTAAAGAAGCGCCTCCGCGGTTGGGGGGCAGCCAGGAACATAGATGTCGACCGGCAAGATGCGATCGCAGCCACGCACCACCGAATAGGAATAGTGGTAGTAGCCGCCGCCATTGGCACAGGAGCCCATGGAGATCACATAGCGCGGCTCGGGCATCTGGTCATAGACCTTGCGCAGGGCCGGAGCCATCTTGTTGGTCAGCGTGCCCGCCACGATCAACACGTCAGATTGGCGTGGAGACGCGCGCGGTGCGGTACCGAACCGCTCCACGTCATAGCGCGGCATCGACATCTGCATCATCTCGACGGCGCAGCAGGCCAGGCCCGTCTGCATCCACATCAGCGAGCCGGTACGTGCCCAATTGATCAACTGGGAAACGCTGGAAACCAGGAAGCCCTTGTCGGCCAGCTCGTCGGTCACATCCGTGAAGAACGGATCGTCGGCGCCGGCCGGCTTGTTGGTGCGCGGGTCGATCAGGCCACTGGGACGAGGCGTCACCAGCGTGCCGTTGTTTTGTTCACTCAATCCCATTCAAGTGCACCTTTCCGCCATTCATAGAGGAAGCCGACGGTCAACACGCCCAGGAAGATCATCATCGACCAGAAGCCGAACCAACCCACATCCCGGAAAGCCACGGCCCAGGGGAACAGGAACGCAACTTCAAGATCGAAGATGATGAAGAGAATCGAGACGAGATAGAATCGCACATCGAACTTCATGCGGGCGTCGTCAAAGGCATCAAAGCCCGCCTCAAAGGCCGATACTTTTTCTGGATCGGGGCGCTTCACTGCAATCAGGAACGGCGCGATCAGCAGTGACATGGCGATCAAGCCAGCCAAACCGACAAAAAGCACGATGGGCAGGTAGTTGCTGAGCAATTCAGTCATGCGGCAGCCTGTGTTCAAGACCCGACCGGGCGGTCGGTTTGCGCGCCGGCAGCGCAAGCAATTGGGGCGAGCGACGCGGGGCGAAATTGATGCCTCCGCTTAGACCTTCCACCCGGTTGTTTCAAGGGAAAGAAAATCTGATCTAACAGATCATGTATAGGCGAGCAGACGTGCCGACGTTTCGACCGCTTATTTAGTGCAGAGCAGGCAAAAGAAAAGGCCCCGCAATGCGGGGCCTCAACACTAGACCGTCATCAAACAGTCGGCATTCTTAGAAGTGGTAGAACACACCAACGGTGGCCTTGCCAGCAGCGAAGAAGTCGTCGTTGCCGTCGATGTCATCGTCGTCGTCCAGGTTGCCCAGGCCGAGAACTTCACCACGGAGCGACACGGAGTCGGTCAGGGCAACTTCAACGCCAGCGCCGAGAGCATAGACGCCCTGTTCGTCGTCGCCACCAACGGTGGAGCCGAGACCACCAGCTGCGTAGATCAGGACCGAGTCGGTCAGCAGAGCGCCAACGCGACCGAGGGCCAGGATCAGGCCGGCATCATCGTCGCCGTCCAGGAACAGGTAATCAGCCTGCAGCTCGATACCGACAACGATCGGATCGGCAACGGTGAAGTTCACACCGATGATACCGCCGACCAGGCCGGTGGTGTCGACGTCGTCGGCAAAGATGCCGCCGGCTTCGATACCAGCATAGAGGCCATCCCAGCTGAAGCCGGCAGCTTCATAGATTGGCTCTGGGGTGGTTGGGATGATGAGATCGGCAGCCTGCGCGCCGACCGAAGCAACAACGGCGATGGAAGCGCCAAGGAGAAGAGAACGAATGGCCATTAAAGCCCCCATATCAAGGAAGAATACGAGAGTAGTGGGGCAAGTACAGATTCGCCGCAAGGGCGATTGTGGCCTTCCGGGTCGGCCGGGCAACGCTTGTTGGCAGCTGTTGCACTAAGGCCGCACTGTGGCAGGTCGTGTTAACACCTTGTTAAAACCAAAACGGCGAACCGCGGTGCGGTTCGCCGAATTGGGTTTGCAAGTTTGTGCTGGCAGGGCGTCACCGCCCTGCCCGCTTGCAGATCTTAGAAGTGGTAGAACACGCCAACGGTTGCCTTGGCAGCGTTGAAGAAGTCGTCGTTGGAATCGTCGTCGTCGTCGAGCGAGCCGAGACCAAGAACTTCACCGCGCAGCGACACGGAGTCGGTCAGAGCAACTTCAACGCCACCGCCGAGAGCGAAGACGCCTTCTTCGTCGTCACCACCAACAGTGGTGCCAACGCCGCCAGCTGCGTAGACCAGGACCGAGTCGGTCACAACGGCGCCAACGCGGCCGAGAGCCAGGATCAGGCCGGCGTCATCGCCGTCCAGGAACAGGTAGTCAGCCTGCAGCTCGATACCGACAACGATCGGATCGGCAACAGTGAAGTTCACACCAACGATACCACCGACCAGGCCGGTCGTGTCGACGTCGTCGGCAAAGATGCCGCCGGCTTCGATACCAGCATAGAGGCCATCCCAGCTGAAGCCAGCAGCTTCATAGATTGGCTCTGGAGCGGTTGGGATGATGAGGTCGGCAGCCGAAGCGCCGGAAACGAGGAGCGCCGTAGCGGCGACACCGAGGGTAAGCGAACGTACAAACATAATCTTGCACTCCCATAGAGTTAACCGTAGTCGACGGCTTAGATGCCTCACTACAATGCGCGAGGCAACCCTATGGTGACGCAAAAATGGCACCGCAGCTAACACCTGGTGACCATTCGGGGGTCGGTGTTGCCAGAATACCGCGCTTTTGGCTCAGTTTGATACAATTGGGCAGGCGGCAGCAAGAATTCTGGCGGCAATGTGTCACAACCGAGGCAGCTTGGCGACTCAAATTGTGAAGAATGCAGGCAGATTCGCGCGCTCACCGGCAAATGGGGCACTCAGAAGTGGAATCGCGCCCCGAGGGTGACCTGATCGCTTGATTCCTCTCCTGCGATCGGGAACCCATGGAGATACTGCGCCTCGACCGTTACGCTCTCGCTTACCGCGAACTCGAGGCCTCCACCCAGCAGCACCTCTTCTTGTTCGGGCGCGCCCCGGTCGATCCCATAGCCTCCGGCGGCATAAACCAGCACGTCATCGGCGACGATCAGGCCGGCGCGGCCCAGGATCTGCCCGTAGCTGGCTCCCCCCACATCCCCGGAAAGCCCCTGCACGGAGACTTCCGCCCCCACGAGATAGAAGTCGAACTGGAGATTGACGCCAGCCTGGATGCCAAGCATGGCTTGGGTGTCCGAACCGGTGGCGCGCGCGCCACCATAGATGCCAGCGTAAAAGCCGCTCCAATCGAATGGAGCCTCTTCATATAAGGGCAAGGCGGCCGGGGTGCTGGTTTCCACGAGGATCGGATCAGCCGCATGCGCTGCGCTCACCCCGAGAAGGGTCAGCAGCACCGGTACAATTAGCTTTCCCGTTCTGGCCATGGCGTGCGTCCTTGCCTGGCCAACCAACGTGGCGGCCACGCAGCAGTTCCTCTGCCCGGCAAATGTGCTCTTTATAGGGTACCCACGAGTACGGGCTCCTCGCGGAACCGCTCGGGAAAGAGTGCCTTGAGCGCGGTGATCTTGGGCAGGTCATGCACCGCAAT
The DNA here is from genome assembly GCF_013185955.1 of Devosia sp. 1635. Lineage (NCBI taxonomy): Bacteria > Pseudomonadati > Pseudomonadota > Alphaproteobacteria > Hyphomicrobiales > Devosiaceae > Devosia > Devosia sp. 1635. Next base: position 1,099,458 of record NZ_JABAOM010000001.1, on the reverse strand, counting down.
GTAGGGCCAGGTTGGATTGAGCGTCAGAAAGTCCTGGTGATATTGCTCGGCCGGGTAGAACGCCATCAAGGGCTCCAGCGTCGTGACGATCGGGCCTTCGAACAGTTCGGCACCATCAAGCTGTTTGATATAGGCAGCCGCGATTCGCTCCTGCTCAGGGTTTTGCACGAAGATGGTCGAGCGATACTGGGTGCCGTGATCGGGCCCCTGGTAGTTCAGTTGCGTCGGATTATGGGCAACGGAGAAATACACCTGGAGCAGATCGCCATAGCTCACCACGGAAGGGTCATAGGTCACTTCAACCGCTTCGGCGTGCCCCGTGGTCCCGCTGCTGGTCAGATCATAGGTCGCGGTTTCGGCCGCGCCACCGGAATATCCCGATACAGCCTTGGTAACGCCCTCCAGGTGCTGGAACACCCCCTGCACCCCCCAAAAGCAGCCGCCGGCAAAGACTGCCACGGCGGTGTTGCCGGTTTGGGTCAAGTCGACCGTAGGTGGGGGAATCTCCACGGCCTTTTCCTGCGCCATCAGCGGGGCGCAGAACCAGGCCAGGGCTAGCAGGGGCAATATAAAGAGAGTGGCCCAAAATCCGGTTGAGCTAGAGGCACGCAAGGCAGCAGCGGAACGGTTCGATGGCACGGGATGATCCTCTCGGGCGGCTGGGCCGCATTGCCCAACAATATGGAGCCGGCCACGCCAGAGTTCACGGGGCTCACCACAAGGTGAAATTGCCGCCCGGCTAGGTCAAGGCCGCGGCCGCCTGGCGGAGATCGGGCGCGTCAATGCGCCGGTAGCGGGCCTGCACCAGACCATAAAGCCCGAACGCCACGAGGCCCAGCGCAGCCAGACCATATAGAATGCGGCCGAACGGCAGGTGGCGGATATAATCGAGGGCTTCGGTTGTGCTCCCAGCTTGCTGCGGATCGACCGCCAGCGCCGCAAACACGAACAATACGCCCACCACTGCAAACAGGACGCCCCGCGCTGCCAGGCCGAACAGGCTCACTGCATGGATTTTGCCGGCATGTTCGGCCGGAATGGAAAGGCGGTCTTGGTACTTCTTGGAGTAACCGCGCCAAATCTGGAACAAGCCGCCACCAATGATGGCGATCCCCACCGCGCCGACCAGCCAGCGGCCGAAAGGTTGTCCCATCAACCAGGCGGTCATGCTGTCTTCGCGGTTGGAGCCGCCCTGCCCACCCGCTCCCAGGGCGAGGCTTGCTGCGGCGATCGCCAATGTAGCGTTACCCGCCGCGCTGATCAGGCTGGCGGCCCTGGCGCCCAGACCCTTGGCATCGCTGCCGTGGTGATCGGCATCGAGAAAGGCCTGCGCCAGCCGCCACGCCACATAGCCAAACAGGCCCACCGCCACTGCGCTCAGCAGCACTCGCCCAAAAGGCGCGCCCAGGAGGTTCCCCAAAGCATTCTCGTTACTGGCTTGCTGGCCTGCGCCATAGAACGCGCTGGCGAGCGCCAAGCCGCCGAGCAGGACATAAACAATCCCGCGCGCCGCATATCCCCACCGCGCCAATAACTCGAACTTGTTCTTCATGCCGCTCTCCAAATCAGGCCTGAGGAACTGCCTGCACGCGAGCAGGTTCCCTTCGCCGATCTCGGGGAGCGCACTGGCTGCATCAAAGGGACTTCTACCCATTGAACGCCTGGCAAAGCCCGAGGTGATGCTCTGCGAGCAGTACCGCTGCTGATTGGCCACCTGGGGTGACGATCGGCGACAACCTCAAGAACACCGCCTAGCGCCCCGGACCCAAGCTCCCTCGCCTCAGCTATGCTGGCTAATCACCTAATGACTTTTGTGGAGTGGGTGAGCGCGGAAAAAACGCCAATTCTGGGCCGGTGAACTCACCGAATGAACATGACTGAACCGCTCACCAAAGCTCAGGTCTTTCAAGCCGCCGCGACCGTTGCCAGTGGCTATTTCGCTGGCAGTCCCACCGCTTTGGCGGAGGTTGGGCCGGCCTTTGCCAAAATTCTCCAGATCGTGGCTGCGGCCGGCGGTCCGGGTGGCAATATCTCGGGCCTCGAGCCCGCGGTCCCGTTCGATCAATCCATCAAGCGCGACTTCATCATCTGCATGGTCTGCGGAAAAAAGCTGCGCAGCCTCAAGCACCATCTGCGCTCGCTCCACAGCCTCACCCCAGAGCACTACCGCTCGATGTGGAACCTGCCCGACAACTATCCGATGGTCGCCGAAGAACTGTCACTGGTGCGCTCCGACATTTCGCGCAAGACCCAGGCCGACTTCAAGGCCGCGCACGGCATGTCCCTGCCCCGCGCCAAGCCACCGCGACGCCGGCAACGCAGCGCCTAGGCAGGCACCACAGCCCAAAAAGACAAATTCTAGGCGTCGCAGAAGCCCGAGAATATCTGTAATGAAGGGGATCGGGCCACCTGCCCGCACAACGCGCCCCCTTCCAAAGTCTCGACAAGATCAAGAAGAAGGGTGGCGCGAGAGACGGGGCTCGAACCCGCGACCTCCGGCGTGACAGGCCGGCGCTCTAACCAACTGAGCTACTCCCGCAGCGGCAAACTGTCTGTCTGCGCAACGTGTGGTGGATGTACCCAGCGCCCCCTGCCAAGTCAAGCAGCCAAAACCGTTTCGGCGAGAAATTTCGCTTGGCCTGCAGCGCTGTGGATAACTTTGCGCTCGCGCTACCCGAGCCTCGCCGGCCTTCTGTCACCCCTCAGCAAAAGGCGCCGCAGATCAGCCCCGGATGTCTCAAAACAAATCATCCCGCAGCTTGGCGCGAGCGACGGCGCCGGCATGAACTGCCCAAACAAAGTGCTGGCTTGCACACGCCCGCGCCAAACAAGCCGCCGGCCGTTTTCTTGGACCGTATCAGACAGCCCTAGCCGTAGCGCTGCTTTCCAGGCGCTGCAGTCGGCAAAATTGCTTGCCGCAACACGCCCGCACCCTCACGCCAATGGCTTCAGCTCACCTCGGGCGGTGGGACACAAAAAGAACCGGTCCGCCGATCCGGGATCGACATTTCCGTCAGGAAAGCCCGATTTTTCCGTCGCCGTGCCATCCAACGCGGCGAATCTGCGCGGAATCAGCCGCGCTGCCCCCGACTCGCACGGCGTCGGCTCATTCATCGCTCGGCCAAGAGGCTAAAGCTTGAAGCGCAGGCCCAGCGTCGCCGCGTTTGACCCGTCGATCTCGGCGATCACTCCATACCCTCCCGAGCGGTGATGAATGCGGGCAAACATTTCGAGGTCCGGGAAGTCGGCATGCGATACGGCAATTTCCGGGCCCATATAAAAGAGCACCGGTACGTTCCGGTCGATCCAGCCGGCCCGCTCCTTTTCGACCCCGATAGTGTCGGACACCATCGAGATGCCGCCGGTGATCGCTGGCGAGATGGTGACATCGCCGATGGTCACGCCATCGTTCTTGAGCACCACCCCCGTCCAGATCTCGGCTGATGCTTCCTGCCCCACCCGCATCCCCACCCCAAGCTCGAGGCCAAAGTGAAAATTGGCCGGCAGGTCGGCAACAAAGGTCTGGTAGCCTGCCCCCACGAAATAGTTGTCTTCATAATGGGGCCGCCAGAACGCGGCAGTTTCCCAGACCCACTCGTCCTGAAAGCGTCCCCCGAAAATAAAGACGTTTGAGCCATCGGTAATTGGTCCGGCATAGCTCGGCGCTGCTGACAATGCAGCCACGGCAATGCAGGCCCCGATTTTGGCACGGTACATATGCAATACTCCGCATGCCCCCCGCCCAACCGTACCGGCTACGCCGGCCATGGGCAATAAATCTCCCGGTGATTGTGAACGCATAAGGTAAAGCTGGCGTTCTGCCTTGGGGACTGGCGCCACTGCCCCGAGCGCAGCCCACTGCTTGATCACCATTTTCGGAGGGAAAGTGTCTGGGAAAACGGCGCCACAGCGAAAATGCCGCCCGCTGCTCCTGGCCGTATTTCGGATGGGGTCCATCCCTGCCGCTGCGGGAGATAATCGCCCCGCCAGGGTCATGATCTCGGGTTGGAGCGGGGCGGCCGGGCCAAAGGACTGGTCGGGGTGCCAACAAGTTGCAGGCCAGGACAAGCGCTTCCGCGACAATGTTTCGGGTTGCGCTGAGCTGCTACTCCAGTAACAAGCATCTGGTATCCCAGCCTCCCCCCAAAACTACTCAAAGGTGCCCGCCCGGACAATGACCCCGTCTGTTTTGCTGATCGCGGTTCTGCTCTTGCCCTTCATGGCTGCTATTGTCGCAGCGGTGTTGCCCTCAAATGCGCGGAACGCGGAAGCGTGGCTGGCGGGTGCCGTGGCGGCACTGGGCTTTGCCGCCATGGTCTGGCTGTTCCCCCAGATCGGCGATGGCGATGTGATCCGCCACGAGATCAGCTGGGTGCCGGCACTCAATCTCAATCTCGTGCTGCGGCTGGATGGGTTTTCCTGGCTCTTCGGGGTTCTGGTCACCGGCGTCGGGTTTTTGGTGGTGCTTTATGCCCGCTATTATATGTCGCCCAATGACGCGGTACCGCGCTTTTTCGCGTTCTTTCTGGCCTTTATGGGCTCGATGCTGGGCCTGGTGCTCTCGGGCAACATCATCCAGATGGCAGTGTTCTGGGAGCTGACCTCGATCACCTCGTTCCTGCTGATCGGGTACTGGTTCCATCTCGGGCAGGCGCGCGACGGCGCGCGCATGGCCCTCACTGTCACCGGACTTGGCGGCCTGTGCCTGCTCGTCGGCATGCTGCTGATCGGCCATATTGTGGGCAGCTATGACCTTGATGTGGTGCTGGCTTCGGGCGATACGATTCGCAATCACCCGCTTTACCTGCCTACCTTGCTGCTGGTGCTGATGGGGGCGCTGACCAAATCGGCCCAGTTCCCGTTCCATTTCTGGCTGCCCCACGCCATGGCGGCCCCCACCCCCGTTTCGGCCTATCTGCACTCGGCGACGATGGTGAAGGCGGGCGTGTTCCTCCTTGTCCGCTTCTGGCCAGTTCTGGCCGGCACCGACCAATGGTTCTGGATTGTCACCTCCGCCGGACTGATCACCTTGGTCTTTGGGGCCTTCGTCGCCATCTTCCAGACCGATCTCAAGGGCCTGCTGGCTTATTCAACCATCAGCCATCTCGGCCTGATCACCGCCCTTTTGGGCATGTCGACCCCGCTCGCGACCGTGGCAGCGATCTTCCACATCGCCAATCACGCGACCTTCAAGGCTTCGCTCTTCATGGCGGCGGGCATCATCGACCATGAAACCGGCACCCGCGACATCCGCAAGCTCAGCGGCTTGTTCCGCTACATGCCCTTTACCGCCACCCTTGCGATGGTCGCCAGCGCCGCCATGGCCGGAGTGCCGCTGCTCAACGGCTTTTTGTCCAAGGAGATGTTCTTCGCCGAAACGGCGCAGCGCGACGCCAATCCCTTTGTCAACATTGCCCTGCCTGCTGCCGCCATTCTCGGCAGCCTCTTTGCCGTCACCTATTCGCTGCGCTTCGTGCTGGGCGTCTTCTTCGGTCCCCCGCCGCAGGGCCTGACCAAAGTGCCGCATGAGCCCCCGGCGCTGATGCGCCGGCCCATCGAAATTCTCGTTCTGCTTTGCCTTGTCGTGGGCGTAGTTCCCGGCATCACTATCGGCCCCTATCTGGCGGCGGCCGTGGTTTCGGTCACCGGCCCCGACACCCCTTATTACAGCCTCTCGGTCTGGCATGGCTGGAACTTTGCTCTGTTCATGAGCCTGATCGCCCTGGTCGGCGGCGCCCTGCTGTATTGGGCGCTCCATGCTTATCTGCAAAAGGGCATCGAAGGTCCCCCGCTGCTGCGCCGGCTCAAGGGCAAGCGCATCTTCGAGCGCATCATGCTTACCGTCACCTCCAAATGGGCCCGACGGCTGGAAAGCTTGTTCGGCACGCGTCGGCTGCAGCCGCAATTGTTTCTGCTGTTTTTCGCCGCCACGGCCGCTGCAGCCGTCATCCTTGCCGGCCGCTTGGGACGGCTCGAACTGGGGCTCGACGGGTTCGATCCGGTGTTCGCCCTTCTTTGGCTCATCGGCATCGTTTGCGCCGTCACTGCCGCGCAGCAGGCCAAGTTCCACCGGTTGGTGTCGCTGGTTCTTCTGGGCGGCACGGGCCTTGTCACGTGCATGACCTTTGTTTGGTTCTCCGCGCCCGACCTTGCCGTCACCCAGCTCCTCGTCGAGATCGTCACCACCGTGCTGATCCTCCTCGGCCTGCGCTGGCTGCCCAAGCGGGTCGAGGACATGCGCGACGTGGTGGTCCTGCGCCGAGCCCGCTTCCGTCGCTATCGCGATCTCGCCCTGTCGCTGGTGGCAGGCCTCGGCCTCGGTCTGCTGTCCTATGCGGTGATGACGCGCCAGCTCCCCAACGGCATTTCCGAGTTCTTCCTCGAAAACGCCTACAAGCTTGGCGGCGGCACCAATGTGGTCAATGTCATGCTGGTGGATTTCCGCGCCTTCGATACGCTGGGCGAAATTACCGTCCTGGGCATTGTAGCCGTCACGGTCTTTGCCATTCTGCGCCGCTTCCGCCCTGCGGCCGACTCGATCGACAAGCCCGAGCAACAGTTGATCCAGAATGCCTTCGATGACCGGGCGCCCGAGCGCAGCCCGGGCGACACAGTCAATGAATACCTGCTGATCCCCGCCGTGATCATGCAGTGGATGTTCCCCGTCATCATCGTTCTGGCCCTGCACCTGTTCCTGCGCGGCCATGATCAGCCCGGCGGCGGCTTTGCGGCTGGCATCGTCATGTCGATCGGCTTCATCCTGCAATATATGGCAGGGGGCACGCGCTGGGTGGAGGACCGCCTTCGCATCTTGCCCGTACGCTGGATCGGCAGCGGTCTGCTTCTGGCGCTGCTGGTGGGCATGGCTTCCTTCGTCTTTGACTATCCCTTCATGACCACGGCATTCCAATATGCCGACCTGCCGCTGATCGGCCGGGTGCCCTTGGCAAGCGCGCTGTTATTTGACCTTGGCGTGTTCAGCCTCGTGATCGGCGCGACCGTGCTGATCCTGATCGCCCTTGCTCACCAGTCGATTCGTTCGCCCAAGCCCGCGCGGCGACCCGTGCCGCCGGTGCCCGAAGCGGAAGTGTCGGCCGATGCACCGGTGGAGGCTCGCTGATGGAACTCGTTCTTGCAATCAGTATTGGCGTCTTGGCCAGCTGCGGCGTTTACCTGATGCTGCGCCCGCGCACCTTCCAGGTCATCATTGGCCTGTCGCTCCTGTCCTATGCGGTGAACCTCTTCATTTTCGCCATGGGCCGCCTCAAGATGAACGGCGCGCCCGTTCTGGGCAAAGATGGCGTGGTCGACCCCAGCCTTTATGCCGATCCCGTGCCGCAGGCCCTGGTGCTGACGGCCATCGTCATCGGCTTTGCCATGACGGCGCTGTTTCTTGTGGTGCTGCTGGCCGCGCGCGGTTTGACCGGAACCGACCATGTCGACGGGAGGGAACGGCGGTGACCGGCTTTATCGATAACCTGATCATCCTGCCCATCCTCTTGCCCATGGCCACCGGTGCGCTGCTGCTGATGTTCGATGATCGCCTGCGCAATGCGCGGGCGCTGGTCAGCCTCGGCTCGACAGTCATGCTGCTGGTGGGCTCGGTCCTGCTCGTGATGCAGGCCAATGCCCAACCCACCGGCGCGCTTGCCGTTTACGAGCTTGGCAACTGGCCGGCCCCCTTTGGCATCGTCCTTGTAGCCGATCGCCTTTCGGCCATGATGGTGCTGGTGACCGCGATCCTTGGCATCTCGGCGCTGGTGTATTCCCTTGCCCGCTGGCACTCCGCGGGCAGCAGCTTCCACAGCTTGTTCCAGTTCCTCTTGATGGGCGTCAACGGCGCCTTTCTCACCGGCGACGTCTTCAACCTCTTTGTGTTCTTCGAGGTGATGCTGGCCGCCTCCTATGGTCTGGCCCTGCACGGCCAGGGCGCCGCGCGCGTCAAGGCCTCGCTGCACTATATCGCCGTCAATCTGGCCGCCTCCTTCCTGTTCCTGATCGGGGCGGCGCTGATCTATGGCGTCACCGGCACCCTCAACATGGCCGATCTCGCGGGCAAGGTCGCCAACATCGCCGAAACGGATCGGGGCCTGCTCGAAACCGGCGCCGCCATTCTGGGCGTCGCCTTCCTGATCAAGGCGGGCATGTGGCCGCTCGGCTTCTGGTTGCCCACCTCCTATGCAGCAGCCGCCGCACCGGTCGCGGCGGTCTTTGCCATCATGACCAAGGTCGGCGTTTACGCCGTGTTGCGGATTTCGACCCTCGCCTTCGGGGCCGAAGCGGGGGTTTCCGCTGGGTTCGGAAACACCGTTCTCTTGATGGGCGGCCTTGCCACCCTCGCCTTTGGGACCATTGGCGTGCTGGCCGCCCAGACGACGTCCCGGCTCGCCGGGTACAGCGTCCTTGTCTCTTCGGGCACCCTGCTCGCCACCATGGGCATGGGCAATGCCGGCGCCACCAGCGGCGCGCTCTTTTACCTCGTCGTCTCGACCCTCGCCATCTCGGCCTTCTTCATGCTGGTGGAACTGCTCGACCGGGTGCGTATTGAAGGCGCTGATGTGCTCGCCGTCACCATGGAAGCCTATGGCGATGACGAGGAAGGTGATGAAGAAGACGAAATCGGCGTCGCCATTCCCGCGACCCTCGCCGTACTCAGCATCAGCTTTGGCCTTTGTATCCTGCTGATCGCCGGCCTGCCGCCGCTGGCCGGTTTTGTGGCCAAGGTCGCGATCATCTCCGCCATCTTCAACCCCGATGGCCTTACTCAAACCGCGCCCATTCCACCCTCCGCCTGGTGGCTCACCGCCTTGCTGATCTTTTCCGGTTTTGCGGCGCTTGTGGCGCTGACCCGCACCTGGATCAACACCTTCTGGGCCACCATGTCCGAACGCCCAGCGCCGGTCCGGGTGATCGAGATCGCCCCGGTGCTCCTGCTCCTCTGCCTCACTGTCGCGACCACCATCCTGGCCGGACCTGCCCTTAGCTACACCCAGGCCATCGCCGACCAGCTCTACACCCCCGCGCCCGTAATCGAGGAAGTGCTGGAGCCACCCGCGCCGGGTCAGCTGGTGGAGGTGGTGCCATGAGAAAGCTGCTGCCTTACCCCATCCTGTCGCTCAGCCTTCTGGTGCTGTGGCTGCTTCTGCAGCAGTCCCTTGGCCTCGGACAAATCCTGCTTGGCGCCGTCATCGCCGTGCTGGCCGCCCGTGCCTTTGCGGCGCTTGAGCCCCAACAGCCCCGCGCCCGTAAGCTCGGCAGCATTTTCCGGCTCGCCGCCTATGTGGTGGTTGATGTGATGCGCTCCAACCTTGCCGTCGCCAGCATTGTGCTACGGGATCGGCACCACCAGCGAACCGCTGGCTTCGTCGTCATGCCGCTGACGCTGCGCGACCGCTCAGGCCTTGCCATTCTCGCCTGCATCATCACCGCGACGCCTGGCAGTGCCTGGCTCGAATATGACGCTGTGCATGCCACCGTGCTGATCCATGTGCTTGACCTCGTTGATGAAGCGACCTGGATCGATACCATCAAGAACCGCTATGAGCGTTTGCTGCTGGAGATTTTCCAATGAGCGCAGCCATTCTCCATTGGTGCCTGTTGCTGTCGCAATTGCTGGTCGGCCTCGCCTTGATCCTTGCCACCTACCGGATGATCCGCGGGCCCCGCGCGCAGGACCGCATTCTTGCGCTCGATGCCTTTTACGTCGCCGCCATGCTCATGCTGGTGCTGTTCGGCATCCGCATTGGCTCCAACATTTATTTCGAAGTGGCTCTGCTGATCGGGGCCCTGAGCTTTGTCGGCACCGTCGCCCTGGCCAAGTTCCTCATGCGCGGCGAGGTCATTGAATGAGCGAAATTCCTGTTTGGCTCGCGGTCTTGGTTGGCGGCCTGTCCATTCTGGGCGCCGCCTTCACCCTCCTGGGCTGCATCGGCTTGGCTCGCTTTGACAGCTTTTACGCCCGCATCCACGCGCCGACCCTCGGCACGAGCCTTGGCAGCATCGCGATTCTCCTCGCTTCGATAGTCTACTTCACCGTGTCGGCCCAGCGCCCGGCCGTGCATGAAGTGCTGATCCTGGTGTTCGTGTCGATCACGACGCCCGTTACCCTGATGCTGCTGGCCCGCGCCGCGCTGTACCGCGACCGCGCGGAACGCAGCGGCGACGTTCCGCCGCAATGGGGCCAGGATATCGTGGTGGAACGCACCGACGCCCCGACCGAGGGCTGAGTTCCCTTCGCTCTGCGCCGCTGCCCTCCTGAGCGGCACGGCGTCCCACACTGGCTTGACTTTAGTTCTGTTGCGCCTACCTTGGGTGCATGAACCCTTGTTTCAACATCCTCCACGCGTTTGCTCGCCGGGCCACTCCGGTCGAAGGATAGTTGCCCTAAGCCTGGCGCTTCGTCGCAAGGTTTAGGGATAGGGATTTCCACAAGTCATTGTTATAGCTTGCTGCGCAGGGTCTTTTCAGATCTGGCGCTGCTTGCTGCTATTTACGCGGAGAAGCGTCATGCGCACCCACAATCTACGGCCTGCTCTCACGGTGGCCCAAACCGAACATCGTCAACTGCTGGCCCTCGCCGCTTCAGGCGGCGGCTCGCTAAGCGCTGCGGCCGAACGTCTCCTCGAGGAGATGGAGCGGGCCCGCGTCGTGCCCGACGCCAAGCTGCCCAAGGACATCGTGCGCATGGGCTCCACGGTTCAGTACCGCACCGACCAGGACGAGGTTGTCGAGGTCACCCTCGTCTACCCCGCCAAGGCCGATATCTCGCAGGGCCGCATTTCCGTGCTGACCCCCGTGGGCGCGGCGCTTATCGGCTTGCGCACCGGTCAGTCCATCACCTGGGAAACCCGCGACGGACGCAAGCACGTGCTCACCGTCATGTCCGTCATCCAGCCCGTCGATGAACCTGCGGAGGCCTAGATGCGCCCGTCTTTCCCAGCGGTACGGCACACCCAAGCAAGACCTTTTCCCCTGATCCGCTAGGCATCGTCCTCCGGGTCAGGGGTCTCGTCTGCTGCCAATCCCCCCTGTTCTGGAGTTTCTCATGTCCGACCAGCTCGCGTCCGACCAACCCGAAATCATTTTGACCGCCAAGGACTTTGCCCTCCTGCAAAGCCTCTTGCACGAATACGGCGAACCCTTTGCCGGTGCGGCGGAAATCATCCGCCATAAGCTCGGCGTCGCTCAGGTCATGTTCCCGGCCGATATCCCGGGCGATGTGGTCACCCTCAATAGCCGGGTGCGCTTTCGCGTCGGCAGTGCGCCCACCCAGGATCGCTCCCTCGTCGCGGGGCCCAGCGAAGAAGTCTATGGCCTCACCGTGCTCCTGACCGTGCCACGCGGCCTTGCCCTTTTGGGTGCAAGGGCGGGGCAAACGGTGCAGGCCCGTCGCCGCGACGGCTCGGTGGAAAATCTCGTGATCGAAGCCGTGCTGTTCCAGCCCGAGCGCCGGCGCTCTTCGCCACCCTTGCAGGTCGTCGCTCGCAACGAGGCCACACCCTCCCCGCTCGCCCCGCTCGCCCCCCGCAGCCCGTCCTCGCGCTTCGTGCCTGCGGGCTTGGGCGGCGGCGACGATCCCGGCCCGAGCGCCGCCTGATCGCCCAAGAGGCACAACCACACTTCAATCATCTGGAGGATGACATGGGTATTTTCGGATCCGATCTTCCCCCCATCATGGTGGGTGAAGCCGATCGTCACGATCTGCTGGTTCTGGCCATGGGCGGCATCGGCCACAGCCCCGACCAGGCCGACGACCTGCTCTACGAACTCGGCCGCGCCAAGCTCGTCGCCGACAAGCGCCTCCCGCCCGATGTGGTGCGCATGGGTTCGCGCGTGGTGGTCAGCTTCAACGGCGCGCCCCCGCAAAGCGGTGTGCTCTCCTATCCCCGCCAAGAAGGGCGCGAGCGCATCTCGATCTTCTCACCCCTCGGCACCGCCCTAATCGGCCTGCGCGCCGGCCAATCCATGCGCTGGACCGACCGCACCGGCCAGCAACACGAAATCCGGCTTTATTCGGTCAGCAATCCTGGCTAACCCGCTCGGGGGCGGCACCCCGCCCCGGGTACCTTGGCTGTGATAGCCGCCCTCGCCCTTCGAGGCCGCTACGCGGCACCTCAGGATGAGGGCTCATCGAGGTCCCGCAACCGACCAGATCTATCTGAAGCCCTCATGGTGAGGTGCGTAGCGTAGCGTAGCCTCGAACCACGAGGGCGGCCAACACCAGTCCCCGCGGCGCCTCCCCCCACAAACTTATCCCCGCCCCCGAAAACCTCAGGCACAATCCCCCTTGTTCCCGGGCAAGCTGCGCGGTCGCGACGAACGGTCGGTGCGGGAATATCGGATGAGTTTGGGGTCGCCCAAGCTCCTTCGGGACGAGGATGATCCGGGACCGATTTCATCCCCCGGTCCAATGAAGCTTCAGGGCTTCTGGCGTTTGGCACGGGTCTAGCCACGGACGGTCCTCACCGAAGAGTCTCCGATAGAGCATGGGGCGAAGCTTGCTTCACCTTCTATTTCCCGCCGGACGACCGGCACCGAGGCGAACTTCGCCCCATGTCGCAGTTCTTGCTGCGATGCCCGTCTGCCCCATACCCGCAGGGCCCAAGGCCGGTGCGGCTTTAGCTGCACCGGCACGGTTTAGCCGGCTGGCAGCAGGCACCAAGAAGTCGCCCGCTGACCTGCTGCCCTGCCGCGCCGACTACCAGGGGCGCTCTTCCAGTGCCACGGTCTTGTCCATGGGCATGCCCAACTTTTCATAAAAGGCGCGGCGCATGCGACGGTCCTTGTCCTGCACTCTCCACGCCCGCTTGGCGACTTCCTCGCCGTCTTCGTGCGGGATCACGACAATGCCGTCATCATCGGCGATCACGCCGTCGCCGGGGCGGACATAAACGCCGCCGCAGGTGATGGGCTTGCCCATGGAAGAAAGTTCCAGCCGCCCGGCCATGTGCCGCATGGAGCGAACCGAGCAGAACACGGGATCCTTCTGCATGATGCATTCGCCCGTGTCCCGGCAGGCGCCGTCGATAACGAAGCCCACTGACCCTTTCACCCGGGCATCGAGCAGATTGTTGGAGCCAAGCAAGCCGCAACGCGACTGCTTGGTATCGATTACGTGCACTTCGTCGGGCGCCCCAAAGCTGTGCCCCGCAGGCCAAAGCGCTTCTGGATGGCTGGAGCGATCCTCGTGGCGCTTGTATTGCCGGTCGTCAAATTCCTCATAGGTCATCGCAGGGATGTGGCGGTTGATGATGTTGAATTCGGCAGTGCTGGCAATCCCAGCGAAGAACACGCCCGGAAACAGCGGCCGCAGCCGCGGGTCCATCTCATAGGTGTTCATATAACCCATAGAGTCGAGCGCGTCAGTGACGTCTGATGTACGTACCTTCCGAAGGATCTCGAGAGTACTGGAGCTGATAGCCATTATTGTTTCCTTTGCTGCTGGGATTGCCTACGGCGCTCGGACGCCGCGGGCGGTTTCAGTCGAGAATGGAAAGCCCGCTCTCGCCGTCGAAATAGTGCATGCGGGTGGTGTCGAGGCGGACCGTCACGGTTTGCCCCAGCCGCACCTGGCATTTGGCCGGGAATCGGGCGACGCAGCGCGATTTCCCCTCCTGCACCTTGATCTCATCAAGACTGTCGGAGCTGCGGATATCGGCGGCCGGCGCATCGATGCCGAAATGGACGATGACGTCCGAGCCAAGCGCTTCCACGAGGCTCACATCCGCGGTGATTGTATCGGCAGCGCCGGTCTGATCCACTCCGGCCTCGGCGATGTCCTCGGGGCGGATGCCCACGACGACCCGCTTGCCGGCATAGCGGCGCAGCCCCTGATGCTCAGCTAGGCTTTGCGCCGGCATCCGGATCAGATAGCTGCCCAGACGTACGCCCAAACCATCGCCCTGCCCTTCCAGCGTCGCCCAGTAAAGGTTCATGGTGGGCGAGCCGATAAAGGCGGCCACGAAGGTGTTAGCGGGCTTGTTGTAGATGTTGCTCGGCGTGTCCACCTGCTGCAGCACACCGTCCTTGAGCAGCGCCACACGGTGGCCCATGGTCATGGCTTCCACCTGGTCGTGGGTCACGTAAACGGTCGTGACGCCCAGCCTGTGCTGCAGCGAGGCGATCTCGGCCCGCATCTGCACCCGAAGCTTGGCGTCGAGGTTGGACAGCGGCTCGTCCATGAGAAAGACGGCCGGCTGGCGCACAATGGCTCGTCCCATCGCTACACGCTGGCGCTGCCCGCCTGAAAGCTGGCCCGGTCGGCGCTTGAGATAATTCTCAAGCTCCAGAATGCGCGCTGCTTCCTGCACCCGCCGGTCGACTTCATCCTTGGGCAGCTTGGCGATCTGCAGCGGAAAGGCGATGTTGTCGTAGACCGTCATATGCGGATAAAGCGCATAGGACTGGAAGACCATGGCAATGTCGCGGTCCTTGGGATGGGTGTCGTTGACGAAATCGTCGCCAATCCACACTGCACCATCGGTGATTTCCTCGAGGCCCGCGATCATGCGCAGTGCGGTGGACTTGCCGCAGCCTGACGGGCCGACCAGAACGAGGAACTCCCCATCCTCGATGTCGAGTGAAATACCGTTGACCGCCCGCAGCTGGCCGCCGGCATAGGTCTTGGTCAGATTTTGAAGCGTTACGCTGGCCATGATTTACTCCGACCGGATCACTTGAAGCCTTGGGTAGCGATGCCCTTGGTGAGCAGACGCTGCGAAGCGAGGAAGAAGCCGAGAACCGGACCGATGGACACCAGCACCATGGCGAACAGCCCGCCAAACGAGGATGAGCCACTGCTGGGGTCAAGGAACAGCCGCAGCGCCACGGGCACTGTCATGCGGTCGGTGTCGGTCAGGTAGATCAGCTGGCTGAAAAAGTCGTTGTAGGTATTGATGAAGGTGAACACCGCCGTTGTCGCCAGCGCCGGCATCGATAGCGGCAGGATGATGCGCCAGTAGCGCTGCCAGTAGGAGGCGCCATCAACCACCGCCGCCTGCTCCAGCTCGCTGGGCAGCGAACGCATGAACTGCACCATCAGGAAGATGAAGAAGGCGTCGTGCGCCAGGAACTTGGGCACGATCAGCGGCAGTATGGTGTTCACCCAACCGATGTTGAGAAAGAAGATATATTGCGGAATGAGCTGCACATGGATGGGCAGCATCATCGTGCCGAGCATGATCCCAAACAGGATCCACTTGCCCCGGAACTCCAGGCGGGCAAACGCATAGGCAGCCATGGAACAGGCCAGGAGATTGCCGACAATCGCCAGCGCGCAGATGATGAAGGAGTTGATGTAGAACTGCGTGAAGGTCAGATTGCCGTATAAATTCCAACCGCGGACAAAGTTCTCAAACGTCCAGTTGGTGGGTATGAAGCCCATATCCCCAAAGATCTCGGCTTCCGGGCGAAGCGCGCTGAACACCATCCAGATCACGGGATAAAGCATGATCCCGAGCAGCGCGATCAACACCAGGTGCAGTCCCAACCCCTTGATGCGGCGCCAGTTCGCGCGCCGCCGGCGTTCCAGGTGCAGCAGTTCGGGATCATAGGTTTTAGCGGTCGCCATAGAACACCCAGAAGCGCGAGGACCAGAACAGCAGCGCGGTCGCGATGCCGATGGCGATCAGCAGGATCCAGGCCATCGCCGAGGCGTAGCCCATCTGCAGCTGCTGGAAGGCCTGCTGGTAGAGATAGAGGGAGTAGAGCAGCGTCGAGTCTACCGGGCCGCCGCGACCATTGGAGACCACGAAAGCCTGGGTGAAGGACTGGAACGAGTTGATCAGCAGCAGGACGGTATTAAAGAAGATCACGGGCGTGATCAGCGGCAAGGTGATGCGGCGGAATCTTTGCCAGGCATTGGCGCCATCGATAGAGGCCGCTTCATAATAGGAGTCCGGGATCTGCCGAAGCGCGGCCAGGAAAATCACCATTGAGGCGCCGAAGGTCCAGACGTTCAGCGCGATAACGGATGGCAGCGCAAAGGTGGGATTGTTGATCCAGCCCCGACCGGCAATGCCAAACCATCCCAGCATGTGATTGACCACGCCGCGTTCGCCAAAGACTTCCTTCCACAGCAAGCCGATGCCGACACTCGCACCGATTAGCGAGGGCACGTAAAACAGCGACCGGTAGATGGCGAGACCGCGCAAGCCCCGGTTGAGGAATACAGCGACCGTAAGCGAGAACAGCAGCACCAGCGGCACGGAAAAGCCGACATATTTCAGCGTCACCCAAATGGAGGTGACGAAGCGCCGGTCCGAGGTGAACAGGCGAACATAGTTCTCCAGCCCAATCCAGCTCGGCCACCCGATCACCGCATAATTGGTGAAGCTGAGATAAAGCGAAGCCAGCATCGGCAGTGCAGTAATGAGGATAATGCCAGCGAGCCACGGCGCCAGGAAGAGGTAGGCGGCTCGGTTCTCCGCCTTCCTGAACGCCGAGCCCGTCCGGTTCTGGGGTATCGTGCGCACCGGGCGCCCAACCTCCGCGACGGGCAGAACCGGATTGTTTGCAGCATCCAACATGCTCATGTGAACTCACCTCCCGTCAGGGTCTAAGCCGCCGGAGCAATGCCGGGGACAGCCTAATCCGGCGCTTGTTCCACCGCTTGGGTGCGGACCGGATCAGCGGTCCGCACCGCGAGTGTCTAGGTCAGCGTGCTGCCTGATCGAGCTGCTGCTGCAGTTCGGCGATCAGTTGGTCAGCACCCTCTTCCACGCTGAGCTGACCGAAAGCCACCGCGTCATAGGTGCGGTTGAGCACATCGGTCATCGCCTGGTAGCCGCCGGCTGGCCAGAACACGGGCTTGGCCGTATCCACCACCTGGTTATAGAGCTCGATATGGCGGACCTGGGTGGGCTGAGTGTCGGGGTCCTGCGCCTGGGCAGCGGCGAGTTCGGGAATGGCCACTACGCCATTATCGGATTCATAGATGCCCGCCGCTTCCGGATCCTGGGTCCAGAAATTGATCCATGCCGCGGTCGCCGGAATATTCTCAGCGGCGCAACTGGCGCCAATGGCGATGCCGTTGGAGCCCAGATCCATGCCTACTGTCCCATCCTCGCCAACTGGATATGGCCGGGTGTTGATGGTAGCGCCAGGGTTGACCGTGTTGGTCACCGTCTGCACCGAACCGAGTTGGTTGGGTGGACGATTGGTGGCGTAGCCACGGCCATTGGCGAGGTTCGATTCCTCAACGAGAGCGCTGTTCTCGCTGATCATGCCCTCAGGTGACTCGGTCACCCCTTCGTTGCGCAGGGTTTCCCAGTATTCAAACCACTCCATCGCCAAATCGCGAGAGAACGCGACCTTGGAGCCGTCGAACACCTTTTCGCCGTGCGATTGCACCCAAGGAACAAAGGCGTCGGGCTCACGCCCCATATTATGGGTCGCAACTGCGCCTTCCGGCAGGGTTGGCTGGACGGCGCGCAGATGGTCGGCATATTGCGTCCAAGTATAGGGCCACTCGAGTGGCTCCACGCCGGCCGCGACTGCATTTTCGAGCATCTGCTCGTTGTACATGAGGGCGAAATAGAACACCCCGTGCGGGATCATATATAGATTGCCGTCCGCGCCGCGGGCCGCATTCATCACCGCCTCAGGTATACCCTCGACGTTGAGCGTACCATCAGCGACCATCTCGTCTAGCGGCAGCAGGATGTCCGGACGGGCATAGGTCGCCAGCCAGCGGGATTGCATGGTGATCGCGCAAGGTTGGTTGTTGCCGGTCGACTGGATGGTCAGGCGTTCCCAATAGGGGGCAAAGTCCGCGTTTTCGCGGGTTATGCTGACGCCCGGGTTCTTTTGCTCGAACAGCTGGATGATCCGGTCGGTCTTGTCGTTACGAACCTGGCCACCCCACCAGCTGAAGCGGATGTCGCCCGTTAAGCCGCTGTCTTGCGCACCGGCGCCGGTGGGCACTGCCGCCAAGGCCAGAGCCAGCAGCGAGGTCGCAATCAGCGGCCGGACCGTCTTAGTCAAAAGCGTCTTCGGCATAAGTTCCTCCCTTTGCATTCAGTTGTGCCCACAAGCCAAGCGCGCGGCATCGTGAGCCCGCTTGCGCTTTCTGTGGCGATAAAGCTCTCCTCCTCAGAACCGCTTTATCCTCAACACCTGAGCATTCTTGTATGCAAGAAACCGAGGTGTCAACGTCTATAAGATCATAATTTTATACCCTGCATCGACGGCGGAGATTCTTATCCAGCACTGAGCTGGCGGCACCTTCCCGTGCAAAAAGCTAGTGGGACTCGTAACTGTCTCTTAGAGAACACTTACGAGCCAGCAACCGGCTTTTGTATGCAATCCAAGCTCATGAGACGAGGTCGTCCGGCCGCTTCATGAACCAATCCCATCTAGAAATATCGAGCGTTTCGAACACACCTTGTGTCCAGTACGGATCGGCACGGGCGAACCGCTCAGCCGTTTCCTGATCTGCGGCCCGCATTACGATCATGCTGCCGATGGGCTCGCCCGCAGGGTCCAGGTACGGACCGGCGAGCACCAGATCATCCCCGAGCGCCGCGTAGTAGGCACGGTGCTCGGACCGGAATTCAAGCCGGCCTTCAATCCCCCCGGGTTTGTCTCGCCCGCTTACAATGAACAGCACGGACCTATTCCTTGCGATCAGCGTCCTGGTAGAGACGCGAAACCGAGGCGCCATCCTCCATCTCGTTGCCGGCCTCCACATATCTCCGGTACTGGCTAACAGCGACCTGGATCAAAGGCAGTTCGAGCCCCAGCTCATCCACATAGTGGGCAACGGATTTCAGGTCCTTGTCGACCTGACGGGCATAGCTGCGCGGCGGATCGAAATCCTCGGCGCTCATCTGGGTGTAAATGCGCTGCAAAATCGCACTGTCGGCGAGCCCACCCTTAAGACATACCGGCAACAAGTCCGGATCGATCCCGGCCGCCCGGCAGGCGGCGAGAACTTCGGCCATGAGGATATAGTTGGCACCGACAATTGCCTGGTTGAGGATCTTGGTCTTTTGGCCCGAACCGAGCTGGCCCATATAGGTCACGTTCTGACCCATTACCCGTAGCAGGGCCTCGGCTTGGTGGAATGCCTCCTCGTTCCCTCCAACCATGACGGTAAGCTCCCCGTCCCGGGCGGGCTTTGGCCCGCCGGAGACGGGCGCATCTAGCCACTCGGCCCCGACCTCCTTCCTGAGCCGCTGGCCCAGTTCCAGGGTTGCGTCTGGAGAGGTGGTGGAAAGGTCGATGAGAACGCTGGCCCCAGCGCCAGCCTTGGCAAAGCCGTCCTCCCCGAAGCAAACACTTTCAATGGCATCGTCGCCTAGAACGCAGACCAGAACAGCGTCGGAGGCCCGCCACACCTCGGCCGGTGATTGCGCCCACTGAGCGCCGCTATCCTTCACCCGGTCGTAATAATCTGGCTCAAGGTTCCATACCGTGAGCTCATAGCCTTGATCGCGCAGCCGTTGCGCGATCGGCGCGCCCATGATGCCTAGCCCAACCAGCCCCAGGCGCATCTTCTTGGTATTGTCCGACATGCTCAATTCCCTTCGGATAAATCGATGCGATAGAAGCGGGCCGCATTACCGCAAAACAGCGCCTCGTGATCGGCGGCAGGCAGGTCCGCAACGCTTTGGCGGAAGCCATCAAAGATCGTGGCAAAGCTGGCGACGAGGCTGTCGACGGGGAAATTGGAGGCGAACATGCAGCGCTCCACGCCAAAAATCTCGATCGTCTCGCGAATGATCGGACGATTGGCCTCCACCGTCCAGGGCTGCTCCTTCTGACCGAGACCCGAAATCTTGACTGCGATATTGGGGCACCCCGCTGCCTCTCGCATGGCGGCGCGCCACCCGTTAAGCCCGCTGTCGCTTCGATCCGATGGCAGTCCGGTATGATTGATGATGATCTGCGTTTGCGGGAAAGCCCGCGCCAATTCGGCAGCTTCTGGCAGGTGCCACCACGGCGTTTGCAGGTCGAAGCTCAGCCCGTTGGGTGCCAGCATGGCAAAGCCTCGGCGGAACGCCGCATCCCCCATGGAACCGGGCGCCCCTGCCACCACCTCATCGGGCCGCGTGGCTGCTTTGGGCTTGTGTCTGATCCCCCGCGCAAATGGAACCTGCCCTAAGGCCCCCAGCACCTGCTCTGCATCCTCGCGGTCGAGCCAGGCCTGCGCGACCATGACGCTAGGGAGGGCTTCTCGTGCTCGTAGATTGTCAACCCAGGCCACTTCCCCCATGGGATCCTCGGGGTTCCACTCAGTCTCGATGAACACGCTGCCGGCAAGCTCATAGCCTTCGGCATCGCGCCGATAGTCGGGGGGCATGTAGTTGCGCTTCAGGGCATCGTAATTGCCGTAGCGGAAACTCACGGGTTTGTCGGCCAGCCACGGAAGATAGTTGGCATCCAGATCCCAGAAATGCTGGTGCGCGTCGAGAATCCGCACGGTGTCCTCCCCGATACAAAAGGGACCGGTCGCGCCGACCCCTTCCCTTCGCCTCAGGCGCCAAGCTCGGCGTAGAAGTGCTCGATCGCGTCGGTATCAACAGTCTCGTCATGGGCACGCCCAAGGACATCATAGCGCCGGCGGCGCGCATTCATGTCGGCCAGCAGCACCGCTTTGGCATGCAGTGCCACCTGCTTGGCGATCTCGATGGGCACCACCACCAGCCCGTCATCGTCGCAACCAACAATGTCGCCCGGACGAACCTGAGCGCCACCGATGCCGACGGGCGTGTTGAGTTCCACCACTTCGATGCGACCGGGTATGATGGTGCGCCCGCGCTCTCGGCAGACCATTGGCGTTTTTTGCATGGTGACTTCACCGGTGTCCCGGCAGTGGCCATTAGTGACAATTCCCACGGCGCCGCCGGCCTGCAGGGCCAGGACGTTCTCTGAGCCAAAAAAGCCTACTTCGTTGGAGCTGCCGACGTCCGTCACCACCACGCATCCGGGCTCGAGGAGATCGGCGAGACCCCGCCCATTGTGGCCATAGCGGTTGAACCAGAGCCCATGGGCACCAACGATTTCCTCGGTTGTTTGCAATGGCCACATTGGCTTGTTTGCTGGCACGCAGCGCTGCGTAACAGCAGGACCCCAGAACTTCATGCCCAGCCAGAGCGGCCGGATTTCCTGCGACACCAAGCCGATGTTGAAATAGCCCAAGCCATCCATTGCATCGACGACATCGACCACGCGGAGCGGCTCGAAATAGCGGCGGACATGGTAGGGATCCACGGCGTTGCCCTGGGTGTCCTTTGGCTCATAGCTCGACATGACAAATCCTTGCTGGCGCAGGCTGCTGCGCCGCCACAAATTGGTGTGATTTGGCAGGGCTCCTCCCCAGCCACCGTTATTCTTGTATGCAAGAGTCGAGTGAGTCAACGGCTCACTTTGACTTTTTGTTTGCCGACAAAAACCAGCATAGGCTCACCTGATCGGCGAACTCTCGTGCACGAGCACCAATACAGAAAAGATGCGCTTTAGTCGCCGGAGCGCTGCAGGAAGGGCAAGCTGTTCACGAAGTGCTCACGAGTAAGCTGGTTGAGCTGTTTACCGTCCCGCGCCGCGAGGACCGTGAACATCTTGGTGTGTTCGAACAGCGCACCGGTCCATCGCCCAGTGTCTAGATTGGCAAGCGCCCGAGCTCGTTCCACTCGGGGCACAAGGGACTGCCACACCGAATACAGCACGGGATTGGCTGCGATCTCGACGGTTCTCCGGTGGATTTCCTGGTTGATCCGCATATAGGGCGCACGCTCCTTGCGGGTGTGATAGTCCACCATCTCGGCCAACAGGCGGCCGATCTCGGCGATTTCCCCCTCGGTGATCCGCTGGCAAGCCAGTTCTGCTGCCAACCCTTCCACTGCGCCGAACACCACAAACAGGTGCTCCAGATCAGGCGCGTGCAACTGCGACACCAATACGCTTCGATTGGGCAGCAGATCCACGAGACCCTCTGCAGCAAGGGTGCGCAATGCCTCCCGTACCGGGGTGCGGGATACGCCAAGCTGCTCGCAGAGTTGGAGCTCGCGTAGGCGCGCTCCTGGCGGCAACTCGCCGGATAGGATCATGCTCCTGAGCCGGGCTGCCGCTTCTGTATGCAAATGCCCCTTGCGGCGACTGCCGCCGTCGGTGGCAAGCTCCGGTAACTCAGCGAAATCAGCATCTTTGTCCATGCTTGCTCGTATGCAAATCCATGGAAAAAAGCAACATCGGGCACCTGCCCCCTTGATTTCCACAAAACGGCAGTCTTGTATGCAAGATTAGGAGGCCGGCGATCAGGCTCGCTGCATCGTCTTGCCCCGTGGAGGGAGGAACTTATGTCGCAAGGTGCCGAACCGGTGCAGCCCAGCGAGGCTTCCGCACATCTGCCGCCACTAACCGGCCTGCGCGTACTTGATCTGAGCCAGGTTATGGCGGGCCCGTTTTGCTGCATGCTGCTGGGCGACATGGGTGCCGATGTGATCAAGGTGGAACCGCCCGGCGTGGGGGACCAAACCCGCAAGTCCATGGGCTTTCGCATGAAAGGGGAAGACAGCCCCGGCTTTCTTGCCCTCAACCGCAACAAACGCAGCATAACCCTTGATCTGAAAACCGAGCACGGACAGCAAGTGCTGCACCGGCTGGTGGAAACCGCCGACATTCTGGTCGAGAACAGCCGTCCGGGCGTCACCAAAAAGCTTGGGGCGGATTACGACACCCTTTCACGCATCAATCCCCGCCTGATCTATGCCAGTATCTCGGGCTTTGGCCAGACCGGTCCCTGGTCGCAACGGCCGGGCTTTGATCTGATCGCCCAGGCCATGGGCGGCATCATCAGCGCGACCGGCATCCCGGGAGCGGAGCCAGTCAAGTCGGGTATTCCCGTGGGCGATCTTGGCGCTGGCATGTTCGCCTGTTATGGCATCCTGTCGGCTGTGATCGGCCGCGAACGCACTGGCCGCGGGCAATATGTCGATAGCTCATTGCTGGACGCGGCGCTGTCGCTCTCAGTCTGGGAAAGCACCGAATACTGGGCGACCGGTAAATCGCCCGGCCCGCTAGGGACCGCGAACCGCATGAGCGCCCCCTACCAAGCCTTTGCCGCCTCCGACAACAACTTCGTGGTGGGCGCAGCCAATCAGAAGCTGTGGTTGATCTTTTGCGACGTCATCGGCCGCCCCGAACTCAAGAGTGACCCGCGCTATGCTGGCGCGGTCGACCGCGTGAAACTGCGCAGCGAACTGGCCGACGAACTGCGGCCGACCTTCCGCACCCGCACAGCGAGCGAATGGGTGGATATGTTTCTTGCCGCTGGCGTTCCCGCCGGTCCGATCTACGATTACAGCGTCGCCCTTGACAATGAACATGTGCACCACCGCAAGGCCGTGATTGAAATCGATCACCCGGTGGAGGGCAGCTTCAAAGCCCTGGGCTTTCCCGCCAAGCTTTCAGATACGCCCGCCAGTGTCAGGCGCCCTCCCCCCTTGCTCGGCCAGCACAACGACGAGATCCTTGCTGAGTTGGGCCTGCTTGATCCCCAACCGGCCGGCGGAACGTCCGCATGAGCCAGGACAATAACCTTGGGCAAGTCCGGCTGGACCGAGAGGGCGCTATTGCCCGCATCCTCTTTGACCGGCCAGCTGCCCACAATGCCTTTACCTGGTCGATGTGGGAAGAACTGGACGCTGTTTTGGCCGAGGTCAGCGCTGACCCTAATTTGCGTGTCGTTACTTTGCGCGGCGCCGGGGGCAAGGCCTTCGTTGCCGGGTCGGACATCGCCCAGTTCCGCGACTTCACCGGTGGGCAGGACGGGATCGCCTACGAAGCCAAGATGAACAGCTATTTCGAACGGCTTCTTGCCGTGCCGATACCCACTGTGGCCATTGTGGATGGTTGGGCTGCGGGTGGCGGTCTCAATCTCGCGGCCTGCTGTGACATCCGCGTCGCCAGCCGCCGCGCGAAATTCGGCAGCCCTATCGCCCGCACCATCGGCAACTGTGTCTCCATGCAGACCTATGCACGCGTGCTGAATGGCTTTGGCGAGGCCCGGGCAAAGCGCATGCTGCTCTTGGCCGAGTTCATCGACGCCGAAGAAGCCTTTGCCAGCGGGTTCCTGGCGCGCCTGGCCGAGCCCGAGGCACTGGAAGCCGTTGCCGATGAGGTAGTGGCCCGCCTGCTTGAAAACGCGCCTTTGACCCTGCGCGTCAGCAAGGCCGCTTTTGGACGCATTCTCGCGCGCGACATCGATCCAGCTGACGATCTCATCTCGCTTATTTATGGCAGCGAGGACTTCCGCCGGGGCGTCGAAGCCTTTGTGGAGAAAACCAAGCCGGAATGGCTGGGCCGCTAACGGCTGAGGGAGGAATAATCGTGACCACTGCACAAGGCCACGTAAAGGTATGGGCCAAGCTGGACCTCATCTTCCAGGCCGCCAGCAGCTTGTCCAATCCCTACGCCGACGTTCTGGTGTGGGTTGATCTGGAAGGGCCCGGTTTTGCCAGGAGAGTTTATGGTTTTTGGAATGGTGGCAACGAGTTTGTCGTGCGCGTGCTTGCCACTGCGCCGGGCGAATGGCGCTGGACCAGCGGCAGCACCCCGGCGGATGCGGGTCTTTCCGGCAGAAGCGGCAGCTTCGTTGCCGAAGCTTGGAGTTCTCAAGAGCTTGAGGAGAACCCCAATCGCCGCGGCATGGTCGCCGCCACGCCAGATGGACGAGGCTTGCAATACAACGATGGCACGCCGTTTTTTCTCCTCGGCGATACCTGGTGGTCCCTGCCCAGCTTCCGCTTCCCATTCGCTGACAGGCTAGCATCCCCCGGCCCGCTCGGTCCCCAGTCCACCCTCAATGACTATGTTGCCTTCCGGAAGGCGCAGGGTTTCAACTGCGTTGGTCTGATCGCCGCGCAGCCCGCCTGGGCCAATGACGGCGCACCCAACAGCCTGCAGATGCCTGATGGAACTTGGGTGCGCGCGGCCTGGAAGCAGCCCGGCACGCAGTCAGCCAAGGATATGCACAATGAAGGGGGCCGCCCGTTCGAGTTTCCCGGCAAGGTGCCCGGTTTCGAGCAGATCTTTCCGGACATGGACCGGATCAACCCGGAATACTTCAAGGCACTCGATCGCAAGATCGACTACCTCAATGAACAAGGCATCGTCCCCTTCATCGAGTTCTCGCGTCGAGACGCCGGCCAGTGCTGGCAGAAATTCTACGACTGGCCGGAATCCTATAGCCGGTACGTGCAGTATCTGATCGCCCGCTATGGCGCCAATATCAGCCTGCTTAGCCCGATCCACTACGACTATTTCGAGCAGACCATCCCGGCCGAAGACTACAACATCCCCATCAAGCTGGCGCTTGAACGCTATGGCAAGCCGCCCTTCGGCAATATGCTCACCGCCAATCCTAATCCCTCTACCCTGGTCAATTTCGGACCGGGCAGCTGGGTCGATCTGCATCAGTCGGGCAATGTGCGCGAGCACTACACCTACTGGTATCTCACCGAAATTTTCGAAACCGAGCGAAAGCCTGCCATCAATGGCGAGCCCTATTATGCCGGCCTGCACCAGTTGGGCCAGCCCTACCCTTTGCGCGTGCCGCCCGACAGCGAAGACGACCGCATCTATGTGCGATCGGGCCTTTATGGCAGCTTCCTATCCGGGGGGTTGGCTGGCTTCATCTATGGCGCGGAAGGCATCTGGCAGTCTGACATTGAAGAGCAATCGCTCCACAAGATGTGGGACAGCTTTGGATGGCACTCGGCCGCGGAGGTCCAACACCTCAAGAGCTTTGCCACTGTGTTGGGCCAGCGCTACCTGGAGCTCGAACCCGATGTCGAACTGATCGTGCCCAATAAGACCGGGCCGGGATTTGCCTACAAGGGCTGGAACTATTGCGCCCGCACCCAGGATCGCTCCTGGTTCATGCTGTATTTCGAGGCCGACGCGCCGATCGAGGCAAAGCTCCGCGGCGTCACCGCCGGTGACCGTTACCGCCCGCGCTTTTTTGATCCGCGCAGTGGTCAATGGAGCGAACCGGGCGAGACCATCGAGGTTCCCCGCAGTTCTGTCCTCCCCCTGCCCCCTCGCCCCGACAGCAGCGATTGGGGCATGATGCTCGAGCGCGTTTAGCGCCGATCCTTCCTCCCAAGGAAGAAGCGCCGAACCCTGCAAGGTTCGGCGTTTTCTTTTGTCTTACGGCAAAGATAAGAGGCGCGCGCAGGCGCCTCCAAACTCATTGCTTCGGCTTCACTTGCGACCCAGCCGCTTCATGAAGTCCTCCCGGTTCTTGCGGTATGGATGGGCTGGCATATCTGGGAACATGGACTGCGTTGATTCATCGGGCGCGATGCCAAGCGCCTCGAACAGCATGCTCCGGTCATAGCGATCATTCTCGGATTCCTGCTTGGCGTAATAGATTACGTCCTCGATTACGTCCTGCGGCACCACAATGGCCCCGTCGCCGTCGGCCACCACCAGATCGCCTGGCCGGACGGTTGCGCCACCGATCTCCACTGTCGAATTGGGTTCACCGAATTCAACGCGCCCCTGATACATGGGCTGCACCACCCAGCGGTGCCAACACGGCATGGCCTTTTGGTACAGCTGCTCGTCCGTGTCTCGTGCGCCACCATTGGTCAGCACGCCCTTGACCCCGCGCGCAGCCCAGACCATCGAATCCATCGAGCCGATGGCCGGCGTCTTTTGCCCCAGCGTGTCAATCACCAGGAAGTCGCCTTCGCCGACCTGCTCGCGGAAATCTCCCATGTTCCAGAGCTGACTGTACCAATATTCATAAGCCCATTTGGTGTAATCGGCCGGTGACAGTTCCGGCACCCGGATCTGAGTGGGTATATGCTTGTAGGTCTGCGCGAACCCGGCCGCTTTGGTTCGGTAGAGTGGCCGGATCTCGGGATCGACCGTGCCCACATGATGCAAACCCACCCAATCCATGCCATCGCGAATATCGGTCACCCTGAGCTTGGCGACGGTATCCAGAACTTCCCTGCGCTTGTTGGCGTCCATCCAATCCTCCCTTTCAAATCAACGATCAGGCGCCGCGTGCCCGGTCCATTTCGGCGAGCTTTTCTACCCGGCGGCGGAATTGCGGTTCGGTGCTGAATTGCGCCGCCAGGAAGGCACGCGTGACCTCGGCTGCAATCTGTGGACCCACGATCCAGGCGCCGATGCACAGCACATTGACGTCGTCATGCTCCACGCATTGGCGAGCCACGTAAGTGTCATGGGCGACCGCTGCGCGGATGCTCGCTCACCCTTTGTTGGAAACCAAGCCATGCGGGATCAGTCCCTCCAGTTTTTACGCGATCTGGTGCAAACGCCTTCCCCGAGCGGTTATGAGCAGCGCGTTGCCCAGCGCTACCGCAGCTATGTCGAGCCGCTTGCGGACGCGGTGTCCGTTGACCTGCATGGCAACGTCATTGCCGCCCTCAACCCGGCCGCATCCACCAAGATCATGCTGGCCGGCCACATGGACGAGATCGGCTTCATCCTCCACTATATCGGCGAGGAGGGGCTGCTGTATTTCAGCGCCATCGGCGGGCATGACAGCGTCATCCCGGTTGGCCAGACGATGTGGGTCCATGGTCGCAACGGACGCGTTGCCGGCGTTGTTGGTCGCAAGGCCATTCACCTGATGGATCCGGACGAGCTCAAGGAAAAGCCCAAGCTCAAGGAGCTCTGGATCGACATCGGCGCCGGCTCGCGGGCCGAGGCGCAAGCGGTGGTCGCGCTTGGCGACGTGGTCACCTACCAGCAGGAGTTTCAGCCATTGCTGGGCGATCGGGCGGTCGGCCGCGCTTTTGACAACAAGGCGGGCCTGTTTATCGTGGCTGAAGCCCTCCGGCTGCTGGCGGAGAACGGTGGCCTCCACCCCGAGGTCGGCGTTTATGCGGTGGGCACCGTGCAAGAGGAGATCGGTTCGCGCGGCGCTCGCACCGCCGCCTTCGCCATTGGGGCGCAAAGCGGGATTGCCGTGGATATGGAACATGCCATCGACTACCCTGGGGTGAGCCCGTCCCAGCACGGGCAACTCGAGCTGGGCAAGGGCCCAACGGTGTCCCTCGGCGCCAACACCAATCGCGTCCTGTTCGACCTGGTGACGCAGGCCGCCGAACGGGAAGCTATTCCCTACCAGGTGCAGGTCGCGCCGGGCGCCACCCCGACCGACGCCAACGCCTTGCAGCTCAACCAGGCCGGCATGGCCACGGGCCTGCTCGGCGTGCCATTGCGCTACATGCATACGCCGGGCGAGGTGGTCAGCCTCACCGATGTCGAGCATTGCGCGCGCTTGGTTGCCGCTTATTGCCGGATGGTCACGCCGGAAACTGACTTCACCCCGCGCTAAACGGGGGGATCCCGGCTAGGAAAGCTTTTCGACCTCGCCGCCATCCTCGACCCAGTCCTTGAAGCCACCAAGGTTAAACACCTGCTGATAGCCCATATCCTTGAGGGTCTTGCCGGCAAGGGCCGAGCGGCCGCCGGAGGCACAATGCAGGATCACCGGGCGGTCCTTGGACAGGTTGGGGTCATGATATTGCGTCGCCTCGTCGGCTCGAAACTCGAGCATCCCACGCGGGATGTGGACCGAACCCGGAATTTTGCCGCTGGCCTGCAACTCGGGCATGTCGCGCACATCCACGATCACCGCATGCTCTTCGGCAACCATCCGGCGCGCGTCCTCGGGCGAGATCCGTGGCACTTCCGCATTGGCCGCCGACAAAAGCTCTTTCACATTGGTCGTCATCGCGTCCTCCTCTTGATCAGGCACAACCTACGCCTCTGCGCCATCCGAGGCCAGTCACCCCGTCGGGGAGCCTACCCGCCCGGCGACCACTGCCACCTCCTCGGGGAACCTGCCGCATTGACCCGCCAGGAGCGAAGGGCCTATTGCTCGCATCATGTCCCCACCAGCCGTAACGATCCGCCAGGCACGGCTTGAAGACCGGCCGTTGCTGAACCAGGTGATGCTCAATGCTTCGCTTGCCGTTGAAACGGGCGAGGTGCTGCGCCGCCTGACCGAAGCGCCGGGGCATTTCCGGATCGACGAAGATTTGCTCCGTCACGGCCAGATCGTCGTAGCCGAAGCCAATGGGGCGCCGGTAGGCTTTGCCGCCTTCAGCATCGGGGGCAGCGAGTTTGCCGAGCTGGCCGGCATGTTCGTTGATCCACCTTATTGGCGCCGCGGCATTGGCCGGCAGATCCTTGAGGCGGTTGAGCGCGAGCTGCTGGTGCGGCAAGCCACCGGCATCCGGGTGGTGGCCGGCACCACAGCAGTGCCGTTCTACCAGGCACAAGGTTTCACCGTTGTCGGCAAAGAAAAAACCCCGCTTGGCCCCGTGGTGCCGGTGATGACCAAATCCATTGGCTAGCACCACAACGGTTTCCCGCTCCGTTCAGGCGCGGTTCACCTCACCCCTTCTAGTGTCGGCGCAAAGAGGAGGTAGCCATGTCCAAGATCAAGCTTTTGCTTATTGCCGGCGCGACCGCGCTGTCGGCCTTGCTGGGCTTGGGCGTCGCCGCTCAGGCTCAGGTGGTGCAAGGGGAGGAACATTGCGTCGTCAACATCCCCGCCACTGATGCGCTCAACGTCCGCTCCCGTCCGGGTGCCAGCAGCCGGGTCGTGACTACCCTGCCCTATGGCAGTTGCGGGGTCATGGTCATGGCGGCATGCCAGGGTTCATGGTGCCCCATCGAGGACGGGCACTATTCCGGCTGGGTCAACCGCCGCTATATCTCCATGGTATCGCCGGCAATCTATTGCGTCAGTGGCGTTGCGCGGAATGACGTCCTTAACCTGCGTGCTTATCCCTCCCCAAGCTCGCGCATCCTGACGGGCCTTAGCCCACGTGAATGCGACATCGCCTTCCTGCCCTATGCAGTTGGCAGCTGGCAGAAGGTGCGGGCCGCTGGCTGGGAAGGCTGGGCTAGCCGCCGCTATTTGTCAGGCCAGTGAGGAACACTGGGGCATCTCCTCGCCCGCGGCTTTATCGCCCGTTTGATGTAGATGCTCTCGATCTGTTGAACTTAATTTTCGTTCATACCCGAACGATTTATCCCCCGCGGCATTCCCTAATCATCGCGGTGGGCGAACAAGGAGCAAAAAACATGAAAAAGATTATGGCGGGCGCCTGCGCCGCTCTTATGGCAATCACCAGCTTTGGCGCAGCAAGCGTCCCGGCAGCAGCACAGCCGCTGCAAATCACTTCCGAAGCGCAGTTCCTCACTGTCCAGAACCGTGGATGGGATCGCGGTCGTGACCGTGACCACCGCCGTGGTGGCTTCGAGCGCCGTGGCAACTATGGCTACTATAATGGTCACCGTGGCTCGCGGGAACGCCGCTCGGGCTGGCGTCAGCACAATGGCTACTGGTTCCCACCGGCGGCCTTCATCGCTGGTGCCATCATCGGTGGTGCGATTTCCAACCAGAACAACAACAACAGCAATTCGGGCCCGGTCCGCATCACCCGCGAGCATCTGCGCTGGTGCGAAAGCCAGTACCGCTCGTACCGCGCTTCGGACAACACCTTCCAGCCCTTTAACGGGCCGCGCCAGCAGTGCGTATCCCCCTATATGCGCTAAGCGCGTCTAAAATCCTCCAGCGAGGCGGCTCTTCGGAGCCGCCTTTTTTGTTTTGGGCGGAGCTTACCGCGGCACCTGAACACTGGCGATCCGGAACCAAAACTGCCGGTCCGCCGCCGATTGATCCTTCCGGTGTGCATGTCGGTGCCTGCGGGCGATCAGCCCTAGACGGCGCAGCACCGGTGTTAAAAACTCGCCCCTCCGTGCTAGACTGCAGCTTTGGAGTGAGCATGAGTACCAGCGAGCAGCACGAATATCGGGTGGAATCCTACAACACCGATCCTGAGGGGCGCGCCCAGCAGTCGGAGGTGAGCACGGTATTCGCCTCCACCCCGGAAGCGGCCGCGATGAAAGTGCTGCACGAAGAACTGCACACCATCGGCGATATCACCCGCCTGCGCGCCCGGGTGACGCAACTCAACCAACCAAGCCCGGAGCGGGTCACGACGCTTTACAGCAAGGCGTGATCGCTGGTCCGCGTCCGGGAAACATCGGGCGCTAACCTGGGCAGCAATGGCCGAACCCTCCCCTTTTGTCGCGCATTTCGGGCGCTAAGGAGGAGATCCAAATGCCGACACTCGACGACGAAGACATCAAGCGCCGCGCGCACCAGATCTGGGAACGGGAAGGCCGACCCGAAGGACGTGAGTTCCAGAATTACATGGATGCCGTCGCGGAATTGACGGCGGAAGACGAGAACAGCTCGGATCGCCCGACCCAGGCGCTGTCCGGCCTCAGGACCAATCTGCAGCCCGGCGGCATTGCGCCGGTCGGCGGGGCGCCCAACGTGGGCAGCATTGGCACCGGTGGCGGCCAAACCGCTGGCAACGCCACCGGCACTGCGCGGGGCGAAAATTCCGAATAGCGCCAGGGCGCCCTTCTCGCGGCGACCGCGCCAGGGGCCCTAGCCCGCGCCCCTTGCCCGCTCCGTTTCGCCGCGGAGCGAGCGAGGCACAATCCTTAAGGATAAGTCCCGCCTTGCCCAGGTAGGAGCGGAACCAATGGTTTTCGCCCTCCGTTTGCCTGCATTGAGCTGAGGCGCACCACGCCCCGCCATTCCTTCAATCATCCAGTGATGACCGTAGCACATCGACTTAGACTTCGTTGTCCAGCTTAGCTTCAAGGTGGGATGAATGTCAGGAAACCAGGCCAGCATACCGCCGGAGCGCAAACCGCCCGAGCGCACGCCGACGGGCACCAAGCCGCAGCCGACAATGCCATCCCGGCGTACTTGGCTGTGGTTCCTGGCGCTGCTGGCAATCAACTATCTCGTCGTCAGTTTGTTGTTTCCGGCGCCCGGAGCCCCCGAGCCGATCTCCTACACGACCTTCCGTGCGGAACTGGCGCGCGACAATGTGGAAGCCATCCATACCCAGGGCGACCGGGTCGAGGGCAGGTTCAAGGCGCCCATCGAATGGGCGCCGCCCGCCACGGAGGGGCAACCCGCCGGCACCCCGCGCACCATTCAGGATTTTACCACCATCCTGCCCATGTTCGTCGACCCAGGGCTCGATACCGAGCTGATCGAGCATGGCGTGGATATCCGCGCCACCCCGCTCCAGACCGAACCCAATCTGTTTGTCACCCTGCTTTATGCCTTCGGGCCGGCCCTGATCATTATCGGGCTTTATGTCTGGCTGTTCCGCCGCGCCGCCAAGCAAGGCGGTGGCATGTTGGGCGGCATGGCCGGTATATCGGGGATCGGCAAAAGCCGGGCCAAACGCTTCGACAAGGAAACCGACAGCAAGGTTACCTTCAACGATGTTGCGGGCATCGAGGAAGCCAAGAACGAACTGGTGGAAATCGTTGATTTCCTGCGCAATCCCGCCAAATACACCCGCCTCGGCGGCACCGCGCCCAAGGGGGTTCTGCTCGTTGGTGCGCCCGGCACCGGCAAGACACTGCTCGCTCGCGCCGTGGCCGGAGAAGCCGATGTGCCGTTCTTTTCCATGAGTGGTTCGGAGTTCGTGGAAATGATCGTGGGCGTTGGCGCCGCCCGCGTGCGGGACCTGTTTCAGGATGCCCGCAAACATGCACCCGCCATCATCTTCATCGATGAGATCGACTCGATCGGTCGCGCCCGCGGCCAGGCGGTGCTCGGCGGCGCCAGCGAACAGGAGCAGACCCTCAACCAGATCCTGACCGAAATGGATGGTTTTTCTAGCCGCGAGGGCATCATCGTGCTCGCCGCCACCAACCAGCCCGACGTGCTGGACCGCGCCCTGCTCCGCCCCGGCCGCTTCGACCGCCGTGTCGTGGTCAATCTTCCCGACAGCAATGGCCGCGAAGCCATCTTCAAGGTGCATACCCGCAAGATCCCCTTGGCCGCCGATGTGGATCTTGCCCATCTCGCCAAAACCACGCCGGGTCTGTCGGGCGCCGATATCCGCAACCTCGTCAACGAAGCCGCGCTCCTCGCCGCTCGCCGCGAAGAAGAAGAAGTGCATCAAAAGGACTTCATCGATGCGCTTGAAAAGATCATCCTGGGTCCCGAGCGCCCCATCATCCTGAGCGAAGCCGACAAGGAGCGCGTCGCTTATCACGAAGGCGGCCACGCCATTCTGGGCCTCGTAGTCCCCGGCGCCGACCCGGTGCAGCGCGTCACCATCGTGCCCCGCGGGCAGGCCTTGGGCGTAACCTATCAGCGGCCCCTCACTGACCGCTACAACTATCCAGAGAGCTATCTCCTGGCCAAGATCGTGGGGATGCTGGGCGGGCGCGCCGCCGAAGAAATCGTTTATGGCACCCGCACCACGGGCGCGGAAAACGACATCGAGCAGGCCACCCAATTGGCCCGCCAGATGGTCACCCGCTGGGGCATGAGCGACAAGCTCGGCATGGTGCAACTGGCCCCGCGCCAGAACGCCTGGACCGGCCAGGGCATGCTAGGCAATGACAAGCCCTATAGCGAGGAAACCGCGCGGCTGGTGGACTCCGAAGTGCTGCGGATCATCAATGAGTGCCATGAGCAAGCCAAAGCCCTGTTGCGCGAACATCGCGGCAAGCTCGATGCCCTTGCCCATGCCCTCCTGGACCGGGAAACGCTTGACGAGCACGAGATTCTGGCCGTCACCGGCCTTTCCGGGGAAACCAACCAGCCAGACCAGCCGCCCCAGGAAGCGCTGACACCCGCTGGCGCCGACTAGATGGGGCTGCAGCCCCGCGCAAAGGAACCCTCATGGCCGCGCATCGGGAAGACCATGTTACCAATCGGATCGGCTGGCTGCGTGCCGCAGTTCTGGGCGCCAATGACGGACTGCTTTCAACGGCTAGCCTCGTTGCCGGTGTGGCCGCCGGCTCGGGCGACAGGACCGCTATCCTCCTCGCCGGACTGGCCGGGGCGATCTCGGGCGCTTTGTCGATGGCGGCAGGCGAATATGTTTCGGTCAGTTCGCAACGCGACGCCGAGCGCTCGGACCTTGCCCGCGAAACCCAGGAACTCCAAGCCGACCCCGAAGGTGAACTCAACGAGCTCACTGCCATCTATGCGTCGCGCGGGCTTGATGAAGCCCTGGCCCGCACCGTCGCCACGCAGATGATGCAACACGACGCGCTGGCCGTGCATGCCCGCGAGGAACTCGGCATCGATCAGGGCACCCTGGCTCGCCCGGTGCAGGCCGCCGCTGCTTCTGCCGCCAGTTTTGCCGCCGGCGCCATCATCCCCGTTGCCACAGCCTATTTCGCCGCTGCCGGTCAAACCCTGCTGCCGCTGTATGCGGTAACGCTGGCAGGGCTCGCTCTTCTGGGAGGGCTTGGTGCCTGGGCCGGCAAAACCCCGATCTTCATGCCCATGGTCCGGGTGGTCGGCTGGGGGGCGCTCGCGATGGTGATCACCTCGGCTGCCGGCTGGCTCTTCGGCGTCGCCCTTTAGCTGCCGGCGGCCCCGGGGCCACAATGCAGAGCCGGTAATCAGCCCGGCAAAAGCGCTTTTCGGCAAGCCCTTGCGCCGGGCCATCACCCCGGCGTCGCCGTTATCCATCATTGGCCGGCTTTGCCGGTGCTTTGATGCCGGCCAGCGTGAGCGTGCGCTCCAGCAACTGCTCGTAGATCGGTCGGCCGCCTAACCACTGCGCAGCCAGATTGGCTGCAAGGCAGGTGGTCAGCAGCGGCACCGTCGCGCCGTAGGCACCGGTAAGTTCGAGCGTCAACACCACCCCCACCATCGGCGCGCGGACCGAGGCGGTGAAAAGTCCGCCCATTGCGGCAATGGCAAAGGCCGCCGGCACCACGCCGGCATCGGGCATTGCAGCACTGGCAAGGGCGGCGAAGGCCAGCCCAACGCATCCCGCCAGCGACAGGATCGGCGCGAAGATCCCACCCGGCACGCCCGTTGAATAGCTACCGACCGTGGTGCAGAACCGCGCGGCCGCCAGGGCCAGCAGCACCACCACGCCGGGCTGCTCACGCACCAGTGCCGGGATCAGCGCTTCTCCGCCCGTCACCGTTTGTGGAGACAGGGCCAGCAGCGCCCCAACCAGCAGCCCGACCACGGCCGGGTACAGATAGGGCGCCCGTTCCTGCGCTGCTCCGGCAAAAGCCAGGGCCTTGAGGATGCAAGCGTTGAGCGCGACGCCCACACCACCAAGCACACAGCCGAGCAGCACGAACAAGGGCAGCATGGGCAACGGCACTTCCGGCGCAGCGAGCACAAGGTCCGGGGCAGCGCCGCCGATCCATTGGGTCACCACGGTGGCGAGCAGCGCGGCAATGATCACGCCCATATAGGTGCTGTAGCGATAGGGAAATTGCCGCCGCATTTCCTCGATCACGAACAAAACCGCGGCAATCGGCGAATTGAAGGCACAAGCCAAGCCCGCGGCCGCGCCCGCCGCCAGCAAGCCGCTGCGCTCCGTGGCCGTCAGCCCGAAGCGCGCCGAGACCATCGCCGCCACCGACGCGCCGATGTGGATGGTCGGCCCTTCGCGTCCCAGCACCAGCCCCGAGCCGATCGCCGCCGCACCGGCGAAAAACTTGATCGGCAGCACTCGCGTCCAGTGGATCTCGCGCAGGCCATCCATCGCCCCTTCCACTTCCTGGACACCGCTGCCGCTGGCCTCGGGCGCCCAATGGCGCACGAGCGCCACAGCTGCCACCGTTACTGTCATGGTGATCAGCGCTGCCGCGAGTACCAGCAGCGGCCCGTCCACAATTTGGCGCAGCTGCGCGGGCCATTGCAGCAGGGCATTGATCGCGAGGTGGAACATCGACCCGATCGTCCCCGCGATAATCCCCACCATCACGGCCAGGGCGAGATACCGCCGCTGCGCCCGGCGCTCGTCGGGTCTGGATCGTGCTGGAGCAGGATAGTCCATGCGTCCACCCCTCCGGGCCAACACTGCGGCGGCCCGCAGCTTCAAAGGCTGGCCAGCTCTGAAGGGTTACGCGCGAGGGCGGGAAACGAACCCCCTGCCGGGACAAGTTTGTTTAACCATGGTTTCCACTTCCATTCGCGCAGCCGGCATCCGCGCGCCGCCCTCCGGAATTCGAGGCTCCGCTGTGCACCCCACCACAAGGGCTCCGGAGGTCCAAAATGCGCGGAAATGCGCGGGAGCCCTCATGGTGAGTTGCGAAGCGTAGCGCAGCCTCGAACCACGAGGGCGGCCATCACCACCCCCAAAACTTATCCCCGCCCCCGAAAACCTCAGGCACAATCCCCTTGTTCCCGGGCAAGCTGCGCGGTCGCGACGAACGGTCGGTGCGGGAATATCGGATGGGTTTGGGGTCGCCCAAATTCCTTCGGGACGAGGATGATCCGGGACCGATTTCATCCCCCGGTCCATGAAGCCCCAGGGCTTCTGGCGTTTGGCACGGGTCTAGCCACGGACGGTCCTCACCGAAGAGTCTCCGATAGAACATGGGGCGAAGCTTGCTTCACCTTCTATTTCCCGCCGGACGACCGGCACCGAGGCGAACTTCGCCCCATGTCGCAGTTCTTGCTGCGATGCCCGCCTGCCCCATACCCGCACGGCCCAAGGCCGGTGCGGCTTTTAGTGCAGGCGCGTCAGCTCGCTGCCGCCACAATGTGAGCACTCTGCCCAATGGTTCGGCACCGCAACTTCTTGCCCAACACGAAGGCCGATTCTGATTGACTTGGCTCCAAGCCGGTGCTGCACTGCCAAGAACATAAGCCTTGCGGGCATTTGCGCCCCATTCGGACGACCATCTGGCCGCCGGGTGGGGCTTTTTTGTTTTGGAGCCTGGTTTGTCCGTTCTCGAACAAACTGTGACAGTTGGCCTACTGTTCTCCACCACCGGCGCCTATGCGGCGCTCGGGCGCGAAGGCCTTGCCGGGGCGCAGCTCGCCGTCCAGGCGCTTAATGCCAGCGGCACCCTGCCCTTCCGCATTCTAGCCGAGCATCGCGATCCGCATGGCATCACCGAGCGCTATGCCGGCATGGCGGCGGAGATCATTGCAACCGGCGCCCGCCATATCATTGGCTGCACCACTTCATGGAGCCGCAAGGAAGTTATCCCCGTGCTCGAAAAGCACGACGCAACCCTCTGGTACCCCTGCCCTTATGAAGGCTTCGAGTGCAACGAGCAGGTGGTCTATCTCGGCGCCTGCCCCAACCAGCACATCCTGCCGCTGCTGCAGCACATCCTGCCCCGCTTCGGCAACAACGGCTATCTTGTGGGCTCCAATTATATCTGGGGCTGGGAAACCAACCGCATCGCCCGCGACATCATCGAGCAGTCCGGGGGCTCAGTTGCGGGTGAACGCTATGCGCCTCTCGGCGACGCTGATCTCGGCCATATCCTGCGGGACATCCGTCTCAAGCGCCCCGACTTCGTGCTCAATACGCTGATCGGTCCATCTTCCTATTCGTTCCTCGAGGCGTATCATGCCCTGGGTGAGGCCGATCCCGATTTCTCCATGGAGAAGCGCCCGGTGGTGAGCTGCAATCTGGCCGAAGGGGAAGCGGCGCTGCTCGGCCACAAGGCCGCGGGGCTCTACACGATCGCCCCCTACTTCCAGGCCCTGCGGACATCAGCCAACCAGCATTTCCTCGGTCAGCTCGACGCCACCAGCCAGCCGGTCTCGGCCTTCTTCGCCCAGGCCTATAGCGCCGTCCAGCTGCTCGTCGCCGGCCTCCTTGCAGCGGAAACGGAGGACGGCAGATCCGTGCTCGCCTCGCTTAACCAGGCCACGCCCTCCACCCCCCTGGGGCCGCTGCAAATCATGGCTGCCAACAACCATGCCGTTCTCACCCCTCACATCGCCCGGGTCACCGCCAGCGGCGCGCTCGCCATCATCGAGCAGCGCGACGAGCCGATCGCACCCGACCCCTATCTCGCCCATACCAGCCTCGTCGTTTCCGCCGCGGACCGGGTGCGCGCCGGCAGCAATTTGCGAGTGGTGAAATGAGAACGGCCGATCTCACCCCCAATTTCGTCGGCCAGCGCGCCGCGATCCTGCACCGCCCGCATGCCGTGGTCGACGCCATTGTGCGCCAGCTCGAACAGCTGGGCATCCGGCCAACCCTGTGCTGGCCCGAACTGCCCTCCGACTCCGCCACTGCCCCCGCCGACCTGCTGTTTTTCGACGCCGATATGGGCCACGACGGCCAGTTCCCCTGGCCTGCCGGCACCGCGCCCATGCCCACCATTGCCCTCATTGGCTCGGAAGCGCCCGGGCGGCTCGCTTGGGCTCTCCGGCAAGGCGCCGATGCGCATCTGCTCAAGCCGGTGGGCAGTGGCGGCATCTATGCGGCACTGGTGATCGCCACATCGGCCTTCCGGCAGCGCACCGCGCTCCAGGCCGAACTGTCGGGGCTACGCGACCAGCTCGCCGGCCGCCAGGTGGTGGCGGAAGCCACCGCGCAGCTGATGGCCGCAGGCGCCGGCACGGCCAGTGCGGCCTATGACATCTTGCGCCAGATGGCGATGAGCGAGCGCGTCACCATCGAGATCATGGCTGCCCGCTTGGTGCACCAGGAAGGGGAGCACAATGACCGACGTTCTCGCGCCTGAACTGGCGCCCGGCGGCGTTCCCGCCGCGCCGGTCAAGCCCGCTTCGGTGCTGTCCCAATTGCTCCATCGCCCGCTCGCGGTGATCGGCCTCCTCATCATCACCCTCGTCGTCGCAGCCGCGGTCCTTGCCCCATTGGTCGCCCCCTATGATCCGGGCGAGCAGTTTTTCGAGGGCCTCACCATCGAAGGCGCCCCGTTGCCGCCCAATGCGCAGTTCTGGTTCGGCACGGATCTCCTCGGCCGCGATCTCCTCAGCCGGCTGATCTATGGCGCCCAGACGTCGCTCACCATCGGGGTCGTCGCCAACGGCATTGCCGTGACCATCGGCGCGCTGGTCGGAATCACCGCCGGTTATTTCCGCGGCATCATCGGCACCGTCCTTATGCGCTTCACCGATCTGATGATGAGCTTTCCCGCCCTGCTCCTCGCCATCGTGCTCGCGGCGATCTTCCGCCCGAGCCTCTGGATCGTCGCCATCGTCATCGCCATGGTCAACTGGGTGCAGGTGGCGCGCGTCCTTTACGCCGAAACCAGCTCGCTGGCGGAACGCGACTTCATCACCGCCGAACGCTCGCTGGGTGCCGGCTCGGCCCTCATCCTCTTCCGCCACATCCTGCCCCATCTCGTGTCCACCATCATCGTCTGGGCGACGCTGGGGATCTCCACCACCGTGCTGCTCGAAGCCACGCTGAGCTTTCTGGGTGTCGGGGTGCGGCCGCCCACCCCCTCCTGGGGCAACATCATCTTCGAGAACCAGAGCTATTTCGCCTCCGCGCCCTGGCTCGTCTTCATCCCCGGCTTTGCCATCATCCTCCTGGCCCTGGGCTTCAACCTTGTCGGCGATGCGCTGCGCGACATTCTCGATCCCACCTCGCGGGGGCGCCAGCCATGACCCTTTATGTGCTCCGGCGTCTGCTCCAGGCCGTGCTGATCCTCTTTGGCATCAGCCTCATCACCTATGCCCTGCTTTATCTCCTCCCCGCCGATCCCGTGCGCCAGATCGCCGGCCGCAGCGCCACCGCCGAAACGGTGGAAAGCATTCGCCAGCAACTGGGCCTCGACCGGCCCGTTTACGAGCAATACTGGCGCTATCTCACCGGCCTGCTGCAGGGCGACCTCGGCCGCTCCTATCTGCAGCGCACCGAAGTGGCCGACCTCATCGCCTCGCGCTTGCCGGCGAGCCTCCTGCTGATGGCCGGCGGCATTTTTTGCGAGCTGGTGATCGGCCTCACGTTGGGCGTGCTGGCGGCAGTGCGGCGCGGTTCCGCCTTCGACAATGCCCTCATGGTGGCGTCCTTCGTCGGCGTGTCAGCACCGCAGTTCGTCGCCGGCATCCTGCTGCTTTATGTATTCGCCGTGCAGCTGGGATGGTTCCCCATCGGCGGCTACGGCACCTTCCAGCATCTGGTGCTGCCGTCCCTGACCCTTGGGCTGCTCGGCGCCGGCTGGTACGCCCGGATGATGCGCTCCTCCATGATCGAGGTGCTGCGCCAGGATTTCATCCGTACCGCCGAGGCCAAGGGCATCAAGCGCCACCAGGTGCTGCTGCGCCACGCCGTCCCGAACGCCATCCTGCCGATCCTCGCCATGATCGGCATCGATATCGGTATCTTCATGTCCGGCATCGTCGTGGTGGAAAGCGTCTTTAGCTGGCCCGGCATCGGCCAGCTCGCCTGGCAGGCGATCCAGCGCGTCGACATCCCCATCATCATGGGGGTGACGCTGGTTTCCGCCTGCGCCATCGTCATCGGCAATCTGCTCGCCGACCTCGCCGCCCCCTTCATCGATCCCCGCATCAAGCTGCGCTGAGCGAGGATCCAAATGTCCGTTCAAACAAACGCCGTTCAAGGGAGAAACCACAAGATGCGCAAATCACTGCTGGCGGGGGTCGCCTTCGCCGTCCTTCTCGCCGCCTCACCCACAATGGCGCAGGACGCCAAGCAGGGTGGCGCCATGATCGTCACCTATCAAAACGACGTGGCGACGCTCGATCCCGCCATCGGCTATGACTGGCAGAACTGGTCCATGATCAAGTCGCTCTTTGATGGCCTAATGGATTACGAGCCGGGCACTTCGACCCTGAGCCAGGGCCTCGCGGAAAGCTATGAGCTTTCCCCCGACCAGCTGACCTATACCTTCAAGCTGCGCCCCGGCGTCAAATTCCACAACGGCCGCGAGATGACCGCCGATGACGTGAAATACTCCTTCGAGCGCGTCACCGCTCCCGCCACCCAGAGCCCCGGAGCCGGCTTCTTTGCCTCCATCGAGGGCTTTGATGCGATGGCTGCGGGCGAAGCGACCGAGCTTTTGGGCGTTATGGTGGTTGATCCGCTCACGGTCTCGGTCAAGCTCACCCGCCCCGACGCGACCTTTCTCCATGTCATGGCACTCAACTTCGC
The DNA here is from genome assembly GCF_013185955.1 of Devosia sp. 1635. Classification (NCBI taxonomy): domain Bacteria; kingdom Pseudomonadati; phylum Pseudomonadota; class Alphaproteobacteria; order Hyphomicrobiales; family Devosiaceae; genus Devosia; species Devosia sp. 1635. The sequence goes on along the minus strand of NZ_JABAOM010000001.1, from coordinate 1,058,533 downwards.
GTCCATTGTCCCCAAGGAAGCGGTAGAGGAATGGGGCGCCGATTTCGCCACCCACCCCGTCGGCACCGGCGCCTTCAAGCTGGCGGAATGGACGCTGGGCCAGCGCCTTGTCTTCGAGCGCAACGCCGATTACTGGGAGCCGGGTCTGCCCAAACTCGACCAGATTACCTTCGAGGTCGGCGTCGAGCCCAGCGTGGCGCTTCTGCGCTTCCAGAACGGCGAGATCGACATGCCCGGCGACGGCATTCCGCCCGCCCAGTTCGTCCAGGTCAGCCAGAACCCGGATTATGAGGGCCTCATCGTTGAAGGCGGCCAGCTCCACACCGGCTACATCACCCTCAACGTCACCCAGCCGCCCTTTGACGACCTCAAGGTGCGCCAGGCCGTCAACATGGCGATCAACAAGGATCGCATTGTTCGTGTGATCAATGGCCGGGCCGTTCCCGCCAACCAGCCCCTGCCCCCGACCATGCCCGGCTATGCGCCGGACTATGAGGGCTATGCTTATGATCCGGAAGCGGCCAAGGCGCTGCTGGCCGAGGCCGGCCATCCCGATGGCTTTGCCACCGAGCTCTTTGTCTACAACACCGATCCCAATCCGCGCATCGCCCAGGCCATCCAGCAGGACCTAGCCGCCATCGGCATCACGGCCGAAATCAGCTCCCTCGCCCAGGCCAATGTTATCGAAGCCGGCGGCAATGGCTCGGCCCCGATGATCTGGTCGGGCGGCATGGCCTGGATTGCCGACTTCCCCGATCCCTCCAACTTCTATGGCCCGATCCTTGGCTGCGCCGGCGCGGTTGAAGGCGGCTGGAACTGGTCCAAATACTGCAACGAGGACCTCGACGTCCAGGCCGTTGCCGCCGACTCCGTGACCGACCCAGCCCGGCAGGCCGAGCGCGAGCAGATGTGGCGCGACGTATTCCTCGGCGTGATGGAGGACGCCCCCTGGGTGCCCGTCTTCAACGAGCAGCGCTTCACCCTTCGCTCCGAACGCCTCGGCGGCCCCGACGCCATCTTCGTCGACCCCGTCCACATCCCCGTCCACTACGATCACGTGTTTGCCAAAGATGTGCAGTAACTGCGACTACACCATTCACCGCGCGCATCATCATTTCGGGTGGGATCGTTCGATCCCGCCCGTGCAAACGGTGGCGCCCGGTTCAACTGTTCTGTTCGAGTGTCACGACAGCGGCTCGGGTCATTTTACCCCCGACAGCACCGTGGCCGATGTCCCCACGCTTGACTTCTCGAAGGTCAATCCCGTCACCGGCCCCATCCTGGTCGATGGCGCCCAGCCCGGCGATGCGCTCAAGATCACCATTGATGGCTTCCAGCCCTCGGGCTTTGGCTGGACGGCCAACATCCCCGGCTTCGGGCTCCTTGCCGATCAGTTCACCGATCCGGCGCTCCTGCTCTGGAAATATGATGCCGCCTCCATGAGCCCCACCTTGTATTCCGACAAGGGCAAGGTGCCGCTCAAGGCCTTCCCGGGCACGATCGGGGTGGCGCCCGCCGAGGCGGGCACTCATTCCGTGGTCCCGCCTCGCCGGATGGGTGGCAATCTGGACATCCGCGATCTCAGCACTGGCACCGTTCTCTACCTGCCGGTCGAGGTGGAAGGCGCGCTGTTCTCGGTGGGCGACACCCATGCCGCCCAAGGCGATGGCGAAGTCTGCGGCACCGCGATCGAGAGCCAGATGAACATCGCGCTCAAGTTCGAGCTGATCAAGGGCGCCAATCTTGCCTTCCCGCGCTTCACAACCCCGGGCCCGGTCACCAGCCATCTCGACACCGAGGGCTTTGAGGTCACCACCGGCATCGGACCCGACCTGATGACCGGGGCCCGCGCCGCCGTCGGCGACATGGTGGAGCTGCTGGGCAAGCTGCACGGCATCAGTGCCGAGGATGCTTACATGCTCTGCTCGGTTTGTGGCGATCTGCGCATTTCCGAGATCGTCGACATGCCCAACTGGGTCGTTTCCTTCTACTTCCCCAGGATCGTCTTTGAGTGACCCCCTGCCCAGCCATCGTGGCGACCAAGGCTTGCGCTCTCCCCTTCCGGGGGAGAGCCTAGCCATGGCGGCGCCGCTGCTTGCCCTGTCCAATCTGGTGATTGAAACCGCGGGGCCCCACCCGACGCGGCTGGTGGATGGGCTCTCGTTCACCCGCGAGCGCGGCAAGACCCTCTGCATTGCCGGGGAAAGCGGCTCGGGCAAATCGCTGACGGCATTGTCGCTGATGCGCCTGCTCGGCCCCGGCCTGCGGGTCAGCAGCGGCACCGCTCTCCTCGACGGCCAGGATCTGCTTAAACTAACACCTGAACAGATCCGCCAGGTCCGGGGCCGGCGCCTCGGCATGATCTTTCAGGAACCCATGACCTCTCTCAACCCGATCCAGACCGTCGGGCAGCAGCTGGGCGAGGCCATCAATGCCCATCAGCGCCTGAGCGCCGCCGACACCGCCCACCGGGCGCGCGAACTGCTCGACCAAGTGCAGATTCCCGAACCCGCCCGCCGGCTCAAGCAGCATCCGTTCGAGCTCTCCGGCGGCATGCGCCAGCGCGTGATGATCGCCATGGCGCTGGCCCAAAGCCCCGACCTCATCATCGCCGACGAGCCCACCACCGCCCTCGACGTCACTGTCCAGGCGCAAATCCTTGCCCTCTTGCGCAAGCTGCAGGCCGAGACCGGGACGGCTATCATCCTCATCACCCACGATATGGGCGTCGTCGCCGAAATGGCCGACGACGTGCTGGTGATGCGCAAGGGCGTGATGGTAGAAAGCGGCCCGGTGGGCCAGATCTTCTCGTCGCCCCAGGCGGACTATACCCGCGCCCTGCTTGCCGCCGTGCCGCGCCTTGGCGAGATGACCGGCACCACAACCCCCAAGCGCGCCTCGGCTCCGGCGCCAGCTGAGAAACTGATTCAACCCGCTGGCAGAGTCGTTGAGGTAAAGGACCTAACCGTCCGCTTTGACATTCATTCTGGCCTCTTTGGCCGCGCGGGGCAACGCGTCCACGCCGTCGAAGGCATCTCCTTCGGGCTCGATGCGGGGGAAACGCTGTCCCTTGTCGGCGAAAGCGGTTGCGGCAAGTCCACCACCGGCAAGGCCTTGGCCAATCTCGTGCCCTTCCGCGGCGACGTCGTCGTCAATGGCTCCAATCTCAAAGGGCTGTCTGCTCGCGAGATGAAGCCGGTGCGCCGCGACATCCAGATGATCTTCCAGGATCCCTATGCCTCGCTTGATCCGCGCATGCGGGTCGGTGACCTCGTAATTGAGCCGCTCCATATCCATGGGCTGGCGCAAGGCAGCGAACTCCAGGACCGCGCCGCCGAGCTTTTTGACCAGGTCGGCCTGCCGCGCGACGCCCTGCGCCGCTATCCGCATGAATTTTCGGGTGGCCAGCGCCAGCGCATCTGCATTGCCCGCGCCCTGTCGCTGCAGCCCAAGGTGATCATTGCCGACGAAAGCGTTTCAGCGCTTGATGTTTCGGTCCAGGCGCAGGTGCTCGATCTGCTGCAGGATCTGCAAAGCCGGTTCGGCATCGCCTATCTTTTCATCTCGCACGACATGGCCGTCGTCGAGCAGATCAGCCACCGCGTCGCCGTGATGTATCTGGGCCGCTTCGTCGAGATCGGCACGCGGGCGCAGATCTTCGAGAACCCCCAGCACGCCTATACCAGGCGCCTGCTGTCGGCGGTGCCGATCCCCGACCCGGCCCGCGAGCGGCGGCTGTATCTGCCCTTTGGCGATCTGCCCAGTCCTGTCCGCCCCCTTGGCTACGAGCCGCCGCCGGTCAACTGGCGCGATGTGGGGCACGGCCATCTCGTTGCCGAGGAAGCGGCGTGATCTGCCGGACTAGGCCAGCGCCTTGGACTTGATGCGGCTGAACTCGTCTTCCGATATAACGCCCGCTTCCCGCAGGGCATGCGCATCGGCGATTTCGGTGGCGGGAGAACGCCCGGCAACCGAGCGGATATAGTTCTCCGTTTCTTCGCTCATGCGCTGCAAGTCCTGATTGCGGCGGATCGTCATGCCGCTGCCGCGCACCACCAGGTAAACCAGCGCCGTTAGTACTGGAAAGATCAGCAGCGCGATGATCCAGACGGCCTTGGCAAAGCCGCTGAGGTCGCGGTCCCGAAAGATGTCGGCGATGATCTGGAACAGCACCATCAGGTACGAGATCAGGAAAAAGCTCCAGAGGATCAGCCACAGGAACTCCCAAAAGTCGGAAGACATTTGCTACCTCGCGAACACTCTCTTGGTGCTCTCACCATTCCATTGCCGGGCTCTTGCGTCTTGCTCCAAAGCTGATCGTGCCTATTGGCCGGTTAGTGGAAATAAGCAAAGAAGCCTCGATTTCTTCGGTGCTATTGCGCCGCCTGTTCCGGCTGCTCCTCTTGCTTTGGCAGGCAGAACGCTGCGAGGGAACGCTGCATGACGTTGCGATCCAGCCCCTCCCCGATCACGACAATCCGGGTCCGCCTGACACCATCGGGCCAGGCGGGTAGATGCAGCGGCTTGTGGATGAGGTGCTGCACGCCATGGACGACCACCGGCGTTTCCGCCCCCTCAATGTCGATCAGCCCCTTGAGCCGCAAGATCTTGCGCCCATGGCTATGGATCAACATGGAGAGCCATAGGGCAAAGCGTGGCCAGGCAATCGCCTGATCGGCCTCCAGCACAAAGGTGCCGATACTGCCGTGCTGACCCGCCTCGTGTCCGTGATCCTGACCTCCATCAACGCCGAGCCAGGGCGCTACAGTTGCCACCCGGCTGGCGGGGTCGTTGAGCGTATCGAGCAGCAAAGCTTGAGCTGGCTCCCCCATTTCGTCGAGCACCACGACATTGGCGGCCCCGTTGTTACGGGCGAGTTGCTGCCGCAGGTCCGTCAATGCCGCCGCGTCCGCCAGGTCACCCTTGCTGATGATGATATGGTCGGCGACCGCCACCTGGCGCCGGGACTCCGCAAAGCCCGCAAGATTCCCCATCCCATTGGGCACATCCACCACGGTTATGACATTGCCCAGCCGCAGATGATATTTCAGCATCAGGTCGGCGCTGAGTGTCGCGATGATCGGCGCGGGATCGGCCAGTCCCGTGGTCTCGATCACGAGCCGGCTGAACGGGCTGATCTCGCCCCGCCGCACCCGCTCGAACAGCGACAGGATGGTGTTCTTGAGGTCGACCCGGATAGTGCAACAGATGCAGCCGCTTTTGAGCAGCACCACACCATCATCAACCGGCTGCACCAGCAGATGATCGATCCCCACCGCGCCGAACTCGTTAATGATGACGGCGGTGTCGGCCAGCGCCGGTTGCGCCAGCAGCCGGTTGAGCAGCGACGTCTTCCCCGCCCCCAGAAAGCCGGTGATGAGATGGGCGACCACCGGCTCCCGAACGCCGCTCATCGCCCCTTCGCCTCCAGTTGTGCCAGCACCGCCGGGTCGAGCGGATCGCAGGGCCGCCCGATCAACTTCTCGGCCTCAACCCACACGGCGCCCAGATTGTCGACCACCGCCATCTTGCCGGTTCGGCTGCGCAGCGTATAGCGCCCCGCCCAGCTCTCGAGCTTGAGGCCGAACAGTGCCAGCACGTCGTTGGCCGCCACGGCCCGCAGGTGCCGATCCGCTGCGGGCCGGGTTGCACCCGAGGCTTCACCGGGCCCGCTGGTCCAGTGGTCGGCATGATTGAGCACGCCGCATAATCCGCACATGCCGCCTCTCCTTTTCCCCGCCGATCAGGATTGCGGCCGCGCCGTGCCGCTCTTGGGGTAGCGCTGGGCGAAATCGGCCGCAATCTCCTCCATGGGCACGAACTTTACGCCCTCAAAGCCCTTCATGTAGTTGAACAACCGCTCATGCATCTTGAGCACATGCGGCTTGCCCGACACATCGGGATGGATGGTCAGCGGAAACACCGCATAATCATAGTTCTCGTAGACCCAGTCGAACTGGTCGCGCCACATCTCCTCGATATCGCGCGGGTTCACAAAGCCATGGCTGTTGGGCGAAGCCTTGATGAACATCATCGGCGGCAGATCGTCGAGGTACCAGGAGGCCGGAATCTCGATGAGATCGGTCTCTTCGCCTTGCGTATAGGGCTTCATCCAGGTCGAGGGGTGCTGAGAATAGTCGATCTTGGTCCACTGGTCCCCCACCGTCACATAATAGGGGTGGTGGTCGTTGTGCATCAGGGAGTGGTCGTAAAGGATGCCCTTCTGTTTGAGCAGCTCGTTGGTTTTGGAGCCGAACTCCCACCACGGCGCCACATAGCCGCGGGGCGGCTTGCCCGTCAGTTCGGTGATGAGAGCCACGCATTTGTCGAAGATCGCTTCCTCCTGCTCGGGGGTCATGGCGATCGGGTTTTCGTGGCTATAGCCATGCATGCCCACTTCATGGCCCGCATCGGCCACGGCCTTCATTTCCGCCCGGAAGGACTCGATGGAGTGGCCCGGAATAAACCAGGTGGTCTTGATGCCCCATTTCTCGAACATGCGCAGCAGGCGGGGTGCCCCGACATGGCCGGCAAAGGCGCCGCGCGAAATATCGCAAGGGCTGTCTTCGCCGCCATACGAGCCGAGCCAACCTGCAACGGCATCCACGTCGATCCCATAGGAAACGAAGATTTCCTTAGCCATGTCCTATCCTTCCCAGATGCAGTTCCAAGTGCTTCAACGGTCCAGTTGGGATGGAGTATACAGGCCAGTCTTTCCGGGGAAACAGCAAGATCGCTATGAAATCCGGGCAAAGCGCGACAAAGTTTAGGCTTTGGCAGGCGGCAAACATTAATGCCCGGCCAGTGACATCGGTGTATATGTTGGCTCGGCTATTTGGTGCGGAGAAGTGTTTGCCCGATGAGTGCGGTTTGCTTGATCACCACGGGCGGCACGATTGCGTCGCGCCGGAACGCGGCAACAGGTGATGTGACAGCAAGCATCAATGCAGCCGATTTGCGCGCCACCCTGCGTGATCCGCTCGACGGCATAGATCTGCAGGTCGACGATTTTTGCAATGTCGGCAGCTACGCCTTTGATCTTCCGCTCGCCTTTGCGCTCGCCCAGCGCATCAATGAGCGCTTGGCCGACCCGGCCTGCGATGGCGTTGTCGTGACCCACGGCACCGACACGATGGAAGAAAGCGCTTACATGGCCGACCTGCTGCTCGCCTCGGACAAGCCGGTGGTGTTCACCGGCGCGCAGCGCGCGGCCGACCAGCCCGATACCGATGGTCCACGCAACATCGCCGACGCCGTCCGGCTTGCCGCCGCGCCCGCCGCCAGTGGTCTGGGCGCCACCATCTGCTTTGAGGGGGAATTCCACGCCGCGCGAGACGTCACCAAGACCCACACCTCACGCGTTGACACTTTCATGTCGGGCGAACATGGCAAGCTGGGCGAAGTCGATGGTCAGCACGTCGTGGTCCAGCGGCGGCCAACGCTGCGCCGCTCCTATGCGCCCACTTCGGTCGAGCCTGATATTGAGCTGATCAAGCTCACCATGGGCGCGACGGATCGATATATCCGCTATGTCGCCGATAATGGCTGCAAGGCCATCATCCTCGAAGGCTTTGGTGTCGGCAATGCGACCCCCGCCATCGCCCAGGCCGCCGCGCAGATCGTTGCAGGAGGAACACCGGTGATCCTTACCTCGCGCTGTCCCCGCGGACGGGTGAAGCCGGTTTACGGCAATGGCGGGGGCAAGGATTTGTTTGATGCCGGCGTGATCTTTGCAGGCGACCTCAACGGCGTCAAAGCCCGCATCCTCGCCTCGGTCCTGCTCGGCGCCGGAGCAGACGTCGATCTGCGCACCGAGATGGAGTTCCTCGGCGGCTAGCTGGGACGCACGGGTGCCGGACCGGTGTGATCCCGGGCGCTCGTGATCCGCTCCGCTTGACGCATCGCATCACCGGTACGAGCGCCGGCAGACTCGCCCGCCAATGCAACTAACTGATGGCGGGCACCGTAGCTCTGCAAGCCTCGTGTGATCTCAGGTCGGGGCTTTCCGTCCAGGTTGCGCCTGCCTAATTCGCCGCCGCAGAACGATGTGGTAACGCATTGGACTTCCAATATCAGTTGAGACCATAAATGGCTGCCCCGACCCCAGCAGACAAGCCTGATCGCAAGCGCCGCTGGTCCTGGTGGCAGGTGCTCCTCGTCGTCGCGGTGCTCGCAGTTGGCCTCTATGCGGCTCTCGCGCGTCCCTGGGAGCCAAAGCCCGCCCCAGTCGCGGTAGAAAACCTCGCCATGGGGCCGTTCTCCCAGGTGCTCGCCGTCAATGGGCGTGTCGTCGCGCGCGAAACGGTCACCGTGCGCTCGGCAGTGTCTGCCTTGGCGGTTGAGGTTCTGGCCAGTGAAGGCGATCTGGTGGCGGCCGGCGATGTCTTGGTGCAACTCGAGACCAGCCAGCCCCAAACCCTCGTGGGCCAGGCGCAGGCGGCGCTTGATGCGGGGATGGTCAGCCAGGCCCAAGCCAAAGCCAATGCAGATCGGGCGATTGCCTTGGGCGAAAATGCCACCCGCTCGGCCCGGGAGGACGCCGAACTGGCGCTTTCGGCCGCGACCAATGAGGTCGCCCGCCTGCAGGCCGCGCTGGAACAGGCGCAAAGTCAGCTCAAGCAATACACGATCGTGGCGCCGCTAACGGGCACGGTGCTGGATCGCAATGTGGATCGGGGCCAATTGGTTGATCCGCAAACCGAGCTGTTCATCATCGCCGATATCGCCGACTTGCAGGTCGAAACCGATATCGACGAGCTCTACTCCTCTCGGATCAGAAGCGGGCTCAAGGCACTGCTCAAACCCGTCGGCGATACCGTGCCCCAGCATGGCAGTGTCGTTTTTGCCTCCCCAACCGTTGACCCGGCGACCGGCGGCCGTCCAATCAAGCTCGCATTCGACCAACCGGTGGAGCTGCCGGTGGGCCTGACCATCAACGCCAATATCATCGTGTCGGAAACCGATGCCGCCCTGACCGTTCCCCGCGGCGCCATTGTGACCGAAGGCACCGACAGCCATGTGCTGGTGTTGGAAGATGGCGTCGCAATGGTGCGCCCGATCGAGTTTTCCGATTGGCCTGCCCAACGGGTCATCGTCACCGCCGGTCTCGATGAAGGGGATCAGGTGATCCTCGACCCCACTGCGGTGCAACCCGGTCAAAGCGTAGTCGCGGAGTAGTGCCATGCTTTATGGCCTCAAGATCGCCCTGCGCTACCTGACGGCCAGCAAGGCGCAAACCAGCCTCTTGATTGCCGGCGTTGCGGTGGGGGTCTTTGTCTTCATTTTCATGAGCGCCCTGATTGGCGGGCTCGCTGTCTTTCTGGTGCAGCGCACTGTCGGTGACATCGCCCATGTCACCATCGAAGCGCCCGACAGGAACCCGGCCGTGCTGGTTCCCGAGGTCGCCGGGCCATTGGTGGTGGAGCAGCGTGCCACCAGCCAGCGCGCGCAATTGCGCACCGCCGACGCGTTCCTGCCCACCATCGAGGCTATGACCGGCATCACCGCGACGTCCCAACAGATCGTAGGCAACGGCTTCCTTGTGCGCGGCCTCATCACCGCTCCTGTCAGCGTGGTCGGGGTCGAAGCCAACAAGGTTTCGGCAATTGCCGATATCGGGGGCGCGCTGATCGAGGGCAGCACCGATCTGACCAATACTGGCATCATCATCGGCAGCATGCTGGCCGATGATCTCGGCATCGGCATCGGCCAGGTGGTGCGGCTTGAATCCGAGCGCGGCGTCGAGCGGCCGCTGGTGATCAGCGGCATTTTCGAGCTGGGCGTTGAAAGCCTCGACCGCCGAACAGCAATTATTGGCCTTTCCACCGCCCGGACCCTCTTTGAGCTGCCGCAGGGGATATCGCGCATCGAAATCAAGCTCGACGATCTCAACCAGGCCAATGCCTATGCTGCCCGGATCGCCGCCGAGACGGGCCTAAAGGCGACCCCTTGGACGCAAGGCAATGCTCAATTGCTCGACGGGCTTCGGGCGCAAGCCAGTTCGGGCAATCTCATCAAGGCTTTCGCCTTGATCACCATCGTTATTGGCGTGGCCAGCGCACTGCTGCTCTCGACTTATCGGCGCCGGCCCGAGATCGGCATTATGCGGGCGATGGGTGCCAGCCGAGGTTTCGTCATCTTCGTCTTCGTCACCCAGGGCGCGCTGATCGGCATTCTAGGCGGGCTGATCGGCGCCGGCCTTGGCTATGCCGTGCTGTCGCCCTTCCCCGTGCCTGAACTCGCGCCTCCCGGCGGTTTGCCGGTGGATGTGCGCCAGGGTGCCTATGGCCTTGCGATTGCCCTCACCGCCATTGGCGCCATCGTCGCTTCGATCCTGCCAGCCCGCGCCGCCGCCCGGGTCGATCCCGTCTCGGTGATCGGCCAATGAGTGCGCTCCTGGAAGTTCGGGACCTGGTCAAGACCTATGGCGAAGGCGAGGCCGCAACCCGGGTGCTCAAGGGTGTCAATCTGCAACTGGAAACCGGCGAGTTGTCGGCGCTGCTCGGCCCATCCGGCTCCGGCAAGAGCACGCTCCTCACCATCCTTGGCACCCTGATGCAGCCCACTTCCGGGCAACACGAAATGCTCGGTGAGGATCTCACCAGCGCCAGCGATCGGGACCTCACCGAGTTCCGCAACCGCCATATCGGTTTTGTCTTCCAGTTCCACCACCTGCTGCCCGACTTCACCGCCCTCGAGAACGTCATCTTCCCCGCCGCGGTGCAGGCTGGACGAGAGACGGTCGCTGCCCGCCAGCGCGGCCGGGACCTGCTGGTTCGAGTGGGGCTCGAGAGCCGCATGGATTTCCTCGCGACCAAGCTCTCGGGCGGGCAAAAGCAGCGCGTCGCCATCGCCCGCGCCCTCATGAACCAGCCCGAACTGGTTCTGGCCGATGAACCCACCGGCAATCTCGACCGGGAGTCCGCCATGCAGGTCATGGAGTTGATCCGCGAAATCAACGAAAAGGAGCAGACCACCTTCCTGATTTCTACCCATGACGAAAACATCGCCGATCTCTGCAAGCGGCGCATCCGCGTATTGGACGGACGAGTGGAATAGCCGCCGGTTGGCTCAAACTTGAATCCAGTTTTTCGCCAATCACGCCGCCGATTACCCGCACGCCATAAGTGTCTATTGAGCCCACTGGGGTAGACTCCGTTCGATCTCGGCTGCCTGCTTGCCAACAAATAGACCCGGAGCATAATTAGCCCCACGACTGGCAGAACCGGATAACTGCTCGTGACCGGCGGCGCGTGCGAACCGGTATGGTGCCAACACCCCGGTTCACCATCGATCAACGGGTGGCTCCTTACCTGGATCGGCACCAATGCCATGGACCCGCTTGCCAAGCTGAAATTATATCTCGTTTCGTCGGATCCCGGGCATGTGGGACTTCGCATGGGCGTGCGCGTCATGCTGACCGTCGCTGCAGTCTGCCTCGCCCTTTTCGTTTTGGGTCGCTGGGTCCCCATGAACGCGCCATCCTATGTGCTTGGCATGATCACGGCGATCCAGGGGGCCGCCCAAATCAATGATCCCACGATCGGGGAACGTGCCGTAACCCGGGTCTATGCTGCGCTGGGCGGTTTCATCGCCATTGCCGGCATATCGCTGGTCGAGAGCTCCTTGGTTCTGGTCGACCTCTGGCTCCTGATCGTCATCTTCGTTGCCACCTATTCGCGCCGCTTTGGTCCCCGCTGGCAGGCGGTTGGCGTGTTCACCTTCATGTGCGGGGTGGTCGGCGCTTTCCTCAGGGCTCCGGAACGCGATCTGGTGGAAATCGCTCTCGCCCTGCTTGTTTCCGGCGTGGTTGCTCATCTCGTGCGCAACTATGTCGTGCCGGAAAGGCCATCGCGTGACTTCCGCCGCGTCGTTGCTGGTACCCTTTCACTATCCCAGCAGCTGCGGCAGCTAATCGGGGCGGTCAGCGCTACACAGAAGGACATGCGCTGGAACGATGCCCTGCTGATCGCGGGTTGGCTGCGCAGCGACATTCGCATGTGCCAGAACTACTTGCCCTTGAAGGTGGAAGGGCCCCACTCCGAGCGGAACTCGGACATCGTGCTGCGGCTGTTGGATTTGCAGCTGGCGACCGAGACGGCGCTGGACGCGTCCTCGGCCAGCGCCTTGCGCCGACCGGAGGCGGATCCGGGGAGTGTCAAGCGCGAGCTGGACGAGATGCAGGAGGCCGAGCAGCGGTTGCAGGACGCCGTTGCCCAGTTGCCGGCCTCCTTCCCCGAGGGCGCGAGTTCGGTTCCGCGCATGCCCCCGGCCAAACCGCTGCCGGCGCGGGGCGAATGGCTCAACGACCCGCAGTTTCGCCTCGCCATCCAGGTGACGCTAGCCTGTGCGATTGCCATGGTCGGCGGACGACTAATCTCCTCGGACCGCTGGTTCTGGGCAGTCATGGCCGCATTCCTGATCTTCATGAACACCCAATCGGCGGGCGCCGTGGCAGTCCGGGGCATCAGCCGCGCCATGGGCACTCTCGCCGGCATAGTTCTGGGTATCGGCCTCGCTACGCTCGTCCGTGGCGATCTCTACCTGACCATTCCCCTGGTCGGCATCTCCATATTCGGTGCGTTCTATCTGGCGCGGATCTCCTATGTGGGGATGAATATCTGCATCAACGTGGCGATTTCGCTCATCTATGGCCTGGTGGGCATCTTCAAGCCCGAACTCCTCGTTCTTCGTTTGGAAGAAACCGCGATCGGCGCGGCTGCGGGGATTTTTGCGGCGCTGGCTGTGCTGCCGGTCCGAACGGCCAGTACGGCGGATCGAGCGATGAACCGCCTTTATCTGTCCCTCAAGCAGCTCACGGCGGCGATCATCAACATAGGGGCGGACCAGCAAAATCAGTCCATGACCGCCGCCGCCGGCGCCGTCGACAAGGCCTTCGCCGATGTGGTGAAAGCCTATGATCCCATGCGCAGTTTCTGGGCCATGGGCACGGCTGAAGCCAAGACCCGCAATCCTCTGAGGCGCGCCTATCTTCTCGCGCATGCGGCGCATCTGCTCGAGCACAGCTTCCGCCAAACCCGACCCACTGACTCAGAACTCCAGGAGCTTGCGGCGATACAGGACCGCTTGGCGATCATTGCGGGCGAAGGCACCGCCGCCGATCTGCCCGCCTCGGCCGCTGACGACAGCCTCAAGGAGCACGAGACCGAACTCGCCATTGCTGACGAGCCAGTTAGGTATGCCCTTGAGATCATGTCCGAGATCCTGCGCCAGGTCGAAGCTGGCGAGTGATAAGGTCCGTCAAACAATCAACAGCCAAGCCGCGGCCATGGCCATGGTCAGCACGGTGACGATCGCACCCGCCTTGGAAAACTCGGCAAAGGAAATCGTGAAGCCATAATCCTTGGCGCGCTCCACCATGATGATGCCGGCGAGGCTCCCGAACACCACGAGATTGCTCGAGAAGTGCGTGCCCAACGACAGCGCGGCCCCGTATTGTGCGTTCCCCTCTGAATGCAGGTAAGGCACCAGCATCATGACGGCTGGGTTGTTTCCCACAATGTTGCTGACGATGCTGCTGACCCAGAACAGGGTGAAAGGCTGGTCAAGATCGATGCCGCCATGAGCCAGCTGCGCGAGCAATCTTTGGGGGAGCCCGGTGGCCGACACCGCGGCATTGACGACAAACAAGCCCATGATCAGCAAAAGCAGGTCGCCATCGACCTCCTTGAGCATGTCCCGGGAGGAAACGCGCCGGCTCAGCAGGAGCAAACCGGCAGCGGTTAGCGCGATAAGTTCGCGCGGCCAGGAACTGAAGATGAAGGCGATCACCACGGCCAGCGCTATCAACACAGCCTTCGCCGTTTCTCCCACCGAGAACGGCGTGCTGGCAAGCTCGTCCACCGGCCGCTTCTTGTCGGCGGACTGAGTGAGTTGCCAACGGCCGCGATAAAGCCAACTCACGACGATCCAGATGATCGGCAATGACAAGAGCGCAGGGACCGCAGTGATCTCAGACACGCCGGCGAATGACAGGTCCAGCTTTTGGGCGGCAATCATGTTCTGGGGGCTGCCAATGATCGTGCCGGACGCGCCGGCATTGGCCGCAAAACAGAAGCCCAGCAGAAAGGGTATCGGATTAAGCTTGCGGTTGAGGGTGATGGACATTAGCAGCGGTGTCATGGCGACGGCCACCACGTCATTGGTCAGGAATGCCGCCAACAGCCCACCTACCACGATGAGGATCGCCAGCAAGGCCCCCGGCGACACAGACGCGGCGGCAACTTTCCGGGCGGTCCAGCCGTAAAAGCCGGAGACCACGAAGGCGGCGGAAACCACCATGAGGCCAAAGAGCATGCCGATGCTGGAATAATCGATGGAGTCCCAAGCCGCCTTCGGGTCAATACTGCCCGCGGTCATCATGGCGAGCGCGCCGATGATAGCCGCGCCAGTGCGATCCACCTTGAGGCCCGGCAGGCCCCCTAGTGCCATGGCCAGGTAGACCAGAAGGAAGATCAGGATAGTGAGGTCCATGGCGGTCTGGGTCCATCTAACCGGAGTTGAGCTTGCTGCCGGAGCGACTGCCCGGCAGCGCTTGGCGCCGCCTAGTTGCCCGTGCCCGATTTGATGTTCCATAGGCTGTAAGCCTGCTCGCCGTAGAGCTGTTCATCCAGCCCTTGCCGTTGCACCTCTTCTGGCACACGCAGCTTGCCGAAGCGGTCGATCAGGCGGAGGATGATGCTGGTGACCACGGCCGCATAGATCACGACGATCAGGATGCCCAAGGCCTGAACCAGCAGTTGGCGCGGTCCGGCCGAAACGGCATTGATGTGAGGGCTCGCGAGCAGCCCGATCAGAAGCGAGCCGGTGATGCCGCCCACGCCATGCGCCTGGAAAACTTCCAGTGTGTCGTCGACCTTGAGCCAGGACTGGATATATTTGGCGTAGTAGCAGGCGGTGGCGCCTACGGCGCCGATCAGCAGGGCGGCCATGGGCTCCACATAGCCCGAGGCAGGCGTGATCGTTGCCAGACCGGTGACGGCACCAACGAGGAGGCCCGAGAAGGTCGGGTGCCCGGTTTCGCGCCATTCCCAGAACATCCACACCAGCATGGCGACTGAGCCGGCCAGCATGGTGTTGGTGAAAGCGTAGGCCGCCAGCGCATCGGCTGCGTAGGCGCCACCGGCATTGAAGCCGAACCAGCCGAACCACAGCAGACCTGCGCCTAGGGCAACCAGCGGCAGGCTGGCCGGGGCCGAGGCGCCTTCCGCCACGGCGCGCTTGCCGAGGTAGCGTGCGGTCACCAGCGCCGAAACGCCGGCCGAGGCATGGATCACGATGCCGCCGGCAAAGTCCACTACCCCGAGACGCGACAGGAACCCGCCGCCCCAGATCCAGTGCGCCACGGGCAGATAGACGATGATGGTCCAGAGGGCGACGAACCACAGATAGGCTGCGAACCGGATGCGTCCCACAAACGCCCCCGTCATCAGCGCCGGGGTGATGATGGCGAACATCATCTGGTAGCCGAACACGAGGATGAAGGGCACGTCGCCGGCATAGTTCGCATTGGGTTCAACGCCCACATGATACATGCCGAAGTATGTGCCGATATTGCCGATCATCCCGCCCAGCGATGGGCCGAACGCCAGGCTGAACCCGCCGAACACCCAGATGATGCCGACTACGCCGATGCAGACAAAATTCTGGATCATGATCGAAAGCACGTCTCGATCTCTCACCAGCCCCCCATAGAACAGCGCCAACGCAGGCGTCATCATCATGACGAGGGCCGTGCAGACCAGCACGAAGGCAGTATCACCGGCGTTGATGGCAGTCATCTTGTTGCGCCCTCTCCTGAATGTGTTTGATCTAGCATCCCCCTGCAGCTCATCACTTGTCATCCATCAAGAAGTTCGCGCCTACCGGGCTGTGCGGATGCGGCGTGGCACGGCTCTTGGGAGCGATGAACAGGTACAAGGTGAGCACATAGGGTGCCGTATAGGTGGGCAGTCCGGTCGGCGCCATGATCACATCGAGGGCGGATTGCATGAAGACCGTCGCGACAGTGGCGAAGGCGGCATAGATGAAGACATAGCCCGACGGCTTGAGAAACACCGTGCCCAAGGCAATAGCGGTCAAGACGGGGCTGAAGCCATAAAGGCCCTGCGACACTACCGAGGGATCGGCTCGCATGATGAGGACCGTCAGCAGGGCAATGATCGATCCACCGACAGCGGCCATGCCCGCGATGGGCGAGGCAATGAAGATCCCGACGAGAATGATAACCCCGCTGACCCAGTCGCCCAGCAGATACACCTGACCGATGTTGCGGAAAAGGATCTGCAGCAGTTCGAGTGGGTTGGGGATCGGCACGGTGCCGAGCGCATAGTCGGTCGCCAGCTTGGGTGCTTCACCCACGACATGCAGCGAGCCGAAACCATAGGCCCCCGCCAGAAGCAGCCAGGCCGTGAGCACAAACGGACCCGTCGAGCCGGGAATGCTCCAGCTATTGGTCAGCGTCGCGCTGAAGGCGCTGGTCACGATGGTGCTGATGGCCGCGCCCACGAAGATATAGATCCAGAGCTCGGGCGAGTTGGCGATGAAGGTGGGTAGTGCGATGCCGACCAGGATGCCGTTGAAGCCGAACAGCCCGGAAGTGTAGGACTGGGGATCGGCCTTGAGCGTCCTGGCGGTTCCCGTGCCAACGATCACGCCGAGCACCGCCCCGATCGCGGTGGCCCAGTTGCCGCTGGTAAAGGACGAATAAGCGATCGCTAGGAAGAACAGCGCCCCGGTCAGGGCATTTTCCATGAAGAAGACCTGACTTGCCCCCTTGAGGCAGACCAAGCCGAAGTTATTCCTGTCAATGCTCATGGTCCCAGACCTCCGGCGCTACCGCCATAGAAATTGCTCGGGTAAGGTGCGGCCGCGTGCTTCCTCGCGAACGACGCGCCAGAAGCGCCGGACCTCGGCGCGCACGTCATAGCTTTCCACCCCAACCGCCCGCAGCATGAGCCCGGCGCCATTGGGCAGCATGGAAACACCGGACATGGCCCTGGGCGCGTCAGGCGTGGCGTTCACCTCCACGCGTTCCCGGATCCGGGCTGCTGTTTCGGGGGGAGTAAGGCACACCACATTGGCAAGGGCGTCATAACCGCGGCTCACCGCCGGCAGATCGAAGGTGTCGTTGTCCTTGTCGATCAGCACCTTCTCGGTGAAGATCGCCTTGCCACCTGGCCGTCTGGCACTGACCTGCATGGACAGCAGATCAAGCCCGAAGCGCTCGGAGGCATGGTGATGCTTGCGCCCGCTCATCAGCATTTCGCCATAGAGCAGCGTCGCGCTCTCATCGATGACGATGTCGGTCCGGTTGATGTAGCGGGAATCCCGGTAGGGAATGGTGAAGTCGGGCAGGTATTCGAGATAGCTGCCCGCAGCGAGCGTGAGATGCTGGTGTTGCGAGGCATAGTTGGCGTCCATCCGGTGGATCCGGTTCGCCCCCTGGGAGGTGACATGGGCACAGGCGCCCTCCCCCACAGCGATGCTGATCCGGTAGCGATCGCCCTGCAGCACGCCACCGCCGATCGAAATGATCGAGCAGATCGGCAGCTCTGGCATGGCTTCATCCCAGTAAAGGGCCTGCTGCACGAGGAGCGGCGTCACGCGATAAAGGTCGTGCAGGATCGAGCGCCCGTTCCGGAGCGAAAAGCCCAGCCGCAACTCCCCGATCTTGCCGGGCCCCGCAGCGCGCATCTGCGCCGGCTCGGTGTGGAACCCGTTGAGCTCGCGCGCCGCATCCAGCCGCAACAATGACTCGTGCAGGCCCATAGCCCTACCCCGCCGCAGCCATTGGCGTCGGTTTGACGTCGAACAGGGCCATGTCCATGATCAGGTCCATCAGCCCGTCCACGCCTTCCCCGGTCTTGCAGTTGGTAAAGACAAAGGGCTTGCTGCCCCGCATGAGCTTGGAGTCGCGGTCCATGACCTCAAGGCTCGCGCCCACATAGGGGGCGAGATCGGTCTTGTTGATCACGAGGATATCGGACTGGCACACGCCGGCGCCGTTCTTGCGCGGGATCTTGTCGCCCGCGGCCACGTCGATCACATAGATGTAGAAGTCAGCCAGCGCCGGGCTGAAAGTCAGGGTCAGGTTGTCGCCGCCCGATTCAATCAGCACGACATCGCTGTCGGGATAACGCTGCTCGAGCTCCTCGACCGCGGCGATGTTCATCGATGGGTCTTCGCGCACCGCCGTATGGGGACAGGCGCCAGTCTCGACCCCGACAATCTTCTCCTCGACGAGGATGCCGTTGAGCGTGCGCCGGACCTGCTTGGCGTCTTCCGTCGTCACCACGTCGTTGGTGATGATGAGGGGCCGCACGCCCATCTCGATGAGCCGGGGTGTGATGGTTTCGATAACCGCCGTCTTGCCCGAACCGACCGGGCCGCCAATGCCGATGCGCGTGATCTTCTTCATATCCTGCTCCTTGGTCAGCCGTTTCAGTTCATGAACAGCCGCAGATGAGTTCTGGTGTGATGGGCCACGACGACGTCGTAGACCGGGGCAAAGCTCGACATTTCTTCGAGCTCGAGCGTGTGGATGGCCCGATAGTGCCGCTCCACCGATCCCTGGGCGGCAAAGAGAATGCTCTGCGTCGTCAGATGGTCGATCCGCATCAGCCGCAGCGCAGCGTTGAGGATCATCGAGGACAGCCCGTATTGATGCAGGGTGAAGGCCTCGGCCTCGTTGACGCCCATTCCGGCAAGGCCAATGGCCTGCGCGACGGGAAAGCAGCCTGGCGTTTGCTTGCTGTTGATATCGTCGAGCCAACGCTGCAGCAGGGGCACATGCGTGATCGCCAGCGCCAATTCGGCAAATTTCTTGCCCATGCGCGAGAGCATCAATTGCTGCTCTTCGCCGACCCGGCGGATCCATAGGGCGTCATCGGCCTCGAGGAGCCTGTCATAATCTCCGGCACTCGCCGCCCGATGCGCATGCAGCAGCGCGACCCCATCGCTATGGGCTGCCTGGCGCAAGATGACCTCCAGATAGTCCTTGAGGCTTTGGGGATCGGTGACGATCTCCAGCTGCACCGCCGATTCAAGCCCCTGCGAAAACGCAAAGGCCCCGACCGGCAGCGTGGAGTCGGCAAACTGCAGCAGTCGCGCCAGCCGACCCATATCCGAGGCAAACCACTTGGCCCCCGCGTTCATAGAAGCACGCCGTGGTCATGCCGGTGACCGTGGTGATGGTTGTGATCATGGTGGTGGTCATGGTCATGCCCGTGATCTTGGTCATGGCCGTTGGCCTCTTGGTCATAATGTTTGTGCGGTGACGCGTCCGCCCCAGCGAACAGCAGACGCGCTTCGCTGGGATCGAGGCGCTCGGCCACGACCTCGCCCGGCTCGAAATGCATGGTGGCGTGGCGGAAGGCATGGGTGCGCATCACCGAGGACATCACCTTCCGATCCACCGAAACCGGCACATAGATCGTCGTGCCCTTGATCACTGCGGGCCAATGCTGGTTGCCCAGCCCGTGGCCGAGTTCGAAGCCGATGCTGAGGATCTCGGCGGCCGACATGCCTTTGAAGTCCTCCATTTCGATGACCATCACCTCGCGCATGGCAATGGTCGCCACCACGATCCGGCGCGCGACGGGGTCGTGATAGAGCACGTCCCCGTCATGCAGATGTTCTGAGCGCGGCAAGGAGATCGCCAGTTCCAGCCCACTCTCAGTGCGCTTGCGCAGCCGGCTCTTGGGCGCTTCCCATTGTTCGAGCACCAGTTGCTCGACCTCGGCACCCTCCCAGTTCCGGTCCTTGATATTGCCAAGCGTTTTCTCGATCAGGATCATCGTTCCCTCCACTTCATCCCCAAACAACCCGTCGCTGCGTCAGCTGAAGAAGTGCAGCTGCGCCAGCGGCAGGCTCGTGGCCGGCTCGACGGTCGCGTGCACGCCATCCACCGTCACCGCATAGGTTTCCGGGTTCACCTCGATCACGGGCAAAGCACTGTTTCGCACCATGTGCGCCTTGCCGATGGTTCGGGTGGCGTAGACCGGCACAACGTTGGACTTGAGGTCGTAGCGATCCACGATCCCGTCGTTGAAAGCCGCGTTGGAGGTGAAGGTGACGCGGGATTTCGGCAGCGCCGATCCTTGCCCGCCAAACATCGGCCGGTAGCTCACCGGCTGGGGCGTGGGGAGCGAGGCATTGGGATCACCCATCAGCCCCCAGGAAATGAAGCCGCCCTTGATTACCATCTTGGGCTTGGCGCCAAAGAAGGCTGGCTCCCACAGCACCAGGTCCGCCATCTTGCCCACTTCAACCGAGCCGATCACCTTGCTGACGCCCTGGGCGATGGCGGGATTGATGGTCACCTTGGCGACGAACCGCAGCACGCGCTCGTTGTCATTGTTGGAGCTGTCGCCCGAATAAGGGCCACGCCGCTGCTTCATCAGATGGGCGGTTTGGACCGTGCGCATCCAGCACTCGCCAACGCGGCCCATGGCTTGGCTGTCGCTCGAGATGATGGAGATGGCGCCAAGATCATGCAGCACGTTTTCCGCCGCGATGGTCTCGGGCCGTACCCGGCTTTCGGCGAAGGCCACATCCGTCGGGATCTTCGCACTGAGATTGTGGCAGATCATCGTCATATCAAACAGTTCCGCCTGCGAGTTGATCCCGTATGGCAGGGTCGGATTGGTGGAACTGGGCAACACATTGGGCTGCCCGGCGACGCGGATGATGTCGGGGGCGTGGCCGCCGCCGGCGCCTTCGGTGTGATAGGTGTGGATCGTGCGCCCTTCGAACGCGGCGATCGTGTTCTCGACGAACCCGCCTTCGTTGAGCGTATCGGTATGGATGCAAACCTGCACGTCCATCCGGTCGGCAACCGTCAGCGCCATCCGGATCGCGGCGGCCGTACTGCCCCAGTCCTCGTGGATCTTGAAGCCCATGGCTCCGGCCCGGATCTGCTCTTCGAGCGGTGCCGGTGACGAGCAGTTGCCCTTGCCCAAGACCCCGGCATTGACCGGCCAGGCATCAAAAGAACGCAGCATCATCTCGATGTTCCAGGTGCCGGGCGTGATGGTGGTACCATTGGTGCCATCGGTCGGCCCGACGCCACCGCCAAAGAGCGTGGTGATGCCGTTGCTCAGCGCCGCTTGCGCCTGTTGGGGCGAAATGAAGTGCACATGCGCGTCAATGCCGCCGGCGGTGAGGATCAGGTGCTCGCCTGAAATGGCGTCGCATCCTGGCCCCAGCGCCAGGCCGGGCGTGACCCCGGACATGACGGAAGGGTTGCCCGCCTTGCCGATGCCGCAGACCACGCCGTTCTTGATGCCAACATCAGCTTTGATGATGCCCTGGATGGCATCAATGATGGTCACATTGGTGATGACCAGGTCCGGTGAGCCGGCGGCGCTTGTGAGCTCGTTGTCAAAACCCATGCCGTCGCGCAAGGTCTTGCCACCGCCATATACGGCTTCCTCGCCATATACCCGCAGGTCCTTCTCGACCTCGACGTAAAGGTCGGTGTCGCCGAGACGGATTTTATCGCCAGTGGTCGGACCATAAAGGTCCGAATATTGCCGCCTTGAGATCTTCGCCATGGTGTGACCCGTTCTTGAAGTAGCTGTTCAAATTATTGGGGGGTGTTCTTGAAGCCGTAGCGCTCGACCCGCTCCATCGCGTCAGCCAGGCGGGGCCGCTGGTCGTCATAGCTCTCATCACCAACCCAGCCATTGACGAGGCCATTGAAGCCGATGACGCGCTGCTTGCCCTGAAAAGGGATCAGCACCACTTCCTTTTCGTCGCCGGGCTCGAAGCGCAGCGCGGTCGTGGCCGGGATATTGAGGCGCTTGCCGAAGGCCTGTTCGCGGTCGAACTCCAGCGCGGAGTTCACTTCGAAGAAATGGAAGTGGGACCCGACCTGGACGGGCCGGTCGCCAGTATTGCGGACCTTGAGCGTATTGGTCGGGTAGCCGGCATTGATCTCGATCTCGCCATCCGCGAGCACCAGCCCGCCAACAGGAGTATTCGTGGTCTCGGTGGCCATTGAACCACTCCTTTGCTTATTGGATCGGGTCGTGAACGGTGACGAGGCGGCTGCCATCGGTGAACACCGCTTCGACTTGGACGTAGGGGATCATGTCCACGACACCCTCCATGACGTCCCCGCGGGTGATGGCTTTGCGCGCAATTTCCATGACTTCCTCGAGCGTCTTGCCGGCGCGGGCATTGTCGAGCGCGCTGGCGGCGATCAAGGAGACGGCCTCGGGATGATTGAGCTTGAGCCCATCATCCTTTCGGCGCTGCGCGACCATGGCCATCATGTAGATCATGAGCTTGTCGGTCTCTCGCGGCGTCAGGTGCATCTCTAACCTCCGACATGGGTGAATTCTGGCGACGTCGTCTCGTCTTAGGCTGCAACAGGCTGGCTGCCACGCCCCGATAAAGAACAACGCCCATAAACAAAGGGTATGCCTCGCCATCGTGTAAGTAAATCTGCAACCCGACTGCTTCGGGTGCGATACTGAACGCGTACTGAACACAGAACAACAGCAATATAAGAAGTTCTATTTTGTCTTTGTCGCCGTTTTGTTTGGCATTGTCTCGGTTGCGATACGAGCTTCATGCATGTTCATCCGCGATGGACACGGTGACATCGCACGACTTATATTCACGTCTTTCAGTTGGAGAAGAACTACGGACCCGCAGTCGCGGGAGTCAGGTGCCGCCGTCGCTTTGCCGGCTCAGCATCTCGCCAGCCCTCAACCCAAGCAGCACCGCGACAAAGCCAATGAGAAGGCTCAACACGGCGTAGAGCAGGCCCACGGAGAGCCCGATCGTTGAGGTCGTGAGCAGCACAAAGGTCGCGTAAACAAAGCTGGAAAAGGTGGACATGCCACCCGTCAGGCCCGTTCCGACAAAAAGGTTCGCTCGCGTCCCGATCGCGCCGTGCGAATGCAGGCCGTTCACCATCCCCAGGACAAAGGACGCCACGATGTTGGCCACGAAGATGGAATAAGGAAAGCCATCGCGCCCGGTCGGCACCCAGAGCATGAGCAGTTCCCGGATGGTCGCCCCAACGGCGCCGCCCAGGAATACCAGGATGACCGTCAGGACCAGGCCGCTGTCCTGTTTGCTTTGTTCGTTGGAAGCCATCAACCCAACTCCATCTGCGGACTTAGCCAGCAAGCCGCGCCAGCTGCGCGCCGGCACCTGCCGCGAGAATGCCCAGAACCACCGAGCCCAGCAGATAGCCGACAGTCTTGCCGGGGCTGCCGGAGTGATAAAGCTTGGCGGCATCGAGCTGCATGGTGCTGAACGTGGTGTAGCCACCCAGAATGCCCGTTAGGACGCCCGCGTTCAGCAGGCTCCCATAGCGGTCATGCCACTCCACCGAGAACAGCACTGAAAGAAGACCGATCACGAAGGCACCGGTGACATTGATCAACACCGTCGACCATGGAAACCCACTTGGCCCCTGCTCCTTGACGAGCTTGCCCACAAGCCACCGGAGCACCGATCCAATACCGCCACCACCGGCTACGAAAACAAGGTCAGAAAACTGCATTGTGTCGATCCGCTGGTGATATCGGCGTGGTTCGAGCGACCGAGGCGATCCGCTGGTTCGGCAACTCGATGCGTTTGATCACTATGCTCCGGAACACGCCGCGGGATTTGACCACCGTCAAAAGTGCTCCGCACGAAACGACTATAGCTTGCGCGGAGGGTCGGGCGGCTGCGGCTGGTGTGCAGCTGGCCCTGTTTGATCGAGGTCGAGTTGGGGTGATAATAATCGAGAGCACCCCGCTTAACGCCTCCAGATCATTGGAAAGAAGTGCGGAGTATCAAGATCAACACACCAGTCGATTTTACTTGTTGTGGACGGAAAATCAAAAGAACTCCCCCACACCCTCTGAATAGAAGTTGTCCCACTTAGATTCCCGGGCGGACCAAGAACAGGAGACACGTCCATGGCATTCAAATCAGCAATCCGGGTCGCGGTGGCGGCGGTTGCCTTGCTTCCAACGGCAGCGTTTGCCCACCCCGATATCGGGGAAAGCAGCGGCATCATGCACGGCCTCGCGCACCCGGTATCCGGGCTCGACCATATTCTGGCGATGGTGATGGTGGGCGTGCTGGCCTATCAACTTGGGGGCCGGGCCTTGTGGCTGGTGCCGGTCACTTTTGTTGCGGTGATGGCGCTGGGTGGCGGTTTGGGCATCGTCGGCATCCAGGTGCCAATGGTCGAGTTGGGCATCGCCCTTTCGGTAATCGTATTGGGTGCCTGTGTCCTGATGAACATCAAGGCGCCTGTTGCCCTGGCAATGGGGCTCGTGGGCTTCTTCGCCGTCTTCCACGGCTATGCCCACGGCGCAGAAATGCCGGCGGGATCGGGCGGCCTCACCTATGCATTTGGCTTCCTTGTCGCCACCGCGCTGCTGCATGTAGCGGGAATTGGCCTCGGCTTCCTCATCGGCAAGGCTGGCGACAACTACGGCTCCGCGGTGGTCCGCTCGTCCGGCGGTCTCGCAGCAGTCGCTGGCCTCGGCATCCTGACCGGCGTCTTGTGATCGCCTGACCGCGGCCAAGGGAGTTCATTATCTAGTCGTTGCAAGGCTTCCTCTCTCCCAGGGGAAGCCTTTTGCGTTTCAGGGTATCGCGAGCAGACATCCCGGGACCCGCGGTGACTTGATGGAAGTCAAAGCCGCCGACGCCGCGACAGGCATGATGGTGGTCCAACCCGACGCCCGCTAAGCCAAACCAGAGCTCCGCCGCTGCTATGGCTCCATCCTCGGCGTTTGGCTGCCCCGAGCGAGGAGCGAGCAAGATGATCATCTCCGCCGATAAGCTGGCTCTCGACCCGGCCCTGGAGCAGCCCGACGCGGTGGTGGATGCTCTCCGAAGCGATCCCGAGCGCGGTCTTGCGCAAGGGGAGGCGCAGCGGCGACTAGAGGCGAACGGCTCCAACGAACTGCGTGCGGTTGCACCTGTACCGAACTGGCGGCGCTTCTTGAGCCAGTTCGAGGACCCGTTGATTTACCTGCTGCTCCTGGCAGCCCTGGTTTCATTTGCCGCGTGGCTGCTCCAGGGGCATGAACCTCTCCCCATCGACGCCATCGTCATCGCCGCAATCGTGCTGCTGAACGCTGTGCTCGGCTATATCCAGGAGACTCGGGCAGCGGATGCGGTGGCGGCACTTGCCAGGATGACGGCCGTTACCTCTTCGGTCATTCGCGACGGGGAACGGCGGCGGATACCCAGCGCCGAGTTGGTGCCCGGCGATCTGCTCCTGCTCGAAGAAGGCGATGCTGTGGGCGCAGACGCCCGCCTGATCCAGGCGGCTGCGCTGCGCGCTCAGGAAGCCTCCCTCACCGGTGAAAGCGCTTCGGTCGCCAAGAACACCCGCCCCCTTGAGGCGCCGGCCCCTCTCGCTGAGCAGACCTGCATGGTTTTCAAGGGCACCGCGATCACCCAAGGCAGTGCCCTTGCCGTCGTAACGGCAACCGGCATGCAGACCCAGATGGGTCTCGTGGCCGGCATGCTCCACGCCACGCCTGAAGACCAAACTCCGCTAGAGCGAGAAGTCTCGCGGCTGGGGCGCACCCTTGGTCTGGCGGCGGTCGGCATTGCCCTGGTTGTGGTCGCCACCATCATCGCCATCTCCGACGTAAACAGCCCGGACGCTCTTGTCACGATCATGCTGTTTGGTGTGTCGCTCGCCGTGGCCGCAGTCCCCGAGGGCTTGCCGGCCATCTTGACGCTGGTGTTGGCCTTGGGAGTGCAGCGGATGGCCACGCACAAGGCTGTTGTCAAGAACCTCTCCTCAGTTGAGAGCCTGGGTTCGGCAACCGTGATCTGCTCAGACAAGACTGGCACGCTGACCCAGGGTGAGATGACCATCGAACGTGTGGCCACGGCTTCGGGCGTCACCCACATTACCGGGGTCGGTTATGAGCCGCGGGGACAGGTGCTCGGGCCGGGGAACATAGCGCCCGAAAGCCAGCTAAGGGCGGAGCAGATTGTGGTGATCGGCGGCGGCAGCCTTGTCAACAATGCCGCGCTCCGGCAGATCGATCAAGACCGCTGGGAGGTCGAAGGCGACCCCACCGAGGCAGCTTTCCTCGTGGCGGAAAGGAAGTTCGGCATCCACGAGCGCCGGCGACGGCGGTTTCGTCGCATCCGAGAGATCCCGTTCACCTCCGAGCGTAAGATGATGTCCACGATCGCCAGTGATCGCGAGTGGGGGGATCAACCGGTTCTCGTCACCAAGGGTGCGCCTGATGTGCTGATGGCGCGCTGCACGCAGATCCGCGTCGGTATGGACACATTTCCGTTTGAGGCAATGCGACGTCGGCGAGCCCAAGCCGATATCGAAAGGATGTCAGCCGACGCGCTCCGCACTCTCGCCGTGGCCTACAAGCCACTGGAGCGCAGCGAGCAACAGGAGGACCTCGAGGCGCTTGAACACGACCTGATCTATGTCGGCAGCGTGGGCATGATCGATCCGCCGCGCGAGGAAGCTGCTGCCGCCGTGGCCGAGGCCCACGGTGCTGGCATCCGGATCGTTATGATCACCGGCGATCATCCGAGCACGGCCCTGCGCATCGCCTCCCAGCTCGGCATCGTTGATGCCGACGCTCCCGTTCTGACTGGGGGCGAGCTTGACGGCATGGATGACGCTGCGCTGACTGCCGCCGTACGCAACACGTCGGTGTTCGCGCGCGTGGCCCCCATCCACAAGCTCAAGATCGTCGACGCCCTGCAGGCGGATGGCGAAGTGGTGGCGATGACGGGTGATGGGGTCAACGACGCCCCTGCCCTAAAATCCGCTGATATCGGCATTGCCATGGGCATCGCCGGCACCGAGGTGACCAAGGAGGCCGCTGAAATGATCCTGGCGGATGACAACTTCGCTACCATTGTGCGGGCCGTGCGCGAAGGCCGGGCAATCTTCGAGAACATCCGCAAGTTCCTGCGCTATATGCTATCCTCCAATATCGGCGAAGTGCTCACCGTGTTCCTGGGCGTAGTCGGCGCGAGCTTTATCGGGCTCGATGCTGCAGGCGAAGGTCTGGTGCTGCCGCTCCTCGCCACCCAGGTCCTGTGGATCAACCTGGTTACCGATTCGGGCCCAGCGCTGGCCATGGGGCTCGATCCCGAAACGGACGACGTCATGGCTCGTCCGCCACGCTCCCCAACCCAGCCCGTAATCGACCGGAGCATGTGGGCGGGCGTGCTTTATAGTGGCGTCATCATGGCCCTGGCGAGCCTGTTCGCCATCGACTTCTACTTACCCGGCGGCTTTGTTGAAGGAACCGCCTCCCTTGAGGAGGCACGCACCGCCGGGTTCACCGCCCTGGTACTGGCGCAACTCTTCAATTGCTTTAACACCCGTTCAGATACCGCCAGCGCATTCCATCACCTGTTTCTCAACCACTGGTTATGGGCTGCAGTGGCATTGTCGCTGCTGTTGCAGGTGGCGGTGATCCACGTACCGGCGCTGAACTACGCCTTCGGCACCGTCCCCCTGACCTTCGAGCAATGGCTCTTCTGCACGCTTATGGGCAGCATGGTCCTCTGGCTCGGGGAAGTGCGAAAATGGGTCAGCGCTCAGTTTGGGCAGACTGGAGATTCTCGTTTGCAGTAGATCTCACCGCAAGGCTGCAGAGGAGTGACCAGTTCTCAGCGCATCTCAGCCAAAGCGGCGCTGATGTCCCGCTCCAGCAGGTCCAGTTCGTTCAGCGCGATATCGATCCCTCGAGCCAGATCGTCGGACTTGGTCGGGACGAGCGCAGTAGCCTCAGCCAGAGAAGTCCGTTCCGACCGGATCGCGTCAAGGGTCCGCGTGGCAGCAGCGATCTGGTCAGCATCATGGGTGCCCACCTGCCGACTCTCGCTGCCAGCGCCTACGAAGTGAACGGCATCGGCGGACCATGTCCCTATGGACTGCCGCACAAGTTCAAACTGCATCTTGAGATCGTCTTCAGTCATCGCCACTCCGTGGGTTGCTCCCCCTGAACGGCTGCAGCCCGGATGAGTTCACCAGGTGCTTTGATGATGCTGTCAGTTCCTGCTGACGCATCGCCCGCGAGGACAACGCAAGGCTACTCCCATGTCCTGCAGGCGAGCGGTGGTCGCCAAACGCTAGAGGGAGCCTGCGAGAAGGGGAATGGTGGGCGATGACGGACTGCACTTGTGCAGCCATTTCAACACGTTAGAACGTTTTAGCACCCCTAAAAGGACCTATGTGGCCCATTGAAACTTAAGGGGTTTTTCGCAAAGTTTCTAACTTTTGAGCGCCCTTGCCGCCCCATCATGTGCCGAGATACCGTGCGAGGGTCAGTGGTGGATTCCACAGCCAATCCGTCGACATTCTCATGATCGGAAAGACTATGCTTGAACGTGCCATAGCGGTTGCCACGGAGGCTCATGCCGGGCAGCTCGACAAGGCCGGCCAGCCTTACATCCTCCACCCCATTCGGTTAATGCTCAGCATGACCACTGACACCGAGCGGGTGGTTGCCCTTCTCCATGATGTTGCCGAGGACTGCGACGACTGGGATGTAGATCGGATAAGATCTGAGTTTGGGGACGATGTCGGCGCTGCCGTTGACGCTTTGACGAAGCGAGCCGGTGAAGACTACGACACCTATCTCGGACGCGTGGAGGGAAACCCTGTTGCCGTGAAGGTTAAGCTCGCCGATCTAGGCGACAATAGCGACACGTCCCGGCTGGAGCATACAACCGACCAAGACAAGGAGCGCCTGCGGAAATACCAGCTCGCGATCTCGAGGTTGATGAAGGCCCACTAAGCAAATGCGAGAAGGATGCGGTTTGGGGTGTTTCGCCGTGCCCGACCGCTATAGCGTAAGCCCATGAGCCTCAACATCACCATAGACCTAAACGAACCCAACCGCCTGCTCGACTGCCAGGTGCGCGTGATCTCCGTAGAGGAGCACCACCTCGGTATTCTAGAGCTGGACACGGACCAGGGTTTTCTCCCGATCTCGGTCAACCGGAGCGCAGCGGCCACGCTGATCGCAGCACTGGCCGAGTTCATGGCGGCCACAGAGGTGGACGAAGAAATCCCGATCGCCAACGACGATGACCCGGTGGACTGATGAAGCGCTCCTCGACACTATTCGGTGCGGCGCTGCTGCTGGCCGCCTTGCCCGCCTACGCCCAGCCGCAGCTGCAGATGTGCGGAAACCAGCGAAACACCCCTACCAAGACATGCCTGGTGGACGGCGACACCCTATGGCTCCAAGGCGAGAACATCCGGCTCAAGGACTTCGATACGCCCGAGCCCCAGAGCAGCATCTGCGGCGGTCAGCGCGAAGTCGCCCTGGCGCATCAGGCAAGCGCCCGCATGCTTGAGCTTCTCAACAATAACGAATGGACCATCGAGCGCTTCGGCCTCGACAGCACCCGCAGCAAGCGCCGGCTCGCCACGATCAGGATAGGCGACCGGGATGTTGGGGACATCCTGATTGAGGAACGTCTAGCCCGACAATGGCCTGATGGAGAAGAATGGTGGTGCGACTGATGGCGCGAGTGCCGAGCATATCGAGGATCAGAGCAGGTCGGGCCACTTCCTAAGCGAACTTGATCGCAACTCGTGAACTCAGCAAAGGCGAAGGCAAATGACTTGGCAGAGGCTTAGCGCCTGAGAGGCCATCCTTCTTCACCTGTTCGCGTCAATACCTCGTCGTTCCGTGCCCACCTGGCGCCATAGGAACGCTTTACCTACCCATCTTTACCGTCTTCGTTCTTTGTCTCTAACAGCGGTACCGCATATGCGATTTAGTACGCTGGTGAAACGTAGGCGGAGGGGTGCGGCAGTATGAGCAGAGTGCATATGTTCTTAAGGGTGGCCGCATCTGCCGCCCTGTTGACTACTGTGGCTTTGGCCCAGGAGTCACCATTCGTCCGTCCGAATAGCGTCAGCACCGATGAGCTTATTTTCACAAGTGTCGGGTTCTGGATCAACGCCCAACGTATTTGCGGTATTGATTACGACCCAGAAGGCCTAAACGCCCAGATCCAACTGTCCGCGCAACTTGTCGACATGTCAGTACCATCCCTCATGCAGCGGGCTCAGGAATTCGCTGACTACGCTGCTCCACACGTAACCAACGCCACTTGCAGAGAGGCTACCAAACAGGCCAAGCGCATGGGGATTTTGGCCGGTTACAAGCCGCCGAAGCTTCAAACGCCCGCTCCTGGCTCGTTGTCTGAATAGCGGTGCGGCATCAATGAGCGCGTGAATAACCCCACTAGGCTGAGCGCAAGAAATGGAGCTTCACTTGAGAGACCCAAGCATACCGAAGCGCAAGCCCGATCTGCTGGACGAGGTGGAGAAGCTTGTTGGCCCGGCCGTCGTGGCCGAGCTCGAGGACCAGGCGTGGTCGCGTCACTTCCTCGATGAGCTTGACCGAATAGCCGATAAGATTGCAAACCAGCCGAAGGTCTAGACTTCGAGCACTAGGTCAATCACCATCCGAATTCGGGACGTTCCTGACAAAACTGAGTTGTCCCCACCCTTTCGACGTTTTGACCGCTGGATTTTGCTTTAGTTTTCCTTGTATTGGAGAGATCATGTGCGCAACGATCATCTCCTTTAAGCCTGGTGTACACCGAGATCAGGCCCTTGCCGACCTGCAGCGGGTCCAGGACCTATTACAACGCTCCGGTCTGAACTTGGACACCGAGATCGGCCGCACCGAGGATGGTGATCCCTGGGTCACATTCTGCGACCCTGAGACAAACGACGTGATCGTAAACGTCGTGCTCGAAGAAGGGAACGTGGTCGCTCAAGGGCCGGCGTTCATTAGTCGGGTAAAACTACAGGAGATCGAGGCAGCACTGCGCGGCTTGCTACGGTTGATGAAGATTGACCCCGGTATAAGCGACATCAGCCGCTTGATCCTGCCGATATTCTTCGCGCTGACCGCGCTGCACCTGTCTGATGCCGACGCCAGTGGTTACTGGCCGGAGCTCGGCGTCATGAACATACTCCATACGCCGGCAGTTTCCCTGATCACCGCTGCTGCGCTTATCGAGCGCGTCGTTGAGGCGGCCAGCGTTGTTCTGCAGGACACCTTAGGCATCGGCCCGGAGGAGCAACCAGCCGCGGAGCCACAGGTGCTCGAATTGTCCTCGGGCAACCTGACCGAAGCAGAGTTGGCGCAGATGCTTGCGGCAGATCAGGACCCTATGTTCATGCCGGCTGATGACTTGTTAGTCCAAGTTGAGGACGCAACGGTGGTAACGGCCGAGATACCACCTCTGCTGGAATGGGAACGGGCCCACATCATACTCTTCTCGCCGGTCGACCCCTCGCCTGCCCTGGTTTCCTCCATCCTCTTGCGAGACGTACGCCCATTGAAACTCCCTGAGCCTATCAGTTTGGACATCGAGGGCCTGATAATAATTGACGAACTGTCACCAGAGGAGAGGACGGCGGTCATCGATCAGTTTTACGCGGAGGCCACGTCGAAGGTATATCTTGAAACCCGGACCCAGTGGGTCGTTTATGCTGAAGGAGTCGACGAGAGCTACTTGTTCAACCGGGAGGATGGCTCACAGTTAGTTCTAGTGGGGTTGACGCCTCAGGTCGCTGCCTCAGCGGATATGTTGTCCCCCTAAGAAGGCGCTCGGTGACGTACTGATGTGTGGCCGCTTCACCAACGAGATGACATGGGCAGATCTCCACGCCCTCTACAAGCTCAGCGACGAGCTTTACCCCGTGGCGCGCTCCAATATGCAGCCGCGCTATAACATCGCCCCCACGCAGGTCGTGCAATTCGTTCATCTGGACAAAGCCAAGAACCGCGAGCTCAACAAAGGTCGTTGGTGGCTGGTGCCGTTCTGGGCCCAGGAAGTGCCCAAGGCCACGATGTTCAATGCCCGCATAGAGACCATCGACACTTCCCCAGCCTTTCGCGAGCCCTTCAAGAACCGCCGCTGTCTGATCCCGGCGGATGCCTACATTGAGTGGACGAAGAACGTCGACGACGGGGGCAAGGACCCTTGGCTCCTCTACTTGCCGGAGCATCGCGGCTTTAGCTTTGCCGGCCTTTGGGCGCACAATGACAACCTGGGCGTTACTAGCTGCACCATCATCACAGCACCGGCTGTTGAGCACATAGCCCACATCCATGGCCGGATGCCGGTGATCTTGGAAGAGAACGCCTACGACGCCTGGCTAACGGGCGATGCTCAAGGCGACGATGCGAAAGCACTGCTGCTCGACAATCAGCTGGATAGCGAGCTGCAGTTCCACCGGATCGGACGTGCTGTGAACAACAGCCGGTATGAGGGTAGCGACGTAAAGAAGCCGGTAGTCAATCCGTTGTAGCTACCCGCCGCCGGCATAACTTAAGCCGGTAAATTCACCAGCAATGACCCCATTGGCGCGTCGGACCAGATGCCCGCGCTTTGCTTCCCTGGCGCGGTCGTCTTCTCGCAATCGCGCGTAGTCGCTGCGGTTTTCCGCAGAATGGATGGTCGTCCCCGTTGTTCGCGGGCGTGACAACACCCGCAAGAGGATGGCGCAGGCGTCAAAGAAATGAGCGTAGTTTCTGTTCGATTGGCTAGTTTCTATCGCTCACTACCAACACATTTCCACGGTGTACCCAATTTTATTCTGTATTGATTCCATCCGGCACTTTTCTTTCCGAATTCATTACAAGGAACTCATAGACACACCCCCGAGTTCCTCTGGGATGCATCCTCATCAGTCCTTCTCGGGTTGAATACTTCGACTTCTAAGCGCCGCACAGGGGTTTCGAGTGGCTGCAGAATAGACTTGCGGATAGTGCGGTGCCCCCTTCGTTGCGGACCGCAATTCACCGGAGGCTCTGGTGGCTGAAGAACGTAGAACCGGGCCTGACTTGCTTGGCCTAACAGGCGAGATTGTTGCTGCCTATGTGCAGCACAATTCGATTAGCACCACGTCACTTCCGCAGCTGATCCAGGAGGTGCATCAGACACTGAGCGGACTGGAAACTGGAGCGACCCCGCAGGCTCGACCTCCGCCTGAGCATCTGACTCCGGCGGTTCCGATCAAAAAATCTTACACCGCCGATTCTGTTACCTGCCTGGAATGTGGACGGAAGTTCACGTCGCTCAAACGGCATATACGCGAAGCTCACGGCTTAGGGCCGGAGGAATATCTATCGAAATGGAACTTGCCGCGCAATTACCCGATGGTGGCCCCAGCCTACGGGCAGCTACGCTCCGAGTTGGCAAAAACCGGCGGATTCGGCCGACGGCTGGTGAGTCAAAACAGTAGCCGCAAATCAAACCGATAAGGTTGCGGGCTCGGCGGAAGAGTTGGCACTTACACATGATGAACATGCCGGACGGGCCCTGCACGCGCCTGGTCATTGTAGACTCCGGCTAGTGACCGCAGGCGATGCAGAACAGCGCCGAACTTTAGCGTGTCCGATCTCTTCACCACGCCTCGTCACGGTAGTGTGAATGGAGTAGTGCCTGCGCGTACCAAAAGGTACGAATAATCCTACTATTAAGCTTGGTATAATTGCGTCAAATTACTTATGGCCAACGTAGGGGACGCTATGGAGATCAAGCAATTTGTGGAGGAGATGTTTTCGAACCGCTACATTCCGCTAGTGCACGTGGTGAACTCCGACCCGCTTTTGTCTGATCAGATCTCTGCAGTACTATTGATCACCGAACTGCGCGTGGAGATGTTCGAAACTGCCGCAGAATTCGTGATGAATGTGTCCAGCAATCTGCCTGATGCAGTAATTATGAACATGCAGTTGGACGACAGAGATGGCATCCTCCTTCTTGACTGGTTCTTAGGCGTACAATCCGCAGCGAAGATCCCTGTGATTATGGTGGGCGATAATCCTGACGCGGTTAAGGTGGTTCAAGCTTTTAAGATGGGTGCGGCAGACGTTCTGACCACTCCAATTAGCGCATCAATGCTGCTGCACGGCCTGCGAGAACTCATAATGTTGCCGCGGACCCCGGCCGTGCCGCTGCGGAGCCCGACACTGGTCCCGAGTCTTGACGATTTCCCCGCATTGAAGGGCTTAACGCCGAGAGAGCTTGAGGTCCTAAGGCTGATTGCCGAGGCGTTGACCACCAAGGAGATCGGGCGAAAGCTACTGATCTCGCCGCGCACCGTCGAAGTTTATCGTGGACGGATATTAGAGAAGCTGCAGGCCCGCAACGCTGTGGATCTGATGCGGATCATCGTCAACCGGAAGCTCCCGGAATAGCAGGATGTGGTGGCCGAACCACCTTAGTATCACGTGAGTGCCGCGGCCCTGCCCTGCAGCACCGGCAGCGATACCAAAATACCAGCTCACTGCCATTTTTCCGGCTAGGCTTCCGTGCTCGCCTACGTCGCTCGGCCATCCGGGGACCGGCGAACTGGCTATTCCGAGGAGAGGCGCAACGCGGCTTAGATCGGACGGGCTAGCAGAACCTCATTGTTCCAATCCAGGTGATCGACAGGGGTAAACGGCTCTGGTTTGTTCAGGTGAGCCTAGGGCGAATCGTGCCTATCAGCCGCTTGGCTTACATGCTGCATGAGCAGCGTAAGCCGGACCTTAGGGGAACATGATGTCCGTGCTAAGCGATCCGACCCCACCAATATCCGTCTTTGTCTTCGGCAATTACCATGTCCAATCGTCCGGCAGGTTGACCGCTCCCCCGCTCCACTTGCTGCGAGTGCTGATTTTTGTGTTGCTGGAGGGGCAAGGCAAGCCTGTATTGAGGCGGCATATCCGCGACCTGATCTGGTCCGACAGCGGCTCCGAGCAGGCCAACGCCGACATTCGCCAAACTATGGGTCGCATCCGCAAGTTCCAGCAAGATCACAACTTTGAGTTGCTCTCGGCTGACCCCCAAACGGTCTGGCTCAACCCCGACCAGGACATCTATATCGATCTGGCTGAGTTCATAGGTCTCGCCGCAAGCCCCAGCCCAAAGGCCTGCGTGCGGATGTGCGAAATCTACAGGGGTGACCTGCTGGGTTCGTCTGGCTCGGCGGGAAATGGGTTCGAGGACTGGCTTGCATTCCAGCGCACCGCCTTGCTCCGTCAATTTAACAGCGCGATGTCACAGGCCCTGGAGTTCGGGACCGAACTGACCCCGCAGGAACGCTATCTTTGTGCGTCCCGTTTGCTGCAGCTGGATCCCTGTCATGAAGGCGCCCACCGGGCTCTGATGTCCGACGCGGCTGCGAAGGGGCAGTTCTCGCTCGTTAAGCAGCTCTTCAACGCTTGCAGCAAGCAGCTGCACGAGGAATTGGGAGTTGGACCCGACGACCACACCATCCGGCTTTATCAAGAACTGACCGGCAGGAGCCCGACCAGCTAGCGGCAGCTTCAGGAGGCAATCACGATGGACGACACTGGTATCGTGATCATCGTGGGGTGCATCGAAGACCTCTTGTCGATCTTCAGATCAGCAACCGGCCTTTCGCCCCAGACCGGGGAGCGGGCTAAGCACGCGTTGGATCGCATTCAGGACACCCTGGAGCCCATAGTTCAAGGTTATGTTTCGGCGCTAGCAAAGGCTGAGCGCGATGCGATCCAGGGAGTGGACGTTTCGTTACTTGTTGCCGACATGACGTTTGCGAGGACGCAATTTTCGGTCGGCGCGGATGAAATTGATGCGCAGATCGCGGTAGCGAGTAAGTCAGGGCTACCAGCCAACGTGATGTCGTACTTCGAGTCCCTGAAATCTGTATTTCAGCCCGACGCCACACTCACTCAGCGCACCACTATGTTCTCAAGCTTCCTCGAGGCGATGAGCGTTCTCGAAGGCAGTAATTCCTTCCCTGATGCGGAGTTTGCTGCCCGTACTCTTCGTGAAGCCATGCAAGGGAACTGGAGAGAGCAAATCAAGCGGTATCACGCCCTTCTCGCGGTGATCGAGACTGAGAAGTTTGGCTGAAGCCTCGTCGGCGCCGAGAGTGCGGACCAAGCCCTTGGCTGTCCCCAATCGGTGGCGTGGAAGGCAGGGGCGTGCAGGCCTCAACATGTGGCGTACGACATAAAAGCCGCAGCATATTTAGCTTGCGCAGCTGGTGGTGATGGCTTCATTACGCCGCCAAATCACCGGGAGAATTTAGTGTCTGATCAGAATAATGGACCGAGCCTAGTCGGTCTGACGAGCGAGATTGTTGCAGCGTATGTAGCGCATAATTCCCTTGGTATGACGCATCTGCCTTCGCTAATCCAGCAAGTGCACCAAAGCCTGATTGTACTGGCAAAAGGTGTGGCCGACGAGGCTCCGCCTGAGGTCCAGACACCGGCCGTCCCCATCAAGAAGTCCTACACGGCGGACGCAATTACGTGCCTGGATTGTGGGAATAAGTTCAAATCCCTGAAACGCCACATCAACAGTGATCACGACCTGACGCCGGATCAATACCGAGCCAAGTGGAAGTTGCCCAACGACTACCCAATGGTGTCTCCAGCTTACAGCCAGAGAAGATCTGAACTGGCCAAGACGCATGGATTGGGTCGGCTGGCCGGGGAAAAGAGGGCTTAAATAAGCGTACTTCTCCGTTCCAAGCGTGACCGCCAAGGACACCCGCAGGCCGTCCATTTGGCTCCCGCGCCAAAGCCCATCAACCTTTATCCGGAGCGCGCTTTGAAGCACCGCCACTCAGGGGCTGCTGCGCGTGGTGGCGACTGTAGGAAAGCAAAAGCCGCGCAGCTTGCTTCAGCTACGCGGCGAGTCCGGAATGGTGCTGAGAGGCTAGTTGCTTGTGGTCGTACGCGTGTTCGTAGTGTCATGACGACGCCCGCGTAGGCCGAGAAGACCAGCAAGTCCAAGCAGGCCCAGCCAGCCCATGTCAAAGCCATCGTCATCATTTTCGTCGACTTCCACCACAGCAGGCGCGGTAGGCGATGGCGTGGCCTGAGCGAAGGCAGCTACGGTGCTGGCGGAAAGCAAAGCGACGGTAAGAACAACTGCGAGGGGGCGAGTTTTGATCATGTTTAGCTCCAAGGTTAGCTGGACCTCGTTGGCCAGGAGCAATTCAAACTCACGGCTCTGTGAATCGTTGCTTGCCTCATGTGCATGTCCCTGACGTGCTTTGTTGCGGAACTCCGAACGCCCGGCGCCGTTGACGCCGTGCAGATTAGAGCCTGCACGTTCCAAGGACTCCTTTGGCGAGGGCCCCAGCTCTGGGAAGGGCTGGGGTCGTCCTTACACCCCGTCCCCATTGAACCACCACATCCCACCGATGCCATGGCCCTGCCCCGTCGCAGGGTAAGCATTTCCAAAATACCACGAGCCGTCCGCGGATCTTGCTAGGCTACCATTGGCAGGGCTCGGCGCATGTCGGGCAGTACATCACTGCGCAGACGCCGCGCTGATAACCTCCACATCCTCTGTCTCGAGCAGAAGCGTCTTGGTGATCTGGCTGGTTTGCTCGGTCATGGTGAAGGTCAGCCGCAGGCGGTATCTGCCGATCGGCCAGTCGCAATCATCGAGCCCCGCCAGCGTTGAAACCTCGGTACTCACGCTCACCGGAATGCCAGCGGGATAGAGCACCGTCGCCCCGCCTCCACTGCACAGCACATTGCCATTGTCGGCGTTGCGTGAGGAAACGGCCACGCGCACCAGCATGTCATGTGTTGGCGTGCCGACGAAGTGGATGCGCGGCTCAGCGGGATAGACAGCCTCGCGTGCGGCGAAGCCCTCAATCATCAGCCATTCGCTGGGGGCTTGCTGCTGAATGGAGGCGAAACGGCTTGCAGCTTGGAGGTCGCGAATAAAGTCGGCCGTGAAGATAACAGCGCCGGCAAGAGCAACACCGCAGACGGCGGAAATGATGGTGCGCCTCATTTTCCGATCAGGCCCCTCACCCACTCTTCGATGCCCGCTCGAAACGTCAGGTAGAAAGCCAACGCCCCACCAAAGAAGAGGATAACCTGCTTGGCGCTGGCTCCCCACCTTCCCAGGGTCTTCCAGGCCATCATGAATTTCGCCCATTCCTTAAGCACCTCGGCTTCGTCGCGGGTGAACACAACGACATCATCGGGTTTCTCCTCACGAAGGGCGTCGGCCAGATGCTGCATTACGCGGCGCTCGGCATCGGACATTGGTTCTTTGGTCACTGATCGAAGCCCTTCGTAGGGTGAGCATGGCTACCTACCGCGGACCATGTCGATGATGGTGCGCGAGCGCGGCACCGGAGCAGCCTTGGCAATAGCCTCTACCTTGGCTGCAGCCACGCTCTCCTTGGGCAGCATGATCTGCTGCGCGTCGGCGGTGACCACCTGCGGGCGGACAGTGGAGTGCCAAGACTTCCACTGGCTCCAGAGATAGAGGGCAATGGTTGCCACCGCCCCGAGCGACACGTTCTGCCAGCCACCGGCGAAGATCTGATTGATGGCCTCCTTCCCCTCGGGCGGAAGCGACAGGTAGAGGAACGCCAGGGTGCCACCGAGGCCGCCCAGTTCCTGAGCCCGGCGCCAGAGCCAGCCCAGAACGATGTTGTTGCCGATCATGATGATGCGCTCCTTGCGCTTAGAACCGAGCGAAAAGGCCGACGATGGCCAGAAGGGCCAGAACGGCGATGACCCACAGCCAGGCTGGAAACTTGCCGCCCTCCGGTGGGTCGGGAAGGTCAATGACCGGCACATTAGGCGGGACGGGATGGTGGGGAATGTCGTCGTTGGGCACGGTGGACACTGGCGCGCGCCAGAGTGCCGCCTCGGCAGCACGGCGCTTGGTAAGCCCCGCCATCACAGCGCCGTCGTTCTTGTTCCACCGGGCAAGCTCGGATGGCACAGCGGCATAGTCGCCGGCATTGAGCTTGCGCAGCAGCGTCGAGTTCTTGAAGGCCTCTGACCCGATGTTGAAGACAAAGCTCGCCAGAGCGCCGAATTGGTTATCATTCAGCGGCACCTTGACCAGCCGGGCTACCGCGTTCTCGGCGTGGGTGAGATCAATCACCAGACGCCGTTCGGATTCCGCTTCAGTGATCGTGTCGCCCTTGCGAACGCCGGCCGTCGAGCCGTAGCCAATGGTCCATGGATCGCCATTGCGCGAGCCCGGGTCGGGGTAGGCATTGAGGCGCAGCCCCTCTGACGCTTTGATGTGCGCGAGAGTTGCCGCGTTGACTTTACGCGTCATGGTTCACCTGTGATGTTGGGGGCAAAGAAAAGCCCGCCGAAGCGGGTTGGGATAGGCTATACTGGTGTGGCCTCGGGACCGCACTCCTTGGGGCGGGCGCTTGCCGTTGCCGAGGGGAAATGGCAAGCGCCGCACCCAATCGCTTATGTAAGGTCGCGTTCACTAATGTGTGGCAAGGTTCAGGTGCGTGGCA
The DNA here is from genome assembly GCF_013185955.1 of Devosia sp. 1635. Lineage (NCBI taxonomy): Bacteria > Pseudomonadati > Pseudomonadota > Alphaproteobacteria > Hyphomicrobiales > Devosiaceae > Devosia > Devosia sp. 1635. Next base: position 1,019,229 of record NZ_JABAOM010000001.1, on the reverse strand, counting down.
TGTACTGATTACGCGCGAACCTGGTACAAACCTTGCGCCCGCCCTCACCATAGGGCGGGCGCTTTTGTCTGCCCCTGCAGTTGTCTGCGTTAATCAGCGGAACTCTGGTTTGCCAACGGTTGTCTTGTCGCAGATTGTCCCCTGCACCTTCCTCCTCTAGCCTTGGCGACCTCCCTCGCTAGGCCTCTTTCTCTGCCAAGCCTTCGCCTTGCGGGTGGATGGCGCTATGCTGGTTACGCCTCGTGGCCCAACCTCCATTAGAGGCAGGGCGCCTGCCGTTGAATCGGGGGAAATGGCAGGCGCTTTTACCTGCCGTTCTTCGAGGTTTTATTTCTGGCCAGCAATTCGCCATAACCGGCTGAGCTCAGAGCCGGAACAACGCCCTCGAAAGCGCCACCAACCCGAAACCAGCTCCGATAACTACGGCCCAGGAACTGGACATGAAAAAGCCCGATGCGAACACCGGGCTTTCTAGCCGCCATTCAGGAGGCGGTGTTAGTGGGGGCTTGCGCCCTGGTGGTTATACGGCGTCGACGTCGAACACGACGGTGCTTGAGCCGATAATGGCGGTATCGCCTTTCTCGTAGAGCGCAAGTTTCACGGTGTAGTCGCCGTCGCCAACGGGGGCCGCGTCACCGAACAACTTGCCGTCAGTGTCTGGCAACATCCATGACAACACTTCGACGTTCTGAGACACGCTCGCGTTGCCAGCATCATCGGAGATGGTCCGCGGGCCGTTAATATCGGAGAATGCCCAATCGATTGTTCCAGTAATCGCGTCCAGCACAGCGGTGAAGGTTGTCACGCCGGGCGTTGCGGGGTCTCCGTCAGTATCCACCAGCAGCTTGACGTCGAAGTCCTCCAGGATCTGGGCAAGCGTCTTGCCATCGGAGCTTTCAACCGACCACTTCAGCGCTGGCGTGATGCCACCATCCACGACCATTTTGCCGTTTACCTCAGGGGTGAAGATGGCCGGGCCGTTGCGTTGCTGACCGCCGAGCCCAAGAATGATGTCTGCCTGGCCGTTCATGTCAACGTCGATATCTACAATAGCGAAATCGGTGGCAGGGCTGCTGCCGGCATACATGGTATCATCGCCTTCCGCAGCTACAGTGCCGATGCGCTGCGGGCTTACAACATACTCAGGATCCGGGTCATCCCCGGGCTGGGTCGGCGGCGTTGGTGGTGTCGGCGGTGTAGGCGGCGCAGGGTCTACACCCGTCTCCACGTGCTCGACGGTGTCTTCGATTTCTTCCTGGGTCGGAATGGTCGCCGGATCGGCGGTGACGCCCTGGATCAATTCACGCGCGATGTCCGCCGCGGCATCACCGACATACGCGGCGATTTCTTCGGGCGTATCGAGGCTAGCCGTGAAGATATTGGCAACTTCGACCCTGTTCTCAACTACGACCGCGTCTGACCCCTGCGAGCCAGCCAAGATGTCGATAGCGATGGTCTCGATCCCGCTCCCGCCATCCTCGAGCAGAGAACGGTAGAACTCCAAGCCCTCCGCATCCGGCTGCCGGCCGAATAGCGATTGATAGATGGAGCTGATTACTTCCTCCGGCGACAGATTCTCAATCCGAGCCTTATACTCCGGCGAGTCAGTAAGTCGTCCAATCAAAGAAGAAAGATCAGTTCCACCGTTCGTCTGCTGCGTCCAATACTCCAACCCACCCGGGTCCGCTGGACGACCAAACAAAGCAATATAGATAGATTGAATACTAATCAAAATGTACCTCCTCGCACCATGAATGAGCGCCATGAACTGGCGCGCATATCAACCGCGCCTCAATGAAAGTACTTAGTTACTCACATGGCAACCCTTGGCGGCCCGCAATATCAGGCAGTGTGGAAAACTCTACTGTGACGCCCGCTCTCGCTGGGGTCTCCGGCAGTTAGACAAAAGCATCAACGAGGCTCGCCACTGCGGATGCGGGCTTCTCCCTCGTTTCACTTGGAAGTCTGATCTAGTGATGAGTCGGGGGGATGCCCTGCTGCCGAAGATGATAGCCCCCATGACTGAGGAGCTCCGGCTGTACGGGGAATAATCGTAGACTCGACGGCGGGACACAAATAGCTTGCACAGCACCAGAACTTAGGAGCGCTGAGCTAATGACCTCATGGATGTTCGGACCTGACGTTCTTTACATCGCCCTCTTCGGCCGTCCCGTGGATCCCGCCGGAGCGGAATGGCTCCGAGGTCCCGATGATTACACCTGGATTAACCCGGAGGCCGTCCAAAACATAACGTCATCGGACGAATACCAGCAGTTCTTCGGCGAGCATCTCGGCCCTGCCGATTACATCAACCAGATGTATATGAACCTGTTCAACCGCCCAGCGGATCCCGAGGGGCTCGCATTCTATACCGGGCGATATGAAGCCGGCGTAGACATGGCTGATCTGGCACTGGAGATCTTTTCCGGCGCCCAATCCGCTGGGCCAGACCGCGATACAATGTTTTTCAAGTACGACGCCTCAGTCCGTTTCACCAGAGCTTTGGACACGCCGCTGGAGATCCTTCTCTATCAAGGCGACAACGCTGCAGATATTGGCCGTGAGTACCTGAGGGCTGCTGATCCTAATGAAGTCGGACGTGAGGAACTCGCTGCCTTGGCGGAAAGCTATGTTGAGCTACTCGGCACCGGTGACCCCACACCTTCCCTCTTTTAGTGAGGCGTAGCGTGACCATCCTTGATCGGAGTTCGTATCGCCCACTTACAGCGAGAGGCTGGCAGTCGCAGGCTCTCGATCGTCCTTACCTGCACCGCTCTCTGGTTGCTTGAGCTCGAGAGAGGTCGTGGACCCACCGCCGCGATCCGCTTTATGTGTCACGCCTGCAATTCGGTAGGACCCGTCAACGCCGGGCCGAGCACCTGAGAGCATGAAGGTCCCTTCGGCTTGGGCGGTGACCTCGAGGTCCAGTTCTACTGTCCCCTCCCCACCTTCGCGCTTGCTGTCGCTCTTGCGACCTTCGGCAATGCCTTGAGCCTGGGCCTCGTCTGCTGCGAGCGAGCGGACTTCATTGATCGCGTCGGCGCCATCGATCTCAGTATCGGCGCTCACGGCTTTGAATGAAGCGGATGGGCGGTCGAAATACCGACTTAACCCCGACTTGAACGTGCGCCGAGTGGTCAGCGGAGCGATGTCCCAGCTGATGACGTTGCCGGGCACCCGCCCGACAACGATCGGCATTGTGCCGCCACCTGCGCTTTCACCGCTGCCGCGCTTGGCCAGCACCGCTTTGTCGCCGCGGATCTTGAACGTAGCGCCCAGTTCGCGCGCCAGCTTCTGGCCCATGTGCAGGAAGCTCGACGCATCAGCTGACCAGTAGTCGCGCGTTATCTCGGCAAAGGCCGGGTCAATGACCATGGAGAGCCCCGCCCTACCAGCCGCTTTGTCCAGGAACTGCTGCAGAGTTGCGTCGTCCATATGGTGCGACTGGGGCTCCTTGACCTTGCCCTTTGCATCAAAGCCCTTGGCCGTGACCTTCAAGATGCGTCCACTACCCCGGGATCCAGATGACCGCACGGAATCCACAGTGCCTGAGAAAACCACGGCACCCTGCAGATAGACCTGCACCTTGGCGCCGTCTTTAGGGAGCTTCAGCTGGCCGCCGCTATCGTCAAAATCCAATGAGCATGTATCGCTGGCGGTGCCGTCCTTGTCGGACACGGTGATGCCAGTGAGAAACGGGCGCATGCCGTCGGTCATATCCTGACCATCGACAAACACCTTCCACGAGACTGTCCAAGCCATAGGTCATCCAAATAGTGAAACGACGGGGCGAGCGCGGAACGGATCGCTCGCCGGCCTGTCCGGAATTGTAACCGTAGTGCCGAGCGGGATCATTGGGCCCAAGTCCGCAAGGCCCGGATTGAGCACCAGCGCACTCTCCAGCAGAGCTTGTCCTGCGGGCCCATAGGCCTGGAACAACAGCAGATCGACGGTCATGTTCGGGCGAGTAATGGTGAAGCTCTGCATCTCAGCGCCCCATCGCGCCGAACAAGGACAGGATCGATCCGATGATATTCGGCGAGGCCCCTTCCGGTCCGACCTTCACCAGGCTGATCGTGTGCTTAACGACGAAGCCAACGCCGTCGCGCATCAGGTCGCTGTGGTTCTCCTGAATGCTCTCGATGGCGAACCACCCGAACATTTTGCCATCGCCACGCATCACCGGAAGCCTCTGCCCAGATCGACGGAAGCCATGCGCTACCTCGAGCTCCGTCAACCCACCGGTTTTGAACGGCAGCAGTTGGCCGGAGAGGGTGATCTTGTCATCCCCCTCCCCCATGAACTCGCGGCCCGGCAGAGAGCCCATCAACGGCTTGGTGGCGAAGTCAGCCGCCGCCGAGCGAGCGACGTCATCAACGCTGAACGGCCGGGTGTCGAGCGTGAGTGAACCAATGGAATAGAGCACTACGCCACTCCCCATTCCGTGTCGGTTTGGATGCCGCTGAAGGCCTCCCGGATCTGCCGGCCGAACTCTTGGGCGATGTCCTGGGCACTGGCGTTCGCCCCGCCTTGGATGATGATGTTGCCGAAGCTGATGGTGGCGCCGCGACCACCACCCAACATGGCTTGCGTTTGCGGTGCAGTGTGCACAAACCCGGAGCGGTTCGGAGTAATCAGCTCCGGCCCTTCCTCACCGACGAGGTAGGTTGTGCCACCGACGATTGGACCACCAGCAGCGAACCCACCGCCGTAAGTTCCCGGCTGCCCAGTAGCGCCCGCTGGCGGCGTTGCGGGACCACTCAGCGCTGTGTTGCCCTGCCCTCCGCCAAACAGCCCGCCGACCATGCCGGGCACGCCCGAAAAGACAGCGCCGATCTGTCCCGGCAGACCTCTCAGCCAAGCCATGAACTCTTCCCACTTCGCGGCGATCCCATCCCAAAGGGACTGGATGATTTGAGCACCGATCGCTGAGAGATTGATGCTGGAGAAGACGGCCGATATCTGGCTCCCGAGTTGCCCAAGACGCGCAGGGACCGATTGAGCCGCCAATACAAGCCGATTGAAGTTGGCAATGGCAGTGGCCACGAATGCGCCAACAGCTAACCCGGCTTGAGCGCCCCATTGCGTCCAGGCTGCACCGTTCATCTCACCCGTTAGCCCGGCGAACTGGGCGCTGAGTGTTCCAACCGCGTCAATGATGGGCTGCAACACTGGGGCGAGTGGCCCGACCGCAGCCATGAAGGCGGCGCCGAATGCCGTGAACATTTCCGCCAGGCCAAACCAGTTGTTGTAGATCCAGGTGCCAGCCATCGCTACTCCGACCAGGAGCGCACCAATTCCGGTGCTGATCACCGCGAAGCGCAGCGCAAGCAGAGCGTTCTTGACCAGGTTGAGCGGGTTCAGCAGTGCCAACACACCTGCCCCCGCCTTTACAGCCACAAGCCCAAGGCTCAAGACCCCACCTTTCATCCAAAGCAGAGCGAACTGAGCTGCGATGGCCGCTACCCGCAATCCGACCAGTGCGGCTGTGGTGCCAACCAGGGCAGCAGTGAGGATGGGGTTTGCCTCAGCGAACGCGATCACTCGATCTACGATGGGGATAAGAGCGTCAGCGATCCGGGTCATGGCCGGCAGCAAGGCCTCGCCCACTACGGTGGCCAGCAAATCCAATGAGGATTTCAGGCGCTCCACTGTACCCCAGAACCCCTTCATGCGGGCCGCGGCTTGTTCCTGGGCACTGGTGTTCTTGATGATGGCTTGAAGGTCTTCAAACTCCTTGGAACCCACCTCTGCTAGGGCAATAGCGGTGCGAATGGCGTCCGTCCCAAAGATGTCTTGCAGATACTCGTTCTTAGCCTGGTCACTGAGGCCTTCCAGCCCGTCCTTGAGCTCCTGCGAGATCTCAGCCATCGACTTCATGTTGCCGTTGGCGTCGAAAAACTCGAGACCCATTTTCCGCATGGCTCTCGCCGCGGGCTTGGAAGCTGGAACAAGGCGCTGCAGGAATGTCTTGAAGCTGGTTCCTGCATCCGAACCGCTGGCAAAGTACGAGGACGTTGCTGCGATGCTGGTGTTGAAGTCATCGAGTGTGACGCCAAACCCACCAGCGACACCGCCAGCCTGAGCCAGGGCGAGCCGATAGTCATCAATACCGAACTTGCTCTGGATCAAGACGCCCGCGATGCCATTGGCGGCTTCCGACATCTGGTCGGCGCGGAGCTTGAAGTTCGCCATGATGTCAGTGGTGATATCGGCCGCAGTGGATAGGTCCGTGCCGCTCGATGCAGCCACATCCATGGAAACCTTGAGCGCGCCACCGAGGATTGACGCAGCATCGAGGCCGTTCTTCGCCAACATCTCGATTGCAAGCGCGGACTCATTGACCGAGTACTGGGTAGTCCGACCCATGTCCTTGGCCAGCTGCCCTAACGCTGCGAACTCAGCGTTGGTGGGGCTGAGGGCGGCCTCGACCCGGTTCATGGATGCTTCGAAGTCGGCAGCAGCCGTGATCGGAGCAGACAGCCCTCTGTACAGAGCATAGCCAGCGGCGGCCGCCCCGAAGAGCTGCCCCTGCATCGCAGCCATTCGCTGATTGTTTGCGGCGATCTGCCCTTGCAGACCATTCATCGCAGCCGAAATGCCACGCGCCGGTGCTGTCACCCGATCTATAAGCGACAAGATCAGGCTAGACTGTAGAGTGGCCATACTGGCTCCTAAACGGGGGCGTAGGCTTAGGGCTGCTGCTTTGGTCGTGACCGCTTGAGCGCCTTTGCAGCCGTCCTGGAGTAGTCCACCAGCTTGTCGACATCCCACTCCTCGACGGCGTCGATGGATGTGTTACTCCGCTCCGCCATAGCGAAGATCAGGTCGCGCCACTGGATGGACCTGCTGCCCTCTTCCGCTCTTCCAGTGCGACCGCTGCGGACTTTCCCATCAGGGGTGTGATCGCCTCCCCGATCTTCTCCAGATCTTCGATGTCGAGCTCCATGATCAGCTCGACGTCGACACCAGCCAGTGCCGCGAAAAGCAGATATCCCGCCTTGGCTTGGTTGTTCTCTCCTTCCGCGACCAGAGCATCCTTGGCCTTCATGCGGCGGAATGAGAGGGTTTTGACCTCTCGCCCCTCATGCTCGAGGGGATAGTCCAGATCGACGGTGACGGACGTTTTCTTGATTTCAGCCATGGCCTATGCCCCCAGCGCCGTGCGCGTGCCGGCAAACAAGTCCTTGCCGCCAAACCGGATGATCCGCTCCCAGGCGTCCCAGTAGAACAGCTCGGTTCCATCCATGACGAGCTCGTAGTGGGTGATCTCGTTGAAGGTGTGGGTCGACCCAGCGAACTCAGCCGGATCACTTTCATCAGGCTCCCAGGTCGTGATCGCACCTTCGATGATAGCGCGAGCGGGAACGTCGCGACCGCCGCCGGGGCCGCGCTTCTTGTAGGCACCGGCGAATACCCACCGGTCCACTTCGCCGAAGCCCGTAAAGATGTCGGTGTCGATGCCCTTGGCGCTGAAGGCTGGTTCAGGAGCCTCAATGCGGGGCATGGAGAAGTTGATGGCACCGACCCCGCCGCCCGGATTGTGCTCGGCCGTGGAAAGGGTGAGCGACGGCATGGTCAGCGTGGCGATCGTGATTGCACGCGAACTGTCGGTCTGCGACAGCCGACGCACATCAACGGCCGTGAGAAGGTAGAGAGCAGATTGTGCCATTGGTGCGGTTCCTTACGCGACAGCGTTGAGACGGGCGATGATGTCCGCGACCAGCCCTTCGACCGCGGGGCGGTAGCGGCGCACTTCATGGTTTGCAACCTTGAAGGCTGGCGCCGGCTCGATGCCGAGATTCACCGTGAGATGACCGAGGCGGATGATTTCGGGGCTGTTCTTGTCGGCCCGGAACTGCACGTCATAGCCAAGAATGTCGTTGTTGGCCTTGTGGTCGCGCAGTTTGAATTTGATCGACTGGATCCAAGCTTCGGCCAGATCGGCACTGACCTTCTTGCCCAGATACTGGCGGGTGATCTGCATCAGCTCAACGGTGATGTAGTCGGCTCCACGTACCTGGTGGATCTGCTTCCACAACTCACCCGTCGTTGTGTTGTCCGTGCCGATGAATGAGAACCCGCCATCGGCGATCGATCCATCAACGCCACTCTCGCCGGCAACGACAATCGACACCTCGCTCTCCAGCATCTGCTGTCCTTCGGTGGAGCCATCCAGCAGCGAGAACGGGATCTTCCTGGAGAGGCCGGCCAAGCCGTAGACGGCGCGATTGGCAATCGGGTCGAATGGATCACCGCCGGTTTCATTGTCCGCGCGCATGAAGAGGCCAAGAATGCGCGGCCCCATAGGGCGGGTGACGATCGTCTCGCCCTCATAGACACGAGCGGCCACACCCACCGGAATGATCCGTTCGGAACTCATGGTCTCGCGCGCATCAATGGCGTTCGCCGCGGAGGTGTCATCCACATCCACCACAGCAATGGCGAGGAGGCTGTTGAGAGCAGCAGGAAGTGCGGCAATCACCGGATTGACGGCGTCCGCATCGGGCCGCCAGGCAGTGCGACCGGCCCACACCAGGCGAGGTGTCGCGTTCACTACGGAGGCAATGCTGGCGACATCAGCCAAGACGGCCACGATGTTCGCGGCGGTGGCTGCCACCGATCCGCCTTCCGCCACGCGGACAACGGTGACATCGGCACCGATGTTGAACGGGCCCAGCTGGGCGTTGATGCCCTTGACCGCATCCGCCAGAGCGCCCGTCCCCAGCTTGGACGTGAACGTCGCGTCGGTACTCGAGAAGCGAACTGGCTGCCCCAAGGGGAATACGATCGCGTCGGCGTCTGCAGAGGTTTCGATCAGAAGGGCTTTGGAGAAATCCGCGCCGAGGATCGGGACGGGTTCGTCATCGGGGCGAGCGAAAGTCATCCCGAACACGGGTGTGCTCATGGCGGTATCCTTTAAGGGTGGTGGGAATAAAGAAAGCCCCGCCGATCAGGGCAGGCAGATGTCCGCCACTGGGGCGGGACGGGAACCTGAACATGAAAAAGCCCGGTGCGAACACCGGGCTTTCTGGCCGCCATTCAGGGAGCGGATTAGGGGGCGCTAGGCGCCGGGTGGGTTAGATGACGGCGTCCGGGTACGTCGTTGTCGAAACTACGAGGTTGCGTACTTCGTAGCTTTCGTCAACGTCGCCGAAGTTCGATGCAAACCACGACAGGCTCTGAAGCCCATCGGTCGTGTAAGGTTGATCGATATTGAACACGATCGTCTCATTTCCTGATGTGATCGTCCACGTCTGCGCGTCATCCCCGAGGTCCAGACGAATGTCTACCCAACCATCAGCCTCAAACGCTTTGAAGTCCCAAGTTTTCGTGTCCGAATTGTAGAGCCGGAACCCTGCGCCCGTTGCAGGGTCAGAACCTTCGAACTCCGCAGTCATGACTTCGGCAGCATCGGCGTCTACATACTCCAGGATCGGATAGTAGACAATGTCAGCACCTTCCTGAGACCCGGCGACGAAAGGCCAGAAGCTGGTAGCTTGCTCCTGCCCGTCGTCTTCCCACTCGCTGTCAACGTGAAACTCCAAAGACACCGAAACGGACGAGTCCGCATCAACCGGGAGTGCCCCGTCAAAATCAAGGCTGTAGCCCTGATAGCTGTTGTACGGCACGGCACGGTCAGGATCTTCAGGACCAGTCACGACAACACCAGCAGCGTTCGTCGTGAGAACGATGGAGCCATCGCCAGACGTAATGGACGTGGGGGCGCCACGATCCCCAGGGCCAAATTCCTGCGCATCGGCCTCGTCGTCACCGGTAAGCGTGATAACGCTCTCGGTTACTGGCTGCGGCTCTGGCTCTGGCTCTGGATCGCTTGGGCCAGTTGGGGGCGTGTCGGGATCTGCCGGTGGCGTTAGCTCGCCGCTTTCCACCTGCTTTACCTTTTCATCGACCTCGGCCTGGGTCGGGATGGTGGCAGGATCAGCGGTCACGCCCTGAAGCAATTCGCGGGCGATGTCCGCTGCGTTGTCACCAACGTAGGCGTCGATTTCTTCTGGTGTGTCGAGGCTGGCCGTGAACAGGTCGGCCGTTTCGATCTTGTTTTCGGCAACCGCCAGGTCAGTACCCCGAGCGCCATCGAGAATGTTGATGGCAATAGTCTCAAGCGACTGAGCGCCCGATTCAAGCTGTGCGATGTAGAATGCAAGGCCTGCTGCATCAGGTGCACGACCAAAGATGGATTGGTAGATCAGCCGCACAACAGCTTCGCTGTCAAGATTATCGAACCGCGCCAGAGCCTCGGGCTCCGCAGTCAAACGCCCGACCAGTTCAGTAAGGTCACTGCCGTTGTCGGTCAGACCCGACCAAAACTGAAGACCCTCTGGGTCTGCAGGGCGCCCGAAAAGCGCTACATAGATACCCTGAATTGTTGCCATTTATCCCGTCCGTAAGTGAGTCGGGTACATGGGCCGCACAACTGCAGTCCTCTCCTCCCGATGGCTGCATTAGGGCACGACCACTACGCATTAATCAATACTTAACTGTCACTTACCGTCAACTTAGTTAAACCGTGATCTCCCACCCGAACATTCTTAGATTAGCTGGCATGACCGATACGCTTACTAAAGCTCAAGTCTTCCAAGCCGCAGCCACGGTTGCGAGCGGCTACCTGGCAGGCAACAAGACCCCTTTGGAGGACGTCTCCGCCGTCTTTGCGAAGATACTGGAGATCGTGGCCGCAGCTGGTGGGCCTGGAGGCAACATCACCGGTCTGGAGCCGGCAGCCAAATTCGATGAGTCTGTCGGGCGTGATTTCATCGTGTGCCTGGTGTGCGGTAAAAAGTTACGAAGCCTGAAGCACCACCTGCGCTCACTGCACAGCCTCACCCCTGAGCACTACCGCTCAATGTGGAACTTGCCCGACAACTACCCCATGGTGGCCGAGGAACTGGCGGAAGTCCGCTCCACCGTATCCCGCAAGACCCAGGCTGACTTCAAGGCTGCCCACGGCATTTCACTGCCGCAAGCCAAGCCGCCGAAGCAGCCAAAGCCGCGCAAGGAAACATAGAGCAGCAAAGCCGGAGCGCCTCCTTCTAGGAAGGCGTGGCACATGTCGTCATGAAAAAGCCCGGCACCAAAAGGCACCGGGCTCCATGGCCGCCCATTCAGGAGGCGGTTTCTTGCAAGCTCACCTTATAAGGTAGAGCTCTATGTTCGTGCTAAGCTTCAGGCTTGGCCTCGAGCTTGCCATCAAGCTTTTCTTCGAGCTTGGCTTCAATCTTGGCTTCGAGCCTCGCCTCCAACTTCGCCAACCTCTTGGCGATCTGATGAATTTGCGGGTCCTTAACCTCGGTGGCGCGCGAAAACTTCTTCGGATCCCCACCAAACAACATGGCGTGAGTTATGGGATCGTAGAAGCGAAGCATGGTCTTGGCGAAGTCATGCGGCTCGATCTTCAGGGCCTTCGACATGGCCTCGTACTGATCGGGTGGAACGCGCCCTCTACCTGACTCAATTTGTGAGATAAAGGTGTAGTAATCCAAATCGAGGTGCCGCGAGAGATCACGCTGGCTCAAACCAGCAGCCTCACGCAAGCTCTTCAGCCACAACCCGGCTTCCTGCCGTAGCTTAGCCACTTCCTCTACCTTCTGCCTCTTCTGAGGATTACCATACATCTCGTTCTCACTTCGCTGCACTGCATGCAGAGTTTACACTACGCGGACAACCGCAACTTAGCGGGCCCGTCATACAAAATTCACTGTCCGCACTATATGGCCCGGCCAAGGTAGAGTCTACTGTTTTCAATGACGAAGATGTACAGTGATGCTGTAACTTTGACACTTGACGACTCTACAGTGAAAGACATAGCTTGCACCTCGACGGGGTTGGAGGACCGGGGGAGATAAATTCCCTAGTTGCGCCTATCCCACCGTCGCTACCTCTTTGGCCACGTCGGTCACAGAAAAGGAAATACAAAACTATGGCTACCATCCAGGAAGTCTACATTGCCCTCTTCGGCCGTCCTGCCGATCCTGCGGGTTATGAGTTCTACGTTGCAGCAACCAACGACGGCGAAGACCTGAGCGCTGTTGGCGCCCTGTCGGGCTCGCCAGAGTACATCGCCCGCTTTGAAGGCATGGGCGATGCCGACATGGTCAACCAGATTTTCATCGATCTCTTTGGTCGTGCCGCTGATCCCACTGGTCTGCTGTTCTATGTTGAGATGCTGCGCTCGGGCAATGCTTCGCTCCAGGACATCGCTATCCGCATCATCGACGGCGCTACCGGCGTTGATCAGGAAGTGATCGAAAATAAGGTTGCGGCCGCTCAGTCGTTCACCGATTCGCTCGACACAGCTGAGGAACGCGCTGCTTACTCCGGTTCGGACGCAGCTGCCCAGGGCCGTCTCTTCCTGTCGGTCGTGACCGAAGACGATGCGACCATCCCATCTCAGGCTCAGGTCGACGGCTTTATCGCTTCGATCGGCACTGGTGAAAACTTCGACGTTACCGTCGCTCTCAACACGCTGGCTGGTGCAAACCAGGCTGAAGTTGACTTCCTGGCCTCGCTTGATCTGGATAACGATCCGACCACCGACACAACGGAACAGGACGTTCTTGACAACCTGAGCGATGCTAACGCTGCTCTCAACGCAGATATCACTGCTGACGGCTCTGACCGTGTTCTGAACGCTCTCCTGGACGACGCTGAAGCCGCTCAGGACGCTGTTGAAGCAGAGATCGCTGAAGTTGACGGCCTTGCTGAAGCGATTGCTGAGTACGAAGCCGCTGTTGAAGCTGAAGCCGAAGCCGAAGCTGCCGCTGATCTTGCTGCTGCAGACCAGGCTGGTGAAGAAGCTCGCTTCCGCGTGCTGAACACTGGCACGCTGGCTGTTAGCGCTGCTACTGGTGCTGCAACCTACGACGCTGACGGTGCAGGCCTCGGTGCCCCTACTGACCTCATCGTGGTCAACGCAGACGGCGACCTTGAGCTTGCTGACGGCGTAAGCGAGGAGACCAATCCGGGCGTCACCGATCTGCTCGCTGCCATTCAGGCACGTGTAGACGCTGATGAAGCCGAGGCGGATGCTGAAGATCTGGTTTCTGACGAAACCGCTGACTTGGCTGCTATCGATCCGACCGATCTTTACGGCGATCTCGTGGATGCTCGTGATGACGTGGAAGCTGCTCAGGCTGAAGTCGACGAACGTGCGGAACTCCGCGCCGACGCCGAAGAAGCTCAGGAGCTGGTTGATCGTCTCGATGCAATCAACGCTGACATCGCTGCAGCTGAAGATGCGTTTGCTGATCTCGGCTACGAAGAGCCAGTGACCGTCAGCGGCGCTGCAGAAATTGCTACTGCTGACAACGACATCTTCCTCGCTTCTGATGATAACGGCTCGATCACGGGCTTCGGCGCTGCTGGCGACGATCTCCTCTATGTTGGCCAGGGCTTCCGCCTTGTCGAACTTGATGACGAGAACATTGGCACCGACGCTGTTGGCGCCATCGGCGTCCAGGAGATCTTCATCCAGCAGCAGGGCGCGAACACCGTGCTGTACATCGAAGACGCAACCTTCAATGGTAGCGAAACCGATGGCACCTTCGATGGCACCACCATCACCCTGACCGGCGTCAGCGCTGAAGACGTGTCGTTCGCGAACGGCTACTTCTCGATCGCCTAAATCTTGGACTGTGAGGGAGGTAACTCCCTCGCCTTCTATGAGCCTCGCCCTCTCCGGATGGCGGGGTTTTTGTTTTCACCAATAGTTCCTTTCCACCCACGCAGCCGCAGCGTTCACCCGGCGCTTGCGCGCCGATCGCCAGTAGACGCTAGTAAAGCTGGCTTGTGGCGAACGGCTGATACGCCGGGCAAAATTCGGCTTGGATGAGATCGTGAAGGACGGGAGCCTTCGCTAGCTGCGCGTCAGCCGGGTTGACCACGATCCGCGCGATCGGAAGGATCGCGCCGAGGTCGGTAACAAACCCGGCCGGCGCGGTGATCGTGAAGCCACCGCAAAGCCCCCGCTTCACAGCAAGCGGCTCTGCCAACGCCCAGGCCCAGGCGCCCGTATCCGCCGCGCGGAAGGGGTAAATCATGCCGCCTTGGGTGAATGCGCTCATTCGGGCCAGCGGACCTCGATCTCGGCCTCGACGGCGTCCATAGCCGCGGGGGTTGACGCCGCCTGAATAGCCTCGCTGATCACGCGGGCTCGTGCGGCGCAAGCTTTGACGTGCTGCGCCACGACGACGCCGAGGGCGCACATAGTAGGTTCATCCAGGTCCAGCCAAACACCCGGTGTCAACTCGTAAGGGACCGACCCGAGCGTCGGGTCGTTGGTGAAGGCCACGATGCCGCCCGTGATCTTGGCCTGGCCTTCGGCATCCGTGCGCACCGTCCAGCCCAAGGCAGACGTGCCGCCTTTCTCTTCGGCGTCCCACCGCTGGCCGAGGCGCGGAATCAACTGCTCGCTGCGCTCCGCGAGGGTGAGCGTCCGCGGGCTTGGCTTTGAGAACTGCCCCTTGCTGTAGAGATCGTCGATGCCGAAGCTGGCCGGGATCTCCGGCCAGCCCATGCCCGCCGCGAGCTCAGGATCGGCCTCGGCAACGTTGGTGACCTTACCGTTTGCAATAATCGCAACGCGCATGGCTTACCTCTTGAACCGAGTGACGCGGACCTCGCCACGGGCACCGTTGCCGGCGGTGCCTCCGGTGCCGGAACTATTGCCCCCGCAGCCCCCGCCACCCCCCGGAGCCATGCCGTCCCCGCCGTTGCCGCCGCCGGCGCCACCAGCGCCGCCACCACCACCAGGGACGTTGGCATGAGCACCAGCGAAGCCAGGCGCACCACCTGGTGCACCGCCCCCTATCACTATACCGGGCAGGCCGCCCGATCTTCCCGTAGCCGAGGCCCCGCTCGGGGAACCACCGCCGCTGGCCGTGTATCTTCCCCCTCTGCCATCCTGACCCTCATAGAAGGGAACCATTCCTAGCACGGACGCCTGAACCATACTGCTAAGGCTATTCGTGTTGTATGTGCCGCTAAGGTTAGCGAAAGTGTTCCCTCCAAGCGCCAGAAGGAGCGACCCGAAAGAGCTATTGCCGCCTTCGCCCCACATCGGGGCGCCGCCCGCACCAACAACAACGGGGGTGCTTGCCGCGAGATCGGACGGCAGGAAAAACGCCTCAGTCCACCCACCGCCCGCTCCGCCAGCCCGAGCGGAACTTGTGGAGCCGGTTTGGCCGTTGTATCCGCCCTGCCCTCCCCCGATAACTAGCACGTGGTAGCCGATATCATCAGCTTCCTTGAGGAAGTTGCTGGAAGTGGTAAAAACCTGCCGCACTACCTTTGAAGATCGAACGGCAAGAGCAAGAAGTCCATCTGCCGCCAAACCGGCATAGCCGTTGGGCTGGTTTTTCTGGTCACGCTGCTGCGCCCCCTCGGCCAGTGGCGTAAGTTCGGAAAGGACTTCGCCGAGGCCGCTCAAGGCATTCGAAACAAGCGCAAATGCCTGCGCTGCGTTCGAGTTTGCCGGGAAGCCCTCAATTGGCCCCAGCGGCACGTTTTCGGCGGCAACACCGCCGTTTTGAAGCGCCGCAAGCCGATCCTCGGCGTCGGACATAAGCCCGGTGATTTCAACCACCCGAGCATTGAGCGTGTCCAGCGCCGGCTTTACCGCGAGATCGAGCTTGCCAGTTGCAAGGTCAATTGCGCTCTGTGAAACCGCGTCCTCAAAGCCTGCCGCGATTTCTTGCAGCGCCTTAATGCGGAACCAAAGCCCTTGAAAGACCGCAGTGAGCGTGGGCGGGTCCAGCAGCGTGTCATTGCTGACGAGAAAGTCGTTAGCGGGGGACGGCAGTGTCAATGACCTTCTCCCCTTCCTGTTCGACCATCGCCGCGAGCAGCAAGCCCTTGGCGAAGTGCGTCTCGGTTCGGCTGAACCGGATGCCATCGAGCTTTACGCTCTCACGCAACGTGAACATATATTCCTGATCGGCCTCAAACTTGGACATGGGTGCTGCTCTCACGTTGCCATCACGAAAAGGCTTTCGCCGAACCACTCATCAACACCGGTCTTGGTGCCCTCGAGAAGGACAATGGCCGAGGTCGTGGAAGGTAGTCCGGTGAACACCGCGCTGAGACGCCGGCGCTTGGGTTTGTCGGGGTCCTGCCAGATGCTCACGGCCGTCGCCGTGTATTCGGTCGCGCCAATAAGCAGCCGCACGGTTGCGGTGTGCTGCGCATCGACCCACTGGTCGATCATCAGGTCCACCACGATGCGGTTGGTGCTGACGCCGAACTGGATCAGCTCGGTGCGCGCCCTGAGCAGACCTTGAGTACGGCCGACCTCGCTGCGCGCTGTGGCGCCCAGCAGCAACGCCGGCGAAAGGTCGGTAGTCCCGACCATCACCATCCTGAGCCGAATGCCCTCGGGTTGCGCGTAAAGCGTGTCCGCGTTCTCTGGCGTGATGTTGCGCCAAGGCTGATCATCGCCTGGAAGCTTAAACTGCCAGAGGGCTTGGGTGCCCTCGGGCGCCCACCCGGGAGTGATGAGCCGAACATAGGTCATACCGCCAGGCAGATTCAGGGGCTGGAACTCGATCTTCGTGCGGGTGCTCAAGAACTTGGCGCCCATCAGATCGAACTCGAAATCCTCCGTGATCGAGCCCTGCGCCCAGGCGCCGTCCGACATTTGGAACATCGAACCTTCGGCGAATTTGTTGTTCTCCACATAGGCGATCTGGTGATTGCCGGTGGTGACCATGAACCAGGCATAGCGCCGGCCGGGCTCCAGAAGGCTGGGCCGCAGTGGGAAGCGCACCTTTCCCGCTGCCAGGTTGGCGTGCAGCACGGTAGACCGATAGATAACCTTGTCGAGTTCGGGCTCGCCATCATCGGAGCATTCGCACACTACAAGATGCGCATCGCCTGAGCTGCCGACGCGGGTGAAGCGAAGACGAATAGCGGTCAAGATCTGCATCTGGCTGTTCAGCCAAGTTTGCCCATAAACGGACCCGTTGAGCCCAAACTCCTCGCTCACATAGTCCCAATAAGTCTCGGTCCAACTTGTGGTCGAAACTTTTTGGACGTCGTAGTTCTTGTGGCCGTCCGAACGCGGATCGGCATTCCAGTTGGCTGAGCGAGTGTTGGTTGAGAGACCTACAACCTTGAACGTCTCGCCCTTCACCGCCAGCTTCTTGCCAGCCTTTGCGGCCGTCCCGACCCGCTCCCAATCCTTGGTGTTTTCGCAAACAGTGACGATCGGGCCGTAAGAGGTAGAGGAGCGCGAAACCTCACGCTGCACGGCCCGCACCTCGGTGTGGACCAGCTGGCTCATATTCTTGGATTGCGTGCCGCCCTCAACCGAGAGTTTTACCACTTCCTCGTAGCGAGGGAGCAGCATGCCATCCACGACCACGATGTCGGAGTTAGCCGCGTCGTAGAGTTCCAGGCGGTCGTCCCGCAGTTGGACGAACTCGAAGCGGATACCTTCGGCCACACGCGCCACCCACATCGGGTGGTCGGTGTCCCATTTGTCGTTCACGAGGCCCGGATCATAGAGGTAGGCGCGAGGTTCGTTCTCGAGGATGCGCGTCTCCCGGCGCAAGGCGCTGATATCGAGCAGAGCCTGGGCAAAAACGTCCCGCCTGACGGCATCGCGCTGAGCAGCCGCTACGGCCGAGAGATCGGTACGCAGTGTTGCTACCGTCTGGACCAGTTCAGCGAACCGGAACTCAAGGATGGTCAGCCGGCCTTCGACTTCATAGAGCGAACGTACCCGATGAGCCGGGTGCATCTCGATGGCGGCGACGCTGGCGTTCGACAGCAGGACCCACGCAACAATGCATTCAGTCTCGGCAACGGTAGGCTTGAGCGGCGTCGGGCCGGGAATACCTGCCTGCACGATCCCCTCCATGGTGAAGTGCTCGGCAACTTCGACCTGCTGAACATCGGTCTCTTCGGTGTCCGCATCGATCAGGACCTGGCGCTGCTGCCGGATCACGTCGACCTTGCCGCGCAACAGCAGGGCAACCCAGACCGTGTCACCCGACACTTGAGTCAATCGCGGCTGCAGATCCACGTCTACGGGCTGGTCTAGGTCGTACACCTTGCCAGCGGCATAGAGCCGGCCAGGATTGATGCGAACCACAGTCGCTGCTGGTGCGGAGACGGTTACAGCCGCGTAGTGGTGCGGGTAGCCTGCAACGTCGGCCGCTAGATTGCCCACAGCCTCGATCGTGTTGAGCCCATGGGCAGAGTGGTCCTCCCCACTGTTGTAAACGTCATCGCGGATGATCTGGCGCTTCATCAGGTCCGGCCCAATCTATTTCGAGATAGGTATTGGCCGGCTCGCGTGGCGCTGCCGGCCGGAATGGCGTCGCCCGCGGTCAGCGGACGGTAATTGGCGAAGTCCACCAGGATCTCCGTCTCGGGAGCCTTGGCCTGCCGGAGTGCTTCCAGTGCTCGCTTCACCGGCTTGAAGTCCGCCGCTCGAGCGGGTCGACGTCCAACCGGGTGCCGGCCGACGCAATAGCCATGCTTGGGCGCAGCGGTTGCGGTCTTCACAAGATAGATCGCGCGAAATGCCGGATGCCCCAGCAGCACACGTCCAATGGGATATCGGCCGGTAAGAGGTCGATGTGGGTGCGACAGAGCATCGACTAGCTCAGCGTCGACATAGGCGAGCAAACGGGGCGGCGCTGCCCGTGCCCCAACAAGGCTTGCGAGCTTAGGCCAGTCGGCAATGATGGCGCGCTTGCGGTCTTGCGACCAATCCTCAAACCAGAGATCAACCGAGCGATGCGCTGCCAAGAACGGTAGGAAGCGCGAGGGCGTCCGTGCAGGATCCATAATCTCCCGGATCGGCACCGGAAGTTCGTCGGTCATTGCCTCGGCGGCTGCGCGTTCGAACGCTCCGGCATTGCTGTGGAGAAGCGCCGCACCCATCAGCGAACCTCAACCGCGATGTCGACCTCACCCAAAATTGGGACGGTGTAGGGGTCAGGTTCAATCACCACTGGGGCGAGATCCCGTACCTTGATCACCGATGGCCCGTAAGCCGCGCCTGACAGAAGGTCCGCCGGCACTTCGCCGCCAATCACCATGCGCTCGTCGGCGACTCTGCGCACCCGGGCTTCGGCTTCCGCTCGGACCAGTTCGGCATCCGGCCCCTTGGGCACTTCGATCACGAGCTTCACGGGATAGATCAGACGATGCGCGGCCAGGACATTGACTGCTACGGCCTCCGGCTGCACGTCCGGTGCGGTGACAGCCTTGCGCACAGCCGCCCTCTCCTCGCCCGTCGGCAAGCGTCCACCTGGGCCGATAATTACGACGTCACTGTCACCGCGGCGACCGTGGATGGCATAACCATTTACACGGGCATCGAGCATAGCGGGCCAGGCGGTCCACGCTTCCAAGAGGTAGCGGTCGCGCGTGCCAGCAGCGGGTCGGCCGAAACTCAACAGGTAGCGGCGCAGCAGTGCAGTGTCGCTCTCCAAAACGGCTGGAGCGCTTGTACTTGCCGGCACCACGACGAGGCGCTGGATGCCCTGCCCCGCTGCGATGTTTTCGAGATCGGCTCCATGGGCCAGCGGCGCGAGAACGGCGCTGATTGCCTCGTTGACGCGTTGGCGGTCGAGCAGCCGCAGATAGCTAAACACACGCTTGAGCACATTGGCTGGGCTGGCGGCAATCCGGGTGGCATCAAACACCGGCAAGGCGGGATTAGCCGACCGCTCTTCATCCCAGGCCAGCAGAAACCGATCGATGAACGCATTCTGCAAGGCATCAGCCGACAGGACTTCGATCGCTGCCGGTGGGGGCAGACGCGACAGATCAATGCTGGTGGTCATTGCAGCCTCTAAGTGTTGGCCGTCACGGCACGTCCACCGGCAAAGGCCAAGCCGAAGGTGCGCACACCCTCGACGGTGTTGTCGCCCAAATGAGCGCGAGGCCGCCAATCAACCTCGATGCGGAAACCAGCCCGGCCGAGCCGAACTTCATCAACGCTGCCGTTGAGATCGACGCGCCTGACCCGAAAGCGCGGCTCCCAAATATCAATCCCGGCGGCGAGGAGTGTGCGAAAGGCAGCAAATAGTGCCGGCACCATCAGCCGGCCGAGAAGTTCGACAAGCCCTGCCCCGAAGTGGCGCATCAGTATCATCTCGCCGATGCGGGTGGTGAAGATCACCTCAACCGACTGCAGGGCCGAGGCATAGTTATCGATGACCTCGCCTGTGTGTCGGTCGATATCAGCCATCAGTCTTTCGCCGGAGCCTTGGCCGGGCCGGCGAGCGAAATCCGCCCGAGGCCCAGATCATACTGCGCTTGAGCAGCGGTCAGCTCGACCTTGCGATCTTTCGGCGTCGGAGCGCCGTTCACCCAGGCGACGCCCGGCGCTACGTCGTAAGTCTTCTTGTCCATAATGTTCTCCTAGTCGACCGCCGAGACGATCGATGAACCTTCAACAATCGGCCAGAGGCCCGCGGAAGAGCCGGACCCGACATTGACCATGTCGCCAACGCGGGCGACTGCTGGGCCGCCCTCGCCCCCGAGCGAAACCTTGGGGGCATTGACCACGACGTGCGAGCCGGCGGTGATGTGTAGGACGCCGGCTTTGACCTCAATGCGGATGTCGGCGTCTTCAAATACGTTGGCTTCCATGTCGGTGTTCGGCGACGGATTGCCATCAGAGTACCCCGCGCGGAACACCAGACCCTGCCTGGGGTCGCCGGAGGGGTTCATGACCCCAACGATCTGGCCCTTCTTTAGGGGGATGCTGGTCTTGCCGGTTTCAGGATGCGGGTAAAACGGCGAGAGATACGGTTCCTCGTCGGTGCCACCGAGCCGCAGGCGGTATCCCTTCTGAGCGTCGACGACTTCGACCGACCCAACCTTCAGCGCATTGCCGAAGGCGGACTTCAGCATCTCCAGATCCGCCTTCAACCCTACCAGCTCGGCGAACATCAGGTTTACTCCGCAGGTTGTGGTCGGCGCTGTAAGTCGATCGTTGCGCCCTCCATCATCGGAGAGGCGCGTTCTTCGTCACCAGCAACAGGACCACGACCAAGGGCGAGCAATTCCGCTGCCGTCATGCCATGCCGGCGCTGTAGCGACTGCCAAGGTTCATTGGACCCCGCCAGCAGGGCGCGGATCGTTGCGGCCTGCTTCCGATAGGTGCTATCTGACGTCGCCTCCAAGGCAGCGAGGAACTGGGCGAAGGCAGCTTGGGGGTCCAGCTCCTCACCCGTCACGGGATCATCGGCAAGCCGAACAGAGATCCGCATCTGATGACCAGCAAGGCGCTGTCCATCATCAGCGTTGCGGGCACCCGCGTATTCGATCTTCACTACGTCATAGTGCAGGCCGCGATAGATCTCGGCCCATGGGTTGTCGGGGTCCGTAAGGGCGTCGGTGAGCTGTCGCTGCACAACATCCAGGAAGAACTCTTTCGTGCTGTCCGAAGCCGGCACCTGGATGCCCACAAGCGTAGCTTCGCCGGTATCTTGGTTGACTTCCGTCATGCCAAGCGACACGCCCATCTCGAAGACGATGTCACAGACGCCGTTCTCGATCAGGCTGCGACCGGTGACGCCCTCGGCTTTACCCTGGTCGGTGTAGACGCTGATAAACGGCTTTTCTTCATCCGTCCGCAGGGTCCCATCCGCTTGGATATCGAGTGCGCCGTTGGGGCTGTCGAGCACATTGTCGCCAACCAGCGTCCGGCCCTTCAGTGCCTCAACGGCAGCGATACGCAGCGCGATCCGGGTTAGGCTCATGTCTCGGATAACTCCAAAACTAGTCGGGCTTCGCCCCGATCATCCACGCGCTCGACGTTGAACCAAGGCTCAGCTTTACGAGACAGAGCCTTCACGCGGTCGCCGGTCCTGATTGCTGGCCCGGCATAAGCCGCTGCATTGATGTGCAGCTCGGCTTTGCCTGCCGCCAGTTGGGTGCGCCAGCTGGCTGCCCAACCACCGGCCATGTTCGTTTCATTGCCACCGCCGACCCTAAGCACCGCCTCGATGTCGACGGGCCCACGCGCCGGATCAACAACGCCGTTCTTGAGGAACGACAGGCGGACGGGTTCGGCAAACGCCTTGTCGACGCCCGCAAGAACCTGGTCGCGAGCATCGTGAAAGCGGGCGGCGAGGGGCATCAGGTAACCGGTTGCTGGGCGGCTTTCAGCGCCGCTAGGATTTCAGCCTTATTATCCGAGGCCTTGATCTGGACGCCGCGCTTTACGGCCTCCGCAACGAGCTCGTCCTTGCTCATGTCCTCAATGGGCTTGGGCCCATCCGGCACCGCAACCCTGGCCTTGTCCACGAGGGTCGCACCCGCGGCATCAGCATCGGCCGCCACCTTGTCGCTCACCTCACCAGCCCAGTTGCGCGGAATGGTGACCTTCTGGCCGGCATCGTTGAGGTATTCGAAGCGTTTTCTGAAACGACGGAACATGCTGGCCTCCTTACTGCCCAACAGTGAGCTTGATGATCACGCCGGGCTTGGTGCAGATCGGCAGCACGTTGGACTCCGTGTGAATTTCCTGGCCTTTTCCGTGCGGCAGATCGTCGGTTGAAACGAAGATCTTGTCGCCGGGGTTCGGCGCCTGGTTGGCGTTGGCGATCGTGTCGGGCGGCGCGCTGTACCGCTTGAAGTACGGAGTGCCGAGCGGCACCAGGATCGCTTCATCGTCGGCAACAGCTTCCTTGGTCAGGAAGGTGCCATCGGGCTGGCGATACTGGAATTCTTCGTCGATGCGCTCGAGGCGCATGCCCGCAAAGGTGAAGCTCTCCTCGACCTCTTCGCGGCCCGGATTGGTCCCGGCGTCGCGATAAGCCTTCAGGTTGTCGAGCACGTTCTGGTGGCCAACGTACTTGTCGAAGAATTCAGCGCCGGCGAGCACCACAGCACCGCGAGTTGCAGCACCACGAAGCTCCTTTCGCAGCAGCGCCTTGGCTTCCCGGTTCTTCGCGGCAATCCCGGTTGTGGGCGTATCTAGCGCGAAGTTGACCGTGTGTTGGATCAGTTCGAACTCGTCGTAGAGGTCAAGCAGGAGCTTGCCTTCGGCATCGAGGATCAGACCGTTCAGGGCGCCCCAGTCGAGGTGGTTCCAGGTGGCAGTGTGCTTGGACCGCATCGACCCGAGCTTTTCATTGTAGACACCAGCAAGGGTCTGGAACACGTAGTCCTCACCCCAGACCAGCAGGTTCTGCAGATCTGACGGCGTGATCGCATCATCCAGCGGAAAATGCGGGATGCTGATCATCAGGCCCTGGCGATCGCCACGCATATTGAGGTTGTTCTCACCGCCGCGCTCCCGAGCCGGGATGATGGTAATCTCGTCGTCGGTCAGGCCGAGGCGCACGTAAGTGGTTGCAATAGGCGTGTCGGCAAAAAGCCCCATCTGAGCCGGGCGACCGGTGTCATAGGGCGGGATATTGATGCTTTCCGTTAGGCGGTTGGGCGCGAACTCAGGCGCCTGCAGGTAGTCGAGCGGAGTGGGCATTGCTGGTTAAACTCCAGTGCGGGCAACAATGCCGCGGGTTTCGAGAGCAGCTAGAGCTGCAGCTTGCTGGGTGGCGTTGATGCCGGCCGGCCAGACCAGGGCCTGCAGCACGACCTGGGCCCGCCGCTTGAGGTTGACAACGGTCACGTCCTCGTCCGTTGCGTGGGCGTTCTGCAGGATAATGGCTGCGGCATTCTGCGTGCCGTCCGAAGCACCCGGCGCAAGTGGCGCAAACTTGCCGGTTGCAGCAACGAGCCCGAGTACGGTGCCGCAAACAACGACGCCCGACCCCGCAGCGAGCGTGTCATCATCGCGTGAGAACCGGTTCTTGCCCTCGTCCTTTACGACGTCGGAGTCGACCTTGTAGCTGTAGGTTTCCAGAGCCATTTGCCCCTCCTTACTTGATGCCGTTGCGGCGCTTCATGTCCGCGGCGAGATCGACGCGCATGGTGGATGGCTTGCCGCCACTGCCGTTCAGGCCCTCACCGTTGAGGCGGCGAGCCTCCAGAGTTGCGGCATCATCGTTGGCAGGCGCCGGCTTGTCCGATGCAGTCGGCTTGGGAGCCTTTGCGAGAATTGCAACCGCCGCTTCCGCGGCCATCTCCGTCTCATAGGCCAGGTGTTCGGCCTGATCTTCGCGGCCCTTGGCTTCGGGCGAGGTCATGATTGCCTTGATGCGGGCCTTGGTGTCGGCAGTGATCTGGGTCGTATCGACGGGCTTGTCCCCGCCGTCGTTCTTGTCCGACATGGTGTTCTCCGGTGTTGGACTTGGTGACGCGGCGGGTGCCGCCTTGCTGGTCGGAAGTGACCAATTCTTCTTGCTCGCAAGCGCGGTAAGGCGCTTCGGAGCATGGGCATAGGTGCGGTAGTCGAAGGCGGCCACGGCGTCGGCCTTGGTCTCGGTGGTGTCGTCAGCAAAGCCTTCGGCGATCGCCTGTTCGGGCGAATACCAGCGCTCGGCTTTCATGATCGCTCGGCACTCATCGGTGGTCTTGCCGGACTTCCCCGAGTAGACGCGGGCATAGGCCGTTGCCAGCGCTTCAAGCCCCTCGATGGTCTTGGCGTGGTCGTCCGATGTGCCCCAGGTCATTCCCGATGGATCGTGAATCATCATCACGGCGCCAGCGGACATCGTGACGGTGTCGCCTGCCATCGCGATCAGGGAGGCGGCAGAAGCGGCGATGCCCTCAACCACGATGTTGGTGGTGCCGGCTCGAGCCGACAGAAGGGCGTGGATCGCGGCGCCTTCAGATGCAATGCCGCCACCGGAGTTGACGTGAACATCCAGCTCGCTGTCGTCTTCTACCTGGGCCAGCGCCAGCACGACGTCAGACGAGGTGAACCCGTCCTCAAAGAAATAGTCGCCGACATAGCCGGAAAGCCGAAGCTTTCCGTCTTCAAGAATTGCAGCCATGTTTTGAACCTCAGTAGGGTCGTGTCATGCGGCCGCGGACGGCGTAGCGGGTGCGCTTTGGCTTCTCACCGCGACTGATCTGACACTGCTTCATCGCAGCGTTGAGCGCTGACTGAACATCCGACAGCTTGGCGTTGGCGTAGCGCATCATGTCGGCTCCGAAGCGAGCCTCGGTTACCATCTCGCCGGCGAGGATTGCCTCCTCGACCTTGCGAAGCTTGGCCGCCCGGGCGCACCAGTCCACCGCAAGCGGGTCGTCGCCTTCCACGCTCATACGTCACCTCGTGCCGGTTCACGGTTGCCTTCTGCGGCCATGCCGTTTTGACCGGCGCCTCCCTGCGAACGACCGAACGGGTGCGGGATGCCTTCCCCGGTGAGCAGCTTGATCTCGCGGCCGATCTGGGTTGCGTTCTCTTCCCAGTCTCGGCCCAGCAATGCAGCTTCGTCTGCGAGAGACGAGATGCCCAGTTCCAACCGGACCTTGGCCGCCATGGCGCTCTTGTAATCATCTGCACTGGGCTGTGCGGGGCCTTGCCACTCAGCCCACACGATCCGCTGCTTGTTGGCCGTGAAGACAGCTAGTCCGCCGCGCAGCGGGATGCGTCCTTCGGCAATTGCCTCCTCGAGCCATGCCTCATAGATGGCCTGAGCAAATGGCGCAGCGACACGTTCGCGCCGCCGTGTAACGATCGGCCAGATGGACGCAATGCCCATCCGTACGCTCGAGTAGGTGGCGTTGGTGAAGTCCATCGAAAAGGACTCGAAGGTCAGTCCCAGCCGCCGGGCCATCTCCCGCTGCAAGTTCTGCGAGAACGGGATGTACTGACTGCCCGGCGTTGACGCCGTGTGCATCTGGAATTCTTCCCCAGGGCCAAGATGGTTGATGCGCGCGGGGTCGGACATCGAGATGCCCTTCTCCTTGAGGGCACCAATCCGCATGCCCCAGACGTCGATCAGATCCTGCGCAATGCCGCCGACATGCTCAGCCCAAGGCATTGCAGCTTCGTTCCAGCCCGCCGGTGCCTCCGTATCCGCCAAGGTCTGGATGGCCTGGAAAGCTTCGTCGCTAGCCTCCGGGCTCTTGATGGTGGCAGCGAAAATGGTTTGCATCAAAGCCGTTGCCAGGGTGGCATCGGCTAGTTGGTCAGACTGGGCAATGACCTTGAGGATCGGCGCGAGCACCGAGATGCCTCGCGGGCTGCCCGGGTTCTCGCCCCGATCCATGACGTGAATGACGTCCTGAGCTCTGATCGGCGCATCCACCTCAATGCCCGTCTCACGACGGCGGAACAGGTACTGCAGTGCCCTGCCCCGTGTGTCGTGGTAGATGCCCTGATCCAGCCCCTCGAACTCGCGCGTAACCCGCGGTAGTCGGTGCGGAGCGACAAGGGACACCTTCGTGCCGGTCTCAAGGCCATATTGCCGGCGCTGCCCGCGGGTGAAGAAGTCGAGAACTCCAAAGGCCTCGCCATAAGCGAGATTGCTGCGCATCACCGCATCGAGCATCTCTGGCACCGTCATCTTGCCAGCTAGATCGCACTCGTGCCGGTTCCAAGCCCAGCGGCGCCATTCCGTTTCGACCAACGTGCACCAGTCGCTGCGTTGCTTTTCGGAATAGCCAAGGCCACGGAAATTCGGCCGGGCATTGAGCTTGAGCTCTGTCCCGATTGTGTCAGCGATGACCTGGTCGGCAGCTCCCGCCAACCATCCGCTGTTGTGCAGGAAGTCGATAGCCAGAGCCGAGGCCCGTTCGGCCGCTTCCCACACGTCGTGGCGCGCATCGCGAGTGACAGCCCGGCGCATGGCCAAGATGCCGGAACTATCACCCCGGAGATATCGAGCCGTTGCCTTGCGGATCGGCGCGGCGGGGAACGCAACGGCCCCCGCTTTCACGCGGACCCGCGGCTTGGTCTCGACCATCAGAGTTTCCTATCGATATGCGCTCCAACGGGTGCGCTGACGAGCTTTGCGAGCAGGTACCGCAGTGGCTTGGTCCGACGTGGTTTCGTCGCCTGAGCTTTCCAGCACCTCAGAGGCGGGCTCTGCCCTCGCCTGGGCTTCGGGTCGGGGCCTCACTGGTGTGGGGTCCAGACGGTTCGGCAAGGACAATCTCGCCGCTAGGGCCAGGACCAGGCAGTCCCAAGCTTCATTACGAGCACCGATGCTCTTGGGTACCCACATGCGGCGTGGGCGGTTTTTCACGTAGCTGACAACAGCATGTTCTGAAGTCAGCTGATCGAAATAGTCAGCGCTCAGCCCCACCATAGGGAAGTGGATAGCGCGAGCTGTCGGTCCGTTGGGATCCGGCACGATTGCGAGCCGGGACGAGATGTCGTCCTTCGCAGTGTCCACGCCCACAGTATAGGGCTTGTCGCCGCTGTTCTTGGTGCGACTAGGCGTCTTCGGCCAGATCATCCGCGGGTTCTTCGGATCGGTGTTGCCGCGTCCGACGGTTGCATATATCCGCCGACGCTTTCTATCGCGGCAGAACTTGTAGACCATCTCCGAACGGTGACCGGCGCTGTCGATGCACCCCGCTTGCGGCACCAGCACCTTGCCTTCGTCAGTCTCGCAGGGCTCGACAATCAACTGGTCGAACTGCCTCCAGACCTCCGGCTTCGATGTGTCGCCTGCCACTACTTCATGCCGAGCGACCCAACTCTCACCGTTGGGGCCCCAGGCGACGAACGTCACCTCGATGCGATCATCTTGCGTGTCGGCCCCGAAGGTGACGAGCTTGGCTTCGCTGGGCAGGGTCTCGTGGCTGTAAGGCTCGCACCGGTTGCGCAGAGCCGTGGGGTCGGCGACTTCCACCGTCTCGCTATGTGGTTCGCCGAGCACAAGGTTGACGAACGTTTTTAACTGCGACGGGTCCTTGTAGACCCGTAGATATTCTTCAACCAGATACCGCCAGGCCGCGTTCGGAAACAGGCTGTAAGCCGCCCAGATATGAAAGCCGGCATGTCCATGGAACGGCTTCTCCGCTACCCAGTTGCCTGCATCGATCATTCCCGGCTTGTCGTGTTCTTCGATGCGGCAGCCCTTGGCCTCACATCGGAAGTGGGCAGTCTCGGGCAGATGGTCTCCGGCTTCTGTCTTCTCCCAGCGCAGGTTCTCCCAACGCAGCACCTGCTCGTGACCACAGTGCGGGCACGGCACCCGGTACCGACGCTGGTCGCTGCTTTCCCACGACTTCTCGATACGGCTCACGCCTTTGACCGTGGGAGTGGAGCCCAAGATGGTTTTCCGGTTCCAGAAGCTCTCGGAGCGTTTTCGGCCCAGCGCGATCTGGTCGCCCTCGTTGCCGGCGCCCTGCTCTGGATAACCGTCCACTTCGTCAAATGCCACGATCCGCGCCGTTATGCGGCGGAAGCCGCCAGGACTGTTTGCCCCGACAAACGACACCGACGATCCGTTGCGGAACATTCGCTTCTGAATGCGCTGCTCGCTATCCTTCGCCTTCAGGTCGCCTGCGATGCCCGCCAGCACTGGCGTATCGCGCAGCATGGGCGCGATTTCCGTCCGGCTGTAATCCTCCGCGTCCTCCACCCGAGGCTGCACCACAAGCACCGGCGAAGGGTCCTGGTGGATGAAGAACCCCACCATGTTGTCGAGGATCTTCGTATAGCCCACCCGGGCCGACTTCATGACCGTGAGGTCCTTTACCGTCGGATCCGTCACCGCATCCATGATGCCGTTCTGGTAGGCAAAGGCGTGAAACTTGCCGGCCTCCGCGCTCGTCTCTGGAGACAAGTACGCGTACTCTTCCGCCCACTGGCTCAGCGTGAGGATTGGCGGCGGCTTAAGCGCCTCGGCTCTGGCCTTGCGAACGCGACTAAGAAGGTTGCTTGAGCCGACGCTTAACGGCCTCGTCGGCTTCGTCCAGATCGCCGTCTGCATCTCCATCGAACGCTAGTTCCTCGAGTGCGCTATTGACCTCACGATCTATCAGCGCCTTCACTTCCTCAGCCGATTTCATGACGGCGGCCCTAGGAGCAATGCGCGCGCCCAGGGCCAGCAGCTTGTTCCGCACCAGTTGGTATTCCGCCACGACGATGTTCACGACATCATCGATATCCACCACCGCGCCGGCAGCTCGGTCGAAGTCGATCTGGCGCAGCTTGGCTAGATAGTTTTCCTTCATCCGCTCGGCCTGCGCCTTCGAATGAAACGTTCGCCCATCGATGCTGATAGGCTGATCATCCGCGACCTTGGCCGCAGCTCTGTTGGTCGGACCCCGGACAATTAGCTTGTCCGAACTGTCCGACTGCTTGCCAGATCCCCTTCGCCACCCGCTGCCCACCAGTGCGGGGTCAATAGTCCCGTCGGCAAACGCCAGCAGATGGCCGCTTTTCACCTTACGGCGCACCAGGCTCTCGTCACAGCCCTCCCGCCGGGCGAACTCACTTTTGGAAACGCCCTGCCCCACGCGGACACCTTTTGATCACCTGCACCAAGACGGATTTTGCGGCGGCGCCACCGCATGGCCTAAAGACTGGTGGTACGATCCTTGAACCCGGGGGGGCCGCAGGGGATGCCTGCCCGTCTGCTCCTCACGCCACATAGGTGGCATTGCACGGGTTAAAGTTAACAAGACCTTACCGTTGCTCATAGGCTTCGCTGCACTATGATCGCTCCTAGATCCGATGGAGACGCAACCATGGACTGGCAGATCCTTATCGCTCTTGGCGTTAGCGCAGGTTCGTTCATCGCGTACTTCGCCCTGGGCGGCACTCCTACAACCGAGGCACAGCAGACCCGTAGACGGCAGATCCAGGGCTACAGCCCATTTGCAAACCGGGCTGCCACGCAACCAACAGCAGGCCGGTACAGGCAATCAGATACGGCAACGCTCACGTCATTGCGCCGCTAGTGAGCAGCTTGATCAGGCGCGCTGCCTCGCTTGGTAGCGTCTGCGTGGCTATCCGCTCGAATGCTGCTTTACTCTGGTCTTTCACCAGCTCCTTGGGGACAGCAGGCCCCCATAGGCTCTCGATGGCGTTGTTGCGGCCTGACTTCTCGCTGAACTTGCCGGTGTTCCTGAACACCTGCCCGCCGAGCTTCGCAACGATGAACGTGCTGCCGAATAAGCGCCGCTTACCCCATGGGCTAGCTGATACGCCTTTACGGGTCTGCCGTCCGCTGAAGTCCTTCAGAGGAATGTAACCGCCGCTGGATTCGATAGAGGTCTGGAGGTTGCTGCCCAATGCCGGCATGCGCCTCAGGTGCCCGTACTTGACGACCCTTGCCTGGGTTGCGCCCATCTGCTTGGCGACGGTGCGCTTGACCTCGGTGTAGACCTTCTTGCCCGTGGTGTTCAGCGCCATACGGTAGGCGCGAGTGGCTTTCGTGCTCCCCAAGGCTGCGACCGCGTCTTCGAACTTGGGCAGACCAGAGCCTTGAAAGGTGATGGTGATCGCGGTCATTGTGGTACTATCCCATATGGAACGGACGCCAGAAACGTGATCACCGCCTTAAGACCTCGTTAACGACCGAAGAGCACCGTCTCGGTATTCAGGAGAGTGTCCATGACAGCCCAGAAGCGAGATTATGAGCGGGAACACCGCATCGATCCGATGTGGGCACTTGATGAAGACGCGCGGCGGCTTGCCATAATCCGTCGGGCTGCGGCCGGTGCTCGCAAGGCGTTGAAGGCCGACGCTCAGCGTATCGACCGAATACGGCTCAGGAACAATCTGGCCGGTGCAGGCGGCGAGGTCCATTGATGATCCTTTCGCTGGCTGGCCGCGCGGCTCCTAAATAAGTCATGCTTCGATCTGCGACCGCTTGCGTTGTCCTTCTGTGCGCACCATGCGCGCAAGGAGAACGACATGCAGACGCGCCATGAACTTCTTTTCTACGCAAGTGAGAATGGCGACCGCTGGCTGCTGGACTGCGAAGACGATGTGCTGTCGGTAATGCACTACGCTAACGAACCATCGGGCGGCCGTGTGACTACCTATGACCTCGGTGCGTTCTTGGTGCAGGAGCGACACTCGGCTGAAAACCGGTCGCTTCGCCAGCTGATAGGAACGCTGCTCAATCCGTTAGCCGCCATTGATCCGGCCAGGACCGATAAGGACAAGGACACATCTACAGTGATCTCACCGAAGCCTGATGGCGACGATAAAGAGCACAGTGATCTGCCCGAGCTGAAGGACGTCGAGCCGGGCAGTGATGCCGATGCAACGCCGGTTCCAAAGGTCGGTGAGACCCCACCAAACCCCAATCAGAACGACAGCGACGCCGACGTAAGAGAGTGAAGTGAGCTGTAGATAAGTCCTGGTAATCAGACCAGGCCCGCTGCGGGCTTGTAGCCCGCAAGCGCATAAGCCTCATCCGCTGTCCTGCCCTCGCTACGGCTGACCACCCGGTGCGCAGGGTGCCCAGGACCGCCGCCCTGGAGGGATGATCGAGGTCATTACCAGATCGTTGGTGAACAGCCTCTCCCACAGCAGCACAGGAGCGGCTACCGTCGGTGTGTTCAACTTCTCGCACGGCTGGGTCTTTTCGCTAACCATGTGCGTTTGTCACTCTGGTAACGAATCGAAGCTACGCCGGCCCTCCGGAGGAATAATGACCGGTTCTATCGACCCCGAGATTGCGGACGCTATTCTGCACGCCCGCATACTGCGACTTCAGACTGCCCGCGAAGCTTTTGAGCGTTTTATAGGGCGACCCGCGACAGAGGAAGAATGGTTGAAGGTAGAAGGCACCTGGACATTCCATGCCGCAAGAGCGGATGGAGACCTGCTCACACTTAGCCGAGCCTTCCGGATCGCTAAGCGGAACCGTTAAAGGCGGCCTTTCAGCCCCTCAAAATGCACGAAAACTAGTTCTCAGGCCGGAGATGAATATCAGGCGCTCGCGCTGCCAGCGGCGCCATACCCGCGCGCAGCAGTTGTAGGGCGCCGCTGGATTGCTTGCCTCAGTGGGGTTCGAGGGTGGTAAGGTCGGCCGTGATGGAGGACCGAATGGCTGAGAATCCGAAGATTAGCGTCGCAGTGCCGCCCGCCTGGTCGAGAGCAGCAATAATGAAGGGGGAGCCTGCAAGTGCCTTGTCTAACCTTCTCGGCTCCCGCTTCCCCGCCTACGACATTTCCACTGGTGGAATTACGCAGGACTCGGAAACGGTTTCGATTTTCCAGATGTTTGAGGCTACGGGCGAACCCGACCCGAACGACCTACTCCCGAACACCGAGTTGGATGCAATAGAGGAGGTGGTGACTGAGTATTACCGGATGTTCTTCCGGACACCCCGCTAGTCTCTGGCACCTACCAAGCTTCCTTGGATGGAGGCGGTGAGCGTACCGCGCAATCGTGAATTCGCCTCAGCATATTTCTGCTGACAACTCTGTCCGTATGCCAGCTTGCAAGTTCGAGAATCGCCTCAATGCGCTTCAGCTAGAAACAACGAAGCCCCAGCACTGGCCGGGGCTTTAGAGGAGCGTCTGTGCTTGGACCGTACGCTACGAGAGAAGCTTCAGGTTGACGGCAGACTCTTTGCCATCCCGCCCAGATTCCACATCGTAACTCACCTTGTCACCTTCGTAGAGGCCCTGGAGTCCCGACTGCTGAACGGCGGAGATGTGTACAAAGGAGTCCTTCCCGCCGCCGTCAGGCGAGATAAAGCCGAAACCTTTGGTAGTATTGAAGAACTTAACGGTGCCGGTAGTAGCCATTTGCTTATCTGCCAGTTGCGCCGGCGTGGAATATGGCCGGGCTAGTTCCTAAGGGCACATGCCGGTAGGTGCCTGACCTTCGCGCAGTACTGAATTGTTGTCAAACCGCGAAGCGCAAAAGGCCACCATGACGACGTCCCGCTAAAGCGAGCACCATGGCATTGAGATCGACTATTGCCCTGAGCGCCAGGGTGCTTGGTACCAATGGTTGAAGGCTTACGGGGATCGTGTGATCTCCGATCAATTCAGCTGCGATAATGAAACCGCGACTATGGTATAGGCCATGGCAGAAGGATTCTGCCGATGCTTGACGACATCCTATTTGCTGGCGATTGGCGAGACATTCCTGTGGATGCGACGGAGATGTCTGTCGTATCGGCATCACTACTGCAGGGCAGCGGGTTGGCGACCATCGGCAAAGTGGCTGACGCTTCGGATGAAGCGCTCCTGTCGATCTCGACACTTGACCGAACACGCCTTGCTGAGATTCGCGAAGTGATCCGTGAGTGTCAGAGTGGCGACTACGTCCCGCCTCAATGGATGGTTGAATAGATCAACGCCGTACGCCCAACGAGCTTTGCTCGTTGACCTCACACTTGCCCATCAGGAATGCCCAGATATGACAACACGTAACCTTTTGATCGCCTTGATCGCAGCTGTCCTGATTGTCGGTGGCTTCTTTGCCTACCAGGCCTATCAGCGGGACCAGAACACTGTAGACATCAGCGTCGGCCCCAACGGGATCAGAGTGGATTAAGATACCGAATCTGCAACAGGGGTGGAGGCGCGGCGGGTTCCGGGCCGCAATCCTCTGAGGCAGGTTTTTCAATCTACCGTTGTTGACCCCTTTATCGGGTGATTTTGCCTCACGCGTCCAGAAGGTCAGGCGAGTCCGTGGGGAACTGGAGAGTCCGTCTGTTCCGGCCGATCACCAGGCGGCTATGCCCGCCCGATTGAGCCGTTCAGCAATCAAATATGCACCTCGGCTAACGCGCCGATCAAAGGTCGCCTTGCTCCAACCTTCACCCAAGAGCAGGCAAAGCACCTCGACGCTCTTCCGGGGCTTGCCATAAGTTTTCCCCACCTCGCGCCATACCCATAGCTCCAGCGCCATGCGCTCGGGGCTATGGCCGAGCATCTGCAGCCATGCGGGTGCGTCTTTGCTGCCGAACAACGCTGCATCGCTCCGAGTTATCTGCGCTGAGGTAACCTGCGGGCGCGCGCCGCGGCCCTGCTCGTTCGTCCCTGCCCTGCGCTGCTCCCAGATATCCAGGTCGTCATAGATCGGCAGGAATGCCGCCTTGGGCGACTTCGGGCCCCAATGGCCAGCTGTGCGCTCGCACACTAGGTAGGCATCAACCAGGGCCTCTTTAACGCTCTTGTAGGTCCAGAGCTCAACATCCGCATCAATCATAGATCCAGGCCCTCCTTGACGACGCTGCGGAATGTGCCGCGCTCACGCGCACCCGCAACGAGGAACTGGCGGCAGTATTCCTCCTGCCCAAGGCCCTCCTGAGCCGCTCGGGAGGCGATCGTTGCCCGGTCCCGCAGCTTCATGGGGATCACGATAAACCCGTCGGCTTTCCTCCCCCACGCCGGTAGTCCCCACCGTTGAGCCATCTTCCGCACAGTGGCATCTGAGGTTCCATCGGCAAGAGCCTCGGCGATGGCCGGCGCCGAGTACCCGCGACCGAGCAAGAAGCCCACCATGGCTGCCCATGAG
Source organism: Devosia sp. 1635 (assembly GCF_013185955.1). Taxonomy (NCBI): domain Bacteria; kingdom Pseudomonadati; phylum Pseudomonadota; class Alphaproteobacteria; order Hyphomicrobiales; family Devosiaceae; genus Devosia; species Devosia sp. 1635. The sequence goes on along the minus strand of NZ_JABAOM010000001.1, from coordinate 984,937 downwards.
TTGGTTCGCTGCTCCACATACGCGCTGCCGCCGCGCATGCGCTCTGTCCTGGGGCGTCGAAAGTTGGTCAGCATCAGAATGGGGCCTCATCCATGTCTTGAAGTTCGCGCTTAACGTCCGGCGGTATGCCGCTGGCGGGCGGTTCTATTGGTGGTGGCGGCTCCCGCTGTTGCCGCGGTGCTGGTCGATCGCTCTTGCCTGTCCACCACACGATCCGCTTGTCATTGTCTCGGCCCATGTAGCCGGCGTTGATCAGCGCCATGGTGGTACGGCTCAGGAAGTCGGCCAGTTCCTTTTGGCGGGCTTCCTGCTCCTCTTCGGGCGCCTTGAACGATATGCGCTTGCGCACCTGCGCCACGAAGGCGCTCTGCGCTACGCACTTACTAACCGAGCCCGCTTCAACCCCTTGGGGCAAGTCCTGCCCATGATCGGCCTGTGCTGCCGTTAGCGCGTCAAATACGAGCTTGTTGCCGCCCTGCAGGCGGGTGACATCTTCCGGCGCATCGTTCTGGCTGTGCCGGGATGGCCGGGCGCACACCATCGTCTGGAACGGCTCGCCGTCTTCGTCTCGCTCATCAAGGCTGACCTCCTCGAGAACAAAGGACCAGCCCTTGTTCGCCACCCCGTTCTTGTTCTTGGCTAACCGAGCACGGCGGATCGGCCGCCCGCTGCCGTCGAGAACAGGCTTGGGATCTTCGCGCCGGTTCTGAGGAATGGTCATCAACTGCCGCAGCTCAATGACATTTGGCACATTGGCGACGATGGCCGTCGAGCCGCGCACCTTAGTGCCGCCGGCGTTCATGTGGTGAACCACGGCAACTGTCGCGCCGGTGCGCTCACGAATCCGGTTTACCCGACCCAGCACCTTGCTGGCCTCGCCCGAGCTGTTCTCGTCCATGCCCTCGGTGGCCATGGCCAGCGTGTCGATGATGATGAACTCGAGGCTGCCGTAGTACTCTTTCCACTCCAGGCACTCGGCGATGAACTTGTCGACCTGAGCGTCGTCCATGAGCGAGAAGCCCATGCCGCCGTTGGCAAACGGGTCCATGATCACATAAGGCACGTCGGTGTCGGGGCTGATGCCGTTAGCCTTGCGATAGCCCTTGTGGCGAAGCTCGGTGCCTTTGCCGTCTTCCACCGCCATGTGGATCACCGCGCCCTGGCGGGTCTTGTGGCCGGCATAGTCGAGGCCGCGGGCGATCTTCATGCCCATGTCCATGACCAGGAAGGATTTGCCGGCCATGCTCTCCCCGGCGATGATCAGGATCCCATTCTGCTCGATCAGGTGCTTGATGAGCCAGTCATAGACGACAGGCTTTTTGGCGATCGTTCCGCTGGTTTGCGCCCCGAATGTGGAAACCGGGGGTTTCGGGCGAAAGTCGGGAAGCTGATCGAGGATCTGCACGAGCTGCTCGGCACGTCCGCCGAACTTCTCAACCCAGTCCGTGAAGTCACCCTTGTGGGTAAAGCCGGGGATAACCTGTGCAAAATCTAGCACGCGGACGCGCCGCGCGATCCCTTTGAGGCTCTTGGCCAGCGTGTCGGCTCGGGCGCCTGCTTCGTCATTATCGAGGCAGATCACGACATCAGCATCGCGGAAGCAGGCCGCGTGCGCATCGGTCCAGTGCTTGGAGCCGCTGCTGTTGGTAGTCCCGCAGAAGCCAAGGTCGACGGCCGTGTCAGCGTCTTTCTCGCCCTCGACAATCAAGACCGGCTCACCGGCAGCAATAGCGATCTCGACCGCTGGGTGCCGGTAGATGGTGTTATCGGCTCCGGACTCAAAGAACCGTGTCTCCATGCCTTCGGAGAACTTCTTCACGTCATAGATGCGCCAGTCGCCACCGGGCCGGCGCATGAACTCGCCCGCGGCGAGGCTCCATATCGACTTTCCAGCTCCATCCGGCCGACGCTGCAGGAACGTCTTCCACGTCCCCTTCCCGTCCTTGTTCTTGGCCCAGGTGCCGTCCGGCAGCTTTCGCTGCAGCCGGCACACCTGGTAGAGTAGCGCCCCATCCCGATCGGTGTAATCGTAAGTCTTGACGATCTCGGGCTTGATCTCAGCTGCCGAGGGCTGCGGCGGAGTTCGCGCCACTCGGGGCTGCTCCGGAGGTCGGGCCGGCATGTCGCCGCCCGAACCTTTCGGCAGCGCAATTCCCGCCATAGCAGCCACAACCGCTACCGCCTCGGGGAACGTGGCACCGGTCACGGCAATGAGGAACTGGAAGTGGTCGCCCGAGGCGCCGCAACCAAAGCAGTGGTAGGCGCCCTTCTGGTTCTCCGCGTGGAAGCTAGGGCTATTCTCCGCATGGAAAGGGCAGCAGGCCCACATGTCGCCCCTGCCCGGGTTCGATTTGCCGTTGTCCCAAACGACATGGTCGCCAATCACGTTGGTGATCGGGACAGCAGCCTTGATGTCGTCCAGCAGAGCTTCGGGGAAGCGGTCCATCATAGCGCATCCACCATCGCGATTCGGTCGCCCAGCACCCGCATAACGTTGACGGCCATGGAGTTACCAAGCGCCTTGTACCGTGGGCCGTCAGCCGCAGGTTTCCCGCGGTACGGGACCTTGGTGAAATCGTCAGGGAAGCCTTGGAGGCGCTCGCACTCGCGCGGCGTGAGGCGGCGAACCTCCCAAGCCTCCTGGATATAGTCGCCGCCCTGGTTGCCGCCGACAGGGCCGTTTGCCATGATCGGTTGTGCGACATCAACGGGGCGCGCCTTGTAATCCTTGCCACTGTTCTGAGGCATGATGGACCACGCGACCGCCGGAGGGTGGGCGCCAGCTGCCAAAGGGTGACAAGGATTCCCAGATTTCGGGTGGCTAATGTTGGTCTTACTGGTGATCTGGGTGGTGTCGAATGCGACTAACTGGCTATGGCCGTGATAAGCGTCCTGACCGGAGGCGCCCTGCAGCCGCCCATAACTCGCGTCGAGGGTGGCGGCGACCTCCGCAACGAACTCTTGCTCATTAGGGTCTAGGCGGCCGGTAGCAGTTTTACAGGCAGTGAGGGCTCGGGAGACATCGGCGACGAAGTGACCGGCTTGTGCTTGGTTGTCGTCCGCGCCACATGTTCCAACGCCGTTTGAAGTAAGGGCGGCAACTGCCTGCCCCTTCCCTCGGCCCGGCGCAGGATTCCCGCGCAGGCTTTCGCCGTTAAATAGTACCGCGGCGGCACGTCGCCAGTCTCCAAGATATCCGACAACGAACACACGCCGGCGTCTCTGCGGGACGGCTCGCTCGTAGCCATGTGCTCGGCAGTATTGAGCGTCAAGCACTCGGTAGGCGAACCCATACCCGAGTTCCCCCAGCGCCCCGAGGAAGGTTCCAAAATCCCGTCCGTCATTGGAGGACAGAACGCCGGGGACATTCTCCCAGACCAGCCACCGGGGGCGATATCGTGCAGCAATGGCAAGATATGTGAGCATGAGGTTGCCGCGGGGGTCAGCCAATCCGGCTCGGAGTCCCGCGACTGAGAAGGACTGGCAGGGCGTTCCTCCAACAAGAAGGTCAATTGCATGGTCCGGCCACTCCTGGAACTTGGTCATATCGCCGTGGTTCGGCACGCCATTCTTGGCATCCGCCTCGCCAGGCAAGTTGCTGCCGTAGTGGTGCGCGAGCACGGCGCTGGGGAAATTCTCGATTTCGGAGAAAAAGGCGGGCACCCACCCAAGAGGGTGCCAAGCCATAGTGGCGGCCTCGATGCCGCTACACACGGAGCCGTACCTCATGCTGCGGCCTTCTGCTCTGCGGCCGCGAGTTCATTTTCGCCGATGACAATGAGAGCGTCGAACACGCCCGGCTTACGGCTCGCCAGCAGGAACAGCGTGCGGAAAGCATCAGCCTTGTCGATCATCGCATCGATCGTCTTGGCGCCCAGCTTCAGGCTCTCGATGTCATACAGCCGGGTGCGATAGAGGATCCGCTGGTTCTCGGTCAGCATCGGATCGTCGAGCTTGGATGCGGGCCAGTCCATTTGCACTTCCCGCGCAGCCGAGAGGATTGCATCTCGGGCTTCGATCAGGCGCTTGCCACGATCGCTCATGATGCCGCTCCCACGAGATGGGTCACATCCACAGCATGCACATCAGCGAGGTCCGCTTCATCGAACTTGGTCGCCTCGTTGCCCCAGCTGGTCCAGCCTGGCCGCGACTGACGGGAGAACAGGTCCACACGGCGTGTGCCGGGCGTCAGCGCCTCCACAAGGGAATATGCTTCGTCGGGCTTGCGTGAGTGTTCCCGGGCCAGACCGTCGATCACGGCGTCCTCCAAGGTTTCGATCATGTTGGTGACGCTCGACCCGCGAGCCGTCTTGCGGTTCAGCGAGCCGATCAGGAAAGGCTCGCACACCGAGCGCAGCACATATCCAGTGCCCCAGCGGAGCTTGCCGCTGGCCGTGCGCTTGGCCCAGGAGCCGCCGGTGACGACGTTGAAGCCCCAGCCGCGCATGATCTCGGCCTGCTGGTCGATCAGCGGCCAGGTGCACCAGTGCATGAGCAGGCCGCCGTTGCCGAACAGGTCACCAACCGGCAGCGCCGCGATGTCGTCCATGCTCATGGTCTGGTAGTGAGCTTCGGGGCCCTTCTCCTGCCCCGCATCCGAGTAAGTCTCGAACGGCCATGGGCAGTCGATCATGCCCACGTCGAAGCCGAACATCGGCAGTTGAGCAAAGGGCCAGTTCATTTGGGTTTCCCCAATCGCTTGGCAACTTCGCCGTAGTGCTCGACCATTTCCTTACGTCCGGAAAACTCAGGTTCTTCCGCAGGCGGTGGCGCTGACTTCCGAATTTGTACGAGCAGTGTGGAGACGCTGTTGAGATTGGCGCCAAGCTCTTTGGCCATCAGGCGGGCTGTGAAGTTCGGACGCTGAACGTGCAAGGCACGCACCCGGCTTTCGAGAGTTGCATCCGCCGATGACCGAAGCGCGGGAGCAGCCGTCGTGGCAGCCTTCAGGGCTTCGGTGGTCTTTGCGGCCTGCGCGGCCTCGTAGCTCGCACCAGAAGGCATGCTGAGCCCCAGCTTTGAGGCATAGCCGCTGACAGTGGCTGAAGGGCAGCCCAGATGCGCGGCGACCACCTTCACCGGCCAGTCTGGGTGCTCCAGGTGGCACAAGCGTACCTGCTCGCGCAGGGAGAGTGTCGCGGCAGAAGCGTTGTTCGCGCCCTCCTCCGCCGCTGTTTGAGCGCTGACGCCTGCTACATTCGGTCCTCCTGTGTTAGCGCTGCCGTCTTGAGTGGCTGGCACAGGGGCGACGGCATTGCCTTGATCTTCCTCACCCGCGGAGTTGTGTGCCTCAACGCTGGGTTGTTCGAGTACCGTTTCCGGCTCAGGGGGCTGCTTCGGCTGCGGTTCAATCTCGCCGACAAGCTCTTGAGCCTGGGCGAGGAATTCTTGCCAGCGCGCGTTGTCGGCGATGCGCCGCTCGATCTCGCTGTTGTTCTCGGCAATGCGGGATTGCGCCCGCTCGATAACGTCCAACGTCATCATGCCTCCTGCGCCGCGGGCGGCTGAGTTTTGAGCGAGCGCCGATATTCCAGCTCCGGCAGCTGCTGCGCAGCCATGTGGCCCCACAGGCAGAGCGCATCGGCCCGGTCGTTCTGCATGGTTTCAAGATCCAGCCAGCCGCGGCGCAAGACTTCTGCCTGCACTGCGTCCTTGGCCTCGCCTTTCGAGTAGCTGCCCTTGCCGGTGAAGGTCTTCCGGGCGGTCGATGCTGCGATCAACTGCGCCGCACCCGGCATCTTGGCCTTCACGGCAAACCGCAGCACATGAATGATGCCCTGCAGCAGATCGGCGGTATGCGGGTTGGTGAAGCCGCCGCCGCTGGAGAGGATCGGCGCTTCCATCGCCACGATGGCCGGACCATGCACGTAGAGGATGCGGTTCAGCCAGACCACGGCGCGGACATATGCCTCGTCGGCCGTCCCACCCTCGCGGGAGAATCGCTCTACGCCGCTGATCGGCTTGTCGCCCGGCAGGCCCATGGCCCAGCCGGTTGCGGTCGCGGACACATCGAGGGCGAGGATCGACAGCATCAGTGCACCGCACCAACGATGTCTTCGAGCGCGGCAGCGCCCTCTTCCTGCTCCCGATCGGTAACGGCCTGAACCTCTTCCCGGCGCTGCCGGGCCGCTGCCTGGGCGGATGTCTCAGCCGGGGCGTCGTCTCCCGACGGAGCGAACATTGAGAACTGGCCGGATGCATCCTCGAAAACCTCGATCAGGTCATCGGGCACCGTCGAGGCGAGGTCTTTGAGCTTCTGCTCGAGCTTGCGCTGCTTCAGCACCGCCCTGAGCACATCGCTTGGAATGCGAAGCTCCTGCTTGGCGATCTTGACTCGGTTCTTCTGGCGCGTGCGAATGGCCGAAACTTTGCCGCGGGCCGTGGCCATGATGGACTCGGCCTCTTCGTCGGCCTCCTCGATCTCGGCGATAACCTGGCGGAAGTCCTCGTCTTCGTAGCCGTTCTTGAGCTGCTCAGTGGTCATGGTCACATTCCCCAGTGGGTTTGATCTTCGTCTTCGGCGGCGAAGGCTCCGCCATTTCCGGGCAGATCCAGTCCGCCAGTTCCCCGCCCTTTCTGCTCACGCTCAGCGCTATTCGCGCCCTCTTGGTGAGCGGCAAGAAACGCCTCCAACCGGAGCTCGCGGGCTTTGAGCCTTTGTCTTTCAATCCGGGCCTCCTCTACGGCGATGGCCGTCAGGTCTTGAATTTCGTAGTGGTCGATGCGGCGGGCTTCGCGAAACCAGATCGCTTTGACGCGGCGCTCGGTCCATGAGCGCTGCCGGTTCCGCAGCACCTCAGCTGGCAGCGAGCGCTCAAGACGCCGGAGCGCCTCGAAAGCTTCCCCGATCGCTGCCTGGGCCTTGCGGCCGGCACCGGTGGGGAAAGCGTCTTGGATAAGTTCGGAAGCGTAATGGGCGTCACTCATGGCGCCTCGGTCCTTGGAGGAAAAATCCACGTTCTCGGAGTGAGTTTCCAAGTCCTTGTCCTCGTTCGCTGGCATTGATTGGGCCAGTGAAGGACGGGGACAGGGAAAGGGCACACAGATGGATATGCGACCGATCAGCGAGATCTTGGACGAACTGCTGGACGGTCTGGGCGTGGGCATGGAGACGGCGGGAACTGTCGAAATGCCGAGAGATGATGCGGGATCGGCTAAAAGACCGACCCCGCTCAAGCTCGTGTGGAACAACACGGCTTTGAGCAAAACGGCGGAGCGGGCAAATGCCAGCGCCGGTTTGCTGAAGATCGTTGTGACGAATTGAAGGGTGTGCCCAGGCCATCAAAGACCTGCCGCCACTTGGGCAATAGACAGGCCGATCCTGTAAGCGACAGCGACAACAGACGCTGAGGCTGCGAGGCCGGCTAGAAACCAGCACGCGCGGCAAGTCTGACCAGGCGAGAGATGGGCGCGCCTAGTCATGCCGCAGACTCCGACTCCAGAGAGAAGAAATCACGAGCGGTAATGTTCAGCCGGGCGTCAGCTGCGTGCTTCAGGATCTTGGTGGCATCGTCGTGAGGTACGACCCCACCGGTGCCGCCCTTGGCGCGCGGATACGTCCACCGATAGATCCGGGAAACATGCTTGCCGGTTATGGCTGCGACGGCATCGACGCCGCCGGCTTTGGCAATCACCGAATATGCTGGTTCGAGGTTACGGTCGCTCATAAGCACATGTTTGCGTTAATCGCGAATAATCGTCAAGCTATCTTCGCGATCTGCGCGATAGAAACTTTCGCGCTTATCGAGAAGATAGCTCCATGAGCGATCCACAGATTGCGCTAAAGCGCTGGTTCCACGAGAAGACCGCCCCACACGGCGCCAAGAAGGCGCTCGCTGACGCTACGGGATACACTCCCACCCAGATCAGTCGTATGCGCAACCTCGAGACTGACGATCCCAAGAAGCGCCAAGAAATCCCCCTCGACATGATCGAGAAAGCGGCCCGGTTCTTCGATAGCCTGCCGCCTGGCTTCGAGGGGATGACGCAGTGGCTCGATCACCATGTCGACAGTGAAAAGACCGTTCCCGTCGTTGGCTACGTCGGCGCTGGTGCAGAGGCCCACTTTTACGCCCTAAGCGACGGGGAGCTCGATCGAGTTCCCGCGCCCGAAAACGCAGGACCGGAGACTGTTGCAGTGGAAATCCGCGGTGAAAGCTTGGGCCCTTTGTTCGCCCGCTGGCTGGTCCACTACGACGAGATTCGGTCGCCGATCACTTCCGACCTAATCAACCAGCTCTGTGTTGTCGGTCTGCCCGACGATCGGGTGCTGGTGAAGAAGGTCAGGAACAGCAAGTCCAAGACCCCTGGGCTCTACGACCTCCTCTCAAACGCCGAAGATCCGATCTTTGACGTGCCAATTGCATGGGCTGCCAAGGTGAAAAGCATGGTGCCAAGATGAACACCCTTCCTACCAAGCTCATCGTCTATCTCGCGTTTGTCCGCGACGAAGAGGGCGAGCTGCAGCCGGCGTTTGAGCCGCGTGAGGCGCAGTCGGAAGGCGCAGCGAAGCAGCAGGCACGGCTGCTCTGGGCCTCAGGCAAGTATGCTGGCGCTCTCGCCTGGTGGCGTTCGGCCGATCTGACAAATGGCGAGTTCGGCGATCCGGTGGTTCTGTTCCAAGAGGGCGAAGTCCCGGAGATGGAGTGAAATGTCAGCCACGAAGTTCGACCACCATGCTGACCGGGACGCGCTGATCTTTTATCTCGGCGACTATCTTCCATGGTCTTGGCACAAGGCAGGTGGAGGAGATGGCTCCAACTATCCCAGCTACAGCGGCCGCATTCTCGATCTCAAAGAATCCAAGGCAGCGAGCCTTAAGAGGTTCGAAGAACTGCTGCTTGGAGAAATCAAAAGGGAATACATCGGGGTTACCGCTGTACCGTCCCATGACCCAGAAAAGGGCATCAACACTGGAGTTCGCTTACTCGCTAAGCAGGTGGCCTCCAAGCTTAGAGTAGTTGATGGTCGAGCGTTTCTTCGGCGCACCTATAAAATCGACAAGCTTGCCGGCGGAGGCGATCGCTCGCTGAAAGTGCACCTTGACAGCTTGTGTGCCGAAAACTCAGACCAGTTCGCAGGAGGCACCGTGCTCCTGCTTGATGACGTGCTTACGTCTGGCAACTCCCTAGTGGCATGCCGCCAGAAACTGCTTGATGCAGGCGCCAAAGAGGTAGTCTGCGTTGCGCTAGGTCGCACTAAGAACTGAAAGCACGTCGTCCGGCGACTGGAGCACACGCACCCTTTCCTCTTTGAGGAATTTCGCCGGCCACGTCAGGCGTGGGTTCTCGACAACCGACTTCATGATAAACAACCACCGGCCAAGCCTCACGCACTCGGCCGCTTGATGGAGAGTTCCAGACGTATCGGAAGCCTCGACAATGATGCTGGCGTCAGTGAGCTGAGCCATCAGTCTGTTGCGCTTCGGGAAGTCTGAAGGCCATGTTTTTTGCCCAGGCGCGAATTGCGACACCAGCAGATGCTCAAGCCATATCTCTTCCTGCAGAGCAGTGTTCTCGGCCGGATACGCCTTGTTAAGCGGCGTGCCGATGACCGCGACAGTATTGCCACCTTCCGCTAACGCCCCTCTGTGCGCCGCCGCATCGACGCCTTTCGCAAGACCACTGGTCACCACAACGCCAGAGGCAGCCATGAAGCGAGCTATCTTGCCGGCACGTCGAACGCCTTCATCTGAGACATCCCTGGCGCCGATCACCGACACCGAAGGCTTGCGAAGCAGTTCAAGGTTTCCCGCCCAATAGATGATCGGCTCCGCCTCGCCGACCTTGCGAAACAGGTCGGAGCGAGCGTCAGCGACCGGACGGTTGCAAAAATCCAGCAGCTCGGTCAGGCCGATGGTCTGCGGATTGTTTGGGGCGCGGTACTTCGGTCTGCGTTCCGCAGTAGAGCGAGCCGGCGTTTGATCGTCTGTGCTGGGCATGTGGAACATCTGGTGCCTCTGGCGACGGCATCTTTCTCGTGAACCTAAGCCGATTCTCGCACATGAACGAGTCTAACGCCAGTTTCGTTCGCGCCTCGCGCCCACTGCCCTATCCAGATATCTCACCAAGCACTGAGCTCAGGGTGATCTACCACTGAGTTCAGTGGAGCGCCGCTTAGGCGCGGCTCCACTTGTGCGGCGGCTAGAACCGATAGTTTGGTTCTTGCTGAGGTATCGCCCCTACCACGACATCTTACTCCATAACCGCGTGTGTACGCGCAGGAAAGGTGCTCGTCAAACATTATTTGCGCAATTCGCGATCTTTCTGTTGACCAGCATTCGCGATAAGCGCAAATATAGCTCCATCGAAGCGATCACCGCATCCGATGGAGAGCGAAGTGAACAAGCACCTAAAGCCCTCAGAGATCATCCAGTCCGAATACTGGACCCTCATCGACGGCGAAGACCACCAGACATTCACCAGCCTCGATAAGGCTCGAAACACACTCGAGCGCAGCTATGCCGGCACGACCGTGTGGCACTGCATGCCGGGCGAAGGCTCGATGCGCGACATCACCGCCGACCTGGCTCAGGACTGGCTCGAGAACGCAGACGTCTACGACAACGCACCGGAAGCCTTCGAGCGCTATGTCGGCAACGATGTCCGTGAGCGCCGCGACGAGAGCGAGGCGATCCCCCATTTCACCAGCCAGCATTCCACCCACTACCGCGGGATCGGTCTGTGATGGGCACCATGGCAACCGTTCGCGTGAACACCACGCAGCAGATGATCCTCTACCGGGACTTCATCATCCAGGAAGGAATGGATGGATGGAGTTGGACCCACCAGGACTTCGACCGCTTCGCCTTCCCCGTCACCGGTGATGTTCAGACCATCTTTGAGTGCATCGAAGCCGTTGACGATTGGCACCTAAACCAGGTCGCGCCCAGTCGTCCGATGCGGAGCGGCCGGTCGTTTGATCTTCAGCTGGCCATCAGCCAGTCACGCAAGCTCCACGAGACGCTGTGCTGCGCCAAAGGCGCGCGGATATCGGGCGGCGACCCCGCGCCGATCCTGGCCGACGCCAAAGTTCGGTTGGTCGAGCTGGCGAATGCCATGAACCACTTCGCCGACCCCATCGATGATGCCGCCCGGCTAGTCGTGGAAGGTGCACGGGTGGTCGCAGCATGATCCGCACGGCCTTGCTCTTCCCCGTCCAATTCCTCGGCCTCCTCGCCTTCCTGTACACCGTTGCCGGCGGCCACATGGTTGTGCCGCCGAGCGCCATCATGGGATTGTTCTGATGGTTCTGTCTTTCCTCGGCGCCTTGCGCCTCGCCCAATCAGGAATGCTGCACTGCAGCCCCACAGAACCGCCATGCGGCGGCATCGGGGTGGGCGACTGGGACTATCCGCTGGCGGTTATCTTTGCCCGTCTACGGGCGGCTGCTGATGATGCCGAACGCCTCTCCATCCTCGAGGAAGCCAAGCATGTTTACGCCCGCCGTGCGGTGATCGTGGAAACTGTCGACCTGGGCATGCGCGACGAGTTGCTGGCGGTCGCGGCCAAGCTCGGCGAGTGGACCGAAGCCATCCAGGCCGACATGCAGATCGGGAGAGCCGCGTGAACGCCATGCTCCCCATCACGCCTGCCGTGGACGAGAGCGATCGCTTCAAGCGCCTGGCCTCGACCCTTCACCAGCTGAGCGGCAAGTACCGTGCGTGGGCGCAGGAAGATCTCCAGCGCGGGCGAACCGACAGCGCCATCAAGAACGCGGCCGAAGCCGACCGCTGCCTCACCGACGCCCGCTGGTATCAGCGCCGCGCTTTGCAACACGCCTGAACGGGAGAACCCCATGGCACTGAAGATCACAAAGTCCACCGACCCGATCCACGTCGAACGCTTGAACGTTGTTGTGTATGGCCCTCCTGGACTTGGGAAATCCAGCCTGGCCTTCACGGCAGAAGCTCCACTGCTTCTCGACTTCGACAATGGCTCGCACCGTGCCGCCAACCGCAAGGACGTGGTGCGGGTTTCCTCTTGGGCAGACGTGACCGCGATCACTGCCGAAGACCTCGCGCCCTATAAGACCATCATCATCGACACCGCCGGTCGAGCACTCGATGCCATCACGGCGGACATCATCAAGACGGACCCGAAAGGGCACAAGAACGGTGCCCTCACCCTGCCCGGCTACGGCACCCTCAAGACCCGGTTCATTGGTTTCCTCAAGCTAATGAACAGCTTCGGCAAGGACGTGGTGCTGATCGCCCATATGGACGAACAGCGGAACGGCGACGACGTGATCGAGCGCCTGGACGTTCAGGGCGGCTCCAAGGGCGAGATTTACAAGGCGGCCGATGCTATGGGCCGGCTGGTGATGGAGAACGGCAAGCGCATGCTGAAGTTCTCGCCGGCCGACGCCGCCTTCGGCAAGAACCCCGGGCAACTGGAGCCTCTGCTGGTGCCGCACCATGAGAGCGCCGAATTCGCCACATTCCTGGCATGGGTGGTTCAGGCCACCAAGGACAAGCTCAACAGCCTCTCCGAAGAGCAGAAGGCGGCTGCAGCGGAACAGGACTGGTTCCGGGGCAACCTGCCCAAGGTCGCCGATGCGGCTGGTATCAACGATCTGATCGAGCGGGCCTCCGCTGCAGGCCGCGCGTGCAAGACGCTTCTGCACGGTCGAGCCACCGAGCTGGGTCTGGCCTATGACAAGGCCAGCGGGCAGTACGGGGCCAAGGAAGCTGAACAGCAGCCCTCAAGCGAGCCGCAGGAAGAGGCGGCCTGATGGAAGCCCTTCGCGTCTCAGCCACCGACATCGATGCGCTGCGCTACTACCTCAACGATGAGGACGGCGATCTCGACACCTTCCTCGCGCAGATGCGTCGGCAGACACCTCCGACGGCTGCAATGCTTGCCGGCACCGCCTTTCACAAGGCGCTGGAGAACTGCGGCGAAGGCTCTGCGGCCCGGCTAGAGGCCGAAGGCCACGTCTTCAACATCGAACTGGAAGACGAGCTCGACCTGCCCCCGCTACGCGAGACGAAAGCCACCCGCGACTATCGCGTTGGCAATGTGCTGGTGACGCTTGTTGGCAAGGTGGACGGCATCTACGGGCGTCGCATCGATGACCACAAGCTGACCAGCTCATACGACCCGGAGCGGTTCCTCAGCAGCTACCAGTGGCGGATTTATCTTGAGGTGTTCGAGGCCGACATGTTCCGCTGGAACATTTTCGAGGGCGCCGAGATCGCCAACCAGGAGCGCGTCTGGAAGGTGCGCTCGCTGCACAAGCTCAAGATGCATCGCTACCCCGGCATGGCGGCCGATGTGGAACGGGCGCTGGCAGCTTTCGTGGACTTCGCTGACATCCATTTGCCTGAACGGTTTTCAGAGGTGGCCGCCTGATGCCGCGCCAGATCATCACTCTCGCGAACGATCGGCTCTATGACCGTGCGGTCGAGCTGATCCGCGGCTCGAAGCCGGGCAGCCGCGTCGAGATCAAGGGGCCAAAGCGCAGCAATGACGCCAATGCAGCCATGTGGGCCATGCTCGGCGACCTCGCGCGTCTACTGGTCTGGAACGGACTGCAGCTCGACGCCGAAGAATGGAAACTGGTCATGCTCGATGCACTCCGCCGCGAGCACCGCGACCAGATGAAGCTGGTGCCGAACACGGATCAAACCGGCTTCGTCAATGTCAGCGGCACATCCTCATCCGAACTAACCAACGAGGAGATGCGTGATCTTCTGACGATCATTCGCGCCTTTGGAGACCAGCAAGGCGTGGAATGGAGCGAGCCTAAGCCGAAGGACACACGCCCTGCTCCGCCCATCGAGGCTTACGAGGAGCGCGCCTGATGGAGAACTTCCGTCTGGAGCCGATTCGCTCGCCCAAATACCTGGACGGCGCCAAGGGTGAAACCTGCAAGCTGCGCTTTGTTGGCGTGTGCCGGGGTGGCACCGAAACAACGGTGGCCTGCCATGTGCACGATGTCGGATTCGGCATGGCCCGCAAGGCAGATGACATCGCGATCATTGATGGGTGCTTTTGGTGCCATGCTTTCCTCGACCACGGTTGGGTCGGCAGGATCAGCCGCACCGTGCTGCTCGAGCACATAATACGCGGTCTGCAGGAGACGCTCAGGAACCGCGTGGAGCGCGGTCTGGTGCCGAAGCCCGCGGAGCTGTTCAAGCCACGCCGGAAGCGATCAGCCGGGCCGCGCAAGACAACGAAGGACCGCACCGCCATCCCCATTCATCGCGAGTGGCCGACCGGCCGCAAGCTTCAAACCCGCCCCATGAATCGCAAGAGCGAGCCCGTCACATGACCGCCACCGCCCAAGAACTCACCGCCCAAATCGTCTCCAGCTACCTCGCAAACAACCAAGTGCAGGCAGACATGGTGCCTGCCATCCTGCAGAGCGTCTACGACAAGCTCAACAGCCTCGACACTACCGTGGTGGTTGAGCCAGCAGCGCCCGCAGTGCCTGCAGTGCCGATCGAAAAGTCGATCACGCACGACCACCTGATCTGCCTTGAGGACGGGAAGAAGTTCAAGTCGCTCAAGCGCCACCTGCAGACCAAGTTCAACATGACGCCGGAGGAATACCGCGCAAAGTGGGGCTTGCCCGGTGACTATCCCATGGTCGCACCGAACTACTCTGCCAAGCGCTCGCAACTGGCGAAGAACAGCGGCTTGGGGCTACGTCCTCTCGAGAAGGCGGCCTAGCCATCGGGCAGTTCAGCAAAGCTATGGAGGAGCGCCATGCCGCTTGGAGATGACGTGATGAGCAAGCCGGTTCGCGTGCAGCTTTCGCGCAAGAAGGGCTGGAAGATGCCCGCCGACACCGTAAGCGTGGCCAGACCGGGCAAGTGGGGCAACCCCTTCCCGGTCGGCGCTGCAGGACCTTGCGGCCGCAAGGCAGATGACCGCGAAGGCGCCGTCGGGTTCTTCCGCCAGATGATGGAAGATGCAGAGCTGCGCGCCGCCGCCGGTTACCCTGCCGACCTCTCTCCGCTTAGGGGCAAGAACCTGGCGTGCTGGTGCCCGCTCGATGGCCCGTGCCATGCAGATGTACTGCTAGAGTTAGCAAACAAGGCGCCGGCGCTATGAGCTTGCTAGTTCAACTGCATCTCCAGCTTGGAAAGAAGACCGCTCCATCCTCGGGACAGCGAAGCCAGCTTGTCCTCCATGTCGGGGAAGTTAGCAGCGATCTCGTCCAGAACGCCGAGCTCCTCGCGGATCATTGCCTCGCCGCCCAGTGGCCGGCTCCCTGCTTCGATCATGCGCCGATACCGCGTAAGCGTGTGACGGGACAGGACGATACGCTCGTTAGCTTTAGTTCTTTCCATGGTCGTGATCGTGCTCATCGGACCTTGGACGGTCAAGGGGCTGGGAAATATGAACACAAGGGAGTTCATTCCTATGAGCGCCGCTAAGTCGGTTGTAGCAACCCGCCTCACAATACGGCGCGGGCTCGGTGAAGCCGAAGCGGCGCTGTATGTCGGCCTCGGTGCAACCAAGTTCTCGTCTCTGGTGAGAGACGGACGGATGCCCAGGCCGAGAATAATAGATGGTCGCCGGATCTGGGATGTGGACGACATCGATGCCGCCTTCCGAGCCTTGCCAATCGAAGGGGAAGACAACAAGGATGATAACCCTTGGCACTGAAGTCGGAGGGCAAGGTCGTGAGTACCATCAACCTACCCTATATCAAGAGCTACACCGACCGTTTGGGAACGCGCCGCCACTACTTCAACAGGCGGGGCGAACCTGGCACTGCCCTGCCGGGGCTACCAGGCTCAAGGGAGTTCATGGCAGCCTATCAATCGTGCCTGGATGCAGCTGAGGCCAACAGGCCGAGCAAGGCTGTGGCGCGGGGGCACAAGATCATCCCCGGCAGCGTCGATGACGTTGCCCTTCGCTACTACGCTTCCGCCGAGTTCAGAACTCTCGCCCCGATCACCCAAGCGACCTACCGCAACGAGATCGACAAGTTCCGTCGCGAGAAGGATAAGAACGGCAACCCGCACGGACCCAAGGCCATGGCCATGCTCGACCGGCGCGGTGTCAAAGCGCTAGTGGCCGAGAAAGCCGACATGCCAGGCGCTGCCAATAAGCGGCTCCGCACCATCAAGCTGCTTGTCAAAGTCGCCATCGAGGAGGAGTTGCGCAACGACGATCCGACCACGGGTGTGAAGCCATTGCGCGTCGGGAACGGTGAAGGCTTCTTGGTTTGGGAGGAAACCCATATCGAGCAGTTCGAACGGCACTGGCCAATCGGCTCAAAGCCTCGGTTAGCCCTCGCCCTTCTCCTTTTCACCGCCCAGCGGCGCAGCGACGTCGTCCGAATGGGGCGGCAACACATTCGCAACGGCATGATCTCGGTGCGCCAACAAAAAACCGGCGCCTACCTCGACATCCCTATACACGCGGACCTGGCACCGATCCTCGACGCTGTCACCGTCGATATTCCCGCATTCCTTCTCTCCGAAATCGGCAAACCCTTCCAACCAACATCCTTCGGAAATTGGTTCGGGGACCGATGCCGCGACGCGGGGTTGCCTAAAGGCTACAATGCCCATGGCCTCCGCAAAGCGGCATGTCGCCGTCTCGCAGAATCAGGCTGCACGACCAAGGAAATCATGGCCATCTCGGGTCACAAGACCATCGAAGAAGTCGAGCGTTACACTCGATCTGCCGACCAGAAGAAGCTGGCCCAAAAGGCCATCGATCGCTTGCCACGTTCTAACTGAAGAAAAAATAGCGTTCTAACCCCTTGATAGATAAAGGGATTGGTGGGCGATGACGGACTCGAACCGCCGACATCCTCGGTGTAAACGAGGCGCTCTACCAACTGAGCTAATCGCCCACAGGCCGTTTGGCCGGTGCAGGGCATTGATTAGGGTGCGCGACCGGGCGCGTCAACCGCAAATCCCCAAAGAAAAAGGCCCCGCCGCGAAACCCAGGCGGAGCCCCAAGAAGTTTTCAGGCTCAGGCGGGGTTCAGTGCGTCCTTGAGACCCTTGCCCGGCTTGAACTTGGCCTGGTTGGACTCTGGAATGCTGATCTCGGCGCCGGTCGCAGGGTTGCGGCCGGTGGATGCCTTGCGGCGCGAGACGGCAAAGGTACCAAAACCCACGAGACGAACTTCGTCTCCAGCCTTGAGGGACTCGGCAATGGCTTCGAACACTGCATCCACGGCCTCGGCAGCCTGTGCCTTGGTAATCGTGGCCTTGTCAGCAACGACGCCAACCAAATCGTTTTTGTTCATAGCGTTTCCTCACAGAGAATGGCCGCCGTTGCCGGCGAGCATGGAAATGGCGGCACCCTTGGGCGATTCCGCCCAGGACGCAAGGCAGCCGGGGCTTTTCCTGACTGACGCGCTCAAGCTGTTAATGAACGGGAAAATCAGGGTGGGCAAGACTTCCACCGCGCTTTTCCGAGGGAAAAATCCCCAGAATCGCCCGGTTACGCCCCCGCAGGAGCCAGCTTGCGCAGCCCGAACATGAGCGGCAGCGCCAAACAATAGATCACGGCTCCGATCAGCCAGATTCCCCCGGGCCACTCC
Source organism: Devosia sp. 1635 (assembly GCF_013185955.1). NCBI lineage: Bacteria > Pseudomonadati > Pseudomonadota > Alphaproteobacteria > Hyphomicrobiales > Devosiaceae > Devosia > Devosia sp. 1635. Next base: position 967,421 of record NZ_JABAOM010000001.1, on the reverse strand, counting down.
CCCCGGACCCCGGCATAGGCGAGGCTGAAAAACAGTGGCCCGAACACCGAGGTCAAACTGACCAGACTGGCCAGAACGCCCTGCAACTGGCCCTGCCGCTCGGCATCCACCTGGCGCGTGATCAGCGACTGCAGGGCGGGCATGCCGACGCCGCCCACGGCAAACAGCGGCATCAGGGCGAACATCACCCAGCCTTGGCTGGCAAAGGCGAGCACAACGAGGCAGAACACTTCGGCCGAAAAGCCGATCAGCAGCGATGCGCGTTCGCCAAACCGTGTCACCACTGGGCCGGTGAGAAACGCCTGGGCGCCGGCATGGAAGACGCCAAAGGCGGCCAGCGACAGCCCGATGGTGAGCGGGCTCCAGCTGAACTGATCTTCGCCGAACAACACCCAAACGACGCCGTACATCTGACCGACAAACATCATGATCATCAGAATGGCGATCAGCGGGATTAGCGCGCGAAAGCTCAGCGCCCAGCCTAGCGGCAGGAACGGGTTCAGCGTAGTCCAGCTGAACCGGGCCGTGCCACGCACATGGTGCGATTCGGGCAGCACGAAGAAGGCCAGCGCACAATTGAGTGCGTTAAGGACAGCCGCGGCGATGAATGGCGCCCGCAGCCAATATTCCCCCAATACGCCGCCCAGCACCGGCCCGACGATAAAGCCGATTCCCCACATGGCATGGAAATAGCCAAAGCGCCGCGCGCGCTGATCTTCGGGAGATATGTCGGTGATATAGGCCGAAGCCACCGCCATGTTGGCCGCGGTGATGCCGGCGATCGCCCGCCCGACCACCAGGAACAGCAGGTTGGGCGCCAAGGCCATCAGCACGTAATCGAGCGCCGCGCCGCACAGCGACAGGATCAACACCGGGCGGCGCCCGAAGCGGTCGCTGAGCACGCCGAGAATGGGCGAACAGATAAACTGCATGGTCGCATAAAGGGCGATCAGCAGCCCGTAGAGCAGCGTCACATCGCCCTGATGGGCCACCTCGCGCAGCAAGCTGGGCAGGATAGGCGCAATCAGCCCGATGCCGATGGCGTCCGGCGTCACTGCTGAAAGGATCACGACCAGGGGTTTGTTCATGCGGCAGGTTCCGGGGGCACGGCGGCGGGCAGCCTAGTACATCCCAAACGCATGACAATGCCTGTCAGCAGCCAAAAAAATGCGGCGGCCCCCGATGGAGACCGCCGCCTTGTTTACTCTTGCACCAGAGCTTAGTGCAGGCCGCCAGTGAGGCCCTCGTCAGCGGCTTCAACCGTGGTCGACACGGCCGGAACCGTATCCTCGAAGTTCCACTCAATAGCCTCGGGCTTGCGTACCAGGGCGCGGGCGATCACCTGATCCATCCGCGAGACTGGCACGATTTCCATGCCTTCCTTGACGATATCTGGGATCTCGGCGAGATCCCTGACATTCTCCTCGGGGATCAGCACCGTCTTGATGCCGCCACGCAGCGCCGCCAGGAGCTTTTCCTTGAGGCCACCGATGGGCAGCACCCTGCCCCGCAGCGTGATCTCGCCGGTCATGGCGACATCATTGCGCACCGGAATGCCGGTCATCACCGAAACGATGGCTGTCGCGAGGCCGATACCAGCGGACGGACCATCCTTGGGGGTTGCCCCTTCAGGCAGGTGGACGTGAATGTCTCTGGTATCGAACATCGGCGGCTTGATGCCGAATTCGATCGAGCGGGAGCGGACATAGGCGGTTGCCGCCGTCAGCGACTCCTTCATCACTTCCTTGATGTTGCCGGTAACGGTCATGCGGCCCTTGCCCGGCGTCATCACGCCTTCAATGGTCAGCAGTTCGCCACCCACCGACGTCCAGGCCAGACCCGTCACGAGGCCAACCTGTGGCTCGGCTTCAATCTCGCCATGCTTGAAGATATCGGCGCCCAGATACTGGGTGAGCTTTTCCTCGTCGATTACGATCTTCTTGACCTTGGTCTTGACGATCTCGGCCACGGCCTTGCGCATCAGCTTGCTGATTTCACGCTTGAGGTTGCGCACGCCCGCTTCGCGAGTGTAGCGCTGGATCAAGGCGGTCAGCATCTCGTCGGAGAGTTCGAACTCGCCATGGGCCAGCCCGTTTTCCTTGAGGGTCTCGGGGATCAGGTGCTGCTTGGCGATCGCGTGCTTCTCCTGTTCGGTGTAACCCGACAGGCGAATGATCTCCATGCGGTCCATCAATGGCCCGGGGATGTTCAAGGTGTTCGAGGTGGTCACGAACATCACGTCCGAAAGGTCGTAATCGACCTCGAGGTAGTGATCGGCAAAGGTGTGGTTCTGCTCGGGATCGAGCACTTCCAGCAGTGCCGAGGACGGATCGCCACGGAAGTCCTGGCCCATCTTGTCGATCTCGTCGAGCAGGAAGAGTGGGTTGGATTTGCCGACCTTCTTGAGCGACTGGATCACCTTGCCAGGCATGGAGCCGATATAGGTGCGGCGATGGCCGCGAATTTCGGCTTCGTCCCGAACACCACCCAAAGCCATGCGCACGAACTCACGTCCGGTCGCCTTCGCAATGGACTTGCCGAGCGAGGTCTTGCCCACACCCGGAGGACCAACAAGGCACAGGATCGGGCCCTTGAGCGAACCGGTACGGCCCTGAACTGCCAGGTACTCGAGGATACGTTCTTTGACCTTGTCAAGGCCATAGTGATCCTCGTCCAGTACCTTTTCGGCCAGAACCAGATCGCGCTTGACCTTGCTCTTCTTGCCCCAAGGCAGGCCGAGCAGGGTGTCGAGATAGTTCCGGACCACGGTGGCTTCGGCCGACATCGGGCTCATGGCCTTGAGCTTCTTGACCTCGGCGTCAGCCTTGGCGCGAGCTTCCTTGCTCAGCTTGGTCTTGCTGATCCGGTCCTCAAGTTCGGCAATTTCGTTCGAGCCTTCCTCGCCATCCCCCAGTTCCTTCTGGATCGCCTTCATCTGCTCGTTGAGATAGTACTCGCGCTGGGTCTTCTCCATCTGCCGCTTGACGCGGGACCGGATGCGCTTTTCCACCTGCAGAACACCGATCTCGCCTTCCATCAGGCCAAGAATCTTCTGGAAGCGCTCGGAAACGGAAACCGTCGACAGCAGGTCTTCCTTCTCGTTGATCTTGATCACGAGATGGCTGGCAATGGTGTCGGCGAGCTTGGAATGGCTCTCGATCTGGCCAACAGCGGCCACGACCTCGGCCGAGATCTTCTTGTTGAGCTTCACATAGTTCTCGAACTCGGTCTGGGCCGAACGAGCCAGTGCCTCAACTTCAGTCGCATCTTCCTCGGGCTCAGGCAGGATCGATGCCTCGGCCTCGAAATAGTCGACGGTCTGGAGATAGCGGTCGATCGTGGCGCGGCTCAGGCCTTCAACCAACACCTTGACGGTGCCATCGGGAAGCTTGAGCAACTGCAAAACGGTCGCGATGGTGCCAGTGGCATAGATCTGGTCAGGGGCCGGATCATCGTCCTGGGCATTCTTCTGGGTCACAACAAGAATGTGCTTGTCGTCGCGCATGACCTCTTCGAGAGCCTTGACCGACTTCTCGCGGCCCACGAACAGCGGCACGATCATGCCGGGGAATACGACGATGTCGCGCAAGGGGAGGACTGGGTAAACCCGGTCACGGCTGGTGTCGCCAGCGGCGGGATTGACGTCCGTCATCTTAATTCCTTTCGAGGGCGCGCCGAGGTGGGGTGATGGGTAGCGCACCCATTGCAGACAGCCCAAGAGGATGCTGGGCTGAATCTCATTAATAAATAGGTTTGTGCTGGCACGCCACAAGCTATTCTTTTCGGCGCGAGAGCCTTGAAAAAGAGCTGGGGTGTCCCTCGCCATCGGCGTTACCGGTGCCAGCGCGCCCCCTATCCATGACACCTATATTGGCTCGGGTTATCTGCAGTTCAATGCCATGGGGGTTACGTTTTTGTTAACCACGGACGGCTGCTTGCCTAGGGCACGGCAAGGAGCCGCAAACGAAAACGCCGGGCACAAAGCCCGGCGTTTCGATCTTGTATCGCGCCGGTGTTAGGCCCCGGCGGGCATGTCTTCCTTCTTGCGATCGGAATAGATGTAGAGCGGACGAACATCCTTGCCCCGCACCACTTCCTCGCTGATCACCACTTCCTCAACGCCTTCAAGCGAAGGCAGATCGTACATGGTGTCCAGGAGGATCGCTTCCATGATCGAGCGGAGGCCGCGAGCACCGGTCTTGCGCTCGATGGCTTTCTCGGCAATCGCCTTGAGCGCATCCTCATGGAAGGTCAGTTCCACGTCTTCCATCTGGAACAGGCGCTGATACTGACGCACGAGGGCGTTCTTGGGCGCGGTCAGGATTTCGATCAGCGCGGCGATGTCGAGGTCTTCCAGCGTCGCCAGAACCGGCAGACGGCCGATGAATTCCGGGATCAAGCCAAAGCGCACCAGATCCTCTGGGGCAACATCGGCAAGCACCTGCCCAACGCGACGGTCATTGGGATCCTTGACCGTGGCCGAAAAGCCGATGCCCGAGCCTTCGCCACGTGCCGAGATGATCTTTTCCAGACCCGCAAAGGCGCCGCCGCAGATGAACAGGATATTGGTCGTGTCTACCTGCAGGAATTCCTGCTGCGGGTGCTTGCGACCACCCTGGGGCGGTACAGAGGCGACGGTGCCTTCCATGATCTTGAGCAGGGCCTGCTGCACGCCCTCGCCCGAAACGTCACGGGTGATCGAGGGGTTGTCGGACTTGCGCGAGATCTTGTCGACTTCATCGATATAAACGATGCCGCGCTGGGCCTTCTCGACGTTGTAGTCGGCGGACTGCAGCAGCTTGAGGATGATGTTCTCCACGTCCTCGCCCACATAACCCGCTTCGGTCAGTGTGGTAGCGTCGGCCATGGTGAAGGGCACATCAAGGATGCGGGCCAAGGTCTGCGCGAGCAGGGTCTTGCCCGAACCAGTCGGGCCGATCAGCAGGATGTTGCTCTTGGAAAGCTCGACATCCTGATTTTTGCTCGCGTGATGCAGACGCTTATAGTGGTTGTGGACAGCCACGGAGAGCACGCGCTTGGCGCGGAACTGGCCGATGACATAGTCGTCGAGCACCTTGCAGATATCGGCAGGGGTCGGCACGCCATCGGAGGACTTGACCATGGAGGTCTTGTTCTCTTCGCGGATGATGTCCATGCACAGCTCGACGCATTCATCGCAGATGAACACGGTCGGACCGGCAATCAGCTTGCGAACCTCGTGCTGGGATTTCCCGCAGAACGAGCAATAAAGCGTGTTCTTTGAGGTTTCGCCGTTCGTTGTCTCTTTGGACATCCAGTCACTCCCGGGGGCGGAACACCCCCAAAATAAGCGTTATCGGTGACGGTAACGCTCGAGCCTAAAGAAAGTCTAAGCCGAACCGACCTTAAAGGCCGATCCGGCTGGGTGCAATTGAACGCAAGTCACAGTTGCGGGCGCATGCTCATTGGTGTGGACAGCGGGGATCAAACCGCGTCCGGAACAGCGCGCTTTTCCAGAACGCTGTCGATCAGGCCAAAGGTCTTGGCTTCTTCGGGTGACAGGAACCGGTCGCGCTCAAGGGCGTGCTCGATTTCCTCATAGGTACGGCCAGTGTGCTTTTCGTAGATCTGGTTGAGGCGGCGCTTGAGGCCTTCAACTTCCTTGGCATGGATCAGGATGTCCGTCACCTGGCCCTGGAAGCCGCCGGAAGGCTGGTGGACCATGACGCGTGAATTGGGCAGCGAAGTGCGCATACCCGCTTCGCCGGCAGCAAGCAGAAGCGAACCCATGGATGCCGCCTGCCCCATCACCATGGTGGCAACGGCCGGGCGGATGAACTGCATGGTGTCATAGATGCTCAAACCAGCCGTCACCACGCCACCGGGCGAGTTGATGTAAAGCGCGATTTCCTTTTTCGGGTTTTCCGATTCCAGAAACAGCAACTGTGCGACGATCAGGCTCGCCATGTTGTCTTCGACCACGCCGGTCACGAAGATGATACGCTCGCGCAGCAGGCGCGAGTAGATATCGAAGGCGCGTTCGCCGCGGTTGGATTGCTCCACCACCATGGGAACAAGCGTGTTCATATAAAGATCGTGTGGATCTTGCATTAAGATGCCCCTTTGCTGTTCCGGATCGCGTGGAAAACCGGTCAGCCCTCTTGGTTGAAACACGGTCCGCGTCCGAAAACCGGACATCCAGGGTCCGGAGACCGTGCCATTGAAACTCGAATCAGCGCGACAGCCGATTGCAGACCATGCCGCATGTACGCGCGGTAAGGCCAGAGATAGGCGGCATTGGGGCGCGGTTCAATAGTGGAGCAACGCACAACGCATCCAAGGTAAATTGCGGGCTCGTCAGGAGGCGAATTCCACCGCCACACCGCGCTTGCGGAAATAGGCCTGCATGGTCTTGCGGCCCTGGCGATTGTTCTGCGCCAACTTGGCGGGCTCGAAGGTCGCGGCCTTTAATCCCTCGCGCTCCAGCGCGCCCTTGAGCGCGGCAATGTGAAGATCAATATCCTCGTTGTTGGCGCGCAGCGAGGCGTAAACATTGTCCATGGCTTGGCTGAGGGTCAAATCGCTCATCTTGGCCTTCCTTTAGTGTTGGCGCATGCGTTAGCGAATTTTCCCGCCCGCGCAAGGGCCAAGCTCAGCCAGCCGGTGCGCTCAGTGCGCGCAGCACCCCCGGAAGCAGCCCCGGCAGGTCTTCGCTCAGCATGCCGGGGCCACCAAAGTGGTTGGCAGCTTCAGCGTGCAACCACACGCCGGCCGCCGCCGCTTCCCAACCGGGCATGCCCTGCCCCATCAGACCAGCAATCATCCCCGCCAGCACATCGCCTGAGCCCGCGGTTCCGAGCCAGCTTGGTGCATTGGCATTGATCACAGCCCGCCCATCCGGCGCCGCCACCACCGTATCGCTGCCCTTGAGCACGACGACAGCGCCTGATTGTGCCGCAGCAACTCGCGCCCGCTCGAGCTTCCCACCAGCCAATTGCCCAAACAGGCGCTCGAACTCACCTTCGTGCGGTGTTACCACCACTGCCCGCTCCGGATTGGCCCGCACTGCCGCAAACAGTCGCTCGGGTTCATCGGCAAAACTGGTCAACGCATCGGCATCCAGCACTGCCGCAGCGCCCGAGGCGAGCACGGCCAGCACATTGTCCGCAGTTGTTGGGCCCACCCCTGCTGCTGGCCCCGCCACCACGGCATTGATCCGCTTGTCCTCCAATAATTGCGCCAATGCCTGCGGGTCCGCGGCCGGCTTGAGCATGATGGCGGTGACATGCGCCGCATGCACCGCCAGCGCCTCGGGCGTACCGGTCAGCGACACCAGCCCCGCCCCGGCACGGAAGGCCCCCAGCGCTGCTAGGCGCGAAGCCCCGGTTTGCAGCGGCTCGCCCGACACCACCACGCAATGGCCGCGGTGATATTTGTTGCCCGCCGGCTCATCCACCGGCAGCGACCAAAGCGTTGGACCATTCTTCCAGGTCTGCGCAGCGATGGGCCCCAGCACAGCCTCGGGGATGCCGATATCGCCCAGCACCGCCTCGCCGCAAAGCGCTCGTCCGGGCAGCAGCAGGTGACCCGGCTTGAGCCGGAAAAAGGTCACCGTCGTTTGCGCCTTGATGGCGATGCCGCGCACGGCGCCCGTCGCACCGTCAACTCCACTCGGAATGTCGATGCTCACCACCGGCAACCCGCTGCCGTTGACGATTTCAAAGAGGCTATGCAGTTCGCCGGCCACATCGCGATCAAGCCCGGCGCCGAGCACCGCATCCACGATGAGGTCGGCTTCCGAAATGTCGCTTGGCGAGGGCCGCTCGATGCGGCCGGTCCATTGCGCCGCCATTTGCGCCGCATCGCCCCGCAAGGCTTCGCGCTCGCCCAGAAGGCGCAACTGCACCGGCCAGCCGCGCTGCTTGAGCAGCCGCGCGACCACAAAACCATCGCCACCATTATTACCGGGGCCGCACAACACCAGCACCGAGCGCTGGTAGTAGCGCTCGACGATTGCGTCAGCCACCGCCTGCCCTGCAGCTTCCATCAGCCGCAGCGTCTTGATCCCCGCTTCGGCGGCGGTTCGGTCGGCCTCGCCCATTTGCCGCGGTGTAAGCAAAACATCGGGGTGGGCGCTGGTCATGGTGCGGCTCATGCGGGCTGGTGGACAGGCTGACAAAAAAGCCGCCCCGAAGGGCGGCTCTGGTGAAGGGCTGCGCCCTTAGTGATGGTGCTCTTCGGGGACATCGTCCTCGTCGGCCTGGATCAGCTTGGCCAGTTCGGCGCGGGTCATGGTCTGCTCGGTCTGCTCGGCCAGGCCCATGACATAGTCAACGACCTTGTTCTCGAACACGGGAGCACGAAGACCGGCCAGTGCCTGCGGGTTCTTGCGGTAGTAGTCGTAGACCTGCTGTTCCTGGCCGGGGAAGCGACGCACTTCGGCAATCAGCGCCTGCTGGTGCTCTTCGTCGGTGACATTGACTTCGTTCTTGTTGCCGATTTCGGCGACAACCAGCCCAAGGCGCACGCGACGCTCGGCGATCGTGCGATACTGCTCGCGCGCGGCTTCTTCCGTGGTGCCTTCGTCTTCGAAGGACCGACCGTGGTGCTCGATTTCGTGCACGACGCGGTTCCAGATCGTGTTGAATTCGGCATCAACCAGCTGGGCAGGAACGTCGAACTTGTGGCCTTCGTCCAGGGCATCCAGGATCTGGCGCTTGACGTGCTGACGGCTCATCGATTCCAGCGCGGACTGCATCTGCGACTTCACAGCGTCACGCAGTGCGGCAACATTCTCGAGGCCGAGGCGCTTGGCGAACTCGTCATCCAGCTCGCCGGTGTTGGGGCCATCGATATGCAGCACGGTGACCTCGAAGGTCGCCTTCTTGCCGGCCAGTTCGGCGCTCTGGTAATCCTCAGGGAAGGTGACCTCGATCTCGCGGGTCTCGTTCTTCTTGAAGCCGATGAGCTGCTCTTCAAAGCCGGGGATGAATTCGCCAGCGCCAACGGTAAGATGGGCGTGGTCGGACGTACCCCCTTCAAAGGGTTCGCCGTCAATCTTGCCGACAAAGCTCAGTCCCAGCCGGTCGCCATTTTCCACAACGGCGTCGTCGCCCTTGTCGGTGTAGCCGCGGTTCTGGGCAAAGACGCGGTTGACCTCGGCGTCGAGCTCTTCTTCGGTGATCTCGACCACTGGCTTGACCAGCTTGATGCCATTGAGGTCAGACAGCTCAACCGGGGGCAGGATCTCGTATTCAACTTCAAACGCCAGGTCGGCCTTGCCGTCGAGCACGTCGTTGATCACGGCCTGATCGTCGGGCAGGTCAACCTTGGGCTGGGCAGCCGCACGCTCGGAGCGCTCTTCGAGCGCATCGGACACGGTGGTGTTGATGGCGTCGGTCATCACTTCAGACATGGCCGAGCGGCCATACATCTTGCGCAGGTGAGACATTGGCACCTTGCCGGGACGGAAGCCCTTGATGTTGGCCTGGCCCTTGAGCTCTTCGAGCTTGGCATCAAGGCGCGTCACCAGGTCCTGGGCTGGAATGGTCACGCTCAACTTGCGCTTCAGGCCCTCATTGAGGGTTTCGGTAACCTGCATTCGGTCTTCATCCCGTTTTGATTGGTTTGGGCCAGAGAGTATATGGTGCGGGTGAGAGGGGTCGAACCTCCACGCCTTGCGGCGCTGGAACCTAAATCCAGTGCGTCTGCCAGTTCCGCCACACCCGCTAAAGTCCCGCTGGCCGGGTTGCGCGAGGGTCTAGCCTAAGATGAAACGGCAGTCAAAGCTTGATTGCGGCCGTTGCGGGCTCGGCTCGCCCTCTTGCGAACCTGTCGCCTGCCCACTTTTTGTGCATGGAGCATGAACACTGCTCATATCCCGACCCTTCTCGTCCGCTTTCCCCATAGGTTTCGCCGCAAAGGACGGCAAAAGCTTACGTTTTGGGCTTTCCCTTTGGGTTGGCACGGGTCATGCATACTGTGAGGCGGTACCAGCCTATCGTAGCAAGTGGAGGCACACGTGAAAAAGATCGAGGCCATCGTAAAGCCGTTCAAGCTGGACGAGGTCAAAGAGGCCCTGCAGGAAGTCGGCCTGCAAGGCATCACGGTGACCGAAGCCAAAGGCTTTGGGCGCCAGAAGGGTCACACCGAACTCTATCGCGGCGCCGAATATGTGGTGGACTTTCTGCCCAAGGTCAAAGTCGAGGTCGTGTGCCCCGACGAGCTGGCCGAGAAGGCAATCGAAGCGATCCGCAATGCAGCACAAACCGGGCGCATCGGCGATGGCAAGATCTTTGTCTATTCCATCGAGCAGGCCATCCGCATCCGCACCGGCGAATTTGGCGACGACGCGCTTTAAGCAGCGCGCGAGACCATCAACCAACATCCGATCCAAACAGGGGAAGACTTAATGACTACCGCAAGCGATATCCTCAAGCGCATCAAGGACGAGAACATCAAGTATGTCGACCTGCGCTTTACCGACCCGCGCGGCAAGCTGCAGCACGTCACCATGGACGTGAGCGTCGTCGATGAGGACATCTTCGAAGAAGGCACCATGTTCGACGGCTCCTCGATCGGTGGCTGGAAGGCCATCAACGAGAGCGACATGGTGCTGATGCCCGATCCGAACTCGGCCTATATGGACCCGTTCTTTGGTGCATCGACCCTCGCCATCAACTGCGACATTCTCGATCCCCTGACCTACCAGCCCTATACCCGCGATCCCCGCACCACCGCCAAGAAGGCCGAGGCCTATCTTAAGGCGTCCGGTATTGGCGACAGTGTCATGTTCGGCGCCGAGCCCGAATTCTTCATGTTCGACGATGTGAAGTATTCCAATACCCCCTTCAAGGTTGGCTTCGAGGTCGATCATCCCGAGCTACCGTCCAACAACGACACCGCCTATGAAGGCGGCAACAATGGCCACCATATCGGCCTCAAGAAGGGCTACTTCCCCGTGCCGCCGCTCGACAGCGCGCAGGACATCCGCAGCGAAATGCTCGCTGCAATGGCCGACATGGGCGTTGTGGTTGAAAAGCACCACCACGAAGTGGCTTCTGCCCAGCACGAACTCGGAATCAAGTTTGCCCCGATGATCAAGGCTGCCGATGACGTACAGATCTACAAGTATGTCATCCACCAGGTTGCCAACGCCTACGGCAAGACCGTGACCTTCATGCCTAAGCCAATCTTTGGCGACAACGGGTCGGGCATGCACTGCCATCAGTCGATCTGGCGCGACGGCAAGCCGCTGTTTGCTGGTGACCAGTATGCCGGCCTCTCGATGGAAGCCCTGTACTACATCGGCGGCATCATCAAGCACGCCAAGGCCATCAACGCCTTCACCAACCCCACCACCAACAGCTACAAGCGCCTGGTGCCTGGTTTTGAAGCTCCGGTTCTGCTGGCCTACTCGGCCCGTAACCGTTCGGCCTCTTGCCGTATCCCCTTCGGTCAGTCGCCGAAGTCCAAGCGTATTGAGATCCGCTTCCCCGATCCGCTGGCGAACCCATACCTGGCCTTCTCGGCCATGCTGATGGCTGGCCTCGACGGCATCAAGAACAAGATCCATCCCGGCGATCCGATGGACAAGGACCTGTACGAGCTGCCCCGGCAGGAGCTGATGCAGATCCCGCATGTTTGCGGCTCGCTGCGCGAAGCCCTCGACAGCCTCAACAAGGATCGCGAGTTCCTGCTGGCTGGCGGCGTCTTCGACAACGATCAGATCGACAGCTATATAGAGCTGAAGATGACCGAAGTGATCAAGTTCGAGCAGACCCCCCATCCCGTCGAGTACGAGATGTACTACTCGGCCTAAGCCGAACCCGGAGAAACAGGAAAGGGGCCGAAAGGCCCCTTTTTCTGTTATCCTCGAGCACCTGGCCCCTGCCCCTTGCTGCCCTTGGGTGGCCGCAACATCTCCTCGAGCCGATCCGCAGGCTGGATCTTGAGAAACTGTAGCGCGAAGCCCTTCTCGGTGTGACGCACGACGCGGCCGATCAGCCGACCCAATGCCACCGGTGTGCCGATGCCGGGCCTGAACGAAGCCAAGACGGCGGCACCCGAGCACGAAATGTCGGCCACGGTGCATCGCTCCTGCTCGCCGCTTGGCAGCGTCACCGTGCTTGTGGCATTTTCCGGAACAACGCGTTCAAACCGGCGGGCATCGGTGAGACCACCCTCATTCAGGCGCTTGTGCCAGATGATCTTGGCCGCAAGCCGTTCCTGGTCCTCCTGGCTGAGGTCGAACACCATCTCAAAGCCGTCCGGCGTAGAGCGGGAAACCTGAGCCGGCAGGATGCCAAAGGCGTTGAAGTAGACCGATACCCGCTCGCCTTCAAAACCCAGCACGGGGGCCTTCACGGCCGCCCCATGAGGAGAGATCGAACATAGGTGGCAGGTGAAAACCGGCAATCGCTCGATGACTTTACTGCGCCGCTCGGTGATGGCGTAGCGGCCCGGCAGGTTCGCGGTCAGGCGGAGTTCCTGACGGTCGAACACGGACTTGAGCTGTGGCACAAGCTTGTCCAGATTCGGCAGCACGGTGAAATCCTCCGCGCAGCGTCATTACTTGTGTTAACTGCGCAGAGTTCAAGTCGCACCGGCCGGCACCCGTTCCCCGCAAGTCTGGGGCAGGCTTCAGCGCGGGTTAATGCCCGCCCAAGAATAAAGCTGAAAGGCGGGGCAAGGGATCCCGCAAGGCGGGATTGCTGCACACTAGACCAGATAGAACAGCGCTGAAACTAACGCCAGGACACCCCAACGGGGGGCAGACAGATTGACCAGCCGGTACGCAATACCTGATCCGGCATAAGGCCAAACGTCGATAGCAACCGAGCTTATCGGGACCGCTTGATACGCAGTACGACAATCCCTTTGAGCTCGCATACGGCAACTCCAAACACAAAACCGTATGACCCTTGTTCTAGCAGCGCGCCTTTAAAAAAGTGCTGCCAAGAAGCAAAGGCTTGGTAAATGCGTCGCCCGATACTGGGACAACTCCCGCCCGCTATTGCGCGGGGCGCAGCCGCTCGACCGATTCGATCTCGGCAGTGCAGTAGTTGTAGTCGAGCAGATAAACCCACCCGTCGCGGGTCGCCCGCACTTGGATATGCTCGTCATAGGGTACGTTGAGGAACACATCGCTATAGCCCTGCGCCTCGACCGACTGGCGAACCTGGCGCTCATCAAGGCACAGCATCGGGCCAAGAAGAAAATCGCGTTCCTCGTCACCGAAAAAGATCCCGAACTGCGCCTGTGCCGGCAGCGGGGCCACGACCACACCAAGCGTCAAGACCAGTGCCATCAGAGTTGGCAGCGCTTTGTTCATGGCTTTACCTTCGGTCCTGTCGCAGCTTGCAGGTCAATATGTTTCACCAACGTCAACCGCCAATGGGCAGTTGCCGGGTGTTCGCTCACCGATCATTGAGGGATCTGTGGTTAAGCTCGCCTGCGGCAAGCGGCGGCTTGCGCGAGCCGTTCAGATTTCGTTCATGTACTGTTCATCTGGGGAAAGCGCCTTACATGAATGGGGCGGGCGCGCTTGCGTAACCGCAATATGGTACCAACAGTGAACACGCCGATTCGGCAGACGGGGAACATGTCGGAAGTCGAAGACCTTTTTGCAGCTGCAGCTGAGTTAGCAAGTGCACCCGCGCCTGTTGAGCGTAGCCGGCCAGCTGCGCGCCAAGCGCCCGCGCAGCACGACTATTCCGCCGCAGATATTGAGGTACTGGAAGGACTTGAGCCGGTCCGGCGCCGTCCGGGCATGTATATCGGCGGCACCGACATCAACGCCCTGCACCACCTCTTTGCCGAGGTGATCGACAACTCCATGGACGAGGCGATCGCCGGCCACGCCAGCCGTATTGAGGTCCATCTGGGCGCCGACGGCTATATCACCGTTTCCGACAACGGCCGCGGCATCCCCGTCGAAACCCACCCGAAGTTCCCCAATCGCTCGACCCTCGAAATCGTCCACACTGTCCTGCATGCCGGCGGCAAGTTCGATTCCAAGGCTTACGAAACCTCTGGCGGCCTGCACGGCGTCGGCGTTTCGGTCGTGAACGCCCTCTCGGACGACATGGTGGTGGAAGTCGCTCGCGAACAGCAGCTGCACCGCCTGCAGTTCTCCCGCGGCAAGCCCGTGGGCGAGATCCAGCACCTAGGCCGCATCAACAACAGGCGCGGCACCACAACTCGTTTCCATCCCGATCCGCAGATCTTTGGGGAAGGCGCCCGCTTCTCGGCCGCACGCCTGTTCAAGATGACCCGCGCCAAGGCTTATCTCTTTGGTGGGGTGGAACTGCGCTGGAGCTGCGACGAGGAGCTAGCCAGCGACGATGCCCCCGCTCGCGCAGTCTTTCACTATCCCGGCGGCCTGCGCGACTTCATGGCGGACCGGATCGACGGGGAAACCCGGATCGTTGACGACATTTTCTCAGGCAACCATGGCAAGCCCGGCACGCACGGCGCCACCGAATGGGCCATTGCCTGGACGCTAGGCGACGGCGGCGTTGCGTCTTATTGCAACACCGTGCCCACGCCCGATGGCGGCACGCATGAGACGGGCCTTCGGAGCGCCCTGCTGCGCGGCCTCAAGAATTATGCCGAACTGACCAAGAACAAGGCGGCCGCCAATGTGACGGCCGACGATCTGTTCGCGCACTGCAACGCCATGCTCTCCGTGTTTGTCCGGGAACCCGAATTTGTCGGGCAGACCAAGGACAAACTCGCCTCTGGTGAGGCCACCCGCATCGTTGACACGGCTATTCGTGACGCTTTCGATCATTGGCTCGCCGCCTCGCCCAATCAGGCCGGCAAGCTGCTGGACTGGGCCGTAGAACGCGCCGAAGAGCGCATGCGCCGGCGCAAGGAAAAAGAGATCGACCGCGCCAGTGCAACGCGCAAGCTGCGCCTGCCCGGTAAACTTGCAGATTGCACGCAAACTGCCGCGCAAGGGGCTGAACTCTTTATCGTTGAAGGTGATAGCGCCGGCGGCAGTGCCAAGCAGGCACGTAACCGGCAGAGCCAGGCCGTGCTGCCGCTCCGCGGTAAAATTCTCAACGTGGCAGGCGCCAGCCGGGACAAGCTCGCCTCCAGCCAGATCATTCAGGACATCATCCAAGCCCTCGGCTGCGGCACTCGTGACCGCTACCGCGACGATGATCTGCGCTATGACAAGATCATCCTGATGACCGACGCCGATGTCGACGGCGCCCATATTGCTTCGCTGTTGATGACGTTCTTCTTCCAGGAGATGCCGAAACTCATCGAAGGCGGGCACCTGTTCCTGGCCCTGCCCCCGCTTTACCGCATCAGCCAAGGGGCCAAGACGCTTTACGCCCGCGACGACGCGCACAAGGCCGAACTTATGGCCACCGAGTTTACCGGCAAGGGCAAGATCGACGTCACTCGCTTCAAAGGCTTGGGTGAGATGCCATTCGCGCATTTACGTGAAACCACGATGTCACCGAAGTCGCGCACGTTGTTGCAGGTGAAAGTGATCGACACACAAGATGCAACGAAGTTGAGCGTTGACAGGTTGATGGGCAATCGTCCCGAAGCGCGCTTCGACTTCATCCAAGAAAATGCGGCATTCGTCACGGACCTGGACGTGTAAAGCACCCAGTTAAGCTTATCGACCGCAAAGCCGTTGACTTGAAAGGGCTTTGCGCTATGGTCCGGCCCGCTGGAGCATATTCCGGCTTGCCGGCATTTAAGGCGGTCTTCAGGGACCCTTCGCTGGCGTGGCTGAAATTGTTTCAGGGCCATTCCGTCGCTTTGCAGTTCCTGCACTCCCGCCCGATTGGCCTGATGTGTGTACGCGGACGCGTTCGAGCTTAGCCCTTTTGGTCCGCAAGTGACGCAACTGTTCCGGTTCTGGGAACCGGTGCGACACCATTCCCGATGCACCGTTTCGAGCAGTTCGAACGGATCTGGCAGCGGGCAAACTTTTGAGTGGAACGACCGAATTTGAGCGACGATTTTTCCGGGCTTGGCCTGTCAACCAAGGTCACCGACGCGGTGACTGCCGCAGGTTATACCAAGCCGACCGAAATTCAGGCCCAGGCAATTCCCCATCTGCTGGAAAAGAAAGACCTGATCGGCATTGCCCAGACAGGTACCGGCAAGACGGCATCCTTTGTGCTTCCGATGTTGACGCTGCTGGAGAATGGCCGCGCTCGCGCCCGCATGCCCCGCACGCTGATCCTTGAGCCCACGCGCGAACTGGCGGCTCAGGTCGCCGAGAACTTCGAGAAGTACGGCAAGAACCACCGCATCACGATGGCCCTGATCATCGGCGGCGTTTCGTTTGAAGACCAAAACAAGAAGCTCGACCGCGGCGTGGACGTCCTGATCGCCACGCCAGGACGCCTGCTTGATCAGATCGATCGCGGCCGCATTCTGCTGACGGGCGTTGAAATCCTCGTCATCGATGAAGCCGATCGCATGCTCGACATGGGCTTTATCGACGACATCGAGAAAATCTGCTCGCGGCTGCCCGCTCGGCGCCAGACCATGTTGTTCTCGGCGACCATGTCCAAAGAGATCGAGCGTCTGACCAAGAAGTTCCTCAAGGACCCGGTTCACGTTCAGGTTTCGCGCCAGAGTTCAACGGCAGACACGATCGACCAAAAGCTGGTGAAGGTGTCGTCCAAGCCCGAAGAAAAGCGCGCCTCGCTGCGTGCTCGCATCTCCGAGGCGGAAAACCTTACCAACGCGATCATTTTCTGCAATCGCAAGCGCGATGTCGCCACCCTTGCCCGTTCGCTCGAGCGGCACGGCTTCAGCGTTGGCGCACTGCACGGTGACATGGACCAGAAGAGCCGCACCGAAACGCTCGACGCCTTCAAGAATGATCGCCTGACGCTGCTGGTGGCCAGCGATGTTGCTGCCCGTGGCCTCGATATCCCGGCCGTCAGCCATGTGTTCAATTTCGATGTTCCCGTGCATGCCGAAGACTATGTCCACCGCATCGGCCGCACCGGTCGGGCCGGGCGCTCGGGCGTGGCCTATACCTTTGTAACGCCGGCAGACAGCAAGCACCTCGATGCCATTCTGAAACTCATCCAGAAGCCCATCGAATGGCTGGATGTGCCCGAGAACGGGAAGTCCGCGCCTGAGGCTTCTGAGGAGGAGACAGAGGGGACAACCCGCACCCGTCCGCAACGCACGCGCCGCGGCGGCCGCCGACCTGCAAGGCCCGAGGCGGAAGCAGCTGCACCTGAAGAGGTGACCGGACAGCCGGCCGAAGCACCCGCAACAACTAACCCTGCTGAAGCGGAACAGCCTGCTACTGAGCCCTCGGAGGGTCGCGGCGGTCGTCGGCCGCGGCGCCGTGAGAAGGTCGAGACACAAGGTGAATCCGAGTCGAGGCAGCGCCCCAATGCGCGTCGGCCTGCGCCCGAAGACCTCGGCGTTGACCCGCAGTCCCCCTTTGGCACCGACGGCCCCATCCCGGCGTTCCTGCTCCGGTCCACGGCTCGCTAGGCTCGAGCCGCGAACAACAGCTTCGGGGTGGAAGCCCCAGAACTGTTTCATGCTTCGATTGAATCCATTAGCCCGCAAGTTTTCACTTGCGGGCTAATGGCGTTTTTGGCGCGACGGGTTTAGGTGGTGGGAAGGAGTTCCACTCCGAGCCCCTCGAGCATTTCCCAGAAAGCGGGATAGGTCTTGCTCGTGCAGGCGGGATCCATGATGGTGACGTTACGGATCATCAGACCCGCCAGGGCAAAGCTCATGGCGATACGATGATCATGATAGGTCTCGATGCGTGCAGGCAGCGCCTGACCGGCTAAGCCCGGGTCTGCATTGACCACAAGATCATCCCCCTCCTCTACCGCTAACCCGGGGCGAATACGGTTAAGCTCGTTCGCGATCGCGCGGATACGGTCGGTTTCCTTCACGCGCAGATTGGCGATCCCGACAAAGCGGACAGGCGTCCGGTTGAAAGCCGCCACGACGGCAAGCGTCGGAACAGCATCCTGCATCTGCGAACCGTCAATCACTGCGGGCATATCGGGGTACTGCGCGAGCACGGCGCGGGCGGAAGCGTCGGGCTGCGTGAAGGCTTCAGCGGCGACGCCAAGGTCGATGCTCCCCTTGGTCAGGGCTTCGATGCCCCACAGGTAAGTGGCAGCCGAAGCGTCAGGCTCAACCTTGAAGTCGATTGCCTTGTAGCCGGTGGGTTGAACCACCCAGGCCCCCTCCCCCTGCTCGGCCACGTCAGCGCCGAAGGTCCGCATGGCAGCGAGGGTGAGATCGACATAGCCGCGCGCACCAATGTCCGCACCGGCAAGCGCAACCTCGATTGGGCCAGAGCCGAAGGGCGCAGCCATCAACAAAGCCGAGACATATTGGCTAGAAAGGGATGCGTCGATCTCCACTCGGCCTTTGCCGAACTGGCCCGTGCCGTTGATGGTGACCGGCGGGCATCCGGTAGGTGCCGATGCATCGATACCGATGGACTGCAGCGCTTCAACCAGTGGCCGAATGGGCCGGAGGCGCATGTCCTCGTCACCATCGACAACGACAGTACCGTTGATCGTCGCTGCGGCAGCAGTGAGGAAGCGCGTCGCCGTCCCGGCGTTGCCAAGGAACAGGGGTTCCGCTGGGGCCTGAAGCCGCCCGGAACTGGTCACAAGAAAGGTGGTTGGATCGGGTTCGTCCACAAGGACGCCCATCTGGCGAAGAGCTACCGCCATTAAGACAGTGTCCTTGCTTTTCAGCGCGCCGGTGATCCTGCTGGTGCCCTTCGCCAGCGCAGCCAGCAACAAGGTTCGATTGGTGATGGACTTGGAGCCGGGGGGCGAGACCCGACCGTTCAGCGGGCGATCTGGGGGGACGATGGTGAGGGCGGGTGGGAGTGGATGGCGCATGACGCCGCTGTTAGGCCATCAGCGATCACGATGCAATCGCACACAACCTTTAGCTCAACGGCGGCAAAGCCCGCGTCAGGCTCCGGCCCGCGCTTCGGCGATTGCCTTGAGGTCCGCGGGCTTGAGGGTAACGCTCTCACCGCAGCCGCAAGCGCCAGTCTGGTTGGGGTTCTTGAAAGTGAAGCTCGAGCCCATCTTGGTCTGCTCGAAGTCCATGACAGTGCCGAGGAGGTACATGGTGGCTTTGGGGTCGACCCACACGTCCACGCCATGGTCGCTCACATGGTCGTCGCCTGGTACCGGCTCGGAAACATAGTCCATCGTGTAGGACACGCCAGCACAGCCCGCGTTCTTGATACCCACGCGCAAGCCGACAACGGGCTTCTCAGAGTCTTCGATGATCTCCGCGATGCGCTCGGCAGCGGCATCGCTCAAGGACATGATCTTGAAGGGCATGGGGCAGCGACCTTTATCGGTGTTTCACGATATATAGACCCTCACGGTCCGGATTACCACCAGTTCAACGCCACTTGCGCTTCTTCGCTCATGCGGGAGGCATCCCACGGGGGATCAAACACCATGTTGACGGTGACATCCTGAACCCCTTCCACAGCGCGGGCGGCGTTCTCGACCCAGCCCGGCATTTCGCCGGCCACCGGGCACCCAGGCGCGGTCAGCGTCATGTCGATGGTGAGGTTGCGGTTGTCATCCAGATCGACCTTGTAGATGAGGCCCAGCTCATAGATGTCCACCGGGATCTCCGGATCGTACACGGTCTTGAGCGCCGCGATCAGGTCAGCCGTAATGCGCTCGACCTCACCCTCGGGAATAGCGGAAGAAACCGTGGGATTGATCCGCACGGAGGTTTCGGCAGTATCGTCGACGGCGGTAGCTTCGGCTTGGTCGGTCATAGGTGTCCTCGCGGCTTACGCGAAAAATTTCTGGGCGCGCTCGATGCCATCCACCAGCGCGTCGACATCATCGGTCCCATTATATAGGGCGAAGGAGGCCCGGCAGGTAGAGGTGACGCCGAAACGCTGCAGCAGTGGCATGGCGCAGTGGGTACCAGCACGTACCGCAATGCCGTAACGATCAAGGATCGTAGCGACGTCGTGGGCATGCGCGCCGGCAATCTCGAAGGAGAAGATGCCGCCCTTGCCTGGCGCAGTGCCTATCAGGCGCAGGGAATTGATGCGGCTGAGCCGTTCCTGGGCATAGGCGGCAACCTCTGCCTCATGGGACGCAATGGCACCGCGACCAAGGGCTTCCATGTAGTTCAGCGCGGCCCCGAGACCAATTGCCTGCACGATGGGTGGGGTGCCAGCCTCAAAGCGGTGAGGCGGCTCGTCGTAGGTCACGCCCTCAGTCGTGACCGTTTCGATCATCTCGCCGCCACCCTGATAGGGCTGCATTTCCGCGAGTAGATCATACTTGCCGTAGAGCACTCCGATACCAGTCGGACCATAGAGCTTGTGGCCGGTCATTACGTAAAAGTCAGCATCCAGATCCTGCACGTCGACAGCAGTGTGCACCGCACCTTGGCTACCATCAACCAACACGGGGATGCCGCAGGCATGGGCGATCTCGATGATCTGCTTGATCGGTGTCACCGTGCCGGTGACATTGCTCATATGCGTTATGGCAACCATGCGGGTGCGAGGCGTCAGCGAGGCCGCGAAAGCATCGAGATCAAACGAGCCGTCGTCGCGAACATCTACCCAGCGCAACACCGCACCCTTGCGCTCGCGATGGAAATGCCAGGGCACAATGTTGGAATGGTGCTCAAGCATAGACAGCACGATCTCGTCGCCTTCTCCGATGCGCGGGCCGGCAAAGGAGGCGGCGACAAGGTTGATCGCCTCGGTAGCCGAACGGGTGAAGATGATCTCCTCGGCGCGACTCGCATTGAGGAACTTTTGCACAGCGGAGCGACCGCCCTCGAAGGCCTCGGTCGCACGGTTCGCCAGTGTGTGCAGGCCGCGATGGACATTAGCGTATTCGTGGCGGAAGGCGTGATCCATGCGGTCCAGCACCTGCACCGGCTTTTGCGCGGAAGCCCCGCTGTCGAGAAACACCAGGCGCTTGCCGTGGATCTGCTCGGACAGGATCGGAAAATCGGCGCGGACTTTTTGCAGGTTGAAGGTCATGGTTCAGCTTTCGTGCGGGCATTGCACCCGCCTCGCCCATTTCGACGAATAACGAACGAGGTGTGGCACGTCCTGCGTCACACCTCGGATCAGGGCCTAGTGGCCGTTCAGCAGCCAGCCATCCACAATGCCGTTAAGCACAGTGTTGAGTGCCTCATCCTCGATAGGATCGAGCACCTCGGCAAGGAAGCCGCGGACCAGCATG
Source organism: Devosia sp. 1635 (assembly GCF_013185955.1). Lineage (NCBI taxonomy): Bacteria > Pseudomonadati > Pseudomonadota > Alphaproteobacteria > Hyphomicrobiales > Devosiaceae > Devosia > Devosia sp. 1635. The sequence goes on along the minus strand of NZ_JABAOM010000001.1, from coordinate 946,206 downwards.
GTCTCGGCCTGAGCGCGGGGAATACCGCGGCTCATCAGGTAGAAGAGCCAGTCAGCGTTCAGCTCGCCACAGGTGGAGCCGTGGCCGCAGACGACGTCGTCGGCATAGATCTCGAGCTCGGGCTTGGAGAGGATCTCGGCCTGATCAGAGAGCATCAGGCCCTGCATCATCATCTTCGCGTCAGTCTTCTGCGCGTCGCGGGCCACGACGATCCGGCCCTGGAACACGGCCTTGGACCGTCCCCGGGCGATCTGTTTGAACATCTCCTGAGAGGTCGTGTTCGGCACCGCATGGTGCACGTCGAGGGTGATGTCGCAGTGCTTGTCGTCATCCACCAGGTTGAGGCCGGTGAAATCGGCATGGGCGTTCTCACCAGAGAAACGGGCGAAGAGCTGCGTGCGCGACAAGGCGGCTCCCGAATGGATCGCTAGGGTGCGCAGGTTCGCGGCCGGCCCAATCTCATATTGATTGGTGGCGAAATGGGTCGCCGCGCGGGCCGACAGGTCAACGGTGATGTGGGTCACGTTGGCGCCGGTGCCGACAGCGAGGAAGGTCGCGTGATTGCCGATGTGAGCTTCGTTGGACCCAAGATAGGTCTCGATGACCGTAACCTTGGCGCTCTCGGCCACAAAGATCTTCACCGCACTGGCGGAATGGGCAGCCGGTCCATCGGAACGCCGATCGATATGGATGACCTGCTCGACTTCGCCGTCGATATGCAGGTTGAGGCTTTCAGGAGCAAGGGCGGTGTTGAGGTGAACCAGCACATCGTCGCGCGCGGAGAGCACATCCCCTTCCGACTTGCCGACAACGACACCCGCGGGTGCCGCCGGAGCGGCCTGCACGCGACCGTTGACGATGGTAACCTGATAAGCCCCAGCAATCCGCAGCGCCGGCGCCTCGGCAGCGTTAGCAGCCTCAGCTAGTGGCGGCACGGACCGCAACAGGCTCTTAAGATCGGTGTAGTGGTAGCTTTCGACCCGGCGGGTCGGCAGGCCAGCCGCAGTGATCCGCTCGGCCGCCGCTTCCGCACCGGCGCCCTTGAGCTGGGCGATTAGAGTTTCTTCGGCGGCACTCAGCCGCATTTGCAGGTTCTGTCGCATCTAGGCCGCCGCGGTATCGAAGTCGGCATAGCCCTTGGCTTCAAGCTGAAGCGCCAGGTCCTTGTCGCCGCTTTCAACGATCCGTCCGTCCGAGAACACATGCACGACATCAGGCACGATGTGGTTCAGCAAACGCTGATAGTGGGTGATGACGAGCATGGAGCGGTTCGGAGCCCGCAGCGCATTGACACCCTTCGAGACGACCTGCAGCGCATCGATATCCAGGCCGGAGTCGGTCTCGTCGAGGATGCACATCTTGGGCTGGAGCAGCGCCATCTGCAGCACTTCAGCGCGCTTCTTTTCGCCGCCGGAGAAGCCGACATTGAGGGGGCGCTTGAGCATCTCGCTATCAATGTTGAGATCGGCGCCGGCCTGACGCACGGCACGCATGAAATCGGGGGTGGACAGTTCCCCTTCCCCGCGCGCCTTGCGCTGTGCATTGAGCGCCGCCTTGAGGAAGGTCATGGTCGCAACACCGGGAATTTCGATCGGGTACTGGAAGGCGAGGAACAGGCCAGCAGCAGCCCGCTCAGCGGGCTCCATGGCAAGGAGATCCTCGCCGTCAATCAGAACTTCGCCTTCCGTGATTTCGTAGTCTTCCTTGCCGGCCAGCACATAGCTCAGCGTCGACTTGCCCGAGCCGTTGCGGCCCATGACGGCATGCACTTCACCTGGAGGGATCACCAGGTTCACGCCTTTGAGGATTTCGCGATCTTCGATGCGAGCGTGCAGGTTGCGGATTTCAAGAATGGGGGTAGTCACTGCAATTCTCCGGAATGGCCGGGGTCGCCCACTGGGCGCCGCCCGGATGAAATGATGGTTAGCCGACGCTGCCTTCGAGGCTAATCGAGATCAGCTTCTGCGTCTCGACCATGAACTCCATGGGCAGGTGCTGCAGCACGTCGCGCACAAAGCCATTGACGATCAGCGCCACTGCTTCTTCCTCGGACAGCCCACGCTGCTGGCAATAGAACATCTGGTCGTCGGAGATCTTGCTGGTCGTGGCTTCATGCTCGAACACCGCCGTGCCATTGCGGCTCTCGATGTAAGGCACCGTATGGGCCCCGCACTTATCGCCGATCAGCAGGGAGTCGCATTGCGTGAAGTTCCGGGCGTTCTTGGCCTTCGCATGCGCCGAAACCTGGCCGCGATAGGTGTTGTCCGAGAACCCGGCAGCGATACCCTTGGAGATGATGCGGCTGGACGTGTTCTTGCCCAAGTGGATCATCTTGGTGCCGCTATCGACCTGCTGGTAGCCGTTCGAGATGGCGATGGAATAGAACTCGCCACGCGAATTGTCGCCGCGCAGGATGCAGCTGGGGTACTTCCAGGTGATCGCCGAACCGGTTTCCACCTGCGTCCAGGAGATCTTGGAATTGTCGCCACGGCAATCGCCGCGCTTGGTGACGAAGTTGTAGATGCCGCCCTTGCCGTCCTTGTCGCCGGGATACCAGTTCTGGACGGTGGAGTACTTGATCTCGGCATTTTCCAAAGCCACGAGCTCGACCACTGCGGCGTGCAACTGGTTCTCGTCGCGCATCGGCGCCGTGCAGCCTTCCAGATAGCTGACATAGCTATCCGCCTCGGCAATGATCAACGTCCGCTCGAACTGGCCGGTATTGCGCTCATTGATGCGGAAATAGGTCGACAGCTCCATGGGGCAGCGTACGCCCTTTGGGATGATGACGAAGGAGCCATCGGTGAAAACGGCCGAGTTGAGCGTGGCGTAGTAGTTGTCCGTGACGGGGACCACAGAGCCGATATATTTCTGCACCAGCTCGGGGTACTCGCGAATCGCCTCGGAGATCGAGCAGAAGATGATGCCAACCTTGCTCAGCTCCTCGCGGAACGTGGTGACCACGGAAACCGAGTCGATAACCGCATCAACCGCCATGCCGGGCCGCTCGACGCCAGCGAGGATTTCACGCTCGCGCAGGGGCACGCCCAGCTTGTCGTACATGGCGATCAGTGCCGGGTCGACTTCGTCGAGGCTTTTGGGGGCCGGCGAGGATTTTGGCGCCGCGTAGTAGTACATGTCCTGAAGATCGATCTCAGGATAGTGCACCTTGGCCCAGGTCGGCTCGGTCATGGTGAGCCAGCGCTGATAGGCGTCCAGACGCCATTGCAGCATCCATTCGGGCTCGTTCTTCTTGGCCGAAATGAAACGGACCGTGTCCTCGCTCAAGCCTTTCGGCGACTTGACGGACTCGATCTCGGTCTCAAAACCGTATTTGTATTTGTCGACGTCGAGCGCGAGCACCTGATCGACGGTTTCGCGATCGATGTTCTCCTTGAGCGTCGGGATGTCGTAGTCGGCCATATCGCTTCTCCTTTGCCCCACCGCGATTCAAGGTCGCCGGGAGCCGTCCAATTCCTTGCGGCCTCAGGCCGCATGTTCCTGCTTTGCCCGATGGCGCTGCAGGATTGTTTCTATCGCCCCGAGCAGAGCGTCCACCTCGGCCGCGCTCGAGTTCCAACCGAGGCTGACGCGCAGGGCGCAGCTCGCGAGTTCCGGCGCGACTCCCATCGCGGTCAATACGTGGCTGCTCGAAACCTTGCCTGACGAGCAAGCCGAGCCCGAGGAAACCGACAGACCCATCAGGTCCAGCGCCATCATGGTCGTCGCGCTCGCCATGCCGGGGATGGCAAAATTGGTGATGCTACCAACCCGGTCGGCACCGAACACCACCACCCCTGCCCCCAACCGGTTAAGGCCGTTCTCGAGGCGACTTACCAGAGCGGACGTGTCCGCTGCGGCATAAAGCTCGGGGAAAGCCGAAGCTGCAGCGCCGAAAGCTGCAATCAGCGCCGCAGCTTCGGTGCCCCCGCGACGTCCCTGCTCCTGCCCGCCACCGGGAATAAGCCGCACTTCGTCAGCATGGCTTTTGACCAGCAGGGCGCCAACACCGGCGGGCGCGCCGATCTTGTGACCGCCTACAGCCATCATATCGGGTGCCGAGGCGGCAAAATCGAGGGGCAGTTTGCCAAAGGCCTGGGCCGCATCGATAAAAAGCGTGTGACGTGTCGGCCCCACCAGAGCATTGATGCGGCTAACGGGCTGCACCACGCCGGTTTCGTTGTTGACCCAATGCAGCGCGACGAGCAGGGTTTCGTTCGCTGCGTCGGCTTGGGCCAGTTGGGCCGCGAGCTGGTCAAGGTCGATTTGGCCGTCGGGGCGCAGGCCGATAGCGCGCACCGGCAGCCCCGTAGATGCGGCCGCTTTCAGGACGGCAGTATGCTCGCCGGCACTCACCAACACTGCGCTTGCGGCAAAAGCACGCGCGCCGCCGACGATCGCTTGAGTAATGGCTTCGGTGGCGGAGCCCGTAAAAACCACCTGCCGACGCTCCGCACCGGCCAGTCGCGCGACCTGGTCACGAGCAGCCTCTATGAGATTGCGCAGCTTGCGGCCATGTCCGTGCACCGAGGAGGGATTGCCCGCAAGCTCAAGAGCGGCGACCAGCGCGTCGCGCGCCGCGGGGAGCAATGGCGCGGCGGCAGCGTGATCGAGATAGATCGCCGATTGTTTCATCAACTCGCCCTCGAGCCATGCCTCCGAGCATGGTTCACTTGCCGAGCCTGCAGGCCGCGATGACGGTCTGGGCCAAACACTTCTTGAAATTGCGCACCCACATTCTTTACAAGGGGCGCTCTCGGGCCGGAAACCCGGCGAAAACGAGTTTCGAATAATTCTAAACTGGTTTTACGAGCCATGTTTTATGGAGCGTGCGGGGCTTAGTCAAGCGCGCGCCCTGCAGAACCGATGCTCCGTCAGACCATATCAACAGAGCCGAAACGGCCGGAAAAGCAGTGTCATGCCAGAAGTGATTTTCAATGGCCCCGAAGGCCGCCTGGAAGGCCGGTACCAGCCAGGCAAGGAGCCCAATGCTCCCATCGCCATCGTGCTGCATCCGCACCCGCAGTTTGGCGGGACGATGAACAACCAGATCGTCTACAACCTCTTCTATATGTTCGCTGAGCGCGGCTTTGCGGTGCTGCGGTTCAATTCGCGCGGTGTTGGCCGTTCGCAGGGCATGTTCGACCATGGCATTGGCGAGCTGTCCGATGCGGCGGCGGCGCTAGACTGGTTGCAGACCATCAACCGGGAATCGCGGGGCTGCTGGATTGCGGGCTTCTCGTTCGGCGCTTGGATCGGCATGCAGTTGCTGATGCGCCGGCCGGAGGTCGAGGGCTTCATCTCGGTCGCGCCACCGGAAAATCTCTATGATTTCTCGTTCCTTGCCCCCTGCCCTTCATCGGGGCTGATCATTCATGGCGACAAGGACCGCGTGGCGCCGCCCAATTCGGTGCAGAAGCTCGTTGACAAGCTCAAGACGCAGAAGGGCATCACCATCGAGCAGCAGATCGTGGAAGGGGCTAACCACTTCTTCGAAGGCAAGATCGATGATCTGACCACGCGCTGCGCCGATTACCTCGATCGTCGCCGGCAGGAGATTGCCGCGGGTGGCGGGCGCTAGGCGGCTGAGTTAAGCCCCTGATAAAGAAGCGGTTTGTTGATGTCGAAGTTCAAGTCTGATTTCCTGCGCGTGCTCGATGAGCGCGGTTTCATCCACCAGATCTCCGATCCGGAGGGGCTCGATGCCCTGGCCCTCAAAGGGCCGATCACTGGTTATGTCGGGTATGATGCCACCGCCACGTCGATCCATATCGGTAACCTGATCACCGTTACGATGTTGTACTGGCTGCAGGAAACCGGCCATCGGGCGATCAGCCTGATGGGCGGCGGCACCTCGATGGTGGGGGATCCCTCTTTCCGCGACGAGCAGCGCAAGCTGCTGACGGTCGAGCAGATCGAAGCCAATATCGCGAGCATCAAGCGGGTCTACAGCAACATCCTGCGCTATGATGGCCACAATCCAGCCATCATGATTAACAATGCTGAATGGCTTCTGAACCTCAACTATATCGAGTTCCTGCGCGACGTGGGCCGGCACTTTTCGGTCAACCGCATGCTCAGCTTTGACTCCGTGAAGCTCCGGCTGGATCGCGAGCAGTCGCTGAGCTTTCTCGAGTTCAACTACATGATCATGCAGGGCTACGACTTCGTCGAGCTCAACCGACGCTATGGCACCGTGCTGCAGATGGGCGGCTCGGATCAGTGGGGCAATATCATCAATGGCGTTGACCTCAGCCACCGCATGGGTGGACCGCAGCTTTATGCACTGACCACCCCGCTGCTGACCAAGTCGAGCGGCGAGAAGATGGGCAAGTCGGCCTCGGGGGCCGTGTGGCTCAATGGCGACCTCTTCAGCCCCTATGACTTCTGGCAGTACTTCCGCAACACCGAGGACGCCGATGTCGGCAAGTTCCTCAAGATCTTCACGCGGCTGCCGCTCGATGAGATTGCCAAGCTTGCAGCGCTTGGCGGGACCGAGATCAATGAGGCCAAGAAGGTGCTGGCCACCGAGGTGACCGCCATCGTACATGGCCGCCAGGCGGCTGACGAGGCGGCGGCGACGGCCAAGGCGACCTTTGAAGCCGGCGCCATCGACCTGTCACTGCCGACGGCAACGGTGTCGCGAGCCGAATTGAACGGCGGCGTTGGGATCTTGTCGGCGCTGGTGACCGCAGGACTAGCGGCCTCGAACGGCGAAGCGCGGCGGCATGTGGCTTCGGGTGCGGTACGCGTCAATGACACCGTGGTCGAGGACGACAAGCTGAGCCTGGGTGAAAACGCGCTGCTGGCCGAAGGGGTGATTAAGCTGTCCGTTGGCAAGAAGCGGCATGCGTTGATCAAGCCGGTTTAGGGCTTGCTACCAAGCCCTGCGAGCTTGAGATGGACCCCGGCTTGAGGCCGGGGTGACACCGGCGGGTGTGACCAGCTCAAGGGCTGACCTGAACAAAAAAAACAAAAAGGCCGGGATCGCTCCCGGCCTTTGTTTTTGAGCTTTTGGAGGATTACTCCTTGTCGGCCGTGGCCTTGGGCTTTTTGGGCTTGGGCAGGGCCTTAGGCTTGGCCGGGCGCGGTGGCACCGCAACCAGTTCCAGCTTGGCGTCGGCGCCTTCGCCAACGACCGCCACGGTCACCGAACCGCCATTGACGAGTTCCCCGAAGAGAACCTGATCGGCAAGCGGCTTCTTGACGTGTTCCTGGATGACGCGACCCAGAGGACGGGCACCCATGCGTTCGTCGTAACCATGCTCGGCGAGCCAATCGGCGGCTTCCGAGGTCAGGTTGATGGTGACGCCACGCTCGGCCAGCTGACCTTCCAGCTGCAGAACGAACTTCTCGACCACCCGACGGACCACTTCACGCGGCAACGGGGCAAAGGAGATGATCGCATCGAGCCGGTTGCGGAATTCGGGAGTGAAGATGCGGTTGATTGCTTCTTCGTCGTCCCCAACTTCGCGCTTGCGGCCAAAGCCGATCGGGCTCTTTTGCAAGTCCATAGCGCCGGCATTAGAGGTCATGATCAGGATCACATTGCGGAAGTCGACCGACTTGCCGTTGTGGTCCGTGAGCTTGCCGTGATCCATCACCTGCAACAGGATGTTGTAGAGGTCCGGATGGGCCTTTTCGATTTCATCCAGCAGCACGACGCAATGCGGATGCTGATCCACCCCGTCGGTCAAAAGACCACCCTGATCAAAGCCGACATAACCCGGAGGGGCACCGATCAGGCGCGACACGGTGTGACGCTCCATATATTCGGACATGTCGAAGCGCAGCAGCTCCACCCCGAGCGTGTCGGCGAGTTGCTTGGCCACTTCGGTCTTGCCGACGCCGGTAGGACCGGTGAACAGGTAAGAGCCGATCGGCTTTTCGGGCTCGCGCAGGCCCGCACGGGCCAGCTTGATCGCCGAAGACAGCGCCGTAATGGCGGCATCCTGCCCGTAGACCACGGTCTTGAGGCTCTGCTCGAGGCTGCTCAGCAGTTCCGCATCGGACTTGCTGACCGATTTGGGCGGGATGCGCGCGATGGTGGCGATGGTATTCTCGATATCCTCGACATCGATCACCTGCTTGCGCTGATCCTCGGTGAGCAGCATCTGGCTAGCGCCGGTTTCATCGATGACGTCGATCGCCTTGTCGGGCAATTTGCGGTCGTTGATGTAGCGGGCCGACAGTTCCACCGCCGCCTTGAGAGCATCGTCGGTGTACTTGATCTTGTGGAACTCTTCGAAATAAGGGCGCAGGCCCTTCACGATTTCGATGGCATCGGGGATCGAAGGCTCGTTGACGTCGATCTTCTGGAAGCGCCGCACCAGAGCGCGGTCCTTTTCGAAGAACTGGCGGTATTCCTTGTAGGTGGTCGAACCGATGCACCGGATCGCGCCGGAAGCCAGAGCCGGCTTGAGCAGATTGGAAGCATCGAGCGCGCCGCCCGAGGTTGCACCCGCACCGATCATGGTGTGGATTTCGTCGATGAAGAGCACGGCATGAGGCAGCTTTTCCAGCTCCTTCATCACGGCCTTGAGGCGTTCCTCGAAGTCGCCCCGATAGCGGGTGCCGGCCAGCAGCGAGCCCATGTCGAGCGAGTAGATCACTGCTTCCTTGAGCACTTCGGGCACGTCGCCCTCAACGATCTTGCGGGCCAGGCCTTCGGCGATGGCAGTCTTGCCGACGCCGGCATCGCCCACATAGATCGGATTGTTCTTGGAGCGGCGGCACAGCACCTGGATGGTGCGGCGCAACTCGGCATCACGACCGATCAATGGATCGATCTTGCCTGCTCGTGCCTTGGCGTTCAGATCCACGCAGAAATCTGCGAGAGCCGAACTCTTGGCGTTGTCGCCCCGCCCGCCTTCGCTATTGCCTTCACCGTCCTCGGCACCACGCACTTTGCGCTCCTCGCTGGGACCAGACTTGGTGATCCCGTGGCTGATGAAATTGACCGCATCGAGCCGGCTCATATCCTGCTGTTCGAGGAAATAAGCAGCATGGCTTTCACGCTCGGCAAAAATGGCAACCAGCACATTGGCACCGGTGACCTCTTCGCGGCCAGAAGACTGGACGTGGATTACGGCGCGCTGAATGACCCGTTGGAACGCGGCAGTGGGCCGAGCGTCCTGACCATTGGCGACGATGAGGCTGTCGAGTTCCTCATTGATGAAGTCCTCGAGATCGCTCTTGAGCGCGTCGACATCGACATCGCAGCCCGCAAGGACGGCAATGGTGTCTCGATCGTCGGTCAAGGCGAGCAGAAGGTGTTCGAGGGTAGCGAATTCGTGGTTACGCTCGCGCGCCAGGTTCATCGCCTGATGCAGAGCTTTTTCCAGTCCGCGAGAAAATGATGGCATGTGATGTTCCTATTGCTTTTCCATCACGCATTGCAGCGGATGCTGGTTCTTGCGCGCCGTATCCATGACGCGAGTGACCTTGGTTTCGGCGACTTCGTAGGGGTAGATGCCACACTCACCAACGCCCTTCTGGTGAACATGGAGCATGATGCGCATCGCGTCTTCGCGCGATTTGTTGAAGACGTCCTGGAGCACCAGGATGACGAACTCCATGGGAGTGTAATCGTCGTTCAGCAGCAACACACGATAAAGATTAGGCCGCTTGGTCTTGGGCCGAGTTTTGGTTGCGGTACCGGATTCCGCGCCGCCGGCATCCTTGTTGTCATCGCCGTCATTCGGACCGGCAGAGGTGAGCGGGCGCAGCCAAGTGGTGGCAGACGCCTCGCCGATGGGAGCAAGGAGATCGGGTAGTGTCATGGCAAGGCATCTGTCGTGAGAGAAACGAAGCAGCATGGTGGACCCATTATGTAGGAAAATTATGGGCGCTGTTAAGGGTCATCGCTTCTCATATTCGTGACCGGCAAAAAGACCTGATAAGAGGAGTTTTGCCCGCTGCCCACGCTGACGCCACATCATCTCCACATCACGGACAAAAAGCTGGGCATTTTACGGAATGGTAATACGCGAAGCCTAGGTTCGGGATTGTGGTGGAGACGGCGGGGGCACGTCGCCATCATTGTGTGAGTTGTGTACGGACGCTTTGACCGTCCGAGAGTGAAATTGGAGTTGCGGGTGGCTTTTCAGGCGAAATCCCCTTGGCGCGTCGTCCTCGTCCGCGCCTTTGCCGCTATAGTGGTTGCGCTTTCCCTTGCTCTACCTAGCGCCGCTCCCGCCCAGGCTATCGAGAACCTGCGCAAATATGCCGGCATCGTTGTCGACGCCAAGTCGGGCCAGGTTCTTTACGAAGAAGCTGGCGACGCAAGGCGCTACCCGGCCTCGGTCACCAAGGTAATGACCCTTTACGTGCTGTTCCAGGAACTCTCGGCGGGCAATATCAAGCTGTCCACCAAGATGACGGTGTCCAAGCACGCCGCTTCCGCAGTGCCCACCAAGCTGGGCCTGCGCGCCGGTGCGACCATCACGGTGGAAGACGCGATCAAGTCGCTCGTGACCCTGTCCGCCAATGACATGGCCAGGGTGATCGCCGAGCACATCTCGGGTTCGGAAAGCAAGTTCGCCGAGCGCATGACCGCCACGGCGCGGGCGCTGGGCATGCGGTCTACGACCTATCGCAATGCCTCGGGGTTGCCCGACGGCGCGCAGATCACCACCGTGCGCGACCAGGCGATCCTCGCCATCGCAGTTTACCAGCACTTCCCCAGCTATTACGAATTCTTCCAGACCCGCTCGTTCTCCTATGGCAAGCGCACCTATGGCAACCACAACCGAGTGCTTGGCTATATGGGCGCTGTGGACGGCATCAAAACCGGCTATATCAATGCTGCCGGTTCGAACCTGATGACCGCCGCGCGCAAAGACAATCGGCATATCGTCGTTATCGCATTCGGGTTCAACTCGTCCGCCTCGCGCGACCAGAAGGTGCGCCAGCTCGTCGCCAACTACCTGCCTAAGGGTCGCAAGGGCAATTACCTGCAGACCGCCCAGATCCCGCAGCCGGGCCGCCAGGGCAATATCCAGGTGGCCGTGGCCCAGCCCAGCAAGCCAGTGTTCGTGATGCCCATGCCCCTGCCCGGCTTCCGCCTGGCACAGTTGGTAGCGGCGAACGGTGCCCAGGCCCAGCCACGCGCTCAGCTGCCGCAACCATCTCAGGCGCCCGTCGTGGTCGCCAGCGCCGCACCGGCACCGGTGCCGCCCGCCCCCATGCCGGCCGACCTGTCGCTGCAGCCTGCGGTGCAGGCCGCCAATGTGCTCGCTGCCCCTTCGCAGACGCCCCAGCCGGCCTATCCTTCGCAGGACGTAATCGGCGCCTGGCTCAGCGACTCCTATAATTTGGGTGCACCGCCTTCGGCCCTGGGCCACACCGTCCCGTCAGCGCCGCTGGCGCCTGAAGAACGCATCGGCTCGGATGGCGTGCCGATCGATCCGGCGATCAGCGGCTCGGTGAAAGTGGCTGCTGCCAATGACAATGCGGTGCCGCCCGGCGGCTGGGTGGTCCAGATCGGCGCCGGCCCGAGCGAAGAAAGTGCCCGCGGCCTCCTGAGCGATGCTGCAAGCAAAGTCGGCCAACTCGGTGATTTCCGCTCCTATGTCGAGCGGTTCGAAAAGAACGGCAAGACCTTCTTCCGCGCCCGCTTTGTGGGTTTCGGGGACCGGGACGATGCGACTGCCATGTGCAATCAGCTCAAGCAGCAGAACCTGGCGTGTCTCGCCATGCAGAGCTGACGCCGACCTAAACCTTCCGTTCGAGGCAGGACTGTTGTGCCGGCCCCGGATTCCCCATCAAGCAAATTGGCGCCTGTGTTTGGAGTAGCCCAATGAGCGAACGAACTGCCCTGCTGGACCTGGCCAGTTTCATTGGCCGCTCGAGCCTGGTGAGTGACGACATGACGGCCCGCAACCGGGTGCTGGCCGGCGTTGGCAAGCGCATGCAGTCGCGCCACGGCCGACGCAGCGTGGGCGAGCTGCTGGGGGTGGTGCTGGCACTGTCGGCCCGGACCCGCCGGATGGTGCAGGAGCCGGTCCGCATCGATCTGGATGTGTTTGCGCCCGGCGGCAAGCGCGCCGTGCTGATCAGCTTTGGCGGGGACCGCTAGCGGTCCCCTGCCCTCAGGCGTGGCAAGGCACGGGCGTATAGCGCGCGTGCACTGAAGGGGGCGCGGCGACGATCTCGGCGGCAGCCCGATGGGTTTCAGCCCGGGCCTTTGCCGGCAGGTTCAGCGCGGCAACGAGACTGCGATACTCCTGGCGCGCCGTCATATGCGAGTTGGACGGCTGGCCGCCAAGCAATTCCTCATCGAGTGGATCAAAGACGGTCATGCCGCTGGCAAACAGCGAGCGGAAGATCACCCGCTCGCCGATGCCGTCCGACACCCGGCAGCCGAAGCGCGCCGCAATGCGATCGAGCATGCTCTGCACCTGGCGCGTATTGCGCGAGGACAGCATGGAGATGCGGTTGCGCACCAGAATCCAGTCGATGCTTTGGCCATCAATGCTGAGCCGCTCGGAGCGGGCGCGCTGCACGAGGCGTGAGTAATGGCTGGTTTCCACGGGCTCACCGGTAACGGCATCGGCACGGGCCAGCACGTTGAGGTCGATTAGGCTGTCATTGACCGGGGTGATCAGGGTGTCGGCTAGCGAATGGGCCAGCCGCGTCATGTTGGTGTCAAAGCCGGGCGTGTCGATGACGATGAAGTCCACGCGGTCCTCGACCTCGGCTATGGCCCGACGGAAGACGTCGAATTCGGCGCGGTGGTTGTCCTTGACGGAGTCACCCCAGGCGGCCGGTAGGTGGAAATGCTTGGGGCTGGGTAGCGCCAGCTGGTGCTCGCTGTTCCAGGCACGCCGGTTGCGGACATAGTGGGTGAAGGTTTGCTGGCGGCTATCCACATCGATGGTGGCAACCCGGTGCCCCTGGTAGAGCAGGAAGATCGCCAAGTGGAAGGCGGTGGTCGATTTGCCCGAGCCACCCTTCTCGTTTCCAACCACAATGACATGTGCGCCTTGCCGTGCCATTCGCCGCTCCATCTTGGCCCCGAAAGACTCGGGCTCGCTCAATGGGCAGAGAAGCGCGCCTATGGTTAACAAAGCTTAAACAAGCGGCGCTGGACTGTACCAGCCCTGCTCACAAGCTTGGCAAGTGGCCCGATATCCCCAGGCTAAAGCAAACCGAGCCTGGCGAGATCGGCCGCGATCTGCAGGGCGCCGGCATTCTCGTTGGCACCGATATCGGGCGGAGCATCCTTGGGATCGAGATAGCGCCAGCCCTGGAACGGGCGCTTTGGATATGGCACCGTACGAACCATGTCGCGGCTCATGATGATGTCGCAGTAGTTCTTGCCCTCCTCATCGGTGTAGGGAGCGAGCCTTAATATGGGCTGCCGCAAGACGATGGAGCCAGCGATCACCCAGTAAATGGAAGACTGCCCCTCCATCTCGGCCGCGCGGCGCGGCATCATCCGGGTGCGGTGGACATGCACGTCCTCGCCATAGTCAGCGCCCCACCAATGGGCCCGCTCATTGCGAAAGCTTTCCAGCTCCTCGACGCTGGCGACGCCAACGGACAATTTGACCATGTGGATCATGCCAGGCTTCCCCGGGGTGCCACGCCCTGGATGACATCGATCTCGTCGTCGTCAACGATCCACGGCTCCTGCAGAGCCAGGGCCAGCCATCGCTGAAAGGCGGGCAAGGCATAGATGGCGGCGACATAGTCGTTGAAGGTATCGGATACGGGCAGAGCATAGGTGCGGATGCGGGTAGCGACGGGAGCGTACATGGCGTCGGCAGCGGTGAAGGCCCCGAAAAGAAAGGGTCCACCAGAGCGAGACAACAAGCCGCCGAGGGAATGCTCGAGCCGCTGCAGGTCCTTGGCGATCATGTCGGCACTGACCCGGCCCGGATGGCTGGCGCGCAGGTTCATCGGCGCGTAGCTACGCAAGGCGGTGAAGCCTGCGTGCATTTCTGCGGAAACCGCTCGTGCCCGGGCACGGTCGGCGCGATCCTGCGGCCAGATCGGTTTGTCAGGAAAACAGTCGGCGAGATATTCGATGATGGCGATGGTTTCGGGAACCTGGAGATCGCCATCGATCAGCAGCGGCACCCGGCCCGTGGGCGAGCGCTGGGCCAGCACATCGCGGAAGCCTTCCCCCGCGAGTTGGAGCACTTCATCCTCAAATGGAATGTCGAAGTGAGCCAAGACCAGCCAGGGCCGCAAGGACCAACTGGAATAATTACGATTGCCGATCAGCAGCTTCATCGAACTCTCCAAAAAAGAAGGGCGCCCTTTGGCATGGGCGCCCTCCGAAATGCCTTGGGGTGAAAAACTTTGGCGCTTAAACGCCCGCAACGACAGAGAAGACTAGTCCCATCGACGCCAGGCAGACCATGGTCCAGGTTGCCGCGCGCCACATAGCAGCTCTCGGATGAGTGCGCATTATCGCTCCTTAAAAGCCATTCACTCGGGGGTCGCACCCCAGCAGCAAAACGTTAACCCTGACGAATTGTTCTGGCAAGCGGCCAAACTGCAACACTCCGGTTCACAGCCTGCCCCACGCCAGAGATCGTACAGGCTTAAACTTGGCAGGGAATGTCCCCGTTCCAAGCAAAGCTGTTGATAATTGGTTAAACTTTTACCGAATTTCAAAAGAGCCCGAACCACAAGCCGGCGATGCCCAGAAAAGCAAAGAAGCCGACCACATCGGTGATGGTGGTCACGAATACCGCGGAGGCGATAGCAGGATCGGCCTTGAGGCGATCCAGGATCACAGGGATCAGAATGCCGGCCGTGCCCGCCACCACGAGATTGATCACCATGGCCGAGCCGATCACCACGCCTAGCTGGACATCGCCGAATCGGGCCGCGGTGACCAGGCCCACCAAGATGGCGAAGATGACCCCATTGGCCAGGCCCACCACCATTTCGCGGGTGATCAGCCGGCGCAAGCGGCTCCCATCCAGCTCGCGCATAGACAGGGCCCGGACAGTCACCGTCATGGTCTGGGTGCCGGCATTGCCGCCCATGGAGGCAACAATCGGCATCAGGACGGCCAAGGCAACCATCTGCTCGATGGTGCCATCGAAAAGGCCGATAACGACCGAAACCAGCACGGCGGTAATGAGATTGATCACCAGCCACGGCACACGGCTACGAATGGTATCGACGGTGGAGTCGGAGATGTCTTCATCACCAACGCCCGCGAGCAGCTTAATGTCCTCGTCCGCTTCTTCGTGAATAACGTCGACGATGTCGTCGATGGTGAGCACGCCGACCATGCGCCCGCTTTCGTCGACCACGCCCACCTCGACCAGGTCGTAGCGCTCGAAGCCGCGGGCGGCTTCCTCCTGATCCTCATCGGCCCGAACCAGAATCACCTGCGTATTCATGATCGCGTCGATCTTGGTCGATCGTGGGGAGCGCAGGAACTTGTCGAGAGGAATGGTCCCGAGCACCTTGTAGGCCGCGTCGACCACATAGATCTGGTAGAACTCGTCGGGCAGTTCAGCTTCGGTGCGCAGGTAGTCGATGGTTTGGCCGACCGTCCAGAAGGGCGGGATGGCGATGAAGTCGGTCTGCATCCGCCGGCCGGCGGAATCCTCGGGAAAATCGAGGCTACGCTTCAAGCTCAGCCGTTCAAAGGTTGGCAGTGCCGAAAGAACCTCGTCCCGGTCCTCCTGCTCGAGATCCTCCAGAATGGTTACGGCGTCGTCATTGTTGAGGCCGGTGACGCCACGGGCGATTTCGGCATTGGGAATCGCCTCCATCAGCTCGACGCGGATGCTCTCATCGACTTCTGTCAGTGCCGAAAAGTCGAATCGGTCCCCCAGAGTACGGACCAGCAGAATGCGTTCATCGGGGTTGAGGGTTTCGAGCACATCGCCGATATCGGCGACGTGCAGAGGCTCCATGACACTGGCGACGTCATCCGCCCTGCCCGCCTCCAGATAGGCGCGCAAACGCTCCAGCCAAAGCGGGCTGATGCGGTCTTCGCTGTTGCGAAGCGCGTCGGGATCAACCACGGCCTCAGGGCCCGGTGCGGTATCGAATTCTGTGCTCACTGGAAGCCCTTTGTGTCGCGAGTTTCGGGGGCGCGCCAAGCTGTAGCTAATCAAGGAGCGATGCGCCAGACTAGCCGTTGTTGTTTTCAAGCACTGCGCAAGTGCAGTGCGGCATGACAAGGAAAACCGCGATGGCTGCTTCCGAAGCGCTCGACCAAGTCTTTGTTCGCATTGAGAGGATTGCCACCCAACGCGCACTGCCCGGCGTTGAACGATCAACCAGCTATGGCACGCCGGCGCTCAAGGTAAACGGCGCCACCTTCACCAGGCTCAAAGACGAGGAGACATTGGTGCTGCTGTGCCCCGAGGAGCAGAAGGCGCTGCTCATGGAGATATCGCCCGAGATCTATTTCGAGACCGACCATTATGTCGGCTGGCCGGCGGTGCTAGTCCGGCTGGAACGGATCAGCGATGAAGAACTGAGCCTGCGGCTGGAGGACGCCTGGCGCAGCAAGGCCCCTGCCAATCTTACGGCGGAGCGCCCGTTGACGCCCCCGGCCTAACGGGGAACCAGAAACAAGAAAGCCGCCCCGGAGGGCGGCTGTTCTGGTGTCACCCTGAAGGTGACTGGTGCGGTCGAGAAGACTCGAACTTCCACATCTTGCGATACAGCGACCTCAACGCTGCGCGTCTACCAATTCCGCCACGACCGCACGTCCTGGTAGAAGCCCCGCCCTGGGGCGAAGCGAGACGGGGTTTAGCAAAGGTCCTTGAGAACCTCAAGCGCTTAAATTGCTTATCAAAGAGATCGGTGGAAAACCCTACCCGCTCCCGGGCGGCTAAAAGCGCTTGCTGGCCTTGTTGCGGACCAGGACCTGGAGCTGGCCATTGTCGACGCTGACCTCGCCATGGGCTACGAGCGTGTTGTTGGCATAGATGTGCAACGGGTCGCTTTCCAGCGCATCCAGCTCGATCACGGCGCCGCGGCCCATCCGCAGCAGATGGTGGATGGGCATGGTGGTCGCGCCCAGCTCCACCGTGATTTCCACTTCAATATTGTCGAGAGTGTTCATAGATATCGGTTCAACCCCAGCCGCAGAAAGGCGATCCTCAGCTCATCATGGTTAGTGAAGCGTTAACGGCACCCCAAGCCTGCGGTGGCGCAAGCAAATTGCGACGCGCTGATTCCCGGCCTGTCGAGTGGATGATCTCGTCCAGCCCCGTCCCTTATCCCATGGCACTTGGGGCCATGCGCGACCGGGCTGCGGCAATCGCGGCCGGCACTGCCGACGAGGCGGTGTGGTTGCTGGAACACCCACCGCTTTACACTGCCGGCACCTCAGCACGGGCCGCAGACCTGTTGACCGATCGATTCCCGGTGTTCGAGGCCGGGCGCGGCGGACAATATACCTATCACGGCCCCGGGCAGCGCGTGGCTTACCTAATGCTCGATCTGCGCGAGCGCGGTCGCGACATTCGCTGCCTGGTGCAGAGCCTGGAGGGCTGGGTTATCGACACGCTCGCTGCCCACAATATCGTCGGCGATCGCAGCGAGGGCCGCATCGGCGTTTGGGTCAAGCGGCCCGACAAGGGCGCGGACCGCGAGGACAAGATTGCGGCACTGGGGGTGCGGGTCTCGAAATGGGTAACGTTCCACGGTATCTCGCTCAATATTGCGCCCGATCTCAGCCACTACGGCGGAATCGTGCCTTGCGGGATCACCGACCAAGGTGTGACGAGCTTTGAAGATCTGGGGCAGCTGGTCTCAATGCCTGAGGTCGACATGGTTCTGCGGGCGCAATTTGAGCGCCGCTTTGGTCCAACGCGCGACGGCTCGGCAGAAGAGCTTGTGCCCGAAGGCATCACTGACCAAGTTGTGACTTAATCGAATCGCGCCAAGCTCGAGGAAACTGCAATGACGCTCGACGACCTCAAACGCCTGTTCAGCCGACAGACATTGTTCAGGCTGGACGCGATCCTGGCGCCCAAGCTGGTGCCCATCCTTTATGCGTTGGGCTTGGCGGGTATCCTGCTTTGGGCCATTAGCCACCTGTTCTGGACCTTTGGCTTTGGCTTCGGCAATGGGCTTTGGGGCTTGCTCGAGATTGCCGTGTTCGGCCTGCTGTTGTTTGTTGGCCTCAGGATTGGCTGCGAGGCGCTGCTGGTGTGGTTCAAGACGCATGAGGGGCAAACCGAGCCGGTGACCCGTTCGCGCTATTCGAGCTCGCTGCTGGACGAAGTTCGAGACGCAATTCGCGATCTTGCCGAAGCGGGCGAGGAACGGGAGTTCGTTGAGACCGACGAATATGTGCTCAATGCCGTGGATGCGGTGACGGAACCCGATCTTGAGCCGGAAGATACGCTGCGCTCGCCGGCGACCAGGGCTGGCGAAGTGTTCAAGCCGCGCCGCACCGCCAAGCGGACGCCCCGGATCGACGGCGAGGAATAGGCCAGACGGCTTGTCGCAGGTCAAAAAGAGGCCGCCCCGAAATGATCGGGGCGGCCCTTGCTTTTCGCGGCGCGTCAGACGCGGCTGAGCGTGCGGTTGCGAGCGCGGGTATCGATGGCCCAATCGCCCGGGCCGGCAAAGACCAGGTAAAGGAAGATGAAGCAGTAAAGGGCTGCGGCATCGCCGCCATTACCCACTGGCCAGAAGTTCTGGGGGAAGTGGACCATGAAATAGGCCACTGCCATCATGCCCGACAGCACAAAGGCGACCGGACGGGTGAGGAACCCAACCAGGATCAGCAGACCACCAAAGGTCTCGAGAATGCCGGCAATCAGGAACAACCCTTCGGGGGTGCCCATGCCGGGGACCGGGAAACCAAACAGCTTCTGGGTACCGTGTTCAATGAACAGCAGGGCCGTAACGATGCGAAGCACGGCGAGGGCCTGCGGCGCGTAGGCGGAGAGACGATCGAACAAGTGTGCCTCCTTTAGGCAAAGTGCTGCGCCGGTTTGACGCATTCAACCCTGCTAGCCTAGGTGGATCATTGTTAAAATCTGACCATATACGCACACACTGTTCACCAAGCGCACCCAACCCCGCACGTGGTGCAGGCCTGCTTCACGGCAGCGTCAAGGCCGGTTGATTGCGCTTTGGGCACAATTTCTGTATGAGGACGCCAATCCTTAACATCGGAAACCGTGCTCAATGAGCCAAGCGCCAAAAATTGGCCTCGTCAGCCTCGGCTGCCCCAAAGCCCTTGTCGACAGCGAACGCATCATGACGACGTTGCGCGCCCAGGGCTATTCGTTTTCCCGCGACTACGAGGGCGCCGACATCGTTCTCGTCAATACCTGCGGCTTTCTCGACAGCGCCAAGCAGGAAAGCCTCGAGGCGATCGGGGAAGCGCTCAACGAGAATGGCCGCGTGATCGTCACCGGCTGCCTAGGCGTCGAGGAAGAGCTGATCCGCCAGACCCATCCCAGCGTGCTCGCCGTTTCGGGCCCGCACCAGTATGAGTCGGTGGTCAACGCCGTCCACCAGCACCTGCCGCCGGTGCCGAACCGGTTCGTGGATTTGGTGCCTGAGCAGGGGCTGAAGCTGACCCCCCGGCACTATGCCTATCTCAAGATTTCCGAGGGCTGCAATAATCGCTGCTCGTTCTGCATCATCCCGCAGATCCGCGGTGACCTGGCCTCGCGCCCGGCTGCCGGCGTGCTGGGGGAAGCCGAGCGGCTGGTGAAGGGCGGCGCCAAGGAACTGCTGGTGATCTCGCAGGACACCAGCGCTTATGGTGTGGATCTGAAATACGCGACCTCAAACTATCGGGGCCGTCCGGTTGCCGCCAAGTTCTATGACCTGGCCAAGGAGCTGGGGGAACTGGGCGCGTGGATTCGCCTCCACTATGTGTACCCCTACCCCCATGTGGACCAGATCATTCCGCTGATGGCGGAAGGCAAGGTGCTGCCTTACCTCGATATTCCATTCCAGCATGCGTCCCCGAGCGTGCTCAAGAACATGCGGCGCCCGGCGAACCAGGAAAAGACGCTCGATCGCATCAAGCGCTGGCGCGATATCTGCCCGGACCTGACCATCCGTTCGAACTTCATCGTCGGTTTCCCCGGCGAGACGGACGAGGACTTCGAGTTCCTGCTCGACTGGCTGGAAGAAGCCGAGATCGACCGTGCGGGCTGCTTCAAATACGAGCCGGTGACCGGCGCACCCGCCAATGAACTGGTCGGCATCGTGCCTGACGAAGTGGCGCAGGATCGCTTCGAGCAGCTGATGGAAGTGGCACAGAACGTTTCGACCGGCCAGCTGGCCAAGAAGGTCGGGCGCACGATCGAAGTGCTGGTCGATGACATCGACAAGAACGCCAACCGCGCCATTGCCCGCTCCAAGTGGGATGCGCCCGATATCGATGGTCAGGTCGTGGTCAGCGATGCCACCGGCATCAAGCCGGGCGATCTGGTGCAGGTCGTCGTGACCGATAGCGACGAATACGACCTGTTTGCCGACCCGGTGCGCCCGAGCACGGTGGCGACCCCCGTGCGCTTCGAAGCGGCGCCGCAGGCCTAAGGTCGAACAACTTTATCGCGCCGGCCAAAGCGCCGGCGCAATGTCTTTCCGGCAAACTGCCCTTCGGGTAAATCGCTCATCCGCGTCAACGCCTTAGGCTTTGACGCGGCTCGGCACAGCGTGCATCTGGGCTGCATCATTCCAGCGCAGCACACCGGAGCCAGCGTTCCCATGAAGAAGATTCTTGCCGCAGCCATCGCCTCGCTGGCCCTGGCTGCAGGTCCTGCCGCGGCGCAGCCCACCGAAATCCTCAACGTCTCCTATGACATTGGCCGCGAGCTCTACGAGGCCGTGAACCTCGCCTTTGTCCCCAGTTACGCGGAAAGCACCGGCAGCACCCTCACTGTCAGCCAGTCCCATGCCGGCTCGTCGGCGCAGGCGCGTGCCGTCCTTGAGGGTCTGCAGGCCGATCTCGTTACCTTCAACCAGGTGACCGATATCAACATGCTGGCGCGGCAGGGCTTTGTGTCCGAGGACTGGCAGAGCGAGTTTCCCAACAATGCTTCGCCCTATTACTCGTTGCCCGCGTTTCTCGTGCGGGCTGGCAATCCCAAGAACATCACCGATTGGGGCGATCTGGCGCGCGACGACGTCAAGGTGATCTTCCCCAATCCCAAGACCTCGGGCAATGGGCGCTACACCTATCTGGCCGCCCGCGCCTGGGCGCAGGAAGAGTTTGGCGGCGACGAAGCGCAGGTCGAGCAGTTCCTGACCAAGCTCTTCAGCAATGTTCCCGTGTTCGAGACTGGCGGGCGCGCCGCCACCACCGCCTTTGTCGAGCGCAACCTCGGGGATGTGCTGATCACCTTCGAAGCCGAAGTGCAGGGCATCCGGCACCAGCTTGGAGTCGACAAGTATGACGCGGTGGTCCCCAGCATCAGCCTCCTTTCCGAATTCCCCGTGGCGGTGGTCGACAAGGTCGCTGACCAGCGCGGCACCCAGGAGATCGCCAAGGCTTATCTCGACTTCCTTTACACACCCGAAGGCCAGGAAATTCTCGCGGCTAACTACAACCGCGTCCATGACGAGACGGTCGCTGCCGCCCACAAGGCCGACTTTCCTGAAGTGCGGCTGGTGACGGTGGAAGAGGCTTTTGGCGGCTGGGATCAGGTGACGGCGGACCATTTCGCCGATGGCGGACTGCTGGATCGCGTGTTCCTCAACCAGTAATGCAGAGCCGGGCAGCGCCGCCTTGGCGGGCTGCCCGATGCCGAGGACCGTATGGCCGCCGCTTCCCGACGAAATAACCTGCTTCCCGGCTTTGGCGTGACGCTGGGGACCACCCTGCTCTATCTCGGCATCATCATCCTACTACCCATCGCGGCCATGTTGTTGAAGGTGGCGGGGATGGGGCCGGCCGAGTTCTGGCGCATTGTTTCGTCGCCACGGTCGCTGGCGGCCTATCGGATCACCTTTTCTTCGGCGCTGATGGCCACCGCCTTCAACGGCGCCTTCGGCCTGCTGCTGGCCTGGGTGCTGACCCGCTACGAATTTGCCGGCAAGCGGGTGCTCGATACGCTGGTGGACCTCCCCTTTGCCCTGCCCACCGCCGTGGCAGGGCTCGTCCTCGTGACCCTCTTTGCCGATAATGGCTGGTATGGGCAGTTGCTGGCGCCGATCGGACTGCAGGTCAACTACACCCAGTTGGGCATCATCGTGGCGATGACCTTCACCTCCATTCCCTTTGTGGTGCGCACGGTGCAACCGGTGCTCGAGGAAGCCAATCTTGAGCTCGAGGAAGCAGCCAGGACCCTGGGCGCGACGCCGTGGCAGGTATTTGCCCGGGTGATCTGGCCCACCATCTTGCCAGCCTTCATGGCCGGCTGCGTGCTGTCCTTTGCCCGCTCGCTCGGCGAGTTCGGCGCCGTGGTGTTCATCGCGGGCAATCTGCCGGGGCTGACCGAGATCGTGTCGTTGCTGATTTTTATCCGGCTCGACGAATACAACTACGAGGGTGCAGCGGCGCTCGCCTTTGTGCTCCTCCTGACCGCCTTTGGCACGCTGTTCCTGACTAATGCGCTCGCCGCCTGGCAGCTGCGCTACACGGATCGGAGCAAGATATGAGCCGGGTCGCCTCCACCCCACGCAGCCTCAGCGAACGGCTGTTGATTGCCCTGGCGCTTGTGCTTTCGGGCCTGGTCCTCGTTGTGCCCTTGCTGCTGATCTTCGCGACGGCACTGCGCGAAGGGATCGGCGTTTACTTCAGCAATATCCTTGAGCCTAACACGCTCCACGCCATCTGGCTGACGGTGTTGACCGCGATCGTGGTAGTGCCGATCAACATGGTGTTCGGGGTCTGCGCGGCCTGGTTGGTGACCCGGTTCCGCTTTCCGGGACGGCAACTGCTGGTGACGCTGATCGAACTGCCGTTCTCGATCAGCCCCATTGTTGCTGGCGTCTCTTATCTCTTCCTCTATGGCGGCCAGGGGCTGCTTGGGCCGGCGCTGCAAAGCGTGGGCATCCAGCTGATGTTCACGGTGTTTGCCATTTTCCTCGTGAGCCTGTTCGTTACCGCGCCGTTCGTCGCCCGCGAGCTCATTCCTCTGATGCAGCAGCAGGGAAGCGAGGACGAGGAGGCATCCCTGTCGCTCGGCGCCAATGGCTGGCAGATGTTTTGGTATGTCACCCTGCCCAATATTCGGTGGGCCCTGCTCTACGGGGCTGTGCTGTGCAATGCGCGCGTGATGGGGGAGTTTGGTGCGGTATCGGTGGTTGCCGGCTCCATTCGCGGGCAGACCAACACGCTGCCACTGCAGATCTCTCAGCTGTTCAACGACTTCAACGTCACGGGTGCCTTTGCCGCCGCATCGACCCTGGCGCTGATGGCGGTCGTAACGTTGATCCTCAAATCGGTGCTCGGCCGTAACGCGGGCCGTGGATAGCGACCCCGTAAAGGTTCCACTCCGCAGGTGCGGCTTTTATTTTCCGGCTCTGGCATACAACGCCGGCCAGGGGCGTTGCTCATGGCGAAATCCGGAGCCGATATGACCACACCGCAGATGTTAGCCTTCCTCGTTATTGGCGCCATGATGGTCGCCTTTATCTGGGGGAGGTGGCGATACGACGTTGTCGCCGTTGGTGCACTCCTTGCCGCCATGGCCGTGGGTATCGTGGCGCCTGAGGATGCCTTTAGCGGCTTTTCGGACGACATCGTCATCATCGTGGCCAGTGCCCTGATCGTCAGCGCCGCCATCGCCCGCTCCGGCGTCATGGAAGTGGCGGTGCGGCGCCTGGCACCGGGCTTGACCGCGCCACGCGCGCAATTGCTGTTGCTGGTGGTGGTGGTCACGGTGCTTTCCGCATTCGTCAAGAATATCGGCGCGCTGGCGATCATGATGCCCATCGCCTTCCAGATGGCGCGCCGCTCGGGCGTGTCGCCATCGCTGTTTCTGATGCCGATGTCGTTTGGCTCGCTCCTCGGCGGTCTGATGACCCAGATCGGCACCTCGCCTAATATCATTGTGTCGCGGGTGCGCGAGGAGTTGGTCGGCACGCCCTTCACCATGTTCGACTTCACCCCTGTGGGCGCGGCGCTCTCCGTGGTGGGTGTTGCCTTTCTCGTGCTGTGCTACCGCTTGCTCCCCGAGCGCCGACCGGCGGATGGCGGCATGGAAACCGCAGTCGACATCAAGAACTATACGACCGAAGCCCATGTGCTCGAGGATACTGGCGCGGTAGGGCTGCAGATCGGCGAATTGCAGGGGCTCGCGGACGGGCGGGCGATGGTGACGCGCATTCTCAGTGCTTCCGGACAGCGCCGTACACCCTTCCCGGACACCAAGCTCAAGGCGGGCGACACGCTACTGATTGAGGGTGAACCCGACGCGCTCGACAAGATGGTGGCGCAGGCAGGGCTTTCCTTTTCCGAGCGGCGCGACGCTATTGCCAATGCCTCCCAGGAAACCGGCACGATCGAAGCAATCGTGGGCGAGCGCTCGGACCTGATCGGCGCCACCGCGCAGGAACTGACGCTGTTCGATCGCACCGGGCTCAATCTTCTCGCGGTGAGCCGGCGCAATGAGCGCCTGACCGAGCGGCTGGGACAGATCCGGTTCCGCAATGGCGACGTGCTGCTGCTGCAGGGCGATCTCAACAAGCTGCCTGAATTGCTGCGCGAATGGGACTGCCTGCCCCTGGTGGAGCGTGGCTTACGCATTGGCAGCGTGCGCAACGGACTCGTGCCGCTCGGGATTTTGCTGGTGGCGATGGCATTGACTGCCTTTGGAGTGGTGCCAGTAGCACCGGCGTTCTTTGCTGCGGCGGCCGCTATGGTGCTGACGCGCGCACTGCCGCTGCGGGAGGTTTATAATCGGATCGATGCGCCGATCCTGATCATGCTCGCTTGCCTCATCCCCGTCAGCGATTCGCTGCGCTCAACCGGCGGCACCGAGATCATCGCTGGCTGGCTTTCCGCCACCGCCAGCACCTTGCCGGGCTGGGGCGCTCTCGCCCTGATCATGGTTGCGGCCATGGCCGTGACCCCCTTCCTCAACAATGCGGCGACCGTTCTTGTGATGGCGCCGATTGCGGCGACCTTTGCGACCGATCTCGGCTATGCGCCCGAGGCTTTTCTGCTGGCGGTGGCCATCGGGGCCGGCTGCGATTTCCTCACGCCGATCGGACACCAGTGCAACACGCTGGTGATGGTGCCGGGCGGGTACAAGTTCAGCGACTATGCGAGATTGGGGCTACCGCTATCGCTGCTGGTGATTCTGGTCGGGGTGCCGATGCTGATGCTGGTGTGGCCGTTCTAACGAGCTAGCGTGCTTGAGCGGGCCGATGCTCACCGGTAAGTTGCGGTACCGGAGACCGCGCCCTTCATGCACACATCCCACTCGATAGACCTGCCCGGCCAACCACCGCTCCTCCTGGGGCCCACCGCCAAGATCATGGGCATCCTCAATGTGACGCCCGATTCGTTTTCCGATGGCGGGCAACACAATCGGGTGGAAGCGGCTGTAGACCATGCCCGCATGATGGTGGCTGAGGGTGCAGATATCATCGATGTGGGCGGTGAAAGCACCCGCCCGGGCGCGGCATTGGTTGGCGTCCAGGAGGAACTGGACCGCGTTATGCCGGTGCTCGATGCGCTCCGTGCCGCCCAAATCGGGGTCCCGATTTCTATTGACACCTATAAGCCGCTGGTCGCCGATCAGGCGATCCAGGCGGGTGCCGCGATGATCAATGACGTTCATGGCCTGCAAGGCGATCCAGACATGGCTGCCGTGGCGGCGCTGCACGGGGTGCCGGTGATTGCCATGCACTGGGACAAGTCGCGCGACCCCGGCGACGATTTGTTGGCTGCCATGCAGAGCTATTGGGCGGGAACACTCGCGGTCGCCGAGGCGGCAGGGATCCGGCGTGAGCAGCTGATCGCCGACCCGGGCTTCGGCTTTGGCAAGAGCCTGGCCGAAAACTACGCCATGCTGACGCGGCTAGAGAAGGCGTGTTCCGCCGGGGACGGTGTGCAGTTGCCCATGCTGGTGGGGACATCGCGCAAGTCGATGATTGGCAAGGTGTTGGGCAACGAGCCCGAGGAGCGGCTCGCGGGTACGATCGCGAGCAATGTCTTGGCCTATAGCCATGGTGGCCATATCTTCCGGGTGCACGATGTGCGCGCGCATCGCGACGCGCTGCGCGTGGCGGAAGCGGCGCTATATGGCCCGCCGGCAGAAGGAAACAATTGAGATGAGCCAGCCATTCAGCGGCGACCGCATCATCCTGCGCGATCTCGGTTTTTACGGCTTCCACGGCTTGCTCAGCGAAGAACAAACGCTGGGCCAGCGCTTCTTTGTGGACCTTGAATGCGGGGTGGACCTGTCGGAGCCCGGCTATACCGACCAGATCGGCTCGACGGTCTCCTATGCCGAGATCTATGACGTGGTCAAAGCGGCCTTTGAAGGCAAGCGGGTCGATCTGATCGAGGCGCTGGGGCAGAACATCGTTGATGGCGTGTTCGCAGCCTTTGCCGATGTGCAGTGGATCGTGGTTCGGATCCGCAAGCCCGAAGCGCCGATCGCTATGGTGCGGGGGGAAGCGGCCATCGAGCTGCACCGTCAGCGGCCGGTCGCCTGATGGCACGGGCATGGCTCAGCCTGGGCGCCAATCTGGGCGATGCACCCGCCAATCTGGCGGAAGCCGTGCGGCGGATTGGTGAAGCGGACGGGGTCGCCGTCGTGGCGCAATCGGGCATGATCACGACCAAGCCCTGGGGCAAGACGGACCAGCCGGATTTTCTTAATCTGGCGCTAGAGATCAACACCGCGCTGGAACCCGTACCCTTGCTCGACGCGCTGCAGGCGATCGAAGCGGTGATGGGTCGGGAACGGCTCGAGCATTGGGGGCCGCGGCTGATCGATATCGATGTGGTGGCCTATGAGCGGCTGGAGATGGATACGGCAAGGCTGACCTTGCCGCATCGCTATGCCCATGAACGCGACTTCGTGCTCGATCCGCTGCGGGAGATTGCGCCCGAAGTGGCGCAGTGGCTGACCAGCCGGCGCAGTTAGGGGCGCAGGTGCTCCAAGACGCCGACGGCGGCATCGAATTCGATGCGGCGGCGGGCGCGGCGATAGGCGGCTTCCTCGTCCTCGCCCCACTGGCCGATCTGGAAATCCTCGTCGAGATGGGCGGCCGTCCAGACATGGTCGGGGGTAAAGAGCTTGTGCCAAAGACCCAGCGCCAGCAGCCCCGAGCCGGTGAGCCCGGTGATCGAAACCAGTGCCGTCAGCACCAGCAGGTTCTCGCTTTCGAGCTCTTCGGCGAGCCGGCTCAGCGTTGCTGCAGGTTGCTCCTGGTGCACAATGCCGACCGTGGGCTGGAAACGAACGCCAAAATGGCGGGCCAGTAACACGAGCGCGTTGTCCCAAACGGCTTCCTGTTCGGCCACCAGCTCGCGCGGCGCTTCGGCGCGGTAGAGCATCAGGTCGCCGCCGGCGAATTTGATGATCTCGGCGCGCAATGCGGGCACCAACTCCTCGCCGCTTTCGATGGCTGAATTGATCAGCCGGACGGTGGGCATGGTGGTGGCGTCGATGCGTTCGCCCTGCGCCGCCCATTCCTCGGCCATGGTGGTGGCAATCCCGGCAGCGGGCACGACGATGGGCAATTTGCGCCCGGGCGTGCGCGTGGGGCGACCATCGAGGGTGACGACGAAGCCACCGTCAACCGGAGCGACGCCCACGTCCTTGTAGAAGCGGACGGGCAGCTCGACCTTGTCGAGTTCCTGGGCACGGCCATAGCCGTCATCGAGGTGCTTCTGGATGTCTTCAAGCTGGTCGCGCATGCTCTTGCTCCATCAGCTGTTCAACCGCGGCGTCGAGCTGATCAAACGTGTCGATCAGGATATCGGCTCCGGCCGCGAGCAATTCATCGGCTTCGTGATAACCCCAGCTAACCCCGATCGCCCATGCGCCGGCAGCCTTGCCCATCTCGATGTCAAAGGTAGTGTCGCCCACCATGATCGTATCGGTGGCCAGGGCGCCGCGTCCGTCCATGGCGCGGTGAATCATGCCGGGGTGAGGCTTGGAGGGATTGTGGTCGGGCGTCTGGAAGCTGACGAAATGACCGGCAATGCCATGCAGCGCCAGGATGCGCTCGACGCCAGCCAAACCTTTGCCGGTAGCGATACCGAGTTCGGTATCACTGCGGCCGCGCAGGCGGTTGAGGGCATCGAGGGCGCCGGGGAACAGCGCTTCGCGGCTGCTATCGGCTACGAGCGAGGCGCGATAGTGCGCCTTGTAGGCATCGACCATGGGATCGATGATGGCGGGATCATCATTGCCGGCGAGACGCCCCAGCGCCAGTGGCAGCGACAAGCCGATGACCCGGCGCGCTTCTGCTGGCGTGGGTGGGCGCAGACCGGCATCCTCGAAGGTGCGGGCCATGTGCTCGGCAATCAGGGCCTGCGTGTCGATCAGCGTGCCGTCCATGTCGAACATGATAAGGGTCATGCCGCTTCCTCCGGATCATCGCCCTGAACATCGTAGCGGTCGGGATCAAAGCCGAGCGCTTCAAAGCTCTGGCGCATATGGGGCGGCAGCGGGGCGGAGATATCGAGGCGCTTGCCACCACGCAGGGGCAGAGCGATGCGGCGGGCGTGAAGATGAAGCCCCTCCCCCAGCCCTTCGGCAGGCTGCCAGTTCTCGATATTGAAATAGCGGGGATCGCCGATGATGGGCGTGCCGAGCTGGGCCATATGGACGCGCAACTGGTGGGTGCGGCCGGTGACGGGCTTGAGGGTCACCCAGGCAAAGCGACGGCTCGCAGTATCAGTGGTGGAATAATAGCTGGTGGAATGCTGCGCGCCGGGCGTGCCGTTGCGCACCACGACCATCTGCTCGCCATCGGTGGTCGACTGCTTGGTCAAAAAGCAGGAGATCTCGCCTTGGCGCGGCGTGGGATTGCCCGCGACGATGGCCCAGTAGATCTTGCGAGCCGAGCGGGAGCGGAAGACCGAGCCGAAATGGCTGGCGGCAGCATGGGTCTTGGCGACCACAAGGCACCCCGAGGTGTCGCGGTCCAGACGGTGCACCAGCCGGGGAGCTTCGCCCTTCTTGTTGGGCAGGCTCTTGAGCATGCCATCGATGTGTCGCTTGGTGCCGCTGCCGCCCTGCACGGCAAGGCCGGCAGGCTTGTTGAAGACATAAATGTCGTCGTCCTCATACAGGATGAGGTCGCGCAGGAACTGCGCGTCGGCATTGCTGACCTTGGGCGGCCGGGGCGCTTCGGCATCGTCGATGGGCGGGATGCGCACGGTCTGGCCGGCCGAGAGCCGCGTGCTGGTTTGCACCCGGCCCTTATCGACACGCACCTCACCATTGCGGATCAGCTTTTGCAGCCGTCCGAAACCAAGCTGGGGGAAATTCTGCGCAAACCAGCGATCCAGACGCATACCGTCTTCATCGCCGCTCACTTGGCGCTGCTGCACCGCACTCATGTCAGGCTGCCTCGCGTGACCAAAAGCCCCAGATACAGCCCCGCCACCGAAACAGCAACCGATGCCAGCACATAGAGAGCGGCCTGGAGGAGTGCGCCGCGCTCGATCAGCGTCAAAGTGTCCAGCGAAAAGCTCGAAAACGTCGTGAAACCGCCCAGAACGCCCACTGCGGCAAAGAGCCTCGCTTCCTCAGCCCAACTCGGGCTCCAGCGCACAAGCGAGCCCACCAGCAGCCCCATGGCCACAGAGCCCGCAATGTTGACCAGCAAAATAGCGAAGGGGAAGCCTGAGGGTAGCATACGCCCCAGAATCGTCGAGGCGCCGAAGCGCCCCATCGCACCCAAAGCGCCGCCGCAGGCAATCAACAGATAACCACTCATGCACTTGCTCCTTGCTCCCCATGGCGGTTTAGCCACAGTTCAAACAAATGCAAGAAGGCCGGTGTTGGCACGGGAACAGTTCCAAGTCTCAGCTATTGGGCAACAAAGTGACTGGGGCAGATAATGACCGTTTTTGATCAGGGGCTTGCGCTCGGCGTTCGTTCCATGGGGATGGCCCTGGCCATGCTGGCTCTCGCGGGATGCGTGAGCATCAGCAGCCGGTTGCCGGCCGTACCGGCAGCGCTGACCGAACAGGCCGGCATCCCGGGCTCGGCCATTGACGCCGATATTCGCTATTGGGGCGACGAAACCGCCGAGATGAAGGCCGCGGACCTGCGCGACGCGGGCGATGGCAGCATCGATTACCTGACGCTTTCGGGCGGCGGCATCAATGGCGCCTATGGCGCGGGCTATCTGGTGGGCTGGACGGCGCGCGGGGACCGGCCGCAATTCGAGGTCGTCACCGGCATCAGCGTCGGCGCCATGATCGCGCCCATGGCATTCCTTGGCCCGCGCTATGACAGCCGGCTGCAGGCGATCTTCGCCGATCTGGCGTTGCAGCGCTCACCCGCCCTCGACTTCGTTTCAGCCGTGCTGGGCGCGCCCTCGATCGCCAGCAACCGCCCGCTCATCAATGCCATTGCCCGCCTTGTCGATGCACAGGCCCTTGATGAGATTGCCATTGAGCACAAAAAAGGACGGCGCCTGCTGATCGGGACCACCAATCTGGATGCCGAGCGGCCGGTGGTGTGGGATATCGGCGCCATCGCCGTCAGTGCCATTCCCAACAAGCTGCGGCTGGTGCGCCAGATCATTCTGGCCTCGGCGGCGGTCCCGGGCATTTATCCGCCTGTGCTGATCAATGTTGCTGCAGGCGGCAGAGGCTATGACGAGCTGCATGTGGATGGCGGGGTGACGCAGAACCTGGTTCTGCTGCCCGGCGGTTTTGATGGGCTGCCCGGCGCCGCGTCCCGCAACCGGCACCTCTATGTCATCTACAACGGCACCATCGCTCCCACCCGCGAGCCGGTGCAGATGACTAGCGCCTCGATCCTGGGGCGCTCGATCCCGACCCTGCTGAAGTATCGCGGACGCAGCGACATCGCCGTGCTTTCGTCAATGGTGGCGGAAAGCGGCATCGACTACAGCCTTACGGCTATTCCGCCGGAGTTCCCGAGCACGGATAATCTGTTCGGCAGCCCGCAATGGCTGGTGGCGCTCTATAACTATGGCTTTGAAAGCGGCAAGGCCGGCGTGTGGCAGCAGGAGGACTAGTCGTTCTCCTCGCGCGCCCCCTTTTCAGCACGCAGACGCGCGAAATAGTCCAGCCGCTTGCCGAGATCGCGTTCAAAGCCCCGGCCAACCGGATGATAAAAACTCTGCCGTCCAAGCTTTTCGGGGAAATACTCCTGCCCCGAAAAGCCTTCGGGCGTGTCGTGGTCATAGATATAGCCGTCGCCATAGCCCGAGCCCTTCATCAGCTTGGTCGGCGCGTTCAGAATGGTCATCGGCGGCATGGGCGAGCCGGTTGACTTGGCAAGGCTGGTGGCGGCCTTGAAGGCCGTGTAGACGGCGTTCGATTTGGGCGCGAGAGCCAAATAAACCACGACCTGAGCAAGGGCGAGTTCGCCTTCCGGTGAACCCAGCATCTGGTAAGCGTCACGAGCTGCGACGGCCTGCGGCAGCGCCTGCGGATCGGCCAAGCCGATGTCTTCCACGGCCATGCGGATGAGGCGGCGGGCCAGAAACAGTGGATCTTCGCCGGCGTCGAGCATGCGCGCGAAATAGTAAAGCGCCGCATCCGGATCCGAGCCGCGCACGGTCTTATGCAACGCCGAGATGAGATTGTAGTGCCCGTCCTGAGCCTTGTCGTAGATGGGCGCGCGGCGCTGCACGACGGTCAGGAGGGCAGCGGCATCAAGAATCTCGCCCGGCTTGGCCGAGGCCAGCACTTCTTCCACCAAGCCCAGCAAGGCGCGGCCGTCTCCATCAGCAAGGGTTAAAAGCGTTGCCCGGGCATCGGGCTCCAGCGGCAGTGCAGCGCTACCCAACGCTTCGGCACGCCCGACGAGTTTGTCCAGATCTTCGAGGCTGAGCGATTCGAAGCGCAGGACCTGGCTGCGCGAGAGCAAGGCGGCGTTGAGCTCAAAGCTGGGATTTTCGGTCGTGGCGCCGACCAGCACCACAGTGCCGTCTTCCATCACCGGCAGAAAGCCATCCTGCTGGGCGCGATTGAAGCGGTGGATTTCGTCCACGAACAGCAGGGTCTTCTTGCCGGAAAGGCGAACGAAGCGGGCCCGCTCAAACACCTTCTTGAGATCGGCCACGCCGGAAAACACCGCCGAAATCTGCTCGAACTCATAGCCGATCTGATCGGCGAGCAGGCGCGCGACGGTGGTCTTGCCCGTGCCCGGAGGACCCCACAGGATCAGCGACCCCAGCCGGCCAGAGGCGATCATGCGGCGCAGCGTGCCATCGGGCCCGAGCAAGTGGGTCTGCCCGATCACCTCATCGAGGCTGCGCGGGCGCAACTGATCGGCCAGAGGGCGGGCGCGATCCTCGGCGGACTGGTCGGTCGGGGTGGCGAAAAGATCGGCCATGGGGCTCCTTTAGCCGCTGACAATGCTGCGCAACACCCGCCCGTCGCGCTGGAGGATAATCTGCCAAGTGCGGACGCGCTGCGCGACGGCACTGGTGAAGGCCTGCACAGTATCCATGCTGATATCGTTGAGCGACAGCACGATGTCGTCCACTCGCAAACCCATCTGATCGGCAGGCGAGCCGGGCTCAACCGCCGTAATCAGCACACCCTTGGCGTCGTAAGGCAGGTCCTTGGCTTCGGCAAGGGCCGGATCAAGCTGACGCACGCTGGTGCCGGCAAAGCGGGTGTTGCCACTGATGTCGGCGATCTTGTCCGGTCCGGCAGCGGGCGCAGTCTCGACAGTGAAGGCAATGGCCTGGGTGTTGCCGCCGCGCAGGCGCTCAAGCTGCGTCTGGGTGCCGATTGGCTTGGTGGCGAGGCGGAAGTTAAAGGCGCTGGGATCATCGACAGTGATGCCGTCCACCGACACGATCACATCGCCCGAGGCAAAGCCGGCGCGTTCGGCCGGCCCACCAGGCGCCACTTCGGTGATCAGCGCCCCATGCGGCGCGGGCATGCCAAGGCTCTTGGCGATATCGGGGGTCACTGTCTGCATCTTGGCGCCAAACCAGGGGCGCACGATTTCGCCGCCAGCGACGCCGGCATCGGCCACCAGCCGCGCCATGTTGGCGGGAATGGCAAAGCCGATGCCCACCGAGCCGCCGGTCTGCGAATAAATGGCGGTGTTGATGCCCACGAGCTTGCCGTCGAGATCGACAAGAGCGCCGCCGGAATTGCCCGGATTGATCGCCGCATCGGTCTGGATGAAGAACTCGTAGTCGCTGCTTTCCACGCCAGTGCGGGCCAGGGCGGAAACAATGCCGCTCGTCACCGTCTGCCCGACGCCGAAGGGATTGCCGATGGCGAGCACCAGATCGCCAACGAGGAGCCCGTCCGAATCGGCAAAGGTGATGGCGGGGAAGGTGACGGAAGCGGGGTCGCGCACGCGCAGGACGGCCAGATCAGTCTGGGCATCTTCGACGACGATGTCGACTGCAAACTCACGGCCATCGGAAAGGGCGATACGCACATCGGTGGCGCCCTCGATCACATGGCGGTTGGTGAGCACGACGCCGCTGGCATCCACAATTACGCCCGAGCCCAGCGAGCGACTCTCGCGCGGGCGGCTCTGGAACTGGCGGCCACCAAAAAAGCGCTGGAAGAATGGATCGCTGGCAAAGGGGGAAGTCGCCTGCTGCTCGATGCGGGTCGCATAGACATTGACCACCGAAGGGGCGACCGTCGCCACGACCGGCGCAAAGCTGAGCTTGAGCTGCCCCTCGCTCTGGGGCACCTGCCGGGTGGCGGGGGCCGAGGTCAGATCCTGGCTTTGCGCTACGGAGGCTTGCTGTAGTGGAGCCAAAGCCAATGTCCCGCCCAGAGCCAGAGCCCCAAGCACCAAACCAGCCCCGATCCAAGCCTGCACACGCATCAAGCAAAACTCCAGCAAAGGGTGCGGCCCAGGGGCCGCGGAGGGGCAGCGAAACGCCCAGACTTTGTCGTCAAAATGGCACAGCGGCCAGCAGATAAATCCAATGCAAATAAAGGTTTGAATTGGGGGGCCCGGCACCCTATATGCAGCGCTCACCTCCCCCTCTCCCCTGTGCCGGAAAGGCAAGTCGTCAATGACCACTGAGCCGAAACACGTGTTTCCCAATACCTCCGCGCTGATCGCTGCGGAAGCTCCGGATTTTCCGGCATTTCTGTTCTCGGAGCGGGAGCTGCACAAGGCCACAAAAGTGTTTCGCAAGGGCTTTGACGGGCTGCTGACTTATGCCGTCAAGTGCAACCCTTCGCCCCACATCATTGCGCAGCTGCACCGCGAAGGGCTGAAGGCATTCGACGTTGCTTCCAATCGAGAGATGGAGCTGGTGCGCGACTATGCGCCGGGTGCAGCAATGCACTACAACAATCCGATCAAGAACAAGCGGGAAATTGTGCGGGCGTATGAGGAGTTCGGCGTTCGCTCCTTCACCATCGACCATCCCCAGCAGCTCGATCAGCTTGCCTCCGTGGTATCGCCCTCGCGCGACGTTGAGGTCACGACGCGCTTCAAGGCCGGCAAGGCGCTGAAGTCGTACGATTTCGGCATCAAGTTTGGCGTGATGGAGCAAGGCGCCGCCGAGATCGTCACCATGGTCGAGCAGATGGGCTATACGCCGAGCCTGTGCTTCCATGTCGGCTCGCAGTGCGAAGACGCCTATGCCTATGAGCGTCACATCGCGGCTGCATCGCGCATCGTGAACGAAGCGGGGATCGAGCTGAAACGCCTTAATATCGGTGGCGGCTATCCCGCCCCCTACCCGACCAGCGAAGCGCCGCCGATGGACTATTATTTCGAAACGATCTCGACCGCGGTCGAGGATCATTTCGGCAACAAGAATCGCCCTGAGCTGATCATCGAGCCCGGTCGGGCCCTCGTGACCTCGTCGACCTCGCTGCTGCTGCGGGTGAAGCATCAGCGTGGCGGCCAATCGGTTTATGTCAATGACGGCGCCTATGGCTCGCTGATGGAAGTGAAGTTCATGCACTTTACTCCCCCAGTGCGGGTGTGGCGCGGTGCGCGGGTGCACGACAACAATGCCGAGTTCTCCGAGTTCACCATCTGGGGGCCGACCTGCGACAGCTATGACGTGCTGCCCCAGGTGTTCACCCTGCCCGCCGATATCGATGAAGACGACTGGATCGAGTTCGGCCTGATGGGTGCCTATACCCAGGCCTCGCTGACCCCGTTCAACGGCTTTGACCGCCGTGACCAGTACTGGGTCGAGGAAGTCTACACCGGCAAGGACGTCCAGCCGGAATAAGCGCGAAACAGCTGAACAAGGGCCACCCCAGACCATCGGGGTGGCCTTTTCGTTTTGGGGAGGAGGAAGATGCCGCAATTGCCGCCGCTGGCCGCCATGGGCGAGCGCATCGTGATCATGGGGCCCAGCAATGCCGGCAAGTCAACGCTGTGCGTAGCCCTCGCCCAGAAGCTTGGAGCGACACCGGTGCACCTCGACCAGCTTCGGCACCTGCCGGGCACGGACTGGCAGTTGCGCCCGGATGCACAGTTTCACCAGCTACACGACGAGGCCATCCGTTGTGAGCGTTGGGTGATGGACGGCAACTATTCGCTACTGCTGCCGCAGCGCCTTCAGCGTGCTACCGGCGTCATCATTCTCGATGACCATTTCATCCGGCGCCATCTGCGCTATCTCAGGCGAACCCTGTTGCAGAAGCGCCGTGCCGGCAGCCTCGAAGGCAACAAGGACAGCGTCAAATGGGCGATGATCCGCTGGATCTGGAAGACGCGGCGCAGCACTGATCGCCTGAACCTGCTGGCGGCGGAGGCCGGCCTGCCCGTGGTGTTCTGCCGGAGCCTCGATGAGGTGAAGGCGCTTTATTGTGCCTGGGCGCTCTGAGCCGGCGTGTTGGCATCGGTCGGCTTTACCAAGCCGAGCCGGATCACGCTTTCGGCGGTGGCGAGAATGGCATCCCGCCCGCTGATGAAGGGGCGGCCAAGCAAGCCCTCCCCTTTGGTGCGATCGTAATGTTTCTGGTTGCCGATATCATTGATGATCTGGCGCGTGGGCCCGCCAAACCGCGCCAGCAGCTTAATCAACCAATCGGGCACCTGTTTGCGGGTGATGGCCCGGTCGGGATAGGCGCTGCGCAAGATTTCGGCCACATCGGGAAACGGCACATAGTCCGAGGTCGCCAGATAACGGTGCCCGGCAGAGGATGACTGCTGGAGCGCGGCAACGTGCATCGCGGCCACGTCGCGGACATCCACCACCGAAAAGCCATTGCTGGGCATGGCGGGCGTAGAGCCCTCCAGAAGCCCCGAGACCATGCGCAGGGACACACTGGCATCATCGTCGAGCGCCGGTCCCAGGATGGCGCCAGGGTGGATCGTGGTCAGCGCCAAGCCCTCGGAGCGCGCATAAGCCCAGGCGGCGCGTTCAGCCTTGGTCTTGCCCACGCAATAGGCCCAGGTGAACTTCATCGCGGCGAGATCGGTGAAGTGCTCCTCGGTGTAAACCCGCTGGCCCGTGACATGCCCATGGCCATAGCCGACGGTGGCGATTGAAGACGTCATCACCACGCGTTTGACCCCCGTGACCACGGCAAAGCGCAAGACCCGCTCGGTGCCCTCTACGGCCGGGGCGATAACCTCCTGCGGATCTTTGGGTTCGATACCGAGGATCTGGGCTGCGACATGGACAATCGCATCCACCCCGATCATCGCGTCCCGCCAACCCCGATCGTGCATCAGGTCGAGCTTGACGAGTTGCAGGCGTGACAAGACCCCCTGCCCCAACTCGGCGGCGACAGTCTTGCGGACGGCCTCTGCCTTGCCTTCGGAGCGCACCGTGCCGCGTACGTCAAAACCGGCGTGCAGCAACTCGAGGACGGTCCACTTTCCGACAAACCCACTCGCACCGGTGACCAGGATCCGACCAGACTGCATTGCGGCACCCAAAACAAAAGCGGCCACGGAGTGAACCGCAGCCGCTTCTAAAAGTCTATGGGTCTGAGCGCTTACGCGGCTTCGGACTCGTCTTCGTCGCGATACTGTACCGGGCCGCTGTCCTGGCCCTTGGCATTGACGTCACGATCGACAAACTCGATCACGGCCATGGGCGCATTGTCGCCATAGCGGAAGCCGGCCTTCATGATGCGGATATAGCCGCCCTGACGCTCGGCATAACGCGGGCCGAGCACTGCGAACAGCTTGGCAACCTGGCCTTCGTCACGGATCTGAGCGATAGCCTGACGGCGGGCATGCAGGTCGCCGCGCTTAGCGAGGGTGACGAGCTTCTCGACGATCGGACGCAGGTCCTTGGCCTTGGGAAGCGTGGTGACGATCTGCTCGTGCTTGATCAGCGCGGCGGACATGTTGGCAAACATCGCCTTGCGATGGCTGGCCGTACGGTTGAGTTTGCGGCCTGAATTACCGTGGCGCATGGTGGTCTCCTAAAGTGCTTGGCAGCGCGCGATCAATAATGATCTTCGTAGCGCTTGGCGAGGTCATCGATATTCTCGGGTGGCCAGTTGTTGACGTCCATTCCGAGATGAAGCCCCATCTGTGCCAGGACTTCCTTGATTTCGTTGAGCGACTTGCGGCCGAAGTTCGGGGTCCGCAGCATCTCGGCTTCCGTCTTCTGGATCAGGTCGCCGATGTAAACGATGTTGTCGTTCTTGAGGCAGTTGGCCGAACGCACCGAAAGCTCGAGTTCGTCGACCTTC
This sequence comes from Devosia sp. 1635, assembly GCF_013185955.1. Classification (NCBI taxonomy): domain Bacteria; kingdom Pseudomonadati; phylum Pseudomonadota; class Alphaproteobacteria; order Hyphomicrobiales; family Devosiaceae; genus Devosia; species Devosia sp. 1635. Next base: position 908,507 of record NZ_JABAOM010000001.1, on the reverse strand, counting down.
TTGAGCAGCGCCGGATTGAAGGCCAGCTCGGGCACGGAATCCTGCGCCTTTTCCTTGCTGGGCTCTTCGAAGTTCACGAACACCGAGAGCTGATCCTGCAGAATGCGAGCGGCATAAGCCACGGCATCATCCGGCGAGATCGCACCATTGGTTTCCACCTGCAGCGTCAGCTTGTCCTTGTCGAGCGATTCACCAGCACGGGTGGCATCGACCTTGTAGGACACGCGACGAACCGGCGAGAACAGCGAGTCGACCGGGATGTAGCCGATCGGCGCGTCTTCAGGACGGTTCTTGTCGGCAGGCACATAGCCCTTACCGGTGTTCACAGTGAACTCGATATTGATCTCGGCGCCATCATCAAGATGGCAGATCACGAAATCGGGGTTCAGCACTTCGATATCGCCGGTGACCTTGATGTCGCCCGCGGTTACAGCGCCCGGCCCCTGCCGCGTGAGCTGCAGACGCTTTGGGCCTTCGCCGCCCATCTTCAACGCGATCTCTTTCACGTTGAGGACAAGGTCGGTCATGTCCTCGCGCACGCCCGGCAGCGAGGAGAATTCGTGCAGAATGCCATCAATCTGGATTGCCGTCACCGCCGCGCCCTGGAGCGACGACAGCAGCACGCGACGCAGGGCGTTACCAAGGGTAAGCCCGTAACCGCGCTCAAGCGGCTCGGCAACAACCGAGGCCACGCGCGCGTTATCGCTGCCCGAAACAATCTCCAGCTTGGTCGGCTTAATCAGTTCTTGCCAGTTCCTCTGGATCGTCACGGTTCTTGTCCTTTCAAAATCGCGGCCCTCGCCCGGCCGCACCGCCGCAAACGCAATAAGACTCCCGGCCGCCCCGGCCGGGAGCTCTTGACTGCTCTATTAAACGCGGCGCCGCTTGCGCGGACGGCAGCCGTTGTGCGGGATCGAAGTGACGTCACGGATCGAGGTGACGTTGAAACCGGCAGCCTGGAGAGCGCGCAGCGCAGACTCGCGACCCGAACCAGGACCGCGCACTTCAACCTCAAGGGTCTTCATGCCGTGTTCCTGAGCCTTCTTGGCGGCATCTTCAGCAGCGACCTGAGCCGCGTACGGGGTCGACTTGCGAGAACCCTTGAAGCCCATCACACCCGAGGAGCTCCACGAAATCGTGTTGCCCTGCATGTCAGCGATGGTGACCATGGTGTTGTTGAAGGATGCATTCACGTGAGCAACACCCGACGTGATATTCTTGCGCTCCTTGCGGCGGACGCGCGTGGTTTCAGTCTTAGCCATTTAATTCCTCTGATCGATATCTACGCTGCCGTCAGCCTTGGAGCGGCCCCGGCAGCTACATCGAAGAACCCCAAATGGGTTCTTACTTCTTCTTGCCGGCGATCGGCTTGGCCGGACCCTTGCGGGTGCGGGCATTGGTGTGGGTACGCTGACCGCGAACCGGCAAACCGCGACGGTGGCGCAGGCCGCGATAATTACCCAGGTCCATCAGACGCTTGATGTTCATTGCCACATTGCGGCGCAGATCACCTTCCACGACATAGTCGCGGTCGATGGTTTCACGGATCTGGATAACTTCAGCGTCGGTCAATTCATTGACGCGGCGCTCGGCTGGAATGCCAACCTTGGTGCAGATATCCTCGGCGAACTTGTCACCGATCCCGTGGATATACTGCAACGCGATGATCACGCGCTTATTCGTCGGGATATTGACGCCAGCAATACGAGCCACGTCTGCTCTCCTTCATTCAACACGGATACCGTCACGGCCCGTGCCTTTAAACAACAAGGGACCGGATTTCGACCCCCAACCAATTGAGGAACCGAATCCAGCCCAATAATCTATGGAACTGACGCGGTTCTTTAAGGACTTGACAAGCCAGAGTCAACTGCCCTGCCAAATCTGCCTTCAGTGCTCGATGGCCGCCTTGATGGCATCGGTCACTGCGGTGACCGGCGCCATGCCGTCCACAGTTCGCAGTAGACCCTTGCCACTGTAATAGGCAACCAACGGCGCGGTTTGCTCGCCGTAAACGGCAAGGCGCTTGCGCAGCACGTCCTCGTTGTCGTCGGCGCGAGCGCCGCCACTTTCCTTGGCGCGATTAATCACGCGCTGGACCAGAACATCGGGATCGGCCTTGATCTCGACCACGGCGTCGAGCTCGACACCCTTGGCCGCCAGCATCTCACCCAAGGCTTCCGCCTGGGCAATGGTGCGGGGAAAGCCGTCGAGGATAAAGCCCGGCTGGCAGTCCTGTGCATCGAGGCGTTCAGCAACGATGCCATTGACGATCTCGTCGGAAACTAGATCCCCACGATCCACAATGGCCTTGGCCTCAAGCCCCAACGGGGTCTTGGCCGCAATAGCCGACCTCAGGATGTCCCCGGTGGAGAGCTGCGGAATTCCGTAGGTCTCCAGCAGGATTTTTGCTTGTGTCCCCTTGCCCGCTCCTGGCGGCCCCAACAGGATCAACCTCATCGACGTTTGCCCCCACCCAGACGAGACTTCTTGACCAGCCCTTCATATTGCTGCGCGATCAGATGGCTCTGGATCTGGCTAACCGTATCGAGCGTCACCGTCACCATGATCAGCAGCGAGGTGCCGCCGATGAACTGGCTCACCGCCAGCTGGTTGTGGATCAACTCGGGAATCAGCGCCACAACAGTCAGATAAAGCGCGCCGATCAGAGTGATACGAGTCAGCACATAGTCGATGTACTGAGCGGTCCGTTCGCCGGGACGAATGCCCGGGATGAAGCCGCCAGAGCGCTTGAGATTGTCGGCAGTTTCCTGCGGGTTGAAGACGATTGCCGTGTAGAAGAAGGCGAAGAAAATGATGAAGAAGGCAAAGAGCGCAAGGTAAAGTGGTTGCCCACGACCAAGCAGCGCCGTGGTCACCTGAAGCCATTGCGGCGCGTTGCCTTGAGCGGCAAAGGACGCGATGGTTGCAGGCAGCAGCAGGAGCGATGAACCGAAGATCACCGGGATCACGCCTGCCGTGTTGAGCTTGAGCGGCAGATGCGAGGTATCGCCTTGGAACATCTTGTTGCCGACCTGGCGCTTTGGATACTGGATCAGCAGCCGGCGCTGGGCGCGTTCAAAGAACACGATGAAGGCAATCACCGCAATCGAAAGCAGCACGATGCCAAAGCCAGCCAGGGGCGGCAAGGCACCGGTCCGGCTCAGCTCGAAAGTCTGAACAATCGTGGTCGGCAGGTTGGCGACAATACCGGCAAAGATGATCAAGGAAATGCCGTTACCTACGCCGCGTGCAGTGATCTGTTCGCCCAACCACATCAGGAACATGGTGCCGCCAACCAGCGTGATCACCGTCGAGATACGGAAGAACCAACCTGGATTGAGCACAACGCCTTGGCTGCCCTCCAGTCCGACGGCGATGCCATAGGCCTGAACGGCACAAAACACCACGGCAAGATAGCGCGTGTACTGGTTCATCTTGCGACGGCCAGCTTCGCCTTCTTTCTTGAGCGCCTCAAGACGAGGCGATGCGGTGGCGATCACCTGCACGACGATCGAAGCCGTGATATAGGGGATCAGGTTGAGGGCAAAGATCGCCATGCGTTCGACGGCACCGCCGGCGAACATGTTGAACATGCCGATAATGCCCTGCTGGGATTGTTCGAAGGTCGCGCGGAACGCGTCCGGATCAATGCCAGGAACGGGAATAAAAGTGCCAAGACGATAAACGAGCAGCGCGCCCAGTGTGAACCAGATGCGCTGCTGAAGGGCCTTGGCCTTCGAGAAGGTCGAGAAGTTTAGATTACGAGCTAGTTGCTCGGCTGCGGACGCCATGCATCGCTCCCTATGGCTTTAAGGCCAGGCGCGTAAGACCGAGTGAAATCACTCGGCCTGTGCGTCCTCTGCCGTCGACTTTGCCTTGAGCAAATCGACCTTGCCGCCTGCAGATTCAATAGCTGCAAGCGCACCCTTGGTTGCATAATCAACCTTGAAGGTGACCTTGGAGGCGGTGAAACCCTCAGCACCGATCAGGCGCACGCCGTCCTTGACGCGACGGATCACGCCGGCAGCAACAAGAGCCTGAGCATCGACAATACCGGACACGTCCAGCTTGCCGCTATCGATGTAGTTCTGGATGCGATCGATACGGATCTGGTTCCAGTCCTTGGGGTTCGGCGGATTGAAGCCGCGCTTTGGCATACGCATGTGAAGGGGCATCTGGCCGCCTTCAAAACCGTTGATCGCCACGCCTGAGCGTGCGGTCTGGCCCTTGCCACCGCGACCACCGGTCTTTCCCTTGCCCGAACCGATACCGCGGCCTACGCGGATACGGGTCTTGCTGGAGCCTGGATTATCACGAAGTTCGTTCAAACGGGTCATGGGGGACCTTCTTTCCTACTCGCCGATTACGCGGACGAGGTGCGGGAGCTTGTTGATCATGCCGCGCACTTCGGGCGTATCAATCAGCTCGCGCTTCTTGTTCATCTTGTTCAGCCCCAGACCGATCAGGGTTGCACGCTGCACCTTGTCACGGCGGATCGGTGATCCGATCTGCTGGACGGTAATGGTTTTGCCATCAGCCATTTTTAATCTCCGACTAGGTGGTGCGATCAGACTTCGACGGCAGCTTCGCCGCGGCGAGCCTGCAGTTCGGAAACCTTTAGGCCACGACGGGAGGCCACCGAGCGAGGGCTATCAACGCGCTTGAGCGCATCAAAGGTAGCCCGCACCATGTTGTATGGGTTTGCAGTGCCCTGCGACTTAGCAACGATGTCGTTGATGCCAAGAGTTTCGAACACAGCGCGCATCGGACCACCAGCAATGATGCCGGTACCGGGAACGGCTGCGCGCAGGATCACCTTGCCGGCGCCGTGACGACCCTGCACATCGTGGTGCAGCGTACGAGCGTCGCGCAGGGGTACGCGGATCATCTGCCGCTTCGCCTGCTCTGTGGCCTTGCGGATTGCTTCTGGAACTTCGCGCGCCTTGCCGTGACCAAAGCCAACGCGGCCCTTCTGGTCGCCAACAACAACAAGCGCTGCAAAGCCGAAGCGACGGCCACCCTTGACCACCTTAGCCACACGGTTGATGTGGACCAGGCGATCGACGAATTCGCTTTCGCGTTCTTGAACGTCTCTGCTCATAATGTTTTTCCTTGCCGTGTCTTAGAACTGCAGACCGCCCTCGCGGGCTGCCTCTGCAAGGGCCTTTACACGGCCGTGATAGATGTACGACCCACGGTCGAAGACGACTTCGGCAACGCCAGCCTGGGTGCCGCGCTCGGCAATCAACTTGCCGATCGCTGCTGCAGCCTCGGCGGTGCTGCCATTGGCAACACTGGACTTGATGTCCTTGTCGAGCGTCGAAGCGGCCGCAAGGGTGCGACCCGTCGTGTCATCGATGATCTGAGCGTAGATATTCTTGTCCGAACGGAAAACCGACAGACGCGGACGACCGAAGGCACGAGCCTTGAGCGCCTTGCGGACACGGGCCTTGCGGCGCTCCGCACCTTTTGCACTAATAGCCATAGCTGGCGCTCCTTACTTCTTCTTGCCTTCTTTGCGGAAGACCTGTTCGCCCAGGTACCGCACGCCCTTGCCCTTGTAGGGCTCTGGAGCACGCCACTCGCGGATATTGGCCGCAACCTGGCCAACCTGCTGCTTGTCCGTACCGGTTACGATGATCTCGGTCGGTGCAGGGACAGCAAGCGTGATGCCCGCAGGGGCTTGGTAGATCACTTCGTGGCTGAACCCAAGCGAAAGCTTGATGTCCTTGCCCTGCATTGCAGCGCGATAACCAACACCCTGGATCGCCAGCCGCTTTTCAAAGCCCGTGCTGACACCGGTGACCATGTTCTGGATCAGTGCACGGGTGGTGCCCCAGGCAGCGCGCGCCTCACGGGTGTCGTTGGCCGGAACAACGGTGATGCCGTCGTCGCCCTGCTCAACATTGACAACTTCCATGAGGGGCAGGCTCAGCTCGCCCTTGGGCCCCTTGGCGGTTACGGTGCGACCATTGACGGTCACCGTAACGCCACTCACCGGTGCAACCGGTTTCTTGCCAGTACGTGACATTTTCAGTTCAATCCTTGAGTAATCGTCTTACCGTGGATCCAGGGCACAAGCCCTAGAACACGCGGCAGAGTACCTCGCCACCGACATTGGCGGCCTTGGCTTCGTGGTCGGCCATCACACCCTTGGGGGTGGAGAGGATCGACACACCCAGGCCATTCGCAACCTGGGGGATATTCTTGACCGACGCATAAACGCGACGGCCGGGACGCGAAACGCGCTCGATGGTGCGAATCACGGGGTCGTTTTCGGCATACTTCAGTTCAATTTCGTATTCGGCAGCGCCGTTCTCGAACTTGGTTTCCGAATAGCCGCGGATGAAGCCTTCGGACTGAAGCACGTCCAGGACGCGGCCACGCAGCGTGGAAGCCGGCGTGGACACGGAAGTCTTGCGGCGCAACTGGGCATTGCGGATGCGGGTCAGCATATCGCCGATGGGATCGGAAAAGCTCATCTCAGATTCTCCTTACCAGCTCGACTTCACGAGGCCGGGAATCATGCCCATGTTGCCCAGCTCACGCAGGGCAATACGGCTCATCTTGAGCTTACGATAGTAAGCGCGTGGACGACCCGACACTTCGCAACGATTGCGCACCCGCACCTTGGCGGAATTGCGCGGCAGTTCGGCCAGCTTCAACTGGGCCGCGAAACGCTGATCAATGGGGATCGACTGATCCTTGGTCTGCGCCTTGAGAGCTGCGCGCTTGCCGGCATACTGCTTGGCGAGCGCAACGCGCTTCTTGTTCTTTTCAATGGAGCTGGTCTTGGCCATGTCCTGTTCCTTATCCTTCCCCTGCCCGCTTACTGGCGGAACGGGAAGTTGAATGCCTTAAGAAGCGCGCGCGCCTCATCATCGCTCTTGGCCGTCGTCGCAATGACGATGTCCATGCCCCAGACCTGGTCAACCTGATCGTAGTTGATTTCCGGGAAGATGATATGTTCCTTGATGCCCATAGCGTAGTTGCCACGGCCGTCAAATGAATTCGGATTGAGGCCGCGGAAATCTCGCACGCGGGGCAGCGCAATGTTGACCAGACGGTCAAGGAATTCATACATGCGCGTCTTGCGCAGCGTGACCTTGACGCCCAGCGGCATGTCTTCGCGCACCTTGAAGCCGGCGATCGACTTGCGAGCATGGGTGATCACGGGCTTCTGGCCGGCAATCTTTTCCAGATCGCCCGCAGCGCTCTTGACCTTCTTGGTGTCGTTGACGGCTTCGCCAACGCCCATGTTCAGCACGATCTTGTCGAGCTTGGGCATTTCCATGACGTTCTTGTAGGAGAACTGCTCCTGAAGAACCTTGCGGATATTTTCTTCATACTCGGTACGAAGCCGCGGAATGTAAGCGGTCTCAGCCATCGATCACATCTCCGGTCGACTTGGCAACGCGCGTCTTGACGCCGTCGTTGATCTGGAAACCGACGCGGGTGGGCTTGCCATCCTTGTCGGCGAGCGCGATGTTCGACAAATGGATCGGGGCTTCCTTGGTGAAGATCCCTGCATCGGTCGACGCGGTCTGCTTGGTGTGGCGACGAACCAGGTTGATACCCTGGACCAGCGCCTTGGTTTCGGTCGGGATGACCTGCAGGACCTGCCCGGTCTTGCCCTTGTCCTTGCCGGCCAGGACGACGACCTTGTCGCCCTTTTTAATCTTGGCAGCCATTACAGCACCTCTGGCGCGAGCGAAATGATCTTCATGTGGTTCTTGGCGCGAAGCTCGCGCGGAACTGGTCCGAAGATACGAGTGCCGATTGGCTCTTTCTGATTGTTGATCAGAACCGCGGCATTCTTGTCGAAGCGTATTACGGTGCCATCGGGACGACGGATGTCGAACGCGGTGCGAACGACCACGGCCTTCATGACCTGGCCCTTCTTGACACGGCCACGTGGAATGGCATCCTTGACGGAGACGACGATGATGTCGCCGACCGAAGCGTACTTGCGGTGCGAACCGCCCAGTACCTTGATGCACATGACCCGTTTGGCGCCGGAGTTGTCGGCAACATCGAGATTGGACTGCATCTGGATCATGGCGTAGCACCTTCCTGAGCCGCGTCCTGAACCAGCGTCCAGCGCTTGTTCTTGGAAATCGGCGCACACTCTTCGATCCAAACGATCTGCCCGACCTTGGCCAGATTGGCCTCGTCATGGGCGTGATACTTCTTGGACCGGCGAACCGTCTTCTTCATCACGGGATGCGTGAAGCGGCGCTCAACGCGCACCACGACCGTCTTCTCATTGGCGTCGGAGACCACAGTCCCCTGCAAAACGCGCTTTGGCATGGTCGCGGCTCCTTACTTCGCTGCGTTCTTTTCGCCGAGGATCGTCTTGATCCGCGCGATGTCGCGGCGGACGGACTTTACCTGGGCCGGCTTTTCCAGCTGCTGGGTAGCGCGCTGGAAACGCAGGTTGAACTGTTCTTTCTTGAGGTCGACGAGCTGATCCTTCAGTTCGTCTGCGGTCTTGCTCCGCACATCACTGGCTTTCATGCTCGCAGTCCTTAGTCGGCAATGCGGGTAACAACCCGCGTCATGATCGGAAGCTTCATTGCGCCAAGGCGCAGCGCTTCCTTGGCAACGTCCTCGGGGACGCCGTCGATCTCGAATACAATGCGGCCCGGTTTAACACGAGCAGCCCAGAATTCAACCGAACCCTTGCCCTTACCCATACGCACTTCAGTCGGCTTCTTGGAAACCGGCACATCTGGGAAGATACGGATCCAGACACGACCCTGGCGCTTCATCTCGCGGGTAATGGCGCGACGAGCAGCTTCGATCTGGCGAGCGGTGACCCGCTCTGGCTCAGTTGCCTTGAGGGCATACTGGCCGAAGGCAAGCTCGGTGCCGCCCTTGGCGACGCCGTGGATACGGCCCTTGTGCGCCTTGCGGAACTTAGTCTTTTTTGGTTGCAGCATAATGAACTAACCTTCTTATGCGCGTTCACGATCGCGGTCACCGCGATCAGGCCGCGGACCACGCTCGCTGCGTTCGCTACGCTGACCACCGGCATCGTTGCCTTCAGTCGCGCGACGCTCATGGGCAGTGGGATCGTGCTCAAGAACTTCACCCTTGAAGATCCAGACCTTGATACCGATGATGCCATACGTGGTTTCGGCTTCGGCAGTGCCGTAGTCGATATCAGCACGCAGGGTGTGCAGCGGAACGCGACCTTCGCGGTACCATTCGGTACGAGCGATGTCAGCGCCACCAAGGCGACCACCAACATTCACGCGGATGCCACCGGCGCCCATGCGAATTGCGGTCTGCACAGCACGCTTCATGGCGCGGCGGAAGGCAACACGACGTTCCAGCTGCTGGGCAATGCCTTGGGCAACGAGGGTCGCATCGGTTTCCGGCTTGCGCACTTCAACGATGTTGATGTGCACTTCGCTGTCAGTGTACTTCTTGACCTTGGCGCGGATCTTGTCGATGTCCGCGCCCTTCTTGCCGATCACGATGCCCGGACGGGCGGTGTGGATCGACACGCGGCACTTACGGTGCGGACGCTCGATGACGATCTTGGACACGGCAGCGGCCTTGAGGTCCTCGAGCAGAGTCTCGCGGATCTTGAGGTCTTCCTGCAGCAGCGAACCGTATTCGCCCTTGTTGGCGAACCAGCGGCTGTCCCAGGTGCGGTTGATGCCCAGGCGGAAGCCAATTGGATTGATCTTCTGGCCCATTATGCGGCCTCCTCAACTTGCCGGACGATGATCGTCAGATGCGCGAAAGGCTTCTCGATCCGCGACGACCGGCCACGGCCACGAGCCGTGAAACGCTTCATGACAAGCGAGTTGCCGACATAGGCTTCGGCGACGACGAGCGCGTCGGTATCGAGGCCATGGTTGTTCTCGGCGTTCGCGATGGCGCTCTCGAGCACCTTCTTGACCTGGCCGGAAATGCGCTTGTGCGAGAACTCGAGTTCGGCGAGAGCCTTCTCGACCTTCTTGCCACGGATCAGCTGGGCCAGAAGGTTGAGCTTCTGCGGGCTGATGCGCAGCATGCGCAACACAGCCTTGGCCTCGTTGTCCTTGAGCGAACGCTGGGTTTTTGGCTTGCCCATCTTACTTCCTCTTGGCCTTCTTGTCGGCCGCATGCCCGTAATAGGTACGGGTAGGAGCGAATTCGCCGAACTTGTGGCCGATCATGTCTTCAGTGACGTTCACCGGAACATGCTTCTGGCCGTTGTGGACGCCGAAGGTGATGCCGACAAACTGCGGCAGAATGGTCGAGCGGCGGCTCCAGATCTTGACCACATCGCTGCGGCCTGACGACTGGGCCTTCTCGGCCTTCTTGAGCAGATAGCCGTCAACAAACGGCCCCTTCCAAATCGAACGGGTCATGTTTTACCTGCCCTTCTTCACGTGGCGGCTACGAACGATGAACTTGTCCGTTGCCTTGTTGCTGCGAGTCTTCTTGCCCTTGGTCGGCTTGCCCCAAGGCGTAACCGGGTGACGGCCACCAGAGGTACGGCCTTCACCACCACCATGCGGGTGATCGATCGGGTTCATGGCCACGCCGCGGGTGACGGGCTTGCGACCCAGCCAACGCGACCGGCCGGCCTTGCCGAGCGAGGTGTTGGAGTGGTCCTGGTTGGAAACCGCGCCAACGGTTGCAAGGCAAGTGCCATGCACGCGGCGCTGTTCACCCGAGTTCAGGCGCAGGATCGCCCAACCCTGGTCACGACCAACATACTGGGCATAAGCACCAGCCGAGCGAGCGACCTGACCGCCCTTGCGGGGCTTAAGCTCAATGTTGTGCACGATCGTGCCAACGGGCATACGCTCGAGCGGCATTGCATTGCCGGGCTTCACGTCGGCGCCGTTCATCGAAGAGATGACCTTGTCACCAGCCGACAAACGCTGCGGCGCAATGATATAAGCCTTCTCGCCGTCTTCGTAGATCACCAGGGCGATCCAGGCGGTGCGGTTGGGATCGTATTCCAGCCGCTCGACAGTGCCGACCGAGTCGAACTTGACGCGCTTAAAGTCAACCAGACGATAGGTCCGCTTGTGACCGCCGCCACGGTGGAACGCAGTGATGCGTCCACGGTTGTTACGGCCGCCCTTTTTGGACAAACCCTCGGTCAAGGTCTTGACCGGAGCGCCCTTCCAGAGTTCCGAACGATCGGTCGTGATCAGCTGACGACGGCCTTCGGAGGTGGGATTGTAAGTTTTTAGAGCCATTTTTGTCTCTGTCCCTTAGAGGCCGGTCGAAATATCGATCGACTGGCCGTCGACGAGGGTCACGATGGCCTTCTTGACGTCGTTACGAACGCCGATCTTGCCGCGGAAACGCTTCACCTTGCCCTTGCGGACGAGGGTGTTAACTGCCTTCACCTTGACCTGGAAGAGCTGCTCGACGGCAGCCTTGATCTCGGTCTTGCTGGCATCGATTGCCACATCGAAAACAACCTGGTTGTTTTCCGAAGCCATGGTCGACTTTTCAGTCACCACTGGATTGCGGACGATGTCGTAAGCGCTAAGCTTGTTCATGCGAACCTCGCTTCCAGCGCTTCGAGCGCTGCCTTGGTCAGGACGAGCTTTTCACGCTTGAGGATCGAAACAACGTTGATCCCCTGCACCGGCAGCACGTCGATGTGCGGAATGTTGCGGGCGGCCAGAGCGAAGTTCTGGTCCACAGCCGCACCATCGATGATCAGCGCATTGGACCAGGCCAAGTTGCCGAACACGGTGCGAAGCGCCGCAGTCTTGGGAACAGCAGTCGCAACGCTATCCAGGACGATCAGATCGCCTGCCTTAGCCTTTGCCGACAAAGCATGCTTGAGTGCCAGGGCGCGGACCTTCTTGGGAAGATCGATCGCATGGCTGCGCGGGGTCGGACCGAATGCACGGCCACCACCACGGAACTGGGGAGCCTTGCGATCGCCGTGACGGGCGCCGCCCGAACCCTTCTGCTTCACGAACTTCTTGCCCGTGCGCACGCCTTCCGAACGATGCTTGACATCGTGCGTGCCGGACATGGCCTTGAGCTGCTGGTAGCGAACCATGCGGTGCAGGATGTCCTGCCGCACTTCGAGGCCGAACACGTCGTCAGCAAGCGTAACGCTGCCGTTCGACTGGCCATCAAGAGTGGTTACCTGGAGTTCCATTTATACTGCCTCCCCCGCAACATCAGCGGCGGGCTTGAACGAACCGGGGAAAGCCGCATCTTTGGGAGCGGGCTTCTTGACGGCGTCCTTGATCATGATCCAAGCGCCCTTGGCACCTGGGACCGAACCCTGGATCATGATCAAACCGCGCTCGACATCGGTCTTGACGACCTTGAGGTTCTGCGTGGTGATGCGACGATCGCCCATATGGCCCGGCATCTTCTTGTTTTTGAAGGTCTTGCCCGGGTCCTGACGGCCACCGGTCGAACCGATCGAACGGTGCGACACAGACACACCGTGGGTCGCGCGCAGACCACCAAAGTTCCAGCGCTTCATACCGCCGGCAAAACCCTTACCAATCGAGGTGCCGGTGACATCCACCAGCTGGCCTTCGACAAAGTGGTCAGCCTGCAGCTGCGCGCCGACCTCGATGAGGTTGGCCTCATCAACGCGGAACTCAGCGACGTGGCGCTTTGGCTCGACCTTGGCGACGGCGAACTGGCCGCGTTCTGCCTTGGTCGTATTCTTGGCTTTCGCCTGCCCAGCACCGAGCTGCAACGCCACATAGCCGTCTTTTTCCGCAGTCCGCTGACCTACCACCTGGCAGTTCTGCAGCTCAAGCACCGTGACCGGCACATGCGCGCCGTCATCGGTGAAAATGCGGGTCATGCCCAGCTTCTGTGCGATCAATCCAGAACGCATCGGTTTAAACCTTTTCAAACTGGCGCTGTGCCGGGTCATTGTTTCCCAAGAGGACCCTGTTGGCGGCAAGCGCGAAAATTATGTCACTTAGAGCTTGATTTCGACGTCCACACCGGCGGCGAGGTCGAGCTTCATCAGTGCATCAACCGTCTGGGGAGTCGGATCCACGATGTCGAGAAGACGCTTGTGGGTCCGGATCTCGAACTGCTCGCGCGACTTCTTGTCGATGTGCGGCGAGCGGTTGACGGTGAACTTCTCGATCCGCGTCGGCAACGGAATTGGGCCGCGTACCTGCGCGCCCGTACGCTTGGCCGTATTGACGATCTCGCGGGTCGAGCTATCGAGCACACGATGGTCAAAGGCCTTGAGCCTGATGCGAATATTTTGACCGTTCATCTTGTGAATCCTGACAGAAATGGACGCGGCGCGCGTCAATCCGCGCGCCGCGAATAAACAGTCGCTCTTACTTAAGGATCTTGGCGACCACGCCGGCGCCGACGGTGCGGCCACCTTCACGGATAGCGAAGCGGAGCTTCTCTTCCATTGCGATCGGAACGATCAGCTGAACGTTCATGTTGATGTTGTCACCAGGCATAACCATTTCCGTGCCTTCCGGCAGGGTCACGATACCGGTCACGTCGGTGGTCCGGAAGTAGAACTGCGGACGGTAGTTACCGAAGAACGGGGTGTGACGGCCGCCTTCTTCCTTGGTGAGGATATAGGCCTCAGCAACGAAGTCGGTGTGTGGGGTCACGGAACCGGGCTTGCACAGAACCTGACCACGCTCCACCTGGGTGCGGTCGATACCACGGATCAGCGCGCCGATGTTGTCGCCAGCCTGGCCCGAGTCGAGCAGCTTGCGGAACATTTCGACACCCGTAACGGTGGTCTTCTGGGTTGCCTTGATGCCGACGATTTCGACTTCTTCGCCAACCTTGACGATGCCGCGTTCAACGCGACCGGTCACCACAGTACCACGACCCGAGATCGAGAACACGTCTTCGATCGGCATCAGGAACGGCTGGTCAACAGGACGCTCTGGCTGCGGGATGTACTCGTCAACGGTCTTCATCAGCGCCAGAACGGCGTCGTGACCAAGAGCCTTGTCCGAGTCCTCGAGAGCGGCCAAGGCCGAGCCCTTGGTGATCGGGATATCATCGCCGGGGAATTCGTACGAGCTCAGGAGCTCGCGGACTTCCAGCTCAACCAGCTCAAGCAGTTCCGGATCGTCGACCATGTCGCACTTGTTCAGGAACACCACGAGAGCAGGCACGCCAACCTGACGGGCCAGCAAGATGTGCTCGCGCGTCTGGGGCATTGGGCCGTCAGCAGCCGACACGACCAGGATCGCGCCGTCCATCTGGGCTGCGCCGGTGATCATGTTCTTCACATAGTCGGCGTGGCCGGGGCAGTCCACGTGAGCGTAGTGCCGATTGGCAGTCTCATACTCAACGTGAGCGGTGTTGATGGTGATGCCACGGGCCTTTTCTTCGGGCGCCGCGTCGATCTGGTCGTACGCCTTGAAGGTCGCGCCACCGGTTTCGGCCAGAACCTTGGTGATGGCTGCGGTCAGCGAGGTCTTGCCATGGTCAACGTGACCGATGGTGCCGATGTTGCAGTGAGGCTTATTGCGGGAAAACTTTTCCTTGCCCATTGCTTCTCTCCGTATCGGTTAGCCCTGCGGCCAACCTAGTTTCAGTTTCTTGTTTAGGCGTACTTGGCCTGGACTTCGTCAGCGACTGCCTGTGGCACTTGCTCGTAGTGGTCGAACGTCATCGTATATTGTGCACGACCCTGGCTCATGGAGCGCAGCGAGTTCACATAGCCGAACATGTTCGCGAGCGGCACATAGGCATTCACCACCTGAAGGACACCACGACTCTCGGTTCCATGAATTTGGCCCCGACGGGAGTTCAGGTCGCCGATGACGTCGCCCATGTAATCTTCCGGCGTGACAACTTCAACCTTCATGATGGGCTCCAGGATTTTTGGAGCCGCTTTACGAAGACCTTCGTTGAAACCAGCACGACCGGCGATTTCGAATGCCAGCACCGAGGAGTCAACATCGTGGTAGGCGCCTTCGGTCAGCGTCACCTTGACGTCCACGATCGGGAACCCGATCAACGGACCGGCAGCCATCACCGACTTCACGCCCTTTTCGACGCCCGGGATGTATTCCTTGGGCACGGAGCCACCAACAACAGCGTTGACGAACTCAAGACCCTTGCCGACTTCACCTGGCTCAACCGTCAGCTTGACGCGAGCGAACTGGCCCGAACCACCCGACTGCTTCTTGTGGGTATAGTCCACATCGGCCTTGCGGGTGATGGTTTCACGATAAGCCACCTGCGGCTGACCGATATTGGCTTCCACCTTGAACTCGCGACGCATGCGGTCAACGAGAATGTCGAGGTGCAACTCGCCCATGCCCGAGATGATGGTCTGACCCGATTCTTCGTCGGTCTTGACGCGGAACGACGGATCCTCGGCAGCCAGGCGATTGAGTGCAAGACCCATCTTCTCTTGGTCGGCCTTCGACTTCGGCTCAACCGAGATATCGATAACCGGCTCGGGGAAGATCATGCGTTCAAGGATAACCGGAGCATTCTGCGCGCAAAGCGTATCGCCCGTGGTCGTGTCCTTAAGGCCAACGATAGCGACGATGTCGCCAGCAAAGGCTTCGGTGATCTGCTCGCGGCTGTTGGCGTGCATCTGGAACATACGGCCGACGCGTTCGCGCTTTTCCTTGACCGTGTTTTCCAGCATTGCGCCCTGCTCGATGTGACCCGAGTAGATGCGGCAGAAGGTCAACGAACCCATGTGCGGATCGTTGGCAATCTTGAAAGCCAGCATCGAGAGCGGCTCGTTGTCGTCAGCGTGACGCTCGATCGGCGCTTCGGTACGGGCATCGATACCCTGGATGGCCGGAACGTCAGCGGGCGACGGCAGATAGTCGATCACGCCGTCCAGCAGAGGCTGCACGCCCTTGTTCTTGAAGGCGGAGCCCGCAAAGATCAGGAAGAACTTGGCGTCGATAACACCGCGACGGAGCAGCCGGCGGATCGTATCGTTGTTTGGCACTTCGCCGTTCAGATACGCTTCCATGGCGTCGTCGTCGAGTTCAACCGCGGCTTCGATCAGCGCTTCGCGATACTTCTCGGCTTTGTCCTTGAGGTCCTCGGGGATCTCAACAACGTCCCACTGGGCCCCGAGCTCTTCGTTGCGCCAGACCAGAGCGTTCATCTCGATCAGGTCGACAACGCCCTTGAACTCATTCTCAGCGCCGATCGGCAGCTGAACCGGAACGCCCTTGGCACCAAGACGCGAACCGACCATTTCGACGCAGCGATAAAAATCGGCGCCGATCTTGTCCATCTTGTTCACGAAGATCAGACGGGGAACCCGGTACTTGTCGGCCTGACGCCAAACGGTCTCAGTCTGTGGCTCAACACCAGCATTGGCGTCCAGCAGGGCAACGGCGCCGTCGAGCACACGCAGCGAACGCTCAACTTCAATGGTGAAGTCAACGTGGCCGGGAGTGTCGATGATGTTGAAGCGGTGCTGGGTACCGTTGCGGTCTTTCCAGAACGTGGTGGTAGCAGCAGACGTGATCGTGATGCCGCGCTCCTGCTCCTGCTCCATCCAGTCCATGGTCGCGGCGCCGTCGTGGACTTCGCCGATCTTATGGGACTTGCCGGTGTAGTACAGAATGCGCTCAGTCGTAGTCGTCTTGCCAGCATCGATGTGCGCCATGATGCCGAAGTTACGATAGAGCGGAATTGGATATTCGCGTGCCATAGGGCGCTCCTACTACCAGCGGTAGTGCGAGAAGGCACGGTTGGCGTCAGCCATACGGTGCGTATCTTCGCGTTTCTTGACGGCCTGACCACGCCCGTTCACAGCATCCATGAGCTCGCCAGAAAGGCGCTCACGCATGGTGTTCTCACCGCGCTTGCGGGCCGAGTCGATCAGCCAGCGAATGGCAAGAGCCTGCTGACGGTCGGCACGGACCTCGACGGGAACCTGGTAGGTTGCACCGCCAACACGGCGTGAACGAACTTCTACAGCCGGACGGATGTTGTCGAGCGCGGTATGGAACACCGTGATCGGGTCCTGCTTGATCTTGGCTTCAACGATGTCGAACGCACCATAAACGATGGACTCGGCAGCGGACTTCTTGCCGTCCTTCATCAGGGAGTTCATGAACTTGGTTACGACGAGATCACCGAACTTGGGATCAGGGATAACGTCACGCTTTTCTGCGCGGTGGCGACGGGACATGACTCTCTCCTTACTTCGGACGCTTCGCGCCGTACTTAGAACGACGCTGCTTGCGGTCCTTCACGCTCTGGGTGTCAAGGACACCACGGAGCACGTGATAACGAACACCCGGAAGATCGCGAACACGACCGCCACGGATCAGCACAACCGAGTGCTCCTGGAGGTTGTGGCCTTCGCCCGGAATGTACGAGATCACCTCGCGGGAGTTGGTCAGGCGCACCTTGGCGACCTTGCGAAGGGCCGAGTTCGGCTTCTTCGGAGTGGTCGTATAGACACGGGAGCACACGCCGCGCTTCTGCGGATTGGCTTCCATTGCGGGAACCTTGTTCCGCTTGGGCTTGCTGGCGCGTGGTTTGCGGATCAGCTGATTAATGGTCGGCATTGAGCTCTTTCCATCGTCCAAATTCATTTCGATCGTGACAAGCAAACCAAAATAGCGCTCACCTGACCCCCTAAGGGGTATGGCGGCGCCTCAATTGCAGCGGACCACGCGCCAACAAAGGCGGCAGTCATGCGCACAAGGATTTACTTCGTCTATCTACCCACAGTGTGTTTGAGTGTCCTGGATGCCCGCGCTAGGTGGCAGGTACCCGAAGCGACAATCACGACCGACCGCTAAGGTATGGGCTGTTTAGAGGCGGAGAGTCGTTCCGTCAAGGATTCTTTCGTGATTTTGCGCATTGGAGGCATGCGTCAAATATTCAGCATGTTGAGATTTGCGACCTTCATGACGGTTCAACCATGCTTCTCCTTTCGGGCGCCACGCCCTTCCTCCAAAGCAGTGAAAGTGTAGTGTTCGATCGAGCAACAGCCCCTTGGCTGTCAGCCCACCATGGAGGTTTTGATGAGAGTTATAGCAAAGACTGCCGGCGCATTCATGGTGCTCGCTTTTACCGGCATTGCCACAGGGCAAGAGGCGATTACCGGGGCCGATGTGGATGCGGTTCTAGCGGCAGCAACCGAGTACGGTACAGCAGTCCTTTCGGCTCAGCCCAACGGGGATCCACTGATCAATGGCAAGATCGGAGAAGTCGGCTATCAGATCTTGTTCCGCAACTGCACGGACAATGCCGACTGTGAGGACATCAACTTCTTTCTTGGCTTTGTTGATGTGAAGCCAACGCTGGAGGTGATCAACGAGTGGAATGCATCCAAGCGTTTTAGCCGCGCCTACCTCGACCAGGACAAGGACGCGTGTGTCGAGATGGACATCGATCTGGTCGAAGGGGTGAGCCCGGCCTACCTCAATTCGCAAATAGCAATTTGGACCATGGTGGTCGAGCAATTCGCAGATCACGTCGGTTACACGGCGCCGTCCTAGGCGCTTGGACCGCTGCCTCGCCTCGTTCGCCATCGTTGAACCGCCACTGCGGGAGCGACATGTGCAGCTGGCATAAAGAAAGGGGGCCTTGCGGCCCCCTCCCCTAAATCGCAGTAGCTGGTCTTACTCGGCTGCTGTTGGCGCCGGGATCTGAACGGTCGACGCCTGGCGACGGCGCTCCTCGAGGATAAGGTCGTCGCGCTTGGCGGCGATCATCCGTGCCGAGGAGATACCCGCGCCGGTGCCGGCTGGGATCAGACGGCCCACGATCACGTTCTCCTTGAGACCCTCGAGCAAATCGGCCTTGCCCGAAACCGCTGCTTCCGTGAGAACGCGGGTGGTTTCCTGGAACGAGGCTGCCGACACGAACGAGCGGGTCTGGAGCGACGCCTTGGTGATGCCGAGCAGGACCGGGTTGGCGGTTGCCGGCTTCTTGCCTTCGCTGACCAGCTGGTCGTTGAGTTCGTCGAAATCCAGCTTGTCGAGCTGCTCGTCCTTGAGCAGGCCGGACTCACCGGGATCCACGATCTCAACCTTCTGCAGCATCTGGCGAACAATCACCTCGATGTGCTTGTCGTTGATCAGCACGCCCTGCAGTCGATAGACCTCCTGGATTTCATTGACGAGGTAACGAGCAAGCTCTTCCACGCCCTTGATGGCCAGGATGTCATGCGGCGCCGGGTTGCCGTCGAGGATGTACTCACCCTTTTCAATGGCGTCGCCTTCCTGAAGGTGGAAGGGCTTGCCCTTGGGGATCAGGTACTCGACGGGCTCTGCACCTTCTTCATGCGGCTCGATGATGACGCGACGCTTGTTCTTGTAGTCGCGACCGAACCGGACGGTACCATCGATCTCGGCGATGATGGCGTGGTCCTTCGGACGACGAGCTTCGAACAGTTCGGCCACACGCGGCAGACCGCCAGTGATGTCCTTGGTCTTGGCCGATTCCAGCGGGATACGGGCCAGCACGTCACCGGGCGCAACCTTCTCGCCGGGTTCAACCGCAATGACGGCATCAACCGAGAGCAGGTAACGAGCGTCGCCGCCACGTTCCACCTTCTGGACCAAACCACCTCGGGCAATGGCAATCGCGGGCTTGAGGCCCTCGCCACGCTGGTTGGTGCGCCAGTCGATGACAACGCGCTTGGTGAAGCCGGTGGCTTCGTCGGTGTTTTCCGCAACCGAGGCACCATCGACGAGATCTTCGAACACGACCTCGCCTTCAACTTCGGCAAGCACTGGACGGGTGTAGGGATCCCATTCAGCCAAACGCTGACCACGCCGCACCGTGTCGCCTTCAGCGACGAGGAGCTTGGAGCCGTAAGTCACCTTATGGGTAGCCCGCTCCTTACCGTCGGCATCGAGGATGGCCAGCGACACGTTACGCGACATCACCACATGGCGACCGCCCTCGATCTTGGCGAGGTTCGGATTACGAACGGCAATCGTGCCTTCCGCACCGGCCTCAAGGAACGAGGAGTCGACCACCTGCGCCGTGCCACCAATGTGGAACGTACGCATGGTGAGCTGGGTGCCGGGTTCACCGATGGACTGAGCAGCGATAACGCCTACAGCCTCACCCATGTTTACCGGAGTACCCCGGGCCAAGTCACGACCATAGCAGGCCGCGCAGGTACCCTGACGCATGTCGCAGGTCAGCGGGGAGCGAATCCGGATCGACTGGATGCGCGCTTCCTCGATGATGTCGATATGCTTTTCTTCCAGCAGCGTACCCTTGGTGGCGATCAGATCACCGGACAGCGGATGGAAGATGTCGTCGGCAGCAGTACGACCAAGTACCCGCTGGCCGATGGAAGCCACGATCTGGCCGGCATCGACAATCGGCTCCATGGTCAGGCCACGCTCGGTGCCGCAATCGTTTGACACGATGATCGCGTCCTGCGCCACGTCCACCAGGCGACGGGTGAGATAGCCCGAGTTCGCGGTCTTCAACGCCGTATCCGCCAGACCCTTACGGGCACCGTGGGTGGAGTTGAAGTATTCGAGAACGTTGAGGCCTTCCTTGAAGTTAGCCGTGATCGGGGTCTCGATGATCGAGCCATCGGGACGGGCCATAAGACCACGCATACCAGCCAGCTGCTTCATCTGCGCCGGTGAACCACGCGCGCCTGAGTGGCTCATCATGTAAACGGAGTTGATGGGCTTTTGGCGGCCGGTTTCTTCGTCGATTTGGACGGTGCGGATGGCTTCCATCATCTTTTCGGCCACGGCGTCGCCGCATTTGGCCCAGGCGTCAACGACCTTGTTGTACTTCTCGCCCTGAGTAATCAGGCCGTCATTGTACTGCTGCTCGAACTCTTCCACTTGCTTACGGGCAGCTTCCACGATCGTGTACTTGGACGCCGGGATCACCATGTCGTCCTTGCCGAACGAAATGCCAGCGTCGCAGGCGTTCTTGAAGCCGAGCTGCATGACGCGATCACAGAAGATCACGGTCTCCTTCTGACCGCAGCCACGGTAAACCGTGTCGATCATCTTGGAGATCATCTTCTTGGTCATCAGCTGGTTGGCCGTCGAGAACGGCACCGCCGGGTTCTTGGGCAGGATCTGCCCAATCAGCATGCGGCCAGGCGTGGTTTCCACGATCTCGGTGGTCTTGTTGCCCGCTTCATCGAAGCTGGTGACACGGCCTTTGATCTTGGTGTGGAGGGTCACGACCTTGTTGTCGAGGGCATGCTCGAGCTCGGCATAAGAGCCGAACACCATGCCTTCGCCCGGCTCCTTCTCGTTCATCAACGAGAGGTAGTAGAGGCCCAGCACGATATCCTGCGAGGGCACAATGATCGGCTGACCATTGGCGGGGTGCAGGATGTTGTTGGTCGACATCATCAGCACGCGCGCTTCCAGCTGCGCTTCGAGCGACAGCGGAACGTGCACGGCCATCTGGTCACCGTCGAAGTCGGCGTTGAAAGCCGAGCAAACGAGCGGATGCAGACGAATGGCCTTGCCTTCGATCAGGATGGGCTCAAAGGCCTGGATGCCAAGACGGTGGAGCGTGGGCGCGCGGTTCAGCAGAACCGGGTGCTCACGGATCACTTCGTCAAGGATATCCCAGACTTCGGGCTTTTCTTTCTCAACCAGCTTCTTGGCCTGCTTGACGGTCGAGGAGAAACCCTTGGCCTCAAGGCGCGAGTAGATGAAGGGCTTGAAGAGCTCAAGCGCCATCTTCTTGGGCAGGCCGCACTGGTGCAGCTTGAGGTTGGGACCAACGGTGATGACCGAGCGGCCGGAATAGTCGACGCGCTTGCCGAGCAGGTTCTGGCGGAACCGGCCCTGCTTGCCCTTGAGCATATCGGACAGCGACTTGAGCGGACGCTTGTTGGCACCGGTGATGGTGCGGCCACGGCGGCCGTTGTCGAACAGCGCGTCCACAGCTTCCTGCAGCATGCGCTTTTCGTTGCGGATGATGATGTCGGGCGCACGCAGCTCGATCAGGCGCTTCAACCGGTTGTTGCGGTTGATGACGCGACGATAAAGGTCGTTCAGATCGGACGTGGCAAAGCGGCCACCATCCAGCGGCACCAGCGGGCGCAGCTCGGGCGGAATGACCGGGATAACGGTCATGATCATCCATTCGGGCTTGTTGCCCGAAACAATGAACTGCTCGACGATCTTGAGGCGCTTGGCCAGCTTCTTGGGCTTAAGCTCGGTGGTGGACTCGGCAATCTCGACACGCAGGTCAGCGGCGATCTTTTCGAGATCCAGCGCCAGCAGGATGTCGCGAATGGCTTCAGCGCCGATCTTGGCGGTGAAGCTGTCGGCACCGTATTCGTCCTGAGCGTCCAGGAACTGCTCTTCGGTCAGCAGCTCGTGCTGGGTGAAGGGGCTGAGGCCCGGATCGAGAATAACGTAGTTCTCGAAGTAAAGAATGCGCTCGATGTCCTTGAGCGTCATATCGAGCAAGAGCGCGATACGGGACGGCAAAGACTTCAGGAACCAGATGTGAGCAACGGGCGCGGCCAATTCAATATGGCCCATGCGCTCGCGACGCACGCGGCTGAGGGTCACCTCAACGCCGCACTTTTCGCAGATGACGCCCTTGAACTTCATGCGCTTGTACTTGCCGCACAAGCATTCGTAGTCCTTCACCGGGCCAAAGATGCGCGCGCAGAAAAGACCGTCGCGTTCAGGCTTGAACGTACGATAGTTGATGGTCTCGGGCTTCTTGATCTCGCCGTAGGACCAGCTCAGGATCTTCTCGGGCGAAGCGATGGAGATCTTCATCTGATCGAAGGTCTGCACCGGGACAGCCGGATTAAACGGGTCCATGACGTGGGAATGATGGTTCATTCAAACTCTCCTCTACCCGCCCGGGCCGTGGTTTCGCCACAGACCTGAACGGATGATGAACGGGATGGGGAAGTGCCGGATTATTCCGCCGCTTCCTGAGGAGGTGCGAGCTCCGCTTCGGCCTGACCGAGGTCGCCGCCGAGGTCGCGCATGTCGAGTTCGACATTGAGACCGAGCGAACGGATTTCCTTAACCAGAACGTTGAAGCTCTCGGGGATGCCCGGCTCGAACGTATCGTCGCCGCGCACAATGGATTCATAGACCTTGGTACGACCGGTAACGTCGTCCGACTTGATGGTGAGCATTTCCTGGAGCGTGTAAGCCGCGCCATAGGCTTCGAGAGCCCACACTTCCATCTCGCCGAAACGCTGTCCGCCGAACTGTGCCTTGCCGCCCAGCGGTTGCTGGGTAACCAGGGAGTACGGGCCGATCGAGCGGGCGTGGATCTTGTTGTCCACCAGGTGGTCGAGCTTGAGCATATAGATATACCCAACCGTCACCTGCCGATCGAACTGCTCGCCCGAGCGACCGTCGAACACGGTGGACTGGCCTGAGCCCTTGAGCCCTGCCCGCTCCAGCATCTCGACGATATCGGCTTCCTTGGCGCCGTCAAACACCGGGGTCGCGATCGACACGCCCTTCGAGAGGTGTTCGCCGAGGCGGATCAGACCGTCGTCATCGAGATCGGTGATGGATTCATCACCGGCAAACAGCGCACCCACTTCCGCACGCAGCGGCTTGAGGTCACCCTTTTGCTGATAGATGCGCACCATCTCGTCGATCTTCTTGCCCATGCCGGCGCAAGCCCAGCCCAGGTGAGTCTCGAGGATCTGACCCACATTCATGCGCGAAGGCACGCCGAGCGGGTTGAGCACGATATCCACCGAAGTGCCGTCTTCGAGATAAGGCATGTCTTCGATGGGCACGATGCGCGACACCACACCCTTGTTGCCGTGACGGCCGGCCATCTTGTCGCCTGGCTGGATCTTGCGCTTGGTCGCGATGAAGACCTTGACCATCTTCATCACGCCCGGAGGCAGTTCGTCACCGCGCTGCAGCTTGTCCACCTTGTCGATGAAGCGCTGCTCGAGCAGACGACGGCTTTCCTCGTACTGGGCGTGCAAGGCTTCCATCTCGGTCATGACCTTGTCGTCATCAACCGCGAACTGCCACCACTTGGAGCGGGGCTGGGCCTCGAACATCTGGTCATTGAGGCGGGTGCCGACGACATAGCCCTTCGGGCCAGCAGTGGCAGCCTTGCCAAACAGCATTTCCTTGAGACGCGCATAAACGTTGCGGTCCAGGATCGACTGTTCGTCATCACGGTCCTTGGCGAGACGCTCGATTTCCTCGCGCTCGATGGCCATGGCGCGCTCGTCCTTGTCGATGCCGTGGCGATTGAACACGCGCACTTCAACAACAGTACCAGCATCGCCCGGCGGAACGCGGAGCGAGGTATCGCGAACGTCGGAAGCCTTTTCACCAAAGATGGCGCGGAGGAGCTTTTCTTCCGGCGTCATCGGCGACTCGCCCTTGGGCGTGATCTTGCCCACGAGAATGTCGCCTGGCATCACTTCGGCACCGATATGGACGATACCGGCTTCGTCGAGGTTCTTGAGCGCTTCTTCCGACACGTTCGGAATGTCGCGCGTGATTTCCTCAGGACCAAGCTTGGTGTCGCGGGCCATAACTTCATATTCCTCGATGTGGATCGAGGTGAAGACGTCCTGCATCGCGATCTTCTCGCTCAGCAGAATGGAGTCTTCGAAGTTGTAGCCGTTCCAGGGCATGAACGCGACGAGCACGTTGCGGCCCAGAGCCAGATCGCCCAGTTCAGTCGAGGGACCATCGGCGATGATGTCGCCCTGGTTCACATGGTCGCCCACGACCACCAGCGGACGCTGGTTGATGCAGGTGGACTGGTTGGAGCGCTGGAACTTCATCAGGTTGTAGATGTCGACGCCAGTCTTGCTCGCATCGGTTTCTTCGGTCGCCCGAATAACGATACGGGTCGCGTCCACCTGATCAACGATGCCCTTGCGCTTGGCCACGATGGCGGCGCCGGAGTCACGGGCAACCACAGCTTCCATGCCGGTGCCGACAAACGGCGCTTCAGCGCGCAGCAGCGGCACAGCCTGACGCTGCATGTTGGAGCCCATCAGAGCACGGTTAGCGTCGTCGTTCTCGAGGAACGGGATCAGCGAGGCGGCAACCGACACCATCTGCTTGGGAGAAACGTCCATCAGATCGACGTTTTCCTTGGGCGTCAGGCCGTTGTCGCCAGCATGGCGGGCAACCACCAGGTCATGCTCAAGCTCGCCGCTTTCAGTGAAAGTGACGTTGGCCTGGGCGACATAGTGCTTGGCCTCTTCCATGGCGGACAGATAGACCACGTCGTCGGTCAGCTTGCCGTCAACGATCTTGCGATACGGAGTTTCGATGAAGCCGTATTTGTTGACGCGCGCAAACGTCGAGAGCGAGTTGATCAAACCGATATTGGGACCTTCAGGGGTCTCAATCGGGCAGATACGACCATAGTGGGTCGGGTGCACGTCGCGCACTTCAAAGCCAGCACGCTCACGGGTGAGACCACCAGGCCCAAGAGCCGACAAGCGGCGCTTATGGGTGATTTCCGAAAGCGGATTGGTCTGATCCATGAACTGGCTGAGCTGGGAAGAACCGAAGAACTCGCGCACGGCGGCAGCCGCCGGCTTGGCGTTGATCAGATCCTGAGGCATGACCGTGTCGATTTCGACCGAACTCATGCGCTCCTTGATGGCGCGCTCCATGCGGAGCAGACCAAGACGATAGGAGTTTTCCATCAGCTCGCCGACCGAGCGCACGCGGCGATTGCCGAGATTGTCGATGTCGTCGATTTCGCCACGGCCGTCGCGCAGATCCACGAGGGTGCGCACGACTTCGACAATGTCTTCCTTGCGCAGGGTGCGCATGGTGTCGGGAGCGTCGAGCTCCAGACGCATGTTCATCTTGACGCGGCCCACGGCGGACAGGTCATAGCGCTCGCTGTCAAAAAACAGCGACTTGAACATGGCTTCGGCGGTATCAACGGTCGGCGGTTCGCCGGGACGCATCACGCGATAGATGTCGAACAGCGCGTCTTCACGCGACTCGTTCTTGTCGATGGCAAGCGTGTTGCGCAGGTAAGCGCCCACATTGATGTGGTCGATATCGAGCAGCGGCAGCTCATCAAAACCGAGGTCAACCAGGGTGGCGAGCACCTTCTCGTCCAGCTCGTCGCCAGCTTCGGCATAGATCTCGCCGGTCTGGAGATTAACCAGATCCTCGGCCAGATACATGCCGTAGAGGTCGGCATCGGTGGCCAGCAAATGGGTCAAACCATTCTCGGCAAGCTTCTTGGCCTGACGTGCGGACAGCTTCTTGCCGCCTTCATGGACGACGTCGCCGGTCTTGGCGTCGATCAGGTCATGGCTGGGCTTGGCACCCTTCCACTTCTCGGCGTCATACGGAACCTGCCAACCGCTCGCGGTCTTTTCGTACTGGAGCGTGGTGTAATAGGTCGCAAGGATTTCCTCGGCATCCATGCCGAGTGCCTTGAGCAGCGAGGTCACCGGGATCTTGCGACGCCGATCGATACGCGCATAGACGATGTCCTTGGCATCGAATTCCAGATCGAGCCAGGAGCCGCGGTAGGGAATGATGCGGCCTGCGAACAGGAGCTTGCCCGAGGAGTGGGTCTTGCCCTTGTCGTGATCAAAGAACACGCCAGGCGAACGGTGCATCTGGGAAACGATGACGCGCTCGGTACCATTGACGATAAAGGTGCCGTTGGAGGTCATGAAGGGCATGTCGCCCATATAGACGTCCTGCTCCTTGATATCCTTTACCGAGCGGGCGCCGGTTTCCTCGTCCACTTCAAACACGATCAGCCGCAGCGTCACCTTGAGCGGGGCAGCGAAAGTGATATCGCGCGCACGGCACTCGTCGATGTCGTATTTGGGCTGCTCGAATTCGTATTTCACGAATTCGAGAGAAGCGGTGTTGGAAAAGTCGGTGATGGGGAACACCGAACGAAATACGGATTGAAGCCCTTCGTCGGGACGGCCGCCTTCGGGCTCGTCCACAAGAAGAAACTGATCATAGGAGGCCTTCTGGACCTCGATCAGGTTGGGCATCTCCGTGACTTCGCGAATGGAACCGAAGGACTTGCGTACCTTGCGGCGGCCGTTGAACGTGGTAGCCATGAAAGCTCCTGTTTCTCTGCGATTGTCTCGGAGGCACCTAGCCAAAGCCCCGACTATCAGCCGTCGGGGATCGGGATATGTGCCCTTGTGGGGTCTAGTCGTTTAGGCTCAGCGATGACTCAAGGCCCTGCCCCAGCCATGGGAAGGGAAGACATGAAACGTCAAACAACCCCATGGCCAATAACCATGAGGTTTCGGGACGTCAGCGTGCCTCAGACATCGAAATCGTCATATGTTCCGCAAATTGGCGCCAGGACCCATCCAACCGGTCCGGCGATTCGTTTCCAAGCTGAAACGATAAAGCGAAATGGCACATAGCGCGCCATTTCGCAAATTGCAAGGGGTAAAAGCGAACTTACTTGAGTTCGACCTTGGCGCCGGCAGCTTCCAGCTTCTTCTGGATGTCTTCGGCTTCAGCCTTGGTAGCGCCTTCCTTGATGGCCTTGGGAGCCGATTCAACGAGTGCCTTGGCTTCGCCCAGGCCCAGGCCAGTAATGGCGCGGACTTCCTTGATGACGTTGATCTTGTTCTCGCCGAAGGAGGCGAGGATCACGTCAAATTCGGTCTTTTCTTCAGCAGCAGGAGCGGCAGCGCCGCCGCCAGCAGCGGCAACAGCAACAGGAGCTGCAGCCGAAACGCCCCACTTTTCTTCAAGCATCTTGGACAGCTCGGAAGCTTCCAGAACGGTCAGGGCAGACAGGTCGTCTACGATCTTGGCGAGATCAGCCATTTGATAAATCTCTTCTTTTCAGGTGTTCAGTTCAAACCGGTTCCAGAGGGAACCATGGGGGTTACGCTGCTTCGTTGCTCTTTTCCGCGTGAGCGGCCAACACGCGCGCGATACCACCAGCCGGAGCGACGATGACCGAAGCGATACGGGTCGCGGGCTGCTTGAGCATCCCGGCGAGCGTGGCGCGCAGTTCATCGAGCGACGGCATGGTCGACAAGGCCTTGACGCTGTTTGCGTCGAGAGCGGTCTTGCCCATGACGCCACCAAGAACGACGTATTTCGCGTTCTTGTCGGCAAATTTCTGCGCCAGCTTGGGCGCAGTCATGGGGTCTTCCGCATAGGCGATGACGATCGGACCGGTAAACAGGTCCGAGATGTCGGCGTGGTCGGTGTCTTTAAGAGCAAGCTTGGCAAGACGGTTTTTTGCGATCTTCACATAGCCACCGGCACCCTTCACCTCACGGCGAAGCGATTCCAGATTGGCCACGGTCAGACCGGCATTCTGCGCGAGGACGATCGACCCAGCGCCCGAGAGGGCTGACTGAAGCGATGCGACAAGCTCACGCTTTTCCGCTCTTTCCACTGCTAGTCTCCACATTGAGCCCGACAAGAAACAATGCCGGGCCATTGCCAATTGCTGCCCTCCGATCTCCCGAAGGAGGAGAGGAGCAACGGTTACATGCCTGTCAACCGTGCTGCCCGGATGGGCAACTGGCCTGGTTCGAACCTTGAACACCCCGGCCCTTGCGGGCCGGAAAATCCTTGGTCTTCACCCCATCTATGCTGGCGTCGGTGGACATTAAGCTGATCCAGATCGATCAGCACCGGCAGTCTCGGACAGGACTTACGCACCCGACAGGCGAACCAATCGGGTGCGGTCCGGGCGGCGAACCGCCCGAATTTCGTTTTAGAGCGCGGAAGCCGGCTCTACGTGCACGCCGGGGCCCATGGTCGAGGACACGGCAACGCGCTTGACATAGGTGCCCTTGGCACCGGCGGGCTTGCTCTTCTGCACGGCGTCGGTGAACGCCTTGATGTTCTGCAGGAGGGCTTCGTCCGAGAACGAAACCTTGCCAACGCCAGCATGCAGGATACCGGCCTTTTCGACGCGGTATTCAACAGCGCCACCCTTGGCGGCCTTGACGGCGCCAGCGACGTCCATGGTCACGGTGCCGACCTTGGGGTTCGGCATCAGGTTGCGTGGCCCGAGGATCTTACCGAGACGACCAACGATGGGCATCATGTCAGGGGTGGCAATGCAGCGATCGAAATCGATCTTGCCGCCCTGGATCTGCTCCATCAGGTCTTCGGCGCCAACAATGTCGGCACCAGCAGCGGTGGCTTCATCAGCCTTGGCGCCACGGGCGAACACGGCGACGCGCACGGTCTTGCCGGTACCATTGGGCAGGCTCACAACGCCGCGGACCATCTGGTCGGCGTGGCGGGGATCAACACCCAGATTGATGGCAACTTCGATGGTTTCGTCGAACTTGGCGGTGGCGCGTTCCTTGACCATCTTGATTGCCTCATCAAGCTTGTAGAGCTTGTTGCGGTCGATGCCTTCGCGTGCCTTGACGGTCTTCTTACCGATATGTGCCATCTATCAACCCTCGACCTGGATGCCCATGGAACGGGCGGAGCCGGCGATCATCGACACAGCAGCGTCGACATTGTCGGCATTGAGATCCTTCATCTTCTTTTCGGCGATTTCGCGCAGCTGAGCCTGCGTGATGGTGCCAGCCGATTCCTTGCCCGGAAGCTTGGAGCCGGACTTGAGGTTGACGGCCTTCTTGATGAAGTAGGTCACCGGGGGAGACTTCATCTCGAAAGTGAAGCTCTTGTCGGCATAGGCAGTGATCACGACTGGAATGGGCGAACCCTTTTCCATTTCCTGCGTGGCGGCATTGAACGCCTTGCAGAATTCCATGATGTTCAGACCGCGCTGACCCAGTGCTGGGCCAATCGGCGGGGAAGGTGTTGCGGAACCCGCAGGCACCTGCAGCTTGACGTAGCCAGTGATTTTCTTTGCCATGATCGTCCTTTGATGTTGTCTCCGCGGTCAAGCGGAGCGTTTGACGCTGTGGTGCGAAGCTTGATCGGCCGCCTGGCAGCAACCGCCCTCTTCCACAGATTTTGCCGGATCGCTCCGGCAGTATCCGGCTTGCGCCGGAATGGGGATGCCGCGGATCAGCGCGGCAAATCGATCAGACCTTTTCGACCTGACCGTATTCGAGTTCCACCGGAGTGGGGCGCCCGAAGATGGACACCTCGACCTTAAGGCGCGAACGCTCCTCGTCGACTTCCTCCACGACGCCATTGAAGCTGGCGAAGGGGCCATCCGACACGCGGACATTCTCGCCCACTTCGAAGGACACGGACGGCTTGGGATGATCCACGCCTTCCTGCACCTGCTGCAGGATCGCCATGGCTTCCTTTTCCGAGATCGGCATCGGCTTGTTGTCCGAACCGAGGAAACCGGTGACCTTGGGGGTATTCTTGATGAGGTGGAAGGCCTCGTCGGTCATATCCATCTTCACCAGCACATAGCCGGGGAAGAACTTGCGCTCGGCATCGACCTTGCGGCCACGACGGATCTCCGTGACCTTTTCGGTCGGCACGATCACGTCCTCGAACAAATGCTCGAGCTTCTTTTGCGCAACCTTCTGGCGAATATCTTCCGCCACCTTGCGCTCAAAGTTCGAATACGCCTGAACGATATACCAGCGCTTGGCCATGCCGCCTCGTCGCTCCCTAGTGGTTATTCGCCGACCGCTTTAGCGGATCGACAGCATCAGCGATACCAGCCACGAAATCAGCTGGTCGGCCAACAAGAAAAACAGACTGGCCAACATAACCAGCACAAGTACCATGATCGTAGAGATCATCACCTCGTTGCGGCCGGGCCAAGTCACCTTGCTGACTTCGGTTCGAACCTGCTGGAGGAAGGTGATCGGGTTCGTACGCGCCATCAGCGAATCATCTCTTTGGTGTTTTGGTGCAAAACCAAAGGCCGCGCAGGACACCCGCACGGCTGGAAGCTGCTATCTAGAGAAATCAGACGCGGATTGCAACAGGCCCTGCCCGATTTGTTGGACCGCACCGAGCCCGAACAGCTTACCTGCCGCAGTCTACATCCACCGAGCTAGGCCGGGAAGTTGGGTTGCAGTGTCACACTGATCTGCTTTGATGCGATCGGGCGGTTGGCCGGTGGAGGACGGGTCGATGAGCTTTGAGATCAAGGCCTGTGACATCCTGTATTTCGAGCCGCACCGCATCATCAAGGGCCGCACGGTCGGGGTGATCCGGGTAAAGGTGCGCGAAACCTTCATGGGCGCGGTTTCCGAGTTCTCGCTGGACCTGAAATGCCGAGCCGATATCGGGCGCGCCCAGGCTGCGGAAATCCGCACTGCACTGCTTGCCCACGCCGCCCATCAGCTCAACCGGATCAAGGCCCGGCACGAGCAGATGGAGGCGGACGAACTCGCGGCGAGCGAAGCAATGGCGGCCGCTACCGCGGAGCCTAGTGGCCGGGCTCAGGGCCGACTGCGCTGAAGCCTCATAACGCCGATCCGAACTCCCCTGCAGCGCCGATGCAAATTTCCGTGTGGCTGGATGTCGGCTCTGCGCCTTTGTGGGCGTCCTGATTGCGACGGATATGAGGAGTTACAGGCATGAGAAAGCTCATCGTAGGTGCATTTGCCAGCCTTGACGGCGTGATGCAGGCGCCCGGGGGCCCAAGCGAAGATCCCACGGGTGGCTTTCAATATGGTGGTTGGGGTGTCCCTTATTTCGACGAAGCGGTGGGGCAATTCATGGATGCCGGGTTTGCCGAACCCTATGATCTGCTGCTCGGGCGCAAGACCTACGAAATATTTGCTGCGCACTGGCCGCATATGCCGGCGGATGATCCGATCGCCACGGCCTTCAACAAGGTGACGAAATATGTCGCTACCCGATCCGACCAGGAGTTTGGGTGGATCAATACCACTCCGCTGCGCGGTGAGGTGGTGGAGCCCCTAAGGCGCCTCAAGGCGGAGGATGGCCCCCATCTGCTGACGCAAGGCAGCACGGTGTTGGTGCAAACGCTGCTGGCCCATGACCTTGTGGATCAACTTCGGCTCCTGAGCTTTCCCGTGCTGCTGGGCCCGGGCAAGCGGCTGTTCGGGCACGGCACCAAGCCGCGGGCCCTTAAACTCGTCAGCAACAGCGTCTCGGCGAGCGGGGTCAGCATGAGCGTTTATGAGCGCGCGGGAGAGGTTTCAACCGGATCCTTTGCCTTGGCCGAGCCCACGGCGGCAGAACAAGCGCGGCAGGAGCGGATGGCCCGGGAAGGATAGTGTCTGCGTGCACTGGTGCCGGGGGACGGTGCCCCCGCCCCTACCCTCCTTTTCAGGAAATGGGCGAAGGCTGGTGGCACTGCGGCAGGAGTTGCTGGTGCAGTGATCGGCCTGAGGAGCCTCGCGGGGTTTCATTCCCGCTGATATGGCCTAAATTAAGGGGTGAGTTTTCTGCCGCGCTTGCGCGGATACGAATGGAGCCAAACCATGCTGTTGCGATCCGCCCTCATTGCCGCCGTGTTGCTCGTACCCGTCAGCGGAGCAATGGCCGCCTGCCCGCCCGGCACCCGCAGCGTGCAGGAAACCAATAACCGCATCGTGTGCATCCAGCAGGAACTGGCCGAGGAAACCGCGGCGCGTGCCAATGAACGGCAACTGAAGGATTTGCAGACCGACTGGCGGCAGAACCAGCTGGAACAGCGCTTCAAGGAGCTGCCCCGTTTCAGCCCCGTTCCCAAGTGGAACGAATAGCTCCCAAGGGGCAGAGCCGGGCCATAGGTCGCTTTCGGTTTCTTGCCAAGCGCATCACCAAACCGGCCAGGCAACAAAAAGCCCGCTCACCGAGCGGGCTGGCAGCGATCAATGGTGGAAGTGCCTGGCAGGGGCTGGGGGACTCGAACCCACGACCCTCGGTTTTGGAGACCGATGCTCTACCAACTGAGCTAAACCCCTTCAGGCGAGCTATCCACTAATGGCAAAGCGCGCGGTGTGCAAGAGGTTCGCGACGCTCATCCCCAAAGATGGGGCACAAGCGGGATCGCCACAAGGATGGTGCCGAGCAGCCCCAGCGCATAACTGATCGAGCGCCAGGGGCTGAGCGCGCGCATATAGCACAAGAGATGTGCGACTCGCGCAGCGAGGAACAATGTCGCGCCCAGCAGGGACAGCCAGCCCTGCTCCCCCAGCACAATCGAGAGCACGGCCAGAGTGAGAAAAGCCGGCAGGTTTTCTTGCAGATTGGCGAGGGCGCGGCGTGAGCGGGCTAGTTCGGGCGTGGGTTCGGGCAGATTGTCGCGCGCGCCCATTTGCGCCTCGGGCCCGACCTGCTTGGCCAGGAGAACGCCGGGAAGCTGGGACTGCATAAAAAGCAGCAGCAGCACAAGAAAGATGATCAACAGCATGGCAAGGGGCGACTCCGGTTAAGGCGTGCAGTGTGGCCCAGCGCCAGGGGCTTGAGAACCGCTAAACGCCGGGGCGGCAAACAAGGTGCGCGAGGCACGAGGGGGCATTTACAAGCGTGGCGCCTCCGGGGATAACTAACGCGCGAGTGAATGGAAGCCGTGGGAAGCAACCTGAACCGGAGGGACGGACGTGTCCCCGAAAGGATATCGATGCGCCTAGTGCTTGCCCTTGTTATGCTCGCCGTTTTTCCCAACCTTGCCTTTGCCCATAGCGGGCCCGAACACGCCCTCGGCTTTGTGCACGGGTTCGAGCATCCCGTTGGTGGGCTCGATCATCTGCTGGCGATGGTGGCGGTTGGGGTGTTCGCCTTTGTGTTGGGCGGCCGCGCGCTTTGGGCGGTGCCGCTGAGCTTTGTGGCAATGATGATTGTTGGCTTTGGCGCTGGGGTCGCCGGGGTGCCGGTGCCGTTTGTGGAACTGGGGATTGCCGTTTCGAGCGTGCTGATCGGGGGCGCCGCGGCGCTGGGGCGGCCGATGCCGGTGGCGGCGGCGATGGGCCTCGTGGGGGTTTTCGCGCTGTTCCATGGCCACGCGCATGGGGCGGAAATGCCCGGCGGCGCCAATGGGCTGGACTATGTCGCGGGATTCACGCTGGCGACCGCGAGCCTGCATCTTGCCGGGATGGCGGCGAGCTTGACGGTGGCGCGACTCGCCGGGCGGTTTGGCGCCGGTGCGGCGCGCCTGGCAGGCGGCGGCTTTGCCCTGGCGGGCCTGGGTGCGATCACGGGCTGGATCTAGGCGGCAGCAAAGCAGTTCCACGCCCGCACCGCGGCGATCTCCTCCGCGCTCATGGGCTGGTAGCGCCGCGACAAGCGTTCGGTCATGGCTGACGCGATGGTGTCGGGCAAAATATCGAGCCCCGGTGGGAAGTATCGGCCGAGATCGAAGCGGACGGGGGGCACCTGCGCAACCGCCTCCGCCATGCTGGGCAGGTAGAGGCTCTCCGGCACCCGGTCCTGCAGCCATTTGAACGAGGATGCGAGGTAAACCGGCCTGACCTGGCAGAGCTTGGCGATATAGGGATTGTCGAAGCGGGCGATGTCCATCGCTTCGAACTGGGGAATGGAGATAGCGGTTTCGCGCTTCAGGGCCTCGTAAAGCAGGCGCTTGCGGTAGCATTTGAGACAGCGCCCGCAGGGCCCGCCATTTGGCCCCATGATACAGAACGAGACCTGGTCGCCCAATCCATGCAGGGCAACTTCCTTGATGTTGAGATATTCGGGCAGCATGGTGGCGGCAGGCGCGATGCGCAGGCCAAGGGCGGCGAAGGCCCGGCCGATCGTATCATGGCGATTGCCGGGCCTGAACTCGACATAGCGGCGGCCGTTTTCGTTGAACGAGCCTTCGAACACCGTGCCCGACAGGATGCAGTTGAGGCCGCGATCGGCTCCGGCCAGCAGCATGGGAATGGCATAGGTGGCCCAGGTGGTGACGCCGCGCGGGGACGCGATGTTTTCGGCATTGGTCCAGATATACTGGTCGCAGACGGGGGCGTCGTTGAGCCGGATGGCGTCCCGATCGGCGTAGAAGCGGTAGATGGGCAGGTGGAAGACGTTGTTGACGATGATGGCGCTGACGAGGTGGTAGCTGAACACTTCGGGCAGCAGCGTCTTGACCGCGACGGCATCAAAGCCCCCGCCCAAGGCGAGCCCGCAGGTGGCGAGGGTGATGGGCGAAGCATTCTCGGGGCGCGGCCCCGTTACGGTGGTGGTGACTTCGACCGGCTCGGGCCCGGGAGCGCCGCGTTTGTTGGCGTGAAGGAACTCGGGGATCACATCGGACACTGGGAAGGAAAAAGAGACCTTGTTGCCGATGAAAGGCAGGAAGAGCAGGCAGCAGGCCAGCGCCAGCCGATCGTAATCAAGGTTCTGGATATCGAGGCCGAAGGACACGCGGGTTTCGGTCAGCGTGAGCGGCGTTTTATCGCTCTGTACGCGGTTGCCGGTGCGCATATCGCCATGGGCGTCGACCAGCCCGGCGGTGATGGTGAACACCCCTGGCTCCTGGCGGAAGGTGAAATGCATCGGGGGTCCTCCACGGCCGGCAGACGTCCGGGCCCAATATGGAGGATTGCCGGCGCCAATGCAGCCGTACCCGCGATGGGAGTTGCAACGGAGTTACGACGCGCTTGCAGCGCGTGCCGGTAATTTACTGACAATGTGAGGAATTTTGGAGCGGGTAGCGGGAATCGAACCCGCATATTCAGCTTGGAAGGCTGCTGCTCTACCACTGAGCTATACCCGCCCGCTTGGGGGCGAACCCGACGCACAGAACTAGCGGGAGGCGCAGGCCAATGCAAGAGCGCGGGTGGGCCATCGCGCACTTTGCCGGGGGATTGATGCGCAGCGAGGCCCCTGCCCGCTCAACCGGCCATTTGGGCGCGGGCGGCGAAGCGGTCATGGGCGCGCATGGAGGCGTCGCGCAGATCAAGACCCCAGCCGGTGAGCCAGCGCCTGACAGAGGCGAGGGCACGGTCGCGGCGGCGACCATAGCGGATGACGCGGGCGTATTTGGCGGTGATTGCAGTGTGCGGGCCGTAGAGAAGCGCATACTCGGCGGCATTGTCGAACTGGTCACGGCCATTATTGGCGAGGAGGGTTTCGACCGCAACGCCATTGGCAAAGATCACCTGATGCTCGGCCAATTCGATGTTGAACAGCTCGAGTGTGGGGGAATGATCCCAGGGCTCTTCCGTAATGGTGGTGCCGTTGATGAGTTGATAGGCGGGGATCAGCACGCCGTCGAGAAAGAGGCTGTGTTCGCGCGAGACCAGCAGGTCGCGACTGGGGACATTTCGGGCCATGGCCGAGCGGCGGATGCGAACCGGCCGCATCGTGAGCGACCAGCCGGCGGCGGGACGATGGCGCAGGCTGCGCCCGATCCATTTGACGGGCTGAGTGCCGGAAGCGGTTTGCACGAGATCGCCGATCCGCAGGGTTTCGACGGCAACAGTGCCCTTGGCGGTCCCGATGCGCGTGCCGGGCAGGAAGCAGGAGACGGCGTCAGTGTCGGCGGCCCCACCGCCAATCACGGAGCGGGACCGGGCGCTGCGCCGGTGCCCGCCCGACCCGCAAGCTGCGAGCGAGCCGGCCAGGAGCGTAGCGGTGAAAGTGCGGGTTGCCTTGGCGAGAAACTCACGTCTGCCGATGCCAGGAAGATCCATGCTGCTGCCTACTCTCGTAACTACAGAACACTGTATAGAGGTGCAGAATCACGCACAGTTAAACATTGGAGTAAGCTGGACTTTCCCGTACTTACTATAGCTTAGTTCACCGCCCGCCGAGCTCTTGCAGCAGCGTCACGAATTGAGCGCCGGCAACGGAAAGCTCACCCGAATTGTCAATGACGACGGCGTTGGCGGGCACGGTGTTGCACTCGATGCGGCGCGCGAGGCGTCGCTCCACCGAGGCCGGTGATTCCCGGCCGCGGCGCAGGAGCCGCTCGGCGATCACCGGGCGATCAGCCACCACGGAGACGACCACCGCGGTGGGATAGCGCTGCAGCAGCGCTGGCAACACGCCGCGGGAGAGATTGGCGACGACGACCCGGCCACTGGCGAGTTCATGTTCCAGCGCGACCGGAAGACCGTAGCGCAGGCCGTGGGCAGCCCAGCTAAGCGCGAAATCGCCGCGGGCTTCGGCGGCCATGAAACCTTCGGGATCAAGCGTGTCGTGATCCTCGGCATTGCCATCGGCGCTGCGGGTAACGACCCGGCGCACGAAACAGATCTTATCGCCCAGCCGATCGCGGGCGAAGCGGATCAGACTGTCCTTGCCGACGCCACTGGGGCCAACAACGGCGACGAAGGTGCCGGTCATACCACCCGGCGACCTTGGCGCCACACGGTCAGGACGATCGGGATGCCGTCTTCGATGCGCAGATGCACCAGGTCGGCGCGCTTGCCGACGGCGATCTCGCCACGGTCATCAAAGCCGATGGCGGCGGCCGGACGCTTGGTGACCAGTTGCACAGCCTTGGGCAAGCTCACCCCTTCGGGGCCGTCGGCGAGGGCAAAGGCGGCCTGCAACATGCTGAAAGGGATGTAGTCCGAGGAGATGATGTCGAGCAGGTCGGCGGCGGCCAGCGCGCGGGCCGAGACATTGCCTGAGTGGGAGCTACCGCGCACCACATTGGGCCCGCCCATCAGGATCGCCATGCCCGCCTCACGGGAGGCGCGCGCCGCATCCAGCGTGGTGGGAAATTCGGCAATATGGGTGCCGAGCGTCACTGCTTCTTCCACATGGTCTGAGGTCGCGTCGTCGTGGCTGGCCAGCACGATGGCGCGGCTTTGGCACAGATCGGCAATGGCGCGGCGGTGGCGGCCGGCAAAGGTTTGCGATTCGATGTTGCGCCGCGTGGTGAACTCCTCGAGCGCGGCGTCGCTGAGCTTGAGCTTGCCCTGGTAATAGGACTTATAAACCTCTTCCTTGACGAACTGGCGCTGGCCCGGCGCGTGGTCCATCAACGATGCCAAGCGCACCTGGGGATCGTCCATCACCTGCAAAAAGCTCTCAAGGCAATCGGGTGCGGAAACCTCGCAGCGCAGATGGACGTGATGTTCGGCGCGCAGGCGCCCTGCCCGCGTCCCCGCCGCAATCGCCCCGGCCAGAATGCGCGACTCATCCAGGCCGACATCGGCGTGCTCGTCGGTGCCAACGCGAATGGCATCAAGCACGGTGGTGATACCCGAAGCGGCGATCTGGGCATCATGGGCCTGCACTGCCGCGACAGGGTTCCAACGCACGCGGGGACGCGGGGCGTAATGGGTTTCGAGATGGTCGGTATGGAGTTCCACGAGACCGGGGATCAGGTAGTCCCCCTCCAGATCCGTGCCGGATGCACTTATGGTGCCGATCTCGGCGATATGCCCGTCCACAACACGAAGGGAACCCTGGATCACCTCATCGGCCAGCACCATACGTGCATTGTTGAGAACAAGGTCTGCCGGGAAGGCTGTGGTCATGGAAAGGTCCGCAGTGAAAAGCCGGAAGAAGGCCGGAATAATATGATGGTAGTTGGGCCGCCGGCATGTCGCCAGCCTTTAAAGCGCCAGCCGCTTCCCGGGGCCTAACTGGCCCGGTTTGGCGCGGCGGACATGCGGCCTTGCTTTGAACACCATTGACTGTCATACAAGGGTTACACGTTTACAGCCAATCGTCGGCTGCCTGATCTTCCGGTTCTCCGGGCCCTGGCTCCCTTCTCTTTCTTGCGAACGTTATCACCCTTGCGCATGTCGCCCAAGGGAGCGCTCGCTTGCATGTGCTTCGGGCTTTCAAAGGACTTCATCATGGCAACCATCAATGGTACCGTAAAATTCTTCAACACCACCAAGGGCTTCGGCTTTATTTCGCCTGAAGATGGCAGCAAGGACGCTTTCGTCCACATCTCGGCAGTAGAGCGTTCGGGCCTGCAGGGCCTGTATGAAAACGACAAGGTTTCCTACGAACTGGAAACCGGTCGTGACGGCAAGGTTTCGGCAGCCAATCTGTCGCTGCTGAGCTAAGCCCAAGACTTTAGCACCGGGGTGCGCCGCCTGGCACATCCCGGTGTTTGTTTTGTTCCAGGCGGGAGTGCTCTTGTGTCGGCTAACTTGAAAAGTATCGCAGTGCCAATGAAGCGCAGCCGGGGTTCCGCAGCTGCTGCCCCTGTGCCTGCGGTGACTGATAATGTTGCGCCGATGGCCCGTAGCATCCCTGCCCCCGTTGCCCGCCAGGTCAACCATCTCTACAGCACCGGCGATCGGCTGATGCTGCTGAGCAATGTGCGCGCAGGCAAGGCGGCGACGCCATGCGTCGTGCTGCGCCTGCTGCCGTTTGAAGGCCGCGAATTTCAGTACCGCGTCCACGATGATTCCGACGGTCGCGAGCGCGTCGTCGCCGAGGCTGATCTGCAGGGGCTTTAAGCCCGGGCCTGCAGAGGGCTCCGCCCCGATAACATCCAGTGCCGTGCTGTTCAGCGCCTTGCAGGCTTCTGCGGGGCGCTTTTGCCGTTGGAGCGCCGGTCCGGGCCAGCGCTAAACCGCGCCGGCCGTGCCTGGTGCCTGCAAGAGGCTGCGGGTGTGGGGATCGGAAAGGGCGGCATTGAGTGCCTCGGCCAGCAGCCGGGCATTGAGCGACATCGCTGCCGTCATCCCAAAGCGCTGCTCGAGCCGCGACACTGCTTGCGCCGTCACCGAATCGGCTGATGCGGGTTGCTCGTCGAGAATGGTCTGCATGGTGTGGGGTAGCAGGTGCATCGTATCGGCCCCGGTGCGTTGCCTCGGCACAGTGCGCTTTTGGCGGTTCGGCGTCACCCGCAAGAGTTGCGAAACCATAAGTTGCCCACAGGAAAGCCCAAGCTGGGCAAAGCACCCGCGGCGGCGAGCACCGCTTCGGAGCCCCTTTATTGGTATCACTTTGCGGCTCACGATTGCTTGACCTAAATCATGGGCAGTGGCCGGATTTCACGATAGGAGAATAATCAGGACCTTAGCCGCACAAGCTTGCTTGGCGTGGTGCAAAGACCCGAGCCCGGCGCAGGTTAATTCAGCAACTGGCCTGCTCCATCTTCGTTGACGGGCTACACAGGGTGCCTTTGTGATGCAGCGCTTCTTTTTCGACGTCGATGACGGGAGCTTCCACGAAGACTCGGAAGGCACGAACCTGCGCGACGAACAGGCCGCGGAGGATGAGGCTGTGAAGGCGCTGGCCGAGATGGTGCGCGATTTGATTCCCACCTCGCCGCCGGGCAGCATCACCATGTGGGTGCGAGACGAGCACCAGGAGCGACTGCTGGAGCTCTCCATCAGCTTGACGATCAAGCGGCCGGGCCAGGCTTAGCGCCTGCGGGTCTCGTGGAGGTAATAGAGGTAGGCGGGTTCGAACTGCGCGAGGTCGCGCAGGGCGGGCCAATCGAGCACGGTCGCCTTGCCCCCCTCCAGGCTGACCAATCCGCGCTGCTGCAGGGCCTGCAAGCTATGGCTGGCAAGGACAATGCTGGCGCCGATCACATCGGCCACTTCGTCCTGGCTTAGCGGGAAGGGAAAAGGCCCGCCTTCGAGGTCGCCGATCATCTCCCAGCGGACATAAAGCTCGCACAGGATATGGGCGACACGGGCAAGCGTCTGGGTTTGGCCGATCATGGTCATCCAGGCGCGGAAGGTGGCGGCATCGATAAGGGTTTCGCGCCAGAGAAGGTCGCTCAGCGC
This sequence comes from Devosia sp. 1635, assembly GCF_013185955.1. Taxonomy (NCBI): domain Bacteria; kingdom Pseudomonadati; phylum Pseudomonadota; class Alphaproteobacteria; order Hyphomicrobiales; family Devosiaceae; genus Devosia; species Devosia sp. 1635. The sequence goes on along the minus strand of NZ_JABAOM010000001.1, from coordinate 868,096 downwards.
CGGGCTGGCGTGGATAGCCTGCCCGATGTCCTCGTGGGCGATCAAGGCTACCTGGCAGTCGACCGTTGCCACCAGGTCATGGTCCATCTTCTTGAGATGGTAGCTGTGCAGATCGGGCACATCCCCCGGGATGTGGATGGAAAGGATCTGCCGATTGCCCTGGGGCGTCAGCTTGCGGCGGTGCAGCATGCCTTCGAGCAGCAGGCAACTATGCCGGGAGATTTCGCCATCGCTGACGACGTGCTCACCCTTGGCCAGCGACTTGACCTGGAGGGGCATGGCGTCGATCGCCGCCTTCATCTCCTCGGTCAGTTCACCAATGGCTTCCAGCTTACGGAACAGGTTGCCGGTTTCTGCTTTCATGGGATCCCCCGGGCAGCGCGGACAAACAGCGCCGACCAGAGGGTTAGCCTAGTTGCAGCACGCAACCAAGGCAATCATGCTGGTGGGCGTGAACTGGCGGACAGCTTGCCGCCAGCTCCACCGGGTTAAACGCGCAGTTCCTTGTGACCGCCGGGCAGGCGCATCAGCAGGAAGAGGGACAGCATGGTCAGCGCCAGCAGGATCGTCGACAACGCAGCGGCGGTGCCGAGCTGGCCGCGGATCACCTGGGCGTAGATGCCCAGCGAGAGCGTTTGCGTCGAAGTGTTGTAGAGGAACAGTGTCGTGCTGAGCTCAGTGATGATGGTCACCCAGCTCAGCACCGCGCCCGACATGATGCCGGGCGCGAGCGCGGGCACGATCACCCGGACCAGCGTGCGGAACTTGGAGGCGCCGAGGCTGATCGCCGCTTCCTCGATGCTGGGGCTGATCTGGTGCATGAGCGCGGTGGTGGAGCGCACGGCATAAGGCAGGCGCCGGATGGTCAGCGCGATCACCATGATGGCGAAAGTGCCGGTCAGCACCAGCGGGCCCTGACTGAAGGCGGTGACGAGAGCAATGCCGATGATGAGACCGGGCACCACATAGGGCACCATGGTCATGGTATCGAGCGTATTGCTGAGGGCACCCTTGCGCCGCACGGTCAGGTAGGCAACCAGCACGGCGATGACGACGAGGATGACCAGCGCGGTCAGGCCAATGCCGAAGGTATTGCCGATATAGCGGAAGATGTCGCGGCGGGCGTCGGTATAGCTGTCGAGCGTCCAGCCGGCCACGAACTGACCGTAGAGCGTCTTGCGAAACGAGCTGACCACGACAACTGCAAGCGGCGCCAAGGCGAGAACCAGGAAGCCATAGACATAGGCATGCACGGCAACGCCGCGCCAGCCTGGAAGCTTGCGGGCCTCGACGGAGCGCAGGGCGGTCATCGAGAACTGCCGGCGATCCACCAGCACTTTTTGCACGAGAAAGACCGTAAGCGTCACCAGGATGACGATGACGGCCACCGCGGCGGCAAAGCTCTTGTCGATGCTGACCTCGCCCACAAAGGAGCTGTAGATGAGCACGGGGATGGTGCGGAATCCCTGCCCGATCAACATCGGGGTGCCGAAATCGGCAAAGGCGCGCACGAACACCAGGAGGCTCCCGGCCAGCACGGTGGGCAGCAGCAGCGGCGAGATCACCTGCATGGCGCGACGCCAGCCGGTGATGCCCATGCTTTCGGAAGCCTCGAGCAGGGACACATCGATGGTGCGCCAGGCGCCCATCAAATAGGTGAAGATCAGCGGCACGAGCTGGAGCGTGAGCACCAGGACAATGCCGGGAAAGCCATAGATGCTGGGCGATTCGATGCCGAAGGTGCTTTCGAGCCAGCGGGTGATCATGCCGTTGTTGCCCAGCAGCAGGATCCAGGAATAAGCCCCGATGAATGGCGGGGACATCATGGAGGCCAGGATCAGCATCTGCACGGTGCGATTGCCGCGGATGCGGAACATGGTCATGAAGTAAGCGAGCGGGAACGCCACTGCCAGCGCCAGGATGGTGACACAGACGGTCACGAGCAGGCTGTTGACCAGGGTACCGTAATACAGGCGCGAGGAGAAAAAGGTCGCGAAGCCGGCGAGCGAGAACTCGCCGCCAGCGCTGACGCTGTTGATCAGCACGATCACGAGCGGCCAGATCACCATGAGCAGGTAGCCGCCGGTGAGGGTCAGTGCGATGGCCGTCCAGCCGTCGAGACGATCGCCGGCGAGCTTCACTGCTGGGCTCCATTGCTGATGGAGGTGCCGCTTTGCGCATCAAAGAAAGTCAGCATGTCGCGGTCGAACTGCAGGAAGACCTGCTCGCCACGGGTCCACTGGGAGGAGCGGCGGGAGAATTCGAGGAACTCCACGGTTTCCCCGGTCTGCAGGCGCGCCTGGACCTGGGAATGAGAGCCAAGGAAGGTTTCCTCAGCGATCTCGGCCGGCAGGCCGGTTGCGGCGGCACGCACGGCTTCGGGGCGCACCGAGACTTCGACGGTGCCGGTGGCGGTGTCGTTGACGGCAGCAGTGATGTCGAGGGGTTCGCCATCGCCGAGATCGATCAGGGCGCGGCCGTCGAGGCGGCGCAGATCGCGGGTGAGGAGATTGGTCTTGCCGATGAATTCGGCAACGAAGCGGTTGGCCGGATGGCGGTAGATCTGGGCGGGCGTGCCGACCTGCTGCACGACGCCCTGGTGCATCACGGCAATGCGGTCGGACACCGCCATCGCTTCTTCCTGGTCGTGGGTCACGTAGACGGTGGTGATCCCCGCCTCGCGCTGCGCTAGGCGGATGGTGTCGCGCATCTCAACGCGCAGCTTGGCGTCAAGATTGGACAGGGGCTCGTCCATCAGCAGCACGGCCGGCTGAATCACGAGGGCACGGGCCAGTGCAACGCGCTGCTGCTGGCCGCCGGACATGGCGCCGGGCAGCCGGTCCTTGAGATGGGCCATGTGTACGGAAGCGAGCGCGGCCTCGACGCGGCGGGCCATCTCGGCCTTTTCCACGTTGCGGGTCTGCAGACCAAAGGCGACGTTCTTGGCCGCCGTCATCTGCGGGAACAAGGCGTAGTTCTGGAACACCATGCCGATATTGCGCGCGGCCGGCGGGCGATCATTGATCACCGCGCCGTCGAACGAGATGGTGCCGGATTCAATGGAGTTGAAGCCGGCAATCATGCGCAACAGCGTGGTCTTGCCGCAGCCGGAGGGACCCAGCAGCGTGAAGAACTCGCCATCGGCAATGTCCAGGTCGAGATCGGGGATCGCGACCTGGTTGTTGTACTCCTTGCGGAGCGAGCGCAGCGCAATACTGGTCACCGCGCTGCCCCCTGGTTGATGCCATCAAGCATTAAAACTGTTCCTCGAGGATGGACTTGTACTTGGCGACGATCTCGTCGCGATGGGCCGCGACATAGGCACCATCTTCCTGCACGGTCGGGATATCAGCGAGCGCCGGCAGGCCTGGCTTGTCGACGCCTTCACGCAGGGGACGGCCGGCGGTCTGCTCGGCAATGATGGTCTGGCCTTCTTCGGTGATCACGAAGTCGATGAAGGCCTGGGCAGCCGCCTCATTGGGGCCGCCCTTGATGACCTGGACGGTCGCGGGCAGGAAGGCCGCGCCTTCTTCGGGGTAGACGATCTCGACGGGAGCGCCGCTCTGGACGAAGTTGAACGAGAGCGGCTCATAGGTCAGGCCGACGATGTATTCGCCATTGGCGACGTCCTGGGCCACCTGGCTCGAGGAGCCGATGGTGATGCCATCGAGCTGGGTCACGAGGGAGCGAACGAACTCCCAGCCCTTGTCGGATTCATAATCGCCGCCGACGGCCTTGAGCATATTGGTAAGCTGGGCGAAGGCGGAAGACGAAGCCGTGGGATCGCCAAAGGCGATCTTGCCCTTGAGCTCGGGGGCGAGCAGATCGGCATAGCTGTCGATCTCGACGCCGGCCTTGGCGGCCGCTTCGGTGTTGACCAGCAGGTTCGAGCCATCGGCCTGGTAGGGGGTGAAGAAGCCGGTGGTGTTCTTGCCCGCTTCGACCATCTCGGCATCGCCGGGCGAGACATACTCGGCCCAGAGTTCCTGATTGGCATTGGCCTGGGCGGCGCCGCCACCGAACATCACATCGCCCTGCGGATTGCCCGCTTCGCTGCCGATGCGCTGGTAGAGCTCACCGGTGCCGGCAGTGATCAACTGCACTTCAACGCCGGTCTGGTCTTCAAAGACGGGGATGAGGCTGTCGAGCATGCCTTCTTCATTGGGCGTGTAAACAACCAGGGTCGAGCCCGAAATGTCGTCCTGGGCGAGCACAGGCAGCGCGGCAAGGCTGGACATGCCGAGGGCCAGGGCAAGAGCTGACACGCTGATCATGGAGGTGCGGTTCATTGAGCGATCCTTTGCTTGGATGCGGGGCAAGTAGATGAAGCTGGGGCGTAAAGGCCCCTGCCCGGTGAGATGGTCAAGCTGCACAGATGTCACAGCAGTGCTTGTTCATTGCGGCCCATGAAGCGGAACGCGATGTAGACGGCACAGCCGCTCAACAGCAGCAACACGGTCGAAAGGGCCGCGGCGGTGCCGAAATCACCGTCGAGGATCAGGAGGTAAATGCGCACCGGCATGGTCATGGTGCTGCCGACATAAAGGACGAGCGAGGACGACAGCTCGTTGATCGCCGTGACGAAGCTGAGCATGCCGCCGGCGATGATGCCGGGGACGATCAGCGGCACGGTGATGCGCAGAAATGCCTGGAAGGGGCTGTAGCCGAGCGATACCGCGGCTTCCTCCATGCTGGGGGAAATTTGTCGCAGGGAAGAAGCGGTGGTGCGGACCGTGTAGGGCAGCCGCCGGATGAAGATGGACAGGATGATGATCGCAGCCGTCCCGGTCAGCACGATGGGGCCGGTGTTGAAGGCGGCGATGAAGGCAATGCCGATGACAATGCCGGGCATCACATAGGGGACCATGAAGGCCCCATCGAGCAGCGCGGTGTTGAGATTGGTGCGCCGCGCCACCAGTACGCCGACCACGGTGCCGACCATGACGATCAGAACAACCGCTGCCACCGAGAAGGTGAGCGAGTTGCGCACGACATCGCCGAGGTTGAACAGGATGCGTTCATAGCTCTGGAGGGCAAAGCCCTGCTGGAACACCGGGCCGTTGGTTTTGCGGAAGGAATAGATCACCGAGATGATGACTGGCATCGCACCGCACAGGCCAATTAAGTAGACGGCAAAGTGCGCCAGGACATTGCGCCAGCCCTTGAGCTGGATGCGGGTCGGCTTGTTGATCATGTTGCCATGATAAACATTGCGGCGCGACATGTAGCGCTGGAGCATGACGAAGACCATCGACACCAGGATCAGCACGACGCTGATCGTGGTGGCCATGGACATGTTGGAGCCCACTTCGGCCGAATAGAGCGTGAAGGCTTCGGTGGCGAGCACGTTGTAGCCACGGCCGAGGAGACGCGGCGTGCCGAAGTCGGCGATGGCGTGGATAAGGGCGAGCAGCCCACCAGCCGTCAAGGCCGGGAACACCATCGGAAACGAGATCTGCATGGTGCGCTGCCAAGGGGTTAGCCCCAGGCCTTCGGCTGCTTCCTCAAGCGAGCGGTTGACGTTGCTCAGTGCGCCCGAGACCATCAGGTACACGTATGGATAGAACTTGAGCGAGAAGACGATGAGGATGCCACCCAGCCCGTAAATGGGCGGCATGGTGATCCCCACTTCGCGCAGCCAGCCGCGCACCACGCCCCCTGCCCCGAACAGCACGATCCAGGAATAGGCGCCGATAAAGGGCGGCGAGACGAGCGCGAGAATGGCCAGGAGCGAGACGAACTTGCCGCCGCGAATAACAAAGCGCGACACGCAAAAGGCCATGATGGAGCCGAGCAGCAGCGCGCCGAAAAGGCCGCCAAAGCCCACCACCAGCGTGTTGACGAAGGCCTGCCGAAAGCGCGGTTCCCCAAGGAACTTGAGGTAATTGGCGATGGTCAGATTGCCGGACTGATCATAAAGGCTCGACACCAGGACCGAGCCCACAGGAATGAACAGCAGCACAAACAGCAGGACCCAGGTGAGAATCATCACCACGGACCAGAAATTGAGGCGCTGCAGCAGGGTCATTGCTGGATCCTCGTGCCATCGGCGCGGAACGCCATGAGGGCATCACGCGGCACCAGAACCGAGACCGTTTCGCCCGCCTGCCTGGTCGCCGCCATGCCGGGATCGGCCAGCTGAACGATGACAACGCCAGCCGGGGTTTCCACCTGCACATGAGCCTCGCGCCCGAGATAGGTGTATTTGGTCACGGTGCCGGGCAGCGTAGCGGTTTGGGCAGAGGCCGGCTCGGTGCCGTTCCCAAGGGCTAGACGTTCCGGGCGGATGGTCCAGTTGGCGACGCCTTCGTTGAACAGGCCTAGCTGGGCGACGAGCACATTGATCGCATCGCCCGGGGTGAAGATGTTGAGGGTGCCCACAAACTGGGCGACAAAACTGGTCTGCGGATCGCCATAGATCTGCTGGGGCGTGCCGATCTGCTCGATCTTGCCCGCGCTCATAACGCAGATGCGGTCCGAGATCGCGAGCGCCTCTTCCTGATCATGGGTCACATAGATGGTCGCGATATCGACCTGCTTCTGGATGTCGCGAATTTCCTCGCGCAGCTCGATGCGCAGCTTGGCGTCGAGATTGGACAGGGGCTCATCCATGAGCAGCAGGCGCGGATTAATGACCATGGCGCGCGCCAAGCCGATGCGCTGCTGCTGACCGCCCGACATGGCGGCGGGAAGGCGGTCGGCCATGGCGCCGAGGCGTACGGCTTCAAGCGCGGTGGTCACACGGGTCTTGATCTCGGCGGCCGGCACCTTGCGGGGCTTGAGGCCGAAAGCGACGTTGTCGAAGACGCTGAGATGGGGGAACACCGCATAGTCCTGGAAGACCATGCCGATATCGCGCTGATGCGGAGGCACGACGCGCAGATTGGCGCCGTCCAGGGTGATCTCGCCCGATGAGAGGTCATTGAAGCCGGCGATGGCGCGCAGCAAGGTGGTCTTGCCGCAGCCGCTCGGGCCCAGAAGAGTGAAGAACTCGCCGCGTTCAACCGCAATGGAAACGCCGGCCAATGCCGTGAAAGTGGATCCGAACTGCTTGGTAGCGTTGCGGACCTCAAGATAACTCATGCCTGCTCCTCCCGGACTGCGTTGTCACATATGACACCGGCCTAGTTTCGTATTGCAACATCTTTCGGCGTAGTTCAGGATCATCTCACCCGAAAAATGTCTAAAAACGAACCGGAGGATTCGAATGAGCATTCGCAAACGTACATTCCTGGCACTGTCGGCCGCGGCCCTGATCGCCTCGACCAGCATGACCTCGCTGGCGCTGGCCCAGGACGGCTCGGTGGTGATCTACACCGCCCACAAGTCATCGATCGTCGATACGCTGCTGCCGATCTTCGAGCAGGAAACCGGCCTCAAGGCCGAAGTGGTCAAGCTCGGTTCGGGCGATATCGCCAAGCGCGTGCAGGCCGAAGCGGGCGCACCGGCCGCAGACGTAATCTGGTCCATCTCGGGTAGCCAGCTGACCGAACTCAGCGATCTGCTGGAGCCCTATACGCCCCCCGAGGCTGACCAGATCGATCCGCAGTTCGTCAAGGATCCCGCCTGGACCCCCTACACTGCCGTTGTTTACGTGCTGGCGGTCAACACCGACCTGCAGCCGCTCGAATCGGCGCCAAAGACCTGGGCTGAGCTTGCCGATCCCAAATGGTCCGGCCAGATCGCCACGGCCCGTGCCGATGGTTCGGGTTCGGCCATGCAGCAGTTGCAGACTGTCCTCACCGTCTTTGGTGACGAAGGCTGGGACAAGTATGCCGAGATCGCCAAGAACTTCGTGTTCGCCGACTCTTCGGGCGCCGTGCCGCGCTTTGTTGCCGATGGCGAAACCGCAATGGGCCTGACCCTCGAAGACAATGCGCTGGAATATGTGCAGGGCGGCGCACCGATCTCGATCGTGCACCTGACCGATGGCACGGCAGCGACCCCCGATGGCGTGGCGCTGGTCAAGAACAGCCCCAATCCAGAAGGCGGCAAGGCGTTTATCGACTGGGCCATGTCCAAGTCGACCCAGGAAAAGCTCGCCATGGATATCGGCCGCCGCTCGGTGCGCCTCGACGTTGAAGGCCCGGCCGGCACGCCGAACCTGGCCGATCTGACCCTCGTCAATGTCAAGCCGCTCAGCGAGTTCGGCGGCGCCGAGGACGTACTGGCCAAGTGGCGGACGGCCATCGGCGAATAAGCCGGCCCACCACACCGAAAAACACGACTAGAGCAGGATTACATGCGGCAGCTTGAAGCTTTTACGTTGGGCAAGAAATTTGGCCAGCCGGAGACCAATGAAGACAGCCTCGTAGTCATGCCGAACCTAGGTTACGCCGTCATCGACGGCGTAACCGATCGCAATGGCACCCGTTTTGGCGGCATGCTGTCGGGGCAGTTTGCCTCGCGCACCGTCAAGCGGGCCATTGAAATCTTTCTGCTGGCGCAAGGCCAGCCCGACCAGCCCGCCCTGCAATTCCAGGGCGGCGAGCATTTCGTCGATTATCTCGGCAAGGCAATCCATGCCGGCTATGCCCAGCATGGGGCGCTCGAGGCCGTGGAAGCGGACTGGAAGCTGCGCGGCGGCTGCACGGTGATGGCCGCGCTGCTCCTGGGCGACCGGCTCGAAGTGGTGGCGGTTGGCGATAGCGGTATTCGCATCAACGGCCACGACACGCTGCAGGTGCTCAAGCCCCTCGATGACGTCACCGCCATCCTGCGGCGCGAGACCTGGCGCTATTTCGAACAGCGGGGCGCTTCGCTCGAGGAGTGCGACAAGCATGCCGCGGCCATGACCTGGCAGGGCACGCGCAACCAGCAGGCGGGCACGGTCACCGCCGCGCCCGAAATCGTGGAGGCGATCGAGCAGAGCGCCCTCAGCGCCTGCCGGCAGCACCTGCCCAGCGTGCCCGAGGCTGAAATCCTAGTGCTGATCCAGCACGGGATTTCCCACGGTCAGGGCCAATTCTCCAATGTCACCGAGCCGGTGCTGGGTTATGGCGGACTGGATGGCTTTGCCGTGCCCAAGCGCTTCATCGAGACGCGCAGCTATCCGCTGGCCGAGGTCGAGACCATCGAGCTGTTCTCGGACGGCTATTTCAAGATGGGCGCCGAGTTCGGCGTGGCATCCTGGGAAGCCGCCTTCGAGGAAGTGGAGGCAGAGGATCTGCACAAGATCGGCCCCTATATAAGCACCAAGGGCACTACGGCCCTGCAGCTGACCGATGACCGCAGCTATCTGGGTGTGCGGCTGAAATGAGCGGCGAGAACGCGCCCCGGCTGCATCCGCAAGCCGACGCCGAGGCTGGCGCGGGGGGCAATATCCGGGCGAGCGAGCGGCGGCAGGCAATCCTGGAAGCGGTGCGGGCCAATGGCGCGGCTTCCGTCGCTGAACTGGCGGCGCGGTTCGACGTGACCTACCAGACCATTCGCCGCGATTTGCGCACGCTCGAAACCGAGGGGCTGCTGCAAAAGGGTTTTGGCGGTGCGTTCGCCTCACCGGGGGTGGCGCATCATACACATGACGAGCGTCATGCGGTGGGCGTGGCGGTCAAGCGCCGGCTGGTGCTGGCGCTCGAGGAGTTCCTGACGCCCGGGGCGACCATTTTCGTGGGGCTGGGGACGACGTTCGATTCCCTCCATGAAGTGCTGGCGCGCCATCCTGGCGTGCTGATCGCGACGCCGAACCTTGAAGTGGCGCATTCCTGCGCGCTCAAGACCGATGCCACCGTCTATGTTTATGGCGGCTATGTCCGCAACAAGGACTCCTCGGTGCTCACGATGGCCGATGAAAGCCGGCACCGGTTCAAGTTCGACCTCGCGGTGATCGGCGCCAGCGCCATCGATCGCGATGGGGTCGTGCAGGAGTTCGACCCGATGGAGGTCGAGCTGATCCGCGCCATCCTGCCCCATTCGCGGCAAGTGATCCTGATGGCCCATGACGAAAAGTTCGGCCGCCGCGCGCCGCATGTGGTGACCCAACTGGCCGATGTGGACGTGCTGATCACGAATGGCGATCCCAAGGAGCGCTTTGATGATCCGGCAGTGCTTGCCGGCTTGCGGGTTATCGCGCTTGATTGAACATTGTCATGGCCCGCGGGCGTAACCGCTCCCATCCCTGCCCTTTTCGCCGGAGTTTGCAGTGAAGATTTCCATTTGCCCCGATAAGCCTGCGCTGGGTGCGGCTGCCGCCGAACATGGTGCCCGCGTGATCCGCGAGGCGATAGCGCAGCATGGGGAAGCCCATGTGGTGCTGGCGACAGGCGCCAGCCAGTTCGAGATGCTGGAACAGCTGCTGCAGGCCGAAATCGACTGGTCGGCAGTCAGCTTTTATCATCTGGATGAATATGTCGGCCTGCCAGTGGCGCATGGGGCGAGCTTCCGGCGTTATCTGCGCGAGCGATTCCTGGATCGCCTGCCGGGCTACAAGTCGTTCCTCGCCATCAACGCCGACGCCACTGATCTTGATGCTGAACTGGCGCGCCTCAACGGAGCCCTGGCCGGCCAGCGAATCGATGTATGCTTTGCCGGGATCGGGGAGAATTGCCACCTCGCGTTCAATGACCCACCGGCGAACTTCGATTACGACCAGCCCTATCTCGTGGTGGAGCTCGATCGGGAGTGCCGGCAACAGCAGTTCGGCGAAGGCTGGTTCGGGACCTTGGAGGCCGTGCCCACGCGGGCCATCTCCATGAGCATCAAGCGCATCATGGCGTGCGAAGCGCTGATCCTTGCAGTGCCTGATGAGCGCAAGGCCAAGGCGGTGCAGGCCGCGGTGGAGGGGCCGGTCTCGAACCTGTTCCCCGCCTCGATTGTTCAGCAGCATCCCGATGCCAGCCTTTATCTGGACCCGGCAGCGGCGTCCCTGCTGCGCCCCGTGCAGGGCTGATGGCGATCACCACGCTCGGGCTGTTTGACCTGCAGGTGAACGGCTATGCCGGGGTCGACTTCAACGATCCCGCGATTACACCGGACGCCCTCGATCATGCCCTGGCGGCGATGCGCAAGGCCGGGGTCACCGGGTGTTTGCCGACCATCATCACGGCGCATCGCGATCAACTGGCCGAGCGGCTCGCGGCGATTGACGCGGCGGCCCGCAGCAGCCGGCTCGGCCCCAGCATGGTTCCTGGCTATCACCTCGAAGGGCCGTTCCTGCGTGCAGAAGCGGGCTACCAGGGGTGTCATCCCGCCGACGCGATGCGCGACCCCGATGCTGCGATGGTTCAGGGCTTGTCCGCTGGGCTGGGGCGGCCGATCCTGATGGTGACGCTGGCGCCCGAGCGCCAAGGGAGCGCGGAAGCAATCCGTGCACTCAAGAACGCCGGGATGGCGGTCAGTATCGGGCACAGTGCGGCCGATTACGCACAGATCGAGATGGCGGTAGCGGCAGGCGCCAGCTGCTCAACCCATCTGGGCAATGGCTTGCCCCAGCACTTGCCCAAGCTCAACAATACGCTGCTGGCACAGCTGGGAGCCGAGGGGCTCTGGGCGTGCTTCATCGCGGATGGGCATCATATTGCACCGGACGCGCTGCGCGCTTTGGTTCGCCTGAAGGGCGTCGACAAATCCATCCTGGTGAGCGACGCCGTGCTGGCCGCGGCGGCGGAGCCTGCTCAATACGAATTTGCGGGCATGAGCATAGAGCGCGATGTTGATGGGGTGGTGCGGGTCCCCGGGCACGACAATCTCGCCGGTTCGGCTTTGGAGATGGATCAGGCGGTCCGCAATGTTGTTCGCTGGAACATCGCTTCCTTCGATACCGCGATCATCATGGCCGCCGATAATCCAAGACGCGCCATCGCTGCAGCCGCCAGTCATCATGGTATTGCCCTGCCGGCGGACGAGATCGACTGGGACGGGGAAATGCGGGTGCTTGGAAGGTCTTAGAACCATTGTCCGCGTCACCGGATCAAGGCCGGCTCACGCGATAAGCTGCGACTGCGCCGCGCTGGCGTCCTCCAAGCATTCCTGCCACAACAGCTGATGCTGCGGTTCCGATGGCGAGAGTCGGACGGGCACTTCGGCAATCCAAAACGGCGCCTCTAGGAGATGCCCGCGGCGGATTGAAGGAGTTCGCTATCAGGGATGACTTGGATGACCACGAACCATGAAGCCGCCGCGGAGACGGGGCAACCCGGCGGCCTGCTGCGCTCCAATCTTGCGCTGGGCACCATTTCCTTTGTGGTCGGGATCGGGATCTGGTGGCTGTATTCAGCGAGCGGCTCAACACCCTTGCCGGGCCCAGTTCAGGTGGTGCAGCGCTTTGGCACTGCTATCAGCAGCGGACAGTTATTCAATGACGTCAGAGCTTCCATTGTCCGGGTGCTGACAGGCTTCCTCCTGGGCATCACCATCGCGATCCCGGTCGGCTTCCTGATGGGATGGTATCGGGTGGCGCGTGGGCTGATCGACCCGTGGATCCAGTTCTTCCGGGTGATCCCGCCACTGGCGATTATTCCCCTGGCGATCGTCACGCTTGGGATCGACGAGCCGCCCAAGATCTTCGTGATCTTTCTCGCCTCGTTCCTGGCTTCCGTGGTCGCGACCTATCAGGGCGTGGTCAATGTCGACAAAACCTTCATCAATGCCGCCCGCGTGCTTGGGGCCAATGATTGGGTGATCTTCACCAAGGTCGTAGTGCCCGCCTCTACCCCGTTCATCCTTGTGGGCTTTCGCATCGGGCTGGGTGCGGCCTGGGCGACGCTGGTCGCTGCCGAGCTGATCGCGGCGCAATCGGGGCTGGGGTTCCGCATGCAACAGGGGCAGCTCTACTATGACCTGCCCGTTATTTTCGTGTCCCTGATCTCCATCGGGATCCTGGGTCTGATCATGGATCGGATCGTGCTGTTTCTCGAGCGTCGGCTGACCTCCTGGCAGGAAAGGGTTGAGCATTGAGCGCCGAGGTCAAGATCGATTTCAGCGATGTCGGACGGGTGTTCGGCGTGCCTGATGGGCGCTTCGTGGCGCTGGAGAACTTCAACCTCCAGGTGTTCGATGGCGAATTCGTCACTGTGGTGGGCCCGTCGGGCTGCGGCAAGTCGACAGCGATGAATATTGCGGCCGGCTTGCTCAAGCCGAGCAGCGGCCAGTGCCTTGTGGATGGCAAGGCGGTGGAAGGGCCCGGACCCGAGCGCGGCGTCATCTTCCAGCAATATGCGCTGTTTCCCTGGCTAACGGTGCGGCAGAACGTGGAATTCGGGCTCAAGCTCAAGGGCGTGGAGCGGGCCGAGCGCCGGCGGATTTCGGACCATTATATTGGACTGGTGGGCCTTTCGGATTTTGCCGATGCGCTGCCCAAGCAGCTTTCTGGCGGAATGAAGCAGCGCTGCGCCATTGCGCGGGCCTATGCGGTGGATCCGCAGGTGCTGCTGATGGACGAGCCTTTCGGTGCGCTCGACGCCCTGACGCGCGTGCGGATGCAGAACCAGCTGCTCGACACCTGGATGCGCGAGCGGCGCACCGTGATGTTCATCACCCATGATGTGGACGAGGCGGTTTATCTCGCCAATCGGGTGGTGGTCATGGCTTCACGCCCCGGGCGGCTGCAGGAGATCATCGAGGTCGACCTGCCCTATCCGCGCAACGACGAGATCCGGCTGTCACCGCAATTTGCAGCAATCCGCAACCAAGTTTGGCACGCCGTCTACACACGATCAGGCCAAAGCAACAACCAGGAGGAATAAGCCTTGAACAAACGCAGCTTCATCAAGATCATCGCGGGCATGGCGTTGGCGGGCGCCGCATTGAGCCCTGCTTTGGCCCAGGACCTGACCAAGGTGCGCGTGGGCTATATCGCCGATTATTTCGGCTCGAGCATGGTCGCCATCGCCAATGACCAGGGCCTGTGGGCCAAGCACGGGCTCGACCCGCAGCTGAGCGTCTTCACCAATGGCCCGATTCAGGTGCAGGCGCTGGGCGCCGGGTCGCTGGATTTCGCCTATATCGGGCCGGGTGCCCTGTGGCTGCCCGCTTCGGGCAAGGCCAAGGTGATCGCCATCAATGCCCTTGGCTATACCGACCGCGTGATCGCCCAGCCGGGCATCGAGAGCATCGAGGACCTGCGCGGCAAGCGCGTGGCGGTGCCGGAAGGCACGTCGGGCGACATGCTGCTGCGCCTTGCGCTCGACAAGGCCGGCATGAGCATCGGGGACGTCCAGGTGGTCAGCATGGATCCCAGCACCATCGTGACCGCCTTTGCCTCGGGCCAGGTGGATGCCGCGGGCATCTGGTATCCCTTCGTCGACGTGATCCGGCAGCGGGTGAAGGACCTGAAGGAGCTCTCCTCCAACGAGGATTTCTTCCCCGAGGTGGCGTTCCCGAGCTCGTTTATCGTGAGCAATGAAAAGGCGAGCGACGAAGACACCGTGCGCAAGATGAATGCGGTGATCAAGGAAGCGCTGGATTATCGCCGCGACAATCTCGACCAGTCGGTGCAGATCACCGCAGCGTTCCTGGGCGTACCGGTGGAGCCGCTGGCCGCCGAAGCGCCGCAGGCCCGCCTGCCCTCGAGCGCCGAACTCGAAGAACTCAGCGCTGATGGCACGGTCAATGGCTGGCTCGATACGCTGGCCAATCTCTATGTGGATTTCGGCAAGATCACCGATCCGCTGCCCGCCAGTGAGTTCTACCTCTCGAACCTGTATTCGAACTGATCTATGGCCCTATGCTGCGGCTGCCCCCCGGGGTGGCCGCAGCTGCCGGCACGCTCAAGACTGCGGAACATGCAATGACCAGCAAGCGCCCCAATATCGTGTTCATCATGTCCGATGACCATGCGGCCAATGCCATTTCCTGCTACGGCTCGGGGCTTAACTCGACGCCCAATCTGGATCGCATTGCCGAAGAGGGTATGCGGCTCGATCATTGCTATGTCACCAATTCGATCTGCACACCCAGCCGCGCCTCGATCCTGACCGGCACCTATAATCATGTGAATGGGGTGACGACGCTCGCCACCCACCTCGATAACCGCCTGCCCAATGTGGCCAAGCATCTGCGCCATTCCGGCTACCAGACCGCCATGTTCGGTAAATGGCATTTGGGCGAAGGCCCGGAGCACCAGCCCACGGGCTTTGACGAATGGTCGGTGCTGCCGGGCCAGGGCGACTATTTCGATCCGGTGATGATCGGGCCCGATGGCCCGAGGGTTGAAGCGGGTTACGCCACCGACATCGTCACCGACAAATGCATCGACTTCCTCGAGCGGCGCGATCGCGAGCGGCCATTCTTCATGATGTGCCACCACAAGGCGCCACACCGGCCCTTTGCGCCCCATCCGCGCCATCGCGGGCTTTACACCGAGGATCTGCCGGTTCCGCCAACCTATGACGATGACTACAGCAATCGCGCCGAGGCCGCCAAGCTGGCCAAGATGCGGATCCGCGAGGACATGACCTATGACGATCTGGGCCTGGTGCAGCCCGAGGGCGGCGATGAGACCGGCGAAGCGCAGCGCGCCGAGAACGGCTTTGTCGGTCGCAAGATTCCCAACCCCGAGGATGTCAGTGGCCTGCGCCTGATCGACAAGGACACCGGCGAGACCTTCACCTTCACCAGCCGGCGCGAGCTGCACCTCTTCAAATACCAGCGCTATATCAAGCGCTACCTGCGCACGGTTGCGGCGGTGGACGACAATGTGGGGCGGCTGCTCGATTATCTTGATGCCAATGGGCTGACCGAGAACACGATCGTCATCTACACCTCCGACCAGGGCTTCTTCCTGGGCGAGCATGGCTGGTTCGACAAGCGCTTCATGTATGAGGAATCGCTGCAGATGCCGTTCGTGATCCGCTATCCGGCGGCGATCAAGCCGGGCTCGGTCTCCAAGCAGATCGCCACCAATGTGGATTTCGCGCCGACCTTCCTAGACTATGCCGGCGCGCCGCTGCCGAGCTATATGCAGGGGGTGAGCATGCGACCGCTGCTCGAGGACAGTGCGGCGGGCGACTGGCAGGATGTCGCCTATCACCGCTACTGGATGCACAAGGACTATTACCACAACGCCTTTGCCCATTACGGGGTGCGCGATCATCGCTACAAGCTCATCTATTGGTACAATGACGATCTGGGCCAGCTCGGCGCTTTCCCCGGCGATGAACCGCCCGAATGGGAGCTGTTCGACTGCGAGAGCGATCCGCACGAGCTGCAGAACCGTGCCGGCGATCCGGCTTATGCCGAAGTGTTCGCGCGGATGCTGAGCAAGCTCGACGCCAAGATGGCCGAGATCGGCGACATTCCCGAGCACAACAGCGCCGAGGTGCTTGCCGGCTTGAGCGTGAGCTGAGCCATGTCCTGTTGCGCCCCTTCCTCGGGCAGGTTAGCGGCGGCGGTAACGGCCACCCCGGGTGCGGCCCCTGCCCCGGTGGCGCCGACGCGGTCGGCGGATGCCGTGTTGATCAAGGGTGGGCGCAGCTTTGTGGGGACAAACGATCCGGTGATTGCCGCTGACGGGGAAGGACCGGAGCGACCGCTCAAGCTCAACGACTTCCTGCTGGAAACAACCACAGTGACGGTGGAGCGCTTTGCCGAGTTTGTGGCGGACACGGGCTATGTGACGGAGGCCGAGCAGTTCGGCTGGTCATCGGTGTTCGTGGGCGGCGGCAAGGGTTTAGGGGAAGTTGTTGGCACGGGCCTGAATTGGTGGCACCGGGTAGATGGTGCGTATTGGCGCGAACCGGAAGGCCCCGGCAGCTTGGTCGATAAGCGGCTGGATCATCCGGTGACGCAGGTATCGGCGCAGGATGCGGAAGCCTTTGCACAATGGGCGGGCGGCCGGCTGCCGAGCGAGGCCGAATGGGAGCATGCGGCTCGGGGTGGCGCGCGGCGGCAGCGCTTTCCCTGGGGGGACGAGGAGCCGAGCGATGAGGCGATTTTCTGTAATATCTGGCAGGGCAACTTTCCCCGGCTGAATACGGCTCGCGATGGGTTTGAAGCCACGGCGCCGGCGCGCAGCTTCGCTCCATCCGAGCTCGGGCTTTACAACATGGTCGGCAATGTCTGGGAGTGGACGGCAGAACCATTCCGCATTCGTTCGGTGTCGCTCAAGGCGCGCGAGCGTAATGAGGCGGCGCGGCTGCATGGGGAGCGGCTGCTCAAGGGCGGCTCGTTTTTGTGCCACAAGAGCTACTGCTATCGCTACCGGATCGCCGCGCGCATGGCCCTGTCACCTGACAGTGCCGCCAGCAATGTCGGCTTTCGCCTTGCCTTTGATGCCCGGCGGGCGTGAGGAGCGGCGAGCCCATGTCAGAGCCAGAGGCCCAGCAGGCCGAGATCGACAAAGCTCCTGACAGCGCCCCGGATCAAGCTGTCCCCGAAAACGCCGGCGCTCAGGGGCAACCGGGCTGGAGCGCCTCGCAGCTCGGCAAGGGCCTGCGCTGGTTGCAGCATCGGCTAACCGCAGAGGGGATGTCGGCGTGGATGGGCAGCCTGATCCGGCGGCGCGAAACGGGGCTGGTGGTGCTGGCCGTCGTGATCGGCGCGCTGGCCGGGCTCGTCGTGCTGGTGCTGCGCGAGCTGGCCTATGGCATGCAGAGCATTCTCTTTCAGCTATCACCCGGCGAACGCTTGAGCGCCCTGCCTGCGCTGGCCTTTGACCTGGCCTTTGTACCGGCAATCGGCGGCTTGCTGTTGGGGCTGCTCGGCCTGTTGCTGCGCCGGCGCAAGTCGCGTTATGTCGACTTGGTAGAGGCCAATGCGCTTCATGGCGGCAAGCTCTCCATGACGGATAGTCTTATCATCACCGCACAAACGCTGATCTCGAACGGGTTTGGCGCCTCGGTGGGGCTGGAGGCGGCCTATACGCAGATGGGCGGGGCAACCGCATCCAAGCTGGGCGACTTCTTTCACCTGCGGCGCGGTGACTTGCGCAAGCTGGTGGGGTGCGGCGCCGGCGCGGCCATCGCCGCAGCTTTCGGGGCGCCGCTGACCGGCGCCTTTTACGCCTTTGAGCTGATCATCGGCACCTATTCCATCTCGACCCTGGCGCCGGTAATCGCCGCCTGCATTTCGGCGGTGCTGGTAACCTCCGTTTTCGGGCAAGGCCACACGGTGGTGTCGATCAGCCAGGCGCTGTCGTTTGGGGTTCCCCAGGTGCTGCTGATCGTCGTGAGCGGGGTTGCGGCGGGCGGCTTGGGCATTCTGCTCATGCGGCTTGTGGGCGTGGTGGAACGCAGCTTCAGCAAGTCGCATGTGCCCAGCTGGTGCCGACCGGCGGTCGGCGGGTTGATCGTGGGTGGGCTGGCGATGATCTCGCCCGCGGTGCTGTCGGCCGGCCATGGCGCGCTCGAGCGGGCATTTGCCTCGCCGCCCCTGCCCATCGGGGTGGCGGTGAGCCTGCTCGTGCTCAAGGTCCTCGCTTCGGCGGTGTCCCTGGGGTCGGGGTTCCGCGGCGGGCTGTTCTTTGCCTCGCTGTTCCTCGGCGCCTTGTTGGGCCAGGTGTATTTCTGGCTGGCGCAGGCGATCAGCCCGGGGCTGTTTCCCGATCCGAGCATTCCCATGCTGGTGGGCATGGCGGGACTCGCAGCGGCCGTAGTCGGGGGGCCTCTCACCATGGCATTCCTCGCGCTCGAGATTTCGGGCAGCTTGCCGCTGACCATTGCGGTGCTGGTGGCGGCGGTCACCTCCTCCATGCTGGTGCGCGAAACCTTTGGCTATTCCTTCACCACCTGGCGCTTTCACCTGCGCGGCGAAACCATCCGCAGCGCCCATGACGTGGGGTGGATGCGCAATCTTACCGTGGGCAAGATGATGCGGCGCGACGTCAAAATGGTTCCGCAAACCATGACACTCAAAGAGTTTCGCCGCGCTTATCCACTTGGCTCGGCCAACCGGGTGATCGCCACACGCGATGATGGCCGCTATGTCGGCCTTATCGATGTGGCGGACGCCTATGCCCCGGACGGGCTCGATGAAGCGGGCACTGTCAGCCAAATCCTGCGCCAGACCGATGTGATGCTGCATCCTGCCTTGCAGGCGCTGGATGCGGGGGCGCTGTTCGAGAAGCACAATGCCGAAGCCATCGTGGTCGTCAGCGACCTCGGCGATCCCAAGGTGATCGGCATTCTGACCGAAGCGCACCTGCTGCGCCGCTACAGCAATGAACTCGAAAAAGCCCGGGCAGACCTCGCCCAATAGCGGCTCCGATATCCCACGCAATATTCCTTGACAGGCATATGCCTATGGTGGAATATGTGTGCATGTCGATTTTCACAGCTATAGCCGATCCCGTTCGGCGCGAAATTCTGGGCCTGCTGCTGGCGGGCGAGCAGCCCGCCGGTGTGCTGGTGGATCGGCTGGACCTGCCGCAGCCCAATGTGTCCAAGCATTTGCGGGCCCTGCATGAGGCGGGGCTGGTGCGCTTTCGCGTGGACGGGCCACGGCGGCTCTACAGCCTGGAACCACAGCCCTTGGCGGAACTCGATCACTGGCTGCAGCCCTATCGCGCGTTCTGGGCGAACAAGCTCGATGCGCTCGATGATCACCTCAAAAGGAGTGATTGAAATGGCGTTCAACGATGAACTGGGCGTCTTTACCCGCCAAACGGATCATATAGATGTGCGCTTCGAGCGGCATTACGACCGACCGGTTGAAACGGTGTGGAGCGCCATCACGGAGCCAGAACGGCTGGCAGACTGGATGGGCGCGGCCTATGTGGAACCCCATGTCGGTGGGCGGTTCGAGCTGATGGTTGGTGGCCCCCACCCGATGACCGGCATTGTATGCGCCTGGGAGCCGCCCCACCTGCTCGAATTCAGTTGGTCCAACACGCACGCCCCTGACTCCGTTGTGCGGTATGAACTCAGCCGCGAGGGGAACGGCACGAGGCTGATCTTCACCCATCGCGGCATGCCTTATGTCAACAGCGCCCTGATGCTGCCCGGCTGGCACGATTTTCTTGATCATCTCGAATCCCTGCTGAGCGGCGCCACAGAGGGCGTCGATCCGAACGGCTGGCAACGGCGGCAGGAGCTCTACATCCAGCACTATGATTTGCAGGGCGTGAGGCTGCAGCCCTAAGCCAGCCCGCGCGAGGATACTACACGGCCGCTCCTTTTCCATCGACGCGCTGCGGCGCGGCCGACGCAGCACGTCCATGCCTTCAATCAAGGAGACCAGCGATGACTGACCAAAACTTCGAGACCAGCTTTATCGTGCCGCAACCACCTGCTGCCGTCTTTGACGCCATCACCAATGTTCGGGGTTGGTGGTCCGAGGATGTGAAGGGCGCGACTGATATCCTGGGCTCCACCTTCGACTATGCGTATCGCGACGTGCACCGGGCGCAGATCCGCGTCACCGAGTTGATCCCGGATCGCCGCGTTGCCTGGCATGTGGTCCAGAACCACTTCAGTTTCACCGAGGACAAGTCCGAGTGGACCGGCACCGACATCGTCTTTGATATCCAGCCTGTGGAGGGTGGGACGCAGTTGCGCTTCACCCATATCGGGCTTGTGCCGGAATATGAGTGCTTCGATGTCTGCTCGGACGGCTGGGGCACCTATATCGGCGGGAGCCTTAAGGCCTTGATCACCACCGGGACGGGCAGGCCCAATAAGGGCGAGCCGATGAATGCCAGCGAAACGGTGCTTTCGGCGTGAGATGGTTGGGGCCGGTCAACACCGGTCGGCCCCTTCCCCAGCACTCAATTGGCTGCGGGCTGCAGATCTCGCATGATCGCAGGGATTTGCGCCGGGATTTCGCGCGCGAGATAGCCAAGCAGGCCATGGACCTGCTTGAGGCGCTCGCCGGCTTCCCCATGCATGAAAACGCCCCATTGCGCTGCGAGGAGCGGGGAGGCGCCGCGCGCCAGCAGGCCGGCGATGATGCCCGCGAGCGTATCGCCCGAGCCGGACGTGGCAAGACCGACATTGCCCTGCCGGGCTTCCCAGATCTCGCCCTGTGGGCTCGCGATCCGGGTGTGGCTGCCCTTCATCACCACAACCGCACCCGTTGCCGCAGCGGCACGGCGGGCAGCGGCTGCGGGATCGGCGGCAACTTCCCGAATGTGAATGTCAAGGAAGGTGGCCATTTCGCCAGCATGGGGCGTGATAACAATGCGTCCGGCGTGTTCCTTCATGTGTTCGAGTCGGGTCCGCAATCCGGTCAAAGCCGCGGCATCCAGAACAAAACTTCGGCCATGGAGCGAGGACAGCAGGCTCGCAGCGAGTTCGCCGGCCACTTCATCGTCCAGCATGCCAGGGCCGAGCAGAACTGCATCGTCGTCGTGGATGGCGGCAGCTATGGCTGCGGCATTTGCCGCCTCGATCTCGCCGGTGGTGGTCTCCGACAAGCCAAGCACCCGCGCTTCGGGAATGGCGAGCCCCAGCGCCAACGCGCTGCTGCGCACAGTCGCAATCGCGAGCTTGCCGGCGCCGGCACGCAAGGCAGCCTCGCCGGAAAGCAGCACGGCGCCCGGAACTTCGCGGTGCCCGCCGACAGCCATGACCCGGCCGCGGGCGTCCTTGTCGACCTCGCCTTGCGGCAGGGGCAGCGGGTTCTCGAGCAGGAACTCACGCGTAATGGAGTGCTCGCTCATGGATTGGCACTGGCGACGGGCGGCTCGGCGGTGACGGTGGTGCCATCCTCTTGCAGAGGAGCCAGGAAATTGTACCGCTTGAGCACGAGTTCCCCGCCTTTGCGCGTCCCTTCGGCAAAGTGGTATTCAGTGATCGAGCAATTGGCGACATCGCCTTCCCGATCGATGGCGAGGATTTCTTCCTCGCTCAGCCGCTCCAGCAAGTAGCGCAAGCAGAGCACAACGACCTGGTGGCTGACGATGAGCACGTCCTGGCCGCCGTGATGCAGGCCGATCGTGTCCATCAGACTGCGCAGGCGCAAAACCACGTCGCACCAGCTCTCGCCCGCCGGCGGACGGTGGTAGAACTTGCCCAAGAGGGTGCGGAAGCGCGCCTGATCGGGGAACCGCTCCTGGATGCCCGCCGTCGTCAGGCGATCGAGGATACCGAATTCCTTTTCGCGCAGCCGCTCGTCGGCGATGAATTCGGCATCGGTGAAGCCGCCATGCTCACAGATGAGCTCGGCCGTACGATTGGCGCGCGCATAGGGGGAGGCCAGCACCACTTCGGGCAGGCCCTCGTGGCGGTTGCGGGCAAACCAGCGGCCGAGCGCAATGGCCTGCTCTTCCCCCAGCGGGCTGAGTGGAACGTCGATATCGCGGTGATCGATGTTGATCTCGGACAGGCCGGCATCCATTGCCGCCTGGCGGGCGACATTGCCAGTGCTTTCGCCGTGGCGCACGATCCACAGGCGCCGGGGCCATCTCTGCTGCATGTTGTTGTCCTCAAGCTCTGCTGCACAACTGCTCAGAGGAAACAAAGTTCGACGGGGAAAACGAGTTTGATGGGGGCAAGCGAGCTTGCGAGTACTGCCGCCGGCTCGATCTTGCCATCAAGAGAACGGCTGAGGAACGAGAACTGTGCTAGGAGTGGCATAGGGGATGCAACTGATCGCGCGACTTGCCGCTCGATCATGGATAAAGCTGTTCGCCTAGGGGCGTGCTTGAATAAGGACAGGCGGTTGGACCGAATAGACGGTGCGAATTATCAGCTCAGCAACAAGCGCCTCTACCAGGTGGTGGCTCAGCGTATCGCCCAGATGATCGAAGCGCATTCAGGCGATCCATCCTGGCGCCTGCCCTCCGAGCGCGAGTTGGCGGAAGAGCTTCAGGTGAGCCGGCCATCGATCCGGGAGGCGGTCATTGCCCTCGAGATGCGCGGCGTGGTCGAGGTCCGGGGCCGCGCCGGCATCGTGATCTTGCCGCGAAAAACCAATGATGTGAACTTCGACATCATCAATACCGATATCGGTCCGGGACCGTTCGAGTTGCTGCAAGCAAGACTTGCGGTCGAGTCAGGCGCCGCCGCCATCGCGGCACAGCGTGCTAATAGCTATGACATCATGCGGCTCGAAGACAGTATTGCTCGCATGCAGGACGAGGGCAGTTCGGCGGTCCACAACGAGAAGAACGACCGCGAATTCCACATGATCATCGCCCATATGACCGGAAACGCAATCGTCGTCTCCATCACCGAGGCCTTGTGGGCACAACGTGATGCCTCGCGCATGTGGAAGAAGATCCACGAGCACATGCATGGCGACGCCGTCCGCCCGACCTGGATCGGCGACCACCATGCGATTGTTGCAGCCTTGAAGCTGCGCAATGCCGATGCGGCCTACAAAGCCATGGCGCGGCACATCAACAACGTGTCGGAGGAATTGCTGCAGGCCGACGAACGCCGGCGGCTTACCGGACCTGAGGATTAAGAGGGAGACGCGGCCATGCTGAAGGGTTTTGAGCATGTGGGCATCACCGTGAAGAACATCGACAGAAGCCTGGCCTTTTACGTGGACCTGCTCGGGCTGGAGCTGCGCGTGCGTCGTCGGGTGTTCAATGGCGATGAACTGGCCTTTCTGGATGCCAAGGGGCCGATGCTGGAGATGGTCTGTCCTGCCACAGGCGCGCTGACAGCTGAAGACGTAGCCATCGGGCGGGCCGGCGTGCGGCATCTCACCTTCAATTTCGACAGCGTGGATGATATCTACAATATCCTGCTGGATGCCGGCGTGGATATCGTCGAGCCGCCCCGCGATGCGCATAACCGCGACATTGCGCGGCGGGTGGCATTTTGCCGAGATCCGGATGGCATCATGATCGAGCTCATCGAACGCTGAAGCGGGCCGCCGGGACAAGCCGCCCTGCCCGGCTCGAGGGCGCGCGCTTCCAGCAGCTTGAAAGGACCAGGGCCATAATCAGCGCCGCTCGCGTGGAAGCTGATCCCCCTGGTGCCGGGATCAGCCGCACCGGCTGGGTGCGATCCATCTCGTCCTTTCCGAGCGTGGGAGGAAATGCCCCACGCTCTAGGCTCCACCACTTCACTTGCGTCAGGCGGCGGCCTCCGTTTCCGGCAGCCAGGAGCGATAAAGGGGATTGCCTGGACCGATCGGCATTGGCGTCGGCAGGCCCGTGCGCTGGGACTGATAGGCCGCGGTGACCAGTTCAAGCGAGTTCCTGGCGTCCTGCAAGGTCACGGGTGGCTCGCCACCACTAATGATCGCCTGATGGAACAGCTCGAACTGTCGGGTGTAGCCATCCTCCTTCACCTCATAGCCGGCCAGGGCGTCGTCCACCCGTTGCTGGTGCTCGGGCGTTCCGGCGGTGAATTGCCAGGGATCGCGGCCCATCGTGTAGGGCTCGAGTATGCTTTCGGCGACAAGATCGTGGAAGCAGAAGCGCAACCGGGAGATCTCCTTGCGCGAGCCCAAGGTCATCGAAAGCGTGGCGAGCGAGCCATTCTGCATTTTAACGGCCAGCGCCATGGTGTCCTCGACCTCGATCTTGTTCACCAGAGTCGCGCCATAGGCGAAGAGTTCGGCGCAGGGCCCGTGCACATAGTTCAGCATGTCGTGGGCGTGAATGGCGTGCCCGAGCAGGCCCCCACCCAACTCCGTCGCCCATTTGCCGCGCCATGGCACTTCGTAATAGGCCGGACCGCGCCACCAGTGCGTTTCGATTGTGGTCATGAACGGCCTGCCCGTGAGCCCGGCCGCCATCAGCAGCTTGAGCTTTTGCAGGCCGGTCCCATAGCGATACTGAAAGATCGGCATCAGCTTGCGTCCGGAGTGCGCGACGATTTCCGCCATGGCATCCACTTCGGCGATGGAGCCGAACAGCGGCTTTTCGCAGATGACGTGTTTGCCCGCTTCGATGGCGCGGCGCGACAGCTCGAAATGGTTGTGCGGCGGTGTGCACACATCCACCACATCGATGTCACCTCGGGCGAACAGGGTGTCGACGTCCTGGGTGTATTCAGGGATGTTGAAGGTTTCGCACAGGCGCCGGCCGCGATCTTCATCGAGCGAGCAAAGCACCGCTACATCAAACAGATCCTTGTTCCACTGATAGGCCATGAGATGGCGCTCGGCGATTCCTGCCCCGATAACTGCCACTCGCAACTTTTGGCTCATGCCGACTTCCTCCCGCCTATATGGGTTGCCTGCTGCTGCGCTTCGAGCGAGAGCCGACAGACTTCGAATACGTGATGCTGGGTCATTGCCGTTTGCGTGCGCTCGCGCACGTCGGCTACAAAGCTCGTGAAATAGTCGAGCGGCTCGCTGCTGCAATCGACGTGACGCACGCCAGATCCGTCGACCAAGAAGAGGTGGTCCTTGCCGTCGCGTCCGCCGATATCGATGTATTTGCGCAGTTCGATGTAGCCGTCGGTGCCCAGAATGGTGAGGCGACCGTCGCCCCAGGTCGGCAGGCCCTCGGGGGTGAACCAATCAACGCGAATATAGCCGGAACCCTGCTCACTGCGCAGCAAGACCTCTCCGAAATCCTGGAAATCCGGGCTTTGCGGCGTGCCGAAATTGCCGACCGAACTGGCGACGACCTCACCCGAATTGGAGCCGGTATAAAAGAGAAATTGGTCGATCTGGTGGGATGCGATGTCGACGATAATGCCGCCAAAGGCGTCCAGATCGAAGAACCAGGAGGGGCGGCTGGCGGCAGAAAGGCGATGGGGCCCCATGCCGATTGTCTGCACCACCCTGCCAATCGCGCCCTCTGCAACCAGCTTGCCAGCCTTGACCGCCGAGGGAACGCAGAGGCGCTCAGAAAAGCAGACCGAGAACATCCGGCCGGTCTCCATCACCGTGCGCTTGACCTGGTCCAGTTGAGCGAAGGTGGTCACGCCCGGCTTGTCGACGATCACGTCCTTGCCGGCTTTCATGGCGGTGATGGCAAGACCGGCCCGGTCGCGGGGAACCGCAGCGATGCAGACGACATCGATGCCCTTATCGGCAAGAAGCTGGTCCCGACTGACTTCAGGCACGCCAGGATGTTGTTTGCGCACGGTGTCCACCAGAGCGGGAACCGAACTTTCTGGACAATAGCCGACGAACTCTGCGCCGGCATCGAGCAGGCCATCGATGTGGTTGAAGATGTGACCATGATCGATGCCTATCGCGGCAAATCTCAGCATTGACTAACTTTCTCCCGGCGCAATGGCTTCTTGGACCTCCGGGCCGTCTGGTAAGACCAAAACCGCTCCAAGACACATCAAGCAAGGGCTTGCTGTCAAGGCGGCCCAGTGGCTGGACGGTCTGTTCCGTCAGGCGCAGGAACTATTGACAAGCCAATCCGATCGCACCAACCTGCTGGTAAGGCCAGAGCCTGCTGGCTAGACCAAACTCGTTCGAGGGTCGGAGGAGCCGTTGCCTCGAAGCGGATGTGGAGGAGGAACGCATGCAGCTTTCTAGGCTTCGCCTGACTTGTGCCTTGGGCGCCCTGATGCTCGCCAGCGCACCAGCGCTCGCTCAAGAAATCACGGTGGTCTGCGACGACCTCGGCTTTGGCTGCAACACGATGCAGCCCATCGCCGAGAGGTTCATGCAGGAGAACCCGGGAAAGACCGTCAACCTGGAAGTCGTCCCGTATCAATCGATGCTCGAAAGCCTGCCGGTGCAGTTGGCGTCGGGGCAAGGCCCCGACGCAGCCATCGTCACCGACCTTGGTGGCCTCAGCCGCTATTACCTGGATCTCACGCCCTATGTTGATCCAGCCCTGTTCAACGAGAACTTCGAGCGGACCCTGCAGTGGTTGCGCGGTGGCGAGGCAAACAGCACAGCGATCAATGGCATGCCGACTTCGCTGACGGTCAACGGGGGCTATGTCAACCTGACCTTGTTTGAACAGGCCGGGGTCCCGGTGCCTGAAGAAGGCGCCACCTGGGAGGAATGGGCCGAAGCGACACGCCAGGTTGCCGAAGCGACCGGCACCGACTTTGCAATGGAAATGGACCGATCGGGACACCGCTTTTCCAGCCTAGCGATAAGCTATGGGGCCGAACTCGTCGATGAGGCGGGCAATCCGGTGGTCGACGATGGCTTGCGCGCAGCCATCGAGCAGTTCGTAGCCTGGCACCAGGACGGCACCATGCCGATGGATTTGTGGGGCGCCGTGGGTGGCGCCACCCACCGCGAGCTGTTCTCGGACTTCCTCAACGCCAATACCGTGCTTTATTTTGGCGGCTCATGGACGCTAAGCCAGATGGACCAGGAAGTGGGAGACCTGTTCGACTGGAAGGTCATTGCCGCTCCATGCGGCCCCTCCTCCTGCACGGTCATGCCCGGTGGCGGCGCCTTGGTGGCATTCCAGCACACCGACCAGCCTGAACTGGTGGGGGAGTTCATCAACTATCTGGCTCGGCCAGAAAATTTGAGCGAAGTGCTGGCAGCAGCCGTGGAAATCCCGGCTGCCTCCACCCTGATCGAAAGCGGCATCGAATATCCCGGCGCCTCGGAGCGGACCCAGGAAGCGCTTTCAACCTTTATCGCGCAGATTCCCAAGATGGCGCCGGCAGCGTACCGCTTCCAAGGCTGGCGCTACCAACGCGCAATGATGAATGCCCTCACCACCCGCATCAGCCAGGTCCTTAATGGCGAACTCGAGGTGGATGGCGCAATGGACCGGATCAAGCAGGACGTGAACCTGGCGATCGAAGCCGCCAAGGCGCAGTAAAGCTTAATCCGGGAGGGCGGCATGGGTGCTTCATCTCGTATTGCGCACGCTACGGGATCGGTATTTTCCCTGCCCGCGCGGGCAATCGAGCCGCTCATGGCGGGGCTGCAGAGGCTGATCGGCATCAAACGAATGCCGTGGTTCTTCCTGCTGCCCAACCTGGCTGCGGTGATCCTGTTCTCCCTGCTGCCCGTGTTTGTGAACATCTTTTATTCCTTCACGGGCAGCGACCGCCTTTACCCATCCGAACGCCCGTTCATCGGCACCTATAACTACGAGACGCTGCTGGATTGCGGCAATTATTTCGATCCTTCCACCTGTTCGCGTGACCTGTTCTGGCGCGCCCTTGGCAACAGCCTGGTGTTTGTGCCCACCCAGGTTGCAGCGATGATTGGCATCGCGCTGCTGACGGCTATCTGCCTTAACGGGGACATCAGGGGCCGCGGCTTTTTTCGCGGCGTGTTCTTTTTCCCAGTGATGCTGTCGCCAGTGGTGGTCGCCCTGACCTGGCAGTGGATTCTCCAGCGCACCGGCGTGCTGAACGGCATTCTGACCAATCTTGGCATGGAGCCGGTGAACTGGCTGGTCCACGCCAGCTCGGCATTCTTCTGGTCGGTGTTCGTCACCGTCTGGGCGCATATGGGCTTTTACACCATCATCCTGCTGGCGGGCCTGCAGGCGATCCCGCGCGACGTGTACGAGGCTGCCAAGATGGACTCCGCCAATCACTGGCGCGTTTTCACCCGCATCACCCTGCCGCTGCTGCGGCCAGTGCTGCTGGTGGTCTTCATCCTGGCGGTGATCCGTTCGGTGCAGACCTTTGATGAGCTTTACGTTCTAACGGGCGGCGGCCCAGGCTCGGCGACCCTGCTGATGGTGCAATATATCTACGAGATTGGCTTTGCCATCCAGCCGCGCAACTTCGGACTGGCCGCTGCCGCGTCCCTGCTGCTGGGGGTGGTGCTGCTCGTCTTCACCCTTGTCCAACTGCGCGTTTCGCGAGGATCGAGCAATGGCTGACCTGAGCTTGACGCGATCCGAAGGCGGAGTGAGGGCCATGCTGCTGGGCCGACGTGGCAGGGGGAAACTGGCGCTTTCCGACTTCCTGACCTACGGCTATCTGCTCCTTGGCGTGCTGATCATGTTCGCGCCCGTGGTTTGGGTCGTGCTGTCCTCGTTCAAAACCCCAGCGGCGCTGCAGGAATTTCCACCGACACTTTTGCCCTATTCAACCGAACAGGTGATGGTCGAAGGCTATGATCAGAGCTTGCCCCTGTTCGACGTCACGACTGAAAGCGGTGAGGTGGTTCAACTCGCGCAGATCCGGCGAGTGGGCCTTAATGCCCAGATGGTCGATCCGGCCAATCCTGAGGCCGGCCGCATCGTTGTACCGGTTGCTAACGCCATGCCCGTGCGCAAGGTGCATTTTGCCGTCGAGAACTATGTCCAGCTGCTCGCCAGTTCGGGCAGCGATATCTGGCGGTTCGTGTTCAACAGCCTGTTCATCACCGTTGCAGCCACAGTGATTACCTTGATCATGAACTCGATGGCGGCGTTTGCCCTGTCCAAGTACCGGTTCCGCGGTGACGGGTTGGCGCTCGTGGCGATCCTTTCAACGCTGATGATTCCGGCTACCGTGGTGCTGGTCCCCACCTATCTGATTGTTGCCCAGCTGGGGCTCGTCAACAATCTGTGGGGCGTCATCCTGCCCACCGTGGCCACGCCTACAGGCGTGTTCCTGCTGCGGCAATATATGCTGACCATTCCTGACGAGCTGATTGAGGCGGCGCGGATGGACCATGCCAGCGAGTGGCGCATCTTTTGGCGCATCATCCTGCCCCTGTCTTCGCCCGCTTTGGCGGTGGTGGCGATCTTTTCCATTCTTTCTCGCTGGAACGACTTCCTGCTGCCACTGGTAGTGCTCAATCGGCGCGAAGTGTTCACCCTCCAGCTCGCCCTCGCCTCTTATCAGGACGAGAATGTCGTTCGCTACGAACAGCTGTTGGCGATGACCACGCTGACGGCGTTGCCGCTCGCCTTCGCATTCATTTTCCTGCAGCGCTACATCACCAGTGGCATTGCCTCAACCGGGATCAAGTGAGGTCCGCATGGCAAATCTCGTGCTTGAAAGCCTCAACAAATCCTTTGGCCTCGTGGAAGTGATCCCCAGCGTCGATCTGGAAATCGCGGACGGGGAGTTTGTGGTGTTTGTCGGCCCCTCGGGCTGCGGCAAGTCGACCCTGCTGCGCCTGATTGCCGGTCTCGAAGAGGCCACTTCCGGCGACATTCGCATCGACGGACAGAGCGTGATCAACGTTCCGGCCGCCGATCGCGGCGTGGCCATGGTGTTCCAGTCCTACGCGCTATACCCGCATATGACGGTTCGCGAGAATCTCAGCTTCGGGCTCGAGAATATCCGCATGCCCAAGCAGGAGATCGAACAACGGGTGCTCAGCGCCGCCACGCTCCTGCAGATCGAGCAATTGCTGGAGCGTCGACCCAAGCAGCTTTCCGGCGGACAACGGCAGCGTGTCGCGATCGGGCGAGCCATCACGCGGGACCCGAAGATATTTCTGTTTGATGAACCACTGTCCAATCTCGACGCCGAGTTGCGGGTGCTGATGCGGGTCGAGATCACGAGCCTGCACCAGCGGCTGGGCAATACGATGATCTATGTCACCCATGACCAGATCGAGGCCATGACCATGGCCGACAAGATCGTGGTTCTGCGCCAAGGCAAGATCGAGCAGGTTGGAGCTCCCCTCGAGCTCTACAACCGGCCGCGCAACAGCTTCGTGGCCGGCTTCATCGGTTCGCCACGGATGAATTTCGTGGAAACGGTGGTGGCGGCCAACAATGATGCAGGACTGACTCTCTCAGGCGAAGGCCTGCCCGACCTGACCTTGCCGGTGCGTCGCGTGCCCTTGCAAACCGGGGCAAGCGCAACGCTCGGAATCCGCCCCGAACATCTGGTCTCCTCCAACACAGGCTGGCCTGTTCAGGTCAAGGTGGCAGAGCAGCATGGCGCCAGCAGCTACCTGCACTGCACCATGCCCAACGGCACGGCGTTACTGGTGCATGAGGCCGGCCAAAGCGGGTTGCGGAGCGGGGACGCACTTCATGTCACCCCAGCTACCGGGCAATGGCACTTGTTCGATGAGCAGGGGTTGCGGGTCGAGGGTGAACTCATCGGCCCGGGTTGAAGACGAGAACTTCGCCGGCTTTGGCCAAGCACTCACGAGCTGGGCACCAGCGGACTGGATGCAAGCCAATGCTCGGCAGCCAAACCCTTGCACACGAACCAAGGTCGCGGCCTGTTCGAAACGATCAAGGAAGATTTGGGGGCCGGGAACCGGGCGCTTTGCCCGGCGGCGTTGGTGGAGGGGACTGGATTCGAACCAGTGTACGCTAAGCGGTCAGATTTACAGTCTGATGGATTTAACCACTCTCCCACCCCTCCACTGCAACTTCGCCGTTGGGCAGGAAACGATGCACCGAAGCGCGTCGTCGGGGCGGTTTATGGGTGCCCTGCCCGCTCGTGTCAACACCCCTGACCCGGTTGCCCGCAAGAAAACGAAAACGGGGCACTTCCACCATGCCCCTCTGCTTGCCGGAGCGACGCAAAGAGGCTAACGCTCGGCCATGAGCATCAACAAATTTCCCCCCAAGCAGCGCTACAATCCCGATGACGGCCCGGTCTATCTTTATGGCTTTCATACCGTCCGCGCTGCGCTGGATAATCCCGGTCGCGTCAAGAAGGCGCTGCTGGCCACGCCCAATGCCTTGTTGCGGCTGCGCGAAAGCGGCGAGCTGGGCAAGGTCAAGGTGACCGAAACCACGCCCAAGGAGCTTGATCGGCTCTTGGGGGCCGATGCCGTGCACCAGGGCGTAGCGCTGGAAGTGGATCCGGTCAGCCGGTTCGGGCTCGACGATATCGACCCGCTCAAGCTCGTGGTGGTGCTCGACCAGATCACCGACCCGCATAATGTCGGCGCTATTCTGCGCACCGCCTGCGCCTTTGGCGCCGATGCGGTGATTACCACTGCGCGCCATTCCCCGCGGGAGACCGGGGTGATGGCCAAGTCGGCCTCGGGTGCGCTTGATCTCGTGCCCATGATCGAGGTGCGCAATCTCGGCGATGCGTTGGAAAAGCTGAAAAAGCGCGGCATGCTGGTCCTCGGCTTTGATTCCGAAAGCGAGCAACCCCTGCGGCCCCGCACTGACGATCAGCCGCTCGCCATCGTGATGGGAGCGGAAGGCAAGGGCTTGCGGCAGCGCACGCGCGAGCTTTGCGACGAGATGGTCAAGCTCGACATGCCGGGCCCCATCAAGTCCCTCAACGTTTCCAATGCGGCAGCGATCGCGCTGTTTGCTGCAACTGCAGGACGGTCTGCATGAGCCAGTTCGAGCCATTTGCCATTGCCTTGCGGCTTTCGGGCGTCAGCATCACCCAGCGGGATCTGGATACGGCGCTTAAGCAGCTGACCAGCCGTTACGAGCCAGAAGACGCCGACAACAACTGGTATGCGCAAGTGGACCTCGATACGGCCAATCCGGTTCGGGCTGTACTCGAGTTGGCGGAACGATCGGGCCCGGCCATCGAGGCCATGCTGGAAGATCGGCGGCTGGGCCGGGCGGTGTTGGACCTGGCCTTTGATTTCCCCGAAGCGGGAGAATCGATGTCGGCCCGCCTGCCCGCGCATCTCGCCGCCGCGGTGGCGGTGCATGGGATCGACATCGAAGTGTCGGTTTACCTCACCGATGTCGAGGACGACGAAGAGTAGCTCTGCTTACTCGCTTGCTGCGGCCAAGGCCCGCCGCACCAGCGGATCAAGCGCGCTGAGAAAGGCCGAGCGATCGCCGCGAACAAAACTCGCGTTGTAGCCCTTGCTTTCGCCGGTTTCGCGAAGGTGCTGCTTGAGCTCGCGCATAGCGAGCGCCATGCCGATGGAGTTCTGGGTAAAAGGCTTGCCGGTAAAACCGAGCACATGGCAGCCCTTTTCGAGGGCGCGACTGGCCAGCGGAATATCGGCGGTCAGGACGATGTCGTTGGCTTGCGCCTGTTCGACGATCCAGTCATCGGCCGCATCGGCGCCGGCGGGTACCACGACCACCCGCACCATCGGATCCCGCGAGGGCCGCACCCCGCCATTGCTAACAAAGACCAGCGCCACCCCCAGCCGTTCGGCAACGCGAAGCGCCTCGTCCTTGACCGGGCAGGCATCGGCATCAACGTAAATGGTGGGTGCCGGCATAAAATCCATGCATGTTTGGAGCAAGGGAGCCTGACCCGGCCGCAGCCAGGGTCAGGCGCACTACATCAGTAAACTACAACGCTGCGGATGCTTTCGCCGGAATGCATCATCTCAAAGCCCTTGTTGATGTCTTCGAGGCGCAACGTATGGGTGATCATGGGATCGATCTCGATCTTGCCATCGAGATACCAGTCAACGATTTTCGGCACATCGGTGCGGCCGCGCGCGCCACCAAAGGCGGTGCCCATCCAGGTGCGGCCGGTGACGAGCTGGAACGGACGGGTGGAGATTTCCTGGCCGGCAGCGGCGACGCCGATCACCACCGACTTGCCCCAGCCGCGATGGCTGGCTTCGAGGGCCTGACGCATGACCTTGGTGTTGCCGGTGCAGTCGAAGGTGTAGTCGGCACCGCCGATCAGGTCGCCGCGCCGCTTGGTCAGGTTGACGAGATAGGGGACGACGTCGCCTTCGATCTCGGTGGGGTTGACGAAGTGGGTCATGCCGAAGCGTTCGCCCCAGGCCTTCTTGTCGTTGTTGATGTCAACGCCGATGATCATGTCGGCGCCGGCCAGACGCAGGCCCTGGATGACGTTGAGGCCGATGCCGCCGAGGCCAAAGACAACGGCGGTGGCGCCGATCTCGACCTTGGCCGTGTTGATCACTGCGCCAACGCCCGTGGTGACGCCGCAGCCGACATAGCAGACCTTGTCGAAGGCCGCGGCCGGGTCGATCTTGGCCACGGCGATCTCGGGCAAGACAGTGTAGTTCGAGAAGGTCGAGCAGCCCATATAATGGTGGATGGGCTTGCCTTCGAACGAGAAGCGCGAAGTGCCGTCGGGCATCAGCCCCTGCCCTTGCGTGGTGCGGATGGCGGTGCACAGATTGGTCTTGCGCGACAGGCAGGACGGGCATTCGCGGCATTCGGGCGTATACAGAGGGATGACGTGGTCGCCCTTTTTCACCGAAGTGACGCCGGCGCCGACATCCACAACCACGCCTGCGCCTTCATGGCCAAGAATGGCGGGAAACAGCCCTTCCGGATCGGCGCCAGAACGGGTGAAATCGTCGGTGTGACAGATACCTGTCGCCTTGATCTCCACGAGAACTTCGCCCGCGCGAGGACCTTCAAGATCGACCTCGACAATCTCGAGCGGCTTGCCGGCCTGAAAGGCAACGGCGGCACGGGTTTTCATGGCTGGGACTCCTTTGGTGGTGCGGGCAAGGTTTGGCACAGCCAAGGGCAGGCGGCAAGTTTGCGGGGCGCGGCCCGGAGGCGCACCCGAGCACCGCTCAGATCAGATCGGCAGGGGCAGCCGGAAGGGGCGCCCCTGCCCGGCCGCCGGCGCTAGAGATCGACGAAGGTGGTGAAGCCGCCGAAAATCATGCGCTTCATGTCGATCGGTGCGTTTTCCATCAGCCCGGTGAGTTCGGGGTCGTTCATGACCTTGGCGTTGACGGCATCGCGCTGTTCGCGCGATTGATAAAGCACCCAGGAAAAGATCACGACTTCGTCCTCGGTGGCCATCACGGCGCGCGGGAAGGATGTCAGCTCCCCGTAAGGCACGTCATCGGCAACGGCTTCCTTGTAGGCCAAGGCGCCGTAGGCCATCCAGGCCTCGCCCGCCCGGCGGGCAATTTCCTTGTATTGCTCCAGAAAGCTCTTCGGCACGGCAAGAACATATCCATCAACATAGGGCATGGTGCACCTCCTTGTTGCTGCTGACGCTTGAAGACGCCACGATCCTACATTTGCCAAGGCACGACTGGGCAATCTTGGGGTTCGATCGGGGCCAAACGAGTCCGGGCAAATGTCGAGCTTCGCGCCGAATGTGAAGGATCGATTCAAAGGTGGTGACGTTCAGGCCGGAGTATCTCCCAGCCCCTGGTGTCCGATGACCGAGCAGATCTCCGTCCTGATCGTTGAAGACGAACCGCTTATCCGCATGAACATTGTCGCGGTGTTCGAGAATGAGGGTTTCAAGGTGCATGAAGCAGCCGGCGCCGCGGCCGCGCTAGCGCTGCTGTATTCGCACGTGGCGGTGCACGCCATGTTCACCGATGTGGATCTGGACGGGGGGATGGACGGCCTGACGCTGGCCGCGGCAGTGCGGGACGAATGGCCCGACATCAAGATTGTGGTGGCCTCGGGCGTCCGGCGGGTGAGCCCGCGCGAAGTGCCGGACGGGAAATTTTTCGTAAAGCCTTATAACCCTGAGACAATCGTCGCCACTGTGCGCGAACTAGTCGAGGCGTGACGCTGTTAAGACTCAGGCCACCCTGTTCAGGGTGGCTCTATTAACGCTAGGTCCGGCTGCGACTGGCTTCGACCGGCTTGCTGTGTTCCAAACGCTCTGCCGCATCAAGCGCATTCATGAGTGCGAGGCCAGATTGCGCCATATGAGCGGGAATACGGGTGAGTTCACGCCCGACATGTCGGGCGTTCCAGCCCGTGAACATGTCGACGATCGAGAACGAACCATCGGCGTCGGAATTGAGGATATATCGGTTTGCCATGGAGAAAACTGTAACAGAGTCGCACAACCTTGGAAGGGCGGCGCCGGGGTTATTCACCAAAAATACACCGGAGTTAACAGGTCCGTATCGCGGACTTAAGCCAGCAAGCGTTTGGTTAAGATTAACCACTGGTTAAGTCACTGCTGGATCGCCACTTTTCGCCGTGCAACAAGCAATTCACGGTTATTCACAACCACACCAACATGGCCACTCAAGCCGGAGGATACACAATGGCAACTGAACTCGACAACAAGGCGGCAGCGGCTGCACTCAACGCAAATGCATCTCCAGAATTCCTGCGCCAGAACCGGGCTCCTACCAAGGACCTTGGCGCAACGCGTTATGTAGACATGCATGGGCGCGATGAATTCGACCACAACATCATGAGCCACCGCACCCAGCTCGAAATGCTGCACACCCAGATCACCAATCTCGACCAGACCATCGAACTCGAGCAGCAGAAGCTGCGCGAAAGCAAGGCCGCGCTCGAGGCGAGCTATCACGCCCGCGCTCGTTTGCTGCACCTGCGTGAAGCCATGCTCCACTTCGTGCTCGAGCTGGAACGCGGCGACCAATAGGCGACGGTGCTGGTTGGTGTGATTGCGGCGGTCGTTGTCCTCGGACAGCGGCCGCCGTTTGCATTTCGGGGTGGGCTGCAATGGGCCAGCGCCCCAGGCGGCCGGTTTGTCCACGCTAACAATACCGGTTAGGGTTACGACGCGATGGGGTTGGACCCCGACAGCTGTGGGTTCTAAGCCCGGGGCAAGCCGGAACCCTCCTCATGCGTCGCACGCTTCTCCTGACCAGCCTTTTTGTTCTCTCGCTGGCCTTCATGGCCACTGCATATAGCCTCACCCCGGCCTGAGAGTGGCGGGCAAGCCGCACTAGCATAGAACAGGCCGGAACATTCGGGCATCGAGGCGATTACCCCTTGCACAAGGCTTTACCGCAAGGGTTCCCATGCCGCTTCAATTTCTGTTCCGCTTTCTCGCCAACCTCATCTCCCTCGCCATCCTGATTGCGGCTGGCTATCTGCTGTGGTCGTGGTGGGACGGCGATCTCGTCCGCCAAACCGACGGCACGATTGTGCGGGTGCGCGAGGACTGGCTGCTGTGGGTGGGGCTGGCTGGCCTCGCCTTTTCCTTTCTGGGTCGACCGCTGATGGTTCTGCTGCTGGCGGGCGCCGACAAGGATCGTACTGCTCCGGTCCGTGGCAATGGCACCACCATCGAGGCGCCAAACGGCGCCCAGCTTTATGTGGAGCAGGCAGGCGCACCCGACGGCGAAACAATCATCCTGACCCATGGCTGGAGCATGGACAGCACGATCTGGAATTACGCCAAACGCGATCTGGGCCAGCAGTTCCGGGTCGTCAGCTGGGATCTGCCCGGGCTGGGGAAATCGCGTGGCGAGATCAGCCTGGAAGCATTCGCGGCTGACCTAGCCGCAGTGATCACCTGGACCGGTGCAACTCGCGTCGTGTTGGTTGGGCACAGCATTGGTGGCATGACCATCCAGACCCTGGCGCGTGACCATGCAGGGGTGTTCGACACCAAAGTGGCCGGGGTAGTTCTGGTCAACACCACCTATACGAACCCGCTCAAGACCATGATCTTGCCGCGCCTCATGCAGGCGCTGCGCTTTCCGGTGCTGGAGCCTCTGATGAAGCTGACCAAATGGCTGTTGCCCGTCAGCCAGCTGAGTGCCTGGCAGAGCTATCTCAGCGGCACCGCGCATATGGCCAACCGTCTGGGTTTTGGCAAATACGTGACGCGCAGCCAGCTTGATCACACCACGCTGCTTAGCACGCGCAATTCCCAGGCCGCTATCGCTGATGGCAATCTGGCGATGTTCCGCTGGGATGCAACTGGCGCAACCGCAAAGCTGCAGGTGCCAGTTCTGGTGCTGGCGGGCGAGGTCGACATCGTGACCAAACCGGTTGCGAGCGAAACCATCGCTGGATACACGCCAACCGCCACGCTGCGGAAGATCGAAGGCGTGAACCATATGGGCTTTCTCGAGCGCTCGGACGTTTACAATCCGGCCATCGCCGAATTTGCTGCCGCCGCGCTGGCAACGGGGCGCACTGGCTCGCAGACGACACCAAGCTTCGGCTAAGTTTTTCGGCTTGGGCAAACAATCCCGGCGCTCACTTCCCACTTGAAGTGAGCGCCGGCATCGTGTTTCAGCAGCACGAACCTGGACGCGACGAGAGGACAAAGTCAGTTGGGCCTGCTGAACGAACTGACCGTGGGTTTGCTCGCCTCCCGCATTGGGGCTTTCCTGATTTATACGGCGGTGCTGGGTGGTCTGCTGGCGCTGTTTGCGCGGCTGCTCGGTTTCCTGCGCCCCAAGCATGAAGGTCGGCTGACCGCCAATCCCTTTGCCCATCTGTCGGTCTGGGGGCTGGCGATGGGGACGCTGTTTCAGATGGGGTGGATTCGCTCTATGTGGCTGGACGTAGACGGCAGCGGCAACAGCCGCCTTCGCGCTGCGGCAGTCGCGATCCTTGGGCTCGCAGCGGTGTTGCTGTTGATCCCGCTGCTCTGGTGGCTACGGCCGCTGCTGCAGGTCGCCCTCCCCCGCACCGGCGGCTACGCCGTGCTTGGGGTGGTGCTGGAGTTGCAGCGCATTACCTTGGCTACAACCATCCTGAACATCCTGCCGCTCCCAGGGCTCGTTGGGGGCTTGTTCCTGCAGGCGGCCTTTCCAGAGGCGGAAAAGAAGATCCGCCGGTGGGAGCCGTTCGTGCTGGCAGGTCTTGTTGTGCTGCTCGTGACGGGCTGGCTGCCCGCTGCGATGGCGCAACTGCTGGGCTAAGCCAACAACTGGCGCGTGAGCCATTGGCTCACGCGCAAAATCAATTATTGATCGCCGGCTTGGCCGGTATAGCCATATTTGTCCAGCAAGGTCTGGATAGTGCCGTCGGCAACAAGGGCGTCGATGGCCTGGTCAACCTGGGTGCGCAAGAAGGCGTCCCGGCTCGAGACCACGGCGCCGACCTTGATCGCGGTCGCAGGCACCGGGGCAAGTTCAATCACCCGCAAAGCCGCGGCCTCAGGCACCTCGCTCTGGAGCTTGCGCAGCGCGGGCTGCCAGAGCAGCATGCCACCAAGCGTGCCATCGAGCACGCGCTTGGCCATTAGTGAATTGTCCGCATAGGGCAAACGCTTCCAGCGCTCGGCTTCGGGCTGCTGCAGCGACCACGTGATATACACCAGCTCGCCCACGCTTTGCAGCGCGGTGCCGATCTTGCGGTCATGCGGAATGTCGGCCCAGCTATTCCAATTGGCATCCTCCACCGCAAGCACGAACGGAATGGTGGCATAGGGACGGGTCACGGCAGCCCATTCGGGAAAGGGCGAGTTGGTTTGCACCGAAACACCCATGAACATGTCGCAGGTGTTGTTCATGGCCAGCATCAGCTCGTCCATGAAGCCGTCGCCGTTTACCGGAAAGCCGCCAAAGCCTTCCTTGACGTTGACCTGCAGGAACAGCGCATCCCCAATGGCCTGGGCGACGTCGTGGTCGAAAGCGCTGATGACGCTGCTGGTGTCAAAGCAGACATTGATCTGGTCGCCGTTCTGGCGGCGCGAATTGTCGAGCAGTTCACCCGGCACGCTGCTGGTTTGGGCCAAGGCCTGGCCAGACAGCAGCAGCGCCATTGAAAGCGCGAGAGTGCGAAGCATGAGGTTCTCCAAAATAAAGAAAGGGGCCGAAGCCCCTTTCAATTGATCGCGCCGGAAGCTTATTCCTTCGGCAGCTTGTAGACGAAAACCGAGTTGCCCGAACCGGTCGGCAGCGGGATCTCGGGGAAGGCCGAGGAGATCGAGCTCGCCGAGTTGCTGTAGCCGGTGGGGATGGCGACATACTGCTCGCCGTCGATCTCGTAGGTCATTGGGTAACCACCGATCGGGGCGTTCAGGCGCTGTTCCCAAAGGACCTCGCCGGTATCCTGATCCCAGGCCTTGACGAAGCGGGCCGCGTCGCCGCCGAACACCAGACCACCGCCGGTTGCCAGAACCGAGCTGGTCATGGACGGACGCTCACGCGCCTGCCACTTGGATTCGGCCTGAGTCGGGTTGATGTCGAGAGCCTGCAGCAGGCCTGCATCGGTGATGCCTTCTGGCAGAACGCGTGGGCCGAATTTGACCGCACCAACGGCATTGCCGGCGGTGAATTCAGTCTGGGTCGGCGCAACGGTGTTGCAAGCCTCGGTCAGGGGCACGAAGAAGGTCTGGGTCAGCGGGCTGTAGGAGCCGGCCTGCCAGAGCTTGCCGCCCGACACCGAAGTACACACCAGGTGTTCCTGGCCAACGGCTTCGGAGATCAGGTCCTCGTTGATGTGCACGGTGCCGTCAGGATCAACGCCGGTGACAACGTTCTGAACAACTGTTTCCTTGTGCCACAGATACTTGCCAGTGTCGCGGTCAAGGCCGAAGGCGATGCCGTTCTTGCCGGGAACGCTGATCAGCAGGTGATGCATCTCGCCGTCGATTTCCTGGTCAACCAGGATACGCTCGAACGGGCTGTCCAGATCCCAGTTATCGCGCGGCAGGTGCTGGTAGTACCACTTCAGCTCGCCCGTATCGGCATCGAGAGCCAGGGTCGAGTTGGTGTAGAGCACGTTGCCGTCACCCGAACCGCGGATCAGCTCGGCATAGGGGCCAGGCATACCAATGCCCCAGAAGGTGGTGTTGGTGCGAGCGTCATAGGCACCGGTCGCCCAGGGCGTACCGCCCCAACGGTTTTCCGGCGGCACTTCGCCCCAGCTTGCCTGCTGCTCAGGATTGTTGGGGTCATCGATGGTGTTGAAGCGCCACAGCTCTTCGCCAGTGTTGGCGTCGTGAGCCAGGATAAAGCAACCACCGGCGGTGCCGGCAATCGAGCAGCCTGAAATGGCCGAGATGATCTTGTCCTTAACGATCAGCGGCCCAATCGTGTAGGAATAACCCAGGTTGTAATCGAGAACCTGCTTTTCCCACACGACCTTGCCGTCTGCTGCGTTGAGCATGACAATCTTGGCGTCGGGTGTGGTCAGAACGATCTTGTCCTCATAAAGAGCGATCGAGTTCTTCTGGCGGCGGGCCTGGTTGGCCTGGTAGCTCCACGAGGTCGGGATCTCGGGCATGGCATGGCGGTACTGCCAGATCAGGTCGCCGGTCTTGGCGTCGAGCGCCTCGACGATAGCGTTGCTGGTCTGCAGGAACATTACGCCGTCATGCACCAGGGGAGCGGTTTCCTGGATGCCGGCTTCAGCCATAGGCCAGGCCCAAGCGAGTTCGAGATCCTTGACCGTGTCCTTGTTGACCAGATCGAGCGGGCTGTAGCCCTGGTTGTCGCGGGTGCCACGCCACATCAGCCATTCTTCAGCTGGAGGGTTTTCCAGCATTTCTTCGGTGACGGGCTTGTAGTCTTCGCGCACGCCCTGGGCGAAAGCTGCGCCGGACAATGCCATCATGGCTGTCGTCGCCACCAAGACTGATTTCAAAACACCGATTTTCATCGATTCTCTCCAATGGTGCGCGTCGCGGACGCGCTTAGATGCAGTGAGTTAGTTGGTTGCCCCGGGCAATGGCTTGCCATAGGTGAAAGCCTGCGGAACGGCCGGTTCAGCCGCCGCAGTAGGCGCAGCTGCTGCCGCTGGTGGCGCGCCACCAGGCAATTGCTTGCCCCAGGTGAAGGCCTGCGGCACGGTCGTCTCCGGCGTCGCAGTCGCAGCTTCAGCCGGAGCAGACGGCGTGGCAGCGGCCCCAGCTGCGGTTTCTTCCGGCAGCGAGATGGATGCCAATAGTTCCGGATCGGCAGTCATGGGCGTGTCACCGGGCTGAGCGCCGTTGAACGACATGATATAGGCGACAATGTTGACATAGACGTCTTCGCCGAGCAGGCCGGGGGCCGAAGGCGGCATGGCGACGCTGATGAAGTCATAAAGACCGGCAGCGGTATACCAGTTCTGCATTACGTCGCGTCCGGCCAGGCCGGGGGCGTCGGGGCCCTCAAGCTGGAAGCCGTGGCATTGTGCGCAGTTGGAATCGTACGAGGACTTCCCCGCTTCCGCTTGTTCCGCCGTAAAGCCGGCGGCAGTGGCAGCGCCACTCCCAAGCAGCCCGAGGGTCAGCGACAGCAATGTGGCGCTGACAAATAGCCCTTTGGATCTTTCGATCACGATAACCTCCCAAAGGTGGTGAGTTGGATGGCACGCCCGTGAGCGCGCCCGAAGCGATAGTGGTCATATCGTTGCACCTGCACGCCTAAACCTCAAACCCGCCGGCTTCAATAGGTAACTGAGGCGTAACGATGCGAAGTTCAGATTGCTTTCGCGTATAGCTACAATGAGCCTTGTTCAGGAAGAACCCCGCCTAGCCCGTAGCGTTCTCGCAGATTATCAACGGTTCCGCTTTCCTGCAGGTGCTCCATTGCCGCCCGAACGGCGCGCATCAGCGTCTGGTCGCCTTTCCACAAGCCGAGAGCCATCTGGTAGCGCGGCAGATCCTGCGCCGGGAGCCATGACAGCGTGAAGTCAGGCGGCAGGCTCCCAATGGCGCTCGCCGCGAATCGCTCGGCAAATCCCACCTGCGCCCTCCCCTCGCTTAGCGCACGGGTCAGCTCATCGGGGCCGCTGACCAATACGGGCCGCAGTCCGTGCGCGCGCAGCCAGCTCGACAGGGCCAGGCGGTCAAGACCGCTGGAGCCCGGCAGCACGGCCGCGGCAGCACTTCCAGATGGCAGTTCTCCGCGAGGCGCGATAGCCACCCAGCCGGTTTCGGCCGTGGTGGGGATGGTCTGAAGAAACCCGCGCGTTTGCAGCGTATCGGTCAGGCCACCCGCGATCATGTCACACTGCGCGCGGGAAAGTTGCCAGTTGCGTGGATTGAAGTCGCGGCCCATCGATGGGAGGGCATTGACGATGAGCCGAACACCGATGGAATCGGCGATGTGCTGAGCCAGCTCGATGTCGAACCCAGGCTGCGCGGGATCACCGGTAACCAGGGGCGGATAGCTCGGGGGGACGCAGAGTTTAAGGACCCCCGCCTGCCGCCGCTCCTTGAGCGAAGTGTCGGGCGGCAGGAAGCTCACGGCAAACAGCAGCGCCGCGATCAGCGCGAGGTTGGCCGCTGCCCGCAGCCAGCGATGCGGGCGCCCCGTGCTCATGACCGGCCGAAATCCACGAGGGCCAGCACAAAGAACACGATGGCCATGCCGACCACGATCACGGGGCCATAGCTGGGCGTGAACTGATTGAAGCCGATCAGCACGCCGCGAAGGGTATCGACCGCATAGGTGATCGGGTTGATCTGCACCAGGAACACCAGCCATTCGGGATAGCTGGCAGTGGTCTGGGTGCGGCTCAGGGCGGGGTCGAGCGGAAACACCGAGGAAGAGGTGAAATAAAGCGGCAAGATCAAGGTGTTGGAGAACACTCCGAAGCCTTCAAAACTGCGCACGCGCGCCGCAAGGATCACGCCAAAGCAGGTCAGCCCGAACGACAGCAGGAACATGAAGGCCAAGGCCGTCACCACCTGTTCTGGCGTCATGGTGACATCGGCAAACCTGGCCAGGATCAGCACCACCGCGCCATGCAGCGTCGCGACA
Source organism: Devosia sp. 1635 (assembly GCF_013185955.1). NCBI lineage: Bacteria > Pseudomonadati > Pseudomonadota > Alphaproteobacteria > Hyphomicrobiales > Devosiaceae > Devosia > Devosia sp. 1635. Next base: position 825,196 of record NZ_JABAOM010000001.1, on the reverse strand, counting down.
GTGCTGCCGCCCAGCACCTTGCCGAGCAGGACCAGCGGCTTGGGCATGGGCGAAACCAGCACTTCGCGGAGGAAGCCGAATTCACGATCCCAGATCACCGACACCGCGAACTGGATCGAGGTGTACATGATGTTGAGCACGATAACGGCCGGGAACAGGAACTGCAGATAGGTATAAGGGATGACATAGCGCACCTCCCCATAAACCTCGCCGCGGAAATAGGGATTGAGCCCGACGCCCAGGATCAGCAGCCAGATCAGCGGGCGGCTGACGCCGCCGATCATCTGCCCGCGATCACGGGTGGCGCGGGTGACTTCGCGCAGCCACACGCCGTAAACGCCGCGCAGCAGGGGCATGATCGCGGTCATGGTGTGCCTCGAAGATTGGGTGTGCCGGCGCTGGAATACGTATAGCGGCCATGGATTATGGTGATCATCGCCGCCCTGCCCTTCTGCCAGCTGCCTGTTCGGCGTCGCGCCGGCCGGCGGCGCGGTCGCGCAGCTCGGTTCCCGTCAGGGCGAGGAACACGCTTTCGAGGCTGGGCTGTTCGAGGCGCATTTCGCTGAGCTGGCTGCCAAAGCTGGCAAGGAAATGATCGACAAAGCCTTCGTCCGTCACCGGCACGGCAAGGCGATTGCTGCCCAGGTCGCGCGTTTCGGGGAAGCGCTGGAGGATCGCTTGGCGCACGCCCTCGTCCCGGGGCACAACATGGAGCCAGCTGCGGCCATGAGCGAGCTTGAGTTCAGCGGGACTGCCCTGGTTCACGATGACGCCGTTGTTGATGATGCACACCTGATCTGCGGTCTCCACCTCCTCGATATAGTGGGTCGTGGTGAGTACCGTCAGTTCGCGCTCGCGGCGCAGTTGATCGAGATATTGCCAGATGCGCTCGCGCGTTTGGGCATCAAGGCCAACCGTGGGCTCATCGAGAAACAGGATGGCGGGATTGTGTAGCAGCGCCCGGGCGATCTCGAGGCGCCGGCGCATGCCGCCCGAAAAGCTGCGCACGATGGCATCGCGCCAATCCTCCAGCTCAACCAGGGCCAGCATCTCGCCGATGCGCTGCCGCCGGTCCCGCGCGGCCATGCCGTAAACCAGACCGTGGAAGTTCAGGTTCTCGTAGGCACTCAGGCGATCATCGAGGCTGGAGTCCTGAAACACGACCCCGATGCGCTTGCGCGCGGCCGTCGGGCTGCGCCTGACATCAATGCCATCCACCTCGGCGGTGCCGCTGTCGGCCTTCTGCAGCGTACACAAGATGCTGATCAGCGTGGTCTTGCCGGCCCCGTTTGGACCCAACAGGGCAAAGCTGGAACCGCGCGCGATGGTGAGGGAGACCTTGTCGAGGGCCAGTTTCCCGGCATAGCTATGCGACAAATTGTCAACGAAAACAGAGGGTACAGTCACTTCCGGCCCCCTCCCGAGGTGGGCAAATCTACGCGAACCGCCCCGCCCAAGCCCGTGGTAGCGCTAGGATTTCTGTGAAATCGGATCATGCGTGCTTTTGCGTCATAGAGGGGGCGAGAGCAAGCGCTGAAGAACCTGTTCACAGGTGCGGTCCGGTTGGCAAACCACATTTCATTTCCTATCTGAACCTCAGACGCCGGTGGCATTCACTTTCGATAAGTGACTGACATGCGGGAACACCACGGCGTACTTCCGGTTGTAGTAGTAGTTCCTTCAGGAGGCTAAAATTCGTATTCTCAAAACTCTCGGTCTTGCGGCCGTAGCGGTATCCGCTTTCGCACTCCCCGCTTTCGCTGCTGACCATCAGGTCCAGATGCTCAACAAGGGCGAGGACGGCACGATGGTGTTCGAGCCAGCGCTGACCGAAATTGCCGTTGGCGACACTGTCACCTTCGTGCCCACCGACAAGGGCCACAACGCCGAAACCATTGCCGGCATGCTGCCCGAAGGCGCTACCCCGTTTAAGGGCAAGCTCAACGAAGAAATCACCGTGACCTTCGACACTGAAGGTGTTTACGGCGTCAAGTGCGCTCCGCACTTCGGCATGGGCATGGTGGCCCTGGTTGTTGTCGGCGAGCCGACCAATCTGGAAGAAGCCAAGAGCGTCAAGGTTCCGCCCAAGGCACAGTCGCGTTTCGACGCCATGTATGCTGAGCTGGCCGAATAATCTGTTTGGCTACGCGGCCCTTCCGGGTCAGGTTGCCACTATCTGATAATAAAAGCCTGCCGCTCTTTCGGGAGCGGCAGGCTTTTTTGCAGGGGGCGGAAAGGACCTATTCGGGCTTTGCGTCCTCGGGCAGCATGTCCAGATGCATGTTCAAGGCGGGTAGGCTTGCTGCAGCATATTCCTTGATCGGGCCGGCTTCGCCAGCCTCTGCATAGGACGAGAACAGCGAGATCGCGTCCTGATGGGCCTGATACTGCATCTTGAGATAGTCCATGTCGAAATCGGTCGAGGCTTCAAGCGTGTCCATCATCTGCTGATGCACCGGATCAAGCACGGTTGGCACCGCAATCTCGATGCCGGTCGCGGCTACCGCATCCGTCAGGGCTTCGGAATTGGCGGTGTGCTCATCGATCATGTGCTGGGCGAATTCCTTGACGTCGTCGCGCTCGGCTTTTTCCAGCGCCAGCTTGCTGGACTCGATTTCAAAGGTGCCGGAAAAGCCAGCCTGTTCGATGAACTGGGGCGTTTCCACCGGCGTGCGCGCCGTTGTGCTGGCGGATGGGTTTGCGGCTGGGGCCGCGCCACCGGCGGCAGGAGCGGCGTCCTGGGCAAAAGCCGTGCCGGACATCAGAACAAGGGCAGCTAGGGCTAGAATTCGCATCGTCGTCTCCTCTGTGAGTGTCCTTCAGGAACGACTGGAGATTCCGTTTGTTCCGATGTGCGCGGTTAGGGAGAGCCAGAGGAAGCAACTCGGCGACCAGCCAACACTAAAAGCGTGCAAGATCACTCCCTGCAGGGGTGTTCGACCCGTCGCAATGGCGTTAGCTTGAGCTAACCTGTTCCGCCAGTTGAGATCCTTCAATGAACACCAGTGCCGTTTTCGCCCGTGTTGTTGCCGCCGTAGGCGCGGTTGCCGTTGCCGTCCGCCACTCGGGCGACGGCCCCCGCCCGCCGGTTTACGGCACTGCCCCCACCATTCCGGCGCCAAAGCCACAGGGCAGCATCCCAACCCTCAAGATGCCGACGGCGAAAGGCTGGGAACCGGGGCACACCCCGACAGCCGCAGCCGGGCTCAAGGTCAATGCCTTTGCGGCCAAGCTCGACCACCCGCGCAACATGCATGTGCTGCCCAATGGCGATGTGCTGGTGGCTGAGTCCATGGGCGAATCGGGGGAGCCGAAGTCGCTGTTCGACCATGCGATGTCGAGCACGATGAAGCGCGCCAAGGCTTCGGGCACGAGCCCGAACCGCATTACCCTCTTGCGCGATGCCGACGGGGACGGCGTGGCCGAGATCCGGCATGTGTTCATCGACAATGTGCGCCAGCCCTATGGCATGGTGCTGATCGGCGACACGCTTTATGTCGGTGCGAGCGACGCGGTGCTGGCCTATCCCTACGAGGCTGGTGCCACCCAGATCACGGCGGCACCCCGCAAGCTCATGAGCACCAAGCCGGGCGGGCACTGGACGCGCAATCTCATCGCGAGCGCCGATGGCTCCAAGCTTTATGTGGCCGTGGGCTCGCTCAGCAATATCGGTGACTCCGGCATGGAGGCCGAGATCGATCGCGCCTGCATCCACGAACTGGATTTGGCAACCGGCCAGTCGCGCATCTTTGCGGGTGGCTTGCGCAATCCAGTGGGTATGGCCTGGGAGCCGAGCAATGGCTCGCTCTGGACGGTAGTCAATGAGCGCGACGGCTTGGGCGATGAGACCCCGCCCGATTACCTGACCTCAGTGCGCGATGGCGGCTTTTATGGCTGGCCCTACAGCTATTGGGGTCAAACCGTAGATGACCGGGTGCCCCAGGACGCGACCAAGGTCGCGACGGCCCTCGCACCCGATTATGCGCTGGGCGGGCACACGGCGTCGCTCGGCCTTTGTTGGTTGCCGGAAGGTACCCTGCCCGGCTTCCCCGCGGGCATGGCCATCGGCCAGCATGGCTCGTGGAACCGCAGCACGCTCAGCGGCTACAAGCTCTGTTTCGTTGCGTTCGAGAATGGCAAGCCAGTTGGCCTGCCGCGCGACATTCTCACCGGCTTCCTGTCGGCCGACGAGAAGTTCTCCTTTGGTCGGCCGGTGGGCGTGGCCATTGCTGCCGACCAGTCGGTGCTGATGGCGGACGACGTGGGTGACGTGATCTGGCGCATCACCGGCGCCTGAACGTAAAACTGGAGTTCCGCAGGCGCGGAACTCCAGTTCTTTTGTGGTTTCGATGCCGGGCTTAGTTGGGCGCGAGGCCGAAATTGCCTTCGCTGCACTGCTCGATCGAGAGCTTTTCCAGATCGATCGTGCCGTCTGCAGTCCAAAGCTCGCTTGAGAGTTCCACGGCCGCGTCAGCGGCCGCTTCGCGGCCAGCTTCCTTGTTGGGCTCATCGGCTGCGGCTTCGGCCACGGGGGAAGTGGTTTCGCCCTTGCGCATCTCGTCGCACTTTGCCTGGACCCCGGCCACCTGATCGGCGGGAACGGCCTTGCCGGCGATCCGGTGCTCTTCCTGGGCAAAGGCCGCGCCTGGCAGTACCATTACGGCGGCGAGAGCGAGGGACAAAGCTGTTCTGGTGATCATCGCGTTTTCTCCATTGCGCGTGCAGTTTGCGTAAAGCGGCAGCAGGCAGCTTTGGTTGCGGTCACTCAGCACCCGCGGCGATCAAGACTGCGGTAGTTACGACTTCGCCTGCTGCGGACCCGACCCGGCTATTGCGCACTGGGATATCGCGATATCGTCAAGCACCTTGGCCTCGCTCGGCTGCTGAGCAGCGCCGCCATGTCTCTTCAGGCTGAGGTGTCGGCCACAGGCCTCGGGGGAAAGCAGGTTCAAGGCCCCCGCGCCGATCATGATGACGAGCCCAACTATGCCAATGCCATCCAGGTACTCGCCGTAGAACAGCGCCCCCAGCCCCAGGGCCCACAGCATCTGGGTATATTGCGCGGGCGCCACCTGGTTGGCTGGCGCCAGCCTGGTGGCCCCAATAAAGGTCAGGTGTCCGAGGCCGCCCATGGTGCCGATCAGGGCCAGCACCGCAAGCTGGGGCAAGGTTGGCAGGCTGCTGCCCCAGATGATCATGCCGATCCCGTTCAGGACCAGTGCGTAGAGCGTCACCGTGGCGAAGATGCTCAGCCGATGCTCGCGCGGCGCGAGGGAGCGGAGCACGACCGTATTGGTCGCCGTGAAAAAGGCACAGGCCAGCACCGCCAGGTGGCCAAGCTGCAATTCGCGGAACCCAGGACGCACAACGATCAGCACGCCGACAAAGCTAAGCACCAGCAAGAGCCAGCGATAGCGCGGAATGGCTTCCGCGAGGAGCATAGCTGACAGCAGCACCACGAAAATAGGCGCGAGGAAAGCCAGCGAATATACTTCGGCGAGCGGCACATGAGTGAAGGCATAGATCACGCAGCCAGAGCCAAGCACGCCGGAAAGGCCGCGAATATTGAGCAACAAGGGATTGTTGAACTGCAAGACGTCGCGCCAGCGCTCCTTGCGGGCTTTGCTCAGAAGCGCCGGTCCTACGGCAAACAACGAGGTGAAAAAGCCGATCTCGAACACGCTGAGCTCCCCGCCCAGGCTCTTGATCGAGGCATCGGAACAGGAGAACAGGCCGTAGGCCAGAAGAGCGAGAATGACACCGGGGGACATGGGGAACCAAGCGTTGAGCGACAGACCAACGGCATGCCGTCTCTGCGGTTTCCCAATGCTAATCAGGATTAGCAAGCATAGCGAGACACTATCGACAGCAAACGGCAAAAACAGCGCCCGGCCCCCAGGCATGACATTTGACGTGATTACTCGGGGCGGCCGGATGTAAGCTCGTGCCGGCAAACCCGGCAGCAAGCTCGCTCGGTCCGAAACGGAGGCCTCCCATGCCTTCCTCAAGCGGCGAAACCAGGAAGACCTGGCCGGCAATATGGAACGGCATCAAGTGCCGCTGCCCTCGATGCGGCGAGGGCTGGCTCTTCCACCATTATCTTGAGCAGGTTGATCAATGCGCCGTATGCGGCGAGCCGCTCGCCAATTACCGGGTAGGCCTGATCCTGCCCCTTCTCGTCATCACGGTGGTGGGCCATATCATCGGCTTTGTGATGCTGGAGATGGAGCTCAGCGGCGCGGGCAGCCCACTTGTCTACATCTATGTTCTCGTACCGCTCGCCATCATCATCCCCCTCGCCATCATGCCCTCAAGCAAGGGAGCAATCATCGGCCTACTCTGGGCCAATGGCTGGAGCGACGAACAGGATCGGTGATCGTGCCTGTGGAGAAGTGGGGCTGCCGGCGTCTGGCGCGCAGGGGAACGGCTAAGCTGTGACCGGCGCTTTTGCCCGCTCAACTGCTCGTTTTGGATTGTCTGGTAAGTGCCGTAACTCTCCCCTGGGGAGTTATGCTGGTGCCGGCAGCAGGGTTCGAACCCGCGACCCCCTGATTACAAATCAGGTGCTCTACCAACTGAGCTATACCGGCGCCGAGGGCCCTCTAGCATTGCGGGCGCCTGCGGGCAATGGGGGATTGCAGCGACCCACAGGAGCGGCGGTCCCGCGAGACTGCTGGCACGGGCCTGCTTCACATGTTAGGCAGACGCGTTTCCTTTGGAGTGCAGCTTTGGCCGCGTCAGCCCCGCCTCGAATTTGCTTTGTCACCAATGGCACTCCCGACGCGGAGGCCGCTGCGCAGCGGCTGCGGCAGCGCTACGGCGATTACCCGATAGACCAGACCGACTATGTCGTGGCGCTGGGTGGCGATGGCTTGATGCTGCAAACCCTGCATCAGGTGATGCGGCGCGACATCCCGGTTTACGGCATGAATTTCGGCTCGGTCGGGTTCATGATGAACGTCTTTTCCGAAGACGGGCTCGACGAGCGCCTGGCGGCCGTGCAGCAGACCCGGATCTATCCGCTGTCCATGCAGGTGCTCGATGTGGCGGGCAACACGCAAACAGCTCTGGCGCTCAACGAGGTGTCGCTGTTCCGCTCGTCCTATCAGGCCGCCAAGATCCAGATCATCGTGGACGGGGAGACCCGGCTCGAGGAGTTGATCTGCGATGGGGCGCTGCTGTCAACGCCCGCCGGTTCAACAGCTTACAATCTCTCCGCCCACGGCCCCATCCTGCCGATCGAGGCCCCACTGCTGGCTTTGACGCCGATCTCGCCGTTCCGGCCGCGCCGCTGGCGTGGTGCTATCCTGTCCAACAGGGCGGTGGTGAAATTCGTCACTCGGGAAGCGGCCAAGCGCCCCGTCAGCGCGGTTGCTGACAATGTCGAGTTTCAGAACGTGCTCGAAGTCACCGTGCACGAAGATCGCTCGCATGGGGTGACGCTGTTGTTCGACCCCGGCACCAGCCTTGAAGAGCGGGTGCTGAGCGAGCAGTTCCGCTTCTAGCGGTTCAGGCTGCAGGCAAAGCCATTGGCTCGACCACCGGGGCAGGCAGCGCGCGATCAAGGCTGGCTTCCTCGGCAAAGGCGGCCATGACCCCGCGGGCGGCCTGGCGTGCCAAGGCGATGTTCTGCTCGCTGAGGTATGCAAAAGCTTCTTCGAGCTCGGCTGGGATGACACCGGCATGCTCGGCGATCAACTCTTCGGTGAGCGCCGTAACCACATAATGGCGAGCGGCAGCATCATCGACAAGATCGGTAGCGCGGGCATGCAGCACAAGGCGGGCGAGGAGGTTGCCCACCCCCTGCCCCAGCCCACATCGCGACAACAGCGCATGCAGCGCAGGCCGGCTGCCGCGCTCAAGAATGGCGAGCACCTTGGCATGCGGTACGTCACTGAGTTCGGCGAGGCACGCGGCGAAAAACATCACGTGACCGGTGACCATGGCATGCAGCAAGACGCGGGCATTAATCCGCGAGGTCTCCACCAGAGCCGAAACATAGTTGGATGGCCCGGCAACGGCTTCACGTTCCCCGATCGAGGATACCGCAGTGTCCTCGCTGTTGCGGAGCAGGCGGTTGAGCCGCTCGGTGGCAAGCGATCCCTTGACCACGCGGCAATTGCGCAAGGCTGCGCTGATTTTTTGCACCAGCAGCAGGCGCGCATCGGCCGGCAGGTCGTCGCGGGCCAGCAGCGCCCCGCGGAACTGCGCTTCATCCCCATGCGTCGCGGCCAGGTTCGAGAGTAGCGGCGCCGGCAAATCAATCTCCGTTCGCCGCAGCAGTCGCAGCGTAATGGGCCGGTCGCCACAGGACACCAGCGCCGCCGCAAGGCGCGGGCTGATGCGGTCGCGCTCGCTGATCGCCAGCAGCAGGCCGGGCTCGGCGGATTGTACCAGGCCGAACAGGTCGGCATCGATCAGCACGGGAGAATATTGGAGCACGGCGCGTGCGATCACTGCGCTGTCGTGCAGCAGTGCCAGGATGATCGGACGGGGCGCGTCGGACGAGTGAAGCAGTCCATAGGCTAACGCTGCGCGTACCTTGACCGAGGGATCATCCAGAAAACCGATCAAGGCGGCATAAAGCGCGGCCTGTTCATCGGCGGGACCATGGTGGTTGAGATAAGCGATCGCCGACAAATGCGCGGCGCGACCTCGATCCTCGCTATCGGGGGACTGACACAGCGACACGAACTCCTGATAGCCAACCATGACTCACTCCGCACACACACGCGCAGAAAGTTCTAAGTCACGGAGACTTAAGGAAACGTTCACCATGATAGCGGTGCAATCAAGTGCCTGTCAGGAGGGCGAAAAGGTGGAGCGCCAGATGCGCCAAGCCGATCACGGCGAGCCAACTCGCCACCAGCAAGCCGACAAACACCCATCCTGGCGGGATGCTCAACTCGTGGCTGGGCGCGAACGGAACAGAGTGATGGCGCATGGCAGGCCTCCCGGCTGCTGTGTCAGCGTTTTGACAGGAACGTCATGACGCCAACCGGGTTCCGATTCTTGTCAGGGGGCGTAGAGCTGGGTGAAAAAGGCCGAGCCTGGCTCCGGGGCAATCTCGGGCGCAGGCGAGGTGCCTTGGTTGGTGAACAGGCCCGTGAACGACATATTGGCCGGGGAAAAGCGTGAGGGCACCACCTCCGGTGCCGGCACCGTGGATGGTGGCGCTACACCCGTCAACTGCTGGGCCGCGAAACTCGCATTGGCGCCGCCGGCTTCATGCTTGGACACCAGCACGCGATAAACGTCACGGATCGTGCGCGGTTGGCCATCGGCATAAAAGATCGCGCGATTGGCCGCGGCCTGGCGGGGAAACAGGTTCGCGGCGATCTGATCGGGGTTCTGCAAACCCGCGGTGAACATGCGCTCGGCGCCCTGGGCCCCGAGGAAATGGGCAATATAGAGCTCGCCCGCGCTGGGCATGCGGCCGAAACGGGATTGCAGGTAGTCGCCGTTGGTCTTGGTGAAGGCCGCGGCGAGATCGGCGGCGATCTGCGGGTCTTCCCGCAATTTCAGGATCTGTTGGCGAATCTGGGGGTCGGCGATGAAGTAGTCGCCCTCGCTGTTACGCTGGATGTTATTGGCATAATCGCCATAGCCAAGCCGGGGGCCCTGCTCCTTCATGACCTGCATCCAGGTGCTTTCGAGAAACTGGAACAGCCCGGTGGCCGAGGAGGTCTGCGCCTTCGCCTGCGGATTGAGGCTACTTTCACGAATGGCGGTTTGCAGCAGATAATCAAAATCGACGCCGTTGCGGTCGCCGGCGGCATTGAGCACATAAGCCAGGCTTTGTGGCACTGCGATTGGTTGAACGCCCATGCGCGGCACGGTTCCAGAAACTTGCCGCTGAACTAAGCGACGGATATGGTTAATGCCGCGTTAAGGCTCAAGCCTTGGTCGCCAGGGGAGCACCCTCGTCTCCGGTATTTCTTGAGGTCCACGCCGTGTGGAAGTTCGATTCAATGTCCTGCACCAGCACTTCCACGTCCTCGCCGTCGTTGTACTCGGCCTGGGCCGCAGCGATGGCGATCTCGATGGCTTCTTCCTTGCTGGTGAACGGCCCCTGGTCGGTGCCGCGATAGCTGACCTTCCATTGGCTTTCGCTGCGCGCAACGATGTAGTGATGCTCGGCCATGGCCATTCCTCCCTTTCCGCAACAACGCGGTGGGAGGTTCTATGTTGCAGAAGGCGTCCAGCGCGTCACCACATCGGCAAGCGCCGGGCGGGGGCGATCCTCGATCGTTGCGGTAGGGGTGCCGATATGAACGAAGCCGACAAAGCGTTCGCCTGGCCGTGCACCAAGTGCGGCAGCGGCGGTTTCATCATAGCTATACCAGCGGGTAACCCATTGGGCGGCAAAGCCCATGGCATAGGCCGCATGAACAAGGTTGAAGGCGACATTGGCCGCCGACAGCAACTGCTCGAATTCAGGAATCTTGGGGTGTGGCTTGGCGGTGGAGAGCACGCCCACGGTCAAGGGCGCCGGCAAGAACTGGCGGCGCTCCAAATCCATAGCCACGGGCTCGATCGCGGGGTTCTTGGCTGCAGCAATTTCGGCCAGTTTCTCGCCGGCGGCCAGGCGATCTTCGCCTTGGATCAGAATCAGCCGCCAGGGGGCCAGCTTGCCATGATCAGGCACGCGGGTGGCGATTGTCAGCATCTGCTCGAGTTGCTCGGCGGTGGGCCCGGGCTCCTTAAGGAAAGCCATGCCCACCGACCGGCGGGTCAGAAGATAATCAAGCATGGCCTGGTTGGCGGGCATGGAAATTCTCCGTTGTTGGGGCTGCCATAGCAAGTGCGCCGGGACCGGGCCAGTCCAGAACCACACAAAATGGTAGCTATGCCCATGCCACTGTTTTCAACCGGGATGGTCTGTGACACAGCTTCTCCCCAATCGCCGCCTAGCATCCGCGCCTGATATCAGCGCCGGGGGGGGGGCGACTGTCTGGCCTGGAGTTAACATGCGTTTGCGACCGATCCTTGCTGTTGGACTGACTCTGGTTTTCGGAGCCCAACTGCCATGGGGGTCACCGGGGCCATTGGCCCAGGAGGAAAGTGCGGAGTCGCCGCCCATGCCCCGCCCGCGGCCACAGCGTGAGGGCGGCAGTGGGCCAGCCGCGCCGGGCAGCACGCCCGCCACGGCCGCCATCAATGCGCTGACATCCGCACCCCAGCCCGTTTCGCTCACTGCCAAGATCACTCAGGACGGGGCAGTCGTTCCCAACGGCCTGGTTTGGCGCATCTTCGAACCCACGCCGGACGCCAGCGGGGAGCTTCCCCTTGTCGCCAAATCCGATGAGGGCACGGCCAAGCTGGAACTGGCGCCCGGAGATTACGTGGTCCACATCGCTTATGGCCGGGCTCAGATCAGCGACACGGTGACGGTTGTTGCCGGTCCCAACGAAAAAAGCTTTGTGCTCGATGCCGGTGCCTTGCGGCTCAATGCTGCAGTGACGGGGGACATCCCGATCCCACCCGACTTGCTGCGGTTCGACATCTTCCTCGAAGAAGCCACCGGCAGCGTGCCCATCGCGGAGGGCCTGACGCCCAACGACATTGTAACGCTCAATTCCGGCACCTACCACGTGGTGTCCCATTTCGGCACGATCAATGCCGAAGTGCGGGCCGATCTTCGGGTGGAGCCCGGCCAACTCACCGACGCAACGCTTTATCATCATGCCAGTCAGGTTGCCTTCAAGCTGGTGTCCGAGCCGGGCGGCGAAGCCATTGCTGACGTGGAATGGACGGTGAAAAACTCGGATGGCGCCACCCTCTTTACTGATCTGGGCGCCTTTCCCTCGACCGTCCTGTCCGCTGGCGACTACGTCGTGCTCGCAAAGATCGGCGACAAGGTGTTTGACCGCGCCTTCCAGGTGCAACCGGGATCAGCCCAAGACATCGAAGTGCTGACAGCGGTCACCAGCCGCCCAAGCTAGGGTGTTCGGGCGCGACTTGCCGGCACGGGGTTTGTCTGCCGGCCAGCCTATAGTATGCAGTGGGGGCCGAGTGGCGAGGAGATCCCCAATGTTGTTTTGTGACCGACCCCATCGCGGCCTCGCCGCTCTTGTCACCGCCTGCATGCTCACCGTCGCTCTGCCGGTTGGAGCCGCCTGGGCGCAAAAGATCAAGAACCCGGCGCCGGAGGTGTCCCAGCCAGCCCCAGCTCCGGCGGAGGTAACCACGACCCAGCAGGTCGAGATCGATACGATCGAGGCGGTGGACTCCAATCTTGATGAAGCCACGTTGCGCGAGATTTTCAGCGGCAATATCGCCGACAATGCCGAAGCGCTGGCGTCGCTGTCCGCCACCAGCATTACCATCCCGGCCATCAATGTCCGGATCGAAACCACAAGCGGCGACAACGACACCACGCAAAGCACAGTCGTATTTAATGATCTGGTGCTCACTGATGTCGTGAATGGCGTTGCCGCAACCGTGTCGCTGGGCGGCACAACTGTAGAGAGCGAAGACGAGGGCAGTGCACAGATGGGCGCCATGACGGCGGCCACGCTCGACATCAGCGCGGTGCTCGGTCTTTACGGACTGGTCCAGACCAATCCTTCAAATGAGCTGACGCCGCTTTACACCAATTTCAACTTTGAGGGCGGCTCGTTTAAAGCCCCCGAAGTCAGCTGCACCATGGGCCCGATCACCATGGCCGAAGTGAAGGGCCGGCCGCTCCGCCATTCCATGGCCGAAGTCATGGCCCTCTCCAGTGCGCTCGACGATCAGGATGAGGACGACGAGACCCCCTCGCCAGAACTGATGGGCGCGGCCTTGCGTATGTATGCCGACATCTTCACCGCCTTTGAAACCTCCCCGGCCCAGTTCGGCGGTTTTGATTGCAACGGCGTCGATGACGAAGACCGCCCGCTTACGGTCGGGGTCAAGAGCATGAGCATGGCCGGGCTGTCCCCCGGCATCTATCCCGAGATCACCATCGAGGGCATGACCATCGCGGTTGAAGGCGATGGCCACTTCGAAATGGGCCGCGCGGTCTTCAAGCAGATCGACCTCGCTGGCCCGATTGCCGCCATCGAAGCGGCGCCCGAGGCGATCGACCAAGCCTGGCTTGATGCCAATGCGCGGGAGCTCGTGCCCGCCTTTACCGGCTTCTCACTTGAACAGATCAGCGTCGATGTGCCTGATCCGGAAGACAGCTCCGTGCGCATCAAGGGCAGCCTGGGCGCGTTCGACCTGACGCTGGCCGAATACCGCAACGGCATTCCCACCGATTTCCTGATGTCGGCGACCAATCTAGCCTTCGCCTTGCCGGAAGACACGAGCGACCCGCAGTTGGCGCAACTGCGCGCGCTGGGTGTCACCGACATCGATGCCGGCTTCAAGATCGCCGCGGCCTGGAACGAAGCCACGAGCAGCATCGACATCAACGAGATCTCGGTGACCGGGGCGGATTTGGCGACTATCGTCATGACCGGCACGCTGACCAATGCTACGGCCGAACTGTTTGACCTTGATGCCGATACGGCGCTCGCTGCCGGCATGGAACTGGCCGTCGGCAAGCTCAATGTCGATGTGAGCGATCAGGGGCTCACCGACATCATCTTTGCCGCCGTTGCCGCTGAGCAGGGCACCCAACCAGAAGCGCTCCGGCCAATCTTTGCCGGGCTGGCCGAGGGCACGATCGTGGGGCTGCTCGCCGGCGCCGCTGATGCACAAAATGTCGGGCGCGCCATCAACACCTTTGTCAGCGGCCAAGCCAAGAACCTCAATATCGATGTGGTGGCCAAGGAGCCGGGCGGCGTCAGCGTCGTGGACTTCATGGCGGCCGAAGAGGATCCCAAGGTTCTGATCGACAAGGTGACAATCAAGGCCACCGCCCAATAAGGTCAGGCTCAATCCAGCGCCGCCGGCAAACCACAGCCGGCGGCGTTGCCTTACTCAGCGTCCGGCCGGCTCGTGCGCAATTGCTTGGTGGCGGAGCGGATCGACTTGCCTTCGAGCCGGCGCCGCTTGGAGGCCAGTGTCGGGCGAGTCGGCACCCGGGCCTTGGGCACATGCGCGCCCGCCACCAACAAGCCAATCAGCCGCTCGAGCGCATCGGCGCGGTTCATCGGCTGGTCACGGTGGCTGTTGGCGGTGATGACGATCACGCCGTTCTTGGTCAGGCGCTTGCCTGCCAGCGCCGCTACCCGCCGCTTCATGCCTTCGGGGATGGAGGGGGAGTTGGCCAGGTCAAAGCGCAGCTGCACCGCGCTTGAGACCTTGTTGACGTTCTGTCCGCCCGGCCCGGCGGCGCGCACGAAGGTTTCCTCGATCTCGCCGGGATCGATCGAGATGGAGCGGGTGATGGGGATCGGATCGGCCATGCCCGCTTCCTCGGCTTAGCGCTTCAGCCGACCGGCAAAGATGATTTCACCTTCATGCACCGTCAGGCCCTTGATCGTGGCCTTGAAGCGGTTGGGGTGCCCCTCGGCAGGAACAACCCAACCCTTCTTTTCCATGCCAGCAAACACCTTCTCGCCGATGTCCTTGAAGTCATCGGGGCCAAGAATGTTGTCTTCGCCCAGATGGGTCAGGGCCTTGAGCTCGCGGTTGGACGGACGTTGCGGCACGGTTCAGGCAGCCTTTTGCTGGAGATCGGGCGGGGTCGCTTCTGCCATCAGTGCCACGATGGCATCCATGGCCGGCATGACCTTTTGCCCTTCGGTGCCGAGTCGGCGCACGGAGACCGTACCCTCCTCGGCCTCGCGCTTGCCCACCACGAACATGAGCGGCACCTTGCCCACGGAGTGCTCGCGCACCTTGTAGTTGATCTTTTCGTTGCGGGTATCAAGTTCGGCCCGGACGCCCGCTTCGCGTAGCTGGCGCACCAGCTTTTCGGCGTAATCGTCCGCTTCCGAAACAATGGTGGCGACCACGACCTGGGTCGGAGCCAGCCACATCGGCATCTTGCCGGCATAGTTCTCGATCAGCATGCCGATGAAGCGCTCGAGCGAACCAAGGATCGCCCGGTGCAGCATCACCGCATATTGGCGCGAGCCGTCCTCGGCGATGTAGGTGGCACCCAGCCGCTCGGGCAGCACATAATCGAGCTGCAGCGTGCCGACCTGCCAGGAGCGGCCAATGGCGTCCTTGAGGTGGAACTCGAGCTTGGGTGCATAAAATGCCCCCTCGCCTTCCGCGATCTCGAAATCATAGCCGGTGGCGCGCAGCGCATCGCCCAGCGCCTTTTCCGCTGCATCCCAGCGCTCGATCGTGCCGCCGAACTTTTCGGGGCGCGTGGCGAGTTTGATCACCACATTGTCGAAGCCCATATGGGCGTACACGGAATACAGCAGATGCACGAAGTGCTCGGTTTCGCTCTGAATCTGGTCTTCGCGGCAGAAGATATGCGCGTCGTCCTGCGTCATCTGCCGAACGCGCATCAAGCCATGCAGCGCACCATGGGCCTCGTTGCGGTGACAGCAGCCGAATTCGGCCATGCGTAGCGGCAGATCGCGATAGCTCTTGATGCCCTGGTTGAAGATCTGCACGTGGGCCGGGCAGTTCATGGGCTTGAGTGCCATGAGGTCGCCCTTGCCCGACAGCACCGGACCTTCTTCCTCAGTGCCAGGCACTTCATCGGGCACCACGAACATGTTCTCGCGGTACTTGCCCCAGTGGCCCGACATTTCCCAAAACTTCGAGCTCATCAGCTGCGGGGTCTTCACCTCCACATAGCCCGAGGAATTAAGGCGCCGGCGGATATAGGCTTCCATCTGGTTGTAGAGCACATAGCCGCGCGGATGCCAGAACACCGAACCCTGCGCTTCGGGCTGGAAATGGTAGAGGTCCATTTCCTGACCGATCTTGCGGTGGTCGCGCTTTTCGGCCTCCTCCATCATGTGGAGATAGGCTTCCAGCTCATCCTTGGTGGCAAAGGCCGTGCCGTAAATGCGGCTGAGCACCGGGTTATTGCTGTCGCCTCGCCAATAAGCGCCGGCCACCTTGGTCAGCTTGAAGGCGTTGCCGACATCCTTGGTCGAGCGCATATGCGGGCCACGGCAAAGGTCGATCCATTGGCCCTGCTTGTACATCTTGAGCGTCTGGTCAGCGGGAATGGCATCCACCAGCTCGACCTTGAAGTTCTCGCCGCGCGCATTGAAGAACGCCTTGGCCTGGTCGCGCGTCCAGATTTCCTTCGTAAAGGCAGCACCGCGCTCGATGATTTCGGCCATCTTCTTTTCAATGGCGGGAAAGTCTTCCTCGCTGAACGGCTCGTCGCGCTTGAAGTCGTAGTAAAAGCCGTTCTCGATCACCGGACCGATCGTCACCTGCGTGTCGGGCCACAATTCCTGCACGGCTTCGGCCAGGACGTGGGCGGCGTCGTGCCGGATCAGCTCCAGCACATCCTTGGAGCCGCTGTCCCGCGTCACGAACTCGATGCGGCCATCCGCTTCAAGCGGATCGCTGAGATCGCTCAACACGCCGTTCCAGCGCATCGCCACCGTCTTTTTCGCGAGGCTCTTGGAGATACCCTCGACGATCTCGGTGCCGGTGGTGCCGCGCGCATAATCGCGAGCTGCACCATCGGGGAACGTCACCTTGATCGTCATTGTTTCTCTCCAGAAATGGGTTCATGCCGCGCTGTTCGCGGCAAGGCGGGCCTATCTAGCACGCTTTACGTTTATTGCCACCTGAGCACACCAAAAACTCGGTGCTGCCGCAGCTTCCAGGTCCTAGCGCCATCGGCCATAGCGCCAGGGTTGCCACCAGCGACCGCTGCTCGGCAGGGTTTCGGGCACCGGATCATAGCCGTGGGTGCCCCCGGGCCGGCACCGGCTCCAGCGCGCCAGCCCCATCCAGCCGCCGGGCCAGAAACCGAAACGCCAGATCGCCTCGCCGGTATATTCCGAGCAGCTCGGCAAATGCCGGCAGGTTCGCCCCACAAAGGCTGAGAGCGTGTAGCGATAGATCGTGATCAGCAACACCGCCACGAGCTTGAACGGGAGATCGATGGCGCGCCAGAACGCTTGGGCGGACGGCTTCATCGGGGCTCGGTCTTGCCTTCGATGGTGTCGAGCGCTTCCGCCACGGCGTCGAACACCAGAAGGGTCGAAGCGTGCCGCGCCTTGTAGTCACGCACGGGCAGCAGATAGCCCAGATCGCTCCACTTGCCGGCGGGACCCGTCCCTTCAGCCTGCAGCATCGCGTACATCTGCGCCCGCAACTCACGAAACGCACTGACATCTGTGCCCACGATTTCGCGCGCCACCACCGCCGCAGAGGTCTGCCCGAGGGCGCAGGCGGAGAGATGATGGCCATAGCCGGTGATCACCCCGTCCGTCACCTCGATATCCACTTCGATCAGCGAACCGCAGACGCGGCTGACCTTGCGCGCCGAAGCATGGGGCTGCGCGAGGCGCCCCGGCTGGACAGCATTGGCCGCCAGATCGAGAATACGCTCGGAATAGAGATCGCTAAGTTCCATCAACCACGAAATTCTGTTTCTTGTGAGAGCCCGCCACTCCCTCTATATAGGAGCGCGCATGCCTTGTAACAGGCGCGGTTTCATCTGAACCGGTCACTTTCCCGCTCAGCCCGCCTGCTTGCCGGCCGCTACCGGAGCCGCCATGGACGCTCTATCGAAAACCGCTGTTCCCGTTGCCCCCTTTCCGGCGCCAGTGCGCCGTCCCACCCAGGAGGAAGCGGAAGCGGCCGTGCGCACGCTGATCGCCTGGGCTGGAGATGACCCCAACCGCGAAGGCCTGCTGGAAACGCCTAGCCGCGTGGCCAAGGCCTATCGCGAGTTCTACTCCGGCTACGAACAGGACGCGGCAGAGATCCTCTCGACCACTTTCCGCGACATCAGCGGCTATGACGACATAGTCCTTCTGCGCGATATCCCGTTCCACTCCCATTGCGAGCACCACATGGTGCCCTTTGTCGGCAAGGCCCATATCGCCTATCTGCCCGTTGACGGGGTGGTTGGACTTTCCAAGCTGGCTCGCCTGGTTGATGTGTTCGCGCGCCGGCTGCAGACCCAGGAAGCGATGACGGCGCAGATCATCGACGCCGTCACAGCCAGCCTTACGCCCCGCGGAGCCGCCGTGATGCTCGAGGCCGAGCATATGTGCATGTCCATGCGCGGCGTGCGGGCCCATGATGTCACCACGGTCACTCATCGCTTCACCGGCGTGTTTGCCGAGGACCGGGTGGAGCGTGACCGGTTTTTTGCGATGGTAACGCGAAGCTGACCGGTTGGCAAAGCCGCCAGGTGCAGGATAAACCAGCCCCATGAACATTACCTTTGCCGATCCCGCGAGCCTGTCCCCTGCCGAACTGGAGGAAGGCACCGCCTTTGCTCCCCGGTTCGATGCCAATGGCCTCATCACCGTTGTCACCGTGGAAGCGGGCAGCAATGCCGTGCTGATGCTGGCCCATATGAACAAGGAAGCCCTGCGGCTAACGTTGGAAACCGGCATCGCCCATTACTGGTCGCGCTCGCGCAACGCGCTTTGGAAAAAGGGCGAAACCTCGGGCGAGCTGCAGCAGGTCACCGAGCTGCGACTCGATTGCGACCAGGACGCCATCGCCCTTACCGTTGAGCAGACCGGCCGCGGCGCTGCCTGCCATACCGGCCGCCAGAGCTGCTTTTACCGGCGCGTCGTGCTCAACGAAGGCGAGCTGATGCTTGAAGACGACGGCTCGCCGCGCCTCTTTAATCCCGACGAAGTCTACGGCTAAGGCCGCCGCTCAAACAAACCGACCATCAACAGACCCGCAAAAAAGCCACCCAGATGGGCCTGCCAGGCAATGCCCACATTGGTGCCGGTCAGCATGGGCAGGAGCGGCACCGCCGCATTGAGCACCACCCAGATCAGCACGAACATCCGGGCCCGCTTGTCGCGGAACAGCTCGGGCAGGCTCGCCAGCCGGCGCCCGAGAATCACCTGCTCGCCGGTTTCGGGGTCCACCCCCACCAGCACTGGCTGGAAAAAGAATCGCACTGCCGCGCCGGTGAGCCCCGCCACGCCACCCGAAGCCCCGATGAGGTAAGCCCCGTTCCACAGCGTGGTGGCGGCAAAGGCCGCCGCACCGGCGATCGAGGACACGCAAAAGATCAGCAGCATCGGCACGGCGCCATAGCGGCGCGCGACCGGGGTGCCGAAGATCGCGAGCCAGGCCACGTTGACCAGCAAATGGTCCCAGCTGCCATGCAGGAATGCATGGGTCAGCGGGGTCCAGAGCAGCGGCACACCGAGGCTGGGGTCATCAAAGGCGGCAACGATTCGCAGCGGCAGAAACCCACCCCAGAAGATCAGCTGATTCCACCCGTCGGGGTTAAGGATCAAGGTTGACGCCAGGTGAATGGCGACCAGCACGCCACAGAGCGCCGTCACCGAACCTGGCAGCAAGAAAACCGGTTCGCGCCCGGCAGCACCGGCCTCACCGGCTGGGGGGCCTTGTTCGGCCATGTGATCTCTCCGACTCTCAGGCGCACTGCCCGTTTGCGCTTCTTTATCCACAATCGGGTGGGCGCGTTAACCTTAAGCTTTGATTAATGGCGCAATTGTCGGGCCATTTTGCCATGGTTGAGATGCGGCGAAAGCGTTCCATGGGGGGAATGCGCGCCCATTCCGCAACTGGGTCGACCATGCAAAAAACGAGCACCAAAACGCTCTATGATTATTGGAACAAGCTGCGGGGTTCCCGCAGCGCTCCAGACCGCAAGGATATTGACCCGGCCCGCATTCGCGATGCCCTGGGCAACACCTTCATCCTTGAACTGGACGAGAACGACAAATTCTCGTTCCGCCTTGCTGGTTCCCATCTGTGCAACAGCTATTGCCGCGAACTCAAGGGCCGCTCCTTTTCCGCCCTCTGGCATGAACGCGATCAGGATGCGCTCGATACCCTCCTGCGTGCGGTGACCGAAGACCATGCGGTGGCGCTGGTAACCTTCAGCGGCACCACGGCAATCCACACCAAGGCCAGCTTTGAAACTATCCTGATGCCGTTGCGGCACAATGGCTCCACCCATACCCGCCTCTTGGGCGCGATGACGGCCGTCAATGAGCCCTATTGGCTGGGCGTGCAGCCGATCATCGAGCAGCGCATTTCCGGCCTGCGGTTGATCTGGCCCGATGATGTGGCGCTGGAGGAAACCGTCAGGGACGTATCAGTGCAGGTGGTGGGCGAGCGCAGCTATTCCGCCTCGGCGCCAATGCCCGCCACCGTTTATGGCCGCTCCGCCCGCCGCTACGCCCATCTGGCGGTGATCGACGGCGGTCGTGGTAAGTAAGGCCTTGCCGCAGAACCTGCAGAAACACGCCGATCTGCGCATCTTTGGCGCCCAAATTCTTACAACTGTTTAACCAAAGCTCGATAGGTTTGCGTGGATAACGCTCACCATCGGTCTGGCGCATGCTCAGCGACGCAATACCTTCTCCGCGCTTCATCGCCCCGGCCCGCACGCGTGCCGAGCCCATTCAATTCCAGCGCGTCAAGGTTTCCGTCCTTGGCCGCTATATGCTGGCGGACCGCCGCGAGTTCCCCTGCCAGATCCTTGAGATGTCGCCCGGCGACGCGGTGGTCGTCGCGCCCATCAGTGGCGTTGTGGGGGAAAAGGTCATTGCGTATGTGGACCTTGTTGGTCGCATCGAAGGCACCATTCTCGCCCAGATCGATGGTGGGTTCTGCATGAACATCGCCGCCTCGCCGCGCAAGCGCGACAAGATGGCGGCCCAGCTGACCTGGCTCGCCAACAAGGAACTGCTGAACCTGCCTGAAGATCGCCGCCACGAACGTGTGGTGCCCGATATCCGCCATTCCAGCGTCGTGCTGGATGATGGCCGACGCTACAACTGCAAGATCATCGACATCTCACTCTCGGGCGCCGCGGTGGAGCTGGATGTGCGCCCCGCCTTGGGCACGCCGATTACGCTGGGCCGCATGCGCGCTCGCGTCGTGCGCCATTTCCAGAACGGGGTTGCGGTGGAGTTCGCCTCTGCCCAGGAAATGCTGACGGTGGTACAACAAAACCTGCGGATGAACTGACGCCGAAACTTCGGTGCACCCCGGCGCGTTCGCTTACCCAGAAGCGGAGCGCGCGATGGCAGACGATCTGACACAAGACAGCAAACTGACCCGCACCAAGGCGAAATGGGCCGCCGAGGGTCGCTTCATCACGGGCCGCACCAGCCGCCCCGAGGATAGCCGCTTGCCTCCAGGCCAGCACCTGGTCAAGAACTGGCCGGTGCTTGATCTGGGGATCGAGCCTCCCATCAATCTGACCAACTGGAAGCTCGACGTCACCGGGCTCGTGGATCGGCTGACCACACTGGATTGGAACGGCTTCATGGCCCTGCCCCAGGTGAACCCAGTTTCAGACATCCATTGCGTCACCACCTGGTCGCGCTACGACAACCACTGGCAAGGCGTTTCCACTCAGGAGTTGGCGGCGCAGGTCGGGTTGCAGCCCGAAGCGCAGTTCGTTCACCTGTTCAGTAATGACGGCTACACCACCAACTTGCCCGTCGCCGATTTCCTGGTGGAAGATGCGGTTCTGGCCCATAGCTGGGAAGGCACCCCGCTGACCGCCGAGCATGGTGGCCCGATGCGCCTCGTCGTGCCCCATCTTTATTTCTGGAAAAGCGCCAAATGGTTGCGCCGGATCGAATTTGCGGCCACAGACCAGCCTGGCTTTTGGGAAACGCGCGGCTATCACAACCACGGCGACCCGTGGCGTGAACAACGCTATTCCTGACCAGCTCACTATGGCAACCGCCACCCGTTTCCCTTGATAGGTCACGATGACATGGATCAGCCCGACCGAGCCTCCAAGCGGAGCGGCTTTACACGCCTGCGCTCGACGCTGCGCGTCTTGTATCACGGTCAGTCGCCAGCGGCGGTTCGCTTTCAGTATCTTGTGCTGGTGGTGGACCTCGCGATCATCGGGTTTTTCATCGCCTCTCCCCTGATCCGGGATCAGGATGCCTTTCTGTGGCTGGATTATTCCATCGCCGCCTTGCTGGGGCTGGACATCATCGCCCGCGCGCTGGCCACCAACAACTTTACCCGCTGGCTGCGCCAATTGCCGGTGATTATCGACATCTTCATCCTGCTGACGCTCCTGGCGCCCACCTGGTTCTTCAATCTTGGCTTTTTGCGCATCATGCGCCTGTGGACCTTGACCCGCAGCACCGTCTTCTGGCGGCCGCTCCGCAAGCGGGGATTGGCCCAATATCAGGAAACCATCCAGGCGGTGATCAACCTGCTGGTGTTCCTGTTTGTGGTCACCGGCTTTGTTTACACCGTGTTTGCCGGCCGGGGCGGCGGGATCGCCGGCTATGTGGACGCGCTTTATTTCACCGTCACCACGATCACGACCACGGGCTTTGGCGATATCACCCTGCCCGGCACGACGGGAAAGCTCGTTTCCATCGTCATCATGTTCGTCGGTATCTCATTGTTCGTGCGCCTGGCGCAGGCGATCTTTCGCCCCAACAAGGTGCATTTCCCCTGTCCGCAATGCGGGCTGCAGCGGCACGATCCCGATGCGGTTCACTGCAAGGCTTGCGGGCATATTCTTAACATCCCCGACAGTGGCCACTTCTGACCTAGGCTGGCTGTTGTTCGGGTAGCTGGGCGGCAATGGTGACCCCTGCGGCTTCCAGCGCCAGCCGCACCGCCCGCCCCAGCTCCACCGCCCCGGGCGTGTCGCCATGCAGGCAGATCGAGCGCGCCGACGAGGTCAGCACTGTTCCATCAATGGCGACAATCTCGCCGGCCAGGGCCAGCCGCAGGCAACGCGTGATTACGGCGTCCGGCTCATGGATCACCGCTCCGGTCTCCGAGCGCGACACCAGCATCCCTGCAGGCGTATAGGCACGGTCCGCATAGGCTTCCCGAATCAGGGGCAAACCAAGCCCCTCGGCGGCCCGCACCTGTTGGCTGTTGTCGAGCGACAGCACTGCCAGTTGAGGATCCGTTGCTTTGATCGCCCCGAACACCTGCGTTGCAAGCTCAAGGTCTTCCGCGGTCTGGTTGGCCAGTGCGCCATGCAGTTTCACATAGGCCAGTTCAGCGCCCACATCCTCGGCAACGGAGCGGATCAGCTGCATCTGCGTGCTGATCTGTGCGAGCAGTTCCTCGGCAGAAATATCCATCCGGAAGCGGCCAAACCGCGCCGGATCAGCATAGCCGGGATGAGCCCCAGCCCTGATTCCCCGCGCCTTGCACAGCTCCAGGACATGGCGGATGGTGGCCGCATCCCCCGCATGGCCGCCACAGGCGATCGAAGCACTCGAGACGATCGCGAGCAGCGCATCATCACCGCCCATGCCTTCGCCAAGATCGGCATTGAGATCAATCGAGATCATGGCGTTTCTCCGCGCAGCAAACGGTGGGCATGTTCGACAGTGACTGGTTGGAATGCAATTGTGGTTCCGGGGCGCTGTTGCGCGAACCGATCCAGATCTGCCGAGATCACCGTCGCAATGCGGGGATAGCCGCCCGTGGGCTGATGATCGCGCATCAGCACGATCGGCGTGCCATCGCCCAGGATCTGGATATCGCCCGGAACAATCGCGTCAGACACCAGCGATAGCGCGCCCGCACCGGCAAAAACCCTCTCGGCATCGCGCAAGCGCACGCCCATTCGGTCCATTTGTGGGCTCACCTCGAAGCGTCCCGCAACAAAGGCCTGCCGTGTTTGGGGCGAGAACAGGTCGGCATGGATGCCCCAGACCACACGAAAGGCGCTGTCGGCGGGCACCGTCGTTGACCGCTGCAGTCTCGGTGCACCGCTGGCGCCCACTCCAAGCTCCAAGCGATCACCGGCCTGCAGCGGCCGCCCGGCCAATCCCCCCAATTGCGCGCGGCTGTTGGTAGCCAGGCTACCCAGCACGGCCGGCAGTTGCAGGTCCCCATCGAAGCGAAGATAGCCATAGTTCCCCGCACCACCGGGCGTGATCGCCACTCGATCGCCGACCCGCAGCAACACCGTTCCCGGCCAATTCACCGGTTCGCCGTTGTGGCGCACCGTAAAAGCACCGCCGGCAAAGCCGATGCGGCAGGAGCCGGCAGTTACGGCCAGTTCGAGCCCCGCCATGGTGAACTCGATGCCCCCAAGCGCTTGGACGCCCAACATGTCCGCTGCCAACGCAAACCCGGCCGTGTCCATTGGTCCCGACGCACTGATCCCGCTGGCCAGCAAGCCAGAGCGGCCCTCGTCCTGAATGGTCGTGAGCGGCCCCGCCCGGAGAATCGTAATGGTCGCACTCACGCTTGCACCTCGAACTGAACGGCGTCGCCAGCCGCAAGCCGCGTTGGCGCTGCGGCGGCGGGGTCGAAATTGCGAAACTCGGTCCGGCCAATCACGTGCCAGCCCGTCGGGATTTCCGTGGCGGCAATGGCGGTCTGCCCGGCCGCAAACAGCACACTACCGGCGGGCACGGCGCGCCGCACTGCCGTGCGCCGCGGCAGCACCAGTTCGGAGCCGTGAAAACCACAATACACAAAGCCCGGCGCGAAACCGGTCGCCAGCACCCGCAGTGGTGCCCGGTTATGGGCTTGCACAAAGGCGTCCGCCTCCATGCCGAGCAGCGCCGCCACCTCTGGCAGGTCGGGGCCAGCCGCGCCGCCGAAGCGCGCCTTGATCTTGTGCTGCTCCCCTGACTCCGCTGCATTGTCCAACCCGGCCAGCCGCAACCGCAGTTCACCGGCCAGCTGCCCCGGGTCGGTGAGCGCGGGATCATACCGCACCAGCACAGACACCAGATTGGGCGTGATTTCGACTACCCCTGGCACAGGCTGCGACCCAAGCAGGTGCGCCAGCGCTACCGCAGCATTGTTGGCGCTTTCGCTTAAGCTCGTGGCAAAGCGCACCAGCACTGCCGCGTCACCGAGCGGCAAGATGGTGGGCTTGACCCGTGGCAGGCCTGCGTCAGACATGGCGCACAAAGTCCCTGATTGGCGATGGTCCCGCCTTAGCAGAACCATTTGCCGATCGCTACCTGAGCGCCCGATCGCGCGGCGTGGTCAGTGGTGAGGGCTGGAAGTGGGAGAGCTAGTTGGGATCTCGGCCCTCCTGTTCGACAACTGCATCAAAGAGCTGGCGGGCTTGCCCTGCCCCGATGGCCTCGATGGCCACGGCTGCAATAGCGGCAAACAGCTCGGCAATTTCCTGGGGGTCGGTGATTTCCGCGTCGTCGTCCTCTGCGTCGGCGTTTATTAGAGTGAACATACGCGCCTCCAAAGTAGCCAATGGAGGGAGTGTGCTTCGATTCATGTTACAGAATAAATAATGCAAATTCGCTGATGAGGGCGCATAGGCCGGTTGCCAGCAAGGTCAGCCAGACTTACTCTTCGCCGGCATCGAGCTTGTCGAGATAGGCCTCGATATCGGCCAGGGTCGCGGTGAACGGCAGCGGGTCGTGCCCGTAGACCACGTTGAAGCTCTCGTCGTCGCGCAGCGCATGGCCGCCCTTGCCCATTTTGGCGGTGAGCTTTTCGGCCGTCAGAATGGTCAGCCCGTGCCGTCCGGCAACCCGCCGCAGCCGGCGCATGATCGATGCATCAAAGTCGCGTCTGCTCACGTGATCCTCGGCGTGTTGGTTCGCGCCGTCCTACTACTGCAGGCCCCGCCGGGGCAAGACGAGACTTGCCGGCAGGAGCGAGTCGGCTTGTCCCTGCCCTCAGGAGCGACCATCGCTCGCGCCGCAAGTTATCCGCTGCGCAGCCTCCGTATGAGCACGGATATCCACCGGCCTAGCGAGGTTTCCGTACGTATTGAGCGATTCTTGTTGCCCGTTAATCTTCCATTTACCCCATCCGGAGGCGCAGCGACGGCTGATCGAGGCGCATCATTTTGGGCAGTGGATCCACATTGTTGCGAGAAAGCATCCTCGTTGTTGTTCCTACGCTGAACGAAGCCCTGCACATCGCCGATGTGCTTGCCTCCCTCCTTGCTGACCCTCTCGCCGCGGCAATGACCATTGTGGTGGCCGATGGTGGCAGCACGGACGACACCGAGGCCATTGTTCGACAGATCGCTCAAGCCGCGCCGCAAGTACACCTGGTCCGCAATGCCCGGCGGCTGCAAAGTGCCGGCGTCAACCTCGCCGCTCGCCTCTTCGGGCACGACTGCCGCTTTCTAGTGCGCATCGATGCCCACGCCGCCTATCCGCGTGATTATGTGAGCCAGCTCGTTGCCATTCAACGGCAAACCCAGGCCAATTCGGTGGTGGTGAGCATGAAGGCGGTAGGGCAAGCGCCCCTGCAGATCGCCATCGCCGAAGCGCAGAACTCGATCTATGGCACTGGCGGCGCCGCGCATCGCAGCATCTCGGGCGGCAAATGGGTGGAGCATGGGCATCATGCCTTGTTCCTGCTGGACGATTTCCTCGCCGTTGGCGGCTACAACGAAATCTTGAGCCACAACGAAGACGCCGAACTCGATCTGCGCCTCACCACCACAGGGCGGCGCCTTTATCTCGCGCCACTCACCATCGAGTATTTCCCCCGCGATTCCCTTGATCGTCTTTGGCGGCAATACTTCAATTTCGGTCGTGGCCGGGCGCGTACGGCGCTGATGCATCGCCAGCCGCCCAATGCGCGGCGCTGGCTGGTCATTCTGCTGCTGCCCGCCCTTGGCCTGGCGCTATTCACATCGGCCACCCCGCTCGCGGCGCTGCCGCTGTTGGCCTGGGCTGGGGTGATTGTGGTTTTTGCCAGCCGCTGGTCCAGCCACCATGGCGTTTTCCATGGCATCACGGCGGCGCTCGCCGGCGCCATCATGCAACTGGCCTGGTCGGCGGGCTTCCATGCCCAATTGTTGCTGAGCCTGCCCGGCACCATGCTGCCCCGGCAGGGTGCTGCGCCACCAGCCGAGCCGCGCTGACCTTTGCGCCTTGCTATATGGGCCTGCGCGCAGCTAGACTCACCTCGGCTCCAGATGTCTTTGGCGATCCGCTCCCATGAAAGTTCCTTTCAGCATGTTCCAGACCCGCTCGCCCGAGCGCGACAAGGAGCAGGACCGTGCGCGCATCGAGCGGATGCGGCGCGCCGTTGCAGGCGAACTGCAAGCGGCGATCAATGAACGCGATGGCCTGACGCGGCGCCGCGAGCGCGACTACGCCGTCGCGGCGACTTCCTTGTCACAGCTGGGCGAGTTCGGTGAACGCTCCGCCGCCGACGAGCAGTCCATCTCCGAGCTCGAACGCAATGCCGAGCGCGCCAATACCCGCATCAAGAACCTCACCATCCAGATCGAATCGATCCGCAAACTGCTGGCCGGGATCAACGAGCTGGACAATTTGCCCAGCCAGTAAAATTCAAGTCGTTTCACTCGCGAGGCCAGCCTGCCCCGCCTACCTGACGCTGGAATAGCCGCCAACCACGCCCTTGGGTGAGTAAACCACCTGCCAGAGTTGAGTGTAGCGCGCCCTGAATGTGGCAGCGAAGCTCAACAGGTAATAGCGCCACATCCGATAGAAGCGGTCGCCATACTTGTCCTTGAGACTGGGCCAGGCTGCCTCGAAGTTTTCGTACCAGGCCAGCAGGGTCCGGTCGTAATCCGCCCCGAAATTGTGCCAGTCTTCCATGATGAAGAGGCCCTCGCTGGCTTCACTGATCTGTTTTTGCGACGGCAGCATGCCATTGGGAAAGATGTACTTTTCGCTCCATGGATCGCCATGCGACTGGGTGAGATTGCCGCCGATAGTGTGCAGCACGAACAGGCCATCATCGGTGAGCAACTGCCGCACCTTTTCCATATAGGGGCGATAGTTCTTGTAGCCCACATGCTCGAACATGCCGATCGAGATGATGCGGTCAAACTTTCCCTCGAGCGCCATATAGTCCATCAGCCGGGTTTCGACCGGCAAGCCCTCAGTGTGGCTATTGGCCCAACTCGCCTGCTCCTTGGAGATGGTTACCCCAACACCCTCAACACCGTAGCGCTCGGCGGCGAACTTCAAGAACCCGCCCCAGCCCGAGCCGATATCGAGAATGCGCATACCCGGCTCCAGCCCTGCCTTGCGGCAGATGAGGTCGAGCTTAGCTTCCTGCGCCTCAGCAAGAGTGGTGGCGTTCTTCCAGTAGCCGCAGGAATAGATCATGCGTGGATCGAGCATGGCAGAGTAAAGATCGTTGCCGATGTCATAATGCCGCTCCCCCACTTCTTGCACCTTCAGGCGCTGCAGGTTGAGGATGCGGCCCTTTACCATGCTCCACATCAGGGCAAAGTCGATCGGCAGCTTGGCTTTGACGTTGTTCACCAGCAGTCGGTAGATGAACTGATCGAGCGCCGCAGCGTCCCACCACCCCTCCATATAAGCCTCGCCCAGGCCGAGCGTGCCTTGCAGCATTACCCGGTCAAACAGCTTTTCGTCGTAAACGGTGACGTCGAAGGGTCGCTGCCCTCCCACCTGGATGTCGTGTTGCTGCAGAAGATCGGAGATGAAGGTTTTGTTCCGCATACCCATTTGGCCACATCGCGCACATGTTGGACAAAGCAAAAGGGCGCGCCATGCCGGGGGCAGAAGGCCCGAGGCCGTGCGTGCATCATGGGGATGCTATGCCGCTCTACGAGGCGGCGCAATGATATATCGCAAGATACCGATGGTTAAGATTCGGGCACACAAATCGGGCCATTGCTGCGGGATTTCCGCCTCTTCGGTGGCAATGGGAAGGTGTTTGGGATCCCGGCGGCGCCGCAGCGGGCAAGTTCGACGCCGACTTGATCTGTCGGGCGCAACATGCGGCAGCAGGGATGTGAAGGAGTGGTACCACCTCTCGGGATCGAACCGAGGACCTCTAGATCCACAATCTAGCGCTCTAACCAACTGAGCTAAGGCGGCAATGGGCCTGTCCGGGTACATCGCCAAGCGAGTCCCGAAAGCGCGCGATACATAGGTCGACTTGTCGCTGATGACAAGCGCTCTTTTGCAGCTTTCCCCTCTGCACCGCTCCTCTTAACCATGCCCAAGTTTGTTGGGGGGTCTCGGCCCCACGGCTATGGACCGGGTGCGAGGGGCGCTATATTGAAGAACACTTAACGAACAAGAATGAACTGTACCGAAATGGCACAGATGCAACGGGTAGCGGTTATCGATGGATGACGACTGGATCACATCGCCAGCTGGTGCCCGCGTGTTGCAACACGCCGAGGATCCCCGCCCGGCCTGGCTATGGTCCGCCGACGGGTTGCACTTGATCTGGCACAATCGGGCAGCAACGCTGTTTGGGGCCAAGCTCAAGAAAAGCGGCCTCAAGCGCGGCCCCACCCCAGTACCGATCAAGGGCCAGATAGCTCGTAATATCCGACTCGGCTCCACCGGTCGAAGCAGTCTTGCGCGGATCCAGTTCTTGGCTGGGGAAAAGCCGATCTCGGCGACCTGCGCCACAACGCCGCTGCTCGACGGCGCGGGCGCAGCGATGCTGCTGATCGTGGCAGTTGACGCCATCGACGCCGAGATCTTGTTGGCGACCGGTCCGGCACCCGCCCTGGCCCCTGCCGATTCGCTGGCCGCACCCTCGGCTATGGCCGTGACGAGTGAGCCGGCTGCTCCGCCGACGACGATAGAATCCGGGACCTCGCCAGATCCGGTCACCGAGTCGCTCGAGCTTTCAGTTGTGGCGCCCGAGCTGGAAGCTGCGCTGGTAGAGGCTCAAGAGCCCCAACTGCCCGCAGCTGAGTCGCAAGGGCCTGTCTTGCCACCGCGGCCATGGTTGCCGCTGCCGCCCCCCGGCGTGGTCCTGGAAACGGCGCCCTTCCGGCCTGTCGCATTGGTTGATGAAGACGAGGAAACGGTCGAACCAGATCCCCAGGTGGGTGAGCTTGCCCCGATTGCCGCGGCGATCGAGGCCAATGATGCGGCCTATCAGCGCGAGCTCGACAACTGGCGGGCGACCGAAAGCGATGCTGCCGCTCCGAGCGGCTATGAGGCCGAGGACGAGGACAGCGCCGCCGAGACCTCGGAAGCGGTTTCCGAGTTCGAGCACGAACCAGAGGTAACGCCATCAGACGCCGCCGAGCCGCCTGTCGAAGAAGCGCCAGGCGTGGGCACCCGGCTATCGGCGCTGGTCGACCGGTTGAGTGCGGACGCCGATTTGTTCTCGCCGCTCACCGATTCGGATGATCCGCTGCAAAGCGACCCGGTTGTCACCGGCGCTGCACCACAACTCTGGCTGGTGACAGGCACAGGCTTTGTCGCTGCCGCTTCTGCCCCTGCGGCCGAAGATCAGCAGGACACCCCCGCGACGATTGAGGTCGAAGCATCGGCGGCGCCGATGGAGCAACCAACAGCCGCCTTTATCGATGAGCCCGAGCCGAAAGTGGATGAGGACGAGGACAACGCGCAGGAGCAGTTGCTAGCGTCCACAGCCGAGGACGAGCTTGCCGAATTCGACGGCGATGACACTCCCGAGCCCCAATCCGATGCCGCGACTGAGGATGGCCCGGAAATCCTGCCGCCGGGCGCCCCCGATCCTGAGGCGGTGGAACGCGTTTCGCGCTACAACTTCGATGAGCTCTCGCGCATTCTGAACGACCGCATGGGTGAGACCTCGGGTCAGGCGCAGCGCGCTGTTGCCCAACCACCGAGCAGTTCGGGTGCACTGATCAATCTGGGTGGCGAAACGCTGGTGCTGAACCGGCTGCCGCTCGGCATCCTCGTGTTCCGTGATCAGCAAGTGCTGTTCGCCAACCGTGCCATCACCGAGATGGTCGGCTATGATTCGGTGGAGAACCTGCGCGCCGCCGGCCTGGCCTCGGTGTTCCCGGCGGCCGGACCGGAAGGTCACGAAGCGGGGCCGGTCAACCATCTGGTGCAGCGTGATGGCACGCTGGTGCCGGTGACCGCACGCTTGCAGTCCATTTCCTGGCAGGGTCGCCCGGCCCTCATGCTGTCGGCGAGCGCCACCGAAGTTCGCACCGGCCATGAAGCGGCGGTGCGCGCCTTCGCGGAAACCTTTGCCAGCTTGCGTGGGGACGGGTTCTTCGAAACCAATCGCGCGGGCGTGCTGAGCGTCGTGTCCCCACGCGCCGCCGCGCTGCTGGGCCAGGAAGGCGCGTCGCTGCAAGGGCGGCCGCTGACGAGCTTTGTCGCCCGCGCCGACACCCCGGATCTGCAGTCGTTCCTCGAGCGGCCAGCGCGCTTTGCCGAATCGGCCCGTCCCTGCCTGTCGCTGCGCGCCGCCTCCGCGGGTGCCGAATTGATGCTGTTTGCGCAGGGCCAGGCGGGCGTCGTCACCGGTTATTTCGGCTTTGTGCACCAGCGCGAAACCAGCCAGCCGCGCCTCGGAGCGCCAAGCGATATCGATCCAGCGTTGCTGGCTCGGATCAGCCGGGGGATTCGCCGCCCCCTCAACACGATCATCGGTTTTTCCGATCTGCTGCGTTCGGAGGCCTTTGGTCGGCTCGGCACCGAGCGCCACGAGACTTATGCGCAGGATATCGTCACTGCCGGCAACGAGATCGCCGCGCTGGTGGATGAACTCGATGATTTCACCCGCCTGCGCGATGGGCGCTACCTGCCCCAACGCGCCAGCATTGATCTGACCGGACTGCTCGAAAGCTGCGTGCTGCGCATCCGCCACCAGGCCGGCATCTCGCGGGTGATCGTGCGCAACGCGATTTCCGAATTCCTGCCCAAGGTCACGGCCGATCGGGCATCGCTGGCGCAAGCGGTGCTGAACCTGCTCGCCAGCGCTATTGATCAAACCCCGGCGGGTGGCGCCGTCATCATCTCCTCCAATAGGGAGGACGATGGCAGCATCGCCATCCATGTGCGCGATAGCTCCAACACAGCAGTCGACATGGCTGAACGTTTCGTGGTGTTCCGCGATGGCGTGGGCCGGGACGGCAAGGCCGTGGCGCCGGTGCGCTCGAGCGTCGGGCTCGCCCTCACCCGCTCGCTGCTGTCGGTCAACGCCTTCTCACTGGCCGTGGACCCAGCTGGCGAGCACGGGCTGCTGTTCACACTGCGCATTCCCCCCGACCTCGTCGATGCGCCCCTGGCCGAAGCCGGCGAGAAGTAAGCGGGCCGCGGCACCGCTCCGGCAGTGGATGATCAATGCCATGCACTGGGGTCACACCAGCAAATCTTCATCCTTTGCCTAGGTGCCATGCCGGGCGCAGTGCCTTATAGAAAAGAATGCAAGGCGGCCGAGCCGCAACGGGGAGCGAAAGCATGGGCAAGGGACTACAAATTCTGGGCATGGCGGCAATGCTTGGCATGAGCTGGTCGAGCCTTGCGCTTGCTGCCTCGACGCAAGTCCGGATCGGCGTCGCCCTAGAGCCACCAACCCTTGATCCTACGGCAGGGGCTGCCGAAGCCATCGACAACATCGGCTATCAGAACGTCTTTGAGGGCCTGACGCAGATCGACCAGACCGGCGCGGTGCAGCCCTCCCTCGCCAGCAGCTGGACGATCAGCGATGACGGGCTGACCTATACCTTCACCCTCCAGCCTGACGTCACCTTCCATGACGGCACCAGCTTTGATGCCGATGACGTCAAATACACCTTTGACCGGCTGCTGGCGCCAGAGAGCACCAATGCCCAGAAGGCACTGTTCTCCCCCATCGCCAGCGTTGTGGTCCAGGATCCCCAAACCATCACCTTTACCCTCAGCCGCCCCGACGGGATGTTCCTGTTCAATCTCGGGCGCGGGGATGCCATCATCGTTGCGCCCGAAAGCGCCGAGAATAATGCCACTGCCCCCATCGGCACCGGCCCCTTTAGCTTTGTGCAGTGGGACAAGGGCAGCCGCGTCGTGCTCGAGCAATATGGCCCCTATTGGGGTGAGCTGCCGGCGATAACCCGCGCAACTTTCGTGTTTATCAGCGACACCGCAACCATGACCAATGCGCTCCTTGCGGGCGACGTCGACGGAACCAACAATTTCGCCGCCGAAGCGCTGCCGATCTTTGAGGGCAATCCGCAGTTCAAGGTGCTGGTGGGCACGACCGAGGGCGAGGCCATCCTCTCCACCAACAATGCCAAGGCTCCCTTCAACGAGCTCAAAGTGCGCCAGGCCATGGCGCATGCCATTGACCGTGCCGCCATCATCGAAGGGGCGACCTATGGCTATGGCGTGGCGATCGGCAGCCATTTCGCCCCGCACAATCCCTATTATGTCGATCTGACCAATACCTATCCCTATGACCCCGAAAAGGCGCGCGCCCTCCTCGCCGAGGCGGGTTATCCCGATGGGTTCAGCGCCACGCTCAAGCTGCCCCCGGTGAACTATGCCAAGGTCAGCGGGCAGATCCTCGCCAGCCAGTTTGCCGAGGTCGGCATCAAGCTCGAACTCATCAACCTCGAATGGGCGCAGTGGCTCGAAGATGTGCTGACCAACAAGGACTTTGATCTCTCCATCATCGCCCATGTGGAGCCGTTCGACATTGGCATCTATGCCGATCCCAACTACTATTTCGGCTACGACAATCCCCAGTTCCAGGCGCTGATCGAGAAGCTCAATGCCACGACCGACGAGGCGGAACGCAAGGTCCTGGCCATCGAGGCACAAACCATTCTCGCCAATGATGCGGTCAATGGCTACTTGTTCGAGCTGGCCAAGACCGGGGTGTGGAACGCCAAGCTCGAAGGCATGTGGCCGAATTCGCCGATCGAGGGCGTGGTGCTCCGGGATATCCACTGGGTGGACTAAGTCGTCCGGGGCGGCCGCGGCATGATCGCTTTTCTGGTGCGCCGCCTTGCCGGCTTTGCGCTAACGCTGCTGCTGGCAGCGGCAGCGATCTTTTTCCTGCTCGACCTGCTGCCCGGTGATCCCGCGCGCTTCCTCCTTGGCATTACCGCCAGCCCCGAAGCGGTCGCCAATCTGCGCCTGCAGCTGGGCCTCGAAGCGCCACCGCTGGAGCGCTTCGGGCAGTGGCTCTGGGGGATGCTGCACGGCAATCTGGGGGTCTCCTATACGCAGCAGGCCCCCGTTGCGTCGCTGATCGCGGGGCGCCTTGCCGTCACCCTGCCGCTGACCATTGCAGCGATGATCATCTCGGTCGCCATCGGGCTGCCGCTCGGCATTCTTGCTGCCCGGCACCGGGGCAAGGCACTCGATTCGGCGCTGATGGTGCTGGCGCAGCTGGGCGTCGCCATTCCCAATTTCTGGTTCGGCATGTTGCTGACCCTCCTTTTCGCGGTGACCTTGCGCTGGCTCCCGCCTGGAGGCTTCACGCCCTGGAGCGAAAACCCGCTGGGCGCACTGCGCTCGCTGGTGCTGCCGAGCCTGGCGCTGGCTCTGCCGCAGGCCGCCATTCTGGCCCGGGTGATGCGCACCGCCCTGGTCGATATCCAGGAGCAGGATTTCATCCGCACCGCCCGCGCCAAGGGCATGACCATGGGGGAAGCGGTGTGGCGCCATGGCGTACGCAACGCCCTTTTGCCAGTGCTGACCATTCTCGGGCTGCAATTTGCCTTCCTCATCGCCGGGGCGATCATTGTCGAGAACGTCTTCTACCTGCCGGGCCTCGGCCGCCTGATCTTCACCGCCATTTCCGAGCGTGACCTCATCCTCGTGCGTGGCGCCGTCATGGTGCTGGTGGTGACGGTCAGCCTCAGCATGTTCCTCGTCGATCTGGCCTATGGTCTCGTCGATCCGCGCCTGCGCGAACGGGGTGTCGCCACATGATCGCGCGCGTCCTTGCCAATCGCAGCTTTCGCATCGGGGCTGCTGGCACGCTCCTCTTTGCCCTTGCCGCGCTCATCTCCATCTGGTGGACCCCCTACCCCATTGCCGAAATCGACATCGGCCGCCGATTTCTTGGGCCCTCGCCCGAGCATTGGCTGGGCACCGATCAGCTCGGCCGCGACATGGTTTCGCTGGTGATGGCGGGGACGCTGACCAGCTTTGTGGTTGCCGCCATGGCCGTATTGATCGGCGCCGGCATCGGCGTGCCCTTGGGCCTTGCCGCCGCCGCATGGGGTGGCGCGGTGGAGTGGCTGGTGCTGCGCCTCAGCGATGTGGTGTTTGCCTTCCCCGCCGTGATCACCGCCATTCTGATCACGGCCCTGTTCGGCCCTGGCGCCATCAACGCGACCATTGCCATTGGGGTGTTCAACATTCCGGTCTTTGCCCGCGTCGCGCGCGGCGGGGCGCTCAGCATTGCCACCCTCGATTTCATTGCTGCAGGGCGCCTCGCCGGGCTGGGGAATGCCACGCTGGCCTGGCGGCATCTGCTGCCCAACATTTTGAGCCTCCTCATCGTGCAGGCAACCATCCAGCTCTCGCTGGGGATCCTCGCGGAAGCCGGTCTTTCCTATGTCGGGCTCGGCACCCAGCCACCGGCCACCAGTCTCGGCCTGATGTTGCGCGAGGCTCAAAGCCTTTTCCTGATTCATCCCTGGCTGACCCTCGTGCCAGGCCTTTCGATCGTGGCGATCGTCATTTCCATCAATATCGCGGGCGACGGCCTGCGCGATGCGCTGGACCCGCGCCTGCGCCGACAGGGAGCCGCGCATGGCCTTGCTTGAGGTGCAGGGCCTGTCGATAGCGTTCGGCTCCACACAGGTGGTCGACGCCGTCAGCTTCGCGCTCGAGCGGGGGGAGCGTTTCGGCATTATTGGGGAAAGCGGCTCGGGCAAGACCCTGACGGCGCTCGCGCTTGCCGGTCTCCTGCCCCTGGGCGCTGCCGCCACCGGCTCCATCCGCCTTGAGGGCGCCCCGCTCCCCAGCGCCGAGCGGCCGATGGCGCGGTTGCGTGGCAAGCGCTTCGGCATGGTGTTTCAGGAGCCGATGACCGCCCTCAACCCACTGATGCGGATCGGGCGCCAGATCGGGGAAGCGGTCGACCTCAACGAGGCCAGCCGTGACGTAGCGACGGTCGTGCCGCAGTTGCTGGCTGAAGTTGGCCTCCTGCCCGAGCATGCTAGCCGCTACCCGCACCAGCTCTCGGGCGGGCAACGGCAACGCGCCATGATCGCCATGGCCCTGGCGAGCGAACCCGACCTGCTGATTGCCGATGAGCCCACTTCCGCGCTCGACCTGGTCACCCAACGGCGCGTGCTCGAACTCATCGCACAGATCTGCGAGCGAAGGCACATGGCGCTCCTCTTTATCAGCCATGACCTCAAGTCCGTGGCGGCGCTGTGTTCGCGGGTGATGGTGATGCATCGCGGCGTGGTGGTGGAACAGGGCACCAGCGCCGCGGTCTTCGGGCACCCGCAACAGGACTATACCCGCCGCCTCGTCGCAGCCTCCCGGCTTGATGTGGCGGCCCCGATGCGGCCGCCCTTGGGCGAAACACTGCTCGAGGTCGAGCGTGTCAGCCGCGAATACCGCCACAATGCCGTCTGGCCATGGGCGGCAAAGCCTGTCCGCGCTGTGCGTGAGGTTTCGTTCGCGCTGCGCCAGGGGGAATGCCTGGCGCTGGTCGGTCCATCCGGCTGCGGCAAGACCACCCTCGCCCGCATCATTGCCGGCCTTGATAGCGCCAGTTCCGGTGTCGTTCGGCTGGATGGGCGCCCGTATCGTGGGCGTGACCTGCCGCGGTCCCTTCGCCCCGATATCTCGCTGGTATTTCAGGATCCGTTCGGAAGTTTCGATCCCCACCTCACCATTGGGCAATCGGTCGGCGAACCATTGCGGCTGAGGCCCGAACTGAGGCTAGTGGGGCGCAGCGAGCGGCTGCAGGAAGCCGTCAGTGCCGTGGGCCTGTCGCCGGATATGCTCGAGCGCTACCCGCATGAGTTCTCGGGCGGGCAGCGGCAGCGCCTCGCCATTGCCCGCGCCCTCGTCACCCGCCCCAAGCTGCTGGTTCTCGATGAACCCGTGTCGGCGCTTGATGTGTCGGTGCGGGGGGAAGTGCTAAATCTCCTCGCCCGGCTGCAGGCCGAGTTCGGGCTGACCTATCTCCTGATCAGCCATGACCTCGATATGGTCCGCGCCATGGCGGACCGGGTGATGGTGATGGAGGCCGGCAAGATCGTCGAAGAAGGCGGGCCGCAGGCGATCTTCGAGCACCCTCGGCACCGCCTGACCCAGGAGTTGGTTGGCGCTCGCCTACCCGAACTGGGCCAAGACCCGCTGCTGGCCTAGAGCCCCAGCTTTTCGCGCAGCGAGTCGATACGCTTGGAGGCTTCGGCCTTGCTCAGATCCTCGGCGAAGGCATCGGGATCGCTGGCCTGCTCGCTCAGCGTTTTCAGATACGACGCCTGCGCGCCGGTCATCGGGTCGTCACCCGTGGTCCAATCGTCAGGGTCCTTCTGCAGATTGGAATTGGGTGCGTCGGCAACTTTGGGATTGGTGGTGGACATGTCGAACTCCGTTCCGGTGTTCGCTTAATGTTCCAGCTGGCAACTTGTTCCCGGCGCCGCAACCTAGGTCAAGGATGCGCTCGGTTTAGTGGCGCAGCGACGGCGTAGCGGCAAGAATCCTGCGCGCAATGGCGCGGAAGGCTTCGGCCTCCGGACCATTGGGATCAGCCACGACCGGCGGTGCCCCACGGTCGGAGGCTTCGCGGATCGACATCACCAGCGGCACTGCCCCTAGGAACGGCATCTCAAGCTCCGCCGCTGCCTGTTCCGCCCCGCCCGAGCCGAAGATGTCGTACCGATTGCCGGTATCGGGGGCGATGAAATAGCTCATATTCTCGACCAGCCCCAGCAACGGCACACTAAGCCGCCGCAGCATGTCGATGGCCTTGCGCGCGTCGATCAGCGCCAAATCCTGGGGCGTCGAAACGATCACCACGCCATCCACTTCCGCCTGCTGGAACAGCGAGATGTGGATGTCGCCCGTCCCGGGCGGCAAGTCGACCACGAGGATATCGAGCTCGCCCCAGTCCGTTTCGCGGAGCAATTGCCGCAAGGCCGAGGTCGCCATCGGCCCGCGCCAGACCACCGCCTGGCCCGGATTGAGCATGGAGCCGATCGACATGGCCTTGAGCCCGAAGGCATCATGGGGCGAGAAAATCCCGTCCTCGCGCACCGCCGGCTTGCCCTCGAGATGGAGCAGCTTGGGAATGGAGGGGCCATAAAGATCGGCGTCGAGGATGCCGACCCGCAGCCCGTCCGCCTGCAAGGCCAGCGCCAGGTTGACCGCTGTCGTGGATTTGCCGACCCCGCCCTTGCCCGAACCGACGGCGATGATGCGTTTGACGCCAGGCACAGCCTGTTTTGGTGCAGGACCGGGTCGTCCCTGTGCCGCGGCTTGCCCTGTGGCTGGCGCCTTGTCCGATGTCAGCGAAACCATGATCTTGCGCGTCGGCGCCACCGACTGCGCGGCGCGCTGGGCCGCCTCGCGCACTGGCCCGAAGGCCGCTTCCATGCCCGGTTGCACCGCAATGGCAAAAGCTACGGCGCTGGGCGTCACGATGATTTCCGAAAGGCCGGCATAACCCGCCAGCGTGTCCCCGCCGGGGATTTCTACGGCAGCGAGGGCGGATTTCACCGCG
Organism: Devosia sp. 1635; assembly: GCF_013185955.1. Lineage (NCBI taxonomy): Bacteria > Pseudomonadati > Pseudomonadota > Alphaproteobacteria > Hyphomicrobiales > Devosiaceae > Devosia > Devosia sp. 1635. The sequence continues at coordinate 786,823 of NZ_JABAOM010000001.1, read as the reverse complement.
GCAGCAAGTTCGGTATCGGCCATGTCAGGCTTTCACGGATGAGGCAGGCGCCGCACCTGCCCTATGGCTGCGGCCGGCCCATGAGCCGACCGCGGCAATTGTCTCGAACAAGAAGCGGGCCCCGGATGATCCGGAGCCCAAGCGCAACTAGAGGATCGACTGGCCGGTGCCGGCCCAATCCTTAAGGAAGCTGTCGATGCCCGACTTGGTCAGCGGGTGATCGGCCAGCTTGCGGATCACGGCAGGCGGGATCGTCGCGACGTCAGCACCGATTAGCGCGACCTGGGTCACGTGATTGGGCGTACGGATCGAAGCGGCCAGGATCTGGGTGTCGAACTGGTAGTTGTCGTAGATCGTGCGGATATTCTCGATCAGCTCGACGCCATCGAGATTGAGGTCATCGAGGCGCCCGAGGAAGGGCGAGATATAGGTCGCGCCGGCCTTGGCTGCGAGCAGGGCCTGGTTGGCCGAAAAGCACAGGGTCACATTGGTCTTGATGCCCTTTTCCGCGAAGTGCTTGGTGGCCTTGAGGCCATTGAGCGTCAGCGGCAGCTTGACCACGATGTTCTGCGCGATCTTGGCAAGGTGCTCGCCTTCGGCAACCATGCCCTCATATTCGAGCGAAGCCACTTCAGCCGAAACCGGGCCGGGGGTGATCGCAGCGATTTCCTTGATCACTTCCTTGAAGTCGCGGCCGGACTTGGCAATCAGCGAGGGATTGGTGGTCACGCCGTCAACCAGGCCGGCTTCATGCAGTTCACGGATGTCATTGATGTCCGCGGTGTCGACGAAAAACTTCATCGTTTCCTCCTAGAGTCTGGGTTGCCGGCGCGTCAGGGTGACGGGCGCCGCTTTATTTCGTTCCCGCAAGCAGGGCGTCGGCCAGATCGCCAACGCGGTCCTCGGGGATGCCGGCGACATTGATGCGGCTGTCCCCTATCATATAGACACCGCGGGCCGCTTTTACATGCTCGACGGTCGCATTATCGAGCCCGAGCAGCGAAAACATGCCGCGGTGGCGGGCGATGAAATCGAAGTCTTCCGAATTGCTCTTCTGGCGGATGGCGTCGGCCAGCTTCTCGCGCAGCCGGATCATGCGAGCGCGCATTTCATTGAGCTCGGTTTCCCATTCCGCGCGCAGTTGCGCATCCTCGAGAATGGTGCGGATGATCTCGGCGCCATGATCGGGTGGCTGGGAATAAGCGCCACGGATGATGTTGAGCAGCTGGGAATTGGCGATATCGGCGTGTGCGGCATCACGGGCCACAAGGATCGCCGCGCCGATGCGCTCGCGGTAAAGGCCAAAGTTCTTGGAGCCCGAAAATGCGACGAGGGCCTCGGGCACTGCTGCCAGCACCTTGCGGGTGCCATAGGCGTCTTCAGCAAGGCCATCGCCAAAGCCGAGATAGGCGAGATCGATAAAGGGCAATGCGCCAGTGCGGGCAAGGCTCGCGGCCACGGCGTCCCACTGCTCGTTGGAAAGGTTGGCGCCGGTCGGATTGTGGCAGCAGCCATGCAGCAGCACGATATCCTGCGGCCCCAGCCCATCAAGCGTGGCCAGCATGGCATCGAACTTCACGCCGCGCGTCTGCGTATCGAAATAAGGGTACTTCTTGACCGTCAGCCCGGCATTTTCGGCAATGGGGTTGTGGTTGGGCCAGGTCGGGTCCGAGACCCACACCGTGGCACCAGGACGGGCCCGGTTGATCAGCTGCATCAAGACCCAAAGCGAGCCGGTGCCGCCGGGAGCCTGCGCGATTCGCACGCGCGAGCGTTCCACCGCATCACCCAACGCCAGGTCCAGCACCGCGGCGCCAAAGCCCTTGTTGCCGGCAATGCCGAGATAGGTCTTGGTGGTGCCTGCCTCCAGAATGCGCTCTTCGGCTTTGCGCACCGCCGACATGATCGGGGTGGTACCGGTTTCATCCTTGTAGACGCCGACGCCGAGGTCGATCTTGTCAGTGCGCGGATCGGCGGCATACTCGCCCATCAGCGCCAAAATCTTGTCGCCAGGGGCCTTGGAAAGGGTCTCGAACATTGCGGGGCTGGGTTCCGTTGGGAGGCGCGGCCTTTATAGAAGCCGGGATGGGATTTGCAACCGTCAGCGCTGGACGCCGAGACGGTCGAGTTCGGCGATGAGCGCGGGCACGATGGTGAAGAGATCGCCCACCAGCACCGCATCGGCCATTTTGCTCAAGGGCGCTTCGGGATCGCTGTTGATGGCGATGATGCGCTTGGCGCCCTGAATCCCAGCCAGGTGCTGCAAGGCCCCCGAAATGCCGACAGCAATATAAAGGTCCGGCGCGATGATCTTGCCAGTTTGACCCACCTGCCAGTCATTGGGTGCGTAGCCGGCATCGACGGCCGCGCGGGTCGCGCCCACGGCAGCGCCCAGCGTTTTGGCGAGCTGCTCGATCAGCTTGAAGCCTTCGGCCGAACCCACCGACACGCCGCCGCCCACCACGATCTGTGCCGTGGACAGATCCGGTGAGTCGCTTTCGGTCCGGTGCGCCGCAATGATCCGCGCCACCGAAGCCACCGGCGCGTGTGGCAGCGGCTCGATCGGGGCGGCGTCCCCGAGCCCGGTTGGACGGAATGCGGAAGCGCGCAGCGTCAAAAGGTTCTGCTTCTGGTCGGACACCACCGTTTGAAGCGCGTTGCCGGCATAGATGGGCCGCACAAAGCGGTTGGGCGCCTGGATGGAAACTACATCGGTGATCGGCATCAGGTCGAGCTTGGCCGCAAGGCGCGGCATCAGGTCCCGGCCAGCGGCCGCGGCGGCCGCAACGATATAGGTGTATTGCGGTGCCAGCCCGGTCAGCAGCGGGACGATGCTGTCGGGCAGGCCCGCAGCAAGATCGGTGCCCTGCCCCACCAGCACGCGATTGACGCCAAGGAGGCGCGCGCCATCCAGCGCCACCTGGTCAACCCCTTCGCCCAGGACCAGCAGGTCCACCGCACCCAGCTCGCTCACTGCCCCAACGAGACGCGCCGTAGCGGGTGAGAGCAGTCCAAGATCATGCTCGGCCAGAACCAGAACGGACATCACAGCGCCTCCAGATCGGCAACGTCATCGGCAATGAGCCGGGCGAGGTCGGCAACATTGCCCACGGTCTTGCCGGCCGCACGATCGGGCGGGGGCGACACGCTGTCAACGCGCAGGCGCGGCGTCAGGTCGACGCCAAATTCTTCCACAGGGCGCACCGCCAGCGGCTTGCTGCGCGCCTTCATCACCATGGGCAGCGCCGCATTGCGCGGCGTATTGAGGCGCAGATCGGCCGTCACCACTGCCGGCAGCGGCAGCGCCACGGTTTCGCGGCCCCAGTCTACTTCACGCGTCACTTCAAGTCCGTCGCCAGTCGGGTTGATGGCCGAAGCGAAAGTGGCCTGCGGCCAGTCCAGCAGGGCCGCCAGCATCTGCCCGACATGATTGCTGTCGTCATCCACCGCCTGCTTGCCCAGCAGCACGAGGTCGGGTTGCTCTTCGGCCACGACCTTGGCCAGCAATTTGGCGATGGCGAGGGTTTCGAGTTCGGCATCGGTCTGAATCAGCACGCCGCGATGCGCGCCCATGGCGAGGGCGGTCAGGATCACGTCGGTCGCGGGCTTGGAACCGATCGAGACCACAGCGATTTCGCTATCTCCCACCTTCTCCGCCAGTTGCACCGCCGCTTCCACCGCGTGCTTGCAAAAGGGGTTCATCGACATGCGCACGCCAGCGGTTTCCACGCCCGATCCATCGGGGCGGACTCGGATACGGACATTGTGATCAACAACACGCTTTACGGCGACAAGGATCTTCATGGCGGCAGGAGGCTCCGGAACACGGGGCATGGTTTGGCAAATCTAGGCGAACGGAACAAGGCGGCGGGCGTAAATAACGGCCCAAGCTGGCGCACGATGTTGAAAAACGCTGCCGTTTGCCGGCACGGACCGACGCCGCGAGGTTGACGCGGAGAGTTATGGCAGCGACACTGACCCAGAACAATTTTCTGGTTTTTCATGCCCGTAATCAATCGCATTGCCGAGTTTCACGACGAGATCGCTGGCTGGCGCCAGGACCTGCATCGCAATCCCGAGATCCTGTTCGAGGTGCATCGCACGGCGGGCAAGGTCGAGGAACTCCTGCGCGCTTTTGGATGCGACGAGGTCGTGACCGGGCTGGGGCGGACCGGCGTTGTCGGCATCATCAATGGCAAGAGCAATACCAGCGGGCGCACCCTGGGCCTGCGCGCGGATATGGATGCCCTGCCGATCGCCGAACGCACGGGCAAGCCTTACGCCAGTGCGGTGCCGGGCAGCATGCATGCCTGCGGCCATGATGGTCACACAGCCATGCTGCTGGGCGCAGCCAAGTATCTCGCCGAAACCCGCAACTTCGATGGGCGAGTCGCCCTCATCTTCCAGCCGGCCGAAGAAGGCGGCGCCGGCGGGCGCGAAATGGTCGAGGACGGCGTTCTCGAGCGCTTCGGCATCAACGAAGTTTACGGCATGCACAACTGGCCGGGCATCCCGGCTGGCCATTTCGGCATTCGCGTAGGCGGCATCATGGCGGCGACGGATCGGTTCGTGATCGATATCGAGGGCCGGGGCGGCCATGCCGCGCGCCCGCAATCCACGGTCGATCCCGTGATCATCGCCGCCCAACTCATCACCGCGTTGCAGACCGTAGTGTCGCGCAATGTGGACCCGCTCGGTAGTGCTGTGTTGTCGGTCACGGTGCTGGAAGCCGGTGACGCCGACAATGTCATCCCGCGTACCGCACGCCTTAAGGGCACCGTGCGCACGCTCGATGCCGGGGTGCAGGACTTCATCGAAGCCCGTCTGCAGCAGTTCGTGCCCCAATTTGCCGCAAGCTTTGGCGGGTCGGCCGAGGTCAACTATATGCGCGGCTATCCGGTAACGGTGAACAGCCCCGCCGAAACCGCCTTCGCCGCCGGCATTGCCGAGGAGGTTTCCGGCGCCGAGCGCGTCGACAAGGACGTGCCCCCCTCCATGGGCGGGGAAGACTTCTCATTCATGCTCGAGCAGCGGCCCGGCGCCTATATCTTTCTTGGCAATGGCGACAGTTCCGAGTTGCACACGGACACGTACGATTTCAACGATGCCATCATTCCGGTGGGGACAAGTTATTGGGTAAAGCTGGCGGAACGAGCCCTGCCGATCCGCTAGAGCTCTGGTGGCGGCCCCGCATCCTGGGGCTGACCCTCCTGACCCTTACCCTGTCCGCCTTAGGCGGCTTGGGGGCGACCGCGCTGGGCCTGCCCGGCGGCTGGATCATGGGCGGCTCATTGGCGGTGACTGTCGCGGCGATGATCGGCCTGCCCGTGCGCATGCCCGTCCGCTTGCGCGACATCGCCTTTGTGCTGATCGGCATGTCGATGGGCACAACCGTGGCCAGCGAAAGCCTGTCGCTGCTCGCCAGCTGGCCGATCAGCCTTATGGGCCTCGTGCTCGAAATGGTGCTGATCATCGCGCTCACCGGCTGGATGCTGGTGCGCGTGTTCAAACTCGATCCGGGCACGGCTTATCTCGGTTCCATTCCCGGGCATCTGTCCTTCATCATGGGGATCGCTTCGGCCGGCGTCGGCGACGCCCGCCAGATCGTCATCATCCAGGTCATCCGGCTGCTGATGCTGACGATCTGTGTGCCGATCGGCGCCATGTTCCTGCCGGTGGAGCATTTTGGCAGCGCTGCCCCGACAACAACCCTGAGCTGGGGCGAGCTGCTGGCCCTCGCCGCCGCTTGCGTGGCGTTGGGGCTCGTCTTCATGCGCCTCGGCGTTCCCGCAGCCATGGTCATGGGGCCGATGGCCCTGGCGACTGCGGCCAAGCTTGGCGGGCTTTATAGCGGCGCCATGCCTGAGCCGCTGGTGATCATCGCTTTTGTGCTGACAGGGGCGCTGATCGGTTCGCGCTTTGCGGGCATCACCCGGCAAGAGTTCATGCAGGCCGCCCTTGGCGGGCTGATCGCCACGGCGATGACCGTCGGCATCGTCACCGTCGTCTCTTTCGGAGTGAGCCGGCTGGTGGACATGCCCTTCGGGCAGATCTGGATCGGCCTGTCGCCGGGCGCGCTCGAAGGTATGGGGGCTCTGGGTGTGGCGCTCAGCTTCGACGCCGCCTTTATCGCGGCCCACCACATGATCCGCCTGCTGCTGCTGAGCTTTGTCATCCCGCTGCTCGTCGTGCTGATCCGACGGCGCCAGGGGCTCAGCGAGGGAGCGGCGACAGCAGCAACGCTGCCGCCGGCTCAGGGCTAGATCAAACGACGGCGCTCAGCAGCGGCTCGCCGGCAAAATAGGCATCGAGGTTGGCCACCAGCAGCGCGCCCATCGCATCGCGCGTCTGATGAGTGGCACTGCCCTGATGGGGCGAGAGCACGACATTTTCGAGCTTCAGCAGCGCCTCGGGCACCTCAGGTTCGTTCTCGAACACATCCAGCGCTGCACCGCCCAGCTTGCCGTTCGACAGCAGCTCGATCGTGGCGGGCTCATCGATGAGGGTGCCGCGCGCGACATTGACCAGCATGCCCTTGGGGCCCAGCGCTTCGAGCACTTCGCGCGACACGATCCGGTTGGTGCCCTTGCCGCCCGGCGCAATGATCACCAGCCAGTCAATATCGCGGGCCATCTCCAGCAGGTCGGGATAGAACACATAGGGCTCTTTCTCCTGCCGCTTGCGGCCGTGATAGACCACCCGCATCTTCATCGCCTGCGCCCGGGTGGCAATCTCCTTGCCGATTCGCCCCAGCCCCAGGATGCCTACCGTCTTGCCGGTCAGTTCGGTGAACAGACCCATATTGCCCGCCGGCCATTTTCCGGCGCGCACGAACTGGTCCGCCTGCGGAATACGTCGCGCGAGGGCGATCATCATTCCGATTGTCAACTCGGCCACCGCGTCATTGAGCACATCGGGCGTATTGGTCACGCGCACTCCGGCCGCCTTGGCTGCCGCCAGATCGATATTGTCGGTGCCAACACCGAAGCCGGCGATGATTTCCAGATTGGGCAATTTGGCGATGAGGTCGGCATTTACATCGCTGCCGGCATGGGCGCGAATGCGGGGTCCAACCTCGTTCAGAAAGCGTTCAGGTTCCTGAACTTCGTGCAGTTTATGCACGGTAAACCGTTCAGCAAGCGCCGCTTCGCAGCTCGCCAGCAGCTTCTTGGTTTGCAGAATTTCGATGGTCATGGTCTCGCCCCCCGCTCTTAACCCAGGTGAGAAATAGACAAAGGTTCCCGCCGAGTCGACCAGATTTGGCGAAAATGGCCCCTTGCTCCCGCTGGACGGCGCGTCACAAATATGTAGCAATGTGAATAGGATGGGACCAAGCCCTTTACCCTCGGAGCGAGATGGCCGACACAGCGCCGTTTGACGAAATGAACAATGCGGACGGATCGATCCGCGAACCCTATCGCGTCCTCGCCGAGTGGCTGGCCGAGCAACCCGAACGAGCCCTGCCCCTGATGCAGTCGGACGCCGAAGCGATCTTCCGCAAGCTCGGCATCACCTTCGCCGTCTATGGTTCGAGTGAGGGCACGGAAAAGCTCATCCCCTTCGACGTTATTCCTCGCATCATCTCGGCGGCAGAATGGCGTCGACTGAGCAAGGGAATAGAGCAACGGGTACGAGCACTTAACGCCTTTCTTTACGACATCTATCATCGTCAGGAGATCATCAAGGCGGGCCGGGTACCGGAGCACCTGATCCTCCAGAACGCCGCTTTTTGCCCCGAAATGATGGGGCTTGAACCGGCGCAGGGCGTTTACGCCCACATTATCGGCGTCGATATCGTGCGGGTCGGCCCTAATGATTTCTATGTGCTTGAGGACAATCTACGGACGCCTTCCGGGGTGAGCTATATGCTCGAGGACCGCGAGGCCATGATGCAACTGGCCCCGGACCTCTTCCATCGCTACAAGGTCGCGCCGGTGGAAACCTATCCCGAAAACCTGCGCCGCACTCTCGAAAGCGTGGCGCCCGCAGGCGCTGGCAGTTCGCCCAATATCGTAGTGCTGACGCCGGGCATCTATAACTCGGCCTATTTCGAGCACTCGTTCCTGGCGGACCAGATGGGCGCCCAGCTGTGCGAGGGGCCAGACCTGTTTGTCGATGGCGGCAAGGTCTATATGCGCACCACAACGGGCCCGACGCGGGTAGACGTGATTTATCGGCGCATTGACGATGATTACGTGGATCCGCTGACCTTTCGCCCCGACTCCATGCTGGGTGTTCCGGGGCTGTTCAACGCCTATCGCGCTGGCAATGTAACGCTGGTCAACGCGCCCGGCACGGGCATCGCCGACGACAAAGCCGTCTACACCTATGTCCCTGATATCATTGAGTTCTATCTGGGCGAAAAGTCCCTGCTAAACAATGTGCCGACCTATAACTGCACCGATCGCGAGCAGCGGGAATGGGTGCTGGCCAATATAGGCGAACTCGTGGTCAAGGAAGTGCATGGCTCGGGCGGCTACGGCATGCTGGTTGGCCCTACGTCCACCAAGGCACAACAGGAAGAGTTCAAGGCCAAGATCCTGGCTAGACCGGACAATTACATCGTCCAACCCACGCTCGCCCTCTCCACCTGCCCTACCTACGTCAACAATGGCGTGGCGCCGCGCCATGTGGATTTGCGGCCCTATGTTCTGGTGGGTGACAAGGTGCGGATCACACCGGGCGGCTTGACCCGCGTGGCGCTCAAGGAGGGATCGCTCGTCGTCAATTCGAGCCAGGGTGGCGGCACCAAGGACACCTGGGTGCTGGAGGACTGATGCCATGACCATGCTGGGGCGCACAGCGCAAAACCTCTTCTGGATGAGTCGCTATGTGGAGCGGGCCGAGAACATCGCCCGCCTGCTGGAAGTTGGCTATCGCATGAGCCTTACCTCGCGGCGCGAAGGTGGCGCCAGCGAGCATCTGGTCTCGATGATGCAGGCCGCCGAAGTCGACGAAGCCTTCGCCGCCAAGCACGATCAGGCCGATGTCGACAGCGTCGCGCACTTCATGATGTTCGATCCGGACAACCCGTCATCCGTTCATTCATGTTTGCAAGCCGCCCGCACCAACGCCCGCTCCGTCCGCACCGCCATCACCAGCGACATGTGGCAGAGCCTCAACGCGGCCTGGCTCGAGTTCTCCCAGATCAAGCCCACCGATGTGCGCGGCGCCAAGCTGCTCGGCCTCTTGCAGTGGGTCAAGCAACGCAGCCACGAGTTCCGCGGCGCCATGCTCGGCACCATCTTGCGCGATGACGGTTTTGCGTTTTCGCAGGCGGGCAGTTTTGTCGAGCGGGCCGATAATACAGCGCGCATCCTCGACATGAAGTATTACGTGCTGCTGCCACGCGCAACGATGGTGGGGGGCGAGCTCGACATCCAGCAATGGACACTGATCCTGCGGGCAGCCTCGGCGCATCGCTCGTATCAGCACTTCTATCGGGACCGCTTCAAGGCCCACAACATCGCCGATTATCTGATCCTGCGCCCTGAAATGCCGCGGTCACTGGTCTATTGCGCACGATCAATGTCGGACACGCTGGACACGCTGGCGGATGTCTACGGGCAACGCATGATCTGCCACGAAGCGGCTGAACAGCTCTGTGCCATGGTGGAGGACACAACCATGGACACGATCTTCGCTCACGGCTTGCACGAGTTCCTCAACGAATTCATCGGCCGCAACAATCATGTCACCGAGTGCATGTCGGTCAGCTACAATTTCTACTGACACCCGGGATCGCTCGGCACAAAAGGCTTCCAGATGCGCATCGCCATCCATCATCGCTTGAGCATTACACCCCCGCCCGGCACCGTGCATGCGCTGATGCAATTGCTGCTCACGCCGCAATCAGGCGTCGGGCAGAAGGTCGAGAGCTGGACTGTGGACATGCCGGGCCTCGACAGTGCGGCACGGTTTACCGACGCCTATGGGAACATCATGCATCTGGTTAACCAAAGCCGCCCGGAAGGCGAGATCGTGGTCACGGTGGACGGCGTGGTTGAAACCGTTGACAAGCATGGTGTTCTGGGGCGCGTGGGGGGAGAACCGGTCCCAGGTCTTTTCAAGCGCAAAACGTCCTCAACGCAGGGCAGCGAAGAGATCTTCGGTCGCTTCAAAGGCAGCAGCAATAATCGACTGGAGGTGCTGCATGGCCTGATGGCGGCGGTCGGCGAAGCTCTTATTCCTCAAGAGGTGGAGGATGCGGCGGCTCCCCTGAACGGGGGCAACGAGGCGGCCCAGTCCATGTCCGCGGCAGGCGTGACGCAATCCATCGGTGGAGTGACGCAGTCGATAGGCGAGAGCCTGACCGAGGTGACTGAAAGTGAGGGAGCGTCAATCAAGTCATTGCCGCTGGCGAGCGAGTTTGCCCACCAATTTATCGGCGCGGCCCGAGCGCTCAACATTCCGGCGCGCTATGTCACCGGTTATCTTGCGGATGACGAGGGCGGAAGCACTGCGCTGCACGCCTGGGCGGAAGCTTTTGACGATCGGCTTGGCTGGATCGGCTTCGACCCCATGCTGCAACTGTGTCCCACAGAACAGCATGTGCGACTGGCTGCGGGGTTGGATGCCCACACGACCCAGCCCTTACGGGCAGTGCCACTGGGCGATGGCGTGCGGGTACTGGGCTTCTCGGTAGCGCCCGCTACCTAGGCCAGCGCTAAGGACCGAGGATCAACAACCAGGCCGAAATGGAAGCCGCCGAGGCAAGTGTTGCGATCAAAATCGTGTTCGCCGCGACGCTGGTGCCGCGATTGTAGTAGGTCGCGAACACGTAAACATTGACGCCGGGCGGCATAGCGGCCAGCAGAATGCCATATCGGGCAATCTCCATATCAACCCGCATCACCCAGACCATAAGCACATAGGCGATGGCGGGGTGCAGGACGAGCTTGATCAGCGAAGCCACAACGGCCTGCTTCCAATTGTCGGACAAGCGGTACTCGTTCAGGGCGCCGCCGATGCCGAACAAGGCGGCGGGCACCACCGCCTGGCTCATCATCAAGAAGAATGCATCGGCCGGCTCGATCAGTTGCAGCCCGGCAAAAGATCCGATCATCCCGCCGGCGATCCCCCAAATCAGTGGGTTGGAGAGGACCCGCTTGGCCGCTAGCAGCAGCGTTCTACCCAAGGAGCGACCATCCCGCTTGACCAGTTCCATGGTCACCATGCCGATGCTCAGCAAAATGGCCCCGTGCAGACCGATAATGGAGAGCGTGACCGGCAGCGAGTCCAGACCATAAGCGCGCTGCATGATGGGGAGCCCCACCAGGACCGTATTGGTGAAGGTGCCGGAAAAGCCAATCGAGACGCTTTCGCCGGGTGTGTTCGCAAAAAACTTTCGGGCGATGAATATGCCGACCACAAAGCAGATCAGCGCGCCCAGGTAAAACGGTCCGATAATCGCAAGGTTGAAGGCGGACCGAAAATCGCTGGTGAGAATGGAGTGGAACAGCAGGCAAGGGGTCGCAAAGTTGTTCACAAATGCGATCAGGCTTTTGATGCCTTCGGCGGGAAAAAGCCGGAAGCGCACGGCACAGTAGCCTAGCGCCATCAGCGCGAATATTGGCGCGATGACATTGAATATGGCGAGCATGGCCGGGCAACCTGGAAACTGGTCCCCTGCCCTAGACTGCCGTCGCGGTTGGGTCAATCCGAGGGAGTGAGACGGGCGGCTCCAAGACGCACATGAAGTTCATTTTCATGAGCGAACATAAGGCGTAGAAGCGGCGGGAATCTCCCGGGAGCCCAGCATGACCCAAACAGAGCAAGTCGATATTTTTGTGATCGGTGGAGGCGTCAACGGCACTTCCATTGCTCGTGATGCCGTCGGCCGCGGCTTTTCGGTGATGCTGGCCGAGATGAATGATCTAGCGTCCGGTACATCATCGGCCGCGACCAAGCTGGTCCATGGCGGGCTGCGTTATCTGGAGCACTATGAGTTTCGCCTCGTTGCCGAAGCCTTGGCCGAACGCGAAGTCCTTTGGGCGGCCGCACCGCACATCATCTGGCCGCTCCGGTTCGTCTTGCCCCACCACAAGGGGCTGAGGCCTAAGGTGGTGCTGCGCGCGGGTCTGGCGATGTATGACTATATGGGCGGACGCCGCCTGCTTCCCCCGACCAAGACGCTGGACCTAACCAAGGACGAAGCGGGCAAGCCGCTAAAACCGGGCTTCAAGACGGGCTTTGAGTATTCGGACTGCTGGGTGGACGACGCCCGTTTTGTCGTTCTCAACGCTCGGGACGCTGCGAACAAGGGTGCGACGGTCTACACCCGTACCAAGGTCACCAGCGCGCGCCGGGATAACGGGGGCTGGACGCTGACGCTGTCAGGGCCGGATGGCGAGCAGACGGTGCACGCCAAGTTTGTGGTCAATGCCGCTGGTCCCTGGGTGGACGAAGTGGTCGGCAATACGATGGGCAATAACGGCGCCCACAATGTGCGCCTTGTGAAGGGCAGCCACATCGTGGTGCGAAAGCTGTTCGACCATGATCGCTGCTACATCTTCCAGAACGCCGACGGACGCATCATTTTTGCCATTCCCTACGAGCAGGATTTCACTCTGATCGGCACCACCGACCAGGACTACACGGGCGATCCCAAGGACGTCGCTATTTCTGATAGCGAGATCGACTATCTCTGCCGGGCGGCCAGCGAGTACTTCGCGCTGCCTGTCCTTAAAGCCGATATCGTCTGGACCTATTCCGGGGTACGCCCATTGTTCGACGACGGCGCCAGCGCCGCCCAGGAAGCCACCCGGGATTACGTCCTCAAGCTCGATGGCGATCTGGCCAGCGGAGCGGCGTTGCACGTCTTTGGCGGCAAACTCACGACGTCCCGGCGCTTGGCCGAGTCGGCCATGGAAAAGATCGAAAGCGTGCTGGGCCAACGCGGCCCACGTTGGACCAAGGAATCTAAACTGCCCGGCGGTGAGTTCGAGCCGCTGCAGTTTGAATCGGAAGTGCGGCGCCTGGCTATGGACTATAGCCGCCTGCCCGCCACCATGATCCGGCGGTTGATGCGCCTTTACGGAACCAAGGCGCGGGTAATCCTTGGGGACAACAAGGAACTGCACGAACTGGGGACTCACTTCGGCGCTGACCTTTTCCAAAGCGAGGTGGATTATCTGATTGCCAATGAATGGGCTGTGAGTTCCGCCGATATCTTGTGGCGCCGCACCAAGCTGGGGCTGCATACCGGGGCTGAAGACAAGGCGCGCCTGGACGCTTATCTGGCACAACGGCGCTAAGGGGGAGAGCGGAATGACTGAGGGTTTTGTGCTGGCGATCGACCAGGGCACCACATCGAGCCGAGCCATCGTTTTTGATGCCAGCTGCCAGGTGCGGGGCGTCGGCCAGCAGGAATTTGCGCAAATCTTCCCCCAGGATGGCTGGGTCGAACATGATCCGGAGGCCATTTGGGAGAGCGTCCTTGCCACAGCACAGACGGCCATTGGGGCGGCCGGGATCGAGCCGGCGGCATTAGCTGGCATCGGCATCACCAACCAGCGTGAAACCGTGGTTTGCTGGGATCGCGATACCGGCAAACCCATCGCCAATGCCATTGTTTGGCAAGACAGGCGCACAGCACCGGTTTGTGCTCAACTGCGGCGAGACGGCGTCGAGGCGCTCGTAACCGAGCGAACCGGATTGCTGCTCGACCCGTATTTCTCTGGAACCAAGATTGGGTGGCTGCTTGACCATGTGCCTGGCGCCCGTGACCGCGCCGAATGTGGCGAAGTGCTGTTCGGTACTGTCGATAGCTTTCTGATCTGGCGGCTGACGGGCGGCCGAGTGCATGCCACCGACGCTACCAACGCGGCCCGTACGCTACTGTTTGACATTGTCGCCAATCGCTGGGACCCCGAACTGCTGGAGGTGTTCGGGGTTCCCGCAGCAATGCTGCCCGAGGTCAAGGACTGCGCCGACGACTTCGGGAGCACCGATGCGGCGCTGTTTGGCGCGGCTGTGCCGATCCTTGGCGTTGCCGGCGACCAGCATGCCGCGACGATCGGCCAGGCCTGCTTCAAGCCTGGGATGCTGAAATCGACTTATGGCACTGGCTGCTTTGCGCTGCTCAATACTGGCACCGAACTGGTACGGTCGCATAACCGGTTGCTGTCCACCCTTGCCTATCGGCTGGACGGCAAGACCACCTATGCGCTGGAGGGGTCGATCTTTGTGGCCGGTGCAGCCGTGCAGTGGATCCGGGACGGGCTGAAGCTTGTGAACAAGGCGAGCGAAACTGGCCCCCTGGCGCAGTCGGCAGATCCCAACCAGCATGTTTACATGGTGCCCGCATTCGTGGGCTTGGGCGCACCTTGGTGGGATGCCGAGGCGCGCGGCGCGATTTATGGCCTGACCCGCAATACCGGGCCAGCCGAGATCGCGCGGGCAGCACTGGAAGCGGTATGCTACCAGACGCGCGATTTGCTTGATGCGATGCGCAAGGATTGGAAAAGCACTGGCGGGGAGACCGTGCTGCGCGTGGATGGCGGCATGGTCGCGTCTGATTGGACCATGCAGTTCCTGGCGGATGTGCTCGACGCGCCGGTTGATCGGCCAACGATCCTTGAAACCACTGCATTGGGCGCCGCTTGGCTCGCTGGCTCGCGCGCCGGGGCTTGGCCCGACATGGAAGCCTTTGCTGCTGGCTGGTTATGTGACCAGAGGTTCGAGCCCGCAATGGACCCCTCAACGAGGGAGAGCAAGCTCAGCGGTTGGGGCGCAGCAGTGCGGCGCACGCTTAGCACAGCGGCTTAGGCCTGCGCGACTAGATGAGCCAAGCCTCGAATGAGCCGCCGGCGATCATGGCCCAATACAGCCGGCCCTTGTCGGTGCGCGCCACAGCCAAGCCGAACTCAGTGAATTTCGGGCTGAGCAAGGTGGACCGGTGCCCAGGCGAATTCATCCATCCCTGGATGGCGCTTTCGAGATTGGGATGGCCGCCGGCAACGTTCTCGCCCACTGCGCCGAGATAGCCAGCCTGGGTTACACGTTCGCGCAAGGTAACGCCCAGATCGTGGCTGAGCTTGTTCTTGGCTGCCATTAGCTGGGCTTGCGAACGGGCTGCCGTTTCAAGCCGCTGATTATAGCTCCAGGGCGGCGCGCCATTGGCTTTGCGCACCGCGTTGATGGCGGCAAGGATTTGATCGTCAGACAAGGTTTCGGGAGCGGTACCACCGCTGGCGGGAACAATTGGCGCGGTGGTGGCGCAGGCCGAAAGCAGCGCCGCGCCCGCAAGCACCAGCGCGCCGCGGCGGGTCAGGTTAGCCATGAAGAGAACCCTTGAGGTCACGCCTGATCATAGGCGCTGAGCAGATTGGGAAGGCAGGCGAGTTGGATCGTGATGGGCTTGCCATCCGCCAGGTTCAGGGAAGCCGACAAAGCTGCATGGGCCGCGGCCCAGCCCAAAACCCGTTTGCGGGGAAGATCGAGTCGCGCCTCGAAGGTGTCCAGCAATGCCAAAATGCGGCGCGGGTCGGCAACCAGCGCTTCGGCGCCGGAGGGGCTAACAAATGCGGGTGCTACTTCGTAAGCCGGATCACCGAAGAGGCCCACCGGATCGATGGCGAGCCATCCGCGCCCCGACGAGATGATGTTGTCGTAGTGCAGATCGCCGTGAAGCGGGAGTTGTGCACTGGGTTTGTCGAACAGCTTGAGCGCGATGCCGCTGGCACGGGCGTAGAGATCCCGGGCGGTGTGCGGCCAGACCCGCACATCGGTATCGAATAGCATCTGAAAGCGTTCGCGTAGCGAAAGTAAGTCCGGGGGAGACTGCGGACGCGGCCGATGAAGACTGGCGATCACGGTTGCAAGTGCGACAGTCGCCTCTTCGTCGTGGCCGCGCCGAACAGCGTCCCCCAGCGGAATGCCGTCCAGCCATTCCATGAACAGTGTGTCGCCATGCGAGTCAAACACGGTCGCGGCGCCCTCCCCGCCATACCAGGCCATCAGCGCCGCTCCGCGGCGCTCCGCATCTGGGGGGGCCGCCTTCAGGATCTTGAGCACCGCAAAGTTGCGTCCATTCTGATCAACGCGAAAAATCCAGCTGGTTGCTGTGTCGGCAAGCGGCTGCGAGCGGGTCAGGGACCAGCGGATCATGGCGCGGCTGAGCGCTGTTTCGACGGGCGACTGATTCATCATGGACGCATTAGAGCAGAACAATGGTCGTGATTCGAGCTCCCAGCGCTCTTTACGCCAAAACTTGATAAGCGCCCACCCGAAGCGGCCATCAGTTCAGGCGATAAGCATCCTTAGCTGCGGTGTAGCTCAAATGCTTGGCCAAGTCCTGCGCAGTCGCGGCCGAGAGCCGGTGCTCGCCCACCCAACGCCCAAGGAAGCCGCTGACTTCACGGCGCCAGACATCATGCCGGGCGGGGATCGAGAGCAGCGCACGCGTATCGTCATTGAAGCCGGCGAGATTGTAGAAGCCGGCCGTCTCCACCACCTGGTCAAGATAACGCCGGATACCCTGCGGGCTGTCGTGGAACCACCACGGCGGGCCGATCATCAGGCTGGGCCAATAGCCAGCCATGGGCGCCAGCTCCCGAGCATAGGTGGTTTCATCGAGCACGAACATGATGATGCGCAAGTTCGGCTCATTGCCGCAGCGGCCCAGGAGCGCCCGCATACCGGTGACATAATCGGTCGTGCCAGGAATGTCGGCGCCAAGATCGGTGCCACGCTCGGCCATCAGCAACGGATCGGTGTTGCGGCGCGAGCCGGCATGGATCTGCATGACCATGCCGTCTTCCACCGACAACAGCGCCATTTCCGTGAGCATCTGGGCACGGAACAGTTCGGCATCCACAGCATCGTGCCGCCCGGCCAAGACCTTGTCGAGCAAGGCCTGCTTTTCGACCATCGGAAGGTCAGCAGTGTTGGCGGTGGGAACCCCATGATCGGTCGCAACGGCGCCGAAGCGCCGGAAGAACTCTCGCCGGCTCCGGTGGGCATTGATGAGACCGCCCCAGGTCGTAATGTTTTCTCCGGTGACCTCCCCCAGACGCTGAAGATTGTCGGCGATGGCGGGGCGGCTGGCGTCGGTAACATCATCAGGGCGATAGGTGGTACGCACCCGCCCGATCAATCCCCGGTCAGCCAAACGGGCATGGTGCTGGAGCGGATCGAGGGCGAATTCGGTGGTCGCAATGGTCTCTACGTTGGCACGATCGAGAATCGCCAGCGGCAGCAAATCGGGATCACCCAAGCGCTTGTCGACGACGTCATAGATCGCATCAGCAGTGTCTGGCCCCAACTCCTCGTTGATGCCAAAGGTGAGCTGGAGCGAGTGATCGACCCAGGTCTTGGATGGAGTACCTGCGAACAAATAGTAGTTCGCGGCGAAGAGACGCCAGGCATCGCGCCCGGCCGTAACTGGCTTTCCGTCCTTGCGGGGCACGCCGAGATCGTCATAGCTCAGCCCACGGCTGCGCAGCATGCGCAACACGTAATGGTCTGGGGTGAGAAACAGCGCCGCCGGGTCCGAAAACCGATCATTGGCCGCAAACCATTCCGGGTCCGTGTGCCCATGGGGGCAGATCAGCGGCAAATCTTTGACAGCAGCATAAAGGTCCCGCGCGACGGACCGTGCTGGTTCGGCCACGGGGAAAAAGCGATCGGGATGAAGGTGCGGAGCATTGGTCATGATCAGGTTTTGCCATGATCCGGACCCAAGATCAACGACTACCATACAAGATCGGCCAGTGAGCGGATTAGATTAAAATTAACGGCGTTCCGGAAAGGCTTTTCCCCCTGCCGCCATGCTGGACTACGCTTGCGACGTGGGCGAAACGACTAAACAAAGGCCGCCCCGAGTTACTGGCGACTGCCACGCATTGTCTCAAGGGGTAAGCGATGACACAGGTTGAATTGCAGGGAACTGGCCACGACGTCCACGCATCCACCTCAGCTATTCGCCGGCTGCCCCGGGCTCATGCGATGGTCCTCGCTGCCGGGATGGCGGCCTTCGGTATAGTAGCCGTTGCGGCCGCGATGACCATGACCCTGTGACAGCCCAAGCTCACGCGACCTCGCCAAGACTTTCGCGTTCTTGCGGCGTGGTTTTGCGGAAGTGCTCTTCAATTGCTTCGATGCCGATCTCATCCAAGCAGTGCCGGATCGGTGCCCATAGGGCCCATTTCGGCTTGACTGCCCTCATCGTCAGCCGATCATCCACCAGGTCGAAAGTGACGTTGGCAGCCTTGGCCAGCGCAAGAAACTGCGCCACTGCCAAGGCGGTATCGCGCCGGTCATCACCGATCTGAGCTACAGTATTGTGCAACGCTTGATCCATTGCCGTACTCCACACATCCGTGCAGAAGCAACGGAACTCTGCGCAATTCGATGCAATTGCAAGCGGAACGTGGTTTACGATTCGTTACCGCGACAATTCTGTAGTTAATCCAAGAAGCCGGAGTTGTGCGGCCGGTGATCCTTGACCGGCATCAAAGCATCACTGTTCCGGCATCGGGCGCGAAAGCAAGCATACAAGATACCACTTAGATGGCGCTTCCCATATGTCGCAGGTGCGAGGCGCATGGTCGGGGCGACGCTTTGGCGGTGGCCATAGCCGCCTTCTCGCGCTATGGGAGCGCACCGCATAATGGAGAGCAATGATGAGCGACGAAGATCAGGATATTGAGCTTTCCGAGCAGAGCTGCGAATTCACCCAGGACGGGATCACCGTCCAGGTCGGCATCTACCGCCTCAAGGACAGCAATGATGGCTGGACCCTGGAAGTGGTGGACAATGACGACAATTCGCTGATCTGGGAAGACACCTTCCCCACCGAGCTGGACGCCTGGAACGAGTTCCAGCGTGCGCTTGAGGAAGAAGGCATCGCCCAGCTGATCGGCCCGCCCGACGAGGCCGTTCACTAAGCGAATGACCGCTGCGGCCATGACCTGCCAGTACGACCCAGACCCATACGCCGAGCTCGACTACCGAGCCGACGCCGATGAACTCTCGGAAGAGAGAAAGCCAACGCGCGTGCGTATGCATCCGAGGCGGGCCCTTAACGGTCCGCCCCGGCGGCACCATCGCACATTGTAGCGGCGACGGTGCTTGCGGGGCTTTCCTCCGCGATAGGATCGCGCAGTTTGAAGGCGTCGCGCAGCGCCGCGCCTGATGCGGTGTTGTCAAAGATGCACCAGCCCGGACCACTCCCCGCCCTCAGCAGTGCGGCGAAAAGCTCAATGGCTGCAGGGTCGTACTCTGAATAGTAGATTTTCGGCGAACCGTGCAGCCGCAGGTAGGTTGCGCCGTCGGCAAGCGCCGCCGCGCGCAAGCCTTCTTGCTGTGGATCGGCATAGACGCGGGCGATCTTGAATGCCTGCAGCAGTTCGGAAGCTTCCGCGTTGGCCCAGGTGGCGTGGCGGGGCTCCAGATAAACAGGCACCGGGCTGCGCGCCTGGAGGGCGGAGAAGAATGCCGATGCGGACTCGGGCTGAAATGCCAGCTTGGGCGGGAGTTGTACGAGGATTGCCGCGAGCTTGCTGCCGAGCGGAGCGATGTCGGCGAAGAACTCATCGAGGTCAGTTTCGGGGTTGATGAGCTGACTTTGGTGAGTGATGGTCTTGGGCAGCTTGACGGAGAATTTGAAGTTTTGCGGGACTGAATCGTGCCAGCGCTGCCAGGTGGATGGGCGGTGACGGCGGTGAAAGCTGGAATTTACCTCGGTCGCGGAGAATACGGCGGCGTAGCGCTCCAGGGCGGTTCCTTCCCCCTGGAACTCGGAAAAGTCCCGATTTAAACTCCATCCTGCCGTACCGATGAACGCATTATGAACCACTGCAAAGCCTTTATGAATGGGCCAAAATCCAACTCCCATGGCGTCGAGCTGTTCCCGCCGGAAGTGGCCAGTTGCATCACCTGCTGTGTCGAGGGAACGCATTTGATCGTGCGACGCTCTCAAGACGTTTGGACATCGGCGGCAAATGGGTAGATGAGAGAGACGATTGATGCGAAGGTGCGGGCAGACATGATCGAAACCGAAAGCCAGGTCACGACACCCGGCAGTGACCACTATCAGCTGCTGGTGAGCAGCATCGTGGACTATGCCATTTACATGCTGGATCGTAACGGCACGGTGGTGAGCTGGAATGCCGGCGCGCAGCGCTTCAAGGGCTACGAAGCTTCCGAGATCATCGGGCACCATTTCTCGAGATTCTATACCGAAGAAGACAAGGCAACGGATCTGCCCGCGCGAGCCCTGCGCACTGCAGCCGAAGAGGGCAAGTTCGAGCAGGAAGGGTGGCGCGTTCGCAAGGACGGCACCCGCATGTGGGCGCATGTGGTGATCGACCCGATCCGCAGCCCGACGGGCGAGCTGATCGGGTTTGCCAAAGTCACCCGGGATCTATCGGAACGAAAAGCGGCGGAAACGGCCCTGCGCGAAAGCGAAGAACAGTTTCGCCTGCTGGTGCAGAGCGTCACGGACTATGCGCTGTACCAGCTCTCGCCCGAGGGCACGGTCAGCAGCTGGAATGCCGGGGCCCAGCGCATCAAGGGCTACAGCGCCGAGGAGATCATCGGCCAGCACTTCAGCCGCTTCTACACGCCCGAAGACCAGGAAATCGAGCTGCCCAGGATCGCGCTCGAAACCGCCACGCGCGAGGGGCGGTTCGAGAAGGAAGGCTGGCGCGTCCGCAAGGATGGCAGCCGCTTCTGGGCGCATGTGGTGATCGACCCCATCCGCAATCAGGCCGGCAACATTGTCGGCTTTGCCAAGGTCACCCGCGACAATACCGAACGACGCGAAGCGCAACGGGCACTCGATGAGGCGCGCGAGGCGTTCTTTCAGTCGCAAAAGTCCGAAGCGCTGGGCCAGCTTACCGGCGGCGTGGCGCATGACTTCAACAATCTGCTGATGGTGATCCAGAGCAGCCTCGAGCTCGCGCAAAAGCGGCTGCCCGACGATCCCAAGCTGCGCCGGCTGATTGGCAATGCGCTGCAGGGCGCGCAGCGCGGCGCGTCACTGACGCAGCGCATGCTGGCTTTTGCCCGCAAGCAGGAACTCAATCCCGAGTCCGTCGACGTTCCCCAACTGGTGCGCGGTATTCTGGACCTGCTGGAGCGTTCGCTTGGCCCTTCCCTGGACCTCGTGACCGAATTTGCCGCGACCTTGCGACCGGCCCGTGCAGATGCCAACCAGCTCGAGCTGGCCATCCTCAACCTCGTGGTCAATGCGCGGGACGCGATGCCCGGCGGCGGCATTATCCGGATCTCGGCCAAATCGATCGATGTCGTCGGAGCCGGCAAGCCGATGCCGCCCGGCCGCTATGTGCGGATCACCGTGGAAGACAGTGGCGAGGGCATGGATGCGGCGACATTGGCCCGCGCAACCGAGCCGTTCTTTACCACCAAGGGCGTGGGGAAAGGCACCGGGCTCGGCCTGTCCATGGTCAAGGGCATGGTCGAACAATCCGGCGGAAGGTTAGTGATCACCAGCGAAAAAGGCACGGGTACCACGGCGCAGATCTGGCTGCCCGAAGCTGCAGCAGAAACGACGCTCGACACCGCCACTGCCGATGAACAGCAAACACACCAGAACGAGCCGGCCAAAAAACCAGTCGTACTGGTGGTGGACGATGATGCACTGGTGCTGGGCAATGTCGCAGATATGCTTGAGGACCTCGGCTATAGCCCGATATTGGCGGGCTCGGGCGCCGAGGCGCTCAAGGTGCTGGCGACCGGTGAGCCGATCGACATGATGCTGACCGATTATGCCATGCCCAATATGACGGGCTTGCAACTGGTGAGGGAAGCCCGTTCGCGACGGCCGGACTTGCCGGTGGTTCTTGCCAGCGGCTTTGTGGACCTAGCCGGCGAGGAAAGCATCGAGCTGCCCCGGCTCGCCAAGCCGTTCCGCCAAACCGAACTGGCCAAGGCTGTGTCAGCGGTTATCGAGGCGAGCTGACGAAAGGCTGCCGGCGGGCGCGAAGCCTGCCAGCTGGTGAGCAAAGCGGCACTGAAGTGCTCCTGCCGCCCTCACCCGCGCCTAGAGCTGCGTGTCGACCCAGACTTCCACCGACATACCCGGCCGGAGCTGAGTGACCAGTTCGGGCTCGGCATCGAGTTCGATGCGCACCGGAATACGCTGGGCGATCTTGGTGAAGTTCCCCGTGGCGTTATCGGGCTTGATGACGCTGAACTCCGAGCCGGTCGCCGGCGAGATTTCCGAGATATGGCCCTTGACCTGTTGGTGATTGAGCGCGTCGACGGAAAAGGTGACCTCCTGCCCGATATGGACGCTGGCGAGCTGCGTTTCCTTGAAATTGGCCACGACCCAACGATCGGGCGGGGTGACGGAGGTTAGCTGGCTGCCGGTGGATACATACTGGCCCACGCGCGCCGTCACTTCCCCGAGCACACCATCGACAGGCGCGATGATGCTCGTATTGGCCAGATTGATCTTGGCCAGTTCCACCGCAGCTTCAGCGGAGTGAACCGCCCCCTGCAATGCGGGTACGCTCCCCTCGACCAGCGACAGGTTCTGTTCGGCCACGCTGATATTGGCCTGGGCCTGGGCAACGCTGGATTGCGCTTGCAGCAATGCGGCGCGGACCTGGTCGTTGCTCGATTGCGGCGACAGGCCCGAAGCCAACAACGACTCGCTGCGCGCGGCATCGGCCTGGGCGCGCTCAAGCGAAGCCTCTGCCGCTTCGAGCTGGGCGTTGGCATAGTCGAGGCTCGCCTGCTTGGATGCCCGGTTCTGCTCATAGTTGTCGAGGGCGTTGCGCTGCTGGGCCAAGGCCCCTTCGGCCTGCGCCAATTGCTGCTGATAGATGCGGTCATCGAGCTTGATCAGCAGATCGCCCTTCGTAACCTGCTGGTAGTCGCTGACCGGCACTTGCGTGACATAGCCGGCAAGCTGAGGCGCGATCATGGTCACTCGGCCACGCACAAAGGCATTGTTGGTGGACTGGATCGTGGAGGTGAAAGGCGGCAGCTGCCAGGCATAGAGCACGACGCCAACGCCGATGAGGCCGATCAGCAAGGCAGCCCAGGTGCCCTTGGATTTAAGCAGTTTGAGGAAAGGCATAGTCAATTCTCCAGAGAGGCAATCAGGCCGGGCTGGCGGCGCTGGCAGTTTTGGCGGCGTTGAGGGCGGCGAGCTTGGTGAGGCTCATGTGAATGACCAGCGCGGCAGTGGATGCCAGCGCCCCGTAGAAGACCACGAGGAAGAGGTCGTTATAGGCGAGCACCCAGGATTGCTGGGTAAGCGACTGGGTCAACAGGTTCAGCCCTTGCGTGCTGAGCTGGGTGGGATCGGTCAGGACGCGCGCATAAGCGCCGCCATAGGCCTGGATGCGCTGGGCCACGAGTGGATCAAGCAGGGTGATCCCTTGCGACAGCATGTTGGAATGAAACTGCTCGCGCAGGGCGACGAAGGTGGTGAAGATGGCGCTGCCCAACAAGCCACCCAGGCTTTGCGTGGTGAGAAACACGGCAAGGAACGACAGAATATATTGCGGGCCTCGCGCCAGCGCCTTCATGAAGCCATTGAGCATGGCTGGCGGCAGGAACAAGCCACCAGCGGCGCCAATCAGCGCCTGGCTGAGATAGAATTGCTCGGGCCGGCTGAGCGTGGTGCTGTGCGCATCCATCCAGCTGCCAGCCGCAATCAGGACCAGCGCCACGAGGTGGATGATCTCGGTGCGCTGCGGCTTGATCACTGCGCTAAGGACAGCGGTGGCAATGAAGGTCACGACCCCGATGACGCCGAAGAGTGGGATCAGTTGATCGTTCTGCAGATTAAGCACGGTGAAGAGGCCAAACACCCCCACCGACTGCTCTGACAGCAGCAGGCGGAACACGACGAGGGCCCCGGCAAAGATCAGCATGTCGCGACCCGTGAGCCAGCGCAGGTCGATAATCGGGTTGCTGCGATGCAGCTCGACCATGCAGAACAGCGCCATGGAGGCAATGCCGAGGGCCAGGAGTTCGCCGATCCAGGGGGTTTCGAACCACCAGAAGGCCCGACCCATGCCGAGCACGATGGCAAGGCAAGCAAAGCCGACCGTCATCAGCGGAAAGCTAAGGATATCGGCACGATCAAAGACCTTCATGCGCGGCGGGGCGGTCAAGGGCACGAGGAACACAATCGCGAGCGAGACCAGCGCCATGCCCACTTCAACGGCGTAAAGGCCCACCCAATCGCCCATCTGCAGCAGATCGGGCGAGATGACCCGGGCCAAGGGCAAGGCGAGGGTTGAGCCGAGCATGCCAAAGCAGATGCCAATGCTCATCTTCTTTTGCGGGGGAAGCCATTCCAGCATGTAGTAAAAACCGAGCGTGCTGAGCGGGGCCGCGGCCACGCCCATGATGGCGCGCACGACAATGGCCGAGTGCAGATCATGGGCAAACAGGTGGGCGATGACCACCACCACATAGGCAGCGATCCCCAACTCGGCGAAGCGCCGCAGCCCGAACTGGGTGCGCGCCTTGAAGAGGAGAATAGTGCCCGCAAGATTGGTGGCGAAATAAGCGGCGGCGAGCCAGCCCATCTCGGTTTGGGTGGCCCCAAACGAGGCCTGCAAGCCCGGTAGATTGGCGGTGATGAGATTGAGCCCCAAGCCCTGAGTCAGCCCGAGGATCAGCGAGCTCAGGATATAAACCAGGTTCATGATCGGCGATTTGGGCACGAAGGGCGGCATGGCGGGCATGCCCGAGGCTGGCGCCGCCGCTGGCGGCGCGCTTGGCTGCGCCACCGGTTCAGCCTGGGTGTCCGTTGTTGCTGCGGACGCGAGGGCGGCCTGCTGTTCGGGCGGAGTCGAGTTCTCGGCGGCGCGATCCTCAACGGGATCAGCGACCGGTATTACCGTGCTGCGCGTGCTCATGACGGGGCGTGCTCCCGATCCTTGGTGAGAGAACCGGCAATGTCCGACTTCATCCTTTGCAGCCCGTCGAGGAGCTGAAGCAGGACGCGATTGGCGATCTCGGCTTCGGCGGGATCAAGCTGGGACATCAGGTGATCATTGAGACAGGAAACGATAGCCGAGACCTTTTTGGCCACAGCACGGCCTTGCGGCGTCAAAACGATCATGCGGGCGCGGCGATCGTCCGGGCTGGGCACGCGATGGGTATAGCCAAGGCTCTCCAGCCCATCGAGGATGCGCACGGCGGTGGGATGCTCAACGCGCAAATGTTCGGTTACGGCGGCCTGGCTGACGCCTTCCGTGCTGGGCAGCAACAGCAGCAGAACGCGCGCGCGCGCCGTGGTCAGGTTGAGATCCTTAAGATGGACATCAAAGCCCACGCTCAGTTCCCGCCCAGCTTTGGCGACATTGCGAAGCAGTTCGGATGTCTCGGCCATGTTCGTGCTCACCTACAGTGTAGGGACCTACATATGTGCTGCGGCGGTGGAGCGCCACAAGAGCGGACGCATAACAGACCTGCATTTTTTCACAGGAACAATGCGCCAGGGACTCAAGTGTTGAGTCCGGCTGGGGCGCTAAGTGGTTCCCACAGCGAGACTAAGCGGGGGCGTTCGGGCGCGTCACCATGCGGGCCTGGATGATCACGACGACCAGAAGGAAAGCGCCGCGGATCACCGATTGCCAATAGGCTGAGAGGGAAATCCAGCCCATGCCGTTCTCGAAATTGAGCACGTTGAAGAGGATGCCGAGGAGAAGCACGCCGGCCAAAGTGGTGCCAACGGAGCCGACGCCGCCGGTCAGCAGCGTACCGCCGACCACGACCGAGGCGATGGCAAAGAGCTCCCAGCCGACGCCTTCAATGGGCTGGCCAGCGCCGAACTGGGCGGCAAGAATGACGCCGGCGAGGCCGGCCAGGCCCCCGCTCGCCAGATAGGTCAGGAACTTGATGGCATCGGTACGCAAGCCCATGAGGCGTGAGGCTTCCTCGTTGCCACCGATGGCGAGGACGGTGCGGCCGGTGCTGGTGAAGTTGAGGACGACCGAGCCGAGGAGATAGGCGACCGCGGCGATCACGGCGGGGATGGGCAGGATCCACAGATTGCCCTGCCCTAGCGCGGTGAAGCCGCTTTCATAGGAAACGGAGACGGACTGGTTGTTGGCCAGCAGCAGCGCCGAGCCGCTGGCCGCGAGCATGGTCGCGAGAGTGGCGATGAAGGGCATGATGTTGGCGCGGGTGACGAGAAGGCCGTTGATGGCGCCGACGAGGAGGCCGACGCCGATGCCGGCCGCGGCGCCGGGGAGGATGCCATAGGGACTCGCAAGGGCCGCCGCGACGCTGCCGAGGGCGGCGGTGGAGCCGACGGAGAGATCAATGCCGCCGGTCATGATGACGAAGCACATGCCGAGCGAGACCAGCGCGAACATGGAATTGTAGCGCAAAACGCTGGTGATGTTGAAAAAGCCGACGAAGTTGTCGTAGCGCCACCAGCCAAAGGCGATGAGGGCGAGGAGGGCAATGACGACGCCATAGGTGCCGAGGAGAATGCGCAGATCGGGCTTGCGGGTCATCGCGCCCTGCCCTGTTGCTGGAGCCAGACGGCGAGGACGATGATGGCGGCCTTGACCACGAGCGCGGCGGCGTCGGGGACGCCATTGGCGAGAAGCGTGTAGCGCACGAGCTGGATGGTGAGCGCGCCGATGAGGGTGCCGATGATGGTGGCCTTGCCGCCGCTCAGCAGCGTGCCGCCGACGGCAACGGCGGCGATGGCGTCGAGCTCCATGCCGAGGCCGACGAGATTGGCGTCGCTGGCGGAGTTGATGGCGATGACGATGAGCCCGGCCACGCCCGCGCAAAAGCCGGAAATGGCGTAGACGGCGAGTTTGACGCGGCTGACGGGGACGCCCGAGAGTTCGGCGGCGCGCTCATTGCCGCCGGTGGCGAGGATGGCGCGGCCAAAGACGGTGCGGCGGAGGACCCAGGCGGCAAGGAGCACGATGGCGGCCATGATCAGCACCTGGACGGGGATGCCGAAGGGGCGCCCCAGGCCGATCCACTGGAATTCGGGGGTGCGGAAGACCTGGAGGTTGCCGTTGGTGAGGACCTGGGCAATGCCGCGGCCGGCGATGAAGAGGACCAGGGTGGCGACAATGGGCTGGATGCGGAAATAAGCGACGAGCCAGCCGTTGAAGAGGCCCAGGAGCGTCGCGGCCAGGAGCGCGACAAAGATGGCGAGGGCGACGGCGGGGCCGATAGGGCCAACGGGAAAGATGGTGCCGAGGAAGATCATCGGCGCCAGCGCGCCGGAGATGGCCATGATGGAGCCGACGGACAGGTCGATGCCGCCGGTGCCGATGACCATGGTCATGCCGACGGCGACGATGACGATGGTGCAGACCTGGGTGAGGTTGACGTTGAGGGTTTGGACGGTGGCGAAGTTGCGAGTGAAGATGAGGTTGAAGACGAGCAACAGCGCGAGCGCGATCAGCGTGCCATAGCGCGAAAGGAAATCGAAGACGTCAAAGGGGCGGCGCTCGGCGGCGCGCGGGGCGGGAAGAGTTGCGGTCACGCCTGCACCTGCTCGGTTCGGGTGGAATGGCCATGGGCCATGGCGTCGAGCACGCGCTCTTCGGTGATCTCGCTGCCGGTGAGTTCGGCGACTGTCCGCCCTTCGCGCAGCACAAAAACGCGGTCGGCGCCTTCGACGACTTCCTCGAGTTCGGAGGAGATCATGAGCACGGCCAGACCCTGATCGGCGAGGGAGCGGATGAGGCGCTGGATCTCGCCCTTGGCGCCCACATCGATGCCGCGGGTGGGTTCATCGAGGATCAGGAGTTTGGGATTGGTGGCGAGCCAGCGGGCCAGCAGCACTTTTTGCTGGTTGCCGCCGGACAGTTCGCGGATCTTCTGGTTGGGGCCGGAGCATTTGATGCCGAGTTGCGCGATGAAGCGCTCCACCAGTTCGCGCTGCTCGGTTTCGGAAACGACGCCGTTCCTGCTGATGCGCGGCAGAAGGGCGAGGGTCATGTTTTCCGCGACGCTGAGTTCGGGCACGATCCCTTCGGCCTTGCGGTCCTCGGTAACAAAACCCATGCCAGCGGCAATGGCGTCCTTAGCGCGGCCGGGGGCATAGGGCTGGTGGCCCATCTGCATGGCGCCGGCGCGCGTGCGATCGATGCCGAAGACGAGGCGGGCGGTTTCGGTGCGCCCTGCCCCCAACAAGCCGGCAAAACCGACGATCTCGCCCCGCGCGACATCGAAGCTGACATCCTGCACCGCCTGCCGGGCGGCCAGGTTGCGGGCGGCAAATACGGTTTCCCCCGCCTCCCGGTGCCGTTCAGTGAAGGCGGTGGCGTGGCCTTCGGCCTTGCTGATGTCGCGCCCGAGCATGGCGGAGACGAGGTCGAGCTTGTCGATCTCGTGCATGTCGGCGGTGCGCACGGTGCGGCCATCGCGCATGATGGTGACGCGGTCGCAGACCTCGTAGAGTTCATCGAGCTTGTGGCTGACAAAGATGACGGAAACGCCGTCGGCCTTGAGTTGGCGGATGACCTTGAACAGCATGGCGACCTCCCCTTCGTCGAGCGAGGAGGTGGGCTCGTCCATGATGACGAGACGGGCGGAAAAGCCGATGGCGCGGGCAATGGCCACCATCTGCTGGGTGGCGGTGTTGAAATCCATCAAGGGGCGGCGGACATCGACGTTGATGCCGAAGCTCGCGAGCAGGCGCTGCGCTTCGGCATGCATGGCGTTCCAATCGAGCATGCCAAAGCGGCGCGCTTCGCGGCCCAGGCAGATATTCTCGGTGAGCGAGCGGAAGGGGACGAGGTTGATTTCCTGGTAGATGGTGCTGATGCCGCGCGACTGGGCTTCGTGGGGAGAGCCCACTTCAAAGGGTTGGCCGGCAAAGAGGACCTCGCCGCCATCGCGCTTATGGTAGCCGGTCAGCACCTTGATCATGGTTGATTTGCCGGCGCCGTTCTGGCCGATCAGGGCGTGCACTTCGCCGGGGCGAACCTCAAGCGATGCGCCGGAGAGGGCCGGGATGCCGGCGAAGCGCTTGTCGATGCCGGTCATCGAGAGCAGCAGAACTTCGGCCATGCTGGAACTCCGAAAAACGGGGGCACCCGCCCCGAGGGCGGATGCCCGTCACCTTGCGATCAGTAGGCGGTGTCGAGCAGGTCGTCCGCGTTTTCGGGCGTATACATCTCGTCGGGATTGATGATCACCGGCGGGATGGTTTCGCCAGCGGCATAAGCCACGGCGGTATCGAAGGCCTTGGGGCCAAAGCGCGGGTTGCACTCGACCACGGCTTCGATCTTGCCATCGACCACGAGCTGCACGGCTTCCTTGCCGCCATCGATGGAGAAGACGAGGCAATCGTCGCGCCCGGCGGTGCGGCCAGCCGCTTCAAGGGCGGCAATGGCGCCGATGGCCATCTCGTCATTGTGGGCATAGATGACATTGGCGTCGGGATGAGCCTGCAGCAGGGTTTCGG
This sequence comes from Devosia sp. 1635, assembly GCF_013185955.1. Classification (NCBI taxonomy): domain Bacteria; kingdom Pseudomonadati; phylum Pseudomonadota; class Alphaproteobacteria; order Hyphomicrobiales; family Devosiaceae; genus Devosia; species Devosia sp. 1635. Next base: position 757,437 of record NZ_JABAOM010000001.1, on the reverse strand, counting down.
CCACCTGGCGGCCCTTGTCGCGGGCGAAGTCGCCGGACTGGGAGGCCACGATCTGGAAGTCCGGATGCTGGGCAATGACGTCATCAAAGCCCTTCTTGCGGTCATTGGCCGGTGAGGAACCGGTAGTGCCTTCGAGTTCGATGATGACCTTTTTGTCGAGGCCGAGACCAACCAGATATTCGGCCACGCGCTGGCCTTCTTCGACGAAATTGGAGCCGATGAAGGTCACGTAGTCTTCGCCGGGCTTGGCGAGGCTCTGGTCCACATTGCGATCGAGCAGGATAATCGGAATGCCAGCGCCCTTGGCGGCCATGATGGCGGGGATCAGCGGCTTTTCTTCGCGCGGGGCGAGGAAGATCAGATCCACGCCCTGGGCAATCATGGAATTGACGTCGGCCACCTGCTTGGCGGCGGAGCCCGCCGCATCGGTATAAACCAGCTGCCAGCCGCGGGCGGCGGCTTCGTCCTGCATGGACTTGGTTTGCGCGAGGCGCCAGGGATTGTTGGACTCGGTCTGAGCAAAGCCGACCTTGTAGGTGTCCTTCTGTTCCAGCGGGGGCGCGGCGGCAAAGGCACGCGAGGCTAGAATGGACGCTGCGGCGCTGGCGGCCGAAGCAATCAGCAGACTACGACGGGTAATCATCATGTAGTTTTCCTCCCAGTTTGGCCGCCATTGCGCGACCAGTGGCTTGAGCCACGAACCATGATAGTTGACCAAATAATCTTGCGACGTCAATGCAGCTAATTAGCCTTAACTAGCTGATATTCTTGATGTATTATGCGACACGCACCTGCGCCCGGAGCACGGCCGGAACCTGCGTCTACCTCCCTCACATTTCCTGCCGGGCTCCCTCTGCTTGCTTCAGTTCACGGCGAAACCCGCATCTATCGGCAGGGCGACGCCATTGATCATGGCGGCCGCGTCGCTGAGTAAAAACAGGATCACGGATGCGACCTCTTCGGGCTGCACGAACCGCCCGAGGGGCATGCGGCGCAGCATGGGATCGGCCTTGGCCGGATCGCTCCAGGCCTTGACCGCCATCGGCGTCAGCGTAATCGCTGGATTGACGGTGTTGACGCGGATGCCATGTCGGCCAAGCTCATTGGCCATGACGCGGCTCATGGCATCAAGGGCACCCTTGCTGGCGCAGTAAGCGGCGTGATCAGCCCAGCCCATCCATGCCGCATTGCTCGAGACATTGACGATGGCGCCGCCCAGACCGCGGCTGATGCGATCGCGCGCATATTCCTGGGCGAGCAGCATCGGGGCGCGCAGGTTAACGGCCATCAACTGATCGAGGCTGTCGACGCTGGTTTCGAGGAAGCTTTCGAGAATGGTGGTGCCGGCATTGTTGACGAGATAGTCGACCGGTCCACCTGCATGGGCTGCGGCGAGGGTAGCCTCAGGGTCGGACAAGTCTACGACGACGGGGGTGCAGCCAATTTCCTCGACGAGGCTATCCAGGTCAGACTCGGTGCGGCTGAGCGCCACGACATGGGCGCCCGCCTTGGCGAGCATAAGAGCGGTGGACCGGCCGATACCCTTGCCCGCACCACTGACCAGAACTGATTTGCCTTCAAGCGACATGGCTAACGCGTACTCCGTCCATCTGATTGACTGTGCTGCCCAAGATGAAGCTGGCGCAGCGATCGCCCAGCATCATGGCCGGGGCGGCAGTGTTGCCGGCATTGATGGTGGGGCACGCTGACATATCAGCGACGCGCAGATTGTCGATGCCGCGCACCTGCATCTGGGCATCCAGGACCGCCAATGGGTCGCCATCAGGCCCCATGCGACAGGTGCCGGCGGGGTGGTAATTGGTCTTGACCATGCGCTTGCAATGGGTCGCCAGCGCCTCGTCGCTCCAATCGGCTGGATCAGGGCGCAGGATCTTATCCACGCGCGAGCCAAGGGGGCCGTTCTGGAAGGCGCGCAGGAAAAAGCGCTGGCCGGCGATCATGGTGGCCATATCTTCGGGATGCTTGAGGAGATGGGGCGACACCACAGGCATATCGGCGGGATTGGCGGACCGCAGCTTCACGAAGCCGCGGGATTTGGGCTTGGTGACGACCGTGGTGACGGTGACCCCATGCGTGGGGGCGATGAGCTTGAGCAGGTCGCGGTCGAGATAAACAAAGGGGACGCAGAAGGCCTGGATGCTGGGTTCGGCGTCCGGATCGATGGGATTGACGAAGGCGCCGGCTTCCACGCCCGCCGAGGTCACCATGCCCGAGCCAAAGACCTTAAACTGCAGGCCATGCATCAACATGCGCCAGCCATCGGTGTGGCCGAAATAGCCATAGGGACCATTGAAGTGCGCGAGGATCGGCACTTCGGGATGATCGATCAGGTTCTGGCCGACGCCCGGCGCGTCAAGGGTGACGGAAAGTCCGTGCCCGCGCAGTTCATCGGCGGGGCCGATGCCCGAAAGCATCAGCAGCTTGGGGGAAACCAGCGCCCCCGAGCAGACGATGATATCGGCGGCGGAATGGGCGGTGTGCTCGCCCGAGTTGTCGGCGTAAACGACGGAGGTCGCCCGCTCCTTGTCGATGACGAGGCGCTGCACGGCGGCGTTGAGCTTGACGGTCAGGCGGGGATGCTTGAGCAGTGGCTCGACGAAAGCGTAAGCGGCGCTGGAGCGTTTGCCGCGCCGGTTCATGAACTGGTAGAAGCCGACGCCGGTTTGGCGCGGGCCGTTGAAATCGGGATTGAAGGGGACGCCCAGCCCCTGCATGGTTTGCACGAACCAGCGCGACACATCATCGATATGGCCGGGATCGGATACGAGCAGCGGGCCGCTGTCGTTGTGGCGCTCATCGAAAAAGCGGTTATTGCCTTCCATGCCGCGGAAATGGGGGAGCACATGCTCCCAGTCCCAGCGCACACCGGCATTGTTGCCGCGCAAGAGCTCGTCCCAGGCATCGTAGTCGGACGGGCGGCCGCGCATATAGACCTGGGCGTTCACCGAAGTGCCGCCGCCCAGCACATTGCCCTGGCTGATCTCATGGACGCGCCCGTCCAGATGCTCTTGGGGCGTCGTGGCGTGATAGCGCATGAACTTGGAGCCGTTGATCATCTTGAAGATGCCCGGCGGCATATCGAGCAGCGGATGATGGTGGGAGTGCCCGGCTTCCAGGAGCAGCACCCGGCGCCCGGCCTCGACCAGCCGCGCGGCCGCCACGCAGCCCGACGCGCCCCCGCCCACAACGATATGATCGTATTCCTGCGTCACGCTTTGTGGTCCTCCTCGGGTGGCGGGCGTCCTCTCTTGGCGGAGTTCAGCCCTGGTCGAATGTTCCTCGCACATATTCCCAGGCGGCGGTCAGGTGGCCATTGAGGGCGCGCTCGGCACCCTCGGGGTCACGTTCGGCAATGGCCTGGTAGATTTCACGGTGGCTGAGCCAATTGGTGCGGTTGCGCTCCGAGGAGCGGTCCATGCGCTCCCAATGGGGGCGCAGCCAGCCGGTGAAGGCGCGATGGATGGAGGGCATCACCGGATTGCGCGGCAGCTCATAAAAGACGGCATGAAAGGCCATGTCGGTGCGGTAGAATTCGGCGGCGTCGCCGATGGCGGCTTCATTGGCCTCGAGCGCGGTGCGCAGGGCGGCGAGATCGTCCTTGCGGGCGTGAAGCGCGGCGTGGCGCACCAGCGCGGCTTCGAGGAAGACGCGGGTGTCGTAGAGGTTCTTGACGCCCGCGGTCTGGCCCAGCAACTGGCCGACGACGCCGCCGAGGGCTGAAAGGGCCGCATCATAGCCGGCGCGGCGCACGACTGGGCGGAAGCGCGGACGGGTTTCGACGAGCCCCCTGCCCGCCAGTTGCGCCACCGCTTCGCGCGCGACGGTGCGGCTGATGTTGAACTGAGCCATGAGTTCGCGCTCGGCGGGCAGATAGCTGCCATCGGGCAGTTCGCCGCTGCCGATCATGGCTTCGAGCCGGGCCACGACCATGTCGGCGGCTCGATCACTCGCTCCGCTCCGGGGTTCCGCTGCCAGCTCCATTGCACCCGTCACGCCACCGCTCTCCTTTGCCCGATACCTCAACCAAGTTCGCATCAGAATGCAAGCGCAAAACGCTATTTGGTCCGTCCAAAGTTTAGATGAACTGCGGCCAGGGCTTGACTTTGTGGCGCCGCACGGCCTCACTTGTGCTGGTTTGGTCGGAGCAAAGCGGAGGAGCCGTTGATGCTGCAGGAGATGTTGGCGGAGCTGGCCGGCAGCGGGGTGTATCGCGGGCAGATGCTGATCGACGGGCGCTGGACCGATGGGGGCGCGCGCGATGTGTTCGAGGTGGAGAACCCGGCCAACCAGCGCATCATCGGCACCATCCCCCAGGGCGGACCGGAGGATGCGGCGGCGGCAATCGAGGCGGCGCGGCGGGCACAGCCGGCCTGGGCGGCGCGGCCGCCGATCGAGCGGGCCAAGCTGCTGTTCAAGCTGGCCGATGCGGTGCGCGAGAATGATGGCGTGCTGGCGCGGATCGTGGTGGCCGAACAGGGCAAGCCGCTCAACCAGGCGATGGGGGAGATCGGGGCGACGGAGACTTTCCTGCGCTATGCGGCGGAGTCGGCGCGGCGCATCGAGGGGGATATTCTTCCCTCGGACGTGGCCAATGAGGAAGTGTGGATCCGGCGGGTGCCGCATGGGGTCGTGGTGGGGCTGACGGCTTGGAATTTCCCGGCGGCGCTCGCCACGCGCAAGCTGGGGCCGGCGCTGGTGGCGGGCAATACATTCGTGCTCAAGGCGCATGAGTTCACGCCGTTTTCGGGGCTGGCCCTGGCGGCACTGGCGCAAGAAGTGGGGTTCCCGCCGGGCGTGTTCAATGTGGTGACGGGCGCGGGGCGTAGCGTCGGGGAAGCGCTGGTGACCCATCCCCATTCCGACCTCATCACCATGACCGGCAGCACGCGGGCGGGCAAGGAAATCTACCGGGCGGGCGCCGACCAGATCAAGGTGCTGCGGCTCGAGCTCGGGGGCAAGGCGCCGTTTATCGTCATGGACGATGCCGATGTGGATGGGGCCGTTCAAAGCGCGGTGGCGGCGCGGTTCAGCAATTGCGGGCAGATCTGCACCTGCAATGAGCGGATGTATCTGCATCGCGCCATTGCCGATGAGTTTCTGGAGAAATTCGTGGCGCGCACGCAGCGGTTGCGGATCGGCGATCCGCTGAGTGACCCCGATCTTGGGCCCAAGATCAGCGGGCCGGAGGTCGACAAGGTCGCCGCTATCGTGGCGCAATCGGTGGGTGCAGGGGCCGAGGTGCTGCTGGAGGGCGGGCCGCTGCGGGAGGGGGAATTTGCGCGGGGGCATTGGTATGCGCCAACCGTGATGAAAGTGCCCAACAACTCGGTGCCGGCGATGCAGCAGGAGATCTTTGGGCCGGTGGTGCCGGCCATGGTGGTGGGCGACTTCGAGGAGGCGCTGAGCCTCGCCAATGACAGCGAATATGGACTCTCCGCCTATGTTTATACGCAGAACTTCAAGCGGCTGATGCGCTCGGCCGAGGCGCTGCAGTTCGGGGAAATCTACTGCAATCGCTCGAGCGGCGAGCTGGTGCAAGGTTTCCATACCGGCTGGGGGCAATCGGGGCTGGGCGGGGAGGACGGCAAATATGGGCTGGACGGCTATTTCCGCAAGAAAACCATGTATGTGAACTGGTCCTGAACCCCATGAACACGCCACTGATCGAGGCCGTGGAGGCCCAGCTGTTCCGGGTGCCGCTCCCCAAGGTGATGGTGGATGCCAAGCATGGCGCGCACACCCATTTCGAGCTCGTGACCGTCACCATCCGCACCAGCGATGGCGCGGAGGGCACCGGCTATAGCTATACCGGCGGCAAGGGCGGGCGGGCGATTCTCGCGGTCGTCGAGGATGATCTGACACCCATGCTCCTGGGAAGCGATGCCGGGGAGATCGACGCCATCTATGACGCGATGTGGTGGCATATCCATTATGTGGGGCGCGGCGGGATCACGGCGTTTGCGATGTCGGCGGTGGATATTGCGCTCTGGGATTTGAAGGGCAGGCGCGAGGGGCGGCCGCTCTGGCAGATGGCCGGCGGCGCCGGGGCAACGGCCAAGGTTTATCGCGGCGGGATCGACCTCAACTACACGCTACCCGAGCTGCTGGAGAGCATCGAGGGGTATCTGGCGGCAGGGTTCAGGGCGATCAAGATCAAGGTGGGCAAGGACGACCTCGCAGAGGATGTCGAGCGGGTGCGGGCGGTGCGGGCGCTGATCGGGCCGGATACCCCGTTCATGGTGGATGCCAATTATGCACTGGATGTGCCGCGCGCGATTGCGGCGGCGAGAGCGTTCAAGCCCTTTGATCTGCTCTGGTTTGAGGAGCCGATCATCCCTGATGATTACCTCGGCTATGCGGCGATCGTTGAGGCAATGGGGATGCCGCTGGCGATGGGGGAGAACCTCCACACCATCCACGAGTTTGAATACGCCTTGGCGCAGTCGCAACTCTCGTTCATCCAGCCCGATGCCTCCAACTGTGGGGGGATAACCGGGTTCCTGCGGGTGGCGGAGCTATCGCGCGCCCATGGCATTCCGGTGTGCAGTCATGGGATGCAGGAATTGCATGTGAGCCTTGTGGCCGGACAGCCCAATGCCGGCTGGGTCGAGGCCCACAGCTTTGACATCGACCACTACACCATCCGCCCCCTGCAGTTGCGCGACGGGCTGGCGGTGGCGCCGGATGTGCCCGGCACGGGCGTGGATTTCGATTGGGGTAAATTGCGCAGCGTTACGTAAAGCAAATGCACAAGGAAACGGCAGCATTTACTTGCCGCCAGGCTCTCGCACCAAGATAGGACGGAAGCAACAGCAACAAACGAGCAAAGCCCCATTCCGGTTGATTGACAGGCCCCAAGGTGGCGTGCTGACATCATCTTTATCGAAGCGGCGCACGAGGAGTGCGCGCGAACTTCGCAGCGGTCGTGACCGGAAAAATCCGGGACGTCCATGTTCTGGAGGAGAACACATGAACAGGTTCTGGAAAGCCACGGCAGCTGGCGCCGTGCTGCTCGGCCTTGCGTCCGGCTCGGCCTATGCGCAGGAAATTGTCGGACTGATCACGAAGACCGAGGGCAATCCCTTCTTCGTCAAGATGCGCGAAGGCGCGCAGGCCAAGGCGCAGGAACTCGGGCTCGAGTTGCGCACCTTTGCCGGCGAGTTCGATGGCGACAATGAAAGCCAGATCGCCGCTATCGAAAGCCTGATCGCCGCGGGCGCCAAGGGCTTTGCCATTGTTCCTTCGGATTCGTCAGCTATCGTGCCCACTATTCAGCAGGCCCGCGATGCCGGGCTGCTGGTCATTGTGCTGGATACCCCGCTCGACCCGATGGATGCGGCCGACGCGACCTTTGCCACCGACAACCGGCAGGCGGGACGGCTGATCGGGCAATGGGCCGCTGGCACGCTGGGCGATGAAGCGGCCAATGCCAAGATCGCGTTCCTCGATCTGGCGACCAACCAGCCTACCGTCGACTATCTGCGCGACCAGGGCTTCATGGAAGGCTTCGGCATCGATGTGAAGGATCCCAATCGCTATGGCGACGAGGACGATCCGCGCATCTGCGGACATGAAGTCACCGGCGGCGCGGAAGAAGGCGGGGTGACCGCCATGGAGACGCTGCTGCAGCGCTGCCCGGACGTCAATGTGGTCTATGCCATCAACGAACCGGCGGCGGCGGGGGGCTACCAGGCCCTGCAGTCGGTGGGCAAGGATGATGGTTCGGTGCTGATCGTGGCCATCGATGGCGGCTGCCCGGGCGTGCAGAACGTCAAGGAAGGCATTATCGGCGCGACCTCGCAGCAATACCCGCTCGACATGGCATCGCTCGCCATGGAGGCAATCGCCAAGTTTGCCGAAGATGGCACCAAGCCGGAAGTCGATCCGGAACTGGGCTTTTACGATACGGGGGCACGCCTTGTGACCGACAAGCCGGTGGACGGCGTGGAATCGATCGACACCACCGAAGCTGCCGAACTCTGCTGGGGCTAAGCGCCTCCTCGGCCTCTCCGGCCACTTGCCGGAGGGGCCCACTGCATTCCGCTCACCCCAGGAGGAGCAGGCGATGAGTGACGACGCCAGCGGCGTGACGACGGCAGAGCGCGGCCTTGGCAGCGGACCTGCCGGAGTGGCGAGCTTTGAGGACGAGGCACCCGGTGCGGGGCGCCGGATCCAGCACTTCTTTCACCAGAACCCAACAGCGATTCCCGCCATCATCCTGCTGGTGGCGGTGGCGGTGTTCGGGTTCGTGACCGGCGGTCGGTTTTTTGGCTCACTTAACCTGTCGCTGATTTTGGCGCAGGTGACGCTGATTGCCTTGTTGGGCACGGCGCAGACCCTCGTGATCATCACTGCGGGGATCGACCTGTCCGTCGGCGCGATCATGGTGCTGTCCTCCATCATCATGGGCAAGCTGGCGGTGGACTACCAGGTGCCGGTCGCCATCGCCTTTCCGGCGGGATTGTTGACGGGGCTGTTGTGCGGGCTGCTCAATGGCCTTCTCGTTACCGCGCTAAAGCTGCCACCGTTCATCGTGACGCTGGGCACCTGGAGCATTTATGGGGCGCTGATTACGCTGGTGTCCAACGCCGCGACGATCCGGGCGCAGGCGCTGGATCAATATGCGCCGTTTCTGCGCTGGATGGGTGCGCGCATTCCGCTCGGAGGTGGCGCCTTCTTGATGTATGGCTCGATCCTGATGCTACTGGTCGCGGTGGTGATCTGGTATCTCCTGAGCCGCACGGCCTTTGGGCGGCATGTTTATGCCATTGGCGATGATGCCAATGCCGCACGGCTTGCGGGCATTCAGGTCAACCGCACCCTTTTGGGCGTTTATACCCTGGCAGGGCTGCTGTGCGGGATTGCCGGTTGGGTACTGATCGGCCGGGTGGGCGCCGTGTCGCCGCTGGGCAATCAAACCGCCAATCTCGACGCCATCACCGCCGTCGTGATCGGGGGCACGTCGCTGTTTGGGGGACGCGGCTCGATTCTGGGGACGCTGTTTGGCGCACTGATCGTGGGCGTGTTCGATTCGGGATTGTCGCTGACCGGGGTGGATCCCTTGTGGCGGCAGCTGACGGTTGGCGCGCTGATCATCATCGCCGTGGCGATCGACCAATGGATCCGGAGGGTTTCGGCATGACCCAGCCCATTCTCGAAGCGCGGCAACTGACCAAGCGCTATGGCCGGGTGGTGGCGCTCGACCATGCCGATTTCGAGTTGATGCCCAACGAGATCCTCGCCGTGATCGGGGATAATGGTGCGGGCAAATCCACCCTGATCAAGGCGCTGTGTGGCGCGGTGCTGCCCGATGGCGGGGAGATCCTGCTTGAAGGCAAGCCGGTCAATTTTCGCTCCCCGCTCGAGGCGCGGATGGCGGGGATCGAGACGGTGTACCAAGATTTGGCGCTATCCCCTGCCCTCTCGATTGCCGACAACATGTTCTTGGGCCGGGAGTTGCGCAAGCCCGGCATCGTTGGGTCGGTGTTTCGCGGCCTCGACCGGGCGCGGATGCAAAAGATCGCGCGCGAAAAGCTGTCTGAGTTGGGACTGATGACGATCCAGAACATCAACCAGGCGGTGGAAACCCTGTCGGGCGGGCAACGGCAGGGCGTCGCGGTGGCGCGGGCCGCGGCCTTTGGCAGCCGGGTCGTGATCATGGATGAGCCGACAGCGGCGCTCGGGGTCAAGGAAAGCCGGCGCGTGCTGGAACTGATCCTCGATGTGCGGCGGCGCGGCTTGCCGATCGTGCTCATCTCGCACAACATGCCCCATGTATTCGAGGTGGCTGATCGCATTCACATCCACCGCCTCGGCAAGCGAATCGCAGTGATCAACCCCAAGGACTTTTCCATGTCCGATGCGGTGGCGATCATGACCGGGGCGATGCCGCCGCCGGTAGAACAAAAGGTTTGAGCATGGATTTGGGTTTGCGGGACAAGGTCGCGGTGATCACCGGCGGCACGGTGGGGATTGGGCTGGCGGTGGCCGAGGGGCTGGCGACAGAAGGGGCCAATCTGGTGCTGGTCGGGCGGGATGGGGAGCGCGCCGAGCGGGAAGCCATCCGCATTGCCGAAACCTATGGGGTCATTGTTTCCGCCATTGGCGCCGATGTGGCAACGGCCGCCGGCTGCGAGGCGGTGATCGCCGGGGCCAAGCGCGGCTTTGGCGGGGTCGATATCCTCATCAACAATGCCGGCACCGGCTCCAATGAAACCATCCAGGAGGCCGATGACGCCAAATGGCAGTATTACTGGGACCTGCATGTGATGGCGGCGGTGCGGCTGGCGCGCGGGCTGGTGCCCAGCATGAAGGCGCGGGGCGGCGGGGTCGTGCTGCACAATGCCTCGATCTGCGCGGTGCAGCCGCTTTGGTATGAGCCGATCTACAACACCACCAAAGCCGCACTGATGATGTTCAGCAAGACGCTCTCGACCGAAGTGGTGGGCGACAATATCCGCGTCAACACCATCAATCCCGGGCTGATCCTGACGCCCGACTGGATCAAGACGGCCAAGCAGATCGCCGGCGAAGATGGCTGGGAGGCGCATCTGCAGGGCGTTGCCAACGAGGCCGGGGGCATGAAGCGCTTCGCCAGCCCCGAGGAGCTGGCGAATTTCTTTGTGTTCATGTGCTCGGACAAGGCCAGCTATTCGACGGGCTCGACCTATTTCGTCGATGGCGGCTGGCTGAAGACGGTTTAGGCGCGGGGGCTGCGCGACGTGGGCTAAGCCCACGCGCGGGGGCGTTTGCGCCGGATCAGCCCGTCTGGACCAGCCGGGTGCGGAGCAGTTCGCCACTGTCGCTGAGGATGGAATAGGCGATGCCGGTCAGCAGGGAGTTGATCCGGCGCAGGGCGTGCACGGTTTCAAGGTGCAGGTCGCTCGACTGGATGCTGGTGGGGTTGCCGTCGCGCATGCGGCTGAAATGCTGCTCCATGCTGCGCCGCTCGAGCACGCCGATCTCGTCCTTCTCCGCCACGAGCTGGCGGGCCGAATCGGTGTCCTCGGACACAAGCACATTGAAGGCCAGTTGCATGTTGCCCAGCACGCGCGCATGCAGGTCCGTCAGCTCGTTCCAGCCCTGGGACGAAAAGGCGAGGCGCCGCTCCTGCTTTTGCTCGGCGAGCTTGAGCAGCTGCTTGACGATGATGTCGCCGGCCTGTTCGAGGCTGATGGCGAAATTGGTCAGGTCCTTGGCGCGGCGGGTCTGGGCGGCGTCCATTTCCTCCCATTCAAGGCGCGTGAGGAACAGCTTGATCTCACGATTGGCCTGATCGACCTCGGACTCGAGCGCCTTGATGCGGCGGATGGCTGTTTTGTCGCAGCTTTGGAAGATTTCCATCACCGGCTGGAGCATGACCTCGACCGTTTCGCTCATGCGCAGCAATTCGCGCGTGGCGCTGGCGAGCGCGGCATCGATGTTGCCGGTAGGGGTCGAGAGCAGAGCGTTGCTGCGCAGCCGCGCGACATTGAGCTCGCCTTCGACCGGCGCTTCGCTGATGAAGCGTTCGGTCAGGCGGGCAACAAGGCCGGTTAGCGGCAAACCCAGCACCAGAACGGCGAAGTTGAAGCCGATATGGAGGATGCTGGCCTGGAGGCCGACACTGCCTGGAATAGCGTCAAGCAGATGGGGCAGCAGCTGGACCAGCAACAGAACGAGGATCGCAGCGCCGCCGCGGAATGCCAGCGCGCCAACAGCGATGCGGCGGGCCCGCACATCGGCGGCCCGGGTCATGCTCCAGGAGATCAGCGTGCCGCCCAGATTGGCGCCGAGCACAAAGGCGGTGGCCACTTCGAGCGGGATAAGGCCGGTGGCGCCAAAGGAGATGATGACGAGAACGCTGGCGACGGAGGAATAGGACGCCCAGGTGATAAGCGCGGCGACAAGGAAACCGGTCCAGAGATCGCCCTGCAGATAGGTGATGACCGAGCCCAGCGCGCGGCTGTCGCGCCAGGGGGCGGTGGCTTCCCCCACCATTTGCAGCGACAGGAGCACAAAGGCGATGCCCAGCACCATGCGGCCGAGCTGCTTGGTGCCGCGGCTTTGGCCGCGCAGGAACAGCATGCCGCCGATGATGATCAGCGGGGGCATGAGGAGGGTGAGATCAAAGGACAGGATGCTGGCCACGAGCGCCGAGCCGAAATAGGCCCCCAGCATCAGTGCGAGGCCCGTGCCGCCTTCGAGGAGCCCGCCGGCAGCAAAGCTCGAGGCGAGCGCGGCAACGGCAGTGGAGCTTTGCAGGGCAACGGCCATGGCAGTGCCGGCAGCGGCGGCGCCGATGCGGCTTTTGTTGGCGTAAGCCAGCAAACGCTTAAGCTGGGGCGAATAGGCGCGCTCAACCGCGGTCCGCACCATGCGCACTGCCCAGAGCAGCAGCACGATGGCGGCTACCAGATGCACTGCGATGAAATACAAACGACGCCTCCTTGAGCGGCCAAATGGCCAGCCCCTATGATGTTCACATGAACCCCAGTGATGCAACTGCTTGGGGCAAAACCGCGAATGACGCTGTGCGCTGTCATAAAACGGTTAGGTGCTCCAACTAGAAGCCTAAGCAGGCTGCAGCAAGGCCATCAACCCCCCTTCTTGAATGTTCAAATGAGCATTTCAGTTTGCAAAGGAAGAATCGATGCTATCAAGTGGTGCCAAGCTTGGGACGAAAAGCTCCCAGCGCAATAACATGGGAGTGAGCATGTTCAAAAACGCTTTGCTGTTGTCTGCAGGACTGGTCGCCGTGATGTCGGCAACACCGGCCTATGCTCAGACCGAAATCACCTGGTGGCACGCCATGAGCGCCGAACTCGGCGAAAAGCTCGAGGAAGTGGCGCAGGGCTTCAATGAAAGCCAGACCGAGTACAAGGTCACGCCCGTCTTCAAGGGCACCTATCCCGAAACGCTCAATGCCGCAATCTCGGCATTCCGCGCCAACGAGCAGCCCGCCATCGTGCAGGTTTATGAAGTTGGCACCGGCACGATGATGGCTGCCCAGGGCGCCGTTTATCCCGTGCACCAGCTGATGACCGACAAGGGCGAGCCGTGGGATCCGAGCGCCTTCCTGCAGCCAGTTGTCGGCTATTATTCGGACACCGAAGGCAACATCCTGTCGATGCCCTTCAACTCGTCCACGCCGATCTTCTACTACAACAAGGACGTGTTCGAAAAAGCCGGCCTTGATCCGGAAGTCGCGCCCAAGACCTGGGCGGAAGTGGAAGAATTCTCGCGCAAGATCGTCGATTCCGGCGCAGCCAAGTGCGGCCTGACCACGGCCTGGATCACCTGGATCCACACCGAAAACATGTCGGCTCTGCACGATCAGCCGTTCGGCACGCTCGAAAACGGCTTTGGTGGCGCCGCTTCCGAGCTGACGTTCAACAATGAAGCGGTCGTCAAGCATTGGGGCAATCTCAAGAAGTGGGCTGACGAAGGCCTGTTCCAGTATGGCGGCCCGGTGGGCGGCAACGATTCGCAGCCCAAGTTCGTGGCGCAGGAATGCGCGATGTTCATGAACTCCTCGGCTGGCCGCGCTGGCGTGATCCGCAATGCCGTGGACTTCGAAGTCGGCTTTGCGCCCCTGCCCTATTATGACGACCTGATCGACGAGCCCAAGAACTCGATCATCGGTGGCGCCACCTTGTGGGTGCTGAACGGCAAGTCCGACGAAGTGTATTCGGGCGTCGCCAAGTTCTTCACCTATCTGAGCCAGCCCGAAGTGCAGGCCGATTGGCACCAGTTCACCGGCTATCTGCCGATCACCACGGCAGCCTATGAGCTGGGCCAGGAGCAGGGCTACTACGCCAAGAACCCGGGTTCAGACATCGCCATCGAGCAGATCATGCGCGGCACTCCCACAGCCAACTCCAAGGGCGTGCGCTTCGGCAACCTGACCCAGGTCCGCGATGCCGTGGACGCCGAGTTCGAGGCCATGCTGGCCGGCCAGAAGACCGCCCAGGAAGCACTGGACAGCGCCGTGGAGCGCGGCAACGCCATCCTGCGCGATTTCGAAGCCAACAACAGCTAATCCGCTACCGTCAGGAAGACCCGCGCCAATGGTGCGGGTCTTCATCCGAGGCCCAGCCAGCGAGCCCCAATGCAGTCCAAACGCACGATTTTCCCCAACAAACTGCTGCCTTACGCGCTGCTGGCGCCGCAGCTGATCATCACCATCATCTTCTTCCTGTGGCCCGCGGCCCAGGCAGTCCGGTCGAGCTTTGAACGCGAAGATCCGTTCGGCTTCCGAACCACCTTTATCTGGTTCCAGAACTATACCCGGCTGTTTGCCGACCCCGGCTATCTGCGCGCGGCCTCCAACACGGCGGTGTTCGCAGTCGGCGTCACCATCCTCTCGATGGGCGTGGCGCTGTTGCTGGCTGTGGCGGTTAACCGGCTGTTGCGCTCGGGCAAGTTCTACACCACGCTCCTGGTCTGGCCCTATGCGGTGGCGCCGATCGTTGCGGGTATCCTGTGGTGGTTCATGTTCAACCCCACGATCGGCATCGTGCCCTATCTGCTGGATGCGTTCGGTTATCGCTGGAACCACCGGGTGAACGGCAACGACGCCATGATCCTCGTGATCATCGCGGCCAGCTGGAAGCAGATTTCCTATAACTTCCTGTTCTTCGTGGCGGGTCTGCAATCGGTGCCGAAATCACTGATCGAGGCGGCCGCTATCGATGGCGCCGGCCCGTTCAAGCGGTTCTGGACCATTGTGTTCCCGCTGCTGTCGCCGACGACCTTCTTCTTGATGATCGTCAACATCAATTACGCCATGTTCGACACTTTCGGCATTATCGACGGCACCACCGCCGGCGGCCCTGCGGGCGCCACCAACACGCTGGTGTACAAGGTTTATGCCGACGGCTTTGTTGGCCTCAATATCGGCTCGTCGGCGGCCCAGTCCGTGCTGCTGATGCTGATCGTTATCGCTTTGACCGTCGTCCAGTTCCGCTGGGTCGAACGGCGCGTGCAATACTAGGAGGCCGGTCATGGTCGAAAACAGGCCTTTCCTCAATATCCTCACGCATCTGCTGCTGATCGTCGGCGTTGCCGTGGTGGCGTTCCCGGTCTACCTGGCTTTCATCGCCTCCACCCATGGCGCGGACGCGTTCTCGCGTGGGCTGGCGCCCATGCTGCCCGGGCCGCATATGATCGACAATTATGCGCGGATGCTCACCAACGGCCTGTCTTCGGCCGGGGCGCCGCCGGTCTGGATGATGCTGATCAATTCCACGATCATGGCGCTGACCATCGCCATCGGCAAGATCGCCATCTCGATCATCTCGGCCTATGCGATCGTCTACTTCAAGTTCCCGTTCCGCCTGCTCGCCTTCTGGATGATCTTCATCACCCTGATGCTGCCGGTGGAAGTGCGCATCATGCCCACCTTCAAGGTGGTGGCGGATCTCGGGATGCTCAACAGCTATGCCGGTCTCACCATTCCGCTGATCGCTTCGGCGACCGCGACGTTCCTCTTCCGCCAGTTCTTCCTGACTATTCCCGATGAACTGATGGAAGCGGCGCGGGTGGATGGCGCGGGTCCGATGAAGTTCTTCCGCGACATCCTGCTGCCCCTCAGCCGGACCAATATCGCCGCGCTATTCGTGATCCTCTTCATCTATGGCTGGGTGCAGTATTTGTGGCCGCTGCTGGTGACCACCGACACCGGCTATTACACCATCGTCATGGGCATCAAACGGCTCGCGGCCAGTGCCGACACCGATCCGTACTGGAACCTCGTCATGGCAGCGGTGATGCTGGCCATGCTCCCTCCAGTGCTCGTTATCCTTCTCATGCAGCGCCTGTTCGTCAAAGGCCTGGTCGAAACGGAAAAATAGATATGGCAACCATCAACCTAGTCGACCTGCAAAAGAGCTATGGCGGCGATGTCATGGCGGTCAAAGGCATCAATCTCAGTGTCGCCGATGGCGAGATGATCGTGCTGGTCGGCCCCTCCGGTTGCGGCAAATCCACCCTGCTCCGCATGGTGGCCGGGCTGGAAACCGTCACTTCCGGGCGGATCGAGATCAATGGCCGCGATGTGGTCAAGGCCGAGCCTGCCGAGCGCGACATCGCCATGGTGTTCCAGAACTACGCGCTTTATCCGCATATGACGGTGCGTGGAAACCTGGAATACGGGCTCAAGAACCGCGGCACCCCGCGCGCCGAGATCGACCGGCGCGTCAAGGAAGCCGCTGATATCCTCGAGATCGGGCCAATGCTCGACCGCAAGCCACGGGCATTGTCGGGCGGGCAGCGCCAGCGCGTCGCGATGGGCCGCGCCATTGTGCGCGAGCCATCCGCGTTCCTGTTCGACGAGCCGCTCTCGAACCTCGACGCCAAGCTGCGCGTGCAGATGCGGGTGGAAATCCGCCGCCTGCAGCGCCGGCTCAAGACCACCAGCCTTTATGTGACCCATGACCAGCTCGAAGCCATGACCCTGGCCGACCGGCTGGTGGTGATGAATGGCGGGCTGGTCGAGCAGATCGGCACGCCGACTGAGGTTTATGACCGCCCGGCAACGCTGTTTGTCGCGAGCTTTATTGGCTCGCCGCCGATGAACCTGATCCCCATCGCGGCCCTGGCCGGCGCCGAAGGCTTCCACGCGGGCAATCTGCCGGCGAATACCGACATTGTCGGCCTGCGCGCCGACCAGCTGGTGATCGACAAGCCTGAGGGCGAAACCATTGTGCTCGACGCGGTGGTGGAACTGCTCGAGCCCGTGGGCGGCGAAAGCCATCTGCATGTGCGCCTCGCCGACCAGACGTTGATCCTGCGGGTGCCTGGGCGACCGCAACTGGCCGAAGGGGCGGCGATCAAGCTTTATGCCCCCGCCTCGCTGATCCACCCGTTCAACAGCAGCACGGGTCGGCGCACGGACGCCCTCGCCTGAGATCCAGGCGAGGCAGCGGATCAGGACGACCGCAGAAGGAACGCGCATGACCAACAGCACCCCCAACGGCCCGCAGCGGGACGAAGTGCAGGCCCATCGTGGCGCCTCACTTGCGGCGCCGGAAAACACCATTGCCGCCTTTCGGGCCGCAGCCGACCAGGGCGCTAAATGGGTGGAGCTGGACGTTGCCCTGCTCCAGGACGGCACCCTGGTGGTGATCCACGACGACAGCGTCGACCGGACCACGACGGGCACGGGTTCGCTGGGCGCGTTGAAGCGCAGTGCGTTGGCCGAACTCGACGCAGGCGCCCGGTTCGGGGACGCGTTCAAAGGCGAGCGCATCCCGACGCTCGACGAAGTGCTGGCGGTGCTGGGCGAGCTTGGCGTTGGCGCCAATATCGAGATCAAGCAGCACAAGCACCACCGTTCGCTCGAGCAACTGACCGGAGCTGTGCAAAGCGCCATCGAGGGGTGCCCTGCCCTGCCCCCGATCATGATTTCGAGCTTTGACCCCGCGGCATTGGCAGCAATGCATCGGCTGTTCCCGGAGATGGAGCTAGCAATGCTGTGGAGCAAGCTGCCGGCCGACTGGGCCGAGCAGCTCGCGGCCATTCCGGCGAGCAGCGTGCACCTCGACTACAAGGCGCTCAGCATCGGCTTTCTGGAACAGGCGCGCGAGCGCGGCGTCAAGGTGCGGGCCTGGACGGTCAACGAGCCCGCGGTCCTGGCGTCCTTCTGGCCCGCGGGGCTAACCGGCGTGATCACCGACGACCCGAAGGTGTTTCTAGGCTAGTGCGTGATGGGGTTGAACATGCTGTCGGGCCGACAACGCGACATTCTTGCTCGCATTGAAACCGAAGGGGCTCAGTATATCGAGACCCTGGCTGCCCGCTACCGCGTGACGACGCAAACAATCCGCCGCGACATCAACACACTTTGCGATCTGGGCTTTGCCCGGCGCTTCCATGGCGGCGCCGATGTGCCGGTGGAAGCCCATAATATCTCGGTGCATGCCCGGGTGGCGCAGAACAGCGGCGCCAAGCAACGCATTGGCAAGCGTATCGCGGCGGCGATCGAGCCGGGCTCAACCGTGTTCATGGGCATTGGGAGTACGGTGCAATATGTGGCCGAGGCGATGCGCGAGCACCAGGGGGTCACCGTCGTGACCAACAATATCGATGTGGCGCTGACGCTGTGTAATGCGTCCCAGATCGAGGTGCATCTCACCGGCGGGCTGTTGCGGCACAATGACCGCGACGTGGTGGGCGCCGATGTGCTGCGGTTTTTCGAGAAGTTCTATGCGTCCTATGCCGTGATCGGCGCGGGCGCCCTGCATCCCAGCAATGGGGTGCTGGACTTCAGCTATAGCGAGGCGCAGATCACCTCAACGCTGGTGGAAAATTCGCGTCTGAGTTTTCTGGCGGCAGATGCCAGCAAGTGGACGCGCGAGGCGGCGGTCAAGGTGGTGCCGTTCAGCAAGATTACCTGCCTGTTCACGGACCGGTTGCCCGACGGCGGGGTGGCGCAGAGCCTCGGCGCCTTCGGCACCCAGGTGGTGCTGTGCGACGAGGTTCTGGCCTGATCGGAATGGCTGGGCCCCGCCGAAAACGGTCGGCCCGCCGGAAGAACTAGCCGAGGTGCTTGGACACCAGGGCTGTCATCTCGAACATGGTGACGGTATCCTTGCCGCCGAACACGGTCTTGAGCTTGTCATCGGCCTTGATGTTGCGCTTGTTCTGGGGGTCCTGAAGGTCGTTCTTCTTGATGTATTCCCAGACCTTCTTGGTTACGTCAGGGCGGGACATCGGGCCTTTGCCGACAATCGGCACCAGGTCGGGACCGACCTCCACAGGCTTGGATAGTCCGGAGTTCGCCTTCTTTTCGGCCATTCATCAGCTCCAATATGTGTCAGCGTTCGGCATAAACGATGGATAAGCGATATTGTTCAAAATAGGCAGAATAGGTCAGAAGGGCGCAGTATAGGGCGGTCTGCCCCTCAGCACCGGATCAGCAAGCTAGTTGCAGCTGCACGCGGAAGCAAGCGCCCGGCAAGGGGCCATCGACGAGTTCGAGCGTGCCGTGCATGCGCTCAACGATTTGCCGGGAAATGGCAAGGCCAAGGCCGGCGCCGCCTTTTTCGGTGAGGCCCCGCTTGCCGCGGCTGAATTTCTCGAAAATGAGCGTGCGCTCCTCGGTGGGAATGCCGGGGCCGTTGTCCACCACCTCGACGGCGTAACTGCCTGAGCGAACAGCGGTTTGTACCCGCACAACGGGCGCGGGCGCGTTGTTGTAGCGGATGGCGTTGATGATGAGATTGATGAAGACCTGGCAGAGGCGATCGGCGTCGCCTTCGACCAGCGCGGCGGGAGCGCGCTCGCCCAATTCGAGCCGGACGCCATGCTGGCGCAGGGCGGCTTCGCACACCACCAGCGCGCGATCGAGCGCCGCCTGGGGATCGGTGGGCGTGTTTTCCCAGGCGCGTTCGCCGCGCTCA
Organism: Devosia sp. 1635; assembly: GCF_013185955.1. Classification (NCBI taxonomy): domain Bacteria; kingdom Pseudomonadati; phylum Pseudomonadota; class Alphaproteobacteria; order Hyphomicrobiales; family Devosiaceae; genus Devosia; species Devosia sp. 1635. The sequence goes on along the minus strand of NZ_JABAOM010000001.1, from coordinate 738,034 downwards.
AGGGCGCTGAGATCGAGGATTTCGTCGAGCAGCTTGGTCAGGCGCAGCGATTCCTGGTGGATGGTCCCGACGAAGTGCTGGCGCTGGCGCTCGCTGATGTCGGGCTCTTCGAGCAGGATTTCGGAAAAGGAGCGGATGGAGGTCATGGGGGTGCGCACTTCGTGGCTGACCTGGCTGAGGAAATCGTCCTTGCGGATATCGAGTTCGCGCAGGCGCCCATTGGCGTCTTCGAGCTGGCGGGCGGTGGAGCGCAGCTCGGCTGAGGTGAGCTCGAGCTGCTGGGAATATTCAATGACCTGCTGGGTTTCGTCCGCCATCTGCATCATTTCCTCCAGCGAAATGTCGCTGCCCGAGACGACCTTGGAGAGCATCACATGGGCGGAAGCGGCGCCGATGGAGCCTGCGAGCTCCCGCTCGAGCCGGCCGATGAATTCGGGGGTGGGATCGAGCTGGTCCGCCTCGACGCCGGCTTCGCGAGCGGCGGTTTCAAACAGCGCTGCGGCGCGGCGCTCGCCCAGGACGCGTTCGGCGACAAAGTAAAGATCGTTGGCCGTGGCCGAGCCCAGAACAAAATTGCCGCGGGCGTGCTGGCCTCGCTTGAACACGTCGAGGAAGACGCTGGCCTGGAGGCGCTCAAGGGCTGACTGACGGGTGAGGAGCGAGACGATGGTCAGGGTGAGGACGTTGACAGTGAGGCTCCAGAAGGCGGCATGGGCCAGCGGGTCCCAGCCATCCAGCCCGAACATGGCCTCGGGGCGCAGCCAGGATATGCCCCAGGGCCCCTCGGCCAAAAGCATGGCGACGGCGGGAGAAACGGACTCAAAGGACGGCAGGAAGCTGCACCAGACCCAGAAGACAAAGCCCAGCGCGATGGCAGAGGTCGCGGCCTTGAGCGAGGCTTCGCGCCAGAACAGGGCCGCGAGCACGGCGGGGAAGAACTGGGCGATGCCGGTGAAGGAAATGAGGCCAATGGGCGCCAGGGCGTCGGAGTCGCGGGTGAAAAAGAAGTAGAAAAAGCCCAGCGACAGGATCAAGACGATCGAGACGCGCCGGGCATTGAGCAGGAGCCGCGTGACCCCCTGCCCGTCCCCGCTGCTGCCGGCACTGAAGCGCAGGATCAGCGGCATGAGGATGTGGTTGGACACCATGATCGAAAGCGCAATGGACTCAAGGATGATCATGGAGGTGGCGGAGGAAAAGCCGCCGATAAAGGCGAGGAGCGCCAAGCCATCCTGGCCAAAGGCCATGGGCAGGGTCAGGGCGAACATGTCGGGGTTGGAGCCTGCGGGCATGGTGGTGAGCCCGAACACCGCAATGGGCAGGATGAAGAGGCTCATCAACAGCATATAGGCGGGGAAGGCCCAGCTCGCGACGCGCAGATGGTTCTCGTCGGAGTTCTCGACCACGGTGACCTGGAACTGCCGGGGCAGGCAAACAATCGCGGCAACCGAAAGGGCAAGCGTGGTCAACCAGCGGCTATCAAAGGTGTTGGCGGCATCGACGGCGACGCCCAACTCGGCCGCCCGGCTGAAGATGGCCTCAAAGCCACCGCCGACATAAACCACGAAAATGCCAACGGTCAGGAGCGCGGCGAGCTTGACCACGGCTTCAAAGGCAATGGCGGCGACGACGCCGTGGTGCTGCTCCTTGGCGTCCACATGGCGGGTGCCAAAAAGGATGGTGAAGAGCGCCATGCCCGCCGCGATGCCGAGCGCGAGGCCGACATCATCGATGCCGGCGAGGCTCCCCTGCCCGAACTCGGAGGCCCCGGCGACGGCCTGGATGGACGAGGTCACCGCCTTGAGCTGGAGCGCGATATAGGGGGCGATGCCGACCACGGCGATGCAGGTGACGAGCACGGCAAGGCGGTTGGATTTGCCGAAGCGCGAGGACAGCAGATCGGCCACGGAGGTGATGCGCTGATGGTGGCTGATGCGCACGAGGCGGCGGAGCAGGAACCACCAGCCCACGAAAACGAGCGTGGGGCCAAGATAAATGGTGAGGAATTCGAGGCCGCTGCGGGCGGCATTACCGACGGCGCCGTAGAAGGTCCAGCTGGTGCAATAGACCGAGATGGAGAGGGTATAAACAGCGGGGGAATGGAGGAACGAGCGCTGGTTGGCGCGGGCGCGGCGATCACCCAGATAGGCCAGCACGAAGAGCAGTCCGACATAGCCGATAGCCGTGGCAATCACGAAATCGGCCGACAGCATCAGCGTTCACCCTCGCCGGCATCGGGGTCGGCCGGCTCGGGCGGAAGCGCGCCGGCGAGCAAGGCGGTGCCGATAATCAGGGCCAGCCAAAGGGCGAACAGGTAAAAGACGATCTGGGGGATGCCGAAATGGGCGATGTCCTGGTTGAACACATAGACCAGCGGGGGCAGCATCAGCATGGCGCCCAGTATGGTGAGCACCAGCATGGCCGGGATGAGCCTAGAGCGGTCCACCGGGCTCGCCCAGCAATTGCCTGACCGCGCCCACCACCTCGGCATTGGCATAGGGTTTGGTGACGAAATCACTGGCGCCCAGTTCGGCGGCAATGCGACGGTCCTGCTGCTGGCCCTTGGCGGTCAGGATCAGCACCGGCAGGTGCTCGGTATCGGCATTGGCGCGGATATGCTTGAGCACCTCAAAGCCCGAGCGCTTGGGCAGCATGACGTCGAGCACCAGGATGCGCGGGCGCAGGCGGCGCACCGCCTCTAGCGCCGCATCACCGTCGGTCACGGCGCTTATTGTCCAGCCGGCGCGCCGCAGAATGAAATCGAGCGATTCCAGAATGCTCGGTTCATCCTCGGCAATGACAATATCGATTGCCAAAGTCCCCCCTTACCTGCGGTCTCCCCTCCGCAAGTTCATGCACTAAAGCGCAATCACGCCGGATCGCCAAGGCCAAACTGGTGTGGCAGCAAGGGCGCGCGATCCGGAGCCGTGCTGCCGCCGGGGGCAAGAGGTTCTTCCTGCCGGCTGGCGCAGTCACGACGGGTGCACAGGCGACAGGCGGGCCCGACGGGAATATCGGCGGCCGGGTTAGAGAGATCGAGCCCGGCGCCATAGACCGTGCGATCGGCATGAAGCACGTCGCAGGCGAGCATCACCGAGGAGATGGCGGGTTGTTCGCGATAGGACCCGGCGCGGCGCTGCACCGTGCGGGCAAGAAACAGGTAACGGGAGCCATCGGAAAAGCGGACGACTTGGCGCAGCAGCGCCTCAGGGGTGCGGAAGGCGCCATAGATGGCCCATAGCGGGCAGGCATGGCCGCTATTGGGCAGCAGGAGGCCAGGCAGGGGAAAATGCTTGGTGAGCCGCCCGGCCGGATCGGAGCGCAGGAAGCCGAAGGGGATGCCCTCCTGCCCCGGCCGGCGCAGGGTCACGAGGCGATGGGCGACTTGCTCATAGCTGGCGTTGAAGCTCTGGCGGAGGTGATCGAGGTCATAGGCGCAGCTTTCGGCGCGCTGCAGCATCTGCCCATAGGGGAAAACGATGGCCCCGGCCAGATAGGAGCCGACGGCGCGGGCGGCGAGGCGCCGGGCTGTGGGCGTGGATAGCAGCGCATTTTGCAGGGTGAGCGCGATGGCATCGGGAGCGGCCAGTTCCCCATACAGGCGGGCCAGCTGGAACTGGCGCGTTGCGAGGGTGGAGGCACCGGCAAACCACATCCGGCGCGTTGCCGCATCAAAGCTGTATTGACCGGGAAAGCCTGGCTCGGGCGGCGGGCCGCCAGCCGTAACCTCAATGCCGAAGCGGGTGGCGAGCAGGGTCGTCAAGGTGGCGGGGCCAAAGGAGCCGGCGCGCTCGAGCTGGGCCCGCAAGTGCTCGGCCGCCTCTTCGAGCAGCGGGAAATGGTTGTGCTGCTCGATGATGAGATCGTCGATTTCACGCGCCGGCGAGCCGCTGCGCCGGCTTTCGCTCGCGGTTTCGAACTGGCCGATAAGGTTGCGCGCGACTTCCGAAAGGGTGCGCGCTTCCCGCCCAATGGCAGCAAGGAACTGGCGCCGCTCGGCCTCATCGAGATCCCCAACATCTTCAAGAATTTCGGCGCTGGAGCGCACGGCGGTGATGCCTGAAAGGATCTGGTGGAGCAATTCCCCCAGCAGGGGGTCCGAGCGCAGCCGATCGGCATAGGCATCGGCATTGGACTGGGCGGTGGCATAGGCGCGATGCAGCCGCGCGAGAGCGGTGGCGCTGGCGGGATATTGGGCGACGAGTTCGCGCCGCTCATCGGGCCGGAAGGGCAGCGACTCAAGCAAGGGATCGGCATGGGCTTCCTCGAGCTCCTGGAGCAGCTTTTGCTCGGTACGCCCGGCGAGTTCATCGATATCGATCTGCAACTGGGCCGCGACCCGGTTCAGCAGCGCCCCGCCGATGTCGCGCTTGTTGTTTTCGATGAGGTTCAAATAGCTCGGCGAAATACCAAGGCTGCGGGCCAGGGCTGCCTGCGAAATCTTGAGCGATTTCCGCCGGTTGCTGATGCGAAACCCGATCGGCGCCCGCATGCCCTCCCCTCCCCTTGTAAATTGATTGACTGGTTATCGGCCCAGCCTGATCAACAATTTACAGAATAGCGCTGCAATAACAATGCACTATTGCTGTCGTTTTACTGAGGTGGAAATATTCACCGGCGGTGAGCGGCTGGCTATGCATCAGTTGCCCCGCGCCAAAAGGAGGAACACCAATGACACTTCTCAAGCGTGGCCTGTCCCGCCGCAGGGTTTTGCAGACCGGCCTGGCCGGCATAATCGCCACGGGCGTCGCCCCCGCCATTTTCACCCGCGGCGCCTGGGCGCAGGAATTCTGCAACAATCCAACGGGCGACACCGTCACCTTCGGGCTCAACCTGCCGCTGACCGGCGCTTATGCCGAAGAAGGCGCGGACGAGCAGAAGGCCTATGAACTGGCCGTCAAGCACCTCAATGGCGAAGGCGACGGTGGGCTTGTGGCCATGCTCAAGCCCACCGCACTCAAGGGCAATGGCATTTTGGGCAAGAAGGTCGCGTTCGTGACCTCGGACAGCCAGACCAAGGCCGATGTGGCCCGCGCCGGCGCCACCCGCATGATCGAGCGCGACGGCGCCATCATGGTCACGGGCGGCTCGTCCTCGGCCGAAGCCATTGCCGTGCAGGGCCTGTGCCAGGAAATGGGCGTCATCTTCATGGCGGGCCTCACCCATTCCAACGACACCACCGGCAAGGACAAGCGCCGCTACGGCTTCCGCCATTTCTTCAATGCCTACCAGTCTGGCGTGGGTCTCGCCCCGGTGCTTGGCCAGGAATATGGCGCCGACCGGCGCGCTTATCACCTGACGGCCGATTATACTTGGGGCTGGACGCAGGAAGAATCGATCAAGAACGCCACCGAGGCGCTGGGTTGGCAAACGGTGCAGGCCGTGCGCACCCCGCTGGGGGCTGCCGATTTCAGCCAGTATCTGACGCCGATCCTCAATTCGGGCGCCGATGTGCTGATCCTCAACCACTATGGCACGGACATGGTCAATTCGCTGACCCAGGCGGTGCAGTTCGGCATGCGTGACCGGCAGGCCAATGGCAAGGACTTCCAGATCGTCACCCCGCTGATTTCCGAGCTGATGGCCAAGGGCGCGGGCGAAAGCGTCAAGGGCATTTTCGGCACCTCGAACTGGCACTGGAACCTGCAGGATCCGGGCACGCAGGCCTTCACCAAGTCTTTTGGTGCCGCCTATGGCTCCCCGCCATCGCAGGCCGCGCACACCGCCTATGTGCAGGCGCTGCTTTATGCCGATGCGGTGGAGCGTGCGGGGACATTCTATCCGCCAGCGGTGATCGCGGCGCTGGAAGGCTTCGAGTTCGACGGCATGGGCAATGGTCCGACCCTGTATCGCGCCGAAGATCACCAGTGCATCAAGAACGTGCTCGTGGTGCAGGGCAATCAAAGCCCGACCAGCCAATTCGACGTGCTCAACATCGTCCAGGAAATTCCGCGCGCCGATGTGGCTTACGATCCAGCGATGTTCGGCGGCGATCTTGGGCCGGCCGAGCCGGCGCCGATCTGCGCTTAGCCAAGTTTCCCCGCGCCACTCCCCCCGTGGCGCGGGTTTTTTGTTCAGAAGAGCTCATCCAAAGCCTGTTGACGGGTGAGGCGCGCCACTAGGCCGCGAGCCACGTCCTCGTGGTTCGACAGGCTCACCATGAGGACTACTGCGGATGCCGCCGAGTTCGAGAACCAGACCATGATCGACGTGATATTCCTGCAGTTCCTCAATGGGCTCGACAAAGGCGCCGCTTACGCGCTGATCGCGCTGGGGCTCACCCTGGTGTTCGGCACGCTGGGGGTGGTCAACTTCGCCCACGGCGCGCTGTTCATGCTGGGGGCCTTTTGTGCCGTGCTGTTCCGGCAGTTCCTGACGCTGGAAACAGTAACGGTCGACCCCACCAAGCTTTCGCCCTGGGGCACGCCGCTCGAAGTGCGCGAGCCGCTGGTGCAGGCCTGGTTCGGCGATTGGGGTGCGGTGCTGGTGAACTATTCGGTGCCGGTGTCGATCATTGTCACCATCCCCATCATGCTGGTGATCGGGGTGGCGCTTGAGCGCGGCATCATCAAGCACTTCTACAAGCGTCCCCATGCCGAGCAGATCCTTGTGACTTTTGGTCTGGCGATTGTGGCGCAAGAGCTAATCAAAGCGTTTTTCGGCCCCAATCCCATTCCCCAGCCAATGCCCACCGATCTGCGCGGCGCCGCCGATATCGGGGCGTTCCTCGGCATGCAGGCCGGGGTGATCACCTACCCGATCTGGCGGCTGATCTATTTCCTGTTCTCGGCGGCGATCATCGGGGCGGTGTTTGCTTTCCTGCAGTTCACCACTTTCGGCATGGTGGTGCGCGCCGGCATGGCCGATCGCGAAACCGTGGGCCTGCTCGGGATCGATATCGACCGGCGCTTCACCATCATGTTCGGGCTGGCGGCGGTGGTCGCGGGGCTGGCGGGGGTGATGTACACGCCGCTGCTGCCGCCGAACTACCATATCGGCATGGACTTCCTCGTGCTCAGCTTCGTGGTCGTGGTCGTGGGTGGCATGGGCTCCCTGCCGGGCGCGGTGGCCGCGGGGTTCCTGCTCGGAATCCTGCAATCCTTTGCCTCGATGACGCAGGTGAAGGCCCTTATTCCCGGCATCGACCAGATCATCATCTACCTGGTTGCCGTCGTAATCCTGTTGGTATTGCCGCGTGGGCTGTTTGGCCGCCGTGGCGTGATGGAGGGTTGAGATGCGCGCCATGTCCCGCAACGACCTGCTGCTGTTTCTGGGCTTTTCGGCGGCCGTGCTGCTGATGCCGATCTGGATGCAGCCCTTTGGCGCCGCTTATCCCGACCTGCTGCAACGCTTCATGATCTTTGCCATCTTCGCGGTGGGGTTCAACATCCTCTTCGGGCTGACGGGCTATCTCAGCTTCGGGCATGCCGCGTTTTTCGGCGTCGGCTCCTATGCGGCGGTGTGGTCGTTCAAGCTGCTGAGCCTCGATGCTATCCCAGCGCTGGTGTTTGCCATCGTGGTCTCGGGCGTGTTTGCGCTGCTGATCGGCTATGTGAGCCTGCGGCGCTCGGGCATCTACTTTTCCATCCTGACGCTCGCTTTTGCGCAGATGAGCTATAACCTCGCTTATTCCGTGCTAACCCCGATTACCAATGGTGAAACCGGGCTGCAGCTGACGCTGGGCGATCCCCGCCATCTTGATGCTGCGATCGGGCAGAGCAGTGTTGGCCAGCCGGTGCCGACGCTGCTGGGCCAGTCGCTGGGTGGGTTTGCCGGTTTCTACTTCTGCGCGGGCTTCTTGATCCTGGCGTTCTTCCTTGCCCAGCGCATCACCGGCTCGCCCTTTGGCATGATGCTCAAGGGGATCAAGTCCAACCAGACGCGGATGAACTATACCGGCTTCAACACCAAGCCCTATACGCTGGCGGCTTTCGTGATCTCGGGCATGTATGCCGGGCTCGCAGGGGCTTTGCTGGCCGTGACCGATCCGCTGGCCGGCGCCGAGCGCATGCAGTGGACGGCCTCGGGCGAAGTGGTGCTGATGACCATCCTGGGTGGCGCGGGCACGCTTGTCGGTCCAGTGATCGGGGCCTGGCTGATCAAATATTTCGAGAACATCTTTTCGGCGATCAATGATTCGGTGCTGCGCCGCTTCTTTGGTTTCCTGCCTGACGGGGTTGCAGAGGGATTCGTGACGGTCACCAGCAAGTTCGTCGGGGAAGGCTGGTTCCTGACCCTAGGGCTCGTTTTCGTGCTGATCGTCGTGTTCCTGCCCGGCGGGATCATGGAAGGGGTGCGCCGGATCGCTGGGTTATTCAACCGCTCGCGTCCCTCGCCCACCGTGCCTGGCAAGCCCCTCCGGCAAGCGCAACCGGCTGAATGAGGACGCCAGCGATGACCACACCCAATGTCGTTCTTCACGTTGCCGATGTGCACAAGCGCTTCGGGGGCCTGCATGCCCTGGCCGATATCGATTTGCAGGTCGAGGAAGGCCAGACCCACGCCATTATCGGGCCCAATGGCGCGGGCAAATCGACCCTGCTCAATGTGATCATCGGCAAGCTCGCACCTTCGAGCGGCCAAGTGGTGTTCGATGGCGCGGTGCTGACGGGGCGCAAGCCTTATCAGATCAACCAGCTCGGCATCGCCCGGGTGTTCCAGACCCCCGAGATCTTCGCAGATCTGAGCGTGCTGCATAATGTGATGATCCCGGCGCTGGCCAAGCGCGATGGCGCGTTCAAGCTCAACCTCATGCGCTCGCTCGACAGCGAAACGGCCATCCGCGATGAAGCCGAGCACATGCTGGAGGATGTCGGCATGCATAGCCGGCGAGAGATGGCGGCGGGAAGCCTGAGCCGTGGCGACAAGCGGCGCATGGAACTGGCGATGTGCCTGATCCAGCATCCCCGCCTGTTGCTGCTCGATGAACCCACTGCCGGCATGAGCCGGCACGACACCAATACCACGATCGAGCTGCTGCAAAAGATCAAGGCGCGGGGCATGACCAAGGTGATTATCGAGCACGACATGCATGTGGTGTTTTCGTTGGCCGACAAGATTTCGGTGCTGGCGCAAGGTCGCATCATCGCCGATGGCACGCCCGACCAGGTGCGCGGCAATCCTAAAGTTCAGGAAGCCTATCTGGGGGGAGCGCACGCATGAGCACGATCACTCTCGAGGGACAAAAGACGCGCGTTGCCCAGGCCGCGGCGGTGGAAACCACCCGCCCATTCTTTTCCGTGCGCGACCTGCACGCCTATTACGGCGAAAGCTATATCGTCCAGGGCGTGTCGCTGGATGTGCGCAAGGGCGAAATCCTGGCGCTGCTGGGGCGCAATGGGGCGGGCAAGACTTCGACCCTGCGCACGATTGCCCGGACCGACAATCCCCAATTGCGGCAAGGCGAAATCTGGCTGGATGGTCAGCCCATCCACCAGATGAAGTCGTTCCAGGCCGCGCGCGCCGGTATTCAGCTCGTACCCGAAGACCGGCGCATCATTGCCGGGCTGACTGTCGAGGAAAACATTACATTGGCCAAGGTGGCGCCCGGCAATGGCTGGGGCCTCGAGCAAATCTACCAAAGCTTTCCGCGCCTGGCGGAGCGACGCAAGCAGGAGGGCGTGACGCTATCGGGCGGCGAGCAGCAGATGCTGGCGATCGCCCGGGCGCTGGCGCGTGACCTAAAACTGCTGCTGCTCGATGAGCCTTATGAAGGCTTGGCTCCGGTGATCGTGCAGGAGATCGAACGGATTCTGCATTCAATCAAGCCGCTGGGGATCACGACGATTATTGTGGAGCAGAATGCGATTGCGGCGCTGAACCTGGCGGACCGGGCGGTGATCCTTGATACGGGGGAAACGGTGTTTAGTGGTACGGCGGCCGAAGTGCTCGACAATGCCGAGCTGCGCCAGGAATATCTCGCGATTTAGGCGCTATAGGGCGCGCCGGCAGGACTCTGTCGCTCGCGAGTGCTGTTTGAGCCTGCCGAGGATTACACCGGGGAACCGCGGCGGCGCATCGAAGTTGGAGGGGCAAGGAGTTTTGCCATGCCCACAGCTCAGGAACTCTGGCGCGCGGCGGTTCTGAGCGCCCAGCCCTCTTCCCAGCGCCAATCTCATCCGCCCCATGCGGGCCGCATCTGGCCTTTGGGTGAAGGCGAGCGGCAGCCTGCGCTGTTTGTGCCCAGGAACTTGCCGCAGACACCGGTTCCGCTCGTCGTGTTGCTGCATGGTGCCGGCGGGACCGCTTCGGATATCTTGCCGGTGCTGCAGGAGCATGCCGATGCGCTCAAATTCCTGATCCTGGCGCCGCAATCGCGCGCCCCGACTTGGGATGTGATCGCGCATCAGTATGGGCCAGATGTCCGGCAGATCGACGAGGCGCTGGCAACGGTGTTCAGCACTTTCGCGGTGGATCCCGAGCGTGTTGCCGTGGCGGGTTTTTCCGACGGTGCCTCTTATGCCTTGAGCCTTGGGCTCAGCAATGGGCAGTTGTTCGGGTCAGTCCTCGCATTCTCGCCGGGTTTTCTCGCCCCCAGCCGTGAGGAGGGCAAGCCGCGCATCTTTATCTCCCATGGGCGCCAGGACAATGTGCTGCCGGTCGAGCGCTGCAGCCGCCGCATTGTGCCCGCCCTCGAAGCGGGCGGCTATGAGGTTCGGTATGACGAGTTTACGGGCGGGCATATCGTGCCCAGCAGTGCGGTAAAGGCGGCATTGGACTTGTTCCTGACCCCTTGATGAGGTTGGGTGCGGCAGCAGCGGATCGAGCAGCGACTCGAGGCGCTGAGGCTGCCGATTTGAAGCAATGTTGCAGGCAAGTTGGGCCCGCAACCTGTTGGCCGCGATGGTGTTCCATCACCAGGCGCATGAAAAGGAACTGGTATGTCTGAACGAGCGTCCGTGCTTGCTCCCTTCCGGCACGAGACCTTCCGTTTGCTTTGGCTGGCAACGCTCGCCTCCAATCTTGGCGGGCTGGTGCAGTCGGTTGGCGCCGGCTGGATGATGACCACGCTCACAGACTCCCACAATATGGTAGCGCTGGTGCAGGCCTCGACCACCTTGCCCATCATGATCTTTTCGCTGGCGGCGGGTGCCTTGGCGGACAATTTCGACCGGCGCACGGTGATGATCATTGCCCAATGCGGCATGGCGCTGGTGTCGGTTGCGCTGGCGGTGATGGGCTATCTTGGCTTGCTCAATCCCTGGCTGCTGCTGACATTCACCTTCCTGATCGGCTGCGGCACGGCCCTGTTCAATCCGTCCTGGCAGGCCTCAATGGGCGATATCGTGCCGCGCTCGGACCTGCCAGGCGCGGTGACGCTCAACAGCGTCGGCTTCAACATGATGCGCAGCGTTGGACCGGCGATTGGGGGGCTGATTGTGGCCATTGCCGGGGCAGCGGCGGCGTTTGCGCTCAATGCCGTTTCATATCTGCCGCTGATCGTGGCACTGGGGCGCTGGAAATCGCCGCCGCTCAACACCAAGCTGCCGCGCGAGCGCTTTGGCAGCGCGATGTGGGCGGGCATTCGTTATGTGTCGCTATCTCCCAACCTGACCATTGTCCTCTTTCGTGGGTTGCTGTTCGGGCTGGCGGCTATTTCGGTGCTGGCGCTGCTGCCTTCGGTGGCCAATGAATATGTGGGGGGTGGCGCCTTTGTTTATGGCAGCCTGCTCGGCTTTTTCGGGCTGGGGGCGATTGGCGGCGCGTTTCTGAACGGCGCAATCCGCGAGCGCTACAGCAATGAAACCATTGTGCGGATCGCCTGCGTGGTATTTGCGCTGAGCTGCGCGGGCTTGGGATTCAGCCGGCAACCGGTGCTCAGCCACCTGGCGCTGCTGCCGGCGGGAGCGAGTTGGGTGCTGGCACTGTCGCTGTTCAATGTCTCGATCCAGCTCTCGACACCCCGCTGGGTGGTGGGGCGGGCGCTGTCGCTCTACCAGACCGCAACCTTTGGCGGCATGGCGGCGGGAAGCTGGCTGTGGGGGAGCGTGGCCGATCTTTGGGGGCCGGACTGGTCGCTGGCCAGCGCGGCCCTCGCCTTGCTCGGCTGCGCGCTGATCGGGTTCGTCTTGCCCCTGCCCCAATTCAGCTCGCGCGATCTGACGCCGCTCAACAAGTTCAACGAGCCGGTGCTCCGACTGGAATTACGCCCCCGCAGCGGGCCAGTGATGGTCATGGTCGACTACCAAATCGCCCAGGAAGACGTGGAAGAGTTCCTTGCGCTGATGAATGAGCGCCGCCGCATTCGCCGGCGCGATGGGGCCCGGCAATGGGCGCTGTTGCGGGATCTCGAAAAGCCCGAGATCTGGACCGAAACCTACCATGTGCCGACCTGGATCGATTATGTGCGCCACAATATGCGCCGCACCAAGGCCGATGCCGACAATCTCGAGAAACTGCGCGCCCTGCATCGTGGGGAGAACCCACCACTGGTGCATCGGCTGATCGAACGGCAAACCGTGCCGCTGACCGATGACATGCCGATGCGGCCGGGCCCCCAGATCTGAGTTTTCCGAGGCTTATGCAAGAAAGCCGCGCCCGTTCAGGACGCGGCTCTGTGCGATTTTGAGGAAGAGCTTCTAGTCGATGCGCGGCGGTGGCAGGGGCGGTCCCCCATTGCCACCAGAGCCTGAACCGGAGTTCGGCGGCGGGGGTGGTGGTGGTGGGCCACCGTCCGAGCCAGGTCCTGGTCCGGGCCCCGGTCCGGGTCCGGGTCCGGGCCCCGGTCCGGGTCCGGGTCCAGGTCCAGGTCCGGGTCCTGGTCCGGGTTCAGGTCCGGGTCCGGGTTCAGGTCCGGGTCCAGGTCCAGGTCCAGGTCCAGGTCCAGGTCCAGGTCCAGGTCCAGGTCCAGGTCCAGGTCCAGGTCCGGGTCCAGGTCCAGGTCCCGGTCCAGGTCCAGGTCCAGGAGGCGGTCCCGGAGGAGGGCCAGGAGGACGTGGCGGCGGCCGGGGAGGATTCCAATCCGGCGGGCCGAAATTGAAGCTGAACACCGTCGCGGGCACCCTGGGGCGCCGCAGTTCGGCCAGATAACGGCCGGAAACCCAGCCTTCGGTGCGCCGGGTTTCGACGTAGCACCAGCCGCGGCGGCAGCCATCGACCTCGACGCGATCCCCTTGCCGCAGGACGGCGACTGGCGCGTAGTTGGTCCCAGGTCCGGTTCGAACATTGACGTTTGTTGTCGCCACGGCGGGCGCGGCAAGTGCAGCTCCGGCCATGCCGAAGAGCATCAAGCCGCCTAAGGCGGCGGGTAGCGATTTCGATTTCATTGCCGGAGTGTCCTCTTTGGTTACGAGCGCTTTGCGCCCTTGGCGCAAGCGGCGCCTCGTGAGGTCGACACCAGCATTAATGGCGGCGGCGTGAAGCCTGTTCCGTCACCGATGGTTGATAAGAATGAAGGGAAAATATGCTGTAAATCAGCGGGTTAGCAGCGGATCACCTGCTATGTGCAAGAGGCACGAAAAAGCCGCGCCACCGAGTGGGGCGCGGCTGTTTTGCTTCTTAGCTACGGTCGCAATTGGGCCAGTTGGGCATGCCCAAAGTGCACTTGGCGCCGTCATCGCGCGGACGATCAGGACCGGCATTGCCGCGGTCCGGACCATCGCCACGGCCTGGGCCATCACCGCGGCCGTCGCCACGCCCCGGACCGTCGCCACGGCCATCACCGCGACCCGGGCCATCGCCGCGGCCGTCACCGCGGCCAGGCCCACGGCCGTCCCAGTCACGATCAGGGCGGCGCGGACCGTCCCAGTCACGCCCTGGACGATGGCGCGGGGCTTCCCAACGTGGGGGCGCACCGAAATCGAACTGGAACACGGTGGCAGGACGCGAAGGACGGTTGCGTTCGGCCAGGTAGCGCCAGGAAACCCAACCCTCGGTGCGGCGGGTCTCGATATAGCACCAGCCGGCGCGACAGCCTTCGACATCAACGCGATCACCACGGCGCAGCGTATCGACAGCGTAGTAATCGGTCCCGGGACCGGAACGAACATTAACGTTGGCGGTGGCAATAGCGGGCGCGGCAAGTGCGGCTCCGGCCATGCCAACCAGCATGATGCTGCTCAAGGCAGCCCTTAGCAATTTTGATTTCATTGCCGCGATGTCCTTTTAAGTTTGGGGGGCGATTCCGCCCTGAGCGCACAAAGCGCCTAATGAGGTGAACGGCGGATGAACGGCGCACGGCCCGGCTTGTTCCCTCGCTGCGCGGCAGGCAAACTTGACGAATGTGGTTCGGGCTTCGCCCCTAGTCGGCCGGTGAAACAGATGAGCGACCAAGCTCGGTCAGGCCATAGACGCCCCGGCTTTCACGCACGAACCAGCCATAGACATTGCGGCGCAGGATGATGGGAGCGCGATCGACAACCGTCCTGAGTTGTTTGGGTGACTGGGGCCCGGCCAGCATGGCCTGGGCGCAGGCGATGCAATCCTGCCGGTAGGCGGTCATGATGGGCTGGCGGTTGCCGCCGCCCTTGTTGGGATCGCCGATGCGGCGGCGATGCTCGTCAAGGAGGCGCGAGCGGCGCTTGGGGTTGCGGCGCGGGGTGGCGGCAAAGGGAGCCACCAGCACCTCGACCGCTCCCGAGGTCGAGACGCCGAGCAGGCCAAAACCCAAGCGACGGCAGAGATTGCGATAGCGCGCATCGGCTTCGCGCCCCCTGCCCGCCTTGGAGAGGCGCGCGGCGAGCCAGACTTCGTCGCAGGCGGGGGCGCGATCCACGCCCTGCAGCACGAGTTCGAGATTGAAGCTCAGCTTGAGCTCGCAGACCACCAGAACGGGCGGCTCGCCTTCGCGCACACCCAAGAGGTCGCAGCCATTGACCTCGCCTTTGACGGTGAAGCCCTGTTTTTCCATGAAGCGTTTGAGGGGAGGATAAAGGTCGCTTTCGGCCATGGCACCGCTGTTGATTTGCCGGGGACATGGACAGCGCGGCAGCCCGTCGCGCCGGGCCGATGAGGGCGAAAGACGCGGGGGCGGCTCGTGTTGCAAATGTCGCTCACGGGGGCTCGCAGGCCCCAAAACGGCATGTTAGCATGATTCTGCGCAAGCCTCCGGGGCGAGCGGAAACGGGTGGATGCTGGCAAACCAGTGCACAACAACCCGGCCGCCGAGACCCCGACCTTTGCGCAAGCCAAAGTTCTCTGGGAGGAGACAATGAACATGCTACGCACCACTTCGGTGGCTATCGGCGTCTTGCTGCTTTCGACCGGGCTGACTGCCGCGCAGCCCGAGATCGTCGAAGGCCCGTCCGACGACGCGCAATGCTACGTGCCCACCACGGAAGACACCCAGTTCTTCCAGTTTCCCGCCAAAACCGGCCCCTATCGCATCGCGCTGGCCAATGGCTATGTCGCCAATACCTGGCGCATCCAGATGATCCAGACGGCCAAGGCTTATGCGGCGCAGCCCGAAGTCGCCGAGCGGCTGGAGGAATTCAAGGTCGTTTCCACCGGCGAGGACGTGGCGGCGCAGATTTCGGCCATCAACAACTTCATCGATTCCGGCTACGACGCCGTGGTTGTCAACGCGCAGAACCCGCAGGCTTTTGCACCGGTGATCAAGCGCGCCAGGGATGCCGGGGTGATCCTCGTGGCGTTCGACAATACGCTCGACACCAAGGATGCCATCAACGTCAATGTTGACCAGAAGGGCCTCGGCGAGCTCTGGGGCAATTGGCTGGTGCAGCACCTGCCCGAGGGCGGCAAGATCCTGGAAGTACGCGGGGTCGCCGGCACTTCGGTCGATACCGATCGCCATAACGGCATCCACGAAGTGTTCGCCAATTCGGGCAAGACCTTTGAAGTGGTCGAGGTCGTGGGCAAGTGGGACGATGGCGTGGCCCAGAAAGCCGCGGCCGACGCCTTTGCCGTGCATGGCCAGTTCGACGGCATTACCGCGCAGGGCGGTGACACCGGCGTGGTGCAGGCCATGCTCGATGCCAAGCACCCGATGGTCCCCTTTGGCGGGGAAACCGAGAACGGGTTCCGCAAGTTCTGCGCGCAATATTCGACCGATGGGCTCAAATGCTCTTCGGCGGGCTCGGGGCCAGCGCAGGTCGCCGTGGCGATCAAGACCGCCATCGATGCGCTCGACGGCAAGGTGATCCCGCAGGCGATCAACCTGCCGCTCGACATCACTGAAGATCCCAACTTCGTTGACGGCACCAATTTCTACACCGCCGAATCCGACAACTTTTTTGTCGGCAACTCCTTCCCCACCTGCGGCATCAATTTCAGCGCGCAGGAAATCATGAGCCAGACCGAAGGCAATCAGTAAGGGCCTATTGCGGGGGCCTTCGGGCTCCCGCACCCGGTGGATGGCTTGGGGGTGACATGGACAATACCGCTCCGCTCTTTCGCATGGAAGGGATATCCAAACGCTATGGTGGCGTGCGGGCGATGGAGAAGGCCGACCTCGTGGTCGAGGCCGGGCGCGTGCACGCTATCCTCGGCGAAAACGGTGCGGGGAAGTCGACGCTGATCAAAATCATGTCGGGGGTGGTGGCGCCCGACGAAGGGCAGATGTTCCTCGATGGCCGGCCGGTGAGCTTTCCCGATCCGGGGGCGGCGAATGCGGCGGGGATCGTCTGCATCTTCCAGGAACTGTCGCTGATCCCCGAGCTTTCGGTGGCCGACAACATCATTGCCGCCAACCCGCCGACACGGTTCGGGCTCATCAACCGGCGCGAGCAGCGGCGGCTGGCCGAAGCGGCCCTGGCCCGGGCGGGGGCCGAGGACATCCATCCCCTGGCGCTGATCAAGGATTTGCCGCTGTCGCGCCGGCAATTGGTGGAGATCGCCAAGGCGCTGGCGCGCAAGCCGCGGCTGCTGATCCTGGATGAAGCCACTTCTGCGCTGACCGCGGCAGACGTCGCCAAGGTGTTTGGCGTGCTCAAGCGGTTGCGCAGCGAGGGGCTGGGACTGCTCTATATTTCGCACCGCATGCATGAGATCGCCGAATTGGCTGATACCTGCACGGTGTTTCGCAATGGCAGCAAGGTCGCCAGTTTTGCGGCGGGCACGCGCAGCGACAGCGAAGTCATCGAGATGATGATCGGGCGGGAATATTCCAATGTGTTTCCGCCCAAGCCGGCGCCCCTGCCCGCTTCGATCAGGCCCGTGCTGGCTGTGCGGAACCTGACCTGGACCGACCGGCTCAACAACATTTCCTTTGGCGTGCGGCCCGGCGAAGTCCTTGGGCTTGGGGGGCTCGACGGCCAGGGGCAGCGCGAATTGCTGCTCGCCCTCTTCGGGGTGTTGCGCGGCACCGGCGGGGAGATCCTCGTCGATGGGCAAGCGAGAAAGCTCACCGGTCCGCGCGCCGCCAAGGCGCCGCCGGTCGGCATGGCGCTGATCCCCGAGGATCGCAAAACCGAGGGGCTGATGCTGCCCATGTCGGTGCTGGAGAATCTGAGCCTGGCGAGCATGAGCCGTATTTCCCATGCCGGCATCATCGACAAGGGGGCCGAACGGCAAGCGGCCGACGAGATGATCAAGCTCTTGGCGATCAAAACGGCCAGCACCGAAGTGCCGGTGGGAGCGCTTTCGGGCGGCAACCAGCAAAAGGTGGTGATTGCCAAATGGCTGATGGGGCAGCCGCGCATCATCCTCCTCAATGATCCCACCCGCGGCATCGATGTGGGCACCAAGCAGGAAATCTACCAGCTGTTGCGCCAGCTGGCGGATGGGGGCGCGGCGATCATTCTCTACTCCACCGATTATGACGAGCTGATCGGCTGCTGCGACCGGGTGCTGGTGATGTATGACGGCGCGATCAAGCGCGAACTGGTGGGCGAGGAGATCACCGAGCGCGCGCTGATCGGCAGTGCCCTCAACGTGGAAATGACGAGGGAGGCCGGCGCACCGGCACAAGTATGAGAGACTGGCGCTTTCATTTCGCGGCCCAGCGCGGCACGCTCCTGGCGTTGCTGATCTTTGTGGCGATGTTCACGCTCTATGTCGCCAACCACCCCGCGGGGTTCACCGCCAATGTGGTGCAGACCGCGGCCAACAAGGGCGTTTTGCTGGCCTTCGTCGCGATGGCGCAGACCTTTGTGGTGCTGACTGCCGGGATCGACCTGTCGGTCGGGATGATCTTCATTCTCGCCAATTGTGTGGCCTCGTACCTCCTGGGTGGCACGAGTTGGGAAACGGGGCTCGGGCTTTGCGCCACGCTGCTGGTGGGCGTGGCATGCGGGGCGATCAATGGCTTGATCGTGATCTTCGGGCGCTTGCAGCCCATCGTCGCGACTATCGCCACGGGGGCGGTCTATTTCGGCATTGCCTTGATCCTGCGACCCTTTCCCGGCTCCGGCCCCAACTTCAACTCCGGCTTGGCCGACGCGCTCACCGGGCGCTTGTTCGGCGTTGTCCCGACGAGCCTCGTCGTGCTGCTCGGGGTCGTGCTGGTGATCTGGGTGCCATTCCAGCGCTCGGTGCTGGGGCGCGCCGCCTATGCGGTCGGGTCGGCTGAGATGGCCGCCTATATGTCGGGCATGCCGATCCGGCGGGCCAAGTTCCTTGCCTATGTGCTCTCGGGCCTCCTAGCAGCGATTGGCGGGATCTTTTTGACCTTCTTCACCTATTCGGGCGAAGCCTCGCTCTCCAACGGCAACACCTACACGCTCTATGCCATCGCCGCGGTGGTGCTGGGCGGGGTGTCGCTGTTTGGCGGGCGTGGCTCGGCGATCGGCGCGATCTTTGGCGCCCTCGCCTTCCGCGCCATCGGCGATCTGTTGTTCGTGTTCGATCTTGATCCGCTTTACCAACCGCTGTTCCAGGGCATTGTGCTGCTGCTGGCGGTGTCGCTCGGTTCGGCCCGGCTGTTCCAGGTTCGCAACCGGCTCGACCTGTTTTCGTGAGGCCGCGATGAGCATCCAGGCGCATTCCGCTCCCGCCGACCGGTGGAGCACGCTGCGGCAAAGCCTCGATCTGCCGGTGCTGACTGCCTTTGGCTGCATCATCGTGCTGCTGGTGGTGGGGAGCCTTTATTCCCCCAACTTCCTGTCGCCAGAATATCTGCTGCAGCAACTCAAGGTGGGGGCGTTCCTGGGCATCATTGCCACCGGCATGATGCTGGTGATCCTCTTGGGCCAGATCGACCTGTCGGTGCCCTGGACGGTAACGGTGGGGGCGATGATGGCTTCGGCGGCCGCCGCCTATGGGCCGATGGGCGAGTTCTTCGCCATTCCATTTGGGGTGCTGTGCGGAGTGTTGCTGGGGCTCGTCAATGGTGTGGGCGTTGCCTATCTGCGCATCCCGTCCATGATCATCACCCTTGCGGTCAACGCGGTCGCGCAAGGGCTGATGGTGGCCTATTCCGGGGGCTCGTCGCCGCGCGACTCGGCTTCAGCCGCGATGCGCTTCATTGCAACGGGCGATCCGATCCTGGGCATTCCCAATGCGGTGATCGGCTGGGCCATCACTGGAGCGCTGGCGGTGTTCCTGCTGCAGCGCACGACTTTTGGACGCTCGGTTTATGCCATCGGCAACAAGGAAAGCGCGGCTTACCTTTCGGGTATCCCCACCCAGCGGGTGGTGATGGTGGCGTTTGCGCTTTCGGGCGGGCTCGCGGCGCTCGGGGGCGTGATGCTGGCGGGATATGGCGGCAAGGCGGCGCAATCGATGGGGGATGCCTATTTGCTGCCGGCGATCGCCGCCGTGGTGCTGGGCGGCACTTCGATTTTGGGCGGGCGCGGCAATTATCTGGGCACGGTGGCAGGGGTGATCCTGATCACGCTGCTGCAATCAATTTTGTCGGTGATGCAGATGGCCGAATATGGCCGGCAGATCATCTATGGCGTGGTGATCGTGGCCATGCTGCTGCTGTATGGCCGCTCGCCCAAGCTCAAGGCGTGAGGGAATAAGGGGAAACGCTTGCGGGCCTACCACGTTGAGGTCCAGCTTTTCATCTCTGGAGACGATCATGGCCGCGATGCGCATTCCCCTCACCGACCACTCGCCCGTTGCCGACCGGGACCGGCGCGAACGCCTCGGCATCACCCTTGATGACCTCGCCGCCCGCGCGGGGATCTCGCCGCAGGAATTGACCAGCTATGAGCAGGCCAAGTCGGAAAGCGATGCGAGCCCGACCGTGGCAATGAAAGTGGCCGATGCGCTCGACGCCTTTGAAAGCGAGATCGAGGACGGCAGCGAAGAACCCGAAGCGCACCCGACCTGAGGCGGAGTGGCGTGAGCGGCGCCTGAGCGCCTGCGGGGCTGGTCGTTGTGCTCGGCGGCGGAGCGTGCGAAAACAGGCCACCCGAGAGGAGACAGCCGCATGTTCACGCAGATCCTGATCTATACCTTCTTTTTCGCGGCGGGCGTGCTGGCGCTGTTGGCGCTGCTGCGCGCCTTTTCGGCGCGGGATGTGCCTGATGTGACGCGCTTTCACACCCTGCTCACCGACTTAGCGCTGGCACTGATGCTGGTGGGGTTCGGGCAGGTGCTGCGGCTGTTGTTTGCCATTCTCCAGGGCTAAAGAGCGCTCGCCCGTTAGCGGGCGCCGTAGATTGACAGGACGACCAGTATAGATGCCGAAAACCGGAAGCTGCGAATGCGGGGCCGTGACCTACAGGATCGCGGCGGACGAGCCGGTGCATGTTTATGCGTGCCACTGCCTCGATTGCCAGTTGCGCAGCGGCAGTGCCTTTGCGGAACACGCCATGGTCCGCGCCGCCAGCTTTGAATGCGAGGGGGAACTGGACGCCTATCGGCGCAAGATCGAGGGCATGGTTTCCGAAGAACTGTTCTGCCGGGAATGCCATACGCGCCTCTTCAACCGCAATGATGTGCTCCCGGGCATGGTGTTCCTGCGCGCTGGCACCTTGAACGAGCGGCAGGCGATTGCGCCGGTCGCGCATCTGTGGACCAGCCGCAAGCAAGCCTGGGTGATGCTGCCCGAGGGCGTTCCGGCTTTTCCCGAGTCGCCGACGCCGGCTGAATTCGGCGCGGCGATTGGGCAGGCCCAGAGCCGGGTTGAGGCTGCGGGCGCCGTCTAGCTGGGAGGGGGCGATGGCGGGTGACGATCTGGGGGCGATCTATCGGCGCTATATCGACTGCCTCAATGCCCAGGACTGGGAGCGGCTGGGCACGTTCGTGCATGCGGAAGTCAGCCATAACGGGCGGGCGTTCGGGCTGGCGGGTTATCGCGCGATGCTGGAGGAGGATTTTCGGCAGATCCCGGATCTGCGGTTCCAAATCGACCTGCTGGTCTGCGAGGGGGCCAATGTGGCGGCGCGCTTGTGGTTCGACTGCACGCCACGCGGGAGCTTTCTCGGGCGGCCGGTAAATGGGCGGCGGGTGCAATTCGCGGAGCACGTGTTTTACCGATTCGAGGATGGGCAGATCAAAACGGTCTCGTCGGTGCTGGACAAGTCGGCGGTCGAGGCGGCGTTGCCGAGTTGAGCAAAAGAAAAGGCGGGATTGCTCCCGCCTTTTGCGTCACGGTTGCAGCTCGACTAGCGCTTGGCGGCCACCTCATCGATGGTCAGCGGCCCGAAGTCGTTGCCCCAGGAATTGCGGATATAGCTGCCGATCTGGGCGATGTCCTCGTCGCTGAGCTCATCACCAAAGGGTGGCATATAGCCCAAGCCATGGATCACGGTTGAGGCGACATGGCCGGCATCGGCCAGGTTCTGGTTGCCGGCAAGCACTGCGCCGGCGCCGCCCTGACCGTTGACGCCATGGCAGGCCGAGCAGGTGGAGACGAATTTAGGCTGGCCGGCACTGACGAGAGAAGCAAGATCGGCCTCCCCTGCCCCGGCGGCCGGTGCGGCGGCAGCATTATCGGGAGCCGCGCCTCCCGCGGGTGCCGTTTCGGTCCCCTGATTGGCCGGGTTCTCCCATTCCTCGGGGCCACCGGCAGGCGGCACGGCTTCGGACGCAGGCGCGTCGGTTGGCACGTCGCCGGCGGTGCCAATCACGCTGCCTTCCTCGCCACCATAGGTGAACTTAAGGATCGCGCCGGGATTGTGCAGCACGCTCGTGGTCAGCTCGTCGCCATACAGCTGGACGACGGAGCCAAAGGCGTCGGTGGCGATGAAGACATCTCGGCCATTGGGGGCGATGATTACGTCACGATAGCGGTTCTGGCTGCCGAGCCAGGCTTCGGGCAGGCCATCGACCGATTTGCCGTCTTCGCTCATATGCTGGACGTAGAGCACGCCATGCTTGAGGGTCGGCATCAGGATGGAATTGTCCCACTCGGCAATGCCGTTCTCGCCGGCTTCGTAGAACAGCACCGATGCGGGGGCGATGGTGGGGTTGCAGATGAAGCCGCACTGCTCGCCAAAGGGGAAGTCACTGTCGACGGTGAAATAGGTGGCGAGCGGATCCACCATCTCGCCCTCGAACTCGGTTTCAGCCGTTTGCGGGACCGTGTCGGGCACTGGAGTAACGATGCGCTCGATATCGGACGGGGCCTCGCTCCAGTTGATATAGGAATAGGCCATGTCATCCTTGAAGCCGGCGACATTGGGCCAGCCATAATTGCCGCCGGGCTGGATGATGTTGAGCTCGTCGTCGCTCGAGGGGCCATGCTCGGCTTCGTAGAGCGTGCCATCAGGACCAAAGGCAATGCCCTGCGGATTGCGGTGGCCATAGCTGTAGATGTGGCTGCGCACGCCGTCGATCTCCGGGTTGTCCTCGGGGATGGAGCCGTCGAGTTCCATGCGCAGGATCTTGCCCGAATAGGTGTGCCAGTCCTCGGCGCTGACTTCCTCGGCGGTCGGCAAAGCCTGAGCGAGGTTGGGGCGGCGGAAGTTGCGCCCGAAATTGGCGCCCTGCTCGCCGATGGAATAGTGGAGCTTCATGTCCGGACCGATGACGACGCGCCCGGCATTGTGGTCGTTCCAGGCCGGCAGCCCCTCGATGAGGACCGTGGGGTCGCTCAGTTGCATCGTGGCTTCGTCATAGGTGTAGCGCACGATCCGGGCGGATGGATCGGGCTCCTCGGCCGTGCCGTTGTTGACGGTGTAGCTCAGATACACATAGTCGTTGCCGGTGCCCTGAAGCAGTTCAGGATGAAGCGCCAGGCCCAGAAGGCCCTCGTGCTGCACGCCGGTGTAGACGTCATCAAGGGTCAGCAGCACCTGCTGGTTGCCGGTCTCGGGATCAACGCGAGTAACTTCTCCACTGGTGCGCTCGGTGACCCAAATCTGGTCGTCGGGACCCCAGCGCATGGCCCATGGATTGCTGAGGGCCGTGGACACAACGCGAGAGGAAAACAGCTCGTTCTGACCCTTGGGGATCTCGACGGGCGTTTCTTGCGCCGAGGCAAGCATGGGCATGGCGAGCAGGCCGGCCAGTGCTACTCCAGCGAGCAGGCTTTGGGTGGATAGGCGACCCATGCTGGTCTTGGCGCTTGAATTCATTGATATTCCTCCTGAACGAACTGACGCTGCGGCATTTTGGCCGCTAAGGCGCCGCATGGCAACCGGCTGGTTGCAAGAAGAGCGGACAATGGCCGGCAACGTTCATAGTAAGTTCTGCAAGAGAATCCGGTCTAGCAGTCAAGCCACTGATGGCATTGGACTTCGCGAAGCTTGGCGAGTGAGTCTTAAAACGGCCCTGCTTGATCTTGCGGGGTACGGCTCCTATGACACCGCCTTGGTTGTCGCCGTGCCCGGACAGGTCTGTCCGGGCTACCTGCCGCGGCAGCGTTGCCGTTTGCACCAGCCAGGACGGGCCGCCGATGAAGCCTTGGATCGAGCTTGATACCGCCAGCGTACCGGGTGGTGACACGCGGCTGCGGCTGATGCAGCGCGGGGACGAATATTCCATCATGCTGGGCACCAATGAGCTGATGAATAGCCGGCTCAGCGGCTCCGAAGAAGAACTCGCGCGGCTTGCCTGCGAGCCGATCAAGGCGCGCCCCAAGGCCCATATCCTGATCGGCGGGCTCGGGATGGGGTTCACGCTGCGGGCAGCGCTCACGCTGCTCGATGCGGATGCGCGGATTACCGTCGCCGAGATCGTGCCGCAGGTGATTGCCTGGGCGCATGGGCCCCTGGGGCCGGTTTTCGGTGATTGCCTCCTCGACCCTAGGGTGAGCGTGGTCGAGGCCGATGTGCGGCGGCTGATCGGAGCGGGGAAGAACGCCTATGACGCGGTGCTGCTCGATGTCGATAATGGCCCTGACGGGGTCAGCCGGGAAGGCAATGATGCGCTTTATAGCCGGCCGGGACTGGCGGCGGCGCGGGCGGCATTGCGTCCGGGCGGGGTCCTGGCTGTGTGGTCAGCCCATCCCAGCGCGGAGTTCACGCGCCGCCTCGAGGGCTCGGGCTTTGCCAGTGTCGAGGAGAACCGGGTGCGGGCTCGCTCTGGTGGGCGTGGGGCGCGTCACATGGTTTGGACGGCGCGAAAAGTCGGCTAGCCCGGAAGCAGGCGACCGGCCCGACGTTACAGGCCTGGGCCGGACCAGCCATTGTCCGTCGGTTCAACCGGGCAACGGAAGGGCAGGAAGGTGCTTGCCGCCCCGGCATTCATCATTGCCAGCGTGAGCGCATTGGCGATGTCCAGTTCCACCCGCGAGCGCGGGCAGGCCTCCACCGGTTCGGTGCAGCCACCGGCGATGAAGTTCTCGTTGGCGGCAATGAAGGCATAGTTGACCTGGGTCTCGTCGGCAGCGGCGACGGCATCCGTCCAGGCTGCCTGGTAAGCCCCGCATTTCTGCTCAACCCAGGAAGCCGATTGCTCCTGCCCCTGGGCGGGCATGATCATGGTCAGCACAATGGCCGCGAAGGGGAGCAGCTTCATGGGTTTTCCTCAGGCCGGGCGGTTTGGCGAGTCTCTCGTCCATGCTCCTTTGCCGGTGCTTTGGGGAAAGATCATGTCCGGGACAAAAAACTGGTGTGGTTGCACCCAGGTGAAGTGAGGGCTCACCCTCTGCTCTCTGCCCGGGAAGTATAGGCCTAGCCAGTTACTTGGGTCTGCTGCAGAGCGGCCCCTCAACCCACTTTACATATAATAGTACTTTTAGTAGGAGTGCATCACCGTCGCAGGTGAATACGCCGCGACTGGCACATGGGAGGTTACCAGTGAACATCATTACCAAGCTTGCCCTCGCGGCAGGCCTCGCTACCGCCTTGTCTTCCGCTACCCTGGCGCAGGATGTTTCCGGCAAGGTCATCGGCTTTTCCCAGATCGGTTCGGAATCGGGCTGGCGCGCGGCTGAAACGGCTGTGACCCGGCAGGAAGCCGAAGCGCGCGGCGTCGATCTCAAATTCGCCGATGCCCAGCAAAAGCAGGAAAATCAGATCAAGGCCATTCGCGGCTTTATCGCCCAGGGCGTTGACGCGATCCTCGTCGCGCCAGTGGTGGCGACCGGCTGGGACGACGTGCTGTCCGAAGCCAAGGAAGCCGAGATCCCGGTTGTGCTGCTCGATCGGGGCGTCGATGCCCCTGAGGATCTGTACCTCACTTCCGTGGCCTCTGACCAGGTGGAAGAAGGCCGTGTGGCCGGCCAGTGGCTAGTCGACAATGTTGGCGACGAGGACTGCAATGTCGTTGAGCTGCAGGGCACCGTTGGCTCCACGCCCGCGATCAACCGCAAGAAGGGCTTTGAAGAAGCCATTGCCGGCCACGACAACATCACCATCGGCCAGAGCCAGACCGGCGACTTTACCCGCGCCAAGGGCAAGGAAGTGATGGAAGCCTTCCTCAAGTCGTCCAATAATGGCGCCGATATCTGCGCCGTTTACGCTCATAACGACGACATGGCGGTTGGCGCCATCCAGGCGATCAAGGATGCCGGCCTCAAGCCCGGCACCGACATCAAGGTCGTGTCGATCGATGCCGTGCCCGACATCTTCCAGGCTATCGCGGCCGGCGAAGCCAATGCCACCGTCGAGTTGACGCCAAACATGGCCGGTCCGGCCTTTGATGCGCTGGCCGCTTACTGGGCTGATGGTACCGAGCCCGAGAAGTTCATCATCACCGAGTCCAAGCTCTATACCGCCGAGAACGATCCCGAGGGCGAATACGAGCGCCGCAAGGATCTCGGTTACTGACCTGATCGCATCGCAATTGCATCCCGGCTCCGCGTCGGGGTGCAAGTCAGACCCATGACCGGGCCGGCGAGCTGCCGACCGGCTCATCCAAGCGGGTCGGCCGAACCAGGAGGCGGTTTTGTCAGACGGCCCTTATGTGCTTGAAGCGCGCGGTATCACCAAGATTTTCGGCAATCACCTGGCGCTCGACCAAGTCGATTTCAGCCTGCGCGCGGGCGAGGTGCATGCGCTTCTGGGTGAGAATGGCGCCGGCAAATCCACGCTGATCAAGATCCTCACCGGCGCCTACCAGCCCGATGGCGGGCGGATCCTCGCAGAAGGGCGGCCAATTGTGCTGGCTAATCCGCAGCACGCTCAGACCCATGGCATCGGCACGGTGTATCAGGAGGTCAATCTCCTGCCCAATCGCTCGGTCGCCGAGAACCTATTCCTGGGGCACCAGCCGACGCGATGGGGCCTGGTGGACCGGCGCCGCATGGAGCGCGAAGCACGCGTGGTGCTGGCGCGCTATGGGCTGGCGCTCGACCCGGGCAGCGAGCTGGGTACCCATTCGGTGGCGGTGCAGCAGATCGTTGCCATTGCCCGGGCGGTCGAGCTTTCGGGCAAGGTGCTGATCCTCGACGAACCCACTGCGAGCCTTGACCGCAATGAAGTGGAGCGGCTGTTCGAGGTCATCAACGGGCTCAAGGCCCAAGGCATGGCGGTGGTGTTCATCACCCATTTCCTCGAGCAGGTGTTTGCCATCGCCGATCGCGTGACCGTGCTGCGCAACGGCAAGCTCGTGGGCACGCGCGACATCGATACGCTCAATCGCAGCGAAGTGGTGCGCCTGATGCTGGGCAAGGATATCGCCTTTTCCGGTGCCACCAGCCTTGACGCCGATGGGGCGCGCGGCGAGGTGCTGCTGGAGTTCAAGGGCTATGGCCGCAAGCGCAGCGTTCATCCCTTCGACCTGACCATCCGCAAGGGCGAGGTGATCGGGGTCGCGGGCCTGCTGGGGTCGGGCCGCACGGAAATGGCGCGCATCATGTTCGGGGCCGATGCTGCGGACGAAGGCAGCGTGTCGATGGAAGGCGTGCAGCTCGTCATCAATCGCCCAACGGATGCGATCAATCACGGATTTGGCTTCCTGCCCGAAGATCGCAAGATCGAGGGCATTTTCGGCGATCTGTCGGTGCGCGAAAACATTGTCATTGCGCTTCAGGGCAAGCTCGGGTGGTTCACCGCGCTCAGCCGCGATGAGCAGCTCGAGATTGCCGGCAAGTTCGGGGAATCGCTCGATATCCGCGCCGCTTCCCTCGACATGCCGATCAAGCTCCTGTCAGGCGGCAACCAGCAAAAGGCGATCCTCGCGCGCTGGCTCGCGACCGATCCGGCCTTCCTGATCCTGGATGAGCCCACGCGCGGCATCGATGTGGGCGCCCATGCCGAGATTGTGCGCACCATCAACCGCCTGCGCGACGATGGCATGGCACTGGTGGTGATCTCGTCCGAGCTCGACGAAGTGGTCGCTTATTCCTCGCGTATCGTCGTCATGCGCGACCGTGAACTCGTAGCCGAACTGCATGGCGAGCAAATGAGCCCGGCCGTGATCGTGCAGGCCATCGCCAACCACAAGGAAGGAGAGGAGGCATGATCCGCCAGTCACTCAACCGCCTCGCCAATCCGCAGCTCCTCGCCCTTGTCGGGGTGCTGCTGATCAACTGGCTGCTATTTCCCAACTTCTTTCGCATCACCTGGCAGGACGGGCGGTTTTTTGGCAGCCTGATCGACGTGCTCAATCGCGGGGCGCCAGTTGCCATTCTCGCCATCGGCATGGCGGGTGTGATCGCCACCAAGGGGGTGGACCTGTCGGTGGGCGCCATCATGGCCGTCGCGGGCGCGGCGGCGGCGAGCCTTGTCGTGGCAGGCTATCCGGCGCCCATTGCCGTGGCGGCGGCGCTGGGGCTCGGGCTCGCCTGCGGGTTGTGGAACGGGCTGCTGGTGGCGGTGTTCAACATCCAGCCGATCATTGCCACGCTGGTGCTGATGGTGGCGGGGCGCGGCATTGCCCAGCTGATCACCGAAGGCTCGATCGTCACCTTCAACAATCCCCTGCTGGTCTTTATCGGCACCGGCTCGTTTCTCGGCTTCCCCATGGCGGCAGTGATTGCGCTGGTGCTGATGGTGGGGGTGACGCTGCTGGTGCGACGCACCGCGCTCGGGCTCTTCATCGAGGCTGTCGGGGTCAATCGCGCCGCAGCGAGCCTCTCGGGTATTCGCAGCCGCATGCTGCTGTTCTTTGTTTATGCCCTCTCGGGACTATGCGCCGCGATCGCCGGGCTGATCGTCACTGGAGATATTCGCGGTGCCGACGCCAATAATGCCGGGCTGTGGCTCGAACTCGACGCGATCCTGGCCGTCGTGATCGGGGGCACGTCGCTGCTGGGCGGGCGCTTTTCGGTGCCGATGGCGGTGGTGGGGGCGCTCATCATCCAGGCCATGAACACCGGCATTCTCGTCTCCGGGTTCCGGCCCGAGTTCAACCTCATCGTCAAGGCTGGCATGATCTTCCTGATCCTGCTGGTGCAATCGCCGCTCGCCGGCCGGGTCATGCCGCGCAAGCTGGTGGCCGTGCCCAAGGTCAAGACCTCATGAATCGCAGTCTCCGGCCGCTTCTCGCCACCCTCGTCATTTTCCTCGTTGCCTATGGGCTGGCCGTGCTCCAGTTCCCCGGGATGTTCTCCACGCGCGTCCTGGGCAATTTCCTCACCGACAATGCGTTTCTGGGCATTGCGGCGGTGGGCATGACCTTTGTGATCATCTCGGGTGGCATCGATCTCTCGGTGGGCGCGGTGATCGGGTTTACCGGCGTGCTTGTTGCCGTGCTGATTACCTGGATGGGGCTGCATCCAGTGCTGGCTTTTGCCATTGCGCTGGGCGTAGCGGCGGCGTTCGGCGCCACAATGGGGCTGGCGATCCATTTCCTCCAGGTGCCCTCGTTCATCGTCACGCTCGCGGGCATGTTCCTCGCCCGTGGTGGCGCTTCGGTGATCACCCAGGATTCAGTGGGGATCGACCACCCGTTTGTGGATTGGCTCACAAGCCTCATCATCCGCTTGCCCGGTGGCGGGCGGCTGAGCTTTATCGGCCTCCTAATGCTCGGGATCTTCGCCTTGGGCGCGGTGCTCGCGCATCGCACCAAGTTCGGCTCCTATGTCTATGCCATTGGCGGCAATGCGACTTCGGCGGCGCTGATGGGGGTGCCGATGGCGCGCACGACGGTGCTGATCTACATCCTCTCGAGCACGATGGCCGGGCTGGCGGGGATCGTGTTTTCCATCTACACCTCGGCCGGTTATCCGCTGGCGGCGGTTGGCGTCGAACTCGACGCGATCAGCGCGGTGGTGATCGGGGGCACGCTGTTGACGGGTGGCTATGGCTTTGTGGTCGGAACCCTTGTGGGCGTGATGCTGCTGGGGCTCGTGCAAACCTACATCATCTTTGATGGCACGCTTTCGAGCTGGTGGACCAAGATCGTCATCGGGGTGCTGTTGTTCCTGTTCATCGTGCTGCAGCGGCTGATCTTCGCGGCCTCCGGTCCGGGGGAAAAGGTACCCGAGAAGGCCTGAGATGATCGAACCTGGCAGCCTTATCCGCTCGCTTTCCGGGCGGCCCGCTGCACGGAACTTCCATAGCTTCGTGATCAATGAAATCGGGCAAGCCATTGTGGGCGGAAGCTTTCCCGTCGGCTCCACGCTGGCCAGCGACGCGGAGATGATGGAGAGCTATGGCGTGTCGCGCACCGTGTTGCGCGAAGCGCTCAAGACGCTTGAGGCCAAGGGGCTGGTGGAAGCGCGGCCCAAGATCGGCACAAGAGTGTCGCCGCAAAGCCGTTGGAATTATTTCGACCCGCAGGTGTTGTCTTGGCACTTTTATGCCGCTCTGCCCCGTCCGTTCATCGAGGGTCTCTTTGAGGTGCGCGCGCCGCTGGAGGCGCAGGCAGCGGAACGGATGGCGCAGCGACGGACCGCCGAGCAGGTGCGCCTGATGAAATACTGGCTGCACCAGATGAGCACGGCCGACAGCAGCGCCGAACAGTTTGGCCTCGCCTGTCTCGAAATCCACCGCGTGCTGGCGGATGGATCGGGTAATCCCCTCCTTCGCTCGGTGCTGGGCGTGGTGGAACTCACCCTGGCGCTCGCGGTCTCAAAGGGCGGAGCCAATGTGCTGCCGCAATACGCCACCTGCGCGATCGGTCTCCATGATGAGCTGATCCACGCCATCGAAGCGGGCGACCGGGCTAAGGCGCGAGCGGCAATGGAAGCCAGCATTGCGCTTGATCTGGCCGAGGTGCTGCGCAGCGCCAAAAATGGCGCCGGCGGAGTCACTCGGCCGAGTATGCTTTAGCTTGGACGCGCCTATACTTACCCTTCTGCCCCCTCAACAATAGCTCCGCAGACGCTTGCGGAATTCATCATACAATTTTTGGTATTTGTATGTTGACTGGATTTGAGCCGTTTTCTACCAATCATGCAGTTCCCAAAGCGCAATAGCGCTGCCGGTGCTGGCCAGAATGCAGCCAGCAGGGGTGCCGATGCCTAGAGCAAAGCGCACGGACATGCATATGGGAGGATACCATGTTTCATCTGCCTAAATTGGCAGCGACGGCGCTCGTCGCTACGACCCTGATGCTTTCGACCGCCAGCGCGCAAACCGTGCTGCGCTCGTCCGACACGCATCCCGACGGCTACCCAACGGTGGAAGCAGTCAAGCATTTCGGCGAATTGCTGAGCCAGAAAACCGATGGCCGCTACAGCGTCGAAGTTTTCCATTCCGCCCAGCTGGGCGAGGAAAAGGACACGATCGAGCAGACGCAGTTCGGCGTCATCGATATGAATCGCATATCGATTGGTGCCTTTGGCACGCAGGTGCCGGAAGCCACGGTCACGCAGCTGCCCTATATCTTCCGCTCGGCCGATCACTTCCATGCGGTGCTGGATGGCCCGATCGGGGAAGAAATCCTGGCCGCCTTTGACAAGGTGGATGTGGTGGCGCTTGCGTTCTACGATGGTGGCGCGCGCTCGTTCTACAACAGCCAGAAGCCCATCACCTCCCCGGCTGACATCTCGGGCATGAAGATGCGCGTCATGCAGTCCGATATCTTCGTCGATATGGTCGCCGCCTTTGGTGGCAATGCCACGCCCATGCCCTATGGCGAAGTTTATTCGGGTATCCAGACCGGGGTGATCGATGGCGCGGAAAACAACTATCCCAGCTACGACACGGCCGGCCATGCGGAAGTGGCGAAATACTATTCGCTGGACGAGCACCTGATGGTGCCCGAAGTGCTGGTGATCTCCAAGGTGGTCTGGGATGGCCTGACGCCAGAAGACCAGGCGCTGTTCCGCGAAGCCGCCAAGGAGTCCGTTGCCAAGCAGCGCGAGCTCTGGGCCGCCAAGGAAGTGGAATCCAAGGCTGCCGTGGAAGCACTCGGTGCCGAGATCAACGAAGTCGACAAGGCTCCCTTTATCGAAGCGATGAAGCCGGTCTACGACAAATATGTCACCGACCCGGCGCTGCAGGATCTGGTTGCCCGCATCCAGGCCACCGAAGGCTAACCGGAAAAAACGGAGGCCGGCGCTCGGGCGCCGGCCAATTCCACCGCGCTCCGCCGCATGGCGCTGACGGGGGCGCGTGACGACTTGCGGGCCACCACG
The DNA here is from genome assembly GCF_013185955.1 of Devosia sp. 1635. NCBI lineage: Bacteria > Pseudomonadati > Pseudomonadota > Alphaproteobacteria > Hyphomicrobiales > Devosiaceae > Devosia > Devosia sp. 1635. The sequence continues at coordinate 706,332 of NZ_JABAOM010000001.1, read as the reverse complement.
GGTGGCTCGGCAGGCTCACCCATGAGGTCCAACTGCAATGCGAACCTGGCTCTTGCCCACCAGCCGCCGGCTGGGACAGCTCTCGACCGTCATTTTATGGCTGGCCGGCATTGGCCTTGTGGCGATGACGGCGATCGTTGCCTACCAGGTGTTCATGCGCTTCGTGATCAACGCCTCCCCCGCCTGGACGGAGAGCGGCTCGATCATGCTGATGACCTGGTTCATCTTCCTGGGCGCAGCCGTGGGGGTGCGCGAGAACTTCCATATGGGCTTTGACGTGCTGCTTTACGTGCTGCCGCCCAGTGCCAAGCCATGGTTGCGCGCGATCAGTGATCTGTGCGTGTTTGCCTTTGCCCTTGGCATGGTTTTTTACGGCGGCGAGCTCGCAATCCGCTACTGGGCGACACGGATTCCGGTGCTCGGCCTCCCTACCTCATTCACCTACTTCCCCATCGTGATCTCCGGCGCCTTGATGTGCCTGTTTGCGGCCGAGCGCCTGCTGCTGCGCATGGCCGGCGAGCCCATCGATGATGTTGCCGCCGATCCCACGATCACCGAGGCCTGAACGCAATGGAATACTGGATTCTTTTTGGCGTCTTCACCGTCCTGATGGTGATCGGCACGCCTATCGCGTTTTGCCTGGGCATCGCGAGCTTTGCCACCATTGTGTATCTAGGCCGTCCGCCGATCGTGGTGTTCCAGCAGCTCAATTCAGGCGTGTCCGCGTTCAGCCTGCTCGCCATTCCGTTCTTCATCTTTGCCGGCGATCTGATGATGCGGGGTGGGATTGCTTCGCGCATCATCTCTTTTGCCGGCTCGCTGATCGGGCATGTGCGGGGCGGCCTCGGGCAAGTCAATATCGCCGCCTCAACACTGTTTGGCGGCATTTCGGGCTCAGCCGTAGCGGAAGCTGCGGCGGTTGGTGGCATCATGATCCCGCAGATGAAGGCGCGCGGCTATGGCGCTGATTATGCGGTCAATGTGACCTCCATGGCGGCGCTGATCGCGCTGCTGCTGCCGCCCAGCCACAACATGATCATCTATTCGCTCTCGGGCGGTGGCAATATCTCGATTGCCGATCTATTCACCGCCGGCATAATTCCGGGCTTGCTGTTGGCGGTCGTGCTGGCGATCACCGCTTATTTCGTTGCCGTCAAGCGCGGTTACCCCACCGAGCCTTTTCCGGGCTTTCGGCGCGCCGGCTACTTCTTCCTTGTTTCCATCCCTGGCTTGATGCTCATCGTCATCATCTTTGGCGGGGTGCGCTCCGGGATATTCACCGCGACAGAAAGCTCCTGCATCGCGGTGATCTATGCGCTGCTCGTGACCCTCATCATTTACCGCTCGCTCAACTGGAGCGAGTTCGTCCACGCCGTGTTGGGGGCGGTGCGGACCACGGCAATGGTGTTGTTTATCATCGGAGCGGCGGCGAGCTTTGCCTGGCTAATGGCCTATCTGAAGGTCGCGCTCATTCTGACCGAAGGCATGGCGACGATCTCCTCGGACCCCCTGCTGGTCCTGCTGATGATCAATGTGGCCCTGCTGCTGCTGGGCACCTTCATGGATATGGGACCACTGATCATCATCACGACGCCGATCTTCTTGCCGATGGTGAAGGCATTTGGCGTGGACCCCGTGCATTTCGGGGTGATCATGATCCTCAATCTCGGGATCGGGCTCAATACGCCACCGCTCGGGCCGGTGCAGTTCGTGGCGGCTGCGGTGGGCAAGATCAGCGTGATGGAGGCGATGAAGAGTATCTGGCCGTTCTACCTTGCCGGGATCGTGGTATTGGGCCTGGTCACCTATATCCCTGCCCTGTCGCTGTGGCTGCCGGCGTTGTTCAGGGGATAGGCGATGAGCGCGACCGAAAGCTCCCCTGCCCTGCGAAGACCAAAGCTTGCTGACCTCGTGACCGGAACGCTGCGCCGGCGGATCGCGGCGGGCGAATATGATGCGAGCGGCAAACTGCCTACTGAGGGGCAGATGACGACGATCTTCGGCGTCAGCCGCACGGTGGTGCGCGAGGCAATCGCAGCTCTTGCAGCCGACGGGCTGGTGCAGTCGCGCCAGGGCGCCGGGGTGTTCGTTGTGCCCAGTCCGGCCAGCCCCTTCAACGCCCTGGGGGCGGAAAGCGCCAACAAGATTTCCGTCGCCATCAACGTGCTTGAAGTGCGCATGGGCATCGAGATCGAAGCCGCGGGTCTGGCAGCGGTGCGGCGCAGCGCCAGCCAGGAAGCTGCCATTCAGGAGGCCTGGAACGAGTTTGGCCGTTTGCTCAAGCTGGGAATTCCCACGGGCAAGACCGACTTCGCTTTCCATCGCGCGATTGCCGCGGCAACCAACAACCCATTCTACACCGAGGTGCTCGAAGCGCTGGGTAGCCGAACCATTCCATGCGATGTGGCCTCGCCCTGGAGCACCGAAACTGTTCTAAGCCGTGAGTATCAGGCGGGGCTACAGCGAGAACACCGCGCTATCATGGAGGCGATCTCGGCACAGGACGCGGCCGCCGCACGTGAGGCCATGCGCCAGCATCTTTCCCGCAGCCAGGAGCGCTATCGCGCCCGCCTGCGCACCGTCTAACCCGCTTACCGAGGACCAGTTATGACCACTGAACATGAAATTCGCTTCGCCATCGACCCGGTCAGCGCGGCCACCATGAACACCGAGGAATTGCGGGAGCATTTCCTGATCGAGAGCCTGTTTACGCCGGGCGGAGTAAACTGGACCTATACCCATTATGATCGCATGGCCGTGGGTGGCGCCATGCCGGCAGGCTCGCCGCTCACGCTTGAATCCATTGCGCCTACTGGCACGGCGGCTTTTCTGGATCGGCGCGAACTGATTGCCGTTAATGTTGGCGGGCCCGGCAGCATCGAGGTGGATGGCACCAGGCACGAACTCGCGCCGCGCGACATGCTTTATATCGGCATGGGCAGCCAAGCGGTCAGCTTCGCTTCGGCCGGCGAGAGCGAGCCGGCCAAGTTCTACCTGCTGAGCGCACCGGCACATGCCGGGTACCCGACCAAGCTCATCCGGCAGAGCGACGCCAAGCGGCTCGACCTCGGCAGCCAGGAAACGGCCAACGAGCGCTCGATCTTCCAGTTCGTCAACGCCGATAGCGTGCAGACCTGCCAGTTGGTGGTCGGGCTGACGAGCTTTGCCCCGGGTTCGGTGTGGAACACCATGCCGGCCCATGTGCATGACCGGCGCATGGAAGCTTATCTCTACTTCGATCTCAAGCCCGATGCGCTGGTGGTGCATCTAATGGGCGAGCCCGAAGAAACCCGGCACCTGATCGTGCGCAACGAGCAGGCGGTGATTTCCCCGCCCTGGTCGATCCATGCAGGCGCAGGCACGGGGTCCTACACCTTTATTTGGGCGATGGCCGGCGACAATGTCGATTATACCGATGTCGAGAAGGTCGGCATGGATCAACTGCTGTGACGGACCTTTCGGCATTCAGCCTTCAAGGCAAAACGGTGGTGGTGACCGGCGCCAATACGGGGATCGGCCAAGGCATCGCAGTATCGGTTGGACGGGCCGGCGCGCGCGTGATCGGGGTTGGCCGATCCAGCATGAATGAAACTGCGGGGTTGCTGGCGGAACTGGCGGCCCCGTTCGTGCCAGTGCAGGCAGACCTGAGTTCAACCAGCGCCGCCCAAGCCATGTTCGATGCCGTCTGGGACCAACATGGCCCGGTGGATGGGCTGGTCAACAATGCCGGCATCATCAGGCGGGCCGATGCGGTTGACCTCACGGAAGCCGATTGGGACGATGTGATGGACACCAATCTCAAGAGCATGTTCTTTCTCTGCCAGGCTTTAGGGCGAAAGGCGCTGGCGGCGAACCGCCCGGCGCGCATCGTCAACATCGCGTCCATGCTCAGCTTCCAAGGTGGCGTGCGGGTGGCGAGCTATACGGCGTCCAAGAGCGGCGTGCTCGGCATCACCCGGCTGCTGGCCAATGAATGGGCTGCGCGGGGCATCAACGTCAATGCCATTGCCCCCGGCTATATCCAGACCAACAATACCGCCGCCCTGCGGGCCGATCCGGAACGTTCGGCTGCGATCCTCGGGCGGATTCCAGCGGGGCGCTGGGGTGCCCCTGCCGATATTGGCGAGGCGGCAGTGTTCTTGCTGTCAAACGCTGCAAACTACATGCATGGCGCTGTCATCCCCGTGGATGGCGGCTGGCTCGCGAGGTAATGAAATGAAGCTCTTTGCACAGGCCGAAGAAACCCCTTGGACCGAGCTGGGCCCCGGCAATAAACGACGGGTGCTGATCCACTCCGACGAACTGATGCAGGTCGAGTTCGCCTTCGAAGCCGGTGCGATCGGCGCCTTGCACAGCCATCCCCATATCCAGGTGAGCTATGTGGCGGAGGGCTCGTTCGAAGTCACCATCGACGGGGTAACCCAAACCGTCGGCCAAGGGGGCAGCTTCATCGTGCCGTCAGGGCTGGTCCATGGCGTCAAGGCGCTTGAGCGGGGCCGCCTCGTGGATGTGTTCACGCCACATCGTGCCGATTTCCTCTAAGCAGTTCTGCGCCCCTGCGGTCTGCCGATGAAAAGCGCTGATTATTGAACGTCTCGGTCACCTCGGAGGCGTGAAAACTAGTTTGCGCTGTGCTAAGCGGCAACGGTCTGAAATTTCGGAGCTGCAGCATGGAACGGCTGATCGACACTTTCGAAGCGATTGTGGGACCGGGACATGTGCATGTAGGCGAGCGAGCCACCCGCCGCTTCCGCAAGGGCTATCGTTACGGCGATGGAGAAATCCTGGCTGCGGTGCGGCCGGCGACGCTGCTCGAGCAATGGCGGGTGCTCGAGGCCTGCGTTGCGGCCGATGTGATCGTCATCTTCCAGGCGGCCAATACGGGCCTGACCGGCGGGTCAACGCCGGCAGGGAACGATTATGACCGACCCATCGTCATCATCAACACGATGCGGATCGACCGGATCGACCTGATCGAGGACGGGCGCCAGGTGATCGCCCTGCCCGGCGCCACCCTAGACAAGCTGGAAAAAGCGCTCCGCCCCATAGGCCGCGAGCCGCATTCCGTTATTGGCTCGAGCTGCATCGGGGCGTCGGTCACGGGCGGGGTGTGCAACAATTCGGGTGGCTCGCTGATCCGGCGTGGGCCGGCCTATACGCAGTTTGCCCTTTATGCGCAGGTCGATGCCGAAGGACGATTGCAGCTGGTCAACCATCTGGGCGTGGCGCTGGGCGATGATCCGGAGACGGTGCTGTCGCGGCTGGACCGCAAGGATTATCGGGACAGCGACATCACTCATGCGAGTAATCAGTGGGCCTCGGACAAGCAATATTGTGAGCATGTGCGCGATATCGATGCCCCAACTCCGGCGCGGTTCAACGCCGATCCGCGGCGGCATTATGAGGCTTCGGGCTCGGCCGGCCGCATCGGCGTGTTTGCGGTACGGCTCGACACCTTCGAGGCGGACAAGGATGTGACCGTGTTCTATATCGGCGCTAATGACCCCAATACGTTGGGGGAGATCCGGCGCGATATCCTCGCCAGGTTCGAGAACCTGCCGATTGCCGGGGAATATATCCACCGGGAGGCCTATGAGACCGCGCAGGTCTACGGCAAGGATTTGTTCCTGTTCATCCGCGCCTTTGGCACCGACAATGTGCCCAAGGCCTATGCGGCCAAGAGCTGGTTCGATGGCCTGACCGAGCAGTTGCGGCTCGGCTCCACCATTGGCGATCATGTGCTGAATGCCCTGGCGCGGCTATGGCCGGAGCACCTACCCAAGCGCATGAACGAGTATCGCGACCGCTATACCCATCACCTGCTGCTCAAGATGGGCGGGGATGGCGTGGCCGAAGCACGCGAGTATCTGGCGGCGCGCCTCCCAAGTGGGGATGCGGACTTTTTCGAATGCACCAAGGAGGAAGGGGAAGCTGCGTTCCTGCATCGCTTCGTGGTGGGTGGTTCAGTGGTACGCTATCGCGCCACGCACAAAAAGACGGTCGAGAATATCGTGGCGCTCGATGTCGCCCTGCCCCGCAATGCGGTTGATTGGTTCGAAACCCTGCCGGCCAGCATCACCGAGCGGATCGAGCGCACGATCTATTGCGGGCATTTCTTCTGCCACGTGCTGCACCAAGAATATTTGGCCAAGAAGGATGTGGATTGCCACGCGCTCGAAGAAGAGATGCTGGCGATCCTCGACACGCGCGGCGCGCAGTATCCGGCCGAGCACAATGTGGGGCACCTCTACAAGGCGCAGCCGGCGCTTGAAGAGTTTTACCGGAGCCTAGATCCGACCAACAGCTTCAACCCCGGCATCGGCAAGACCTCGCGCAAGAAGATGTGGGCGACCTGATCAACCCGGTTCCGGCTGGGCCGCGCCGAGTTCGGTCTTGGCGCGGTGTTCGCGCAGATAGATGATGAAGCTGGAAGCCAGGATGATGGCCGCTCCGAGCAGCGTCAGCGGGCGTGGCAGGTCGCCAAAGAACAGATAGCCCAGGATAATGGCCCAGGGCAGCAGCGTGTACTGCAGGGGCGCGATGGTTGCCGCATCGGCCAGCTTGACCGCACGATTGACCCCGATATGGGCTACCATGGCCACAACGCCGAGCGCGCCGAGCAGCAGGAGGTCGGGCGCGGTTGGCGTGGTCCAGCTGAAGGGGGTCAGCACCAGGCCGGCCACCAGTGCGCCCGCGAGTTGGAACAGCACCAGCGTAGTATCGGGCGTGCCGCGCAGGGTGCGGCCGGTGATCATCATCAGGGCAAAGGCCAGCGTGCCGACCAAGGCAGCGCCCAGCGCGATGAAATTGATCTCACCGGAGGGGGTGAGCGCAACGAGCACGCCGACAAAGCCCAGGGCGATGGCGGCCCAGCGCACTGGCCCGACCTTTTCCTTGAGCAGGATTGGCGAAAGGGCTGCGACATAGATGGGCGCGGCCAGCCAATAGGTCATCACGTCGGCGAGCGGCAGGTAATACACCGCCCAGTAAAAGCAGAACACTTCTGCGGTAGAGAACACGACGCGCATGAACTGCAGCCAGGGGCGCTCAGCCGAAAGGATCGGGCGCAGTCCCGCTTTCCACAGGAAGGGTAAGAGGATCAGCAGCGCCACGGCGGAGCGCAGCAGCAGGACCTGACCGACCGAATAGGTCGAGACCAGCCACTTGCCCATCGCATCATTGAGCGAGAACAGGAACATCGCCAGCAGCATGACGAGCACCCCCATTCGAGCGGGGGACATGGCTGGCTTAGATGTGGTCACGTCACTTCTCCGTCGGCGCCTGAGCGGCGGTGGATGGCATCGGGGCGGGTAAACAACTCAGGCAGAAGCTCAAGCCCCAAGCCGGGCGCGTCGGTGACCGAAATCTCGCCTTTGCTGACGAGGGGCAACGCGGTCACAAGTTCGGTGTACCAGCCGGTGTAAAAGGCTCGCACGGACTCCTGGATCAGGGTGTTTCGCGCATGGAGCGAAAAATGGCAGGAGGCCATGAACACGACGGGACCCGTGCAATCATGGGGCGCCACGGGGATGTGGTGGGCTTCGGCGAGGGCAGCGATTTTTCGGGCTTCGGAGAGGCCACCGCACCAGGACAAATCGAGCATGGCAACGCCCGCGACACCGGTCGCGAGATAGTCGCGGAAGGCATGGGGATAGGCCAGCGTTTCAGAGGCACAGATCATCGCATCGGAATGGGGCGCATAGGCCTTGAGCGTCTCGAGGCTATCCATGCGAACAGGATCTTCGTGCCAGAAGGTGTCGTAGGGCTTGAGCGCGCGGGCGATGCGCTGGGCGGCCGGCAGTTTCCACAGTGAGTGGAACTCCACCATGATATCCATCTTGTCGCCTACCGCCCGGCGTATGCGCTCAAAGGGCGCCAGAGCGATCGTGAGCTCCTCGGCAGAGATATCCAGGCCATTGGTACGCTCGGCCGCCAAGTCGAAGGGCCAGATCTTCATGCCGGTGATGCCCTGCTCGAGCAGGGAGTGGGCTAGATCGTCGGCGCGGTTGAGGAATGCGTCCAAGTCTTCGTATGGACCGGGGGCGGCTTCGCCCATGCCCCAATTGGCAACACTTTGCGCGCGCGCATCGCGGATGTAACGGTAGCCGGCGCAGGTGTTGTAGGTGCGGATCTTGTCGCGCGACTTGCCACCCAGGGCCACCGAGATCGGCACCCCAAGCACTTTGCCGAAGATGTCCCAAAGCGCGATATCCACCGCGGAATTTCCGCGTGTTTCCACACCGGCCCCGCGCCAGCCAAGATAACCGATCAGGTCCCGATTAATGGCTTCGATCTGCAGCGGGTCACGGCCGATCAGTTTTGGCGCAACTGTCTCGTGGATATAGGCTTCAACGGCTGCGGCGCCCATGAAGGTTTCGCCCAGACCGCTCACGCCCTCGTCGGTGCGCAGAATAATCCAGACAATGTTGGCAAATTCGGCAAGCCGAAGCGTTTCGACGCCGGTGATCTTCATCTAGGCAATCCGGGAGCGGTTGTCCGCGCCGTGCTGAGTAACGAGCAGCGGATTGGGTAGGCCATAAAGGTCAAACAAGAGGCGGGACCGTAGCACTGGTCCCGCTCCGTTCTGCGCTCGCGGGTTTAGCCGCGGATTTCAGTCAGAGCAGCGTTGACCCGCTCAACCACCTCGGCACCGATGGTGGCGGCGCTGCGCTCGTAGACGCCCTGCACGGCTTCGCGGATCTTGGCCATGTTCTCTGGCGAGATGTCGTTGACCTCAAGGCCCGCATCCTTGATGCGCTGGAGCGACTGCTCGGAAAGCGTGCGGCTGGCCTTGCGCTGCACGTCGCGGCCAACCACGGAGCATTCCTGCAGGATCTGCTGCTCTTCGGCCGAGTAGGTGTCAAAGATCGGCTTCGAGAACAGGACCATGAACGGCGTATAGGCGTGGCGGGTGTTGGAGACGTAATCCTGCACTTCAAAGAAGCGCGAGGTGTCGATCGTCACATAGGGGTTTTCCTGCGCATCGATGGCGCCGGTTTCGAGGGCCGTGAACACTTCGCCGAATGCCATTGGCGTGGCGTTGGTGCCCAGCGTCTGGAAGGTATCGAGGAAGATGTTGTTCTGCATCACGCGAACGCGCATGCCCTTGAAGTCCTCAAGGCTTTCCACCGGACGCAGCGAGTTGGAAAGATTGCGGAAGCCGTTCTCCCAATAGGACAAGTTGACCAAGTTGTGCTTGGGCATCATGTCGGCGATGTACTGGCCGAACTCGCCATCCAGTAGCGCATCAGCTTCCTGTTCGCTCGAGATCAGGAAGGGCAGATCAAACACGCCCAGTGCCGGCTCGATGGCGACAAGTGGCGAGCTTGAGGAGATCACCATTTCCAGCGTGCCTGAACGAAGGGACTGGGCGGACTGCAGATCGTCGCCCAGCGCCGAGCTCCAGAAGGCGTTGACGGTCCAGGCGCCGTCGGTGCGTTCGGCGATGCACTGGGTCATCGCGTCGACGCCGTCGCCCACCGGATGATCGGCGGCAATGCCGTTGGCGATGCGGATAGTGCGCTGGGATACTTCGGCGCTGGCCGGGACGGTCAGGGCCGCGATCAGGGTTGCCGATACGCTTGCGGCAAGAAGTGCCTTGAGTGTCATGTGGTTGTCCTCCTCTTTTGGACGTCGTTCTTTAGTCGTCAGGTCCTCGCGGCGGGGCTAGCGCAGCCAGCGCAACGGCGTGAGGACAAGTTCTGGAAACAGTACCAGCAGCAGCAGCACAAAACAGTGCGCCAGCAGGAACGGCATCACGCCGGTGATAACCTTGCCAAGGGGCACGCGCGCTACGCCGCTCACCACATTGAGCACGACACCAACGGGCGGCGTCAGCAGGCCGATGCAGTTGTTCATGATGAACAGGACGCCGAAGTAGACCGGGTCGATACCGGCCTGACGCACGATGGGCATCAGGACCGGGGTAAGAATGAGAATGGTGGGGGTGAGATCGAGCGCCGTACCGACGACGAAGACCAGCACCATGATGAGCAGCATCAGGAGCAGTTGGTTGCCCATCACCGGCTCAAGAATACGGGTGATCTCGCCCGGGATATTGGCGCTGGTGATGAGCCAGGCGGACACCAACGCACCAGCGACGAGGAACAGGACAACCGATGTGGTCTTGGCGGCGCGCAGGAACACCCAATAAAGATCGACAAGCTTGAGTTCGCGATAGATGAACAGGCCGACGAACATGGCGTATACGGCGGCGATCACACCAGCCTCGGTTGGCGTGAAGATGCCGAAGCGAATGCCGCCCAGAATGATCACGGGCATCATCAGCGCCCAGCCAGCACGCAAGGTGGCACGGCCGCGGGCACCCCAATCCTGCTTGGGCAGGACCTCGACGCCATCCCGACGCGACACGATGGACCAAGCAACTAGCAGCGCCACCGCCATCAGCAGGCCCGGCACGATGCCGGCCAGGAACAGCTGAGTGATCGACACATTGGCGGCCACGCCAAAAACGATGAAGGCGATGGAAGGTGGGATCACTGGGGCGATAATGCCCCCGGCTGCGATCAAGCCAGCAGAACGAGGCACGTTGTAGCCGGCCTTGCTCATCATGGGGATCAGGATGGCGGCCAGCGCTGCCGTGTCGGCGGCCGCAGAACCCGACAGCGAGGCCATGATCAGGGCTGCGAAGATGGCGACAAAGCCGAGGCCGCCACGGAGATGCCCAACAAAGGAGATGGCGAAATCGATGATGCGCTTGGACAGGCCACCCGCATTCATCAACTCACCGGCGAGGATGAAGAACGGAATGGCCAGCAGAATGAAGCTGTTGGTGCCATCGACCATGTTCTGAGCGACGATCTGCGGATTGAAGATGCCCATATAGGTCATGAGCACGATGCCGCAGAACATCAGCGCAAAGGCGATCGGTGCGCCGATGGCCATGGCGCCCAGCAGTGACGAGAGGAATACGAACAGCGTCATTCGCCGCGCTCCAGCAAGCTGTCGATACTCTCGTAGTCACCCACGAACTGGGCGATCTCGCCTTCGGTCACCCGGCCGGTGAAAATTCGGAACAGCCGCCAGATCGCGATCACACCAATGCCGGCCGCGGTAAAGAAGGTGACACCGAACACATAGGCTAGGGGCATGCCAGCGACTGGCGAACGCATGGAGGCGTTGATCGGCGCCTGCATCCAGGTGCCCCAGAACAGAACCACCACGCAAAACAGGATGAGGATGTTGGTCAGCGCCATGCAGATGATGCGGCCACGGCGACCGAACCGCCGGACCAGCGTTTCGACACCCAGATGACCATTCTCACTGAAGGCCAACACGGCCCCAATAAAGGTGAGCCAGACAAAGAAGAACCGGCTCATTTCCTCGGAAATGACCAGGCCGGAATTAAAGCCGTAGCGAAGCACGACATTGAGAAAGATCATGGCCGCCATGCCTGCAAGCAGCAGCACAAGGGATACCTCGATGATCCTGCCGATGCCCGAAGTGAGCCGCCTCATGGCAAGCATGCCCCGAGCGTGGCGAACGGAGTCGCATTGGTCACGATGATCTTCTCCCCACGGCCTGCCGCACATTGCGGCCTGCCGCTCTCCCCTCACGACTGCCCTGGACAGCCGTCAATATAGACAACGGCTTAAATGACAGCGTATGTCATTGTCAACGGCTCACCTGCTGCGGGCGGGTGCATTTGGAGGGGCGATGGGGGAAAATGGCAGAAGTTACAGAGCGGTAACGCTTAAGGATGTTGCGGCCGCTGCTGGTGTAAGCGTTATCACCGCATCTCGCGCTTTGCGCACGCCTGACATAGTGTCCGGGCTTGCTTTGGCGAGGGTAAAAGAGGCCGTTGCGAGTCTCGGCTATACACCTAACCAGGCAGCCCGCGCGCTCGCATCCGCGACCACCTCGACCATCGGGGTGATCATCCCATCCCTGACCAACCAGGTCTTTGCGGAGGTGCTTCGGGGTATTTTCGACGCGGCGGAAGGCACAGCTTACCAAGTGCAGCTGGGCAATTCGCGTTATACGAACCGCAAGGAAGAAGAGCTTCTGCGCTTGTTTGGTGCACAACGTCCCGCGGGGCTCGTGGTCGCGGGAATCGATCAAAGCGAGTTGGCGCGTGCCATGCTCGACAGCTTCGGCTGTCCGGTGGTGCAGATCATGGACATCGGCGCCAGCCCGATCGACATGATGATCGGGTTTGACCACCGGGAAGGCGGGCGCGCCGCGGCGCGGCACCTGCTGGAGAAAGGTTATCGGCGTATCGGTTTCATTGGAGCCCGTATGGACCCGCGCGCGCAACGGCGGCTAGAGGGATATCGGGACGTTTTGCAAGCTGTCGATCTGTTTGACGAAAGGCTGATCTATACCAGCCCGCACCCATCTTCGGTCACCCGAGGCGCGGAGATGCTCGCCGATTTTCTGGAACTGGTGCCGGATGCAGATGCCGTATTCTGCAACAATGATGACATGGCCCTGGGCGCCCTTTTCGAGTGCCAGCGGCGACATATCCGGGTACCGAGCCAGTTCGGCATTATGGGCTATAACGACCTGGAATATGCTGCAGCTAGCGCGCCGAGCGTGTCATCGATCCGCACGCCGCGCTACGAAATGGGGCGCCAGGCGATCGGAATGATCATTGCCGCCGCCAATGGCGAGCGCCCTGTGCCCGCGGTGGTGAACCTTGGTTTCGAGCTCAAGGCGAGAGACAGTACGGATCGTCAGATCCGCGACTGACGCCAACCTATCGCCCATGAAAAAGGGGCCCGAGCGAACTCAAGCCCCAGACATTCTCGAGACGTATTGGTCGCCTATCGGGAGTTCCGGCCAATGACGGCGCCCGTCGCGCCACCGGCGACGCCACCGACAACGGCGCCGGGCGTGCCAGCGACCGCGCCGCCGACAACTGCGCCAGCGCCAGCGCCAATCGCAGCGCCAGCGACAGTACGCTCAGTGGTGGTGCACGCAGTAAGGGACATGGCCCCAACAAGGACCAAGGCAATAGGTGCAATCTTCTTCATGTTTTCCTCCGGAGGTAAGATGGAGAGTGAACCACTAAAATCCTATGTGGTTCCAACCGAGATTGCCGCAACTTAGATCAAAGCCGCAAGGATTGTCGTTGAGCGAGTGGGACTTATCTCCCTGGATTGCCGAAATGGGCTCCTGGCGTCAGCCGGTTGTAGTGTAGGTGGCTAGCAACCAGGCCTTCAGCTCGGACTTATCCAAAATGGAAGCGGGCAACTGGTTGGGCAAGGCAAAGCCGTGCCGGCGCAGCGTCGCGCTCAGCGCGAGAGCGCGGTTTTGCGGGTTGACGACCTGCATTGTTCGTTCTGCGATCTCTGCCGCGAGGGTCTTGGACATGCGTTTTGTCAATGTTTCACTCCGAAGCTGACAGGCGCCAGTGAACGTAAAGCACGAGGCCAGCTTCTGTATGGCACTTCACTCTCGCGGGTTGAACCGGCAGAGCATGTTAACGGGCTGGAGACGAGCCTTGCGGCTGTGCGATATCATCCTATCTGGAACAAGTGCATGGCTCGCCGTGGGGAGATAGAAATGACCAACAAGTTCCGAACCTCCATTGTGTCCCTCAGGGCGATGGTGCCCGAAACGGCATTCACCGCCTCGACCCTGGGTACGATCCGCGAAGGCAGCGGCGTCGTCATCAACACCACGGGCCTGGTCCTGACCATCGGATATCTCATCACCGAGGCTGAGGAAGTATGGCTGACCACGCATGACGGGCGGGTTGTCTACGCCCATGTGCTCGGCATCGACCAGCAAACCGGATTTGGCCTCGTCCAGGCTTTGGGAGAACTGGATCTCCCGGCCCTTAACCTTGGCAGTTCCGGTGCCACCAAGTTGGGCGATATCGGCACTATAATCGATGGGGAAGGCAGTGAGGTGCTGACCGAGATTGTCGCCAAGCAGGAATTCGCCGGCTACTGGGAATATCTGCTTGATGAGGCGATCTTTACCGCCCCATTCCACCCTTCCTGGGGCGGGGCTGCGCTGGTGGATCCGCAGGGTCAGCTGATCGGACTGGGTTCGCTGCGCCTGCAGATGCTGCAACTCGGGCGCACCACGGACATCAATATGTTCGTGCCGATCGATTTGTTGAAGGACATCCTTGATGACCTCGTCAACCTCGGGCGGTCGCGGAACGAGCCTCGCCCGTGGCTAGGCGTGTTCACGGCCGAGCAGAACAACGAGGTGATCGTGATGAGCGTCGCCGAGCACGGCCCCGCTGCAGACGCGGGGCTCAAGAGCGGGGACATCATCAGTGAGCTCGACGGCCATGCTATCAATGGCCTGAGTGATTTTTACCGCAAGCTTTGGACCACGTCCCCGGTGGGCTCCGAGTTCGCCTTACGCCTGGTCCGAGACGGGAGAGACAATTGGGTCCGGGTAAAAACCGCGGACCGCAACAGCTTCCTGCAAAAGCCGCAACTGCAGTAACGAACAACGCCCCTGCCCGGAGGTATCGGAGCGGAGTGGGATCAGGAGGTAATTTCTCGAACAGCCAAGTCGGCCATGGCCAGGATGGCGTCGCGAGACTTTGCCGCCGCGATGAACCGCCCATTGTGGCAGAAGCTCGCGCCCTCGACGCCGCAGACGGCCTCGAGATCGCCATTGGTCAGGCCAGCCCATGCGGCGGGAAGATCCGCTCGGAGCTTGAATTCGCCTTGCACGACGGGAATGCCGCCCAGGCACCAATCCTTGTCGCGGGGATGGACCACAAAGAGCAGGTGGTCGGCACCTGATTTCGCGATCGCTGATCGGTATGGCATGCCTTGGGGAAGCTCTAGGATCCGTCCTGAGCCGGCTGTTTCGATGGCCTGCAAAACCACTTGCTCCGCGCGCAATTTGGCAGCCCTGCGAGCGACATTGCCCTCAACAAACCGGCTGACAATGGCGAGAGCTTCGGCAAAGGCTCTGTCTTCGCTGGCTGGATCGGCCTGATCAAAGGGGGGCTTGAGACTATCCAGCAAAGCCGGCAGGGTCAGTTCGGCCAGGGCCCCCGCGACGCTGGCGCTGAGCGCGCCATTGTCCATCAGGTCGACCGGGAGAACGAATTCCCTGTCAAAGGAGGCGTGCACCTCATCCAAATTGGCGTCGACGATCCCTGAGGCACGGAGATAATCGCGTCCGTAGTGCTTCCAGACCAAGCCAAAGGAGCTGAACGGCTCGCCGCTGTCCCGAACCGGCGCACCGCGCTGATGGTGATCGAAGATCTGTGCTGCGGCATCATAGGCGCCGCCAACATCGTAGATGATGCGGTCTTGGGCGGGAGTAATCCACTGTGCAGTGCGGGAGCGGACCAGTTGCGCATCGGGGAAGAGCCGGGTCAGAACCACGCTGGACAGGAGTTCGTCGGCGTGAAAGCCACCGGAGTGAGTAACGAGAAAGTTCGGCTGCAAAACGGGAACGCGCCTTTCTTGGGCAAAGCGATACCGCGCCTAGCATCTGGCTCGCCGATAAACCAGTGGCGCATGGCAACAAAGTGTCGGAGGCGCCAAGCTCTACCCCGAATGGCGGATGATCAGAAGCGCAGGATTCAGCGAACAGCAGCCGATCGCTGGACCGGCCGCTCGGGGCGAATTGTGCAGTCTTCTGGGTCAACGCTGGCTTGGCTATCGGCTGGCGAAGTAGGGGTTTTCCGGGAAATCGCCTACCAAGCAGCGCGAGAAGCCGCGGGTGCCGGGCCGATAATCGAGCCGCACGCATGCCGCACGGCGGTCAGCTTCCGGAAACGCGGCGACATAGCCGCGGCCGGGCCGCAGCGCCGCGACGGAATCCACATTTCCCCTGGCGGGTGGCGGTTCGACGAGCCGAACCACTGGCTGCGGCTGAACAATAACCGCAGTTGGTGGTGATAAGACCACGACGCGCTCTCGAGACGCAGAACAGCCTGCCAGTGCCACAGCGGCTGCGAAGACTACAAGGACTTTACGCATGATGATCACCTCTGCTTGAAGAACACCCGTCTTATTGGTTTGTTCCCGAGCGCATTGAGGTGCAATTTCTGCTTATTTATGCGAGTATTTCTACAGTGACCGACGCGGTCCCGGAGCCGATCATGCCGATGGCCTGGGCAGCGCCTTTGGAGAGGTCGATGATCCGGCTGCCGACGTAAGGTCCACGATCATTGATCCGCACGATGACGGACTTGCCGTTCTTCTTGTTGGTCACACGAACCTTGGTGCCGAACTTGAGGGATTTGTGAGCCGCAGTGAGCTGGTGCATATTGTACTTCTCACCATTAGCCGTGGTGCGCCCGTGAAAGCCGGGGCCATACCAGGAAGCCACACCTGACAAAGTGCTGTCCTTGGCGAAGGCTTGTGGAGCCATTGGAACTGCGGCGAGGGTGAGGGAAAGCGCAACGGCGGCGGCTTTGAAAATCTTCTGCATTAAGGGAACGATATCTCGCTGTTGACGTTGAGGTCAGCATTAAAGGGATCGTTGCGGCCTCAATTGGCGGACAGAGCGGCTGGATTAGGGTGATTCTGGGACCCTGCCGCATTGCGTCCTTATTGTAGGGCGTTGCTGCCCAACATGCGTCCAAACCGGGATCGTCAACCCTGCGACAGGTGTGCCTGGTCGACGCAGGTCGCGGTATAGCTTGACATTGAGGACGCTCGCCAGGCGCCCCTGTAACCTGTGCTCGCACGTACCAGCGGAGATGTTGGACCTGGTGGGAACAGGGATTTAGCACTTCAATGCCGCGGGAAAGCCCGCACTACAGGGCTCGGGAGATCGGGAGCGGAGCACGCAGCAAAGAACACGAAACTACCCTTGATGCACCCTCTCTATCTCGTGACCGGGGAGCGTCTTGCGGGTCGGCCAGCCGCAACTATCTAAGGGTCAAGCCGGTGCGCGATCCCCTCCTCGCGGCCGCCGGCGAAAAGAAGGCCCTGGCGCTGTTATAGCTGCCGGGGCCTTTGTTTTTGTGCAGTCACCTGACCCTGAGTGGTCGGGCTCAGAAGGTCTTAGCGCCGTTAACAAACAGGCGCACGGAATACAGTGTCGTTGTGGCGCAGATAAAGAGCCGGTCCCGCTTGGGTCCGCCAAAGCAGACATTGGCGACCACTTCGGGAATGCGCACCTTGCCGATCAGCGTGCCGTCGGGATCATAAACGTGCACGCCATCCGCAGCCGAGGTCCAGATGCGGCCATCGGTATCGAGGCGGAAACCGTCGAACAGCCCGGCCGTGCAATCCGCAAAGACCCGACCGCCTGAGAGCGTGCCATTCTCGCCGACTTCGAACACGCGCATATGGGCCGGGTTCTGCGGGCCATGGGTGCGGCCGGTGTCGACGACGTAAAGCAGCTTTTCATCGGGCGAGAACGCCAGGCCGTTTGGCTTGACGAAGTCATCACAGACAATGGTGAGTGCGCCGGAAGCGGGATCGATCCGGTAGACATTGGACGCGCCGATCTCGCTTTCGGCCTTGTTGCCCTCGTAGTCAGAATCGATGCCATAGGTCGGGTCGGTGAACCAGATCGAGCCGTCTGACTTGACCACCACGTCATTGGGGCTGTTCAGCCGCTTGCCGTTGTAGTTGTCGGCAAGGACCGTGATGGAGCCGTCATGCTCGGTGCGGGTGACGCGGCGGGTGCCATGTTCGCAGGTAACAAGGCGACCCTGGCGGTCAACGGTGTTGCCGTTGCCGTTGTTGGCGGGCTGGCGGAAGACGCTGACGGCGTCACTGGCCTCATCATAACGCAGCATGCGGTTGTTGGGCGCGTCGGACCAGACGAGGTAGCGCCCGGCCGGGAAGTAGGCGGGACCCTCGGCCCAATGGCAGCCTTGGTAAAGCTTATGGACATTGGCCGTGGTGCACGGCAGGCGCGCAAAGCGTTCGTCCAGAATCTCATAATCCGATGCAGCCAAAATACCCTCCTCCGAGATTGCTTCTTGGGCTCTTACCTGAGCGCCTGACGCGTGCCAGTGATGGCGATCGCGGCAACGATGATCAGACCGGTAAAGACGTCCCGCAAGCCCGAGCCGAAGCCTGCGGTGTTGAGCAGAGTGGACACCATGAACAGGAACAAGGCGCCGCCCCAAAGGCCGGGGACATTGGCCCGCCCGCCCGCAACCGAGGTGCCGCCGAGCACGACCACGGCGATGGAGGTCAGCAGGTATTCGCGGCCCATGGAGAGCGAGGAACCACCCGAAAATCCGGCCAATAGCGCGCCGCACAGCGCGGCAAGAGCGCCGGAAAGCACATAGGTCAACAGCCTGGTGCGCTCGACCGAGAGGCCAGCAAAGCGGGCGGCGCGCATGTTCTGGCCAGTGGCGAGCACGGTGCGGCCATAGATGGTGCGGTGCAGCACGATCCCCGCCACGACGGACAGGGCGATGGCGACGATGGCGAGTACGGGAACACCTAGAAAGCGCGAGAAGGTAAAATCGGAGAGCGCCGCGGGCGGCTTGATCTGCAGGCCGCGGCCATAGCTGATGCCGACGGACTGGATGATGAAGCTCGAGGACAGGGTCGCCACGATGGGCGGGATACGGAGCAGTCGGATCAGCAGATAATTGAAGCCCCCGATCAGGATGCCGCAGGCGAGCGCGGCAAGGAGACCCCAGAGGATAAGGCTGTTCTGTCCATCCATGACCTTCATGGCGACGGCGCTGGCCAGGCCGATGGTGGCCGGGATCGAAAGGTCAACATTGCCGGGTCCGAGTGTGATGACGAACATCTGGCCCAAGCCCACCATGACGGTGAACACCGAGAAGGACAGGGCGGCGACGAGCATGCCCTGGGCGCCTTGCCCTGCAATGGAAAAGGACAGCACCCAGACCAGAAAGGCGCCGAGGAATGACCAGAGCCAGACCGGAAGACTGTTTAGGGTGAACCGCGAAAGGGAAAGGGTCTGATCGGTCATTTTTCAGCTTTGCTGATGAGCACGCGGGCGGCGAGGATGATGATCAGGAACATGCCTTGGGCACCAACCTGCCATTCTTGAGGAATGCGGCCGCCCGGCAGGAACGGCACCTGGAAGAAGTTCAGCGCCGAGGATGCCAGTTGCAGCACCAGGGCTCCGATCACCGCGCCGATGGGCGAGATGCGACCGCCAACGAACTCAGCGCCCCCGATCACCGCCCCGGCGATGGAGAGCAAGGTGTAGCCGGTCGCCATATTGGCGTCGGCGCTGGAGGACACGCCCACGAGCGTCATGCCAGCCAGAATGCCGAACACACCGGCCAGGGCGAACATGGCGACCTTGGCCTTGAGGATGGACCAGCCGGCACGATGGACCGCGCGGGCATTGCCGCCAACGCCGCGCAGCACCGCGCCATAGGAGGAGCGCATCAGGACGAAATGCACGACGAGGCCAATCACGATCGCCAGCAAGACCGGCATGGGGATGAAGGGCGGCTGGAAGGCCATGAAGTCGCGCAGAAAGCCGGGGGCGGAGCCGCCAGGCGTCGGGCGGATCAGGAGGGCGAGTCCCGCCCAGAAAAAGCTCAGGCCCAGGGTGACGACGATGGAAGGGACGTTGCGCAGGTGAATGATGACGGCCGCCAGCATGTAAACCAGCACGCCGCCGGCCAGCATCAGCGCGGCAAGGAGCGGCGCTTCAGGCATATAGGTGGCGGTGACGCAGGCGACAAAGCCGACAAAGGCACCGATCGACAGATCAAGCTCGTTGGTGGCCATGACGCACATCTGGGCGATGGTGGCCAGAGCGACGGGAATGGCCAGGTTCAGCATCAGGTTGAGGCCGAAATAGCTGATCGCCCGGGGATTGAAGTACCAGATGGCCGCAAGCACGATGACGAGCGAGACTGCCGGCAGGGCGCCGCGCAGCAGACGCTGACGAGAGGACGCAGCCAGGTTCTGACCGCGTGCCGTGGTCGAAATGTCGGTGGTCATGCCGCGTCCTTGTCCTTGAACGAGGAGCCAATCACACTGGCCTCGGTAATGTCAGCGCCCTGCAGTTCGCCCACGATGCGCCCGTTCTGGAACACGTAGACGCGGTCGCAATATTCGAGCTCTTCGAACTCGGTGGTGTACCAAAGGAAGGTTCGGCCGCCCGCTGCCTGCTCGGCAATGATGTCATAGACTTCGAGCTTGGTGCCGATATCGACGCCGCGCATGGGATCGTCCATCAGCACCACGGCGGATGTGGTCGAGAGCGCCCGGGCAAAGAGCGCTTTTTGCTGATTACCGCCGGAGAGGGAGAGAATTTCGTCGTCAAGCGAGGGCGCCTTGATCGCCATGGTTCGGCCCCAGCGGCTCGAAAGCTCGCGCTCCTTGGCGCCGGACAGAAGCAGGCCGTTGCGGAGCACCGGCAGCGAGCCGACCGCGATGTTGTCGGCGATGGACCAGAGCGGGAAGATGCCATCAGCTTGCCGGTCGCCGGCAACGAAGGACACCGCGCCCGCGACGGTGATCTCGGGCTTGCGGGCGCGCGCCGCTTCAAAGACCTGCACCAGGAATTCGGTCTGACCATGCCCGGACAAGCCAGCAAGGCCGATGACCTCGCCGCGCCGGGCAACGAAGGGTAGCCCCCTGCCCGCTGGTTCGGCCTTGACGGCAATGGGAGCGTCGGCGAGGGAGCGGATCGAGCGCTCGCGCGCTGCGCGGTCAGGATGCTCACCGCCGCTCATCAGATCGACGAGGCTTTCGCGCGAGAAGTTGGCGACCGGGCCGGAAGCCACAAGTTGGCCATTCTTCATCACCGCGATCTGATCGGAGTAATCGAGGATTTCGCCCAACATATGCGAGATGAGGATGCACGAGACCCCGCTCTGGACCTCCTTGCGCACAAATTCCAGTAATTGGCGCGAAGTGGTCGCATCAAGTGAGGATGTCGGTTCATCGAGGATCACGAGGCGCAGCACGCCTTCGCTGACGGTGAAGGCTCGGGCGATCTCGACCATCTGGCGGCGGCCGATGGATAGGTCGGAAACTACGGTGTCGGGCGAAATGTCGTGGCCGGGAAAAATGCGCTCCAGCATGGCGCTGATCAGCGCACCGGCCTTTTTGCGCCAGCCCCAGCCCTTGATGGAGGGGTGGAGGATGCGCGTGTTCTCGGCCACTGTGAGGTTGGGGCACAAGGACAGTTCCTGAAACACGCAGCGCAGCCCCAGGGTTTGCGCCAGGTGCACCGAAATCTGGTCGTACTGCTGCCCGCCGACCTGGATGCGGCCCTGATCGGGTCGCAGCGTGCCGGCAAGGACATGCATCAAGGTCGACTTGCCGGCCCCGTTATGGCCGACAAGTCCGAGGCACTGGCCCCCGGCAATCAACAAGTTGACGTCGGACAGGGCGCGCACCGCGCCAAAGGAGCGGGAAACACCCGCCAGCTCAATTGCCGATCCGTTTGGCGCGGTCATGGCTTACTTCTGCTCTCGCCTAGAGGTTGTCTGCGATGGCCTGGATGGCTTCCTCTTGCGAGTATTCCTTATTGGCAACGCCGCCGACCGGCGTGTTGGCAACAGCTTCATCCAGCGTTTCCTGGGTGACGGTCAGGTAGGGAACGGTCACGTCCTTGGGGATTTCCTTGCCGTCAAGGATCTGCTGGGCAACCCAGAAGGCGAGCGTCGAGATGCCGGGCGCGATGGTGCCGGACCAGGTCTCGTAACCATTGGCATCGCGCTGCTCCTGCCACCAGGCCAGCTCGTCCTGACGGTTGCCCATGATGATGATCGGCACATCACGGCCGGCAGCACGGAAGGCCTGAGCCGCGCCATAGCCGTCGCCGCCCTGGGTGACGATGGCATCGATCTCGGGCAGCGAGGGCAGCACGGTCGACACAGCGCGCTGGGCCGTGGCCTGATCCCAGTTGCCGGTAGCTTCGCCGACAATGGTGAAGTTTGGATGAGCCTTGACGCCGTCGGCGATACCTTCATGAATGAGGTTATCAATGGAAGTGCCGGCAAGACCACGGATTTCCAGGAGATTACCGCCTTCGGGAAGACGGCCGGCGAGATAGTCGAGCTGCTGCTGGCCGAGCTGCTTGTAGTCGACCGCCACGCGCCAGGCGCAAGGCTCGGACACAGTGCCATCAAACGAGACAACAACGATACCGGCGTCGCAGGCGGCCTTGACGGCGCCGTTCAGGGCGTCGGGGGAGGCGGCATTGATGACGATGGCGTCGTAGCCCTGCAGGATCAGGTTTTGGACCTGGGCGGCCTGGGTGGGCACTTCCTGATCGGCGGTGGTGAAGGTGTCGACGGCCGCGACGATCCCGTCAGCAACGGCCTGGCTCGTCACCTTCTCCCAGCTTTCGAGCATGGCCTGACGCCAGGAATTACCGGCATAGTTGTTGGACAGGGCAATGCGCTTGCCCGATGTTTCGGCATGCGCGATGCCGGTCAGGCTGGTCGATGCCAGAACTGCAGTCAGCAGAATCAGTGAACGCTTCATTGATATTCCTCCTCGCCGCCAGGCGGCCCTATGAACCCCTCGTCAGCTCGCGCAACACCTGAGCAGCTTACCTGCTTCTTTGGACGGGTCGCTTCGCACCAGGTTGTCGGATGCGAGCTGGCTCTGTTCTGTCCGATTTCGTAGTATATAGGATATTGATTAGCAAGCTGGCTTGTGGTGGTTTGCAGAGCAGGTTGCTGATGGGGAGCCGTGAAGACGTGGCGTGCCTGGCGTCGTGCTGCAGGACGCGCCATCGGAAAGGACGATTATGCCGGCGGCGGACAAGACCCTCGACAAGACCAGCCTGGCCGAGCAGGCCTATAATCACATTCGCAACCTGGTGCTCGACCAAGCCGTCGAGCCCGGTGAGGTGATCGGCATCGATGTGATCGCGAGCAAGCTGGGCGTGTCCCAGACCCCAATCCGCGAAGCCCTGGCGCGCCTCGAAGGGGACCGGCTCGTCGTACGGCTGCGCAATGGGCGCTACAAGGCGGCGCCGGCCATGTCCCTGCTCGACTACGCGCATCTGTTTCAAACGCGCTTGCTGCTGGAGCCTGCGGCCGCGGCTCTCGCGGCGCAGCATCGTACCGAGCAGACCATTACGACGCTCGAGCAGTCGATCAAGGGAATCAACTCGGCCGGACGGGGCCCACGCAGCCAGCTGTTCGTGAACTTCGTGGACGCAGATGCCCTGTTCCACCAAACCATCGCCGCCGATTGCGGCAATATGTTCATCACAGGGGCCCTGGCCCAGTTGCAAGCCAATCATCGAATTGGCCCGCTTTATCGCAATCGTGGCGTGGTCGATGCCGATGCGGTGATTGCCGAACATACAAAGATCTGTGCCGCTATTCGTGCTGGCGATGCCAAGGGCGCCGAAGACGCCATGCGGCATCACATAGAGCGGGCACGCGACGTCATCCTGGCCTGGGTGGAGGATGCCCCGGCCACGCAGGATAGCACCAAAAAAGGGTAGGAGATCCCCATGCCGTTCATCAACATCCGGCTCGTCCGGGAAGTCATCGCTGATGATCCCGAAGGCAAGAAGGCCCAGATCGCGCGCAAGGTGAGCGACGCGGTGACCGAAGCGACGGGGCTGGCGCCCGAGGATGTCTGGGTGGTGTTCGAAGAGGTTGCGGCACGCGACTGGTATGTCGGCCCCACCAATGTCCATACCCGGCGAAATCTCGGCTAGGCCCCGCCGGATCAATTACCACGGAATGGCAGCGGCTGCCGCCACCGCGCTCTCGCGCGGGCGACCGCGATTGCCTCGCGCCCCCTCACCCAACAAGAACTGAAAGCGCAGATATGACGGATGTTTCTGCCGGCACCATTACCATTGCCCCCGAGGAGCTGGAGGGACGAGTCCAGGGGGCGCTGCGGGCAGCGGGCGCGAGCGAAGCGTCGTTGCTGGCTGCGACCAAGGCCATGATGCATGCTTCGATGCTTGGGGTGGACAGCCATGGCGTGCGCCTCGTACGGCATTATTGCCAGATGCTGGGTGGCGGCCGGATCAACAAGAACCCGGAGCTGCGCGTCGAGCACAAGGGATCCGGCAGCACCATGCTGGATGGGGATGACGGGCTGGGTCATTACGCCTCTTACCGGGCGATGGATATTGCCTGCGAGCGGGCCAAGGAAAGCGGCATTGCCGCGGTGGGGGTCCGCCGCTCGTCTCATTTCGGCGCCGCGGGTGCCTATGCCCTGGAGGCCGCTTATGCGGGCATGATCGGCTTTGCCACCACCAACACCGATTCCATGGTGCCGCTGTTTGGTGGCGCCAAGCGCTTTCACGGCACCAATCCGCTGGCCTTTGCGGCACCCCTGCCCGGCCACAAGCCCTGGCTGCTCGACATGGCGACTTCCTCGATCCCGATGAACCGCGTGCTGCTGCATCGCTCGCTCGACAAGGAACTGCCGCCCGGTGTTGCGGCCGATGAGAGCGGCGGCACCGTCACCGACCCGCATAGCGCCGAGATGGTTCTGCCGTTGGGCGGGGACGAGTATGGCTACAAGGGTGCGGGGCTAGCGGGCCTCGCCACGCTGCTTTCGGCCGTGCTCACCGGCACAACCCTTGATGCCGATTTCATCCCGATGGTCGGCGCGGACGATATCAGCACGCCCCGCAATATGGGCCACTTCGTGCTGGCGATCGATCCCGATCATTTCGCCGGTCGAGCCATCTTCGAGATGGGCATGTCGCGCTATATCGCCTCCTTGCGCGAAGCGCCCACGCGGGAGGGACACGAGGTCATGGCGCCCGGCGACCGGGAATGGAGGCGGGCCGAACATCGGCGCCAGCATGGGGTGCCGATCGATCTCGATACGGGTCGGTTCCTCGACCTTGCCTGATGCAAAGATTGAGCCGGCCACGTGGCGCGGCCGGCTCAATGGTGGTTAGGCAGCTTTTTCGGTGACGTCG
The DNA here is from genome assembly GCF_013185955.1 of Devosia sp. 1635. Taxonomy (NCBI): domain Bacteria; kingdom Pseudomonadati; phylum Pseudomonadota; class Alphaproteobacteria; order Hyphomicrobiales; family Devosiaceae; genus Devosia; species Devosia sp. 1635. The sequence goes on along the minus strand of NZ_JABAOM010000001.1, from coordinate 681,555 downwards.
CCGCTGTGGCGAATTTCGGTGCCGAGGACTTTGAGGCATTCGCGGATGAAGGCTGCAAGAGCGGTCCAGCCCTTGGCCGAAACCATGGTGCCATCCACAAAGGCGTCGGTGGGCGACAGATCGATATAGGTGCCGCCGGCCAGGATCACTTCGGGCTCGCAGGCGCCCAGCGCCGCGACCTTCTTGCCGCGCACCACGCCGTCCACCGCCACCAGGATCTGCACGCCGTGGCAGATGGTGAAGATCGGCTTGTTGGTTTCGTGGAAGTGCCGGACCATGGCCTGGACGCGCTTGTCGGTGCGGATATATTCGGGACCGCGGCCGCCCGCAGCATAGACGGCGTCGTATTGGTCCAGCTTGACCTCATCGAAGCTCTTGTTGAGCTGGAAGTAGTGGCCCATCTTTTCGGTATAGGTCTGGTGACCTTCGAAATCATGCAAGGACGTGGCAATGATGTCGCCGGCCTTCTTGTCGGGGCAGACAACGTGGACCGTGTGGCCAACGGCTTCCATGGCCTGCTGATAAACAAAGATCTCGTATTCCTCGGTGAATTCACCGACCAGCATCAGGATTTTCTTGCCTGGCATTTTGCGTCTCCAGTAATTGTGTTGGGCGGGACCAGCACAAGGCTGGCCCCAAAGCTATCAGAACGGGGAGTCAGGGAAGTAATATTCAGCCGCATTGTCCTTGGTGATCAAGGGCGCGTCGAGCTTTACAGAACCGCGCACCGGAGCCTGCCCGTTGAACTGGGCAGCGGTCATGTAGATCGCGGTCTTGATCATGGACGGCGGATAAGGCGTCTCGATCGGGGTCATGGGGTCACCCGCCATCACCTTTTCGATGATTTCCTTCATGCCATTGCCGCCGAGCGCATATTTGATTTCGGTCCGGCCGGACTGCTGGATGGCTTCCAGCACGCCGAGCAGCATGTCGTCGTCATTGGCCCACACAGCGTCGATATGGGGGTACTTGGCGAGATAGTCCTGCATCAGGCTGAAGGCTTCGTCGCTGTTCCAGTTGGCATACTGGATGTCGAGCACATTGATGTCAGTGCCTTCGATCGTGTCCTGGAAGCCCTGGATACGCTCGTCATCGATCACGGTGGGAATGCCGCGCAGCACCACCACATCGCCCTTGCCGCCGAGATTGTCGATCAGGAACTGGGCCGTAGTGGAGCCAACGGCGATGTTGTCGCCGGCCACGTAAAGGTCCTGGATTTCGGGATCCGTCAGACCACGATCAACCACGGTGATGAAGGTGCCGGCATCCTTGATGCTCTGGACCGGCCCTGTCAGTTCCTCGGAGGAATGGGGCAGGATCACTAGGGCATCCGGCTGGCGGGTGGCGGTCAGATCCTCGAGCGCGCTGACCTGGGCGGATGCCGAAGGTGAAGTCTTGACGACAACTTCGATATTGGGGAATGCGGCCTGGATTTCTTCGGCTGCGGCCTGGGCGTGGTAGACAACACCGGCGGTCCAGCCATGGTCGGCGGCCGGGATCGAGACGGCGATCAGCTTTTTTTCCTGGGCGAGAGCAGGCACGGCCACGAGCGCGGCGGCGACACTGATCGCGGCAAGCATATTCAATCGAGACATAGTTTCCTCCCTTGGACCTTTCGCAGGTGCAAGCCGTTCGGTCGCTTTACGGCTGCGCTTTCGAGAACCTCTGTACGAGCATCGCAATGATGATGATGACGCCTTGCACCGCGGCGACGAGGTATTCGGAAATGAAGTCGGACAGCACCATCAGGTTGGCGATCATTTCAAGGATCACCGCGCCCGCGATGGTGCCCCAAATACGACCCTTGCCACCGCGCAGGGCGGTGCCGCCGATCACCACGGCTGTGATCACCTGCAGTTCCCAGAGGAGGCCGGTGGTGGGGGTGGCGGCCCCGAGCCGCGGGACGTAGCAGATCGCGGCGATCGCAACGCATACGCCTTGAATGACGAAGGCGGTGGTGCGGATCTTGGGGATGGAGATACCGGAAAAGCGTGCCACTTCCTCATTGGCACCGACAGCGGCGCAGCGGCGGCCGAACTTGGTCTTGTAGAGCAGGAAGGCGCCGATCAGGGCCACCACGATCGAAACGACTATCGGAATGGGTATCCCTGCCAGGGTGCCGAAATAGATTGGCCGGAAGGGCTCGCGCAAGCTGCGGTCGATCGGGATCGTGCCGCCATTGGACATGAAGGTGATGAGGGCGCGGAAAATGCCCATCGTGCCAAGGGTGACGATAAAGGGCTCAATCTTGCCGATAGTGACGATAAGACCGTTGAAGAGCCCGCACAGCGCACCGACGCAAAGCACCAGAGCCATGCCGGCAATGATGGCATTGGCGCCAAGACTGGGAACGAGGGCGTTCATGAACATGATCATGACGCCGGTTACAAAGGCCGCCATGGAGCCCACAGACAAGTCGAGCCCGCCCGAGGAGATGACGAAGGTGGCACCCACCGCGATGATGGCGATGAAGGACGAACGCGTAATGACATTGGTCAGGTTGGTGGGCGAGAGGAAATCGGGGTTGACGAGGAAACCGACGATTACGAGGACGGCCAGGGCGATGAAGGGGCCCAGATCCACCCAGTTGATGCGCCCGAGCAGGGTTTCGCGCGGTGATGCGGCACTGATCTCAGCCACGGGCATTTCCTCCAGTTGAACTGGCGGTTGTCCCGCCACTTGTTGCGGCAAGCACCACCGCATGTTCGGTGATGGCGTCGCCCTCCAGTTCGGCCACGAGCCGGCCCGAGCGCATCACGAGGATGCGGTCACACAGGCCCACCAGCTCCTGCAGTTCCGAGGAGATGACGATGCAGGACTTGCCCTCACGCACCAGCTTGTCGATGAAAGTGTAGATCTGGCTCTTGTTGCCGATATCAATGCCGCGCGTCGGCTCATCGATGATGACGACCGAAGGGTTGAGCAGCATGATCTTGGCCAGCAGCAGCTTTTGCTGGTTGCCGCCCGAGAGTTGGCCCGCCTGCAACTGGCGACTGCGAACGCGGATATCATATTCCTGCACCGCGCGATCGAGCTGCTGATCTTCGAGCTTTTGCTCGAGATATGGTTTGCGATATATCCAGGACAGAGCCGTCAGCACCAGGTTGGGTGCCAGTCGCTCCCGCAGCAGCAGACCCTTGCCCTTGCGATCTTCTGTCAGATAGCCGATCCCGGCCTCGATGCCATCGGCAACCGAACGGATATGGGTCTTCTTGCCGCCGACGCGCACGGCACCGGTCTTGGCGGGCCGCAGTCCCAGCAGGCCCTCAAAGAGCTCGGTTCGCCCAGCCCCGATCATGCCGCCAAAGCCGAGCACTTCGCCCGGGCGGGCGACGAAGGAAATGTCGTGCGCGAAACCTGGCACATCGGCATGCTCGACTTCGAGCAGCGGCGCTGCGGTGGAGAGGCCGCGCTTGTGTGGGTAGAGCATAGCCAGGTCGCGTCCGACCATGAGGTTGGCCATGTCCTGCTGGGTTAAATCAGCGGCGGGATAGGTGCCGATCTTCTTGCCATCGCGGAGCACTGTGATGCGATCGGCGAGAGCTTCGACCTCATCCAGGCGGTGGGAGATGTAGAGCACGGCTGCGCCCTGATCGCGTAGGCCACGCACGATCGCCAGCAGAGTTTCGACTTCGGTAGCGGCGAGCACCGCGGTGGGTTCATCGAAGATCACCATGCTGTGCTCTTCAAGCAAGGCACGGGCGATTTGCACCAGCTGGCGCTGGGCGATAGGAAGATTGCGAACCAAGTCCCGGGGGGAAGCGGTGCAGCCGATCGCCGCGAGCCGCTCGGCGGCGATGCGCTCCATGGTCGCGTCATCGACGAGCCCGTTGCGACCGAGTTCGCGGCCTAGAAAAAGGTTTTCCACCACGGTGAGACCGTCGGCGAGCAGGATCTCCTGATGCACCAATACAATGCCGGCATTTTCGGCCTGCACCGGCTTGCTGAAGTGTGCGGGCTGACCGTGATAGGTGATGGTACCGGTGGTGGGTTCCACATGCCCGGAAACCAGGCGCATCAGCGTAGATTTGCCAGCGCCGTTCTCGCCGATAATGGCGTGGATTTCCCCGGCGCGGATATCCAGGTCAACGCCGCTCAGCACCGTGATCGGGCCATAGGCTTTGCCGAGATCCTGCAATTGCATCAGCGGCTGCGCTGTGGTTTGCGCCCGATCCTGGAGCACAGCGTGCGCGACCCCGGTCATTCGAAAACCGGCAGCAAGCGATCGCGCGAGCGCTCGATATGGGCCCGCATCGCCTGCTCTGCGGCCTGCCCGTCACGCGCTTCAAACGCAGCAATAATCGCCTCGTGCTCCTCCAGCGCTTCCGCGGTGACGCGCGAGTGGAACATCAAGCGAAAGATGTGGAAGTGGACATGCTGGTGTGCCAGCGTATCGCGGATCAGATCGTTGCCAGCGGTCTGCACGATCATGTCGTGGAACACCGCGTCCTGCCGGGCAAACTGCGAATAACGCGCGCGTTCATCGCCTGATTTGGCGCGCCGCCCCATAACCCCCGCAGCTTCGGTGAGTGCAGCAAGGTTCTTGTCGGTGAGGCGCGCAACGGCCTCCCGGGCAGCATGAGGCTCGAGCAGAAGGCGAAGTTCATAAAGGTTCGCGAATTGTCGAACCGAGATCTGTGGGGCGGCGCTAAAGCCGATGAGATGAGTCTTGTTGACCAGCCCCTCACCCTCGAGGCGGCCCAAGGCCTCACGGATGGGAGTCTGCGAGACGCCAAGCTCGCGGGAAAGATTGTCGACGGTGATGCGGGCACCAGGCGCGATCTTGAGCGCCATCAGCTGGGAAAAGATTGCCTCATAGACTTCGTTGGCGAGACTGAGCGGGCGCGGTATTGGCGCGGCGCTTTTATCCGCCTCCACTTTCGCATCTCTCGTGAGCACGTGCCGAGCCATTGCTTCCCCCTCGCAATGACAAACAGCTAGCACGACACACCTCGACATGCAATCGTATATGATATTGGATTGTGGACGCGCAGTTGCTCCGAGTTGCCTCGGCGCGCACAAGAGGCTCACTCCGGGAAGTGGCCAGTGCGAAGAACGGATGACGTGCAAGCTGGGGAAATGATCGTGGAAGATGCCAAGGACCTGTTTCGGACACGCGATCACGTGCCGGACTTTGATGGCTACCTGAAAGAATATGCCGGCCGCAGCGCCCTAGCGCGGCATAATCACCGGGCTGTACTGGACCTTGAGTACGGGCCCGAGCCAGACGAAAAGCTCGACCTGTTTTTGCCACCGCCCGCGGCCGCCCCGGTACCAGTGCATCTCTTTATTCATGGCGGCTATTGGCGGATGTTCAGCAAGGACGACTTCTCCTTTATTGCCGATACGGTGGTCGCTGCCGGCGCCATCGCCGCTGTTATGGACTATTCCCTGATGCCAGCGGTTCGCATGGAGAAAATTGTAGCTCAGGTCCGCCGCGCTGCCGATTGGCTTGCAGCGAATATACCTCGCTTTGGCGGCGACCCGAACCAACTGAGCGTATCGGGCCACTCCGCCGGCGCCCATCTGTGCTGCACGCTGCTGGAAGCGGATATCCCAGTAGCGCCTAAGAGCGCGCTCCTTCTCAGCGGTATCTATGACCTAAAGCCGCTGCGGTCGTCCTTTCTGCAGCCAATGATCGGCCTGACGGAAGACGAGGTCACTAAATTCTCGCCTCTCTCGAGAAACTATCGTGCAGGCGGCGATGTGCTGCTGCTGGTGGGGGAGCAAGAAACCCTGCCGTTCCATTCCCAGGCAGACGCGATGCAATCACGGCTTGCTGCCCAGCAGGTGCCAACCAGAAGGATCGATATCCCGGACAGCAACCATATGAGCATAGCTCTCGACCTCGGGGTCGGCTCAACCGCAGTGAGCCAACTCCTGACCGCCGCCATCAAGAGCACCGGAGGCTAGACTTCTCCCCACGTATTCAACGTGGCGCGGGAAGCGCTTTACTCCGTTGCCGCTCCGGGGCATCTAGCCTCGCATGTTTTTCATCCTGTCCAAGATCTTCTGGCTGTTCGTGCAGCCCGTCAGCCTTACCTTCGTGCTGTTTTTGGCGGGATGGATGTTGAGCCTGTTGCGCCGCCGACTAGCGGGGCTGGTATTTGTTGGCCTCGGGCTAATGATCTTTGGGCTAAGCGCCTTTACCACGCTTGGATTCAACCTGATTGCGCCGCTGGAAGAGCGCTTTCCACGCGGAGAGCCCCTCCCCTCGGATGTGCAAACCATCATAATGCTGGGCGGCGCCACGGCCGGCCGGGTCAGCACGGCGCGGCGCATTGCCGAACTCAACGAGGCAGGGGATAGACTCACCGAAACCCTGCAGCTGGCCAAGCAGTATCCCCAGGCCAAGATTCTGCTGAGCGGAGGTGTCGGTCTGCTGATCGCTGATGGCGAACCAGAAGCAGAAACGGCCCGGCGGTTCTTTAGCGCCCAGGGCATCGCTCCCGAGCGGCTGGTGCTTGAAGGAGAGTCGCGCAACACCGACGAGAATGCGGCCAACAGCGCCGCCCTGCTTGGGGCGGAAGCCAGGACCATCGTGCTGGTCACGTCGGCGTTTCACATGCCCAGATCTGTGGGCTTGTTCCGCAGCGCTGGTCTTGAGGTGCTGCCGCGGCCGGTCGACTATCGCAGCTCAGGGACCGAGGGTATGGGCTTTGATCTGGCCAACCCAATCCTGAACCTGAACACCACCACACTGGCGCTCCGCGAATGGATTGGCTTGATCGCCTACAAACTGACCGGCCGCATTGGCGACTGGTTTCCCGCGCCCTAGGTTCAGAACGGCTTGGCTTGCTCAACAGCACTGGTGGCTGGATGCTGGGGGCAGCTTGGGGTTAGGTTGGCCAGGGAGTGCATCAGCCCGGCGCCGTGCCGCCGGTTCAACCCCTCGAAGGAACAACAGCTTGGCCATCCATCGCTTCACGCCGACCACTTATTACAATGTTATCGGCACTTTTCCGCCGGCTCTGCGCATTGCCAATGGGGACACGGTGATCACCCGAACGCTGGACGCAGCCGGCGATGACGAGCACGGTGTCAACCGCTCGGGTGGACCCAATCCCATGAATGGGCCGATATTTGTGGAAGGCGCCGAGCCCGGCGACGCGTTGCGGGTGCAGATCATGGCGATGGAGCCCACGCGTGACACGGGCTGGACCCGGCAAGTGCTGGCCGCCAATGTGGTTGACCCCGAATTTGTTCGCGTCCTACCCCCCCGCAACCGAACGGAATGGCGCATCGATCGCGCACAAGGGACCGTGCAGTTGCAAGACCCGGTGCCCGGTCTTGAGCACCTGGTGCTGCCGCTTGCGCCGATGATCGGGTGCTTTGGCGTCGCCCCCACACTTGGGCAGGCAATTTCCACCGCAACCAGCGCCGAGCACGGCGGCAATATGGATTACCGGCGCTTTGGCCCGGGCACCACGGTGTGGTTTCCCGTAGCGGCGCCGGGCGCGCTGTTCTTTCTCGGCGATGGCCACGCCATTCAGGGGGATGGCGAGATCGTCGGCACGGGGGTGGAGACCAGCTTTGAGGTCACCATTACCCTAAGTGTGGAAAAGCGACGGCCGCAGGTCTGGCCAAGGGCGGAAACGGCCGAGGAGATCATCACCATCGGCAATGCGCGCCCGCTCGACCAAGCCCTTCAGCACGCCACCACCGAAATGGCGCAGTGGCTCGGTCAGGATTTTGGTCTCGATCTCGTGACGTCGAGCCATTTGCTGGGTCAAGTCGTTCGATACGACGTCGCCAATGTGTTCGATCCGGCCTACACCGTTGCCTGCCGCCTACCCAAGCGGTTCCTGCCGAGGCGACATGGCGTCTGACGGTTCCGGATAAAGGTAGCCAGGGCCGCTGCAGAAGAGCGGCACTGGCGGGTAGGGAGGGATTCGAACCCCCGGAACGCTTTCACGTTCGCCGGTTTTCAAGACCGGAGCAATCAACCGCTCTGCCACCTACCCGACGCGCCAGCGTTTAGCCGCTGGCGGTTTGGCTGTCCATCCCCCTATGGCAGCAGGATCACCGAGCCGGTGGTTTGCCGATCCTCGAGCGCGCGATGTGCCTCGGCTGCTTGCGCGAGGGGGAAAGTGCGTCCGATATTGACCTTGATCGCCCCCGACCTGATTGCCCCGAACAGGGCCTCGGCGCCCTCGAGCAGATCGGGGCGCTGGGGGAAATAATGCGCGCTGATCGGCCGGGTTACGAACAGCGAGCCCTTGCGTGACAGCACGGTTAGGTCCGGAATGGACACCACGCCCGAGGCATTGCCGAAGCTGACCATCAACCCCCTCGGGCGAAGGCAATCAAGCGACTTGTCGAACGTGGCCTTGCCGACGCCGTCATAAACCACATCGACGCCGCGTCCCTCGGTTAGCTCCCGCACGCGGGCGGCAAAATCCTCGGTCTTGTAATTAATGACCGCTTCGCAGCCGTGCTGCAGGGCGAGGGCGACTTTTTCCTCACTCCCCGCCGTGCCGATGACGCGCACCCCCAGGGACTTGGCCCACTGCGTGGCGATCTGACCCGTGCCGCCTGCGGCAGCGTGCCATAGAATGGTTTCTCCCGATTGGACCGGCCAAGTCTTGAACAGGAGATAAAAGGCAGTAAGCCCCTTGAGCATCACCGCGGCCGCGGTTTGGTCGTCCACGCCATCTGGAATGCGCACGATACGGTCCGCAGCCAACAAGCGCTGCTCGGCATAGGCGCCGACCTGCCCCTGGTAAGCCACCCGGTCACCAACGGCGAGGCCCTGCACGCCTGGGCCAACTTCGGTAACAACGCCGGCGCCTTCATTGCCCGCAACAAACGGGGTCTGCAGCGGATAAAGGCCGGAGCGCTGGTAGGTGTCAATGAAGTTGAGGCCGATCGCGGTTTGGCGGACGGCGACCTGCCCCTCACCTGGGCTGCTCACCGGCCAGTACCTCCACTCCATGACCTCTGGGCCACCGGTATTTCGAACGACGATCGCCTTGCTCATGCTCAGCTCCGAGGCTTGCGGGGCGCAGATTTGGGGCGCGACTGCGCGCGGCTCACGGGCGTTGACTTGCCCGGGGAGCGAGTCGTCGCCGCAGCGGCGCCAGAGTTGCCGCTGATAGCGCCGCTAGGTCCGGTGAATGGAGCCACGGGAGCGGGACTCTTGGCCTTGCGGCTCTTGGCGATGATATTGATCGCCTCAACCAGTACCGAGAAGCCCATGGCCGAATAGATATAGCCCTTGGGAATATGGAAGCCGAACCCGTCGGCGACCAAGGACATGCCGATCAACAGCAGGAAGGCCAGCGCCAGCATCTTGGTGGTGGGGTGATCGGCAACAAACTTGGCAACCGGGCCGGATGCAACAAACATCACGCCCACAGCCACGATCACGGCCGCAATCATCACCTCGACATGGTCCGCCATGCCAACCGCCGTGACGATGGAATCGATGGAAAAAACCACGTCGATTACGATGATCTGCCCAATAATCGCAGCGAAGGCTGCGGTAGCCTTCTGCGCGAGATCGGCCTCATGAGGCTCCTCGATGGCAGCATGCATTTCGTGGGTGGCCTTGTAGACGAGGAACAGGCCACCGGCGATGAGGATCAGGTCCTTCCAGGAAAGCTCAAGTCCGAAAGCGCTGAACGCAGGCTGAGTGAGGCTGATGATCCAGCTGATCACCAGCAGCAGCAAGATGCGGAAGATGAGAGCCAGTGCAAGACCGATCTTGCGCGCCCGGTCCGCCTGCTCCTTGGGCAGGCGTGAAACCAGCACGGAGATGAAGACGATGTTGTCGATCCCCAAGACGATTTCCATCGCCGTCAGGGTACCAAATGCGATCCATACATTAGGATCGGCGAGCAGCTCCAGCATTCAAGACTCCATCTCGGCTGTCAGGCCACCATATCTAGGCTGCTCCGCTCTGCTAGAGAAGTGCAAGTCTGTGTTTTCCCGCTCCTGCTGGTTAGGCAGCAGTTTGCCGGAGCGCTGGCTTCACCGGGCCGGAAAGTGCTAGTTCAGCCTAACGTCGAACCGAGGTTTCTTATGTCCGACCTGCCAAATCCGAGCGCGTCAACGAGTGCCGATGCCGATGCCATCGTCGTTGGTGGCGGGCTTGTTGGCTTAGCGGCGGCTATCGCCGTTGCAAAAACGGGTCTGCAGGTTATTCACCTTGCGCCTCCTGGCCCTGTCGATAATCGCACCTCCGCCTTGATGATGCCGAGCGTCGAATTTCTGCGCTCAGCGGGTTTGATCGACCAACCCGAAGTCTTGGGGCATCGGCTGAGCGAGATTCGGATCATCGATGCAACAGGCCGATTGATCCGGGCACCCGAGACCTTGTTCGAAGCGCGCGAGTCTGGATTGGAGGCCTTTGGCTGGAACTTCGCCAATCAACGCTTGCTGGCCCAGTTCCGGGAGCGGGCCGCGCAATTGCCCAATCTCGAAACGCGCCCGATCGGGGTCGCCGAATTCGCCTATGGGCCTGAGGCACCGGAATTAACCCTGACCGACGGATCGCGCCTGCGGGCGCCGCTGATCGTTGGAGCGGACGGCAAGAAATCGCTGATCCGGTCCGCGGCCGGCTTCCGGGCCCGCGAGAACGGCTTTACGCAGGCGGCGCTGGTCTGCGACCTGGAACTGGCGCGGCCGATTGGCGGCATGTCGATCGAGTTTCATTACCCGCAAGGTCCGTTCACTCTGGTGCCAGCAGGCGACAACCGGGCGAACCTGGTGTGGATCGATGATCGTGAAGTGCTGCGCGAGGCGCAGGCCGGCGGTGCTGAGCGTCTGCTGCCGATCTTCCAGGCGAAGTCGCAGCGTCTGTTTGGGGCCATTAGCCTCGCCACCCCCGCGCATGCGTTTCCGCTGAGCACGCTCAGTGTCGAGCGTGCAGGGGAGCGCGGCGTCGTGCTAGTGGGTGAAGCGGCCCATGCGTTCCCCCCGATCGGAGCGCAGGGGCTCAATCTCGGCTTGCGCGATGTGGCCGATCTGGCGGCGGTGCTGCAAGGCGTTAGCACCAGCAAACAGGGTTGGGCCGAGGCGGTCAGCGAGGCTTATTCGGGGCGGCGGGCCGCAGATCTGGCGCGCACCGGCGGCATGGTCGATGCGCTGTTCCGTTCGTTGCTCGCGGACATGCTGCCAGTCCAGGCCGTGCGCTCTGCCGGGCTATGGGCCCTCAAGCTGCTCCCCGGCTTGCGCCGGCAGGCCTTTTCGCTGGGCATGGGCATCCGCTAAGGCCCAGAGACACAAAAGGCGCGGTTTCCCGCGCCTTTTGCTGCATGTGAATGATGGGCGCTTTACTGCGCCGGAGCGGGCGCCGCTTCAGCTGCGGGGGCAGCACCATCGGCAGGGGCGGCAGCGCCACTGTCGAGCTGCTGGCGCAACTGCTCGGCGCGATCCTGCAGAACCTGCTCCAGGGCGTTTTCGCCGCTGGTTTCCTGGCGGAACTGGTCAAAGGTCAGCGAAGCGTCGCCATCATAGGCGGCGGTGAAGCCGGCGAGGTTGATCTCGATCACCAGATCTTCGTTCTGGCGGTTCTTGGCGGTCAGCTTGAGCGTGCTGCCCTTCTTCAGGGAATTGACATAGGCCTCGTTGATCACGAGCTGGGTCGCGCAAGAGGTGGGGTCACACAGCATGAACGGCACGCGTACCGGCTTGGAGCCGTCGATCTGCCAGGTCAGGCCGAAAGGGAGCAGCACGCCGAGCGGCACGGCTGCGACGGCCAGCAGGCGGCTTTCCTGACCGGGATCATCACGCAGCAGGAAGGAACCCAGGAATTGCCCGTTTGCCAAGACGACCTGACGCATAATGCAGGCCTTCTGGTTGTTGGGCAGCGGATCGCAAACCTTGAGCCAGTTCTGCGTGGGACCGCCCGCTGCTGGAGCGGTTGCAGCTTCGGCGGGAGCTGCCGCATCCGGCGTAGCTGGAGCTTCGGCTGCCGGAGCAGCTGGAGCGGGAGTCTCCTGCGCAAAGGTGGAGAGAGGCGAGAGCAGAAGCGCTGCCGCGGTAATTCCGGCTACGAGAGGTTTCCTGAAGATCATAAACGTTCCTTGGCTTTCTGGCGGAGCCGGTGACGAGGGTGCCACCCAATTCTTGGTAGCCCTTCAAGTGCTGAAATCGGGCAATAACATGACGTTCTTGCCAAAGGATTATGCGGCGCCCCCTACCCTTCGACGGCAGCGAGCTTGGCGAGGCGAGACAGGATGGCCGCAGCACCCTTGAGGCGAGCCTCGGGAGTGGGCCAGTTGCGGGCGAAAACGAGCTTTTGGTCGGGCTTGACGCGAACCTGACTGGCAGGATCGGCAACCATTCGCACCAAAGCGGTTGGATTGGGGAATTCGTTGTTGCGCAAGGTCAACACCGCGCCCTTGGGACCGGCATCAACCTTTTCCACATTGGCCTGTCGGCACAGAGCCTTTACCAGAATGACCTTGAGCAGCGCTTCGACTTCCTCGGGCAAAGGACCAAACCGGTCAATGAGTTCGGCGCCGGCGGCGTCAATCTCACGGATGTCGGTCAGGTCACCCAGGCGCCGATAGAGCTGCATGCGCAGCTGCAGGTCAGGGACATAGTTTTCCGGGATCATCACCGGCATGCCCAGCGAGATCTGTGGGCTCCACTCGTTGGTGTCCTCGTAATCGGCGTCGCCGTTCTTGAGATTGGCGACAGCTTCCTCAAGCATAGCCTGGTAAAGCTCGAAGCCGACTTCGCGTATATGGCCGGATTGCTCGTCGCCGAGGAGATTGCCGGCGCCACGGATGTCGAGATCGTGACTGGCGAGCTGGAAGCCGGCGCCCAAGCTTTCGAGCGACTGGAGCACGCCCAGACGCCGCTCGGCAGTGTCAGTCAGCTTTCGATCGGACGGCACAGTGAAGAGTGCATAAGCGCGCGCCTTGGCCCGGCCGATACGGCCGCGGATCTGGTAGAGTTGGGCGAGGCCGAAATTGTCGGCGCGGTGCACGACCAGCGTATTGGCATTAGGGATATCGAGTCCCGATTCGACGATCGTCGTGGCGACCAGCACGTCGAACTTGCCATCGTAGAAGGTGTTCATGATGTCGTCGAGTTCACCCGGCGCCATCTGGCCATTGGCCACGACGAAGCTGACTTCGGGCACCTGTTGGCGAAGGAAATCAGCAATTTCCGCCTGATCCTTGATGCGCGGCACGACATAGAAGCTCTGGCCGCCGCGGTATTTCTCGCGGAGCAGTGCTTCGCGGATCGACAGGGGATCGAAGGGCGAAATGAAGGTGCGGATCGCGAGGCGATCCACCGGTGGGGTTGCGAGAAGTGACAGGTCGCGCACGCCCGTCAGCGCAAGCTGCAGCGTGCGCGGGATGGGCGTTGCGGTGAGCGTCAGGACGTGGACATTGGCTTTGAGCTCCTTGAGGCGCTCCTTGTGGCCGACGCCAAAGTGCTGCTCTTCATCGATGATGAGGAGGCCCAAATCCTTGAACTTGATGGTCTTGGACAAGAGGGCATGGGTGCCGATGACGATATCGACCTGCCCATCGGCGAGCCCTTCCTTGGTCGCCTTGAGCTCGGCGGCCGATACCATGCGCGAGGCGTGGCGCACCTTCACCGGCAGGCCGGCAAAGCGCTGCGAGAACGTCTTGAAGTGCTGGCGAGCGAGCAAGGTCGTGGGCACAACCACGGCGACCTGCTTGCCCGAGAGGGACACCGCGAAAGCGGCGCGCAGCGCCACTTCTGTCTTGCCAAAGCCCACATCGCCGCAGACCAGGCGGTCCATGACCCGACCGGAGGTAAGATCATCGAAGACTGCCTCAATGGCGGCCATCTGGTCTTCGGTTTCCTCATAGGGGAAGCGCGCCGCGAACTCGTCATAAGCGCCCGGGTTGATCTCGACCACATCGGCATGGGTGAGCTGGCGCTCGGCCGCAATCTTGATGAGCTGTTCCGCCATTTCGCGGATGCGCTTCTTGAGGCGACCCTTCTTGGCCTGCCAGGCCACGCCGCCCAGCTTGTCGAGCGCGGTGTTCGCATCGTCGGCGCCATAGCGCGACAGCAGCTCAATATTCTCGACCGGCAGGTAGAGCTTGGTGTCGCCGGCATATTCCAGCTCCACGCATTCGTGCGGCGCGCCGCCGGCTTCAATGACCTTGAGGCCGAGGAACCGCCCGATGCCGTGATCCACATGCACGACAAGGTCGCCGGCCGCGAGGCTCGCCGCCTCGGTTAGCGCGTCGCTTGCCTTCTTTTTGCGCTGAGGCCGCAGGATGCGCTCGCCCAGAATGTCCTGCTCGGACAGAACGAGCAGGTCCTTGGTTTCGAACCCGGTTTCGAGCGGCAGCACCACAAGCGAGGTCGTGGCGGCGCTAGTGGTTTCGGCGTCGCGCCAGTTCTCGGCGAGGCGAGGGTTCGTCAGTCCATGGTCCTTGAGCACCTGGGACATGCGGTCGCGCGTGCCCGCGCTCCAGCAGGCAATGACCGTGCGACGACCCTGCCGGCGTTCGGCTTGGAGGCGATCCACCACGGCCTGGAAGAGGTTGGTGTCGGTGGCCTGCCGCTCGGCGGCAAAGCTGGGTGCGATATGGCCGCCTGCATCGTCGGCGCCCTTGGTGTTAGGCGACAGAAAGGGCGAGAGCTGGATAACCGAGGCGCCGGCGAGCTCATAGGGATGCTGGTCAACGGCATAAAGCAGCTCGGGCTTGACCGGCTTGTAGGGCGCCCCTGCCCCGGCTACCGGCTTTTGCGTGCGAGCGGATTCACGCGCCTCGTAGTAATCGCGGATCTGGGTGACGCGCTCGCCATAGGCTTCGGCCGCCTGGTCATCAAACACAAAGGGCGCGTCCCCCGTAAAGGCGGAGAGCATTTCCAGGTGCTCGTAGAAAAACGGCAGCCAGTGTTCGGTGCCCGAATAACGCGCGCCGCCGCTGACGCTGGCATAAAGCGTGTCGTCGACCGTGTTGCCGCCAAAGGCGGCGGTGTAATTCTGGCGGAAGCGACGGATTGTGTCTTCGTTCAGCACCAGTTCGCTCATCGGCGTCAGATCAACGCGCTTGAGCGTGCCGGTCGTGCGCTGGGTGTCGGCATCGAAGGTACGGATAGATTCGAGCTGGCTGCCGAAGAAGTCGAAACGCAAGGGTGCTTCGGCACTGGCGGGAAACAAGTCCACGAGGCCGCCGCGGACGGCGTACTCGCCCGACTCCCGCACCGTGGGGACGCGCAGATAGCCGTTGTTGGCGGCCCACGCGATCAGCTTTTCGCTATCGACGATGCGGCCAGTCACGGCCGAAAACGACATGCCGGCAACCACGTCCCGGGGCGGCAGGCGCTGGATCAGGGCGTTCACGGCGGTAAGCACCACCACGCCACGCTCATTGCGGGCCGTGAGTGCAGCCAGCGTGTTCATGCGGGCGGCGATGGTCACATTGTTGGGCGAGACGCGGTCGTAAGGCAGGCAGTCCCAGGCGGGGAGTGTCAGCACGGTGTGACCGGGCAACATGGGCCCCAGAATGTCGGCGATGCGCTGCATGCGGCGGCCATCGCGGGCCACGAAAACCAGGCTCGTGCCGTCCTCAGGCGCAGCCTTGAGGCGCTGCTCGACCAGCTTGGCCAGCACCATGGGCTGCATGCCATCGGGCACATTGGAGATGATACGGCTGGGACGAACCACGGGTTTTTGTTCGTTCATTTGGCCATGCGGCTCCTGTGATCGGCGATAACCCGGCCTAAAAAGTCGAGGTCCACACCTGCCGGCGGGGCTTCCTGGTCGAGCACCCATTTGAGCAAAGGGGGATCTTCCTCATCGAGGAGCGCTTCGAAGCGGTCGAGATCCTCGGCGCTCAGCGTATCGACATGCCGATCGGCAAAGGGGCCGAGCACAAGATCCATCTCGCGGGTGCCGCGATGCCAGGCGCGGTAGCGGATCTTCTTGCGGCGCATGGAAATGTCCTCACCGGCAGTCATTTGAGCGCCATGATCCTGGTTGCGGTTGATTGAGCGGGCTTCTTATCGTCAATAGGGTGGCTTGTCAGCAGGACTCGTTTCTCGCGCTGTTTCAGGAATTCGCCGTTGTCCCGTCCAAGTTCGCTTGATCCACTGTTTCGCTCGCTCCACGCGATCAAGGGCGTCGGCGACAAGCTGGCGGCTTTGTTGTCGCGCTTTTTCGGGGCGCCGGAAGGGCAGGAAGCGATCGCGCTCGATATCCTGATGCATATGCCTTCGGGCGTCGTGGACCGCTCCCGACAGGTAGGTATTGCCGAGGCTTATCTCAACCAGATCGTCACCCTGCGCCTTCACATCGACCGGCACCAGCCCCCGCCGCGAGGCAAGCCGCATGTGCCGCATCGGGTATTTGCCCATGACCAGACCGGGGATGTGCAACTGGTGTTCTTTCGCGCCCAAGGCGGCTGGGTGGAAAAGGCGCTGCCCGTGGGTGAGGAGCGCTTCGTTTCCGGGCAGATCGGGTTTTTCAACGGCGAAAAGCAGATCACCCATCCCGACTATATCGTGGAAGCCGACAAGTTCGACACGCTGCCGCTGGTCGAACCGGTGTACCCCCTCACCAATGGGCTGAGCTCCAAGGCGCTGGCCAAGCTGGTGCGGCAAGTGGTGGAAACGGTGCCGGCGCTGCCCGAGTGGATCGATGATGCCACGATAGCCGAGCGGCGCTGGCCCAGCTTTGGCGAGGCAATGCGCGCGGTGCATCTGCCCGCCAACCCGGCTGAAGCGGAGTTGTGGTCCCCTGCCCGCATGCGGCTGGCTTATGACGAGTATCTCGCGGGCCAGCTGACGCTGCAACTGATCCGCTCGAGCATGGTCGCCGCGCATGGGGTGGCACGCCAGTTCACCGGCGAGATCACCGAGAAGGTCACCGCCGCCCTGCCCTTTTCGCTGACCGAAGGCCAGCAACAGGCAGTAGAGGATATTCGCGCGGACCTAGCCAAGCCTGAGCGCATGTCCCGGCTGCTCCAGGGTGATGTGGGCGCGGGCAAGACGGTGGTGGCGCTGATGGCCATGGCGGCGGCGGCCGAAAGCGGCGCCCAGTCGGCGATGATGGCACCGACCGAGCTTCTGGCGAACCAGCATTTCCGCACCCTCAAGCCGCTCTGCGAGGCGGCGGGGCTGGGATGTGAGCTGCTGACGGGCAAGATGCCGGCTGGAGAGCGGCGGGCCATCCTCGCCCGGATCGCGAGCGGCGAGACGACTATTGTCGTCGGCACGCATGCCCTGTTCCAGTCGGGGGTGGTGTTCCACGATCTGGGACTGACCGTCGTGGACGAGCAGCATCGCTTTGGCGTGCACCAGCGGCTCGCCCTGTCCGACAAGGGTCGGCATACCGATCTGCTGGTGATGACGGCGACGCCGATTCCGCGCACGCTGGTGCTGACCCATTTCGGCGACATGGCGGTGAGCGTGCTGCGGCAAAAGCCCAAGGGGCGACAGCCCATCGATACGGCCGTGCTCTCGATCAAGGATTACGGGCGGGTGGTGGCACGGCTCCAGGCGCGACTGGCCGAAGGGGCACAGGCCTTCTGGGTTTGCCCGCTGGTGGAGGAAAGCGAACATCTCGAGGTCGTGGCGGCCGAAGACCGGTTTGCCGAATTGCGCAAGGTGTTCGGCGATCAGGTGGCGCTGGTGCATGGCCGCATGAGCGCGGCAGCAAAAGACGAGGTGATGAGCCGCTTTGCCGCCAATGAGCTCAAGCTCCTAATCGCGACGACAGTGATCGAGGTGGGCGTGGATGTGCCCAATGCCAGCATCATGATCATCGAGCATGCCGAGCGGTTTGGGTTGGCGCAATTGCACCAGCTGCGCGGGCGCGTGGGGCGGGGCTCGCAACGCTCGGCTTGCCTCTTGCTCTACAAGGAGCCACTGAGCGACACGGCACGCGCGCGGCTCGATACGATCAAGAGCACGGAAGACGGCTTCGAGATCGCCGAGCGGGACCTGGAATTGCGGGGGCAAGGCGATGTGCTGGGCACGCGGCAATCAGGCATGCCGGGTTATCGCCTGGCGGTGCCCGATGTGCACCGCCACCTGCTGGATTTTGCCCATGAGGATGCCAAGGCGGCGCTGGCAGTCAATCCTGGACTTGTCGGGGAGCGCGGCGAGGCATTGCGCACCCTGCTCTACCTGTTCCGCAAGGATCAGGCGATCCAGCTGATCCGGGCGGGCTAGTCTTACTCCACCGTTACCGACTTGGCGAGGTTGCGGGGCTGGTCCACATCGGTGCCCATGAAGACGGCGGTGTGATAGGCCAGCAGTTGCACGGGAATGCAGGCGAGGATCGGCGCAACAAAGCCGTCGACATGCGGAATCTCGATGATATCGGCCACGCCGTGACCGACAGTCTTGGCGCCCTCCGCATCGGTGATCAGAATGATCTTGCCGCCGCGGGCCGCTACTTCCTGCATGTTGCTCAAGGTCTTGTCGACCAGCTCGTCCGATGGGGCGACGACGATCACCGGCATGTCCTCATCAACCAGGGCAATGGGGCCGTGCTTGAGCTCGCCTGCCGCATAACCTTCGGCATGGATGTAGCTGATTTCCTTGAGCTTGAGCGCGCCTTCCATAGCGATAGGGAACATGGGACCGCGCCCGAGATAAAGCACGTCCTTGGCCTTGGAGAGACGCTTGGCAATGTCGCTGATCTGCCCTTCGGCAGCCAGGGCCTGCGAGACGGCGGCAGGCAAGCTGATCAGGGCGCGCACGAGCTCGGCTTCACGCTCGGCGCTGAGCACGCCACGGGCACGGCCGGCGGCGATGGCAAGGCTCGCTAGCGCGGTCAGTTGCGCGGTCAGCGCCTTGGTGGAAGCCACGCCGATTTCGGGGCCGCAGAGGATGGGGAACACCACGCCCGATTCCCGCGCGATGGTGGATTCGAGCGTGTTGACCAGCGAGGCGACATGCTGGCCCTCACGTGCGCAATAGCGCAAGGCCGCTAGGGTGTCCGCGGTCTCCCCCGACTGCGAGATGAAGAGGGAGAGCCCGCCCTGCTCGAGCGGTGGTTCGCGATAGCGGAACTCGGACGCCACATCGATGTCGACCGGCAGGCGGGCAAAGCGCTCGAACCAGTATTTGGCGACGGCTCCCGCGAGATAAGCCGTGCCGCAGGCGCTGATGGTGAGGCGGGTCAGGTCAGCGAAGCTGAACGGCAGGGTTTCGCGCAAGGCGACCGCTTCGGCGCCCATATCCACATAGTGGCTGAGCGTATGGGAGATGGTTTCAGGCTGCTCGTAGATCTCCTTGGCCATGAAGTGGCGGTGATTGCCCTTGTCGACCAGCAGCGCCGAAGTTTGGGAAATCTGCTGCTCGCGCTGCACGATGGCGTCGCGTCCGTCCCGAATGGTGACACCCTCGGGGGTGATCACCGCCCAATCGCCGTCTTCGAGATAGGTCAGGCGCGAGGTGAAGGGCGCCAGCGCCATGGCATCGGAGCCCAGATACATTTCGGTCGTGCCAAAGCCGATGGCAAGCGGCGCCCCATGCCGCGCGGCGATCAGCAGGCCATCGCGATCCTTGAACAGGAAGGCCAGGGCGAAGGCACCGCGCAGTTGCTTGAGCGTGCGGGCTACGGCCAGTTCGGGATCGGCCCCGTTGTCCAGCTCGCGGCTGGTCCACAGCGCCACCGATTCGGTATCGGTCTGGGTCTTGGGCAGGTAGCCGTCCTTGGCGAGATCGGCCAGCAATTCGCGAAAGTTCTCGATAATGCCGTTATGGACTACCGCGACGCGGTCGGTGGCATGGGGATGGGCATTTTGCTCGGTGGGTGCGCCATGGGTGGCCCAGCGAGTGTGGCCGATGCCAATGCGCCCGCCAAGGGGCTCAAAGGCGAGCTTTTGCGCGAGATTGCCGAGCTTGCCTTCCGCCCGCCGCCTGGTGATCGCACCGGCTTCCAGGGTGGCGACGCCGGCGCTGTCATAGCCGCGGTATTCGAGGCGTTTCAGCGCATCCACGAGCCGGGTGGCGACGGGTTCGCTGCCGACAATGCCGACAATGCCGCACATGCTATTTTCCCTTTGCCGCTTTTTTGGCGAGCGCCTGCTCGCGCAGCCGCGGCGCATAGCCGGGCTTGTTTTCCTGACGGGCGCGACCAAAGGCCAGCGCATCGGCCGGGACGTCCTCGGTGATGACGCTGCCCGAGGCAGTGTAGGCGCCATTGCCGATGGTGACGGGAGCCACCAGGGACGCGTTGGAGCCGATAAAGGCATTGTCGCCGATCACCGTCTTGTCCTTGTTCACCCCGTCATAATTGCAGGTGATGGTGCCGGCGCCGATATTGGTGTTCGTACCGATCTCGGCATCCCCGAGATAGCTGAGGTGTCCGGCCTTGGTGCCCGGGCCAATCCGGGATTTCTTGACCTCGACGAAGTTGCCGAGATGAACCTTTTCCCCGATCTCGGCGCCGCCGCGAATGCGAGCAAACGGGCCAATGCTGGCGCCCTCGGCAATCACGGCATCCTCGATGTCACAGAACGCGCGGATTTCCACATTGCTGGCGATCCTGACCCCAGGGCCGAAGACCACGTTGGGGAAGATCGTCACGTCCTGGGCGATCTCGGTATCGTAGGAAAACCAGACGCTGTCGGGATCGCGCAGCGTCACGCCGGCGCGCATGAAATCGTCGCGGCGTACCTGCTGGAACAAGGCTTCGGCATGCGCCAGTTGCCGACGATCATTGACGCCCATCACATCGTTCTCGGGCGCAACGCCGAAGCCGACGCGTTTGCCGGCCTTGTTGGCCAGTTCAACAAGATCGGTCAGGTAGAACTCACCCTGGGCATTGTTGGTCTCGACCTTGTCGATGAGGTCGCGGAACACTTCAGCCCGGAAAGCCAGGATGCAGGCATTGCAGAGGCCGATGCGGCGCTCTTCTTCCGTCGCATCCTTGTGCTCGCGGATCGCGACCAGCTGATCGCCCTCAGTGATGAAACGGCCGTAGCCAGTGGGGTCGGCGGGCTCAAAGCCCAAAACGGCCACGTCGAGCCCGGCATCAAGGCGATCTAGCACGAGGCGGAAGTTTTCTCCGCGCAACAGCGGGTGGTCGCCATACACCACGGCAACATAGCCTTCGGCGCTGTTGAACAATTCGCGCGCCATTGAGGCGGCGTGTGCGGTACCCCGGGGCACGTCTTGCTGGAAATGAGTGACTTCAGGATCGATTTGCGACACCGCATCGCGGATCGACTGGTGTCGCGGCCCGGTGACAAGCGCCATCCGCTGGGATCCGGCCGCACGGGCGGCGCGCACCACATGGCCGACTACGGGCAATCCCCCCACGGGGTGTAGAACCTTCGGGATTGCCGAGCGCATTCGGGTCCCCTCGCCCGCCGCAAGAATGATCGAAAGCAGTTCAGTCATGATCGTCTTCTCCGGACCGCGTTGTTGGGAACACGCGTTGGCAGGAAATTATGGCAGGCAAGCGTTGGCGAAGCGATAACAGCGCCGCAGTGCTAAGCTCCATTAACCGCGCGATTCGGCGGGCGGCAAGAGGGCTAAAGTGGCTAACCCTTCCGGGCATTTTCGGCAATCGGACGTAACACGCTGGGCGATCATAGCCCTGGTGTGCAGCGCCCTGGCCGTATTGGCCGCGAATGTGTCGGCCCTGTTGCCCACCAGCGTGCTCAACGGCCTGCATAAATCGCGGCTTGGTGGCGCCAGTCTCGAGCAGTTGCAGGACCAGGTTGCTGAGCTCAATTCCGAGACCGTGCGGCTGCGCCGCGACAATGGAACGCTGTTGAACCGCTTTGCCCTGCAAGAGCAAGCGGGCCGCCAAACAGTTCAGCGCGTTGGGGCACTTGAGGTCAGCGTGCCCAATCTCCTCGAAGCTCTGCCGGCAGAATTGGGCATCGATCGCGAGGCGGTCACTGCCTCGGTAGGGGAGGATGGAAGCGTTGTTGAGGAAGCCCAAGGCGGCTCCGTGCGCATCCGGCGAACCCCGCTCCCGGCGCTGCCGAGTTCATCGCCCAACCAACCCTTGCCGGAGCCGCTCGGCGTCCAGCAAGCCGCCACGGGCGAGGGGTCGGCGTTCGGCGTGGCTGTAGGGGATGCCATCGCGCCTGCCGAAGCAAACGCCGCCTGGCGCGAACTGCAAGACCAGGTGGGACCGCTGTTGCTCGGCCTTGTTCCGCTGCTGGGCCAGCAAGCGGCGAGCGAACAGGCGCGCATCATTGCGGGTCCGATGGGCGAAGAAGGCGAGGCAGCGGCGCTGTGCGCTCGTCTGCAACAGGTATCCATTGCCTGTTCGCCGGCACCATATCGCGGTACAGGTTTGTGATTGCGGTTGACAGCGGGCAGCCACTGACTATGTTCCGCCGCAACGCCGCAAGGCGTCCCCTTTGGTTTGTGCCGGTAGCTCAGTGGTAGAGCATTCGACTTTTAATCGAATGGTCGAGGGTTCGACCCCCTCCCGGCATACCATCTTTCTTATCCACGTCACTTATAGGCTGAGTTAAGCTCGGTGTGCATAGCCGAAGGGCTAGGCGCAATGTGTTTGGCGCGCGTGGACGTGCTCATTGAACGGAGGCGTGCGTGGCGACGATGTATCTGGTGCAGGCGTTCAAGCAGGTCGGCAAAAAGCTCGTGGCCGAGCCGGTGCAGCAGGTCAAGAGCGAGGACAAGGCCTTGTTGACAGCCGAACGGCTGGCCCCTTCACGCGCTGGGGTCATTGCGTTTTCCCAGGAAGTCGACATCGAAACCGACACCTATGACGAGCCCCGCGTGCTGGTTCGGCTCGGCACCCTGCCCCCGGGGTTGCTTGAAGGCTAAGTGTTTTGGCAGCCTTGATTTGCGGCGCAGGAAACTTGAACGCTCGTTTCCCGTTGTGTCGACAACAAGCAGAAAGGCATGTGCATGAACAGGCGTGTGATCGGGGCGATCATTGTTGTTGTGGTTATCATTGCGGTGGCAACATTGGTGTTTACCGGTGTGAACCGGGCTCCCAGCGGCGGCGCGGGAAATACTGAACTCGAAAATGTCGAAGCCGGCGAATCCGAAGGCCCCTCCAATCCGGGCGGCCAGTAGCGGCAGCCTACCAGAGCCGCGCTTTACCTCGCGGTGAGATTCGGCTGCTAGAGCTGGGCGGGTATTGATCGGCACTTCGATCAGCATCCCTCCATCAGCCGGACTTCTCCGTGTCGCAGGAAAATATCGAACTGATCAAAGTCTGGGTGGCGACGGCGCTTGTTTTCGCCGTCGGCACCTTGGTCATGCTGTATGTCATCCTGCTGCTGAGGCGCTACGGCGGCGACCTGCCACTCATCGGCAACCTGCCCCTCGCGTCTCCTCCTGGAATGGTGCCGCTGCTGGCGGATCCGCGGTTGTTCGTGATCCTGGTCGCGGCCCATGTCAGTGCCAGCGGCGTGGCCCTGTTGCTGGCGAGCCAGACGATCGATCTGGCCCTTTTGATCGCGGCGAAGGCCATGACGGTGCTGATCGTGGCCCTGCTTGGTTGCTGGGCCGGGCAGACGGCCTATGAGCAACTCACGGACGGCGCGGCGATATCCACAGCTGGGCTACTGCCAATGGCGATTGCGCTAGCTGCATTCGCCGCGCTGTCGACAATTCTCAGCATGGCGTCGCTGCGAGCGCTGGGCAATCTGCGGTTTCTGGTGGCAATTGCTGCTATCCTCGCTGCCCCGATGATCCTGAACGCCGTATAGGCTCAGGCGGCCAGCGTCACCACCAGCGCACCGCGGGGCGTGGCTACCACTGTATGCTCATATTGCACGCAGGGGGCCGACGGTTTGCTGACCAGCGTCCATTCGTCGTCTTCGAATTTCTGCTCCGCCCAGCGGCCACCGAGCGACAGGAAAGGCTCGATGGTGAACACCAACCCATTGGTGATGCGGCGGCGTTCGGAGCGGTCTGGCCAGGTGGCGATCTCACCGGGTTCGTCGTGCAGGCTGTCGCCCACGCCGTGGCTGGCGAGATTGCGGATCAGGGTGTAGCCGCCTTTCTTCGCGAACTTGCCGATGGCATTACCGATCTCGTTGAACCCTGCGCCCGGCTTGACAGTGCGGATGCCGGCCCACATGGCCTTCTTGCCGTCGCGGCAGAGGGCATCGAGCCGGGCGTCCCCCTTGCCCAGCACGAAGGACGCGCCGGTATCGGCAAAGACGCCGTTCTTTTCGGCCGAGACGTCGATATTGACGAGGTCGCCCTCGCGCAGCACGCGGTTGCCCGGGATGCCGTGGGCGATTTCCTCGTTGACGGAAATGCAGGTGGCGCCGGGGAACTCATAGGTGATCTCGGGTGCCGAGCGCGCGCCGTGCTCGGTGAGAACGGCGCGGCCGATATCGTCGAGCTCAGCCGTGGTCATGCCCGGCCGCATCGCCGAACTCATAGCGTCGCGGGTGATGGCGCAGATCCGCCCGATCTCCTTGAGGGCTTGCAGCTGCTCTTCGGTGCTGACGGTCATGCCGGTCCGCCCTTGTTGGCGTGGAAATAGGCGAGCAGGCCTCGGGTTGAGCTGTCATGGTCCTCGGCGCCGCTGGTGCCCTCTACCTTGGACAGCAGGGCCTTGGCGAGTTGCTTGCCAAGCTCGACGCCCCACTGGTCATAGGAGTTGACGTTCCAGATCACACCTTGGGTGAAGACCTTGTGCTCGTAAAGAGCGACGAGCGAGCCCAACATTTCGGGGGTGAGCTGGGGATAAAACAAGGTGTTGGACGGCCGGTTGCCCGGGAAAATCTTGTGCGGAGCCAAAGATTTGATCGCTTTTTTGTCGAGGCCCTGTGCCTTGAGTTCAGCCACAACCTCTTCTTCGGTCTTGCCCAGCATCAGCGCTTCGGACTGCGCCAGCACATTGGCCACGAGCTTGGCGTGGTGGGGCGGCATGGACTCGTGTGGGCGGGCAGCAACGAGGAAGTCGGCGGGCACGACATCGGTGCCTTGGTGGATCAGCTGGTAAAAGGCGTGCTGGCCATTGGTGCCCGGCTCACCCCAAACGATGGGGCCGGTGGACCACGCCACGGGCTTGCCGCTCAGGGTCACCGATTTGCCGTTGGATTCCATGTCCTGCTGCTGCAGATAGGCGGCAAAGCGTGACAGGCGCTGGTCGTAAGGCAAGACGGCGTGAGTGGAGAAGCCCCAGACATTGCGGTACCAGACGCCCAGCAAGCCCATGATAACAGGCAGGTTTTTCTCGAGTGGGGCGGAGAGGAAGTGCTGGTCCATGGCGTCGGCACCGCTCAGGAACGCGGAGAAATGGTCGTAACCGACGGCAAGGGCGATCGGTAGGCCGATGGCCGACCAGACGGAATAACGACCGCCGACCCAGTCCCAGAAACCAAAGATGCGATCCTCTTGGATGCCGAAGGCGGCGCAGGCGGGGATGTTGGTGGAAACGGCGGCGAAGTGGCTGGGGACGGCTTCCTCGCCCAGCGATTCGGCCAGCCATTTGCGGGCGGAGCCTGCATTGGTCATGGTCTCGTCGGTGGTAAAGGTCTTGGAGGCAACGATAAAAAGCGTTGTCCCCGGGTTGAGGCGCTTGAGCGTGTCGTGAATATGGGCGCCATCGACATTGGAGACGTAGTGCGCGCGCAAGTCGGGACGGGTATAGGGCTCGAGCGCGAGGGTCACCATGGCGGGGCCGAGGTCGGAGCCGCCGATACCGATATTGACGACATCGGTGAATTGCTCGCCGGTATGGCTGCGGATCTCGCCGGAGCGGATGGCGTCGGTGTAGGTCTTGATGGCCGCAAGCACTGCGCGCACGTCCGGCATGACGTCCTTGCCATCGACAGGAACAGGCCTATCCCCTTGATATCGCAGGGCCATGTGCATGACCGCGCGGTTCTCAGTGAGGTTGATATGCTCGCCCTCGCACATCTGGGTGCGGCGCTCTTCGAGGCCGGCGGCGCGGGCGAGGTCGAAGAGCGCGGCCATGGCTTCTTCGTCGATGCGGTTCTTGCTGTAGTCGAGCAGCAGGTCGCCCGCACGGGCGGAAAAGCGCTCAAAGCGGTTGGGATCCTCGGCGAATTGCAGCCGCATGGGCTGGGTTTCAAGCCGCTTGCGATGCTTGCCGAGATCGGTGAAGCTGGCCTTGCGCCCTGATTTCGCCATGAAGATGAACCCTTTCTGAACGTCAAATAACCGGCAGATCGCCCGCAGCCCAAGCAGCGCGAGTTTCGGCGGCAAAATCGGCGAACCGACCCGCCTCGATTGCCACGCGAGCACCACTGACCAGTTCTTGATAGTAGGCCAGATTGATCTGCGAAAGGATCATGGCCCCCAAAATTTCCTCCGTCCGCACCAGATGGTGAAGATAGGCTCTGCTCCAGCGGCGGCAATTGCGGTTGGGAGACTGCTCGTCGATGGGACGAGGGTCATCCTTGTGGCGCGCGTTCTTGAGGTTGATGACGCCAAAGCGCGTGTAGACATGGCCGTGGCGGCCGGCGCGGGTGGGGTGGACGCAATCGAACATGTCGATGCCCCGGCCGATGGCACCCAGAATGTCGTCGGGCTTGCCGACGCCCATGAGGTAGCGCGGGCGGTCCGTGGGCAGTTCGGGGGTGATTTCGTCGAGGACGCGGAACATCACTTCCTGCGGCTCGCCCACGGCAAGGCCGCCCACGGCGTAGCCATCAAAGCCGATGCTGCGCAGCCCCGCGGCGGAGCGGGCGCGCAGTTCGGTGGAGTCGCCGCCCTGAACGATGCCGAAGAGGGCGCGATTGGCCTGGTTGTTGAAGGCGGTCTTGGAGCGGTCGGCCCAGCGCAGGGACAGCTCCATGGCGCGTTCCATCTCCTTGTACTCGGCGGGCAGCGCAATGCACTCGTCGAGCTGCATGATGATGTCGCTATCGAGCAGCGTCTGGATCTCGATCGAGCGCTCGGGGGTGAGCTGGTGGGCGGAGCCATCGATATGGGATTTGAAGGTGACGCCCTGTTCAGTCAGCTTGCGCAGCTGGGCCAGCGACATGACCTGGAAGCCACCGCTATCGGTAAGGATGGGGCGCTGCCAATCCATGAAGTCGTGCAAACCACCCAGCGCGGCCACGCGCTCGGCGCCGGGGCGCAGCATCAGGTGATAGGTGTTGCCCAGCAAAATATCGGCGCCGGTTTCCCGAACCTGATCGGGATACATGGCTTTGACGGTGCCGACGGTGCCCACGGGCATGAAGGCGGGTGTCTGGATGTCGCCGCGCGGGGTATCGATGCGGCCCCGGCGGGCGGCGCCGTCGGTGGCAGCAAGGGTGAAGGTGACCTGTTTCATGGCGCTGGGTTGTAGTGGGTTGAACTGCGAGTGGGAAGAGCCCGTCGTCGTGCCACGCCCTCGTGGTTCGAGGGTCGCTGCGCTCCCGCCTCACCATGAGGGCTACGGAAGCTGAAGACCACGGGGTTCGAAATTCCCGATTGACCTTAGGGTGAGGCGCTAACTCTAGTCGAGCCTGCAGCAGGAGGGGCGTGGAACTCGGGCGAGCACTATTGCGCACGAAACAGCAGCGATGAGTCGCCGTAGGAATAAAAGCGATAGCCGGTGTCGATGGCGTGGCGATAGGCGGCCTGCATGGTGTCGAGCCCGCTAAAGGCGCTGACCAGCATGAAGAGGGTCGATTTGGGCAAGTGGAAGTTGGTCATCAACAGATCGACGCAGCGGAACTGAAAGCCCGGGGTGATGAAGATGTCGGTATCGCCCACAAAGGGGGCGAGCGTGCCGGTGGGGCGGGCGGCAGATTCGAGGAGGCGCAGGCTCGTTGTGCCCACGGCAACCACGCGGCCGCCGGCGCGCTTGGCGGCAAGGATGCGCTCGACGGTTCGGGCATCGATCTCGCCCCATTCGGCATGCATCACATGGTCTTCGGTGTCTTCCGCCTTCATGGGCAGGAAGGTGCCGGCGCCGACATGAAGGGTCACGCGCTCGATGGTGACGCCCTTGGCCTCTAGCCGGTCGAGCAGGTCCTGGGTGAAATGGAGCCCTGCGGTGGGGGCGGCCACAGCGCCATCCTCGGCGGCATAAACGGTCTGGTAGTCGGTCTTGTCGCGCTCCTCGAGCGCGCGCTTGGCCCCGATATAGGGGGGCAGCGGCATGGCGCCATGGGACTTGATCGCTTCATCGAGCTGAGCGCCACTGAGGGCGAAGCGGAGGATGATTTCGCCGCCATCGCCCTTGCCCGCAACGGTGGCGCGGAGCGGCTCGGTTTGGCCATTGCCCAGCTCGAGCTGGTCACCGAGGGCAAGGCGCTTGGCGGGGCGGGCAAAGGCGCGCCAGGTGCTGGCATCGTCGCGCTTGTGGAGGTTGAAGGAGACGCTGGCGCGGTTCTCGCCCCGGATGCGGGTGCCGCGCAGTTCGGCCGGCAGGACGCGAGTGTCGTTGACGACGAGGACATCGCCGGGGTGGAGGAGGTTAAGCAGATCGGGGATGTGGCGGTCGGAAAGGCCGTGCTGCGGGTCCACGACCAGCAGGCGCGCGGAGTCGCGGGGTTCGGCTGGGTGGAGGGCGATGGAGCTTTCGGGGAGCTCGAATTCAAAATCGGAAACGCGCATGCGGGGGGGATTAGCATGGGGGTGGGCGTTTGTGGAGGGCGCGGTTTGTCCGGGCCCGACACGAACTCGGTTCGGGGAACGGCCGCCCCCCACCCTCCCCTCAGGGGGGAGGGAGGGCGGAGCACTTAGGTCGTGGCGGTTGTGCAGCTATCGGCATCGGAAGGATCAGTGAAAGTGCACATCGACCCCCTCCCCGGCCCTCCCCTCAAGGGGGAGGGAGGGCTGAGCTCGGCGGGTGGTGGTTGGGGTGATCGACTGGACAGTAACCGATCATGGGGCGGAGCGTCCCCTCCCCCTTGAGGGGAGGGCTAGGGTGGGGGTCGTGGGTGGGCGGGTGTGGAGTGGAGTGGAGTGGAGTGGAGTGGAGTGGAGAAACGTCCTGTTTATCGGTGGGGCAAACCAGGACACCGAGCTTGCGGCACGGCCTGAACCCCCACCCTTGATCCCTCCCCTCAAGGGGGAGGGAGACGATGGCACTTGGGTCGGTGGTTGTGCAGGCGTTAGGCGGAGCGGTTCAATAAGTGCAACAGCACGGCGACCCCCTCCCCGGCCCCCCCCTCAAGGGGGAGGGAGGGCACGAGCACCGAGGGTGGTACTTGGGGCTGGAAGCGAGGCTGCAGACACAAAACGGGCGCCCTGGTGGGGCGCCCGTGGAAGTTGGTCAAGAAAAATGCTTAGGCGGCGATGTCGGCGGCGACTTTGACGGAGTTCATCTTGTCGGGGTTCTGGACGGGTTCGCCGCGCTTGATCTGGTCGACGTTTTCCATGCCGGAAATGACCTGGCCCCAAACGGTGTATTGCTTGTTGAGGAAGGACGCGTCGTCAAAGCAGATGAAGAACTGCGAATTGGCGCTGTCGGGGCTCTGGGCGCGGGCCATGGAAACCGTGCCGCGGACGTGGGGCTCGTTGTTGAATTCCTGCTTGAGGTCCGGGTACTTGGAGCCGCCGGTGCCAGTGCCGCGCGGGCAGCCGGTCTGGGCCATGAAGCCGTCGATCACGCGATGGAAGACGATGCCGTCGTAAAAGCCTTCACGCACGAGCTTCTTGATGTGGGCGACGTGGTTGGGGGCGAGGTCCGGGCGCATCTGGATAACGACTTCGCCCTTGGTGGTGTCAATGACGAGGGTGTTTTCGGGATCGGCGTAATCGGCCATGGTTTTCGCTTTCGTTGATTGATGGGGCGGGATGTAAGGGCATTGGGCGGCGGGTGCAACCGCCTGACGGTTCACGCGGCGCTGCCGTGGTGATGGGTCTCAGGATGGATCCCGGCTCGAGGCCGGGATGACATCGCGTGCGTGGAGGCCCCGAAGGGTCAAGCCCGGTTCGAGTTACTTATATTCGATCTTGGCTTCGACGATCTTGTCGGGGTTCTCGACCTGGCCATTGGCCGACTTCGGGCCTTTTTCGAGGGCGTCCACGGCTTCCATGCCGGAAACGACCTTGCCGAAGACGGTGTATTGCCCGTCAAGGAACGAGGCGTCGCCGGTGGTGATGAAGAACTGGGAATTGAAGGAATTGGGATTCTGCGAGCGGGCAGCACCCACGACGCCGCGGCCAAAGCTTTCGTTGTTGAACTCGGCTTCGACGTCGGGCAGGTCCGAGCCGCCCATGCCGGTGCCGGTTGGATCGCCGGTCTGGGCCATGAAGCCCTCGATCACGCGGTGAAAGACGAGGCCGTTGTAAAAGCCTTCATTGGTCAGGGTGACCACGCGCTCGACATGCTTGGGCGCAATCTCGGGCAGCAGTTCGATATCGACCACGCCATCTTCGAGCGTCAGCAGCAGGTGCGGCGTGCCGGTGGGTGCCTGCGCGAAGGCCGGAGCGGAGCCGAAGGCGAGAGTGGCAAGCGCCAGGGCGCTGAACAGGCGGCGAGTCGGGCGAAAAGCATTGGTCATCTGGATTGCAGAGCCTTGAGCACAATGGGAGGAACAAAGGCGGCGATATCGCCACCCATTTCGGCAATTTGCCGCACCAATGTGGCCGAGATGTGCCGCACGGGCGGGCTGGAGGGCAGGAAGACGGTCTGCAGATCGGGCGCCATCTGGGCGTTCATGCCCACCATCTGCATCTCGTAATTGTAATCGGTGGTGTCGCGCAGGCCGCGGATGATGAGCTTGGCGCCGTGTTCGCGGGCGGCATTGACCATGAGGCCGGAGAAATCAACGACACGAAACTCGGTATCGGTGCGCTTGCCGATGGGCGCGAGCACCTGGTTGAGCAAGGCCAGTCGGTCGGCATGGGCAAAGAGCGGCGACTTCTTGCCCGGATTGATGCCAACGGCGACAACCAGGGTATCGACGAGCTTGCAGGCGCGCTCGATCACATCGAGATGGCCATTGGTCACCGGGTCAAACGATCCGGGATAAAACCCTACCAGCCTGCTCATGTGCCCCTCCG
The DNA here is from genome assembly GCF_013185955.1 of Devosia sp. 1635. Taxonomy (NCBI): domain Bacteria; kingdom Pseudomonadati; phylum Pseudomonadota; class Alphaproteobacteria; order Hyphomicrobiales; family Devosiaceae; genus Devosia; species Devosia sp. 1635. Next base: position 650,727 of record NZ_JABAOM010000001.1, on the reverse strand, counting down.
CGCAGTTTTGGGGTTTGTGTCACGGGCGGGGGCGGAGTGCAAGAATGACGAGGCCGGCAAAGGCGAGCAGAAGCAGCACGCAGGCGCCGGCAATAAACGCAGCGGCGTTGCCCCAAAGGGTGGCGATGAAGCTGCCGACAAATGGCCCGGACAGCATGATGGCGGTGGTAACGGCCTCACCCGCGGCCGACACGCGGGCGATGCGGTCGGGCGGAGTTTCAGTCTGGATGATCGTGCGATAGGGCACGAGCATGAAAGCCGTGGAGCCGCCCATAACCGCCATCAGCGCGAGGTAAGCCAGGAGCGGCAGGCCCAGTTCGAGCGCGGCGCCAAGGCCGAGCGCACCGACCGCCAGCCCAGCTATGAGCGCACCGCTGATCATGCTGGCGAGCGGATTCTCTGGAGGCATCCGACCGGACAGCACGGCCCCCAACAACCCGCCGAGGCCGGAACAAGCCAGCGAGAAACCCAGGGCGGATGGTCCATAGCCGAGATCATCGAGCAGCAGGGCAATAAAGGTGTCGTAGAGAAAGAAGGCGAAGAACGCGATGGCGGAGAACACCAAGGCGGTCAGCAAGAGGCGGCTGCGGCCGAACTCGCTGACTCCGGCGAGGAGCGCCACCGAGAAGCGTTCCGGGGTGGCGGTGGGCTGGCGCGAGGCGAGTTGCAGCGGGAGCACGAGAAGCGCGGCTAGAAGGGAGAAGCCGGCATTGACGGCAAAGACGCCCTGGGGCGAGAGCGCAGTCAGCAAGAGCCCGCCCAAGGCCGGGCCGAGGATCTTGGAGCCCTGGTTGATGGCGTGATGGAGGGCATTGGCATGCGACAGGAGGTCGGCCGGGGTGGAGGCCTGAACAGCGGATTGGCGGGCGGGATTGAAGGCGGAGTCAATGCAGCCGCGGGCGAAGACCAAAAGGAGCACAACTGCCGTGTTCGGGGCGATCAGGAGGGCCGAGGTGGCGAGGGCGCGAGCGAGATTGCTCCAGAACAAGACGCGCCGGAGCGGCAGGCGATCCACATAGATGGCCAGCACCGGGCCGGCGGTGAGATAGGGGAGCGCCAGGCAAAGCGCAAAAAGGGCGAGTGCGAGTGGGCCTTGCTGCCAGGTAAAAACGAGGAGCGCCACCACTGCGGCGTAATCGAGCCAGTCGGCGAAGTCGGCAGGCAGGCTCGCGAGCGCCAGCCAGCGGGGGGCAGGCAGCGCCAGGAGTGTTCGATACCCCGGCGCTGCCCGCATGTTTGGTTATTCGCCCGAGGGGGCGATGGCGTCGCTGCCGTCGACTTCGCCGGGGTCGTCGCCTTCGGGCTCGCTGATGCGTTCGACCGAGACGACCTTTTCACCCGCGCCGGTCGAGAAGATGCGCACGCCCTTGGAGGCGCGGCTCGAGAAGCGGATGCCGTCGACCGGGACGCGGATCAGTTGACCGCGATCGGACACGAGCATGAGCTGATCGCTTTCCTCCACTGGGAAGGACGCAACGAGATGGCCGATCTCGTCGAGCTTGCTTTGGTCGGTAGCGCGGATGCCCTTGCCGCCGCGGTTGGACAGGCGGAAATCGTAGGAAGACGAGATCTTGCCGAAGCCCTTTTCGTTGACGGTGAGGACGAACTGCTGGGCGGCGTCCATTTCGGCGTAGCGCTCGACGGACAGTGCGGTGACGCCCACATCCTCTTCGCTGTCCTCGGTGCCGGTGAGCTCGACCTCGGCCTCTTCACCGGTCGCGGCACGGCGATTGGCGCCGTATTGCTTGATGAAGGTGTTGCGCTCGGCCGGATTGGCGTCGAAGTGCCGCAGGATCGACATGGAGATGACGGTATCCCCCTCGCCCAGCTGCACGCCGCGCACGCCGGTGGAATCGCGGCCCTTGAACACGCGCACATCATTGATGCCGAAGCGGATGGCCCGGCCCAGTGCGGTAGTGAGCATGATGTCGTCGGTGGCGCTGGCCGTTTCGACGGAAACGATGCGATCGCCCTCGTCGAGCTTCATGGCGATCTTGCCGTTGCGGTTGACCGAGGTGAAATCGGCCAGCGAGTTGCGGCGCACCGTGCCGCGCGAGGTCGCGAACATGATGTCGAGATCGGACCAGGTGGCCTCGTCCTCGGGCAGCGGCAGGATGGAGGTGACGCGTTCGCCCTGCTCGAGCGGCAGGATGTTGATCAGTGCCTTGCCGCGGGCATTGGCGGCTGCGAGCGGCAGGCGCCAGACCTTGAGCTTATAGGCGATGCCGCGCGAGGTGAAGAACAGCACCGGAGTGTGGGTGCTGGCGACAAAGAGGCGCGAGACGAAATCCTCGTCGCGGGTCTGCATACCCGAGCGGCCCTTGCCACCGCGGCGCTGGGCCCGGTAGGTCGAAAGCGGCACGCGCTTGATGTAGCCGCCATGGGAAACGGTGACGACCATGTCTTCGCGCGCGATCAGGTCCTCGTCGTCGAAATCGGCGAGGCTGTCGGCGATTTCGGTGCGGCGGGGGGTGCCAAACTGGTCGCGGATGGCAACCAGTTCGTCGCGGATGATGTCGATCACGCGCTCGCGCGAGCGCAGGATATCGAGGTAATCGCTGATCTCGGCGCCAAGGCCGTTGAGTTCTTCGCCGATTTCGTCGCGGCCAAGGGCGGTGAGGCGGGCGAGGCGCAGCTCGAGGATGGCGCGGGCCTGTTCCTCGGAGAGGTTGAAGGTGCCGTCCTCGTTGATGCGGTGGCGCGGATCATCGATCAGCGCGATGAGCGGCGCCACATCGGCGGCCGGCCAGCGGCGGGTCATCAGCTGTTCGCGCGCGGTCGCGGGATCGGGCGCCGTGCGGATCAGGGCGATGACTTCGTCGATATTGGCGACGGCGACGGCCAGACCAACCAGGATATGGGCGCGGTCACGGGCCTTGTTGAGGAGGAACCGGGCGCGGCGTGTCACGACTTCATGGCGGAAGGCGATAAAGGCCTCAAGGATTTCCTTGAGGGTCATCAGCTGCGGCTTGCCACCATTGAGGGCGACGAAGTTGCAGCCGAACGAGGATTGCAGCTGGGTGTAGCGGTAGAGCTGGTTGAGCACGACGTCGGGCAGCGCGTCGCGCTTGATCTCGACCACGACGCGCATGCCTTCGCGGCTGGATTCGTCGCGCATGTCGGAGATGCCTTCGATGCGCTTGTCGCGCACGAGTTCGGCGATCTTTTCCACCAGCGTCGCCTTGTTCACCTGATAGGGCAACTCGGTGATGATGATGGCTTCGCGTTCCTTGCGCACTTCCTCGATGGCAACGCGCCCGCGCACCAGAACCGAGCCGCGGCCCGTTTCATAGGCGGCGCGAATGCCGGCACGGCCAAGGATGATGCCGCCGGTCGGGAAATCGGGGCCGGGCAGCACTTCGAGCAGGTCGTCGACCGTGGCTTCGCCATTGTCGAGCAGGATCAGCGCGGCATTGATGGTTTCGGCCAGGTTGTGCGTCGGGATATTGGTGGCCATGCCCACCGCAATACCGCCGCCGCCATTGACCAGCATATTGGGGAAGCGGGCGGGCAGCACGGAAGGCTCGCGCTCGGAGCCGTCATAGTTGTCGCGGAAATCGACGGTGTCCTTGTCGAGATCGTCGAGCATGCTGTTGGTGATGCGCTGCATGCGCACTTCGGTGTATCGCATGGCGGCGGGCATATCGCCGTCGACCGAGCCGAAATTTCCCTGCCCTTCCACCAGCAGCTGGCCCATGGAGAAATCCTGGGCCATGCGCACCAGCGCCATGTAAACCGACTGATCGCCGTGCGGGTGGTATTTACCGATAACGTCGCCGACCACGCGGGCCGACTTGCGATAGGGCTTGTTCCACTCGTAGCCATTCTCGCTCATCGAGAACAGGATGCGCCGGTGCACGGGCTTGAGGCCGTCGCGCACGTCGGGCAAGGCCCGACTCACGATCACGCTCATGGCGTAATCGAGATAGGATTTGCGCATCTCGTCGGTAATGGAGATGAGGGCGATATCGTCGGAGGGCGGGGGCGCGCCGGTTCCGGTGTCGGGCGTATCGGTCACGGTATCGATTCGGGTTGATTCAGCTGAGTAGTAAATAGGTGATTTCGCGCGAAATTACCAATCGCTGCGGTGGGACCCCTTGTCGCCGGGCCTTGATAAGGTGGGGGGCGGTATAAGGCAGGTGCCTTCTTACAAGTCTGCTGCGCGCTCATTAAGTCTGGGAGAAGGGCCAAGTGCCGGGCGGCACCTGCCTCACGCCCGAACAAGGAGCACGATGATGAGCCGTTTTGCCGACAAAACAGTGCTGGTAACCGGGGCCGGTGGCCAGCTGGGCCGGCTGGTGGTGGAGGAATTGCTGGCCAAGGGGGCGCGGCGGATCATTGCGGGCTCGCGCGAGCCGGGCAAGCTGGCAGAATTCGAGGGACGCGAGGTCGAATTGCGGCAAATCGACTTCGATGACCCCGATCTGGCCGCCAAGCTGGACGGCGTCGAGCGCATGCTGATGATCAGTACGGTCGCGGCCAACCGGGCCGAGCAGCAGCGCGCAGCCGTGCAAGCGGCCCGCAGCGCTGGCGTGCAGCACATCATCTATACCTCAGCCCCCAATCCCCGGCCGAACGCCAGCGCCGGGGGCATTGCCGATCATTACTGGACCGAGCAGGCGGTGGCGGCATCGGGGCTCGAGTTCACTGTGCTGCGCAATCACATTTATGCCGAGGCGGTGCTGATGGGCGCCGGGGGTGCGCTGCAATCGGGGCAGATGTTCGATGCCACGGCGGGCAAGGGCCGCGCTTATGTGAGCCGGGCCGACTGCGCCCGCACCGCGGCGGGCGCGTTGCTCGAGGCGCAAGGGCAGAACATTTTCGATGTGACCGGCCCTGCCCCGGTGACCCAGGAAGAAGTTGCGCGTCTGCTCAGCGAGCTGTCCGGCAAGAGCATTGCCCGGATCGGGGTGACGCCCGAGCAGTTGCTCGAAGGCATGCTGGCAGCGGGCCTGCCGCCCTTCATGGCCAATCTGCTGGTGGCGTTTGACCGCGATGCTGCCGAGGGTCACCACGCCATTGTTGCCGACACGGTGGAGCGGTTTACCGGCCGCGCGCCGCAAAACCTGCACGCGGTGCTGGCCCTGCATCGCGAGAGCCTGGCAAGTTAAGCCAGCGCTTTTCCAAGCACACACCAACAACATTGCGCCCAGCACTACAGTGGCTGCTGGACGCAACTGCCGCAAAGCCGTAGAAATCGCGCCAATTCGTCGCCTTATACGTGGAGACCGGGTGTCTTGGCCTTTTCTGCTTTGCTCCAGCGCACCCTGGCCCGGGTGACGCATGACCGCTCCATCGGCTTTGGGCTTGAACATATCGGTTTGACCACACTGCGCTATCCGCTGGCGGTGGCGCTTGCCGTGCTGGCGATTACGGCCCTGGCGTTCAGCCAAATTCCGCGCGCCAATGTGGATGGGGACCTGCTGCGGGTGTTTGCCGATTCGGGCGAGCATTACGACGCCTATCAGCGGCTGTCGGAGAATTTCGGCACCTTTGAAAACGACATCTATGTGCTGGTGACCTCGCCTCGCCTGACCGATCCGGAAGTGCTCGAGCGGGTGCGCGAGTTGGCCTTCGACATGGAGCTGAGCGAATACGCAGTGGGCACGATGTCGCCCTTTACGCTGCGCAAGCCTGATGGCGGCGGTGGCTCGGTGCCGGCGGTGCCTGAAGGGATGACTGAACCGGCGGAGGTTGCGGCGGCGCTGAGCGAGCTGCAGCAGAACGACCCGATGATGCGCAACCTGATCACACCCGATTTGTCGGGCGTGGTGCTGATCATGTTCCCCAACCGCGATGCGGTGCAGGAAAACGGGGAAAAGGCGATGATCGCCTCCCTGCGCGAAACCATCGCCCTTTACCAGGACGCAGACATCCAGGTGGAGCTGACCGGCCCCCCGGTCTGGACCACCGAAATGCTGAACGCGGCGGTTAGCGACCAGCTCAAGTTCACCGTCTGGGGCTTTGGGCTGGGATCGCTGATCGCGCTCCTCGCGTTGCGCTCGCTGCCGGGAGCCATTCTCGTCACCGCCACGCCGTTTGTGGCAGTGATGTGGACGATGGGAATCATCCTGCTGTTTTTCGGCTCGTTCTCGTTCCTCACCATCCTGGTGACGACGCTGGTGCTGGTGATCTCGTTCGCCGAATCCATGTTCTTCGTTTTCAACTGGCTAGCCTTTTGGCGCGACGACGGGATGGAGCCCAACAAGGCGGTGGATGCCACGGTCAAGCTGGTGGGGCCGGCCGCGGCGTTGACCATGCTGACGACACTGGTGAGCTTTGCGTCGTTGTCGCTGACCCCAGGCCAGGGCGTGCGCGAGTTTTCCATCGCGGGGGCGATCGGCTCGTTCCTGCTGTTTGTGTGCCTGATGACCTTCATGCCGCTGATGCTCAAGCTCTCGCTGCGGCTCGGTTTCAAGGCACCCAAGCGATCGAGCCTCGTGCTGACGGCTCCCCTGCCCCTGAGCTGGTTTCTGGCGCGGCGCTATGGGCGACTCGTTTCAATCGTCGCCATCGCGGTCACGCTCGTCCTGTTCGTCCCCTACTTCCTGATCAAGCCGCATTTTGCCTTCGAGGATTTCACCGCGCGCGAATCCAGCGCGATCACGGCGGCGCAGCAGATCGACCAGGGCGTGGGCGGGGTGGCGCCGCTTTATGTGCGGGTGCCGCTGCAGCAGAACGATCCCAATGTTGCGCCCGAGGATTTCGAGACCATCCGGCGCGTGCACGAGATCATGGAAGCCCACCTAGGGGAGAACAAGGTCATCTCCGCCGCCAGCCTGACCAATTACACCGAAGCGGGCTTTACACGCGAAGAGGTGTTTGAGGCGGTGGGTCCGTTCATGAAGCGGCGCTTCATCAATGACGACGGCTCCCAGGCGCTGGTGACCGGGTTTATGCCGACGATCCTTGATTCGGATTCCCTCAAGGACCTCGTCACCGATGTGACGGCGGAACTGAGGGCGGCGGGGATCGAGGGCGCTGAAATCGGCGGGTTCCGGGTGATGACGACCTTTGCCACCGACCAGATCGTGAGCGGGCTGCAGCTCGACCTGACGCTGTCGGTGCTGGTCAATCTGGGGCTGATCGGCTTTGCCTTCCAGAGCTTCCGGGTGGCGCTGGCTTCGGCCATTCCCAACCTCTTTCCCGTACTGGGAACGGAGGCCTGGCTGTATTTCTCGGGCGCCGGGCTGCAACTGACCACGGTGATTGCGCTGACCATCGCCTTTGGCATCGCGGTGGACGACACCGTGCATTTCCTGTCGCATTATCTGCATGCGCGACGAGAGGAAGGCATGGAGCACCTGGCGGCGGTCAAGCACACGCTGGACCGGATCGGCGGCGCGATCGTCGCGACGACGATCATCCTCTGCGCCGGGGTGGTGATCGTGACCTTTTCGGAGCTGCCGCAGGTAGCGCTGTTCGGCAAGCTGTTCGTATCGACGCTGGCCTTTGCCGTGATCGGGGATCTGTTCATCCTGCCGGCCTTGCTGGCCGCGGGCGGCAAGTTCTTTCACCCGCTGGGCAAGATCAAGGTGCGCATGGCCGATCATGAATCGACGCCCGATGATCCGAGCGGAGAAGCGGCTTCGCGCGGCGCGGCGCCGTCCTCGATCGTTTCGTAGCTGGCTCGCTGGCGTGGGATCTGGGTTGTTCACATTGTCGCGAATTTTGCCGCGCGGCAGCAGGGTTTTGCTAAGCTCGGGCGCTGTGGCCGGGGGGCAGTTTTCCATTCGGAGGGTTAGGATGAACTATTTCGGGCCTGTGGCGCGTGCCCTGGCATTCGCGGGTCTTGCCTTGTCTGGCGTTGTTGGTGCGGCGCCGGCCTTTGCTGCGCCGGCCGATGTGGCCCTGCTCCAATCCTATATCGGGGATTGGCGCGGCCGCGGCACGCTGACCGGGGATCGCTCGGAAACCGTGGTGTGCCGGCTCAAGGTCAGCACGGGCAATAGCGACAAGGTCAATTATAGCGGGCGCTGCACGCTGGCCGGCAAGGTGCTCTCGATCAATGGCACGCTCGCCTATGTGGACGCGCAGCGGCGGTTCGAGGCGGCGATGACCTCCAACGCCGCTTTTTCGGGCATTGCCGTGGGGCAAAAGCGCGGCAAGGGACTGCTGTTCAACCTGCGCGAACGCGACCAGGACGAAGAAGGCAAGGAATACGATATCTCGGCCGATATTGCGCTCGACCAGGACGAGATCACGGTGGGCTTCAACGTGGTTTATGTTGAAACTGGCGAAAGCATCCGCGCCAATGTGCCGTTCAGCAAATAGTCTTTGAGCCCAAAGGATGACTGCAAGGGGCGGCCGGGTGGTCGCCCTTTTCGTATGTGCTCCGGCGTCATTGGGCGGTGTAGCCACCATCCAGCGCGTAAACCCCGCCAGTGGCAAAGGCGCTGCGCGGGGACAGCAGGAAGAGGATGAACTCGGCGACTTCCTCGGGCTCGGCCAGCCGCCCCATCGGGTGGCTTTGGCGGAACAGGGTCAGCGCATCTTCGCCGGCGGCGAGCACTTTGGGCGTGGCCACATAGCCGGGTGCGAGGGCGTTGACGCGAATGCCGGTGTTGGCGAGCTCCAGAGCAGCGCTGCGAGTAAGACCCACGACGCCGTGCTTGGCTGCAGTATAGGCAGCCATGCCGGGAATGCCGACCACGCCATTAGCCGAGGACATGTTGACAATGGCCCCAGTGCCAGCCGCCGCAAGCGCCGGGACCTGGTATTTGAGGCAATGGAACATGCCGGTGAGATCGGTGGCGATGACTTCGGCCCAAACCGCCGGATCGTAATCGGCAATGGGGGTTGGCGCGGGTCCGGTGATGCCGACACAGTTGACGCAAAGCTCGAGGCGGCCGAACGCCGCTACGGCCTGCGCCACCATGCGCTCGACGGCAGCGGGGTCCCGCACGTCGCAGGGCGCGGCAACGATGCCCGGCAGTTCGCGCTGCAGGCGCTGCGCCTGTTCGAGCGTGTGCACGCCACCAAACACCCGCGCTCCCGCCCGGTGCAGGGCGCGAGCCGTCGCTTCCCCGATGCCCGAGCCGGCCCCGGTGACCAGGGCGGTTTTATCCGCAAATTCACTCATCTCCGTGCCTCCTGGTTGATTGCTGCTGGCGGTTTAAGGGCCGCGCGGGACAAGTCTTGTCAGGAGGGCGCGAATTGGCGCCGCCAGCGTGCGCGCGCGGCCAAGTGGTGGCAGATTGGTGACCGGCTGAGAGGAGGATGCGGATGACGGTGCCAAACGAATACCGGCGGGCTTCGGCTGAGTTCGATGCGTTGCTGGCGGCAATTGCCGAGCAAGCGGGTCTGACGACGCGGCATCAGGCCTATACTATGCTGCAGGGGGTGTTGCTGGCGTTCCGGCGACGGTTGACGCTCGAGGAAGGGATCGTGTTCGTGCAGATCCTGCCGCCAATGCTGCGGGCCTTGTTTGTGATGGACTGGGACCCGCAAGCGGAACCGGTGGCGGTGCTGGACCGCGCGGCATGGCGCCGGGAGGTACGGGAGTTGCGGCCCAACCACAATATCTCGCCCCCGAGCGCCATCGAGGATGTGGCGACGGTGCTGTGGCGCAGCATGGATCAATCGAGCTTTGCCGAGTGCCTCGACAAGTTGCCCCCATTCGCCCGGGAGTTCTGGGCGCCGGCCGGCAGCCGAGACCTCAGTTCTGCATCTGGATCTGCTGGCCCTTGATCAGCGGATAGGCGGCAAGCGCGGAGCCGTCGAGGTCCTCCTTGCGCATGTCGACCCCGGTGACCTGGCTGTTCTCGTAGGTCGTGTAGTAATAGATGCCCTTGTCGGTGTTGCAGCACGACGAGTAGATGGTGATCTCGTATTTGCCGTTGCCGACGTCCACGCAGCCGCGCTGCTGGGCCACCGACTCCAAGATCTTGAAGAACTGGCTGATCGATTCCGACTCGGAGTCCCCGGAAATCGCGTTCAGCTTGGTGAAGGCGGCCTTGACGAAGCGGGAGGACGAGGACAGATCGCCGGGCAATCCGATCGCGCCCATGCCGCGGCTGTAGACGTCGAAGCTGAGCTGGTCCGAGAAATGCGGCTCGGGCGGATTGCGCGACAGGTGCATGAAGTTGTTGAGGTTGAAGGACTGGATGTCAAAGGTCGGGTTATTGGTGAGCACGCCGATAGGGTTGTCGTAGACCTTCAAGCCGTCGCGCACCGACTCCACAGTGATGGACTTGTTGCGGTCCGAGATGATCCAGTGCAGCGGCGAGAGCGGGAAGGCCTCGCTGAACGAAATGTCCACGAGGTTGAACGCGCGCAGCTCGGCCTTGACCTGGTCCACCGTTTCGAACTTGCCCAGGATCCAGGGGATGAACTCGAAGGGCGTGATATTGGTCTGGCCGGGGGCTTCGGGCTTGTAATCGGCATTACCGGGGAAATTGAGCCCCGCCATGCTGAGCCCCTTCTCGTTGGTCGCGTCGTAGTACAGCGGATAGCCATCCGAGATGGTCGCCATGCCGATGATGGCGTGGTGCGTGTCGAGCCTGGGCATTCTGCGGAACTCGAAGGGGAAGTTGCGCGGCGTAACTGTGACGGTCTCGTTATAGGAGAACTCCAGATCGAGATTGCGGCCGAAATAATGGTCTTTGGTGGTGTAGTTGGCGCCGGTGCACATCTGCCGATCTCCCGTTCTGCCGACCGCGACGGGCCTGCAGGGCCTGTAAATAGATCAATGGCTTACTGGTGTTTCTCAAACTCGGCCTGGAATGCCGTGCGGGCATTGTGCAGGCCATCGACGAATTGCTGCCAGGAAGCGTCGGTCGCGGCGCCCAGCCGGTCGAGTTGTTCGCGACTTTCCTGCAGCCGGGCTTCCAGCGCTGCCTTGCGCGCGTCGAGCCCGGTCTTGGCGCCTGCAGCCGCATTGGCGACCGAGTGGTCGAGGTCCTCGATTTCCTGCCTGAAGGCGGCTTCCTGCGCCTCGGCCCGCGCGATGAATACGGCGCGGCGAAGTTCGTGATCAGCCTTGGCGGCGTCATAATAGGCGGCCAGATCGGTCTCGAAGTCGTCCCAATGGGTGGCGAGCGCGCTGCCCAGCCGCTCGGTTTCCTCGCGGGTCCTGGCGTCCGTGGTGGCCAGCGCCTCCTCGAGGGAGCGCTGATACTCCTCCCGCACGGCGCGCAGCTTGTCGAGTTCCGCTTCGGCCTTGGTGCGCGCGTCGCCCGCGAGTTGTTCGGTGTTTTGCTCCAGAACGGTGATGGCGGCATCCATCTCCTGCAAATGGGCTTGCGCCCAGCGGATGGCGCGGCGCGCTCCACCAGGCTCCTCAGGCGCGGCTTGCGTGGTGGCGGGGGTGGCATTGTCCTGCCCCACCACCAGCGGGGACAGGGTTAGCGAGCCCGCAAGGACGGTCACGAGCAGAGCTGCAGATGCCTTGGACGTCAACATGGTGGTTCCTTCCGGTCAGGGCTCTTGCGTGCAAACGGAGATCGGCAGCTCGGTGCCACCGCGCCAAAGTCTGGGCGACTCTTGGATGGTGCGGGCATGCACGCCTCATTTCACCGTGAAACTAGCCCGTCGCGGGTGCCGCAAATTGAGCAAAGTCAATAAAGGGGCTTTTTCCCGGGGCCGGGGCCGCCGCTGTCGCTTCATGCCTTTGAAGCCGGAAAGGCTTTACGGCAAAAAAAAAGGGCCGCCGAAGCGACCCACTTTCCTGGTTTTTATGGAGGCGTCGGGCCTCAGAACGGGATGTCGTCGTCCATGCCGCCGGACTCAAAGGCCGGGGCGCTCGGGGATGGACGGCGGCCGCCGCCACCGCCCCCATTGTCGGACTGGCGGGCGCCGCGGAAGCCGCCGGGCTCGCCGCCCCCTGCCCCTTCACCCTCGCCGCGGCCGTCGAGCAGCGTAAGGTTAGAGTTGAAGCCCTGCAGCACAATCTCGGTGGAGTATTTGTCCTGGCCGCTTTGGTCCTGCCATTTGCGGGTTTGAAGCTGGCCTTCGATGTAAACCTTGGAGCCCTTTTTGAGGTAACTTTCGGCTACACGCGCCAGACCTTCCGAAAAGATCACCACCCGGTGCCATTCGGTCTTTTCGCGCCGCTCGCCGGTGTTCTTGTCTTTCCAGTTTTCCGAGGTGGCGATGGACAGATTGACCACCTTGCCGCCGCTGGGAAGATTGCGCACTTCGGGGTCGTTGCCCAGATTGCCTACCAGAATGACCTTGTTGACGCTGCCTGCCATGACATGCTCCGTTTCGCTTTGCTTGGCCTGCGGCCCGCTTGGGTTCTACTTAACGCCCAAAACCGCGGCCGCTCAGCCTTTTTTGGCGTTTTGAACCGGTTTGTGCCGGCTGCGCCTGACCGCTGGACCCCAGTAGATGGGGATTGCCCTTTAACTTCGTTCATCTTATGTTCTCAGTGCGGGGCGAGTCAAGGATGGCGGAAGGGGCCGCCCGAGAGGTACGCGATGGGGATGCTACTGACACGCTGTGTCAGCAGACCTGCGGGATGGAGTGGCTCCAAAGTGGTGAGCGCTTGACCCCGGGGCTTTGTTGGGCGCGTTGACAGCGGGTGCAAGGCCGCCATGCCGGCCCTTTGCCTTGCCTGCCCGGTGGCGCGCCCCTATTTGTGAGTTCCCGCCGACCGTCCGGCCGTTATATGCCGACACCTGTCTGGCGCAGCCTTTATGAACATGGATCGTGATGCCCAATCCCAGCCTTAATCGTGAAATCGTGGTGCGCGGCGCGCGCGAACACAATCTCAAGGGCATCGATGTCCGGCTGCCGCGCGACAGCCTGATCGTGATGACGGGCCTGTCCGGCTCTGGCAAATCGTCGCTGGCCTTTGACACCATCTATGCCGAAGGGCAGCGGCGCTATGTAGAGTCGCTGTCCGCTTATGCGCGGCAGTTTCTCGAAATGATGCAAAAGCCCGATGTGGAGCATATCGAGGGGCTGTCCCCCGCAATTTCCATCGAACAGAAAACCACCTCGCGCAATCCGCGCTCGACGGTGGGCACGGTCACGGAAATCTACGATTACCTGCGCCTGCTGTTTGCTCGCGTAGGCATTCCTTATTCGCCCGCCACGGGGCTGCCGATCGAGTCCCAGACCGTGTCGCAAATGGTGGACCGGGTGCTGGAGCTGCCCGAGGGCACGCGGCTTTATCTGCTGGCGCCGATTGCGCGTGGGCGCAAGGGCGAGTTCAAGAAGGAACTGGCGGAGCTGGGGCGCAAGGGCTTCCAGCGCGTCAAGATCGACGGCGAATATTTCGAGCTCGAGGATGCCCCTACCCTCGACAAGAAGTTCAAGCACGATATCGAGGCGGTGATCGACCGGGTGGTCGTGGGCCCCGACCTCAGCGGGCGCTTGGCGGAAAGCTTTGAAACGGCGCTCAAGCTCGCCGACGGCATCGCGTTGGTGGAACTGGCCGACGAAACCGACGAGAACGGCAAGCCGCGCCAGATCACCTTTTCGGAAAAGTTTGCCTGCCCGGTTTCCGGTTTCACCATTGCCGAGATCGAGCCGCGGCTGTTTTCGTTCAACAACCCGTTCGGCGCCTGCCCGGTTTGCGACGGGCTGGGGACCGAGCAGAAGATCGATCCGGGCCAGGTCGTGCCCGATTCAAGCCTCAGCCTGCGCGACGGGGCGGTGCTGCCCTGGGCCAAGACCTCGGCGCCCTATTACCTGCAAACGCTGAGCGCGGTGGTCAAGCATTTCGGCGCCTCGACCGGGACCGCCTGGGCCGACCTGCCCGACGAGGTGCGGCAGGCGGTGCTCTATGGCACCGGACGTACGGCAATCGAGTTCGTTTATGACGACGGCTTGCGGCAATACAAGACCACCAAGCCCTTTGAAGGGGTGATCGGCAACCTCGAGCGACGCTACAAGGAAACCGAAAGCGCGGGGATGCGCGAGGAGATCGAAAAATACATGTCGCAGGCGCCATGCGTGGCCTGCAACGGGTATCGGCTCAAGCCCGAAACGCTGGCGGTCAAGATTGCGGGGCTCCATATCGGGCAGGTCACCGAAATGTCGATCCGCGCCTCGGACGAGTGGTTTGCCGGGCTGATGGCGCAGCTGACGCCGAGCCAGAAGCAGATCGGCGAGCGCATTCTCAAGGAAATCCGGGACCGGCTGACCTTCCTGATCGATGTGGGGCTCGATTACCTCAGCATGTCGCGCAATTCGGGGACGCTGTCGGGCGGGGAATCGCAGCGCATTCGCCTCGCGAGCCAGATCGGCTCGGGGCTGACGGGCGTGCTGTATGTGCTCGACGAGCCCTCGATCGGGCTGCACCAGCGCGACAATGCGCGCCTGCTCGATACGCTGCGGCGGCTGCGCGACCTCGGCAATACCGTGATCGTGGTGGAGCATGACGAGGATGCAATCCTGACGGCCGACTATGTGGTCGATATCGGGCCGGGTGCCGGGGTGCATGGCGGCCATATCGTGGCCGAAGGCACGCCCGACCAGATCCTGGCGCATGAGGACAGCCTCACCGGCAAATATCTGTCGGGCCGCATGGGCATTGCCATTCCGGCCGAGCGCCGCGAGGGCAAGACCGGCAAGTATCTGTCGGTGCGCGGCGCCACGGGCAACAACCTCAAGGATGTGGATGTGGATGTGCCGCTCGGCATGTTCGTGGCCATTACCGGGGTGTCGGGCGGCGGCAAGTCGACCCTGATGATCGACACCATGTATACCGCTATCGCGCGGCGCCTCAACGGGGCACGGGTGATGCCGGCGCCGCACAAATCCCTAACCGGGCTCGAGCATCTCGACAAGGTCATCGACATCGACCAGTCCCCCATCGGGCGCACGCCGCGCTCCAATCCGGCGACCTATACCGGCGCGTTCACGCCGTTACGCGAATGGTTTGCCGGCCTGCCGGAAGCCAAGACGCGCGGCTATGGGCCGGGGCGGTTCTCGTTCAACGTCAAGGGCGGGCGCTGCGAGAAGTGCGAGGGCGACGGGGTGCTCAAGATCGAGATGCACTTCCTGCCCGATGTTTATGTCACTTGCGATGTGTGCAAGGGCAAGCGCTACAACCGCGAAACGCTTGAGGTGCAGTTCAAGGGCAAGTCCATTTCGGATGTGCTCGACATGACCATCGACGAGGCGGTGGAGTTCTTTTCCGCGGTGCCGACAATCCGCGACAAGTTCACGACGCTGCAGCGGGTGGGGCTGGGCTATGTGAAGGTCGGGCAACCGGCAACGACGCTGTCAGGGGGCGAGGCGCAGCGCGTCAAGCTCTCCAAGGAGCTGTCCAAGCGGGCAACCGGGCGAACGCTGTATATGCTGGACGAGCCGACGACGGGGCTGCATTTCCATGATGTCGCCAAGCTGCTCGATGTGCTGCATGAGCTGGTGGATACCGGCAATACGGTGGTGGTCATCGAGCACAATCTCGAAGTTATCAAGACGGCCGACTGGGTGATCGACTTAGGCCCCGAAGGGGGCGATGGCGGCGGCGAGATCGTGGCGCAAGGCACGCCCGAAGAGGTGGCGGCGAGCCCGCCTTCGCATACCGGTACATTCCTCAAGCAGGT
Organism: Devosia sp. 1635; assembly: GCF_013185955.1. NCBI lineage: Bacteria > Pseudomonadati > Pseudomonadota > Alphaproteobacteria > Hyphomicrobiales > Devosiaceae > Devosia > Devosia sp. 1635. The sequence continues at coordinate 635,224 of NZ_JABAOM010000001.1, read as the reverse complement.
GATGGAGCGGCGGCCGGCCACGGCGCGGCGGGCGGCGGAGTAGCCAGCTATGCGGGGGGCGCATGTCGCGCCTGCCCGATGAGCAGTGGAAGGTGGCAGCGAAGCTCGGCATGCTTGGGTTTGTCGCGATTTGGAACAGGAGCACGGGCCATGTTCGTGCGTGCCGTCTGGTGCATCAAGCGCCCCGTCGAGATCAAGCAGGACCGCCGGGAAATCAACCTCCCCTGCCGGCGAGAGCCTGATCCGCTGGGGCTTTGCGGGCCGGAGTTCAACAAAATGACGCGCGGGCTGTTCGACCGCTGAACACGCCAAGCGCAGAAATAAGCACCGGCCGTGGGATCTCCATCCCGCGGCCTTATTTCTGACCGGAGCTTTAACCGGAAATGAACGGCGGTGGTTAAAGCCGCGCTTGGCGTGCATGGCTCGTTTGACCAATCACCCACTGCAAGTGTCGTGCGCAATGGCCTAGATATATCGGCGTAGACGCAAGGAGAAATCGAATGGACATCCGCAAGACTTTCAAGAAGTGGGCCGCTTACCAGCAGACCGTCCGTGAGCTTACCGCTCTCGACAATCGTCAGCTGAACGATCTGGGTATTTCGCGTACCGATATCACCCGTGTTGCCCGCGATCATGCCAGCACGCTTTAAGCATTACTGCCCAAGCCTCAGGTTTGACATAGACCGAACACCCGCTTCTCTGTGAGATGCGGGTGTATTGCTGTTCAGGCGAGCCTGCTCGCTTGACAATCAGCTGCAAAGATTCGCCCAGCAATAGGGCAAAGCAGGATTGCCGTTCACCGCGATGAACGCCTTCTGAACAAGTGCTCAAGCGCATTTGAGCAGACGGCAGCCCGGCTGCGAGACGCGGCAGTTGCGCTGACGCAGCGGCCTTGTTATGGGCGCTCATGTCCTCATCAGAACCTATCCATATCATTGGCGGCGGTCTGGCCGGCTCCGAAGCTGCCTGGCAGGCGGCACAGGCCGGCGCGCGCGTCATCGTCCACGAAATGCGCCCGGTGCGCCCCACCGATGCCCACCAGACCGAGAGCCTGGCGGAGCTCGTGTGTTCCAACAGCTTCCGCTCGGACGACCATGAGCAGAATGCCGTGGGGCTGTTGCATGAAGAGATGCGGCGCTGCGGCTCGCTGATCATGCAGGCGGCCGACCAGCACAAGCTGCCGGCCGGCGGTGCGCTGGCGGTGGACCGGCACGGCTTTTCGGCCGAGGTGACCAAGGCGATCGAGAGCCACCCCAATATTTCCATCGAGCGCGAGGAAGTCGCCGGCTTGCCGCCAGCGGACTGGCGCAATGTGATCGTGGCGACCGGCCCCCTCACCTCCCCGGCGCTGGCGGAAGCGGTGCTGGAGTTGACGGGTGAGGATGCGCTGGCGTTTTTCGACGCCATTGCGCCCATCGTGCACTACGACAGCATCAACCAGGACATTGTCTGGGCGCAGTCGCGCTATGACAAGGCGGGCCCGGGCGGCACCGGGGCGGACTACCTTAACTGCCCGATGGACCAGGAGCAGTATAACCGGTTCGTCGATGCGCTGATCGAAGCGCCGCTGCATGAGTTCAAGGACTGGGAGAAGGTGCCCTATTTCGATGGCTGCCTGCCCATCGAAGTGATGGCCGAGCGGGGGCGCGAAACGCTGCGGCATGGGCCGATGAAGCCGGTCGGTTTGACCAATCCGCGCAACCCCACGGTCAAGCCCTATGCGATCGTGCAGCTGCGGCAGGACAATGCGCTGGGCACGCTGTGGAACATGGTCGGGTTCCAGACCAAGATGCGCTATGGCATCCAGGCCGAGATCTTCCGCATGATCCCGGGGCTCGAGAACGCGCAGTTCGCGCGTCTCGGCGGCCTGCACCGCAACACTTTCCTTAATTCCCCCAAGGTGCTGGGCGCCGATCTCAAGCTCAAGGCTGATCCGCGGCTGCGCTTTGCCGGCCAGGTGACGGGCGTTGAAGGCTATGTGGAAAGCGCCGCGATCGGGCTGGTGGCCGGCCGCATGGCGGCGGCCGAAGCGCGTGGCGACACCCTGCCCCCGCCCCCGATCACCACGGCACTGGGCGCGCTGCTCGGCCATATCACGGGCGGGCACCTTGAAGCCGAGGGCTATAGCGGGGCGCGCAGCTTCCAGCCGATGAACGTCAATTTCGGGCTGTTCCCGGAAGTGACGGTGACCAAGCCCGAGGGCGCGGGGCGCTGGCGCGGCAATGACAAGGTGATCGCCAAGCGGCGCATGATCACGGCGCGGGCGCTGGACGATCTCAAGAGCTGGGCATGACGGGCGGCGCGCTCGAAGCTTATCTGCATGAGCATATCCCGCTGTCGCGGGGAATGGGCGTGCAGGTGGTCTCGAGCAGCGCCGAAGCCGTGACTTTGGGCGCGCCACTCGCGCCCAATATCAATCACCGCGATACGGTGTTTGGCGGCAGCGCTTCGGCGCTGGCGACGCTTGCGGCCTGGTCGCTGGTGCATGTGAGGGTGACTGCGCAGGGGTTGCCGAGCCGGCTGGTGATCCAGCGTAACAGCATGGAATATTTGCGCCCCATTGCCGGAGAGTTCACGGCAACGGCAACGCTGGATGGCGACTGGGCGGCGTTTACCCGCATGCTGGCGCGCAAGGGAGTGGCGCGGATCGCGGTGCGCTCACAGCTGGATTATGCCGGTGAGATGGTCGGGGCTTCCGCGGCGAGTTTGTGGCGTTTGGCGGGGAGCGGGAGTAGCCGCGCGTCGTGCTTAGGCACCGCCATCTCGGGATGGGCCGCGGCTCAAGGCCGGGGTGACAGCTAGTGGGTGGGGCGGCCTCGGAAGTCCGCCCGGCCGCAGGGGCGCTTAGCGGTTGCGGAATGTCCACCAGGAGAGGCGGGCGATTTTCTGCCAGTCGGGCAAGTCAGGGAGAATGGCGAAGAGGCCCTCCCCCGAGCTGTTGATGCGCTCGAGCTGGGCGCGCAGCGTGGTGAGCGGGGCGAAGGCGGGGCGCAGATTGCCGGGCAACGCGGCGATGGCGGCCTCGGCCTTGGCGAGGTGGTCGGCGGCGAGTTCGGCGATCTGGCCAAGGGCGGCGGCGAGGCCTTCGCTTTCGGTGCCGGTGAAGATCTCGCTTTCGCGCACACCGTTGGCGGCAAATATGGTCCAGGGCAGCATGATGCGCCCTTGCCGGGCGAGGACGCCAAAGGCGCGGCGGTGGCCGATCAGGGCGTGGGCGACGCCGAGATGGCCGGCGGCATCGCCAGGCTCGACCAGTTGGCCGTTGTTGAGGATCATCGCCGCGAGCTGATAGAGCGTGGAAGCGGTTTCGCCGGCATAACCCTCGAAGCTTTCGAGGTCCGGCATCGGATCGTCGTAGAGATCGAAGCGCCGCGCGCCGAGGAGGCGCTGCAGGGTGCCGGCGGGGATGGCGTAGCGCTCCACGGTTTGGAGCAGCGCATCGGCAACGGGGTTTTGCCGGAGCTCGCCATGACCCTCGCCGCCCAGGGCGTCGTTCCACCATTGCAGACGAATTTCGCCGGGCGCGGGATTGGAGACGCGCTCACGAATGGCGGCGACTTCGGCGCTGAAGGCATAAAGCGCGGTGACGGGGTCGCGGTGCTCGCCCAGCACCAGGGTCGAGAGATAGCGGTCGCGATCGAGTTCGCGCAGGCTCGTGGCGGCATGCCTGAAGCTTTGATTGCTGCCAGTCGCCTGGGCCTGTGCCATCACCGGACCCGGTCGACGGCCAGCAGCGCGGCGCCAACGGCGCGTTGCTCGGCGAGGAGCACATTATAGGTGCGCACCGCGCCCCCGGTGGCGATGGCCTCCACGATGATGCCACGCTCGCGCAGGGCTTCGCGGATGCCGCGGGGCAGCCCGAAAATGTCAAAGCCCAACCCGATCAGCAGAACATCGATGGCGTCGGCCGCGGCAAAAACCGGAGCGAGGCTTTCGAGCGTGATGTCACCGGGCTCGGTGACGTCCCAGGCGTGCATGCCCGTGGGCAGGCAGAGGAGCGAGCCGCGATGGGACAGGTCGGCAAAGCGGAAGCCGCCCTTGCCATAGGCATCAATGCCGACCTGCTGCGGGTAAAAGCCGCTGCCGCGCCCTTCCTCCGACATGGCCTCAGACAGCCGGCTCGTCGACGGGCTTCTTTTCGGCCAGATCGGTGCGCTCAGCCCGGGACTTGAGGCCGAAATTGATCAGGATTGGGCCGGCAACGATGATCGAAGAATACATGCCCACCAGCGAACCGAAGGTCATGGCGATGGTGAAGGAGCGGATCACTTCGCCGCCAAACAGCACCAGTGGAATGAGCGCCAGGAACACGGTGAACTGGGTGAGCGAGGTGCGCACGATGGTCTGGTTGATCGACAGATCAATCAGTTCAGGCATGGGCATGCTCTTGTACTTGCGCATGTTCTCGCGGACCCGGTCCGAGATCACCACGGTTTCGTTGAGCGACAGACCCACCAGGGTCAACACCGCCGCGATGGAGGTCAGATTGAACTCCAATCCGGTAATGGAGAACAGACCGATGGTCATGATGATGTCGTGCGTGGTGGTCGTGACCGCGGCCATGGCGAACTGCCATTCGAAGCGGAACCAGAGATAGAACAGGATGGCCACGAGCGCGATGATCACGGCGATCGTGCCCTTCCAGGCCAATTCGCTCGAGACGGTGCCGCTCACCGCTTCGGTGCGGCGCACTTCGTAGTTCTCGGTGGCGAGGGCGTCGACGACCTTCTGAACGGCGACCTGATCGGCATCCTGGCCGCCTTCCTGGGCCTGGACGCGCACCAGCACGTCCTCGGGCGTGCCAAAGCCCTGCACCTGCACTTCGCCGAGGCCCAGGCCCTCAAGCAGCTCGCGCACCTGCCCAACATCGGCGGGGCCGCCGACATGCTGGATTTCGATCGCGGTGCCGCCCACGAAGTCGATGCCGAGATTGAAGCCCTTGAAATAGGCCGAGCCCAGCGACAGCACCGAAGCGACCAGCGAGAAGGCGATCACATAGCGCGAGATCTTCATGAACGGGATCTTGGTGCCGTCCGGAATGAAGCGGAAGTGCTGGATCTTGAGGGTCTTGGGGCGACGCCAGTTGTACCACAGCCGCACGAAGTACAGCGTGACCGTGTAGGAGGTAAAGAGCGAGGTCACGATGCCGAGCGCGAGGGTAACCGCAAAGCCCTGCACGGGACCCGAGCCGAGGAAATAGAGCACCACGGCGGCAACGAGCTGGGTCAGGTGCGAGTCAACGATGGTGCCCCAGGCGCGCTCGAAGCCGGCATTGATGGCCTGCAGCGGGGTTTTACCCGCTTTCATTTCTTCGCGCATGCGCTCGTAGATAAGCACGTTGGCGTCCACGGCCATGCCGATGGTCAGCACGATGCCGGCGATGCCGGGCAGCGTCAGCGTGGCGCCGAGCATGGACAGGGCACCAAAGATCAGGACGATGTTGAGGATCAGCGAGATGTTGGCGAATACCCCGAACAGCCCATAGGCGATCACCATGAAAGTGATGACGAGGACGGCGGCGACAATACCGGCGGTCAGGCCCGAGCGGATGGAGTCGGCGCCAAGGCTGGCGTCAACGGTGCGCTCTTCGACCACATCGAGCGAGGCGGGCAAGGCGCCGGCGCGCAGCAGCACGGCAAGATCGCTGGCGCTCTGGGTGGTGAAGCTGCCCGAAATCTGGCCGGTGCCGCCGGTGATCGGCTGCTGGATCACGGGCGCGGTGATGACCTGCTCATCGAGCACGATGGCAAAGCGCTGGCCGACATTGGCCGAAGTGATCTGGCCAAAGGTCAGGGCGCCATTGGTATCGAAGCGGAAGGAAACGACCGGAATGCCGCGCTGCTGGTCGTAGCTGGGCTGGGCATCAACGAGCGACTCGCCGCCAAGGGCCACGTCTTCAAAGATCAGCTCGGCGCCGCCATCCTGGCTGGGCAGGATCATGGTGCCGGCGGGCAGGCCCTGGGCTTCCGCCTGGGCAGCAGTCAGGCCGGGATAGACCATGTGGAAGGTCAGGCGCGCGGTCTGGGATATGAGGTTCTTGAGGCGCTCGCTATCGCCGAAGCCGGGAACCTGGACAAGAACGCGATTGGTGCCCTGGCGCTGGATGGAGGGCTCGGTGGTGCCAAGCTCGTCGATGCGGTTGCGAATGACTTCGATGGACTGGGACACGAGCGAAGAGGTGCGCTCGGCGATGCCTTCGCGGGTTAGCGAAACGGTGAGCTTGCCGTCGGGGCTTTCGCCAAAGGCGAGTTCGTTGACGCCGCCGGCCGCGAACATGGAATTGCTGACGGTGTTCTGCAGGCCCTGGAGGGCGTTGCGCGCCGCTTCGAGCTGGCTGGGGTCGGTCAGCTCGATGACGAGGCTGTTGTTGGCGGCATCGGTGGTGATGAGATTGCCGATGCCGTTCTGATTGGCCAGGACGTTGCGCACATCACGGCGCAGGCTTTGCAGCCGTTCGGACACGATGCCTTGTTCGTTGACCTGGAGCAGCAGGTGCGAGCCGCCCTGCAGATCGAGCCCCAGCACCACGGTCTGCTTCGGCAGCCAGCCGGGCCAGTTCTCCCTCACATTGTCCGGCAAGAAGCTCGGCACGGCAAAGAGAATGCCCATCAGGGCAACAATGACGATGATAGCGGTACGAACGGGCGAGAACTGCATCAGGTGTCCTAGAGACGAAAAAACCGGGGCAGAGCCCCGGCATGATCCTGCTTAGACGACAGGCTTGTTGTCGTTGACGGGCTCGGCTTTGGTGCGAACATCGGCAACCATGCCGCGCACCAGCTTGACCTTGACGCCCTGGGCGATCTCGACTTCGAGGTCTTCGCCGTCAACGGCCTTGGTGACCTTGCCGATGATGCCGCCAGTGGTCACAACGGTATCGCCACGACGGATCGCCGAGAGCATTTCGCGCTGCGCCTTGAGGCGCTTCTGCTGGGGGCGGAAGATCAGCAGCCAGAAAATCACCACGAGCAGCAGAATGGGCATCATCTGGATGATGATGTCCTGAATTCCACCACCGGCGACGGGGGCGCCTGCCGCCTGGGCAAAAGCGGGCGTAACAAACATCGGCGAGCTCCTTTAGGTTTTCTTTTTTGGCTTTGCTGGAGAACGGGCGCCTAGCCGATTGGCATGTAGGGCGCGACTGGACGCAAATCTAGGCTGCAGCACTTGCGCCCGGATCAAAATCGCGCGGAGTATACCCGCGGCCCCCTTCCATTGCAAAGGCAATCCGGGAGTCACACATTGCCGCGGCAACAACAAAGGAAGCCCCGTTGACCAGCCAAGACTATCTCGCCGAGATCGCCCAGTCCCTCGCCCGGATCGCCCAAGCCTTACAGCCAAAGGATGCAGGCGTCGACCAGGCGGCGGTGTTGGCGAGCGCTTCGGCATTCCACTGGGACGGTGCTGCCGGGCAGTTGATGCCGGTGCCGCGGGTAAGCCGGGTGCCGCTGGCCATGCTCAAGGGAATCGATGCGGTGCAGGATATCCTGTTGCGCAATACCGAGCAGTTTGCGCGCGGGCATGGGGCCAATAATGCGCTGCTCTGGGGCGCGCGGGGCATGGGCAAGAGCTCGCTGGTCAAGGCCATTCACGCCGACATTGTCGAGCGAACCGATGGGGGCTTCCTGCGGGTGGTGCTGATCGAGATTGCGCGCGAGGATTTGGAATCGTTGCCGGTGCTGATGCGGCGGATCGCTAATGCCGAGGGGCGGTTCATCGTCTTTTGCGATGACCTCAGCTTTGACAGCGGGGAAACCTCCTACAAGTCGCTCAAGACCATTCTGGATGGCGGGCTTGAGGGGCGGCCGGACAATGTGCTGTTCTATGCCACCTCGAACCGGCGGCACCTGATGCCACGCGACATGATCGAGAACGAGCGCGCCACCGCGATCACGCCGGGAGAAGCGGTGGAAGAGAAGGTGTCGCTGTCGGATCGATTCGGACTGTGGCTGGGGTTCCACAATTGCGACCAGCCCACGTTCCTCCTCATGGTCAAAACCTATGCCGAGCATTACGGGCTCGACATCGACGAGGAAACGTTGCGGGCGCGGGCGATCGAATGGTCGGCGACGCGCGGGGCGCGGTCAGGCCGCGTGGCGATCCAGCTGGTGCGGACGCTGGCTGGAGAAATGGGCAAGGCGGTATAAACCGCCCTGCCCTTCAAGCAGTCTCCGAAGATGTCAGGCGATGCCTAGCTGGCGAGCAGCGGCATCGGATCGACCGGGGTTGCGCCCTTGCGCAGCTCGAAGTGGAGCTGGGGCTTGGACACCGAGCCCGACATGCCGGCGGCACCGATGGTGTCGCCGCGATTGACCACGGCACCCTTGGCAACGCTCATCGACTTGAGGTGCGCATAGGCCGAGACATAGCCATTGGGGTGGCGGATCAGGATCAGATTGCCATAACCCTCGACGCCCGAGCCGACATAAATGACGGTGCCATTTTCGGCGGCGGCGACAGCGCTGCCTTCGGAGGCCTCGATATTGATGCCCGTGCCCTTGGACGAGGCAAAATCGGTGAGGACGCGACCGGTGACGGGCCAGCGGAACTTGTCATTGCCCGACATGGCCGGCTCGGCGGCGGGCGCCGGAGCCGTGGCCGTCTTGGTGGGCGCTGCCGGTGCCGCCGCGGGCTGGCTCGGAGCGGCGGGTGCCGCAGCCGTTGGAGTCGGCGTCGTGGGCAGAGTGGCGATGGTGGTGGCGATGGTGGTGGCGGCAGGCGCGGCAGTCGGTGCAGCGCTGGCCAGCTGGGTCACCGGAGCGGCTGGCTTGGCCAGATCCGAGCGGCCCGGAATGATCACGGCCTGGCCCACAACGATCTTGTCGGGCGAGGACAGTCCATTGGCCTGCACCAGGGCCTGGGTGGTCACGTCATAGCGACGGGCGATGGTGTAGAGCGACTCGCCGCTGGCAATGGTGTGGGTGTAGGCGCCATTGGCACTGGCGGCGGGAGCCGTTGGGGCCGGAGTGGCAGCCATCTGAGGCCGCTGGGCTGCAAGGTTGGACGGCGGAGCGCCCATGGCAACGGCGGGAGGAAGGGGAGCGACGGGGGCAAGGCTGGTCTGGGCTTGCATGGCGGGTTGTGTTCCCATTGAAGACTGTGAACTCAGTACTGGAAGGTCTTGGGACTGCACGGACGGCATCGAGCCCGTCGGCGCAACCGGCGCCATTGCGGTCATCGGTTGTGGGTAGCCTGAGGGAGGCGAATTCCAGCCGCCGCCACCGCCGCTAACATTAGCGGGGGGCACGAACGAGCCTTCGGCAACCCGGGTGGACGCGCCCAAGCTCGATGGCATGGGCTGGTTGAGCGAAGCCGGCGAGGACTGGCCCACAGAACTGGTGACCGTCGAGTCACCAAAGCTGCGACTACCCAGGCTCGAACAGCCAGAAAGCGCAACCGCACCGACCACAAGGCCTCCGATCGCGACGGCATTCTTTAAGGCCCGGCGGGATACGCGTGTACTCATTATTCTCATCCGTACGCGGCTACTCAACACGAGTTTGAATCTAGGCCGGTAAGGTAAAGACGAGTTTAAAGCCGTCGCGATTTGCATAAAATCCGCACGGGTTTTGTGTTCGGTAAGGTTAAGGCGCGGAAAGGCCGCTCAGCCTTGGGCCAGCGTCAGCGTTCCGGCGATGCGCAACAATTCGGCGGTGTCGGTTTGCTGCAGGCCCAGTGGGGTTACGGTGACCGCATGGCCTTGGCGCAGCTGCTCGAAATCGGCGGCTGGATCCAAGGGCATGGGGGTTTCGGGAATGGCGACGAAGAACTTGCCGGGATTGTCGCTGGCGTAATAGCGGAAGGGCGAGCGCGAAAAGCGCTGATGGCGCACCACGGCGAGGCCGCTGACCGCATCGGGGGCGCAGGTGGGAAAGTTGACGTTGTAATAGATATCGCGCGGCGGGGACGCAGCGAGAATTGCCCGGGCGGCAGCGGCGCCATAGCGGCGGGCATTGGACCAATCGATGGCGTGGCCCTGCTCGTAATTGATGGCCTGGCTCATGGCGATGCCGACTGCCCCCTGCAGCGCGCCTTCGCGCGCCCCGCCGGCGGTGCCCGAACAATTGATGATGTCCCCCAGGTTCTGGCCGGCATTGACGCCGGAAAGAACGAGGTCGGCGGGGTGATCGCCCAGGAGGTGGGTCATGCCGGCCACGACACAATCGGCAGGCGAGCCACCGACCACGGCAAAGCGGCGGGGCCCGCGCTCGTCGATGCTGAGTTCGCGCCCGAGCGTGAAGCGGTGCCCTGCCCCGCTCTGGTTGCCGTCGGGCGCGACGATCCAGACATCGTCGCTCAGTTCGCGGGCGATGGCGGTCATCACTTCGATGCCCGGCGCATCCACACCGTCGTCATTGGTGATGAGGATGCGCAAGGCCATTATGAGCGTCCGATCGTGGTGAGGCCGCCCATATAGGGCTGGAGCACAGCGGGAATGGCAATGGTGCCATCTTCCTGCTGATAGTTTTCCATGACGGCAATAAGACAGCGGCCCACGGCCGTGCCCGACCCATTGAGGGTATGAACGAAGCGCGGCGCCTGCTTTTCGCCGGCGGGACGATAACGGGCATCCATGCGGCGGGCCTGGAAATCACCGCAGACCGAAACCGAGGAGATTTCGCGATAGGTGTTCTGGCCGGGCAACCAGACTTCAAGGTCATAGGTGCGCTTGGCGCCAAAGCCGATATCGCCGGTGCACAGGTTCATGACGCGGTAATGCAGGCCGAGGCGCTGCAACACGGTTTCGGCACAGCCCAGCATGCGCTCGTGCTCGTCGACCGAGGTTTCGGGCGTGGTGATCGAAACGAGTTCGACCTTGTTGAACTGGTGCTGGCGCAGCATGCCACGGGTGTCGCGACCCGCCGAGCCCGCTTCGGAGCGGAAGCACGGGGTGAGCGCGGTGAAGCGCAGGGGCAGTTCTTCCTCGCTGAGGATCGCTTCGCGCACGAGATTGGTGAGCGGCACTTCGGCGGTGGGGATGAGGGCCAGGCGGCTGTCGCCATGCGGGGTGAAGAACAGGTCTTCCTCGAATTTGGGCAGCTGGTTGGTGCCAAACAGCGCCTCGTCCTTGACCAGCAAGGGCGGCTGCACTTCGAGGTAGCCATGCTCGGTGGTGTGCAGATCGAGCATGAACTGACCGAGGGCGCGTTCCAGGCGGGCGAGCTGGCCCTTGAGGACAACAAAGCGGCTGCCCGAGAGCTTGGCGGCGGTTTCAAAGTCCATAGCGCCCATGGCTTCGCCGAGCTCAAAATGCTCCTTGGGGGCAAAGCTCAGGCTCGGCTTTGGCGCACGCACCTGCGCAGCGGTTTCGGCGGTGCCGTTGCGGCCGAAATATTCGACATTGCCGGTTTCGTCGGTCCCATCGGGCACATCCTCGAAGACGAGGTTGGGCAGCACCGACAGTGCGTTGCGAAGCTCAAGCTCAACGGCGCGCTCTTCGGCTTCGCCCTGAGGGATGAACTCCTTGAGGCCGGCGACCTCGGCCATCAGCGCGGCGGCCTTGGCTTCGTCCTTTTGTGCCTTGGCCTGGCCGATCTGCTTGGACAGGGTGTTGCGCTTTTCCTGCGCGTCATTGAGGCGGGTGATGATGTCGCGGCGGCGATCATCAATGGCCAAGAGATCGGCCGCGCGCACAGGCACGCCCTTGCGGCGCGACATGCCGGCATCAAAGGCTTCGGGATTGGCGCGGATCCATTTGATATCGAACATGGCTAGAGGGGTTGCACCCCACCTCTTCAAGGGTTTTCGGGACGCGGAGGCCAGCCGCCAGCAGATGCGGCAGGCAGGCCCCAAGCGGGTCGGTCAGTTGCCGGCGATCAGGACGACAGTCCGCTTGCCCGAGCCGCTTCGGCCGCAGCGCGGCGCCGCTCGATCATGCGCACTGACATGATCGAAAGCTCGTAGAGCAGGTACATGGGCACGGCAAGACCGATCTGGGAAATCGGATCTGGCGGGGTGATGAAGGCAGCAAAGATCAGGATGCCGACAATGGCGTAGCGGCGGCCCTTCTTGAGCATGTCGACATGGACCAGATCGATCTGAGCCAGGAGCGTCAACACCACGGGCAACTGGAAGCAAACGCCGAAAGCCAGGATCAGCGTCATGGCTAGCCCAAGATATTCCGACACGCTGGTGAGCATGCGGATCTCATCGGTCTGCATGCCGGCAAAGAAGTGCAGCGCCATGGGCAGCACAACGAAATACACCATGCAGGCGCCCAGAATGAAGAAGATGGGCGTGGCAATGAGATAAGGGATAAAGGCGCGGCGCTCATGCTTGTAGAGGCCGGGCGCCACGAACATGTAGATCTGGCTGGCGATAAACGGGAAGCCCAGGAAAATGGCACCGAACAGCGCGAGGTTCAGCTGGGTGAAGAAGAATTCCTGGGGCGCGGTATAGATCAGCTCCAGATCGCCGGGATCGGAATAGATCGAGCGATAGGGCCCAAGCAGAACGTCGAAGATGTTGCCGGCAAACACGAAGCACAGCATCATCAGGGCGACCACGGCGATCGCCGAATAGATCAGGCGCTTGCGCAGCTCGACCAGATGCTCGAGCAGCGGGGCTTCGCTGCCCGCCAGCTCGTCTTCAGGCTCGGGTGTCGTGCCTTCGATCTTGAGCTTCTCGTCGGCCATCAGCTGTTCTCAAGCGGCGTTGGAGCTGCCGGGCTATCGGCAGGCTCGCCGGGAAGCGCGGGCACTTGTTCGGTTTCGCTCGGTTTCTTGGAGCGCTTGCGCGGCTGGCGGGGCGTAGGGGCCGCCGGCGAATCGGCAGGCTCGGTGGGCAGAGCATCGGGCACTTCGCCCTCAGATGCCGACTTCTTGGTGCGCGGCTTGCGCGTCTTGGGCGTGGCCGGAGCATTGAGGGGCGCGAGTTCGGTGGTGGTGACCGGCGCGGTAGGGGCTGGGGTGGCTTGCACGGGCGCCTCAACAATCTGAGCGGGAGGGAGCGGAGCGGGCGCCGAAGCAGTCGCCTCGGCGGCGGGCGTTTGGATGCCAGCGGCAGCGCGTATCTCGTCGACCACGCTTTCGGCCGCCGGATCGGCAGGCTTGATGATCCCGCTGGGCTTTGGCCCGGTCGGGGTCATGGCGTTGAACTCACGCCGGATTTCTTCGCTGGTCTTTTTAAGCGGCGCGGTGATGGAGTTGCGCAAATTCCGCACCTCGTCGAGCCCCGTCGTCTTGTTGATCTCGCGCTGGAACTCGTTGCCCATGCGACGGATCTGGCCGACGATCTTGCCGACGCGCTGCATCACTACGGGCAGGTCCTTGGGGCCAATGACGATCAACGCCACGACCCCGATGACCAGCATCTCTGTCCAGCCCAAGCCGAGCATATAAGTATCCTTGCCTACGAACGCGTCGTCTAAACGGACCCGATACCGGGACCTTAGAGCTCGCGGGTCTTTTCGGCTTCGCGGGCTTCGATATCAGCGGTGGTGGTGACCCGGTTGACCGGCTTGTCATCGTCGTCGCGCATGCCTTTCTGGAAGGCTTTGATGCCGCTGGCGACTTCACCCATCATGCCGGAAATCTTGCCACGGCCAAACAACAGGATGACCACAACGGCCACAACGAGGATGCCCCAAATTCCTGGCGCGTGCATATCAATCTCCCTTGAACTACGTCCATCGCGATAGCCTGACAGATATAGCGAGAAATAGGTTTAATCGCGGGCAAACACAAGAACGTGTTGCTGATTGCACACCCCGCAACGCCGCAGGCGACTATTGCTCAGCAGAATCGAGGTCTTGCAGCGGATCTTCATCCTCGTGCAACGGGCCATCAAAGGGCAGGCGCAGCGAAGTTGGCGGGCGCGAAACCAGCAGCCCTGCCCCCTTGAGGTCTTCGATGCCAGGTAGATCGGCGAGGCTTTCCAGCCCGAAATGGTCGAGAAAGGCTGGTGTGGTGCCATAGGTCACGGGGCGACCGGGAACCCGGCGGCGGCCGCGCAGGCGAATCCAGCCGGTTTCGAGCAGGATGTCCATGGTGCCCTTGCCAACGGCGACGCCGCGGATTTTCTCGATCTCGGCGCGGGTGGCGGGCTGGTGATAGGCAATGATCGCAAGGGTTTCGAGCGCGGCGCGCGACAGGGTGCGGCTCTCCTCCTGCACGGCGCGGAGCAGGAAGGACAGATCGGGCGCGGTGCGAAAGGCGTAGGCGTCACCGCGGCGGACGAGATTGACGCCGCGGCCGGCATAATGGCGGGCAAGCTGATCGATTGCGGCCTCGACATTGGCGCCTTGGGGCAGATGCGCGCCCAGCTGGGCCGCCGTCAGCGGCTCGGCCGAGGCGAAGAGCAGCGCTTCAAGGATGCGCAGCGCCTGATCGGGAGCGAGGGGATCGTGGTTGGTCAAGCGCCCTCCCCGCTCCGGCGGCGGAGCATCAGCGGGCCAAAGGTTTCCTTTTGGCGCAGCTCGATCTCGCCCTGGCGCACCAGTTCCAAGCTCGAGGCAAAGCTCGAGGCGCGGGCGGTGACCCGCTCGGCGGGATCATCGATATAGGCGGAAAGGCAGGCGTCGAGGCTGACCCAATCGCCGGTTTCTCCCACAAGGATGCGCAGCCGGTCGCGCGCATCCTGGAGCGACCAGACGACGCGGATGCGGGGCGAATAAGCCGGCGGATGGACGCGCTCGCGCTGGGTGGCATAGGCCTTGAGCAGATCAAGCAAGCTCGTGTCCCAGCGGGTGTGGCGGGCGATCTCGACGGGCTCTGGATCGCCGCGGGGATGCACCGCAATGCCGAGGCGCGGCCGATCGCGCAGGCGAGTGGCGGCCTGGCGCATGGCTTCGAGGCGACGCAGCCGCCATTGCAGCCGGGCAGCCATTTCGGCGCCACTGGGCGCCTCGTCGGCGGGCGCGGCGGGCAACATCAAGCGGCTCTTGAGATAGGCGAGCCAAGCGGCCATCACGAGGTAATCGGCGGCGAGTTCGATGCGCTGTTCGCGCTGCTCTTCCACAAAGGCGAGATATTGGTCGGCCAGTTGCAGCACGGAAATGGCCGCAAGGTCGACCTTCTGGCGGCGGGCCAGATCCAGCAGCAGATCGAGGGGACCCTCGTAGCCGTCCAGATCGACATGCAGCACCGGCCCGTGGTCGGGCTTGGGGTCGAGCCAATCGGTGGCGATGCTGCTGGTCATAAAAGGTTCTGCGGGTGGCTGGGCGCGCAAGCTGGCGCCTCAGCCGATCAAGGTCAAGCGGAGCCGGCCCGCAGCAAGGCGATACGCACGACTAAAGCGTGAAGCAATCGCCGCCGGCCGATTTCAGGCTGGAGCAGAGCTGGTTGGCGTCGGCGGTGGAGTTGGCCGGGACGCGAACGCGATAGAAGATGCCCCGTTCGCCCAGATCGACGCGCTGCACTTCCAGATTGGCCCCCTTGAACAGCGGGCCGTACTGGTTGGCGATCTGCAAGGCGCTTTGGCGGGCGGCTTCCTCGGTGCGCTGCGACGAGAGCTGCACATAAGCCGGCGCGTTGCTGAGGGGCGTTGCAGCGCTGGCCTCGATCACGGTTTGCGCAGCCGGGGGCTGAGCGGCAGCCTGCGGCGCCGGTGCGGGGTCAACCAGCGCATTGACCGGCGAAGTTGCGGCCGGTGGCGGCGCGAGGTTGGTGCCGCCCGCCGCAGCAGCTGGCGCTGCAGCGGTTGGCCGGGCGGTGAAAGCGGGACGATTGAGCGGCACTGGCGCAGTCTTGCCCGGGATGGGCGCACCGCTGACGTCAACAGCGGGAACCGTGGAGCCAGGCACAACGGGGGTGACCGGTGGCCCCGCGGGGACTTGCGCCTCGGGAGGGGCGGCAGGCGTTGCCGGAGCAGCGCCGCCCGGAGGAGGAGCGAGGCCGGGCGCGGGATCGGCGCCAAGGCTGCCCAGCAGGCTCGGCTCGGCGGGATTGGCGCCCGGAACTTCCGGGACATTGGGGCGGTCCACCGGCAGCATGGCGCTGCCTGCGACACTGTTGTCACCGCTGACAATGGTGCCGTCCGGACGAACCGTAACGGTACGGACCTTGCGATTGACCACGCCTTCAGGCTCGGGCGCAGCTGCCGGGGGCGGCACCTGGGTGACTTCGTTGACATCGGCCTGGTCGCGCGACACCAGCTGTTCTTCGGCGCCGGGCACGACGCCATCGATCTCGTTGAAGATCACCGACTGCTGGGGGGCTGCGGATTCATCGACCGGAGGGGGCTCTTCCTTGACGGGGGTGGCGTCAGCGGTGAGCAGCGGCGCAGGACCGCTGTCGCCGTTATTGCCGAGCACCCAGTAAAGGCCGCCACCGGCCAGCAGGAGCAGAACCAGCGCGACGCCGGGACCAACAAGGGCGCGGCTCCAGCCAAAGGAGCGCGGGGCCCTGTCCGCGCGGTCGGGCTTGACGCGGCGCACGCGCGGCGGCTTGGGCGCACGTTCGGGCTTGGGTGCCCGCTCGGCCTTGACGCGGCGGCCACGGGGCGCGGGTTCAACCGGTTCGGGATCATCCACCCAACCCACTTCCGCACCCGTGGCGGCGGCAGCGGCGAGGATGGCCTCGTCGGCGCCAGAGACGACGCGCTTGCCCGTGGGCTGAGGCGGCAAAGTGGGGGTCGCAAGGCTGCGCTGCGGTGTCGCGGGCGCGGGCCGAGGGGGCGGAGTTTCCATATCCACGCGGGCAGCGCGCCCGATCAGATCTTCGATGTCCCTGATAGGATCACCCGAGGAGCCGGACTGGGGCGTACCCCGCACCGGCGCTGCGGCAGCGGATGGCAGTTCGCGCTCAGGTGGTGGCGGGCTCACGGGTGCCGGCGCGGGCTCCGGAGTGCGCGACATATTCACCGGCGGCGCGGCCCATTGCGAAGCGGATGGCGGCGGGGCCGAAGGCGTTGGCCGCGTCGCACCCATGGAGGGCTCGATGCGGGCGCCCGATTGTGGCTGGCCCGGCTCGCGGCCGGTCTCGGGCTCGACGCGGGACTGGGTGCCCGGCATCACCACGTCGGGCGCTTGCCCGGGCGAAGGTTCGTCGCGGGTTTCCCCAAACAGTTCGGCGGCGATCAGATCGCCAATGGAATCGTGCTCGGGCGTCGGCACGGGATCAGCAGCGGGAGAAGTGGAGGCAGCGACCGGCGCCGACGCTGCTGGCTGAGCCGGTGCCGTGGGGGTGCCAAAGCCGAAGTCAAAATCAAAGGGGTCGTGGCGCGGGGCCGGCTCGGCTGCGGCGGGCTGCGCGGGAGCAGTCGGCTCCACCGGCTCAGGGGGCGTGGGTGCTGCGGCCTGCGGCCGAGGCTCAAGGCGGAACTGATCGGGCGCGGGCTCGGTGCGCGGTTCTGGGGCCGGGGTGAAGCGGCCGAAATCATAGCGCGACGGCGATGCCGGAGCGGCTGGCGCCGCCGGCACAGGCTGGCTCGGCTCAGGCGCATGGGCGCCCGGTACGCGCACGCCAGCAGCGGACGCAGCCGGTGCGGGCGCAGGCGGAGCGGGTGGAGGGCTGGGCTGGGTCGGCGTGGCATCTTCGGCCATGAGACGCGCGAGTTCAGCGATCAGATCATCAGGGGATGTGGACTGTGCACCCATTGGCTGCGGTTTCGCTGTCGTTATTGGAGCAGCGCCCTCTAGGTTCCTGCAATAGCCGAAGCCCGGCTATTGGCGGCGAGACAACATAGTATTACGCCCGAATTATGAAAGCTCCTCGGGCGCAGACACGCCCAGGATCGCCAAGCCGTTGCCAAGCACCTGACGAACGGCATCAACAAGCGCGAGCCGCGCCAATGACAGCATTGGATCGTCAGCGTTAACAAAGCGTAAGCGCTGGTCTTCATTGCCCTTGGCCCAAAAGCCGTGGAAGGCCGCTGCCAGCTCATGCAGATAGAAAGCAACGCGGTGCGGCTCGTGAGCGACTGCGGCTGCGGCAACAGAGCGCGGCCAGGCCGCAAGGGCGCGGATCAGTTCGAGATCGGCCGCAGAATCGAGGCGATCAAGCTGGGCAGTCGCGAGCGCTGCCGGTGACACATCCATTTCTGGCAGGTCGCGCGCAGCGGTGCGGAACACCGAGAAGGTGCGCGCATGGGCGTATTGGACATAGAACACCGGATTGTCGCGGGTCTGTTCCTTGACCAGAGCGAAGTCGAAATCCATGGCCGCATCGTTGCGGCGGAACAGGAGCATGAAGCGCACGGCATCGGCGCCCACTTCCTCGACCACATCGGCAAGGGTCACGAGATCGCCCGAGCGCTTGCTCATCTTGAACGGCTCGCCGTTCTTCATCAGCCGCACGAGCTGGCAGATCTTGACGTCCATATCGGCGGCGCCACCGGACACGGCCTTCACGGCTGCCTGGAGGCGCTTGACATAGCCGGAGTGATCGGCGCCCAGCACATTGACCATGTGCTTAAAGCCGCGGAGATATTTGTTGCGGTGATAAGCGATGTCGGCGGCGAAATAGGTGTAGCTGCCGTCCGATTTGACCAGCGCACGATCGACGTCGTCGCCCCAGTCGGTGGCGCGGAACAGGGTTTGCTCGCGGTCTTCCCAATCCTCGGGGGTCTTGCCCTTGGGCGCTTCGAGCCGGCCCTGATAGACCATGCCCTGCTCGCGCAGCCATTCGAGGGTGTTGTCGATGTCCCCGCCCTGCCCGTGCAGCGTTTTTTCGGAAAAGAATACGTCGTGGTGGATGTTGAGCTTGGCCAGATCGCCCTGGATCAGTTCGAGCATGGCGACAAGAACGCGATCCTTGACCAGTGCGAGGGCTTCGGCTTCAGGCATGTGGAGCAGCTTGGGGCCGAACTCGGCGGCCAAGGCCTGCCCTACGGGGACCAGATAATCGCCGGGGTAAAAGCCCGAGGGGATCTCGATGGTTTCGCCCAGGGCCTCTCGGTAGCGCAGGAGGGTGGAGCTGGCGAGCGTGTTGATCTGGCTGCCGGCGTCATTGATGTAATATTCGCGCGTCACCTCGAAGCCCGAATAGGCCATGAGCGAGGCCAAGGTGTCGCCAAAGACCGCGCCCCGGGTGTGGCCCACATGCATGGGGCCGGTGGGGTTGGCCGAGACATATTCGATGTTGACCTTTTCGCCCTTGCCCAGGGTCGAGCGGCCGAAATCGGGGCCGAGCTCGGCGACCGAGCGCAGCACCTGGAACCAGATGGCGGGGGCGAGGCGGAAATTGATGAAGCCGGGGCCGGCCACTTCAACCGAGTTGACGTCAGGATGGGCGCGGAAATGCTCGACGATGGCATTGGCCACTTCGCGCGGATTCTTGCCCAGGGGCTTGGCCACGATCATGGCGGCATTGGTGGAGAGATCGCCATGGGCGGGATCGCGCGGCGGCTCCACGACGATGCGCGCCAGCAGCTCGGGGGCAAGATCGGGATAGAGCGATGCCAAAGCATCGGCCACTCGTGCGGCAAAGAGCGCGAAAACGTCCATGATTCAACCTGACAGGGAATATAGGGCCGGGTTAACGGAATTCCGGGCGAGCGTCAAACAGCCGGGCATATTCATCGAGGGCATAGGGGTCGGTCATCCCGGCGATGAAGTCGGCCGTGACGCGGGCGAGATCGTCCTGAGTCGGCGCGGCGGCGGCGAGAGTGCCCCAGCGCTCGGGAAGATCCCGGGTCGCAAGATAATGATCAAAGAGGGCCGCGACCACGTCCTGGCTTTGGCGCACTGGCGCCATGACGCTAGGGTGACGATAAACCTGCTCGAAGAGGAACTGCTTGAGGCCCTGCACCTGCGTCGCCATGGCTCGGGAGAAGTGGACAAGGGTCGTGCCGGCATGGCGCACATCCTCGGCGGTCTCGATCCCCGCGGTGGCGATATTGGCGGAGGATGCGGCGATAACATCCTCGATGCTGGAGGTGATGAGGCGGCGCTGCACTTCATGGGCCTGGCGCTTGGGGCTTACCTCGGGATAGCGGGCGCGCACTTCGGCGACCATGGGGCCGACCAGGGGAACGGGCGCGAGGGCATCGAGGGTTAAGAGGCCGGCGCGCAGGGCATCGTCGATGTCGTGGGCGTTGTAGGCGATGTCGTCAGCGACGGCTGCCGCCTGGGCTTCGAGCGAGGCGAAGGTGGACAGGCGCAGATCGGCGCTGGCGGGCAGATCATCGAGGCCAGCGGGCAGGCCTTCAAGCGCATATTTGCCAAAGGGGGTGCCATCGGCATTGATGAGGGGGCCGTTGTGCTTGAGGATGCCCTCAAGGGTTTCCCAGGTGAGGTTGAGCCCGTCATGCTCCGCGTAGCGGTTTTCGAGCCGGGTGACGACGCGCAGGGCCTGGATGTTGTGGTCGAACCCGCCCCAAGGGGCCATTTTGCCCTGCAGCACCCGCTCGCCGGCATGGCCGAAGGGCGTATGGCCCAGATCATGGGACAGGGCGACAGCTTCGGCGAGGTCTTCGTCGAGCCTCAGGGCCCGGGCGATAGAGCGGGCCATCTGGCTGACCTCGAGCGTGTGGGTCAGCCGGTTGCGGAAGTGACGGCCTTCGTGGTGCAGGAAGACCTGCGTCTTGTGCTGCAGGCGGCGAAAGGCGGTGG
This sequence comes from Devosia sp. 1635, assembly GCF_013185955.1. Classification (NCBI taxonomy): domain Bacteria; kingdom Pseudomonadati; phylum Pseudomonadota; class Alphaproteobacteria; order Hyphomicrobiales; family Devosiaceae; genus Devosia; species Devosia sp. 1635. Next base: position 614,733 of record NZ_JABAOM010000001.1, on the reverse strand, counting down.
AATGGATGATGCGGTCACGGTCGCGCTGAAATTCCGAACGGGTTGGACTGGGCCCGGTGCCGTAAAGACGGCCCAGGGATTGTTCGGGTTTGGAGGCATAGGGCGCGGTGTCGCTCATCGGTGATCGCAGGGCTCTTTCCAATTGGCCCAAAGGTTCCTATTTTAGCCTGACCGTTATGTCCCCCTAAAACGGCATGGAATCGCAAATGTCAGCTATCGCCCTCGCTCCGGAAGTTGTGCTCACCGATCGGGCCGCCAAGCGCGTGTCGCGCATCCTTAGCAAGGAGCCGGACGGCACGGTGCTGCGTATCTCGGTCGCCGGCGGGGGCTGCTCGGGCTTCCAGTACGAGTATAACCTCGTGCAAGAACAGCCCGCGGCCGACGACGTCGTGCTGCAAAAAGGCGATGCGGTGGTACTGATCGATGCCATGAGCCTTGAATTCATGGGCGGCGCCGAGATCGACTTTGTGGACGATTTGATCGGGCAAGCGTTCCAGATCCGCAATCCCAATGCCGTGGCGTCCTGCGGCTGTGGCACGAGCTTTGCCGTTTAAGCACTTGCGATTGAGCTGATTTCGCGGTGATCGTTTCTTCCTCAGGGGGAGAATCGATGTGCCAATAGCCGAACGCCTCGACGCCACGATCAAGCGCGCCATCAGCGACAATCGCATTGTCGGGGCTGTGGTGATCGCCAAGGAGCGTGGACAAACCATCTACGAGAACGCGCTGGGGCTGGCCGACCGGGAGGCCGAGCGCCCCATGGCGCTCGACACCGTGTTCCGGTTGTCCTCGCTGACCAAGCCTATCGTTGCCACAACGGCGCTGGCGCTGGTGGATGCCGGGCTGCTCGAGCTTGAGGCGCCGGTGAGCCGGTATCTCCCCTATTTCCGACCAAAGCTCGCGAGCGGCGAAGGCGCCGAGATCACGATCCGGCAGCTGTTGACCCACACATCGGGGCTCGGGCGCGAATATGTGCTGTCGGAGACTGATCTGGCGGAGTCGGCCGTGCAGGCGGTGGGAGGCAATCGCTGGCACTTGTCCCTGGACGAGAACATGGAATTGCTTGCCGGCGTGCCGCTGCCCTTTGCGCCGGGAACGGGCTGGGCTTATGGGCAATCCACCGATCTGTTAGGTGCGGCGGTGGCGCGGGTCACGGGCACGACGCTGGGCGAAGCGGTGGCGCGCTATGTGACCGGGCCGCTGGGCATGGCGGATACGGTGTTTCTGCTGCCGCAAGGAGAGCCGCGGCTGGCGGCGGCTTATGCCGATAATCCCGAGCATGGCGAGCCGCCGGTGTTGATGGGCGATCCCCATAGCGTCCCCAATCCCGCCGGTACACTCACGACCTATTCGCCCGGGCGCATCTTTGATGCCAACGCCTATCATTCCGGAGGCAGCGGGATGGCCGGCACGGCGCCCGACTTCATGGTGCTGCTGGAAGCCTTGCGCACCGGTGGCGGTGGCGTGATCAAAGGGGAAACCACGGCGGCGGGCCTGGGCAACCAGACGCCGCAACTGGAACAGGCGAGCGGGCCGGGCTGGCAGTTCGGCTATTTCGGGGCGTATCTGGTTGATCCGATCGCCGCGGATAGCCCTTGTGCGGTGGGCACGATGCGCTGGGGCGGAATTTATGGGCATAGCTGGTTCATCGACCCGGTGGCGGGGCTATCGGTCGTGGCCATGACCAATACGGGCCTGGAAGGCAGCGACGGGATTTTTCCACTCGATATCCGCGACGCCATCTATTGGCCGACCTGAGGGCGGTTGCGGCGCGCGGCGTTGCGGACTAGCTTTCGCGCGCCCGCAAGGAGTTGACCATCGCATGCGCATAGCCACCTGGAACATCAATGGCATCAAGGCTCGTTTGGGGCTGCTGCTGCAATGGCTGGAGCAGGAAAAGCCCGATATTGTCTGCCTGCAGGAGATCAAGAGCGTTGACGAGGCCTTCCCGCGCGCCGAAATCGAGGCGCTGGGCTACCATGTGGAAACGAACGGGCAGAAAAGCTGGAATGGCGTGGCGATCCTGTCGCTGATGCGCTTTGATGAGGTGACTCGCGGCCTGCCGGGCGATGACGAAGACGAGCAGGCGCGGCTGATCGAGGGCGTTTTCTCGGTGGCGTCAGGGGCCATTCGCGTGTGCAATATCTACCTGCCCAACGGCAACCCGGTGGACAGCGAGAAATTCCCCTACAAGCTGCGATGGATGGAGCGGCTGACGGCCTTTGCCGAGGAGCGGCTCAAGCTCGAAGAACCGTTTATTATCCTGGGGGACTACAACCTGATCCCCGCCCCCATCGATGCACATCACGCGGAAAATTGGTGGGGCGATGCGCTGTACCGGCCTGAAAGCCTCGAGCGGTTCCGCACGCTGGTCAACCTGGGGTTCACCGATGCCCTGCGCGCGGTCACGGCCGAGCCGTCCTATACGTTCTGGGATTTCCAGGCCGGCGCCTGGCGGCGCAACCATGGCATCCGCATCGATCACCTGCTGCTGTCGCCGCAGGCCGCCGACCGGCTTGATGATGTGGTGGTGCACAAGGATGTGCGCGGCTGGGACAAGCCGAGCGACCATGTGCCCGTGGAAGGCTGGTTTACCTTCTAGCGCCGCTCAGAACGAGGCGAATTGCGGCGCAACGCTGGCGGCCAGTGAACCGGCTTCGGCGCGCTGTTCGGGCGTTGCCACCGACATGGCATTGCTGACCAGTTTGTTGACCCAGACCTCGTCGGCCGTGCCGGCGACCCGGGCCTGAGCCAGGGACAGCCACATCAAGCCTTCGACCTGCTGGGGCACGAGCCCGGCAACGCCGTGGAACAACAGATCACCTAGATGGGCCTGAGCCGCGCCATGGCCCTTGCGGGCGGCCAGCGAAAACCAGCGGGCGCTTTGCAAAGGGTTCAGGCCCAGTTCATTTTCATCGAGATACAACAGGCCAACGCGATATTGCGCATCCGCATCGCCAAAATAGGTGGCGGCATGGAGGAGCAAAGCATGGGAGCGATCGGCGTCAGCCTTGATACCGGCATCGGGCAAGCCGTCCCGGAAATAATCGCCGATCTTGACGAAGGACTGCGCGACGATGTCGGATTCAACGCCCTTGGGCGCGGCATCGGCATGCTGGTTGGCAATCTGGGCGAAATAGCCAAAGGCCTTGACCGGGTCCCGGGCGACGCCTTCGCCATTTTCATACATGGTGCCAAGCTGCCACATGGCCATGGGCTGGCCAGCGGCAGCCGCATCCTCGAGCGCGGCGACGAGGTCGTCGCCCGACACACCGCCCCCTGCCCCGTCGAGCATCTTGGCCATATCCAGCGCTGCATCTGCCGCAGTCTGCGCCTGCGCGGGTACCAGCATCGCCAAAGCGAATACCGCGCCCATCGCGACGGAGATCAGGGAATGTTCCCCCATGATCCGCATCTCACTCCTTTCGCCCACTCCAAGGTGGACGTCGTCGAACCATGGCCCGAAACCGCGGACCAATCCCCGCATGCTGATCAACTGGGAACCGCGATCCCCTAGGTCAACGCCCATGCCTGTCATGACTTGCTTCATACCCAAACATTGTGGCGGGAAATGTCGCTAAATCGTTGCATGACGATGTTAATGCAGTGAATCAACTGCGCTGTTGCGCAATAAGCACAAAGCAGGAATGCGCCTAATGCTTGCTGAGCAAAATCGCATGCGTTTGGAAGCAGTAAGGTCGGGTGGCGCAGAGTTTGATTCAAGCCCTTGTGCCGCGGACAAGCAGGCTCTCGGAGCGAAATTGGGCTAGAGCCAGCGCCGTCTGCGCATCCACCCAACAATCACCAGCGCCAGCACCAGGAGCATGACACAAACGCCCCAGAAGGCGTGGGCACTTTCGGAGAACGGAATGCCCGCCACATTCATGCCGAGCACACCGGTGAGCAGCGTCAGCGGCATGAAGACCGCCGTGACGGCGGCCAGAATCAGCATGGTGTGATTCATCTGTTCGGCCCGCGCGTCGGCCAGTTGCTCATGGACCAGAACAGCACGCTCCGAAAGGGCGGCGAGTTCCTCGCCAATTCGCCCGGTTCGTCCCGAGGCTTCGCGCAGGCGCAGCCGGTCCTTGGCGGTGAAGAACGAGAGGTCCTCGATTTCGAGCGTGTTGAGCACGTCGCGTTGCGGCCAGATCAAACGGCGAAAGCTGATCAGGGTACGTCGCAGATGCGCCAGCCGGCTACGCGACTTTGCCCCGTTTTCGGAAAGCAGCTTTTCTTCAATCTCGTCCAGTCGCTCCGCAAGGCGCTCAACCAGCGGCTCCAGCCGATCCGCGGCCCGCAGACCCAGCCGCGCAATCAGGTCCGCCGGGCTGAGGGGAGCGTGGTGAGAGGCTTCCCATTTGGACACACCAAGAAAGTCGATGATGTTAAGTTCGGAGGCGATGATAACGCGGCCGCGCTCGATCCATAAGGTCAGCAACTGCCGGCCGATATCTTCCGGCTCGGCACCCGGCCGGGCGACACGCAGGACCACCAGCGCCTTGTCTTCCAGCACCGTGCAGCGGGTGCGGGTGCTGGGCGTCGTCAGCAGGCCGGCATTGAAGTCGCCAAGGTCGGATTTTAGCCAGGCGGCGAACTCGGGCGACTTGTGATTGCCCGAGATCAGCTTGAAACCCCGGCTTGGCACCATTGGCTGGTCGCCGCCGGGGCCTTGGCGGCCAACCCCTCCCTTGCCGTCAAAGACGAGCACCGTGCCCACGCCAACCAGACCGTTCTGGATGGCGCGGGCCGTCGGCTCGGGAGGCTGACCATCCATCGCGGTCAGCTGAGCCGCTGCAGGGCGTCGCCGATGCGGCTGCGGCGGTCGGCGGCCGCCTGGCGACGGGCCTTTTGTTCTTCGATTACCTCTTCGGGCGCCTTGGCGACGAACTGCTCATTACCCAGCTTCTTGTCGATCTGGGCGACTTCGGCGTCGAGCTTGCCGATTTCCTTTTGCAGGCGGGCCTTTTCGGCGGTGATGTCGATGAACTCGGCCAGGGGCAGCGCCCAGGTGGCTTCGCCCACGACGAACTGCGCCGATTCGCCGGGCACGTTGCCTTGCGGGCTGATGGCCTCGAGCCGCGCGAGGCGGGTGATGAGGCTGGTGCCGGCCACGAGGCGTCGCAGCGTGGTGTCGTCCGCGCCAATCACAGCCAGCTGCAGCTTGGCACTGGCGGGCACGTTCATCTCGCTGCGCACCGAGCGGATATTGGTGATCACCTCGATCAGCCAGCTGAGCTCGGCATCGGCCGCAGGATCTTCGAGACCATCGAGCTCAGGCCAGGTCGATAGGATCAGCAGGTTGTCGCGCGCGGGGCCGAAAGCGCCCGTCTCCGCCCAGAGCTCTTCGGTGACGAAGGGCATGAAGGGGTGCAGCATTTTGAGGATCTGGTCGAGCGCCCAGGCGGCAGTGGCGCGAGTTTCGGCCTTGGCGCCCTCATCGGTGCCCATAAAGACGGGCTTGGCAAATTCCACATACCAATCGCAGAAGGTGCCCCAGACAAAGTCATAGGCCGAGTTGGCGGCTTCGTTGAACTTGTAGTCCTCGATGCCGCGGCGCACCGCTGCCACGGCGCGGGCGGTCGCGCCCACGATCCAGCGATTGAGCGGGAGCGTAGTGGCCTTGGGATCATAACCCTCGATGCGGCGGCATTCGTTCATCTCGAGGAAGCGCGCGGCGTTCCAGAGCTTGGTGACGAAGTTGCGATAGCCCTCGACGCGGTTGATCGAGAGACGGATGTCGCGGCCCTGCGCGGCCATGGCCGCCAGGGTGAAGCGGGTGGCGTCGGCACCATATTGGTCGATGAGCTGCAGGGGGTCGATGACGTTGCCCTTGGTCTTGCTCATCTTCTGGCCCTTCTCGTCGCGGACCAGGGCGTGCATGTAGACGGTGTGGAAGGGTTCTTCCTCGAGGAATTCGAGGCCCATCATCATCATGCGGGCGACCCAGAAGAAGATGATGTCAAAGCCCGTCACCAGCACATCGGTGGGGTAGTAGCGCTTGAGCTCGGGGGTTTCGTCCGGCCATCCGAGGGTCGAGAACGGCCAAAGGGCCGAAGAGAACCAGGTATCGAGCACGTCTTCGTCGCGCTTGATCGGGCTGGGCGCGCCATAATGGGCGTCGGCCTGGGCTTGGGCTTCCGCCTCGCTCGAAGCGACAAAGGCGTGGTTGTCCGGGCCATACCAGGCGGGGATCTGGTGACCCCACCAGAGCTGGCGCGAAATGCACCAAGGCTTGATGTTCTCGAGCCAGGCGAAATAGGTGTTTTCGTATTGCTGGGGCACGAATTTGGTGCGGCCCTCGCGCACTGCGGCGAGCGCGGGCTGGGCGAGGATATCGGCCTTGACCCACCACTGGTCGGTCAGGAAGGGCTCGATGACGACGAGCTTGGATTTCTCGTCATGGGGCACCATGATCTTTTTGTCCTCGATGTGATCGAGGCCACGAGTGGGATTTTCCTCGGCGAGCGCGGCGAGATCAGCGACGATGCGCTTGCGGGCGTCGAAACGATCCAGGCCACGATAAGCGGCGGGGATGAAGGGCTCATCGACGATGGCGCCGCGCGTCGTAAAGACGTTGATCTGTTCGAGGTTGTTGCGAACGCCGACCTCGAAGTCGTTGAAATCGTGGGCGGGCGTGATCTTGACCGCGCCGGTGCCGAGAGCGGGGTCGGCATATTCATCAGCAACGATGGGGATGCGTCGCCCGACCAGCGGCAGATCGACGAACTTGCCGACGAGATCGGCATAGCGCGGATCTTCGGGATGCACGGCAACGCCGGCATCGCCGAGCATGGTTTCGGGGCGGGTGGTGGCGACGATGATGTAGTCGCGCGTTTCCCATTCGGTGGGCTTGCCCTCTTCGTCATGGGCAATGGGGAACTGATAGGTGACGCCATCGGCGAGCGGATAGCGCAGGTGCCACATATGGCCCTTGATCTCGATATTCTCGACTTCGAGGTCCGAGATCGCGGTTTCGAGGCCCGGATGCCAATTGACGAGGCGCTTGGCGCGATAGATGAGGCCGCGCTTGTGCAGCTCGACAAACACCTTGGTGACGGCGCGCACCATCTGGTCGTCAGCCGAGCCAATATCGCCCATGGTGAAGCGTTCGCGGCTGAAATCGGCTGACGCGCCCAGCCGCTTGAGCTGGTTCATGATGGTGCCGCCCGACTCGGCCTTCCATTCCCAGACGCGCTCGATGAACTTTTCGCGCCCCATATCGCGACGGTTCATCTGCTTGGCAGCCAGCTGGCGCTCGACGATCATCTGGGTGGCAATGCCGGCATGGTCGGTGCCGGGCTGCCAGAGAACATCCTTCTTGAGCATCCGGTTGAACCGGATCAGGATGTCCTGGATGGTGTTGTTGAGCGCGTGCCCGATATGGAGCGAGCCGGTGACATTGGGCGGGGGAATGACGATGGTGAAGGTTTCCGCGCCGGGCGCGGCCCCTGCCCCGGCGGCAAAAGCGCCAGCCTCGAGCCATTGCTCGTAGATGCGTCCTTCAACGGCGCCGGGCTCATAGCTCTTTTCAATCATAGCGTCACTCGCAACAACAATGACCCGCCAGTTCGCACTGTGCGGGCCGTCTCTAAATCTGTCGGTGTATCAACCAAATGCACGCCGGATGGTCAACAGCGGCGCGCGCAAGGGTGCATTAACTTATTCGCCGCGCGAAACGCGGGCAATCTCGCGCTCGACCATGCGCTCGACCACTGCGGGCAGGTTTTCGTCCAGCCACTCCTTCAACATGGGGCGGAGCATGTCACGCATCAAGGACTCGATGGTGAGCCCGGCATTGCCAAGGCCAATGGCGTTGAGCTTGGTGATGGAGCCGCGCACAGCGGCCTTGGTGGCGGGGCCGAGCAGTTCTTCGGCGAAATCGCTGCTGAGCGTGGGATCGGGCAAGGCTGCAGCCTGGGCACTTGGCGCCTCGGGGCGCGGCGGCTCGGGCACACGTACGGTTTCGGCACGAGCGGGCTCAGGCGTGGGACGTGCATCGGAGCCAGGCACACGTAGCGGCACAGCGGTCGCGACCGGGCGTTCCTCGGGTTCCTCGGGCTCAAAGCTTACGGGTTCGGGTGCGGCCAAGGGAGCCTCCTCTTCGTCTTGAGCATCGTCCTGGCGGGCGGACGGCGTTTCAGCGAGCATGTTCTCGAAGCTGAACGGGGATGGGGCCTCTTCGGTTCGCTGCTCGATGATCTGGGCGGGGGACAGGGCCAGGGGCTCGGCGTCCTCGAACTGGTCATCAAGGTCGATGGGCGCGGGGGCACTATAGGCTCGCGCGAAAGCGGAGGCGGGCTGCATTGGCGCCGGCGCGGCCTGAGCCGAGGAGCGTCGCGGAAGCCCCGCCGCATCATCATCGGCGATGATCTGGCGGATGGACGACAAGATCTCGTCCATGGAGGGTTCTTTGGGTGCAGGCTTGTTCATGATGGGCCTCTCGCTTGCGCTGGACGAGGGCTGCTCGCCGGCGCAGCCGCATGATTCGTCAACAACACATTAACCCCGGGCGCGGCGATGGGGAATCACCCGCGAGGCCGCCCGGAGAGATGTCCCCTAAAAGTTGTGGCCGGGCACTGCCCAGCCACCAGACCTTGTTGCGATGCGACTGGACCTACTCGTCCTTGACGACCCGCAGTTCCTGCCAGACGTCTTCCACTTCCTGGGTGTAGTTGACGGCAGTCTTGGTTTGCACCGGCAGGCCAAGATCGCCCGCGGTCAGGCGACCGATGGAAGCCAGGAGCGAGAAGGTGGCGATGACCTTGCTGCTCGAGGCATTGATCAGGCCTTCGCGGGCGCTGATCAGTTCCGCCTGAGCATTAAGGACGTCGAGCGTGGTGCGGGTGCCAAGATCGCGTTCCTGGATCACGCCATTGACCACTTCCTGGCCGGCCGAAACGGCGGACTGCGCCGCCTGGATCTGCGCATCGGCATTCTGGATGCCGGCCCAGGCCGAAATCACGGCTTCACGGATCTGGTCATAGATGGACATGGCGTCAACTTCAGAGCGGATCTGATCGAGATTGGCCTGGCGGACGCCCGAACCCAGGGCACCACCGGCATAGATCGGTACGCTGATGTTGAGGCGCATCTGACCGCTGACGGCTTGGGGAGTGCCTTGTCTGGAAGTGCCATCGCTGGCGCCAATGCTGCCGGTGACATCGATGGTGGGACCGAAGGCACCCTGGGCAGCGTCACTGCCGGCCTGGGCGGCGCGGATCGCAGCCTTGGCGGTCAAGATCGCGGGGTGACCGCTTTCGGCTTCGGCAATGGCCGACTGCAGCGAATTGGGGATCAGCCGGGCAAAGCTGTGCGAGCTTTGCAGGTCCCGGGGCGCCTGGCCGACATAGCGCTGGAAGGTGGCTTCGCTGACTTCAAGGCTGTTGACCGCGGCCTGATAGGCGGCCTGACCCTGCGCCAGACGCGCATTGGCCTGGGCAACGTCGATCCGGGTGCCCTCGCCCACTTCGAGCCGATCGCGAGCCGAAGACAGCTGGGTGTTGTAGAAGTTGACGTTTTCCTGGCGCAGGCCGACCAGCTGGCGGTCGCTCAGCACCGACATATAGGCCTGCACTACATTGAGCAGCACGTTCTGCTCGGTGTTGCGGATCTGGTATTCGGCCGCCTCCGCACCGGCACGCGCCGCTTCGATCTGCGCTTCGGTCTGGAAGTTGTCGAAAAGGGTCTGGCTGTAGGACAGCCCGGCATTAAGCGAGGTGCTGTCCTGGAACTGGCCGCCTGCAATGCTCCAGTTATAGGTGCCGTTGACCGATGCACCGATGGTGGGGAGCTTGCGGGACTTGGCCTGGACGATATTCTCGGCCCGGGACTTGGCGTCAAGCACCGCCGCCTGCAAATCGGGCGCATAGGAATATGCAGCGGTCAGCGCCTGGGTGATGGACTGCGCCTGCGCGGCGGTCCCACCCATTGCCAATGCAATAGCCAAGGCGCTCGCGGTTAATTTAACGCGTATGCTCATCGCGCGCCTCCAATACTCAAAAAACTGTACGCTGCACAGCCGCGGCAAACAACCGGCGGGCAAGAGCTAGCACGACAAGGTGCACGAATCGTTGAAACTCGTGCTTTGAACGCAACACTCCAGACACCTCAAAACACGAAGTTTTCTTCGGGTTTGGCGAGCCAGAGCGGCGGCAAATGGGCGTTGAACTCGGCCCGCGCGGCGACGTTGCTGCCGGTGCGAACAAAGAGGTGGGCTACCGCCACGCCTCGATCGCGAATCAAGGCGACCATGCGCCCGTGATCACGCAGCAGCGGATATAGGTTCTGGGGCGCGGCATCGAGCGTGCCCTCAACGATGATGACGTCGAAATCGCGCCCTGATAGCTGTTCGGGTCCGCCGGCCAGTATCTCAGCATTGGTAATGCCGAGCTCACCGAGGGTCGCGGCAGCCGATTGTGCCAGGCTCTCATCCTCCTCCAGACCTACCACCGAAGCGGCAAGGCCAGCCAGAACTGCAGCCGAGTAGCCGGTGGCACAGCCGATATCGAGCACAGCGTCCCCTGGCTGGACGTCGGCAAGCTGGGCCATGCGGGCAAAAGTGAGTGGCATGGAAAGGAAGCGCTGGCTGTTTTCGCCGAGCGGCTGGATGTCATCGATATAGGCGACCGGCTGGCGCTCGGGCGGAACAAACAGTTCGCGCGGCACGTGGCCCATCTGAGCCAAAAGGCGCCGGTCCACCACGCTGTTTGTGCGCAGCTGATTCTCCACCATCTGCTTGCGCGCGCGTTCGTAATCGGTCATCGGCTGGACGTCCTGGCAGGTGATATGCCGGACGTGAATATCCCTGCCCCGGACCGCTGGCAAGCCGCTGGTTTTAACCACGACCGAAAGAATAGTTAATTTTTAGTTAATGTGTCCGGATCGAGCCGTTGCGCCACAAGGGAACCGGCAGGGGAAGCGTTCCGGAGCTTTGGCGAGACGCTACTGTCCGCACCTAGGTGAACTCAGGGGCCAGGGAGAGTATACAGCCAGACACAGTGCAGATGAATTTGTTAAGGGTAGGAACAATCCAACCAATCAACTTAACCCTTTCTTGGTGACGGGGCAGCGACATGGTCCAAGCCCGCGTTCAGGAAGTGAGTTCGCAGTTGTGACCGGTGAGTTCATTTTCGCGCTGTTGAACCCAGCATTATCGGCTGTTTTGGGGCTAACCTTCCTGTTGCTGTGGCGCCTGAGACCCAACCACGATTACCTTTGCGTTCTGGCGCTGGCCTTTGTGTGCTGCGGAGCGGCCTTTGTCGCCAATGACTTCCTGCAACACTGGGAGGGACCGGGGCTTCGGGTCGTGGTCAATCTGTTGTTCACGGTGGCCGTGGGCGCGCTTTGTGTGAGCGCCATGGTGCGTGTTGGCGCCCCGGTTCCGGTTGCGGCCTTTGCCGCCACTAATATGCTCGGGGCGGTGTTGTTCCTGTGGTTCTTGCTGGTTGCCCCCTCAACGGAAGGGCGCATCTATACGGCAAACACCACCCTGGCGATCATGGGTGCCGTGACAGTATGGCAATTGTTGCGGGCGACACCCAAATCAGCGGTGGACTGGCTGTTTGTCGGGCTGGGTGGGCTCCTGGTTACCCTGGCATTGGCACGCCCGCTTGCCACCGTGGCGCATGCGCTCGACACCAATGCGGGCGGCTCGCTGCAGGCCTCCGATTATTGGGCGACGGTGCAGGCCATGACCCCGGTGCTCGCCACCACGACGGCCCTGGCATTCTTTGCCGCCTGGACGGTGCGGGCGCTGATCGAGTTGCGGATGGAGGCCGACCGCGACCACCTGACCGGATTGCTGAACCGGCGGGGATTTGATGCCGGCGTGCACGCCGCAATGGCGGCCCCCGGCGCGGGACGAGCCCAGCCGGCAATCATGCTGGTCGACATCGACAACTTCAAACAGGTCAATGACAGCTTTGGCCACATTGCCGGCGACAAGGTGATAGCGGCGGCGAGCAGGGTGCTGGCCAGCTTCGGGCAGACCCCATTGGTGGGCCGGACGGGGGGCGAAGAATTCGCTTTGTTCTTTCCCCAATGCCAGCGCAGCGAGTTGCTGGCGATTGCCGAATCCATCCGCGCCGCATTTCCGCGGGTTCAGATCGCGGGCATGCCCGACGACTATCCCCTCAGCATCAGCATCGGGATCCACACAAGGCACCAGTCCGAGCCACTCTCGGCCATGGTGGCAAGCGCGGACGAAGCGCTTTATCACGCCAAGACCAGCGGCAAGAACCGGGCCGTGATGGCTCCGATCGCGCTGAAAACCGTCGCCGCCGCTGGGTAGCGGAACTCACCTGTCATCAAACTGAAGCACAAGGCCGCGGCGAATGCCGTGGTCGCAGACCAGGCGAGACACCATCGCCCGCTCCTTGTCCGCCGCCTTCATCCGCTCCATGGCCAGGCTCACGGCCCGCGACACCGGCAGTACCGGGTGCCTGGAGTTGCGCTCCCGCACCGCCGCCGTGATTGAAGTCTCGACAATGTTGGAGATTTCTCTGCCGTTCATCGCTGCGCTCCGCTGTTGCAGGATACCGGACGAGGGAAACGCCGCTGCGCGCGGTTCCGAAGCGGCCACGAAGTTCAACATCTCTTGACCCCGCGGATGCGGCGGCGGCACCGGCCAGTTGACTGCTAATCGCGAATGGCGAGCGAAATTGCATCAGCGCTCTTGCGCAAGCCAAGGGCCTAACTTAGAAACCTCGCCGGTGAGGCCACGTGGCGGAGTGGTGACGCAGCGGATTGCAAATCCGTGAACCCCGGTTCAATTCCGGGCGTGGCCTCCAAATCATCATCCCAGGAGCCCGAGCAACCGGCGCCTTGTTGCGGCGCAGCTTGGGCGGTCGCCACTGGGAAGAGCAAGCGTGTCCACCAACACATCAACACAAGACACTGGCTGGCGAATCTATCTGCAGCCAATCATGGCTGGCGCGCTCGCGGCGGTGGTTGGCTATGCCAGCACCTTTACCGTGGTGCTGGCGGCGCTGACCGCAGCCGGCGCTTCGCCCCAGCAGGCCGGATCGGGGCTGTTCGCTGCGTGCCTGGTGATCGGGGTCCTCAACATTGTGGGCAGCGCAAGGCTGCGCGTGCCGGTGAGCTTTGCCTGGTCAACACCGGGCATGGCGTTCTTGCTGACGGCGGGCGCGACCGAGGGTGGGTTCCCGGCGGTGCTGGGCGGGTTCATGGTGGCAGCCGGGCTGATCGTGCTGACGGGACTGTTCAAGCCTCTGGCGCGGCTGATGGGCGCGATTCCGGCTCCGATCGCCAACGCCATGCTCGCGGGCATGTTGCTGCCGCTCTGCCTGGTGCCGCTGACCGCCGTGGCGGAACTGCCGGCGCTGGCACTGCCGATTCTGCTGGCCTGGGTGGTGGCGCTGCGTTTTGCCCGGCGCTATGCGGTGCCGATCGCCGTGGCGGTAACGGCGGCCATGCTGGCGGTATCGACGCATCTGGCGCCCGGCTCGCTGGACGGGACCTGGCCTGCCTTGCTGCCGTTGATGCCGCACTTTACGCTCGATGGCGCGCTACGGCTGGGCCTGCCACTCTTTATCGTCACCATGGCGTCGCAGAATCTGCCCGGGCTCGCAGTGCTGCAGGCCAATGGCTATCACCCGGCGCCCGCGCCATTGTTTACAGTGACGGGGCTGGCCAGCGCCGTTTCGGCGGTGTTCGGCGGGCATACTGTTAATCTGGCCGCGCTGACTGCGGCGATTTGTGCCGGCCCCGAATCCCACCCGGAACCTCAGCATCGCTGGCCCGCGCCAATCGCTGCGGGTGTCGTCTACCTGTTTCTGGGTTTGGCCGCGAGCCTGGCGGCCGCGTTCATTGCCGCTTCGCCGCCCTTGCTGATTCAGACGGTGGCAGGCCTCGCACTGCTGTCGAGCCTCGTGGCGGCGCTGACTGGGGCGCTGGCGGAGGAAGAGGTGCGGCTGCCGGCAATGATGTGCTTCATCACCACGGCTTCCGGCATCACCATCGCCGGACTAGGCGCCCCCTTCTGGGGTCTCGTCGGTGGCATCGGCATGCTGGTGCTGCTGGGCTGGAAGCTGAACCGCAACACAGCGACGCGCTCATGAGCCTCCCCTTCGGCGTCATCATCGCCGGGGGTGCGGGGCAGCGGCTGGGTGGGGTGCGCAAGGCGGAACTGCGCGTCGGCGGGGTGCGCCTGCTCGAGCGGGTGGCAGCCGCGTTCGGACCTGTCGCTGCGCCCTTGTTGATTGCGACAGGGCCTCATCGAGCACCGGCTCCGCTGCCGGACGGGGCGCTCGCCGTCCCAGACCTCCCTGCCGCGGTTGGCGGCCCGCTGGCTGGGCTGGCGGCTGCGGTGGCAGCACTGAAGCAAAGCGGCATCGAATCGGGTGTGCTGGTATCGGCACCGGTGGATACGCCGTTTTTGCCGGCCGGTTTTGCCCAGGTGATGGCCGATGCGCTGGGGCAGGCAGAGGCGATCTATGCAAGGCATGACCAAGACTTCTACCCGCCGGTTGCCGCGTGGCGGCTGGAGGCGCTGCAATCGCTGGCCGGTGATGTTGGCAGGAGCTCCGCGCCAGCCAGCCTCAAGGCGCTGCACCGGCAGCTGGGCTCGGCGGAACTGGACTGGCCGGCGGAGGAGAGTAATCCATTCATCAACATCAACACGCTAGCCGAGGTGCTGGCGGCCGAAAAACGTGAGCGCCAACATAATCCACCGCAAATTTCGTGAACTGGTGGCTTAGGGGGTTGGCAAACCAAATCACATTGGTTACACGGACCACGCCTTCGCAAGAAGGCCACCGAATGTCTTCCGCGATAGCTCAGTTGGTAGAGCAAGCGGCTGTTAACCGCTGGGTCGTAGGTTCGAGTCCTACTCGCGGAGCCATTCGTTTATCAAGGGTCGAGCCCAGCTCCCCATCTTACCCAGCACCGCATTGAACCAGTTCAGCGACCACGACATTGTGGCCGATGACGCTGGCTTGCACAGAAAGGCTCCCCTATGAGCGACGGCATGGACCTCGATGGCGAAAGCCAAATCACTTTGACCCGCACCATCGATGCCGAACTGGCCGATGTGTTTGCCGCTTGGACCGATCCGGCACTGATCGAGCAGTGGCAGGCCGACTATGCCGAGTTCGACGCCTTTGAAGGCGGGGACTACCGCTTTGTCACCTATGGGGATGATGAAGACCCCGATGAGCATGTGGTCAGCGGGGAAGTGCTGCAGTTCGTCGAAAACCAGCGGCTGGTGCTGTCCTGGGTGCACAAGGACGAGGAAGACGAAGAGAACGAGCTGCTGTTCGTACTCGATATCGTGTTCGAGGCTGCGGGCGAAGGGCGCACGCGGATTACCCTCACCGAACGGGGCCTGCCCCATGCCGATCCGCAGACGCGCATCTTTTCCATGGAAGCCTGGAGCGCGGCCATGGAGCAGTTGGCCGAAGTGATCGGCTGACGCGGGAACAGGGTTCTAGCGGGGAGCGGCTTGCCAGCATGAGGGCCCACCCGAGCCGGTGCGTGGAGAACAGCTTCCCCCAGTGCACCCTTCTGCCTTGTGACACGTTGGGTGCACACCTACACTAAGCTCTCCCCAACCCGAACGCACACGATCCATGGCCAAGCACAAAGACCTGATTTCCGCTATCGGCAACACGCCGCTGATCCGCCTCAACCGTGTTTCCGAGCTGACGGGCTGCGAAATCTGGGGCAAGGCCGAGTTTTTGAACCCCGGCCAGTCGGTCAAGGACCGGGCAGCGCTGTTTATCATCCATGACGCGGTGAAAAGCGGGGCCCTCAAGCCCGGCGGCACGATCGTCGAAGGCACGGCGGGCAATACCGGCATCGGGCTGACGCTGGTCGCCAATTCGCTCGGCTTCAAATCGGTGATCGTGATCCCCGAAACCCAGAGCCAGGAAAAAAAGGACGCCTTGCGCCTGTTTGGCGCCGAGCTGATCGAGGTTCCGGCCAAGCCCTATCGCCACCCCAATAATTACATCAAGGTTTCTGGGCGGCTGGCCGAAAAGCTGGCGCGGGAGTTGCCGGGCGGCGCGATCTGGGCCAACCAGTTCGACAATGTCTCGAACCGGCGCGCGCATGTGGAAACCACCGGTCCCGAAATCTGGCAGCAGACCAATGGCCGGATCGATGGCTTTATTTGCGCGGTGGGCTCGGGCGGCACGCTCGCCGGTGTCGCCGAAGCCCTGCGGGCGCGCAGCTCGGATGTGCGCATCGGGCTGGCTGATCCCGAAGGGGCGGCGCTTTATAGCTATTACACGACGGGCCAGCTGGCGTCCTCGGGCGATTCGATCACCGAGGGCATCGGCCAGGGCCGGATCACGGCCAATCTCGAAGGCCTGACGATCGACAACCCCTACCAGATCCCGGACGCAGAGGCCCTGCCCTATGTGTTCGACCTGCTCGAGCACGAGGGCATTTGCCTTGGCGGTTCGAGCGCGATCAATATCGCGGGCGCCGTGCGCATGGCGCGCGACCTCGGCCCCGGAAAGACGATCGTCACCACACTTTGCGATTACGGCAACCGGTACCAGAGCAAGCTCTATAATCCCGAGTTCCTGCGAGCAAAGGGACTGCCGGTCCCCCGCTGGCTCGAGGAGCGCCCCAGCATCGACATTTCCTCGGTGATGGAAGCAGACCCGGCCTGAGCCACTCAACCATTGTGCCCGGGCCGGCGCCTGCTAGATTGACGCCGCAACAGGTTCGGGCACAGCATTGTTTAGTTTAATAGATATTCTCGACATGGTGGCGGCCGATCTGCACCTGATCGCCATCGCGTCCGCACTGATCTACCTTTTGGCGCTGGTCTGCGCCGTGCGCGAAATCATGAATTCGCGCACCTCGCAGGGCTCCATCGCCTGGCTGCTGTCGCTGCTGCTGCTGCCCTTCCCCACCGCGTTTCTCTACCTGATCTTTGGCTGGAAGTTTTTTGACGACTACGCCACCGACCGCATTCGCAACGGGCGTTCGGCGCGGCCGTTGCGGGCCAAGGATTTGTCGCTGATCGACCGGGAGACCAGTGAGCGCTGGCCGGTGCAGAGCAAGGTTTCCGAGGTGCCTTTTCTCAACGGCAATGAGGTGGAACTGCTGATCGATGGGCAGGCCACCTTCGACTCGATCTTTGCCGGGATAGCGCGGGCCAAGTCTTATCTCCTCGTGCAGTTCTATATCGTGCGCGACGATGCACTGGGCCAGGAACTGGCAGAGCGGCTGATCGAGCGCGCCAAGGCGGGCGTCAAGATTCGACTGCTCTATGACGATGTGGGCAGCACCGGGATGCCCCGGAAGTATCGCAAGCGCCTGCGCGAAGCGGGTATCAGCGTTGCCGGCTTCAACCAGCGGCACAAATTCCTGCGCATGTATGGGCCCAGCCGCATCAACTATCGCAACCACCGCAAGATCGTGGTGGTGGATGGCGAGGAAGCCTGGGTGGGCGGGCACAATGTGGGGGTGGAGTATATCGGCCTCGACAAGCGGTTCGGCCATTGGCGCGATACCCATGTGAAGGTATCGGGCCCGGCCGCGCTTGGCTGCGCGTTGCTGTTCCGCGAAGATTGGGAATGGGCGACGGGGGAAGTGCTGCCCTCGACGCCCCCCGAAGTGGTCAAGACGCCGGGCGACGAATCGGTGCTGGTGATGGGGAGCGGGCCGGCCGACAAGCTCGAGGAATGCGCCATCGCCTTTACCGACATCATCGGGCGGGCGCGTGAGCGGCTCTGGATCGTCAGCCCCTATTTCGTGCCGGACACCGATATCCGCACGGCGCTGTTTGCCGCACGGCTACGGGGCGTTGATGTGCGGATCATGCTGCCCAATGTGCCCGACCACAAGATGGTGTGGCTCGCCAGCATTGCCCATGCCGATGCAATGGTGGAGCATGGCGTGTCGATCTACCGCTATGTGAACGGCTTCCTGCACCAGAAGGTGGTGCTGATGGATGACCAGATCGCCTCGGTGGGCAGTGTCAATTTCGACAACCGGTCCTTTGCGATCAATTTCGAGATCACCTTGTGGTTCGCCGATCCCAAATCGATCCAGGCGGTGGAATCCATGCTGATCCAGGATTTCGAGGGCTGCCGGCAGGTGGACATGGAAGAAGTCACCACCCGCAGCCTGCCCATGCGCTTCCTGACGCAGGCAGCGCGCCTGCTTTCCCCCCTGCTTTGAGTGCCGAGATGACCCAGTTCCTGTTTCGCGACGACAGCTATCTTCGCTCCACCCCTGCCACCGTGACGGCGATCACGCCCGAAGGCGGGATCGTGCTCGACCGGACGGTGTTTTATGCCACCTCGGGCGGGCAGCCGGGCGATAGCGGCACGCTGCAGCGGGCGGAAGGCTCGGCAATCAGTATTGCGACGGCAGTTCACCCTGATGGCGACAAGACGCAGATCGTGCATGTGCCCGAGGCTGGGGCGGCGCTGCCGGAGGTGGGGGAAGAAGTTATGCTCGAGGTCGACTGGGAGCGGCGCTACCGGCTGATGCGCATGCATAGCGCGCTGCATCTGTTGTCGGTCGCCCTGCCCTTCCCCGTGACTGGCGGCTCGATCGGGGCGGACAAGGGGCGGCTCGATTTCCAGATGCCAGAAGTGCCCGGGGACATGGCGGCAGTGGAAGCGGCGCTCAACGCCATGGTGGAAGCGGCGCACCCCATCAGCCAGGAATGGATCAGCGACGCGGAAATGGAAGCCAATCCCGAGCTGATCAAGACCATGAATGTCAAGCCGCCGATGGGCCAGGGGCGGGTGCGGCTGATCCGGATCGGCTCGATCGACCTGCAGCCCTGCGGGGGCACGCATGTGGCCAATACGAGCGAGATCGGGCCGCTGCGGATCGGCAAGATCGAGAATAAAGGCAAGCAGAACAGGCGCGTAAACCTGCTTTTTGCCGATTAGATTCCGCTACATAATGGGCGGCGCATAAAGCAGCCCACCATTGCTCCAGAGCGCATTTTGACCGCGCAGCAGCGCCGCCCCGGTTTGCGGGCCAAAATGGCGGTCATAGAGTTCGGCATAGTTGCCGACCGCGCGGACAACATCGCTCATGAAGGTGCGCCGGAGGCCCAGTGGCGTGCCGAAATCACCATCCACCCCCAGCAGGCGCCGCACGGCGGGAGTGCGGGCATTGGCCAGGGAGTTGGTGTTAAGGGCGGTGATGCCCACTTCCTCGGCGTTGATCAGGGCGAAGATGGTCCATTTAACGATGTTGAACCATTGATCGTCACCGGCGCGGACGGCCGGGCCCAACAGCTCCTTGGAAATGCGCTCGGGCAGGATGCGATGATTGGCCGGCTCGGGCAGATCGCGGCGCATTGCCTGCAGCTGGCGGCCTGATGCCGAGACGGCCTGGCAAAGCCCGGCGCGATAAGCGACCGCCAGATCGGCCACGTCCTCATAGGGCACTTCGGTATAGCTGGCCTGGTTGAGGAAAAAGAATTCCTGCACGCGCTCGAGCTCTTCGCCGCCATCGATCACGCAGATGCTGATTTCGTCGAGCTCAAAGGCGGAAACCACGCCAAGCGACTGCGGGACCATGAAGGCTTGCCCGTCGAAAAAGGCGGTGGCAACAAAGCTCGCCCCAAAGAGCGTATCGCGCCGCTGCGTCCAAGAGCCGTTGCGGGTGAGCACATCGACCTGCCCGGTCTGGAGGGGGGCAAAGCGGCTTTCGCCGCGCAGGGCACGAAACTCGATGAGGTTGGGGTCGCCGAACACCGCGGCAGCAATGCCGCGGCACAAATCGACGTCAAAACCAGACCAGCGCCCTTCGGCATCCTGCTGGGCAAAGCCGGGCAAGGGACTGGTGGCGCCGCAGATCAGAAAGCCGCGGTCGCGCACGGTTTGCAGCGTTTGCGCCTGCGCCGCGCCAGTGCTGGCGAGCGCCAACGCGCAAAGACCTGCCAGCGCTATGGCAATCCGCAGCAACAGCTTGGAAAAACGGCTCAATACGATGTCTTGCTCCATTGCGCGCCCATATTGGACCGGGCCGCCAGTGGGTCAATCCATCAGTGGCTGATCTTCACCAAAGAGCGTGCGGCATTAATGCAGGATCTGGCTCAAAAAGAGACGGGTCCGCTCATGCTGTGGCGCCGAGAAGAAGGCTTCGGGCTCGTTTTGCTCGATGATCTGGCCCTGGTCCATGAAGATGACCCGGTTAGCGACCTGCCGGGCGAACCCCATTTCGTGGGTGACGCAGATCATGGTCATGCCTTCTTCGGCGAGCGAGATCATCACATCCAGTACTTCCTTGACCATTTCAGGGTCTAGCGCGGAGGTCGGCTCGTCAAAGAGCATGATCCGCGGCTGCATGCAGAGCGAGCGGGCAATGGCGACACGCTGTTGCTGGCCGCCGGACAGCTGGCCGGGGAATTTGTTGGCCTGTTCGGGGATCTTGACGCGCTCGAGATAATGCATGGCCGTGGCTTCCGCCTCAGCCTTGGGGATGCCGCGCACCCAGATGGGTGCGAGGGTCAGGTTCTGCAGAATGGTCAGGTGCGGAAAGAGGTTGAAGTGCTGGAACACCATGCCGACTTCCCGGCGCACCTCATCGATGCGCTTGAGATCGGCCGTCAGTTCGGTGCCGTTGACGATGATCCGCCCTTCCTGGTGCTCTTCGAGGCGGTTGATGCAGCGGATCAGGGTGGATTTGCCCGAGCCCGAGGGCCCCGCAATAACGATGCGCTCGCCCTGCATGACACGGAGGTTGATGTCGCGCAGAACATGGAAATCGGCATACCATTTGTGCATGCCGATCACGTCAATGGCCACGTCCGTCTTGGACACCTGCATGCCCTCGGTGCGGATATCACGTTCCACCGTGGTTTCGGAAACTTGGCTCATAACTTACCTCTTGTGCCCGGTATCCAGCCGACGCTCCATCCAGAGCGAATAGCGGGACATGGCGAAACAGAAAATCCAGAACATGAAGGCGGCAAAGATGTAGCCGGTCACGGCCTGGGTTGGAGATGCCCAATCGATGTCGGCGCTGGCGGCCTGAACGGTGCCGAGCAGATCGAAGATGCCGACGATGGAGACCAGCGACGTATCCTTGAACAGGGCAATGAAGTTGTTCACCAGGCCCGGAATGACGTGCTTGAGCGCCTGGGGCAGGATGATGAAGTACATCCGCTTCCAGTAGCCCAGCCCCAAGGCCGCCGCCGCCTCGTACTGCCCGCGCGGTAGCGCCTGAAGGCCGCCACGCACCGTTTCGGCCACATAGGCCGAGGTGAAGAGCGTGACGCCCACCAAGGCGCGCAGCAGCTTGTCCACCGTCGTGCCGGCCGGCATGAACAGCGGCAGCATGATCGATGCCATGAAGAGCACCGAGATCAGCGGCACGGCGCGCCAGAGCTCGATGAACATGACGCAGAGCGTCTTGATGATGGGCAGCTTGGATTGCCGCCCGAGGGCAAGCAGGATGCCGATCGGGAAGGAGCAGATGATGCCCACCAGCGAAATGATGAGCGTGACCATGAGGCCACCCCAATCACCGGTCGGCACGGTGCGCAGGCCGAAAACGCCGCCATGCAGCAGGTAGAAGCTCACCACCGGGAACACCAGGAAGAACAGCAGGGCCGTGGTGCGCTTGAAGGGTGCCGCGGGCGTCAGCAGCGAAACGATGAGCACCGCCAGCAGGGCAAAGACGAGGTTGGGCCGCCAGTACTGGTCGATGGGGTAGAAGCCGTAGATGAAGAAGTTGAAGCGGGCATAAATATAGGCCCAGCAAGCGCCTGCCCCTTCGGCGCGGCATTCAAGAACGGTGCCCGTTGGCCCCACGGCGTGGCCGATGATGAAGTTGTAGATCGGCGGGACGGCCCAGAGGAGGAACAGCATCCCGACGATGGTGTAGAGCGCGTCGGTCGGGGTGGCGAAGAGGTTCCGCTGCAGCCAAAGGATCGGGCCGCCGGTGCGGCCGGGAGCCGGTTTGGAGGCGATGAAGTCCTTGCGGACAAAGCCGAGATCTGTGGTCATGGTTCTAGCGCTCCACCAGGGCCACGCGGCCATTGTACCAGTTCATGAATGCCGAGGTGAGCAGCGAGATGGTGAGATAGACCGCCATGGTCAGGGCAACCACCTCGATGGCCTTGCCGGTCTGGTTGAGCGTGGTGCCCATGAAGACGTTCACCAGTTCGGGATAGCCGATAGCCGCGCCAAGCGAGGAGTTCTTGGTGAGGTTGAGATATTGGCTGGTCAGCGGCGGCACGATCACGCGCATGGCCTGGGGAATGATAACCAGGCGCAGCCGATCACCTTCCTTGAGGCCGAGCGACTGGGCCGCCTCGGTCTGGCCTTTGCTGACGGCGCGAATGCCGCCACGAACGTTCTCGGCGATAAAGGCGGCCGTATAGATGGCCAGCCCGAAAACCAGGGCGACAAGTTCGGGCGGGAGCTGGACGCCGCCGCGGAAGTTGAAGCGCTGCAGCTCGGGCACTTCAAAGGCCAACTCGGCACCGATGAGATAGTAGAGCAGCAGGGGAATGCCGGCGACCACCAGAATGGGCAGCGCCGTGGGGAACTTGCTATCGTCGGCGGGCGTGTCGCTGATGCGGACCAGGGTGAGCCAGCCGACGGTCAGCCCGAGAAGCGCCGCACCGACATAGATGACCACAGCAGGCAGCCACGCGAACATGCCCTGCAGCAGGAAGACCAGGACGATCCAGCTAAGGGCGAAAGCGACGAATCCCCCGGCATAGGGGCGGAGCGCCGTGAAGGTCAGGCCCGCCAACACCGCGCCGCCGAGCGCGGCAACGGCCGGCTGGCCGAGGGCGGGCAGCAGCGTGCCGATCAGAGAAAAGGCAAGATAGCCGAGGGCAAACATGACGAGCGCATTGGCAATGCGGGCAGCCAGCACAATGGCGGCAGGATAGTGCCCTGTAAGCGTGCGCTGGCGCGTGGCCCAGACACCGATACCAATGGCGGCGAGGAGGCATAGGGCGAAGGCCACTGCAACCCAGATGAACTCGTGGTCCGGCAAGGGTTTGGGCACCATGATGCCGCGCTGGTTGACATAGACTCCCAGGGGCAGGAGGAAGCTGTCGCGCACGGCCGGCATGGCCTTGAGCACCGCGAAGTACCAGAAGAAGAGCTGCAGCAGCAGGGGGATGTTGCGGATGGTCTCGATATAGACCGTAGCCACACGGGCGATCAGCCAGTTGGAAGATAAGCGCGCGATGCCGAGGGCAAAGCCGATGATTGTAGCAAAGAAGATGCCGATCACGGCGACAAGCAGCGTATTGAGCAGGCCGGCGAGAAAGGCCTCCCAATAGAGCGACGTGCGGCTCCAGGGGATCAGCGTGAAGCTGATATCGAAACCAGCGGTGCGGAACAGGAAATCGAAGCCGGTGGTCTTGTTCTGGGCGGCGAGGTTCTGGGCGGTGTTGAGAATGATCCAGCCGAAAAAGGCGATCACCGCCGCCGCAACGAGAACTTGGTAGATAATGCCCCGGATTACCGGGTCATTCACCAAGGAGCTGCGCGGCGCTCTGGTGCCGAGGGTTTCTTGCATGGCCATGTGGCATGCGGTCCTTTCATGATGAACCCGAGTTGCAAAAGGATATGGCAGCACAAGGCAGTCGGCCCTGCATGGCAGAAAAACCAAATCTTCCGGCAACCCAATAGTCGGTTCGAATCAAAACCGGCGCTTTCGTGGGAAAGCGCCGGCTGGTTACTTCAAGGCTTAGCGGATCGGCGGGGCGTACTGCAGACCGCCATCGGTCCACAGCGCATTGAGGCCACGCTCCAGCCCGATAGCGGTGTCGGGACCGACATTGCGGTTGAAGGCTTCGCCGTAGTTACCCACGAGCTTGATGATCTGGTAGGCCCAGTCCTTGGTGAGGCCGATCGGGGTGCCGAAATCGCCTTCAACGCCGAGCAGGCGCTTGATGGCCGGATTGTCCGAGCCCAGCATTTCATCGACATTGGCGGAGGTTACGCCCAGTTCTTCAGCTTCCAGCAGGGCGAAATAGGCCCAGCGGTTGATGTTGAACCACAGATCGTCGCCCTGGCGCACCACAGGGCCAAGCGGCTCCTTGGAGATGATTTCGGGCAGGATGATATGCTCGTCGGGATTGGCGAACTTGGAGCGCTCGGCAGCAAGCGCCGAAGCATCGGTGGTGTAGACGTCGCAACGGCCATCTTCATAGGCCTTCACCACTTCGTCCTGATCAACAAAGACGACGGTGTTGAATTCGAGATTGTTGGCCGCGAAGTAGTCGGCGGCATTTAGCTCGGTCGTGGTGCCCGATTCGATGCAGATGGCTGCGCCCGAAAGGTCCGTGGCCGCAGCGATGCCATCGGCCTCGCGCACCATGAAGCCCTGGCCGTCATAATAAATCGTGCCGATGAACTTGATGCCCAGATCGGTATCGCGGCTCATGGTCCAGGTGGTGGTACGCGACAGAATATCGATTTCGCCGGCAGACAGAGCTGCAAAGCGCTCCTGGGAGGTCAGGGGCGTGTAGCGGACGGCTTCGGCGTCGTTGAAGATGGCGGCAGCCACGGCGCGGCAGAAGTCGACCTCGAGGCCGGCCCACTTGTTGTTGGCGTCCGGTGCCGAGAAGCCGGCAACACCGCCGGTAACGCCGCATTGAACATAGCCCTTGGCTTTAACGTCGCCGAGCGTATCGGCGTAGGCGGCAGTTGCTGTGAGGCCAAAAGCGGCAGTCACAGCGAACTTGACGAGCGTCTTGTGCATTCGGTTGCCTTTTGTTTCCTGACTAGTGTCCCACAGCTCGTTCGGCGCAGGCGCCCGGCTCTGGTTGCACCGCCGCTTGGTTGGGCGGCTTTGATGCTGATATGCATCGAACCGACTAAAGCCATTTGCGTCAAGAGCCCAAGCTAGCTCTCCCGCGATGATTTGGCGTATATTTAGTCAGAACAGCGATTTGACGTGGAAGTGAGCATAGATGCATCGCCAAAATTCATCCGACGAGACCCTCAAACTGTCCGTCGAAACCTTGCTCACCCATGCTGGCCGCTCGCCCGAGGATCAGTTCGGGTTTGTGAATACCCCGGTTTATCGCGGTTCAACCGTACTGTTCAACAGCCTGGCAGATCTGGAAGCCCAGGAGCAGCGCTACTTGTATGGTCGAGCGGGAAATCCCACCACTGCCAGCGTTGAAGCGGTTGTCACGGCGCTGGAAGGCGCGCATCGCACCCTCCTGCTCCCCTCTGGCCTTGCTGCCATTACTGTGGCCCTGTTGGCCTGCGTCAAGGCGGGTGATGATGTGCTAATCTCGGACAGTGCCTATGATCCGGTGCGCAAGTTTGCCGATGGCTTTCTCGCGCGAATGGGGGTGACAGCGCGCTATTATGATCCGCGGATCGGCGCGGGATTGGCCGCCATGATGCAGCCTAACACCAAGGCGGTGCTGGCGGAAAGCCCGGGCTCGCTGACCTTTGAAGTGCAAGACCTGCCCGCACTGGCGAAGGTTGCCCATGATGGGGGAGCGCGGCTGCTGGTGGACAATAGTTGGGCGAGCCCGCTCTATCACCAGCCGCTAGCGCTGGGCGCTGATATCGTCATGCATGCCGGCACCAAGATGTTTGTGGGCCATTCCGATGCGTTTGCCGGCACGATTTCCACCACAGAAGCCGTTTGGGCCGATGTGTTGAAGACACGCACACTGCTGGGCTTTTTCACCTCCGGGGACGAAGCCTTCCTTGTGGCACGGGGTTTGCGCACGCTGGCGATTCGAATGGCGGAGCACCAGAAGCGGGCCCTAGAGATGGCGCGCTGGCTTGAGGAGCAGCCTGAGGTGGCGGCGGTATTGCATCCGGGCCTGCCCAGCCACCCCGACCATGCGCTGTTCCAGCGTGATTTCACCGGCTCGGGGAGCCTGTTCAGCATTGTGCTCGCCCCTGCCCCGCGCGCGGCCCTCGCCGCGTTCGTTGATGGGTTGTCGCTGTTTTCGATGGGCTATTCCTGGGGCGGCTATGAAAGCCTTTGCCTGCCGATCAAGCCAGCTGGGAGCCGCACGGCGGTGCCGTGGACGCAGGAGGGCAATATGTTGCGGCTCCATATCGGGTTCGAGGCGATCGATGATCTGAAGGCCGATCTCGCGCGGGCACTGGAGCGCTATAGCGCCGCGCGGTGAACCAAATCGCGTGATACACGATTAGTGTGAAATGAGGGGCACGGGTGCCTTGCCCTTTGCGCCGGAACAGGCTAACCACTGCCCGGCGATCTCGGAGTGTAGCTCAGCCTGGTAGAGCACCGGTTTTGGGAACCGGGGGTCCAAAGTTCGAATCTTTGTACTCCGACCATCGCACCGCATAGTCTTGAGGTTGTTCCATGACCGCTCGCATTTACCGTCCTGCCCGTAGCGCGACGCAATCGGGCAAGGGCAAGTCCAAGCAGTGGGTCCTGGTGCATGAGCAGGCAACTCCCCGCTCGATCGAAGGGCTGATGGGCTATACCAGCTCGGCCGATACGCGCCAGCAGATCCGCCTCTCGTTCGAGACGCTGGAAGCAGCCGAAGCTTATGCGCAAAAGAATGGCATCGCTTATTCGGTGCAGCCGGCCCATGAGCCCACCGTCAAGCGCGTGAGCTATCCCGACAATTTCCGCCACGACCGCAAGGCACCCTGGACGCACTAGGCGTTCCATTGCCGACGGGGTGTTGGCTGCCCCTGCTGGTGATGGCGGGGGTTTTTGCACGCCCGTCTGGTTTGGTTTTTTGATGCGCGGCCTAGGCGGGTAGTTGTTGGGAAGCTTTCCCGAGGCATCTCGGGATGGGCCCCGGCTCAAGGCCGGGGTGACAGGTGTGGGTGGGGTTAGCGCGGTGCGCCACCCCCGGCTGGTAGGCCTAGCGGGGCGTACGGCCCTGGCTCAGGCGTCGCGTGCCAGCTCCAGGCCTTCTCATACTTCGCTGAGCCTGGTCCATTTGCCGTCATTGCGGCTTGATTGCACCGAAGCGGTGATGAACTGCATGCCTTCGACGCCATCGGCTAGGCTCGGGAGCAGACCTTCGTAGGCTTCCCCGTTGCCGCGGATCACTTCGGCGAACTGGCTATAGAGCGTCGCAAAGGCTTCCAGATAGCCCTCGGGATGCCCCGAAGGGATGCGCACATTCATGGTGGAGGCAGCGACCTGGGAGATGGCGCCGCCGCGGGTCAGCAGCTGGCGCGGCTTACCGAACTCGGAAAACCACATGTAGTTGGGGTTGTCCTGCCGCCATTCGAGGCCGCCCTTGTCGCCATAGACGCGCAGCTGCAGGCCGTTTTCATTGCCGACGGCGACCTGGCTAGCCCAGAGCATGCCGCGGGCGCCGCCGGCGAAACGCAGCATGATATGGACGTTATCGTCGAGCTTGCGGCCGGGAACGAAGCTGGTCAGGTCGGCCGACACGGCTTCGGTCTCCAGCCCGGTGACGAAGCGCAGGAGATTATAGGCGTGGGTGCCGATATCCCCGATGGCGCCGCCAGCGCCTGAGCGCTCGGGGTCGGTGCGCCATTCGGCGCCCGGTGCGGTGCCGGATTGCTCGACAGGCTCGGTTAGCCAATCCTGCGGATACTCGGCCTGGATGACGCGGATCGTGCCCAGAGCGCCTGATTCCACCAGTTCGCGAGCCTGCCGGATCAGGGGATAGCCGGTGTAGTTGTGGGTGAGCAGAAACTTGGCTGATTTGGCCGGCTTGATTTCGGCAAGCTTGCGCGCATCCTCGAGGGTCGAGGTGATCGGCTTGTCGCAGATGACGTGGATGCCGGCCTCGAGAAAGGCCTTGGCCGGGGCGAAATGGAGATGGTTGGGGGTGACGATCGAGACCGCTTCGATGCCGTCGGGACGAGCCGCTTCGGCGCGGGCCATGTCCTCAAAGCTGGTGTAAATGCGGTCGGGTGCGAGCCCCAAATTGCGCCCGGATTCCTGGGCGACATCGGGGCGCGACGAGAGCGCGCCGGCCACCAGCTCGTAGTCACCGTCGATGCGCGAGGCGACGCGGTGCACATAACCGATAAAGGCTCCCTTGCCGCCGCCAACCATGCCCAGGCGAATGCGCCTTGCGCCGTTTTCAGCCATGAAATGCCTCCCCTTGTTCTTTGATTGCTGTGTTCGGGGGCGATACCCCCCACCCGGACTCCCCCACAAGGGGGGAGGTGAAGGGCCTCAATGAGCCCATGTAAGGTCTTGGACTTTACTCGAGCCCGAGCATGCGCCGATTGGCGGCCTGGTCGGTGCCAGCGGCGGCGAAATCGTCAAAGGCGCGCTCGGTGACGTGGATGATGTGGTGCTTGATGAACTCGGCGCCTTCGCGCGCCCCGTCCTCGGGGTGCTTGAGGGCGCATTCCCATTCGAGCACTGCCCAGCCGGCAAAGTCATATTGCGCCATCTTGGAGAAGATGGAGGCGAAATCGACCTGCCCGTCGCCAAGCGAGCGGAAGCGCCCTGCCCGGTTGATCCAGCTCTGGTACCCGCCGTAAACGCCCTGGCGGCCGGTCGGGTTGAACTCGGCATCCTTGACGTGGAACATGCGGATGCGCTCGTGGTAGATATCGAGGTATTCGAGATAATCGAGCTGCTGCAGCACGAAGTGGCTGGGATCGTAGAGCAGATTGGCACGCGGGTGGTTGTTCACCCGCTCAAGGAACATCTCGTAGGTCACCCCGTCATGCAGATCCTCGCCCGGGTGGATCTCGTAGCAGACATCGACGCCCGCCTCGTCGAACGCGTTGAGGATGGGCGTCCAGCGGCGCGCGAGCTCGTCAAAAGCTTCCTCGACAAGGCCCGCCGGGCGCTGCGGGAAGGGGTAAAGGAACGGCCAGGCGAGCGCGCCCGAGAAGGTCGCGTGTTCGGTCAGGCCCAGGTTCTGCGAGGCCTTGGCGGCCCACAGCATCTGCTGCACGGCCCATTCCTGGCGCGCCTTGGGATTGTTGTGCACCGAAGCGGGGGCAAAGCCATCCAGCATGGTGTCGTAGACGGGATGGGCGGCGACGAGGTGACCCTGAAGATGGGTCGAGAGTTCGGTGATCTCGACGCCGTTTTCGCTCGCCACGCCGGCGATTTCATCGGCATAGGTCTTGGAGGTCGCGGCCTTTTCGAGGTCGATCATGGCGCCAACGCCGGTCGGGACCTGTACGCCCTTGTAGCCCAACCCCGCCGCCCAGGCGCAGATGCTGCCGAACTCATTAAAGGGGGCGGTGTCGCCGGCGAACTGAGCCAGGAAAATGGCTGGGCCCTTAATGGTGCGCATGAAGTTTCTCCTCGATTATTCCCTTCCCAAGCCGGGCGAGTCATGCCGCCGGCTCGGGCTCCCCAGATGCAATCGGCGGCACGCGGCCGCCGATCCTCGTTGGTGTTACGCTATCGCCCGCGGCGACAGTGTCAAGCCGACGCCTTGAGCAGCGCCTGGGCCTGTTCGGGCTTGAGCGCTTCTGGGCGCTCGCAAGTGGTAGCGAGGGTCAGCACCTGCCCGCTTTCGCCGGCCTTGAGCAGCGAAGTCATGACGTCGACGGCATGGAGGGCGACATCCAGGCCACAACGCGCGCGGTAGCCGCCCTCGATGGAGGCCATCATGTCAGCAAGGCCGGCTGTCCGGTAATTGGCGCGCGGATTGGGCTTATCCTGATCCTGGTTGACCTTGCCGAAGGGATGATCCCAGGGCGTGACCGTGGTCTTGGTGCCTTCGATGTCGGTGGTGACGAGTTCGCCGCCAAAGAAGTTTGGATCGGGCACATAGATGGTGCCTTCAGTGCCGTAGAGCTCAATATTGTGGTGGCCGTGGCTGGCCACGTCCCAGCTGGCGCCCATGGTGACGATGGCGCCGTTGTGGAACTCGAGCACGCCATGAACCGTGGTCGGGGTGCCGACCTTGATCTTGGTGCCCTGGTAGGGACCGGGTGCCGTCACTTCACGCTCGGTGCGCGCCATGTTGGTGAAGGCGGAGACGCGCTTGACCGGGCCGATCAGGTGGATGAGGTCGGTCACGTAATAGGGGCCGACATCAAGCACCGGGCCGGCGCCAACCTGGAAGAAGAAATCTGGATTGGGATGCCAGTGCTCCATGCCGCGGCTCATCACATGGGTGGTGCCGCTCATGATGCGCCCGAGGGCACCGGAATCAATGATGTCGCGCGCCTGCTGATGGGCCCCGCCCAGGAAGGTGTCGGGCGCGCTGCCAACCAGGAGATTACGCTCGTCCGCGGCCTTTTTGAGCGCGAGGCCTTCTTCGAGCGAGAGCACGAAAGGCTTTTCGGAATAGGCGTGCTTGCCGGCCGAAACGATGTCCATGGACACCGAATAATGGGTCGAAGGGATGGTCAGATTGACGATCACGTCGAGTTCGCTGTTCTTGAGCAGCTCGTCGGGCGTCTGGGCGGCGACACCGAACTCCTCGGCGCGCTTGCGGGCGGCTTCGGGGATGATGTCGGCGACCGCGCGCACTTCGAGCCCCTTGAACAGGGGCGCGAGACGCAGATAGGCGCTCGAAATATTGCCGGCACCCATGATGCCGACGCCAAAGGTCTTGGCCATAGCAGTTACTTCCAGTTCTTGGCGGTGGCGATGGAGCGGCGCGCAAAGCGCTCGGCATCGGAGGGCTTGTCGTGCTCGGCGACGAAATACTGCGCCTTGGTGCGGCTGGTGACCTCGTTGATCAGCTGGTCCCAGTTGAGGACCCCAAAGCCGACATCGGCCCAGCCGTCTTCGTCAGTGGCTTCGCCGGCCGGGGCAATGTCCTTGACGTGGACGGCGGTGATGCGGTCGCCATAGCGGTCGAACCACTGCACGGGATCGGCCTTGCCGCGGGCAATCCAGGCCACGTCGGCTTCCCACTCGAGCGCAGGGGCGGTTTCGAGAATGATTTCCATCGGGGTGCGGCCGCTGGTGGTGGGCACGAATTCGAAATCGTGGTTGTGCCAGCCAAAGCCATAGCCTGCACGGGTGAAGGTTTCCCCCAGGCCCGCAAGGGTTTCCGCCAGCTCTACCCACTTGCTTTCGTCTGCGCTGCGCCCTTCGGGGCCGATATGGGGGCAGTAGAGGCGCTTCACGCCGAGGGTTTCGGCGGTCTTGAGCGCGGTATCGGTGTCCTGCAGCTGGGCGAGACCGAAGTGGCCGGTGGGCATGGACAGGCCATTGCGCTTGAACTTTTCCGCCAGTGCGGGCGCATCGGCGTAAAGACCGCCATAGCCTTCCACCTGGGTGTAGCCGAGAGCCGCCAGCTTGGCGAGGAAGTCATCGAGATCGGGGTAGTTGCGGGCGCTATAAAGCTGGAATGACAACTCGGTCATTGGGGCCTCTTGTTCGGAAAATCTGGCGTGAATAGGCGGCCCCGCCGGACGGCGGAGCCGAAGCGGTTGTCAGAGCCGGTTGGTGCTCTGGGTGTCGAAGATGGAGCCGCGGGCGGGATCAAAGCCAATCAGCAGCTTCTGGCCGACATGAAGCTGCACATCGCTATCGGCGCGGAAGGTGACGGGGTGGCTGGCAATCCGCGTCCAGGCGAGCGTGTCCGAGCCCATAGGCTCGACAATCTCGATCTCGACTTCGGTGGAGAAGGGCATGCCGGCCGCGGCATCGCCCAAGACGATATGCTCGGGCCGCACGCCGAGCACAGCTTTGGTGGCGCCCTGGGGAGCGGTGGCGAAATCATAGGTGCCCATGGAAACATGGGTGCCATCTTCGGCCACGAAGTGAGGCTGAGCGCCGCCGTTGAGGGTGCCGTTGATGAAGTTCATCGAGGGCGAACCGATGAAGCCGGCGACGTAAAGGTTCACAGGCTTGTTGTAGATGGTGTGCGGATCGGCCAGCTGCTGGATTTCACCGCTCCGCATGATGGCGATGCGGTCGGCCAGGGTGAGCGCCTCGATCTGGTCGTGGGTGACATAGATCATGGTGTTCTTGAGCCGCTGGTGCAGCCGCTTGATCTCGACGCGCAAATCGCTGCGCAGCTTGGCATCGAGATTGGACAGCGGCTCGTCGAAGAGGAAAACGTCGACGTCGCGAACCAGCGCCCGGCCAATGGCGACGCGCTGGCGCTGGCCGCCCGACAGATTGGCGGGCTTGCGCTGCAGGAGCGGCTCGATCTGGAGGATCTCGGCGGCCCGGGCGACGCGGCGCTGGATCTCGTCCTTGGGCATGCCGGTGACGCGCAAGCCAAAGGAGAGGTTCTTTTCCACGCTCATCTGCGGATAAAGCGCATAGGATTGGAACACCATGCCGATGCCGCGGTCCTTGGGTTCGGACCAGGTGACGTTCTTGCCGCCGATGAAGATCTGGCCACCCGAAACATCGAGCAAACCGGCAATGCAGTTGAGCAAGGTGGACTTGCCGCAGCCGGAGGGGCCGAGCAGGACGATGAATTCGCCCTGCCCGACTTCGAGATCGAGGCTTTTGAGCACCTGCACGGCGCCGAAGTTAAGCGACAGGTCCTTGATGGAAACGCTGCTTTGCATTGCTTTATCCCTTCACCGCGCCAGCGGCGATGCCGCGCACGAACCATTTGCCTGAGACGAAATAAACAGTCAGCGGTACCGCTGCTGTCAGGATCGTTGCGGCCATGTTGACATTGTATTCCCGCACACCCTGAGCCGAGTTGACGATGTTGTTGAGCTGCACGGTCATTGGATTGTTCTGCGTGCCGGCAAAGACCACGCCGAACAGGAAGTCGTTCCAGATACCGGTAACCTGGAGGATAATCGCCACGGCAAAGATGGGCAGCGACATGGGTGCCATGATCTGGAAGAAAATGCGCCAGAAGCCCGCACCATCCACGCGCGCCGCCTTGAACAATTCCTGGGGCAGCGAGGCGAAGTAGTTACGGAACAGGAGCGTTAGGATGGGCATGCCGAAGACGGTGTGGACCAGGATGACGGCCCAGAGGGTGCCGAAGATCTTGAGCTCGCGGGTGATCATCACCATCGGGTAGAGCATCACCTGATAGGGGATGAACGAGCCCAGCAGCAGGCAGGTGAAGAAGAACTCGGAGCCCTTGAAGCGCCAGTTGACGAGCGCATAGCCACTGACAGCGGCCACGAAGACCGAAACGACGGTGGAGGGTAGCGTGATCTTGACCGAATTCCAGAAGCCGGGCGCCAGACCGTTACAGGTGAGGCCGGTGCAGGCGCTAGTCCAGGCCTTGACCCAGGGCTCGAAGGTAACTTCGAGCGGCGGGGCGAAGATGTTGCCGAGACGGATCTCGGGCAGGCCCTTCACCGAGGTCATGATCATTACGTAAAGCGGCAGCAGGTAATAGAGGGCCGCGACGATGATGATGCCGTAGATGATGATGCGGGTTGGTGTGAAAAACGGACGGGGGCGAGGACCAAAGGGCTCGGCGGTAGCGGCAATAGTGGCCATGGTGTTCTCCTAGCGCGCCTTCTTTGGTCCGAATTCGATGACGATCCAGGGGATCAGGATCACGAACACGGCCGCAAGCATCACTGTCGAGGCCGCCAGGGCCTGGCCCAGATTGCCAGCGTTGAACATGTAGTTGATGACGTATTTGGCGGGCACTTCGGAGGACAGGCCCGGGCCGCCATTAGTGAGCGCCACCACAAGGTCATAGGTGCGCACAAGGCCCGAGCCGACGATCACCAGCGTGGTAACGATGACGCCGCGCATCATGGGCAGCACGATCTGCAGGTAAGTGCGCCAGGTGGGAATGCCGTCGACGCGCGCGGCCTTCCAGATTTCCTCGTCGACGCCGCGCAGGCCGGCCAGCATCAGCACCATGACAAAGCCCGTGCCGTGCCAGGTCCCGGCGATCATGAGTGCATACAGCACCATGTCGGTATTGGTGATCCAGTCGAAGGTGAAATTGGTCCAGCCGAGGCCCCGCATCGTGGATTGCAACCCCAGCGTGGGGTTCATGATCCACTGCCAGACGAGGCCGGTGACGATGCCCGAGAGGGCGAAGGGATACAAAAAGATGGTGCGGAAGCCGCTTTCGAAGCGGATCTTCTGGTCCATCAACACGGCGAGCAGGAAGCCCACCACCATGGTGAAGACCAGCGAGAAGATGCCATAGGTCAACAGGTTGGTGGCCGAGATGCGCCAGCGCCGGGCGGCAAAGAGGCGCTCATATTGTTCCCAGCCGATAAAGGCGCCATTGGGCAGCGCACGTGAATCGGTGAACGAAAACCAGACGCTCCAGAGCGTGCAGCCGATAAACACCACCAGCACGATCACCACCATGGGTGTCGCCGCGATCTTGGCGCTCAAATTGCGCACAAACAGATTGTGCAGGAGTCCTGGTGGCTTGTCGGCCGCAACCGGCCGACCCAGAGCACCAGCGTGCCGGATGTCGGTCATAGCGCTTCCCCTTTAGCGAAAACTCGGGCGAAGCGGCCAAGGGGCCGCCCGCCGCGCCGGTGGGGACCGCCACACAAGCGGCCCCCCGTTCGGCAGGACCAGCTTAGTTGGCGGACTCGATGATCGAAGCGTATTCTTCGATGTAGTCGTCAACCGAGAAGCTCTTGTCGGCGAAGAATTCCTGGTTGAGGTCGTCCAGCTGCTGCTGGGTGTCGCTCGAGTTCAGGGTTTCGCCGGAAGGCAGCAGGCCTTCGGGGCTCTGGAGGATCGCGATGGCCTTCTGCATGCAGGGATTGGCCGTCGACAGGTCGATATCGGTGCGGATGGGCATGGAGCCCTTCTTGAGGTTGAACGCCACCTGGGCTTCCTTGCTGACGAGCAGCTTGGCGAGCTCCACCTGAGCATCCAAGACGTCCTGCGAGGTGCCCTCTGGCAGCTGCGGGAAGTAGAAGGCGTCGCCGCCACCCTCGATGCGCTGGGTCAGGCCCAGGCCCGGCAGGCATTCATAGTCCTCGCCGGGAACGGCGCCGGCGACCTGCAGGTCACCCTGGATCCAGTCACCATGGATGTTGGCGGCAGCTTCGCCGGCAATCAGCTGATTGGCGACGTCACCGAACTGCGGCACGACTTCAGCCGGGTCAACAGCATCGCGGATGGTGGCCCAAGCTTCGGCAACCTTGCGGAACTCGGGACTACGAACAGCTTCTGCGTCATGCTCGCCCCAAACCTTTTCGTAAAGTTCGGGACCGCCAACGTCAGCCAGCAGCACACCGGGAATGCCGTTCAGCGGCCAGCCAGCGGCAAGGCCGAAGGGGATGACGCCAGCTTCACGCAGCTGGGGAATGGCAGTGGCATATTCATTCCAGTCCTTGGGAACCGGAATGCCGGCGGTCTCGAAAGCCTTGGTGCTGAGCCACAGCCAGTGCCAGGAGTGGATATTGACGGGCACGCAGTAGATCTTGCCCTCGTAGGTGCAGGCGTCAAAGAGACCTGGATCGGCGTAGAATTCCTTCCAGCCCTCTTCTTCGGCAATTGGGGTGAGGTCGCGGATCAGGCCGGCCTGGATGAGGCCCTCGGCGTCGCGGCCGGTATTCATCTGGGTGGCGCCCATCGGATTGCCGCCGAGGATGCGGCTGATGATGACGGGGTTGGCACCGGTGCCCGAACCAGCCAGGGCGCTATCGACCCATTTATTGCCGGTCGCATCGAACAAGCGGGCAAACTCTGCCACGGCGGCGGATTCACCGCCCGAAGTCCACCAATGGGTGACTTCCAGCTCTGCAGCCATCGCGGCAGTCGAGCTCATCAAGGCAGCCGCCATCGCGGCAGCCACGGTAAACTTTGTCATAGATGCATCCTCCCAAGGATCCTGGAGCGAACCGCTCCGCAAATCTGCCAGCCGCAAGGTTATCTTCTTGTGAGATATCCCGAGCTGGCCGCGTTTAAATCGATTTCATTGGCGTCCAAGAGACCTCTGCAATCGATTGCATTAGTTTCATACACGTACCTCATTGCTGTCAAGGTGCATTTGAACTTGCATGGCAAACCCTCGGAAAACCGGGTTCTTGCGAGCAGGAGCTTAGGAGCATCGCCTGCCGGGATCGACAAAATCGCGCGTGGTGGCTGCTGTTGCGACGCCCCGTACAAAGATGGATGCGCCAGAGACCAAGAGGCGGGTTTTTTTCTGGCCGAAATCGGGTAAAGGAGGGCTTGGCCGAGGTCCCGTAGCTCAGCTGGATAGAGCAGCAGCCTTCTAAGCTGTTGGTCGCAGGTTCGAGTCCTGCCGGGATCGCCAATTTCACCAGATTTTGCGAGCACACTACCCTGCAGGATTTATTGCACCGCATGTTGACCCTTTTCAACAGCAAGTGAGCACGGGGAACTACGCTAGGTCATTGGCATTGGTCTCAAACAGAGGAGATCCTGGAATGGCCATTTCGACAATCGACCGCATCCCTGACCCGCTCACCGACCGGTTTGATTTGGATGAACTGCCCCGCGTGGCGCCTTGGGTTTATGACGAGATTACGTCGATTGGCGTGAACGAGGTCAGGGACACGATTGCAGATATGGGGGAGGATCCAACCGAGTCTCTGCTCATGCGCACTTGGGTGGAAGCACTGACGCAGCACCGATCAAAGATTTGGCGAGCACTGGCTCAGGCTTGACCGCTGCTGGCCTTGCCAAATCGGACCGAACCAGCGTTCAATTTTGGATCGCAATTCGGCTGCTCCAGCGGAAAAATCCCACCATCCTGGAACGTTAGGGGCGCGTTTAGGTTAACAGGCCATGCTGAGTTACGGCTGCAAGGCCTGCGTGAGGAGTATCCCCGGAATGTCCGAATTGTATGTGTGCGCCACTCTGGCGATTGCCGCTTACTCGACCTGGCTGTTTTTCGAGCTTACCGGCGACCGACCCGACCAGCAGTAACACGGAACTGCCGGTACCGCCGACAGGCGGGGCGTGCGGACGAATTCATCAAGCCGTTCACGCGGTGCATGTCTCGGCCGGTGCTGATCTCATCTTCGGGCATGGGGTCGGCTTCAGCGGGCTTGACCAGTTCAACTGCTGCTCAGTCCAGTGCAGGGTTCGGTTGAATCCCCTCGGATCAGCATTCTCGCTTTAGCGCACGGCCCTGCCGGGATCGCCACGCGCCGCAACTTCGGTGCTCATGGTAAGGGCTAGGAGGGGGTGGTGTCCCCTCCCCGCACAATCGCAAAACATCGCCGCCGCTACTTCTCGATAACAAGGCCCGCAAGGGCATCGAGGTTGTCGGGCAGCGGGGTGGTGCCGGGCTGGACGCCATTCTTAGACAGAATATAGGCCGTCAGTTCGGCATAGGTCTTGTCGCTCAGGCGACCCGGGCGGTCGGGCGGCATGGCCGTCTTGATGAAGCCAAACAGACCATCGGCGGTGAAACCGAAATAGGTGCCTTCAAAATTGCTGCCGCGCAGGGGCGGACCACCAAACTCGCCATCGTCGAGATTGGCACCATGACAATCCAGACAGCTCTTTTGATATTCCGCGCGTCCAGCATCGGCCTGGGCGGCAGTGAAGCTTGCCTTGGGCAGGTCTTCCTGGGCATTGGCCAGTGTTCCAGACAAGGCGAGTCCGGCCATTGCCGCCGAGATGGCGAAAGTACGAAGCAGCATCGAAATTCTCCTCAGAGCGTCACAGGCTAGTTGCCGGGCTTGGTTACCCGGTCTGGGCAAACTCAAGCGTGAAGCAATCGGCTGCGCAGGACAACAAGTTTATTTGTGATGCGGCGCGGGTTTACTGCCGGGCCTAGGAGTCGCAGGTGAGCTTCATACTTTAGTTGAATGCGACGCCGGGTGGACTTGCTGCGGCAGGCCGCCGCAGCCGCCGACGAGCACGGCCTATGGCCCGGCACAGAGGGGTTTGCGCCCGAATCACCCCCGTCGATATTGCCGTCCGCGCCTACACGGAATGGCGATCACGCTTAGCCTGACCAAGGTTGACGGCTCCAAGTAACGGGGCGCATGATCGGTGTAACGCTGCCAAACCATTGCGTCGCGAGGGCACAAAGCCCGTGACGAAAATCGGGCTTTCAGCGTCTACGGAGGAAATACTCAAATGCAAAAGCGGTTACTGCTCGCCTCATCAGCGCTCGCGAGCTCATTGCTTGTTCTTGCCTCGGGCATTGTTCATGCCCAGGAAACGCCGTCCCGGCTCGATAGCTACACCCCGGTGACCGACGAAACGTTGTTGAACCCCGCCGATGGCGACTGGCTGCACTGGCGCCGCACCTATGACGGTTGGGGCTATAGTCCACTCGAGCAGATCAACAAGGACAATGTCAGCAACCTGACCGTGGCCTGGACCTGGTCGCTGACCCCGGGCGCGACCGAAACCACGCCGATCGTTCACGACGGCATTCTTTACGTGCACAACAACCTCGACAAGGTCCAGGCGCTCGACGGCGCTACCGGTGACCTGCTCTGGGAATATGTGCGCGATCTGCCTGAGGACGTTGTCGCGGCTGGCACCGGCAACACGGCCACCAAGCGCAACATGTCGATCTACGAGGACAAGATCATCCTCGCGACATCGGACACTCATATCATCGCGCTCGACGCCAAGACCGGCCAGGTCGTGTGGGACGTGCAGCCTGCGGACTGGAACAAGGGCTGGCGCTATTCAGCTGGTCCGCTGATTGCCGACGGCGTGGTGATCCAGGGCATGACCGGTTGCGGCAATGCCCAGCCTGGCGGCTGCTTCATCACCGGACACGACCCCTCAACGGGCGAAGAAAAGTGGCGCTTCTACACCATCGCTCGCGATGGCGAGGCCGACAAAACCTGGAACGGCATACCGCTCGAAAGCCGCTTTGGCGCATCGGTGTGGCTGGCCGGGACCTATGATCCGGAAACCAAGACCGTATTCAGCGGTGTGGGCCAGCCCTATCCGTGGATTGCCGAGATGAGCGGCCTGCTGCCGGCATCCGAGGAAGAAGGCGTTACCAATGACGCACTTTACAGCGACTCGACGCTGGCGCTCGATCCGCAGACGGGCGCGCTCAAGTGGCACCACCAGTATCTCAAGAACGACACCTGGGATCTGGACTATATCTATGAGCGCATCCTGATCGATCTTCCCCATGATGGTACCGATCGCAAGCAGGTCGTGACAGCCGGCAAGCTCGGCATCATCGAATCGCTGGACCGCGAGTCGGGTGAATGGCTCTGGGCCAAGGAAACCGTGCCGCAGAACGTGGTCGCTTCCATCGACCAGGAAACCGGCGAAAAGACCATCAACCCTGATTCCATCCCGAAGATCGGCGAAACCACGCTCAACTGCCCGGCTGACCCCGGTGGCCGCGCTTGGCCAGCAACGGCTTACAGCCCGCGCACGCAGATGCTTTATCTGCCGCTCAACGAGTACTGCTCGAACACCACGCCCCAGCCGCTTGACGCCGGCCAGATCTATACCGGTGGTGGTCGTGCGACCTTCTCGCGTATTCCGGTCGACGGCAGCGACGGCAATATCGGCCGCGTGGATGCCGTAAGCATGGTTGACCAGGAAACCGCTTGGTCGCATCGCCAGCGCGCACCGATCGTCTCGGCCGTGCTGCCCACAGCAGGCGGCGTCGTGTTCGCCGGTGACTGGAACCGCTGGTTCTATGCGTTCGACGACGAGTCGGGCGACGTGCTCTGGAAGATGCGCACCAACAACGCGATCAACTCCTTCCCCGTCAGCTACGAAGCCGATGGCAAGCAGTATGTCGCCGTTGCCGTGGGTAACGGCTCGAGCATGGCGCGCTCGGTAGCGACGCTGACGCCCGAACTGGTCGTGCCGACCGCTGGCTCGGTGCTCTGGGTGTTCGCCCTGCCTGACGACGCAGCAGGTGCTGCCGACACGCAAGCTGCCGCAAACTAGGCAGTTGGACGCGGGCGCTTCGGCGCCCGCGGTTTTTCTTGAGGAACCAACCTGATGGTTTTGCTATCCCGCCTTCGCCGCCACGGGCGGGTTCTTGCTTCGTGCCTGCTCTGTGCGGCTGCCCTTTGTGCGCCGGGACTGGCGCAGGATCGCCCCAGCCTGCCCGACCAAGAGAAGTTCGGCCGGGCCAGCGACGAGTATTCCTTCCGCTTTTGTGTTGATCCGCGTGATCCCGGATGGGAGTTCGACAAGGCGGTTGGCCTTGCCATTGCCGATAGCCTCTTGCTCGAGCCGCGCATGCATGTGGTGACCGACACCAATGAGCGCGCCGAATTCGAGGATGTGTACCGCCACCTGCTGGCCGATTGCGCGGTGTATTTCGGGTTCAAACTGTTTGCCGGCGGTTATCCCGAATGGGTGACAGTCACCCGGGCTTATTACGAAACCGGCTATGTGTTTGTGGCCAAGTCCCCTGCCCCCGCGACCCTCGGCGCCATCGCCCCGGGCCAGGCGCTTGGGGCCACGATCGGCTCTGCGGCAGATTTCCGCCTCGTGCAGTTCAACAATTCCCGCCCGGCCGGGGAGCGCTGGCGGCGTTTTCCGATGGCGACCGACACCCAGGCGCTCGACGCCGTGCTGAGCGACACTGTCGCCGCCGCCCTGGTTTGGGCACCCTCGTTTTATGCCTTGGGCAAGAGCCGCCCTGATATCGCCGCGCTCGACATCATCGCCTCTCCCAGCCCGCTCAACCTGCCGCCGGTGCCCATTGGTGGCGTCATGCTTAGCCGGGACACCTTCTTGCGCAACAATATCGACCAGGCGATTGCGGCGCTGGTGGCGGATGGCGTCGTCGATGAGTTGCTGACGCAAATCGACATGCCCGGTGCGGCACCCTCCAATCCATGACTCCTGCCGTCGAACTGCACGACCTCAGCAAGCGCTATGGCCGTCATCTGGCGCTCGATGGGGTAGGCCTGACGATCAACCGCGGCGAGGTCTTTGCCCTGCTCGGCCCCAACGGCGCCGGCAAGACCACCTTGTTGCATATCCTCTGCACCCTGCTGGCGCCCGACAGTGGCACGGCCAAGGTCGGCGGGGCCGATGTGATGCGCGACCCATTACGGGTGCGGCGCAATCTCGGCGTAGTGTTCCAGACCTCCAGCCTGGATGGACGCCTGACCGTTCGTGAAAACCTCGAGTTCCACGGCATGGTCTATGGCGTGCCCAAGGCTTTGAGGCGGGACAGAATTCAGGAAATGCTGGCGGCGGTCGAGCTTGCGGATCGCGCCAACGCATTGGTGCAGACGCTTTCGGCCGGCATGAAGCGGCGGCTCGAAATTGCCCGCGCCCTTGTGCATGACGCGCGGATCCTCGTGATGGATGAACCGACGGTGGGGCTCGACGCCCGTTCGCGCGACGCCATGTGGGACTATGTCGCCAAGCTGCGCGCTGAACGTGACCTGACCCTCATCATCACCACCCATTATGTCGAAGAGGTTGAGAACTGCGACCGGGTTTGCATTATCGACCAGGGCAAGGTGGTGGCGCTGGACACCCCACATGCGCTGAAATCGCGCTACGGGCAGGAATATATGCGGCTGCGCCCGGTGGATGCGGCGGCGGCACAGGCTATTCAGTCGCGCTATCCTGAACTGGTGACGCCTATGCGAGAAGGGCTGTTGGTCCGCATCCCACAATCGCAGTTCACGCGTGAATTCCTGGGCGAATTCGGCGATCGGCTCACCGACCTCTCCTTTGATCGCTCGAGCCTTGCTTCCGTGTTTCTCGCCATTACCGGTCGGCAACTGGAGCGCCCGGAACCCGTCACGCCCAAGCGGGAGGGACGCCGATGAGCCTGGTAGACGACTTTCCCCAAACCACACCGCTGGGGCCACGGGCTTTGGCTAGCGGGGTGTTTGCCATTTGGCTGCGCGAGATCAAGCGGGCCGCGCGGGACAAGGGGCAGTTGATCGGTGGCGTCAGCCGGCCGCTGCTCTGGGTTCTGGTACTAGGGATCGGGCTTAACCCTTATTTCCGCGGCGAGGTTTATGGCGCGGTCCGCTTTGTGATCCCATTCACCTATCTGCAGTTTATCTTCCCGGCCGTTATCGCCCTCAACATCATGTACACTTCGGTGCAATCGGCGGTGTCGCTGATCTGGGACCGCGAGTTCGGCTTCTTGCGCGAAGTGCTGGTATCGCCCATGCCACGCTCGCTGGTGCTG
Organism: Devosia sp. 1635; assembly: GCF_013185955.1. Taxonomy (NCBI): domain Bacteria; kingdom Pseudomonadati; phylum Pseudomonadota; class Alphaproteobacteria; order Hyphomicrobiales; family Devosiaceae; genus Devosia; species Devosia sp. 1635. Next base: position 572,888 of record NZ_JABAOM010000001.1, on the reverse strand, counting down.
CTCGGCAAGGTGCTGGGCGGCGCGACGGTGGCGATGTTTCATGGCTGCCTCGTGCTGATCCTGGCGTTTTTCGTCGATGTGCCCATCGCGCCAGCCGATATCGCCATGGGCCTGCTGTTGATGTTCCTCCTGTCCTTTGGCCTGACGTCGCTGGGGATCGTAATTGCGCATCGGGTGCGCAGTTTTGAGGGCTTCGGGGTGTTTTCGAACGCCGTGATCCTGCCGCTGTATTTTCTCTCGAGCTCGGTGTTTCCGCTCGATCCAGCGCTGTCGCGGGCGCAGGCGGCGATCATCTATCCGGAATGGCTGGTGTTCCTTATCCACGCGAATCCGATGACCTATGCCGTTGATGCGCTAAGAAAAAACTTCATCGGCTTCGCCCAGTTCGATCCATCCTTGGGGCCGCTAGTGCTGGTGGGCATGTGCGTGGTCTTTTTCGGCTGGGCGCTGTTCGACTTCCGCAAGAACTGAGCCATGTTGCGCCGCCTCCTCGATACTGTGTCGCAATATGCCTGGTTAATCGGGGGTATGGCTCTGTTGTTGGCGGTGTATTTGCTCCCGCCCGATACCTCGCTTTCGGAGGTGCGGCGCCAGGGCCTGTTGAGCGCCTGTCTGCCCGTGACGCGGCCGCCGCTCGTGACCGCTGACGAGGCCGAACCGGGGCTCGAAGTTGAACTGCTGCAGATGATTGCCGAGGAAATCGGCGTCCGGTTCCGGCCGGTCACAGTGCCCGCCATGGGTGAGGATTTTGATCTGAGCCTGTGGCGGATCAGCCGGGCGCAATGCTCGGTGGTGGGTGGTGGCACGCTCGACACAGCAGCCACCCGCGCCTTTCTGGACGTAACGCCACCATTTGGCGAGACGGGTTGGGTGGTTCTGTCCCGGGCAGCGGGGGCACTGCAGTCGGGGGCGACAGTGGCGGTTCTGGCCAATGTGCCGGGTGCCGACCGATTGGGGCTGTCGCGGTTCTTGCGAGGGCAAGGCGTTACCCCCCAGCTGGTGCGCTCGCCCGATGATCTCGCGACCGCAATTGCAGACGGTTCGGCCGATGCCGGCATTGCCGACGCGCTTTATGCCCACGCGCTGGCTCGCGAGGCTGGCTTGGTCATGACCGATCTGCCGCCGCCGCTCGGGCATGACGCTTTGGTGTTTGGCCTCTGGAAAGGGGACCTAACCCTCAAGCGCGCCATCGTTGCTGCCTTGGCGCGCATCCGTGACGACGGGCGGCTCAATGACTTGACCGTCAAGTACCTCGATTAGCCCGAACTCAGTCGATCAGCGCCAAAACCGCGGCGACGACTGGGGCCAGCCAGAGCTGGATTTTGCCGGTCGCGAACACCACAAGAAGGGCAAGGCTGACCAGCAGTCGCCGCCGCTCCAGCCAGCCGGCAATTTCCGATGTCCGCCCGAGCAATGCGCCAGCCGCCAGCGGCGGCACGGGCACGAGGTTGATCAGCGCAAACAGCACGGCGCTGCCCGAAAGCGCTTGCAGACCACTGGTGACGATGGCGCCCCAGGCCAGCGAATCCATGTTGATCGCGAGGGGGATCAGCCGCTGGGCGAGCCAAGCCAAGGCCAGCATGGCTAAGCTTGGGGTGAGCATGGCCGCAACTGCGCCGAGAACGGGCGGTCGCAGACGTGCCGGCGTCAGGTGCAGCGGCGTCATCCACCCCAGGCCCGACACCAAGAAGGCCACAGCGCCGATTAGATCCAGATGAGCAGCAGGGTTGAGGGTGAGGCGGCCGTCTTGGGCGGGGCCTTGGTCACCCAGCAAACGGGCGGCACCCGTAAGGGCAAATCCGTAGATGGCGAGTATTGGGACCAGCACCGCAATGCGGGTCAACAATGTCGGCAGCGTCAGGTCGAACATGCTATTCCTCCCCGGCTGGTCGAACATGGAACGGTCGGTCGGGTCAAGCGATTGCGGGCCGGTGGGACGGAGCGCCAAGGCCGCTCGTGGCCTTCTGGCCTGCGGCACAGGCGCACGCGCTGCAACTCTGTGGCTTATCAGTGCGTTGGCAACCTGGCAGCAACAGGCTCGCCGCAGGAGCCCGTAGTGCAGCACCCCGTTCAGCCGTCCCCGTCCTATTCCTGGTGGAGCCGCGAGCAGCGTCCCTATACCCCGGCCGAACTGGTGGCCGATGGTCTGGTGCATGTGTTCGGGCTGGTGGGGGCGCTTGTTGCCGGATCGTTCCTTCTGGTATTTGCCCTGACGCACACTGCGCCGGAGGCGTTTCCGGCGCTTGTGCTGTATGTGGCAACGCTGATCTGCGTGCTTGGCGTGTCGCTGGCCTATAATCTATGGCCGGTTTCGCCGATCAAGATGCACCTGGCGCGGCTCGACCAGGCCGCCATTTTCCTGTTCATCGCCGGCACCTATACGCCTTTCCTCGCGGTGCTGGGCGGCACGACCACGGGCATGGTGATGACCACCTTCGTATGGGCCGCCTCGCTGATTGGCGTGGCCCTCAAGCTGCTGGTGCCGCACCGCTTCGGGCGCCTTGCCATTCTGCTGTACCTGGCAATCGGCTGGAGCGGCATCCTGGTGTTCCAGGCGCTGGCCACCGCCCTGCCCGCCTCAACACTGTGGCTGATCCTGGCGGGCGGCGTCGTATATTCGCTCGGGATTATCTTCCACTTGTGGGAAACGCTGAGATTTCAGAACGCCTTGTGGCACGTCTTCGTGGTCGCGGGCGCCAGCCTGCACCTGTGGGCCGTGCTTGATTGCATGGTGTTCAAGCGGCTCTAGGATCAGGGCTGTGGCGCCGCCTCGATGAGGTCATGCTCGACGGTGTCACCCGGCTTGAGGCCAATCTCCTGGGAGCGCCCGCCGGGGATCTCCAGCACATAGCGCACCGGAACCTGCGAGGGGATCGAAGTAGGGTCGTGCGGGCGGGCATTCACATGCACGGTTTTGACGACACCCTTGCCATCGATGAAGATCATGTCGAGCGGAATAAAGGTGTTCCGCATCCAGAATGACACCTCCCGCTCATCCACGAAGTCAAAGAGCATGCCTTCGTCATCAGCCAGTTCCTGGCGGTACATCAGGCCCTTGGCGCGGCTTTCGGGCGTATCGACGACCTCGACCTTGAAGGCGTGATCGCCGGTCGAGGTGTGGAGAACCAGTTGGCCCTCATCGCTGCAGGCCGCCAGCGGCGCGACCGCGAAGAGAGCAGCCACGAGCAGACCGGAACGGCGCACCACTTGGGCGGCAGCGGGAGGCGCGGTGAAGGCGGTAAGCATGGATGGTGATCCTAGTGCGAAGACGGTGCGTCGCCCCATCCATCGGGCCGAATCTCGGCAACCATAAGGCCCTTGGGGCCATCGCCATAGCGAACCAGCACGAACTGGCCTGGCCGCAGCTCGGTGATGCCGAAGCGGCGCAAGGTTTCCATATGGACGAACACGTCAGGCGTGCCCTCGCCCGCGGACAGAAAGCCAAAGCCGCGAATGCGGTTGAACCATTTCACCTCGAGCCGGACCATGCCCGAAGTTGGCTCCACCACCACATGGGTGCGCGGCGCCGCCATCTGCGAAGGATGCCGCGCGGTGGATTCGTCCATGGAAATAATGCGAAAAGCCTGTAGCCCGCCGGGGCGGTTAAGGGCCTCTACCACGATGCGGGCGCCTTCATAGGCGGTTTGGTAGCCGTCGCGCCGCAGACAGGTAACATGCAGCAGCACGTCGGCCATGCCATTATCGGGCACGATAAAGCCAAAACCCTTGCCAGCGTCAAACCACTTGATGGCACCGGAAACCTCGATGGTATCCATGCTGCCGTCAGTCGCTTGCGGGCGATCGGTCACCGCCCCGGTAGACAGGGTCGTAGGCTCGTCGCCCTCGCCGCTCAGTTTGGCCCCCATAGATGCCGCCTTTTCGTACTCGCCTCGCGCCGCGAGGTACTCCACTAGCCTTAGCACTGTGTCCGATTCAGTGGCAAAAGTTAAGAAGGTGTTTCGAAATAGTTTAGGTGTGGCAGTTGCGGCTCACGTCTTCACTTGTTAGGCGAGTTGCCCGAACTGCAGAGGAATTACCCCGATGAAATATCTGCACACCATGGTCCGCGTGACCGATGTGGAAGCGAGCCTGCGATTTTATTGCGAGGGGCTAGGCCTAGAAGAGGTCAAGCGCAGCGAAAACGAGAAGGGCCGCTATACCCTGATCTTCCTGCGCGCTCCGGGCGACCAAGGTGGGGAAGTTGAACTCACCTATAACTGGGATCCCGAAGAATATACCGGGGGGCGCAATTTCGGGCACCTCGCCTATCTCGTCGATGACATCTATGGCCTATGCCAGCACCTGTCGGACATGGGTGTCGTGATCAATCGGCCGCCGCGCGACGGGCATATGGCCTTTGTGCGTTCGCCCGATGGGATCTCGGTTGAGCTGATCCAGAACGGCACCCTGCCCCCGCAGGAGCCTTGGGCTTCCATGCCAAATACCGGCAAGTGGTAAGCTAGCGAAACCCGATTTTTGTCTGCCGGCCGCAGGCCGGTAGACAGCTTCGTTAACCCTGACGCTTAGGCGCCGGTTAGCAATCTCGATCGTATTTTAGTGGCTTCGTAAACCATCAGTCGCCTTGTTGCCGTTGCGCAACAGGCACAACTGAGCGGATGCCATGAAAACGATCGTCACCTTCCTCATTTGTGTTCTGGTTCTAGCTGGCTGCGCGCCGATGGCGATGTTCGCCAGTGGCAGCGGGCAAGCCTATTCCGGCAAGCGCTCGGACTGGGGCACTTATGTTGCCAGCCGGGAGGTGAATGCCTTTTGCATCAGCCCGCAACTGCGCTTCCTGATCTGGGAGTTCGAGGGGCATTTCGGGCGCAAGGTGATCATGAGCTCGGGCTATCGCGATGGCCGGCACAACAAGGCGGCGGGCGGCGCGGACAATTCATTTCATACCAAATGCATGGCTGCGGACTTCTATATCCCCGGGGTAGACAAGCGCGAGCTGATCGCCTTTGCCATGCGCACGCCGGCGGTTGGCGGGCTCGGGTGCTATCCCGGTAAACCCTTTATTCATGTGGATGTGCGTGAGCGGCCCAAGGGCTATCGGCGGCCGGTGACTTTCTCAGGCTGTTGAAAAAGTTGATGGAAAACGCGCAAAGGTGTTGCACATCCAAAAGGGTCCGACTATACGACCACCAGCGCTTAGGCGCCCTTCGTCTATCGGTCAGGACGCCACCCTTTCACGGTGGAGAGAGGGGTTCGATTCCCCTAGGGCGTACCATTTTCCTTGCTGCTGTTGCGGGGATAAGCTAGCACTAAGACCTCCTCCGCGCCCATCGTCTAGCGGTCAGGACACCGCCCTCTCACGGCGGGAACAGGGGTTCGATTCCCCTTGGGCGTACCAGGGTCTTGCTTCCAATTTATTGCCGCTTGTGCTGATCGCGTCAGGGAACTGACGGATCGGATTTTTGCGTGTTTGCACCCCCTTTGCCATTTTTGCGCCGGGTTGATGAACGGCGGCTGTCAGTTTGTTCATCGGGGTTTTTGGTGCCGAAGTTATGCCCGGGTGGTTCGGGTTGGGTGATGATGGGGGCGGTGATTCTGATTGGGGCGTCCGGAGAGATTCGGGGTGACTGAACGACCCCCTCCCCCGGCCCCTCCCCTCAAGGGGGCGGGGAGGATTTGCGGCGGCAGTGGGGATAGTCTCGGCCTTGGAGCTGAGGCGCGGTTGGGAGCGACGGCATGAGCGAAAAAGTTGCCTGGATCATTGGGGGCGGTTCGGGGATCGGGGCGGCGGTGGCGCGGATGCTGGCGGACCGGGGCTGGACGGTTGCGGTTTCGGGGCGGCGGGTCGAAAAGCTGGCCGAGGTCGCGGATGGCAAGCGCATTCATGCCTTTCCCCTGGATGTGACCGACACCGAGGCGGTGGATGCGGCAGTGGCGGAGGTAATCGCGCGGCTGGGGCGAATCGATCTGTTTGTGTTCGGGGCGGCGGCCTGGCAGGAGCGCAAGGTCAGCGATTATGCCATTGAACCCTTCAGCGCGGTGGTGGACGCCAATTTCCTGGGATTCGTGCGGTTCCTCGATCCGATTATCGCGCAGATGCGCCGGCAAGGCGGCGGGCAGATTGCCGGGATCGCTTCGGTAGCGGGTTATTTCGGCTTGCCGCGTTCGGCGGCTTATTCCTCGACCAAGGCGGCGATGATCGCGTTGCTGCAGACGATGCGCACGGAACTGGCTGGCAGCGGGATCAAGGTGCGGATGATCGCTCCGGGATTCGTGAAATCCGAGCTGACGGCGCGCAATGATTTCCCGATGCCGTTCCTGATGGAAACCGAGGATGGGGCGCGGCGGATCGTTGATGGCCTGTTGGGCTCGGATCGGTTCGAGATCGCGTTTCCCCGGCGCCTGGTGTGGCCGATGAAACTGCTGCGGATGATGCCCTACCCGGTGTTCTTCTGGGTGATGGGCCGGCTGCCCAAGCCCAAGGATTAGAGCTCAGGCCGGACGGCGGTACTGGTAGATTCCAACATCGATGCAGCCCTCGGTGAAGCCCGCCTCGCAGTAGCTGAGGTAATAGATCCATTTGCGGCGGAAATGCTCGTCATAGCCGAGCGGGGCGATCATGGGCCAACGCTCAAGGAACCGCTCGCGCCAAAGCCGCAGGGTGCGAGCATAAGAAAGGCGGAAGGTTTCCACCTGTTCGAGCACAAGGCCGTGCTGCTCGCCGCATTCGCGCATCGCCGTCTTGGTCAGCAGCATGCCGCCGGGGAAGATATAGCGCTGGATGAAATCGGGCCCGCTGCTATAGCCGGCAAAATCGGCCTCATCGATGGTGATGGCCTGAATGGCGGCGGTGCCGCCGGGCTTGAGCCGGTCATGGACCGTCTGGAAGTAGCTCGGCCAGTGTTCCTGCCCGACCGCTTCGATCATTTCGATCGAGCCGATATGGTCGAACTGGCCGGTGGTGTTGCGATAATCCTCGAAATGAAGCTTGGCGCGGTTGTCGAGCCCCTGGCGGCGCAGGCGCTCCTGGCCGAAGCGCAGCTGTTCGGCGGAAAGAGTGATGCCGCGCAGATTGGCGCTATAGTCTCGCGCGACGGTTTCGGCAAAGCCGCCCCAGCCACAGCCGATTTCCAGAACGCTCGAGCCGGGGGTGATGCCGGCCATGTCGGCGACGCGGTGATATTTGGCGAGCTGGGCTTCCTCGAGACTTTGGTCCCCGGAGGTAAAGACCGCCGAGGAATAGGTCATGGAGGGATCGAGCCACTGGCCGTAGAAGTCATTGCCGAGGTCATAGTGCTCGGCGATGTTCTGCTTGGAGCCATCGAGCGTGTTGCGGCGCGAGAGATGATAATGCAGATCGCCGGCCGCCTTGCGGAAGATGCCGGGATTGGCGCGCTGAATGATATCGCGGTTCTGCAGAAAGAAGCGGAACAAGGCGGTAAGGTCATCGACCTCGATGTCGCCATTCATATAGGCGGCGGCAAACCCAACCGTGCCGCGCTGCATCGATTCGCTCAGAACCCGGAAATTGTTGAGGCGCAGCACGGCATGAAGCCCGGTGGCCGGATTGCCCAGGGTTCGTGTGCGGCCATTGGGGAAGATGATCGTGACGCCGCCATGCCGGGGCGCGTTGACGACGCGGGAGCCGATTTGCTCGACGGCCCAGGACAGTATCGCCGTCAGAGGTTTGCTGCCGGCGGCGGTATTCGTGACTGCAGTTTTACGCATAAACGCTTGCCCAGCTACCTGGCAGCGCTGCAGAGCGACTGCCCCGAGATAGAACCCCCTCCCTGGCGCGCTGTCGGCAGTGCGACAAAGAGGCCCATGCGCTTAATTTACGCAGCCCACAAGCAGATGCAAGCCTCAGTTCACCTCACGGGGCAGGCACGGCTAGATCGGTGAGGCGAAACTGCACCTGTTCGCGGCCCTGATAATGGTCGATCGAAAGCCCGCCGGCAAAATGCAGCGGGCGATCGGTATTGCCAAGCAGGGCATCGCCGATCGGGGTGCCCGCAGCACGAAAGGCAATGGCCTTGAGCCGGGCGCCATCGCCCGAGGTCAGTGAAAAGCTGACATGGCCGCCCTTGCCGACAACCTGGGCGAACTTGGCGCGATGGGCTGGAAAGGCAAAGAGGGGCGAAGGATTGCCGGCGCCAAATGGCCCTGCCCGCTCGACTTCATGCACAAGTTCAAGCGTGGCGCCGCGGCTGGTGAGCGCGGCATCCACCGGCAGGCTCGTGGCGCGGCGGGCGGTGCCCACAGCGGACCCCAGCGCTTCAAAAAGGAAGGAGCGGAAGGGGCCGAGCTGGCCGGGGCGGATGGTGACGCCGGCTGCCATGGCATGGCCGCCACCCTTGGGGATGAGGCCGGTTTCCACCGCTTCGATCACGGCACGCCCCAGATCGACGCCGGGCATGGAGCGACCCGAGCCGGTGCCAGAGCCATCGGGCTGGAGCGCAATGGCAAAGGCGGGGCGCTCGAAACGCTCGCGCAGGCGGGCGGCAACGAGGCCGACAATACCGGGGTGCCAGGCGGCGGAAGCCAGCACTAGCACCGGCGGGCCCTCGCCAGTGCCGATCTCAAGCTCGGCGACGCGCGTGGCTTCTTCCACTGCTTCGATCTCGATGCGCTGGCGTTCATTGTTGAGCTCATCGAGCCGGGCAGCGATGGCAAGGGCGTGATGCTCGTCGGTGAGGGTCAAGAGCTCGGTGCCGAGCGCGGCATTGCCGATGCGCCCGCCCGCATTGATGCGGGGGCCGATCAGAAAGCCGAGGTGGTAGGGATTGAGCGGACCGTTCACTCGGGCGGCGAGCGCGAGGGCGGCAATGCCCAGATTGTCGCCGCGACGCGCGATCTGGAGCCCGCGCACCACAAAGGCGCGGTTGAGGCCCACCAAGGGGACCACGTCGCAAACAGTGGCGAGAGCGACGAGATCAAGGAGGCGCATCAGGTCAGGCAGACCGGTATGGCCGCGCGAGCGCAAGAGGCGATTGACGCCAACCAGCACCATGAAGGTGACGCCGGCGGCGCAGAGATAGCCAAGGCCCGAAATGTCGTCGGGACGGTTGGGGTTCACGAGGGCGGTAGCGGGCGGCAAATCGTGGTCGGAGAGATGGTGGTCGATCACCAGGACATCGACGCCGCGATTGCGGGCATGGGCGATGGGGGCGTCGCTGGTGGTGCCGCAATCGAGGGTGATGATGAGGCACGCGCCGCCATCGATCAGCTTGTCCATGGCCGCGATATTGGGACCATAGCCTTCAAAGATGCGATCGGGAATGTGCACCTCGGGAGCGGCGCCGAAATGGTGGAGGAACCGGGCCATGAGGGCGCAGGAGCAGGCGCCATCCACGTCGTAATCGCCGAACAGGGCGACGGGCTCGCCCGCCTCGATTGCCGCGACGATGCGCTCGGCCAAGGCGTCCATATCGGTGAGGGTCGACGGGTCAGGCAGCAGCTCGCGCACGGTGGGCTCGAGATGCTTTTCGGCGCCATCGAGACCCACGCCGCGCGCGGCGATGATGCGCGCGAGGATTTCGGAAATGCCGGTGCGCTGGCCGATGGCAGTGGCAATGCGCGTGGTGTTGGGATCGAGGCGATCAACCCAGGCGCGGCCGGACAGGGAACGGGAAACGTCGAGAAAGTGGCGGGGAAGCTCCAGCATGGCGCAGAGTTAAGCTATATTAGCGGCAATTTCGAGGGGCGAGCGGCCGGCGCGGCAAAGCGGCCCGTACGCCCGCCCGAGGCGGGAGCAAAGAGCAGACTTTCCGGGTAGCCCGGAAAGTTTGGTTCAACGGGCGTGGCGGGCGCGGATCCAGCGGACGGTCTGGGACCAGGAGCGCATGACGATGGTGGAGGTTTCCACCGCATTGCGGCTGAGGCGGATGCCATCGAGCAAGGTGCCGTCGGTGACGCCGGTGGCGGCAAACAGCACATCGCCCGAGGCAAGTTCGCCCGCATCGTAGATCCGGGCCGGATTGGTGATGCCCATGCGGTGGGCGCGCTCGCGCTTGGCGGGGGTATCGAGAATGAGCTTGCCCTGCATCTGCCCGCCAATGCACCGCAGGGCCGCAGCGGCCAGCACGCCTTCGGGCGCGCCACCGGAGCCGAGATAAATATCGACGCCGGTCTGGTCGGCATTGACGGCGTGGATGACCCCGGCGATATCGCCATCGCTGATGAGCTTGACGGCAACCCCGGCGGTGCGCAGTTCCTCGATCAGCGCGGAGTGGCGAGGCCGGTCGAGCACGATGGCGGTGATTTCGCTCAGCGGTACGCCCTTGGCCTTGGCCAGCGCGGTGACGTTTTCGGTGGCGGTCCAATCGATGTGGACGGTATCGGCGGGATAATCCGAGCCGATGGCGATCTTGTGCATGTAGACATCGCGCGCGACGTTGAGCAGGCCGCCGCGCTCGGCCATGGCGAGGACCACAATCGAATCAGGCTGGTTCTTGGCGCAAAGGGTGACGCCTTCGAGGGGATCGACGGCGATATCGACCTGGGGCCCCGCGCCGGTGCCGACGCGTTCGCCGATGAACAGGCGTTCGCATTCATGCTCTTCGCCTTCGCCGATGACGATACGGCCATCGATGGCAACGGTGGCAAGCTCGTCGCACATGCCCCCGACAGCGGCCTCATCGGCCGCTTGTTCATTGCCCTTGCCGCGCCACTGGGCCGCAGCGATGGCGCCCCGTTCGGTGACGCGAACGAGCTCCAGCGTCAGGCTGCGGTGAAGATTGGCCGGGCTCTCGGCCTCGACCTTGCTTAGTTTCATGCTGGCTCCCCCCGGGCCCTGTTCTTATCCCGGTGGGAGTGTCAGAGCATTTCGATCCGGATCAACTGCGGTTCACCCACTATGAACCCGTCAGCGGCGATCTGCGCAAGCGATTCACGCACATCCGATTCCAAAGTCCGCTGGGTGATCATCACCACAGTGCGGACAGGCGTACCGTCTTCGGCCACAGCCTTAACGCCAAGATCGGACCGTTGAATGACAGAATCGATGGAAATCGAGCGCTCACCCATGCGGGTGGCGATGGCGGCGAGGGCGCCGGGCACGTCCTTGGCGCTGAGGCGGATATAATAGCCGCCCTCATGGGCCCGCATGGGCGCCTGTTTATAGGGCATCAGCTCTTCGGAGGGCACGCCGAGCGGGGGCACGCGGGTGCCGCGGGCGATGTCGAGAATATCAGACAGCACCGAAGCGGCGGTGGGCGGGCCACCGGCGCCGGGGCCGGCCAGGAGCAATTCGTGGACGTGATCGGTTTCGAGCGCGATGGCGTTCATCACCCCGTCGACGCCCGCAATGGCCGAGCCCTTGGGCACGAAAGTGGGGTGCACGCGCTGCTCGATGCCGTCTTCGGTGCGCTGGGCAATGCCGAGGAGCTTGATCTTGTAGCCCAGCTCGGCGGCGACCTTGATGTCGTGCTGGGTGATGCGCGAGATACCTTCCACATGGATCTTGTCGGGGGCGATCTCGTAGCCAAAGCAGAGGGTGGCGAGGATGGAGAGCTTGTGGGCGGTGTCAAAGCCCTCGACGTCAAAGGTCGGATCGGCTTCGGCATAGCCCAGGGCCTGCGCGTCCTTGAGGCAATCGGCAAAGGAAATGGCCTCATTGCCCATGCGGGTGAGGATATAGTTGCAGGTGCCGTTCATGATGCCAAAGACCTTGGCGATGCGGGCCGAGCCCAGGCCTTCACGCAGGGTCTTGATGACGGGAATGCCGCCGGCAACCGCTGCTTCGAAGCCGAGCTGGGCCGAGGATTCTTCGGCAAGGCGCGCGAGGGCGACGCCGTGCTTGGCGAGGAGCGCCTTGTTGGCAGTGACGACGGGGCGGCCGATCTCGAGCGCGGCTTTCACCGCAGCAAAGGCCGGGCCGTCTTCGCCGCCGATCAGCTCGACGAAGAGATCGATGCCGTCGGATTTGGCCAGGGCCACGGGATCGTCGAACCATTCAAGGCCCGAGATATCGATGCCGCGATCGCGCGAGCGGGAACGGGCGGCAACGGCAGTGACGACGATCTGGCGGTTGAGCTTGCGCGTGAGTTCGGCGCCATCGCGCTGCAGGATGCGCACGAGGGTCGCGCCGACATTGCCGAGGCCCGCGACACCGATGCGCAACGGCGGGGCGGTTTCCCCTTCCCCGAATTCCTGCATGGCGCGCAGAATACGGGCGCGGGTTTCGCTGCGCGGTTCACGCCCTTCGCGCAGGTCGAACACAAACAGCGGATCGCCCGCCACCGTGCGCCCGAACCGGGTCGGGGTCCAGCCGCGCGCGGCAATGAAAGATTCAACAGACTGGCGGAAAGACTTGATATCGCTCATGGGCGCGCATCTGCATAGGAAATGACCTAGAGGTCAATAGGAGTTCACCGACGAGCGCTATCGGCGATTGCGCCGGCCAGTCCATAGGCAGGAATGGCGCCGAATGGGAGGCCCGGGTGGGGCACAGAATCTGCCCTGCTCGCCTTAACTTTGCCACACCGGGGACAGGACAGCATGCCGCACCCCTAGGTAAAACCGGAAAGGCTATTATTAACAAGCATTTGCGCCAATTGCAGTGTTCTTGACACCCGTAGGGGGCGCCACTATGTTGCGGCCACTTAGAAAAGGGCGCCCTGCCAAGTGCAGGTTCAAGCCGGCCAAGGGGAAGAGGCGGATGCAAGAGCCGCAAGATACCGAAGGTCGGCCCAGTGCTGCAGGGGTAACGCGCGATCTGGCATTGCGCATTGCCCAGGCCAGGCGGGAACGGGAGCGCGAGGACAACAGAGCCTCGCAGGACCATTCCAGGCAGATGAGCGGACTGGCGCGCGGCATGCGCATCGGCACCGAATTCGTCGCCGCCATCATGGTTGGTACAGGTCTTGGCTACCTGATCGACCTGGGATTGGGCTCAAGCCCCTGGGGCATGCTGATCCTGCTGTTGGTGGGCTTTGCTGCCGGAGTATTCAATGTCATCCGCGTGGTGACGGAAATGAACGCCGCTTCACCGCCTCCGCCGGGCTCCGATATGGGACCCGAGCCGGATGAGGAAGAGCGGATCGATTAGATGATGACGCGCAAGGGGCTCTCCATTGGCCGGTACTGATCCGATCCACCAGTTTGTCATCGAAGACATTTTTCCCATTGCCACGATTGGTGGCGATGGCACCCCCGGCTCGGGGCTGAATATCGCCTTCACCAACTCCTCGCTTTATATGGTGCTGGCAGTGGTGGTGATCACGGGCTTTTTGCTGCTGGCAACGAGCCGGCGCAGCATCATTCCCGGCCGGCTGCAGCTGGTGGCGGAAATGGGCTATGAGTTCATAGCCAATATGCTCAAGAGTTCGGCCGGCACCGAAGGCATGCGCTTCTTCCCCTTCGTGTTCTCGCTGTTTGCCTTCGTTCTGGTGGGCAACCTGTTTGGCATGATCCCCTATGCCTTCACCTTTACCAGCCACATCATCGTGACCTTCGCGCTCGCCATGCTGGTGATCAGCGTGGTGTTCATCTATGGCGTGATGCGCCATGGCCTCAAGTTCTTCAAGCTGTTCGCCCCCGCCGGCATCCCGACCCCGATCCTTTTCATCGTCGTGCCGATCGAAATCGTGTCGTTCCTGTCGCGTCCGATCAGCCTGTCGGTTCGTTTGTTCGGCAATATCCTGGCTGGCCACATCACGCTTAAAGTGTTCACCGGCTTTGTGGTGACGCTGGGTGCCGCCGGGTTCCTTGGCTGGATGGGCGCCATCCTGCCGCTCTTCATGGGCGTTGCCCTGACAGCACTAGAATTCCTCGTGGCAGCAGTGCAGGCCTATGTGTTTGCAGTGTTGACTTCGATGTATCTCAACGACGCGGTTCACCCTTCACACTAGGCGTTGAGTTTTTCCCCGGCGAACCCGCCAACTTCTTTGACCCCTCGAAAGGACTACCCAAATGGACGCTGAAGCCGCAAAGTTCATCGGCGCTGGTATTGCAACCCTCGGTATGGCCGGCGCTGCCCTTGGCGTGTCATCCATCTTCTCGAACTTCCTGACGGGCGCACTGCGCAATCCGTCCGCTGCTCCTTCGCAGGTCGGTAACCTGATCTTCGGTTTCGCCGTGACCGAAGCACTGGGCATCTTCTCGTTCCTGGTCGCCCTGATCCTGCTGTTCGTCGCCTAATCCAAGGCAGCACGACGCTGATGCAGCCGGGGCTCTAGACCCGGCTGCCTTTTCTCGACCGGCCGACCGCCGGTTTCTCCGGATCGAACGGAACCAAGCCGATGGCCACGCAAGCCTTCGCCCAAGAGGCGGAAACACCGAGCGAGCAAAACCTCGACACGGTTATTGATGTCCCCCATGGGGAGCCTGTGGAAGGCGCCACGGGGCATGACCCCGCTGCCGAACACCACGGCACCGAAGTGGGCGCCGATGCCCATGACACCGGCGTGTTCCCGCCCTTCGACCCCGCAACATTCCCCTCACAGCTGTTGTGGCTGGCGATCACCTTCGCCGCGCTCTACCTGCTGATGAGCAAGCTGGCCCTGCCCCGCCTCGGTTCGATTATCGACGAGCGCAAGGCACGGCTGGATGCCGACCTGGCTGCCGCCGATGCGAGCCGCCAGAAAACCGATGCCGCCATCGCTGCCTATGAGGCGGCCCTTGCCGCTGCCAAGAGCAAGGCGCAGGGCATTGCCACCGAAACGCGCGAATCCATCCAGACCGAACTGGCCGCGAAGCGCCAGGCCGTGGAAACCGACCTTGCCGCCCGCATGACTTCGGCCGAGGCGCGCATCGCCCAGACCAAGGCTGCCGCCCTCACCCAGGTCGACGATATCGCCGCCGAAACGGCGCAGACCATCGTCGCCCAGCTCGTGGGCGAAGTTTCGCCTGAAAGCGTTCGCGCTGCAGTCGCCAAAGTTGGCAAGGAGTAAGCAGCATGGAATGGATGGATAACAGCTTCTGGGCCACCGTCGCGCTGGTTCTGTTTTTTGCCGTGGCTGCCTATTTCGGCATTCCCAAAACCATTGCCAAACTACTCGACGGCCGGATCCGGCAGATCGCCGATGAGCTGGAAGCAGCCAAGCGGTTGCGCGAAGAAGCCGCGGCATTGTTGGTGGAATATGAGCAAAAGCGTGTTGCGGCCGAAAGCGAAGCGGAGAGCATCATCGCCACCGCTCGGGAAGACGCCGTGCGCCTGACCAATGAAGCCCAGGCGTCGCTGGCTGAACTTGTCGCCCGCCGCACCAAGACGGTGGAAGACAAGATCGCTCAGGCAGAGGCCCAGGCCATTGCCGAAGTGCGCGCCCGCTCCGCCGATGTTGCCATTGAGGCTGCGCGCGTGGTGCTCACCGACGAGATGAACAATCGGGGCGGCCAGGTAGTCGACCGGGCGATTGCCGATGTGGGTTCGCGGTTGAACTAAGGCTTTTGCGGTTTGAAGTTTGAAGAAGGCGGGTTTTCGGACCCGCCTTTTTTGTTGTTTTGGACCGGGTGGGCAGAAGCCGCGGCTTGGACTCCAGGGCTAAATGCAGGACCAGCGGCTCTTGGGCTTCCCTCCCCCTTGAGGGTGGGGGTGCTGGCTCCTCCGCCCATTGGAGCCCTGTCGGAAGCGCCGGTAACCCATCGTGACCTCCACTCCTATCCATCCACCTGAACCCCCACCCCTGACCCCTCCCCTCAAGGGGGAGGGGAGGCAGGCTGATGGGGTGGTGCAGGATGGTCGATACTGCTGGCGCCCTACAGAGACGCCAGAGAGCGCCCAGGCGCCTGAACCCCCACCCCTGACCCCTCCCCTCAAGGGGGAGGGGGACGGAGGGGCTGGTGGGTGGATATCAGGGGGCGGCCGGTCAGCCTCAGCTCTCGATCGGTAGCTTGGCTTAGTTCGGAACCAGCGGCTCTCGGGCTTCCCTCCCCCTTGAGGGGAGGGATTGAGGGTGGGGGTTCGGGCTCTTCCGCCCAGTGGAGCATTGTCGGAAGCACCGGTTAATCCTAGCGCCTCCCACTGCTGCCGATCGGCCTGAACCCCCTCCCTTGGCCCCTCCCCTCAAGGGGGCGGGGAGGCAGGCTGATGGGGTGGTGCAGGATGGTCGATACTGCTGGTGCCCTACAGACACACCGGGGAGCACCCAAGCGCCTGAACCCCCACCCCTGACCCCTCCCCTCAAGGGGGAGGGGGACGGAGGGGCTGGTGGAGTTAGGCGGACCGAGGGGTTGCGCGTGGGTTAGGTGGGGCGGGAAGTGGATTAACCCCTGCCCTGCCCAAAATCAGGCGGTCAGGGGGACGACGTTGCCGGTGCCGGATTTGGTGCCGAGGAGCTTTTTGATGTTGCGGGCGGCCTGGCGGATGCGTTGTTCGTTTTCGACGAATGCCAGGCGGATATACTGATCGCCATATTCGCCAAAGCCGACGCCAGGGGCCACAGCGACGCCGGTCTCCTGGATCAGCATCTTGGCGAATTCAAGCGAGCCCATATGGGCGTACTGGGCGGGGATGGGCGCCCAGGCGAACATGGTCGCCTTGGGGACCGGGATGTCCCAGCCGGCGCGGGCAAAGCTTTCCACCATGACGTCGCGGCGCGCCTTGTAGATCTTGCGCACTTCCTCGATCACTTCATCGGAGCCGTTGAGGGCGGCGGTGGCGGCGACCTGGATGGGGGTGAAGGCGCCGTAATCGAGATAGGATTTGACGCGCGCAAGGGCGGCGATCAGGCGCTCATTGCCGACGGCGAAACCGACGCGCCAGCCGGGCATGGAATAGGTCTTGCTCATGGAGGTGAACTCGACCGAAATGTCGATGGCGCCCGGGATCTGCAGCACGGAAGGCGGCGGGTCCTTCTCGTCGAAATAGATCTCCGAATAGGCGAGATCGGACAGGATGAAGATGTCGTTGGCGCGGCAGTACTTGACCACTTCGGCGTAAAAATCGAGCGAGGCCGTATAGGCGGTCGGGTTGGCGGGATAGTTCAAGACCAGCGCGATGGGCTTGGGGATGGAGTGGCGCACGGCGCGATCGAGCGAGCGCATGAAATCTTCATTGGGATCGGCCGGCATGGAGCGCACGACGCCGCCGGCCATGATGAAGCCAAAGGAATGAATGGGATAGGTGGGGTTGGGCACCAGCACCACATCGCCCGGGGCGGTAATGGCCGAAGCCATATTGGCAAAGCCTTCCTTGGAGCCAAGGGTGGCGACTACCTGGGTATCGGGGTTGAGCTTGACCCCGAAACGGCGGCCATAATAGCTCGCCTGCGCCTTGCGCAGCCCCGGAATGCCACGGGAGGTGGAATAGCGATGGGTGCGCGGGTCCTTCACCACTTCCTGGAGCTTGTTCACGATGTGCTCGGGGGTGGGCATATCGGGATTGCCCATGCCCAGATCGATGATGTCGACGCCATCGGCGCGCGCCTTGGCCTTGATCGGGTCGATATGGGCAAAAACATAGGGCGGGAGACGGCGGATGCGGTGGAAATCTTCGCTCATGGAATCCTCGGGCGGTCCGGGGTGGGACCTTGCTAGCGACAACGCGCTGGGGCCGCGCAGTCTGCAACAGACTGGCTTATTGTCGCGGAATTATGGTTTGAACAGGGTTAAGCGTTCTCGAAGGGATCGCAGATTTGTTCGGCTCTTCCCGGCCAACACCGTGGCCCAGCGGGAAGAGCTAGCGGGCGTTCGCCGCTGCCCCGACCGTGGCGGCTGCCACGGGACTGCCGGCGAGCAAGGCTCCAACCAATGCAATCATGTGGGGAAACGGCATGACTCTTGCCCTTAAGATGCGACGTAGTTATGAAAACCGGCTAAAGGTTCGTTGTTCATAAATGCTGACCCGGGTATTGTAAATGGTCTGCCGCAGGCCGATTTCCGCACCACATGCAGCGGATGACGAGGTCCAATCTTGAAGCGCATAGCCTTGGTGACGATTGGAACGCAAGGCGACGTTCAACCTTACCTGGCCCTCGCAATCGCCCTGCAGGAGCGCGGTTACGAGACGGTGCTTGGGGCTTCCGAAGAGTTCAAGGACCTGATCGAAAGCCGGGGCGTCGAATTCCATTCCCTCGGACCCTCCATCCAGGCATTTTTGCAGCAATCGCGGTTCGAGAACGCGATGAGCCAATCCATGCTGATCAATGCGCCCGCGCTGTTGCGCCAGGGCCAGCAGATCGTGGACACGGCGGCGCGCCACGCCTGGAATATGTGCCAGGGGTGCGACGCGATCATCATCAACATGAATACCAGCTTTGGCATCGACATTGCCGAAGCGCTCAAGATTCCCGCGATCATGACGGCGCTGCAGCCGCTCAACTCGACCAGCGAGTTTCCGCTCTGCATGTATTATGTGGGCAATGATCTGGGGCCGGCGCTCAACAAGCTGTCCTATACGGCGGCGACCGTGCAGCAGGCCTATTGGAACCTGCCGCGCAACAAGCTGCGGCGCGAGCTGATGGGGCTAGATGCGCGGCTGATGGGCGGGCTGTTCACCAATACCGAAGGCACGCCGCTGACCACGCTTTATGCCTATTCGGAAGCCGTGTCGCCGCGGCCGCGCGACTGGCCCAAGACCGCGCTGGTGACGGGATACTGGCAGCTCAAGACGCATGACGACTGGCACCCCTCCCCCGAGTTCCAGCGGTTCCTGGCTGCCGGGGACGCGCCGGTTTATATCGGCTTTGGCTCCATGCCATTCGGGGCGGAGCGCAATACGCAGATCTTGAAAGAGGCCGTGCGGCTCTGGGGCGGGCGCGCGGTGGTGGCGCGCGGCTGGGGCGGGATCGACCCGTCCGATTTGCCCGACAGCATCTTTGCGTTCGAGAAGGCACCGCATGACAAGCTGTTCCGCTATGTGAGCGGCGTGGTGCATCACGGTGGGGCGGGCACGACCTCGGCGGGGCTGCATCTGGGCCGGCCGACCTTTGTGGTGCCACAGGCGATCGACCAGCCCTATTGGGGGCGCCGGGTTTATGAGCTGGGCTGCGGACCCAAGCCGGTGCGGCTGCGCAAGCTGACGGCCGAAATTTTGGCGGCGGCGCTGCAGGATCTGAGCACCAACGAGACCTATCGGCGCAATGCGGGCGAGATCGCCGAATTACTGCAGGCCGAGGATGGCACTGGCAAGGCGATCGATGTGATCGAGGGCGTGATGACCAACTACAAGCCGGTGCGCACCAAGCCGCGGCGCCCGGCGCTCAAGCTGGTGGGCTGAGGCGCGTTGCGAGACAAAGAAAAAGGGGAGGCAGCGGCCTCCCCTTTTTGTTGATCCCGGGCCTGTTACAGGCGCCGCGTCAGTGCACTGAGCGTCGCGGCCAACAGGGGAACGGCTAGCAGGCTCGCGCCCATGGCCAGAACCAGTGGGCCGGCCCCGGCATCCATCCAGCCGAGCCAGATCAGGAGGCAGGCCAGGGCTACGCAGGACAGGCCGGTGAGGCGGTGGACGAGGCGCCAGGCGCGTTCGGAGGCGATCGGCCAGGGCAGGCGCAAGCCGCGATAGGTGTGGCGCTCAGCCTCGAATAGCACTGCCGCCAGCACGAGCAGGACGCCAGCCAGCACAAAGGCGGTGGCGCGGAAAAAGTCGAGATCGGAGCCGACACCCTGCATCAGGAGGGCAAACTGGCAAGCCGTGGCAATGGCGAGCGCGAGGGTCAGGGCGGGATCGAGGATGTGGCGGGTATCGGCCAATTGCTTATTGGACAGGCGGCGACCGAGCAGCCAGAAGCCGCCCATCAGCGCCAGTTCAACCAGCGGGGCGACCGCCAGGGCGATGTCGCGCGGCCAGGCCCAATCGGCGGTGCTGCCCTGCCAATGGGCCACAAAGACATAGCCCTCGGGCACATGGATGAGGGCGACCCCGGCAATGGCCAGGGTGATGCCAAACAAAAGCAGGTGGAAGCGGGTAACGAGGCTGGGCATAACGCGGGGTCCGGAGGCCCGTCACATATAGGCCGGTGCGGGGAGATGGGAAGTGGGGATGCGGGGCCTTGGTGTTTGAAACCAGGTGGGCAGCGGGGCTCCACTCCGTGGAGGGGCCGGCACCCCCACCCTCTCAGCCATTCGAGCGCAGCTCTCATGGCCTTCTCACCTGAAATCGGTCCACCGGAGCCATTTCACCTGCGGCCGGTTCGAAGCCCCTCAAGGGGGAGGGAGGCGACAGTTCTGGTCGCTGTGCATGGTGACGCCGTTCCATTGGCGGCTCAGGTGCAGGAGCACAATTACCCCCTCCCCGGCCCTCCCCTCAAGGGGGAGGGAGGGCAGGAGCTGAGATGTCTGCGGGAGGAGGCACCGCAATAGAAAAGGGCCGGTTGCCCGGCCCCTTTCGTAGTCGCGAATGAAAAATCCGAAGCTTAGCGCTTGGAGAACTGGAAGGACTTGCGGGCCTTGGCCTTGCCGTACTTCTTGCGTTCGACGACGCGGGCGTCGCGGGTCAGGAAGCCGCCCTTCTTGAGCACGGGACGCAGGTCCGGCTCGAAGAAGTTGAGGGCCTTGGAGATGCCGTGACGAACGGCACCGGCCTGGCCGGACAGACCGCCGCCGGCAACAGTGACGGTGACGTCATACTGGTCGGTGCGTTCGGTCGCGACGATGGGCTGCTTGACGATGAGCTGCAGCACGGGACGAGCGAAATAGGCAGCGAATTCGCGGCCATTGATCACCAGATTGCCCTTGCCCGGCTTGATCCAGACGCGTGCAACGGCGTTCTTGCGCTTGCCGGTGGCATAGGCGCGGCCCTGCGCGTCGAGCTTCTGGACATGGACGGGAGCGGTGTTGACGGCCGGGGCAACAGTGGAAGTGCCAAGGTCTTCAAGAGAGTTGATGGTCTCGGCCATTACTTAGCCCTCACATTCTTGGAGTTCATCGCGGCAACATCGAGCTGCTCGGGAGCCTGAGCCTCGTGGGGATGCTCGGCACCCGAATAGACGCGCAGATTCTTGAGCTGGGCGCGGGTCAGCGGGCCACCAGGCATCATGCGGCGCACGGCGTTCTCCAGAACGCGCTCGGGGAAGCGGCCTTCCAGCAGCTCGCGGGCAGTCCGGTCCTTGATGCCGCCGGGGTAGCCGGTGTGCCAGTAGAAGCGGTGCTGATCGAGCTTGCGGCCGGTCAGCTTCACCTTGTCGGCATTGATGACGATGATGTTGTCACCCATGTCCATGTGAGGCGTGAAAGTGGGCTTGTGCTTGCCGCGCAGACGCGAAGCGATGATGGACGCGAGGCGGCCGACGACCAGCCCTTCGGCGTCGATCAGGAGCCACTTCTTGTCGATCTCGCTCGGTTTTGCCGAGTAAGTGGTCATGTTGATATCCTTAGAAAGCTATGCCTGCCGACGACCACTCAGGAGCGGTTTCCGACATGTTCGAGTGGCCGTGTAGTGGGAGAACGAGCCCCCGTCAAGTACGAATAAAATCGCCAACAGAAACAAGCGCTTACAGACGTGGTATTATATTACCGCATCGATTCTGCAAGACCGACTGAGACGGGGGCAGCCGTGCGCTGGACGCCAGCTGAGCGCGCGGCGCGTAGCAGATCGGCCAAGTATAGCGTTACCGCGCCCGCGAGGATGAACGCCACGGCCTGGTGGGCCACGGCAAGGTCGATCTGCACCTGAGACAGGAGGGTGGAAATGCCCAGGACTACCTGGAGCAGCACGATCACAGCGAGGCGCGGCAGCCAGCGGTGAACGCCGGCAAAGCCCCCTGCCCTCGCCTGCGCCCAAAGCAGCCAGACCATATACAGCACGATGCCGTAGGCGATCATGCGGTGGTTGAACTGAACGGTCAGGTTGTTCTCGAAAAGATTGCGCCAGCCCGGCTGCATGGCCCCAAGGCCGTTGGGAACAAGGGCACCGTCCATGAGAGGCCAAGTATTATAGCCCATGCCGGCATCAAGCCCGGCAACAAAGGCGCCGGCCGCGATCTGGATCATGATGAGAACAAGAAGCAGCCCGGCGCTCCAGAGGTGCTTGGCACTCACCTGCCCCGTTACCGGCCTTGGATCGATGGAGCGGGGCACATAGGTCAGTGCGATCAGCAGTACGCCGGCAGCCGTGAGGTGAGCGGCGAGGCGGTATTGCGACACCGAGGTGAGTTCCGTCAGCCCCGAAGACACCATCCACCAGCCCAGCGCGCCCTGAAAACCACCGAGCAGGAAAAGGCCGAACAGCGGCAGCGCCAGCGTGCGCGGCAGGCGCTTCTGGAACAGGAAAACAACGAAGGGCACAATGAAGAGGAAGCCCAGCACCCGGCCGAGCAGGCGGTGGAACCACTCCCAAAAGAAGATCATCTTGAAGTCGGCCAGCGACATCCAGGTGTTGTTGACCTGATATTGCGGGATCTGCTTGTAGGCTTCGAATTCTGCGAGCCAATCGGCTTCGGTCAGCGGGGGAATGGCGCCGGTGATCGGCTTCCAGCTGGTGATGGACAGGCCCGATTCGGTTAGCCGGGTGATGCCGCCCACAACCACGATCAGCAACACAAAGGCGGCCAGGCCATAAAGCCAGATGCGCACCGGACGCAGGCGATCGGCGGCTGGCGAAATGGCAGGGCTCAGTGCGGCATCGTGGACAAGAGTCACGGGTGTATTCCCGGTATCGTGAAAGGCTGCCGAGTGGTATGCCCGGCCATCCTTTCTCGCAACAGGCGCGTTGCCGCACATGACCCAGCGTAACCGCAAGTTGATCGGCATCGTTTTGCTGCTGGGGTCCATCGTGGCCTGGCTATGGCTTGGCACGGCGATCTATCTGCAACTTCCGCCGGACCTGCATCCGCTGGTGTTGATCGTTTATTTTCTGGTGGTGGGCATGGGCTGGTGCTTGCCGGCCATGGCGATCATCCGCTGGATGGCCAAGCCCGACAGCGCTTAAGCGCCGATCTTGCCCAGCCAGGTGAAGAGCGCCCCGGTGGCAAACACATCCACATAGCGACGGTTTTGGAAGAGGCCATTGAGCGACACGCGTGGGAGCGCGTGGAGCGTCTCGGCGTGGTGCGGGTAAAGCCCGCCCGGCCGGGTGGTGACGCCCGAAGCAAAGCCGAGATCGCGGGCGGCGGCGAATTCGCGCTCCCCAGCCGAGGCCGGGCCCCCGATGGGATAGGACAGATGGATTGGACGGGTGCCGAGGCGTGCGGCAAGGATGTCGGCCGAGCGCGCCATTTCCTGGCTGGCGTCTTCGGGCGGGAGTTTGGCGAGCTCATAATGGTGCACAGTGTGGGCGCCGATGGTGCAAAGCGGGTCGGCCGCAATCGTCGTGAGCTCGGCCCAATCCATGATCAGCGCGCGGCAATGAGCGGCCAGATCAAAGCCGTGGTCGGCGGCGAAACGATGGAGCAGCGCGACGCGGTCGGGCTCGGGCATCTGGCGCATACGCCAGTAGAGGGCATCGTAGGCGGCTTGTTTCTCGGCTGTTGTCAGGGTGTCGCGCGGGGCGGGCTCGTCAGCGATGGCGATGCGGTTATTGGCGGCGATGATGTCCTCGATGGCCTGCCACCAGACATCGCCAGTGCCATCGACCAGGGCGGTGGGTACATAAAGGGTAAAAGGAGCCGCGTGGCGCTCGAGGATGGGCAGCGCGTGGTGGAGATTGTCCTTGTAGGCGTCGTCAAAGGTGAGAACGGCAAAGGGGCGGGTCTTGGCAGGGGCGGCCAGGCGCGCGATGGCCTCATCGAGGGAGACAATGTCGACCCCGAGGTCGCGCAGCCGCTCGATCACGTAGTCGAGGAAGGCGGGCTCGATCTGGAGGATCGCGTTGGGCGAGAAATCGGGTGGGGTTTCGGGCAGGACGCGGTGGAGCGTGAAGATCACGCCCCGCGCGTTCGACAGCGTACGCACAAGGCCCGGTAGCCGGGACAGCCACAAGGCCTCGAACATGACCCGGATGGCGGTGTATTTGAGCGACATGGCGCGGTTCAGGCCGCGACACGTTCTTCGGGGAATGACGCGACTTCCACCAGCCCGAAACCGGCCTCCAGCATCTGTTCGCGGGTTTGCTCGATCTGGTCGACATTGTCGATGGAGGCGGTGACGAGGATAACCCGGCCATCGAGCGCCTCGAACATGGGCAGAGTGGAATTGGGTCCGGCGGGGCCGGTCAGCAGCACCACGACCTCATAGATGTCGCCCAAAGCTTCAACCAGGGTCACGGGCCTGGTGGAGCGGCGATCGAGCATCGGGGACTGGCCCCATGGCACTTCGGCAAAGCTGTTGTCGGCCGATTTGTGCACGACCTCGCCAAAGCTTGCCGCTTCATTGGTCAGATCGGACAGGCCGGGCTCCTCGGTGAGGCGGGCGCTGCCCGCATCAACCAAAGCGACGCTGAGACCCCTAGCAAGGGCGTCGCCCACCAGTTCCTCGGCCATGGCGGCGCTTTCGTCATGACCGGCGAGACCGGCCAAGATCACGAGGCGGGTGCGGCCAAGCGCGAGATCGGCAGCCAGGTCGCTGAAGGCCACGGTGTCGGGCAGTTTTTCATCGCGGTAGTGGAGGCGCGGCGTGTCCAGATGGGATGCGGCATAGGCGTGGGCCAAGGCGTCGGGAATGGTTTGCTGTTCGGGCTCGTCCTCGACCACGAGATCGGGCGCGACATCAAGCAGGGCGCGGCGCAGGCGGGCATGACCGTCTTCGGCGGAAACCTGCTCGGGGGCGGGAACGTCCGCCTCATCTTCGTCGCTCGCAACAGGCTCGGGCTCGGCTTCGTCGGCTGGCGGCGGCGCAGCGAGGACGGGAACCACCACGACGGGCACGAGGGGCTCGGCCTGGGCGACCACGGGAACCTCGATCATGACGGGCTCATCCTCGTCCTCGGCGTCCTCATCCTCATTGTCCTCGGCCTCGTCAGCGAGCGTGACGTGTTCGGGCTCGTCGGCAAAGACGGGCTCGGAATAGCGGTGCAGGGGCTCGTCGGCGTCGATCAGGTGCGCGGCTTCGGGGCCCAGTTCGGCGGTGGCGGGCTCGGGTTCTTCCCAGCGCTGGTCGGGCTCGAGCTCGGCTTCCTGGAAGGGGACCGCGTCGAGCTCATCCTGGTTGCGCTGCACGACGAGGGTGCGCGCGGGGGCGATGGCGCGGCCCGAGATCAGCTCGTTGAAGATGACGAGGCCCAGCTGGAGCAGCAGGGAAGCCAACCCCACCAGGATCAAGGTGAACTGGGTGCGTGGCGAAGAAGGGGTGACGGCGGGAGCGGCCATGGTCACCACCCGCACATCGGGGAGAGTCGAGTTGGTATCAGTGCGCGACGCGGCTTCGCTGTAGCGCTGCAGGTAGCCTTCGAGCAGATTGCGCTGGGCCGCGGCTTCGCGCTGGAGGCTGTCGAGGGTGACGGTGTCCTGGGTCGCGGTGGAGGCCGAGGTCTTGGCGGTGGTGAGATCACCACGGAGCGACGCTTCCACATCAGCTTCGATCTGGGCTTCCGCTTCGAGCGCTTCGGCGACGCGGCGACCCTCAATGGCGATCTGGTTGTTGAGCTCGTTGATCTGGGCGTCGGCGGCGCGGATATTGGGATGGTTGCCGAGCAGGGTCGCCGAAAGCTGGGCCCGCTCGCCCTGGAGGCGCGCCTTTTCCTGGCTGAGCTGCTGGATCACGGCGGAGTCGCGCACATCGGCGACGCCGTCGATGGGCTGGCCGCGCTCCAAGAGGCCGCGAATCAGGGCAGCGCGCGACAGGGCGGCGTTCTTGCGCTCCTGGGCGGCGTTGATCTGGGTCGCAATGGTGGAAAGCTGCTGGTCGACGAGACTGGTATTGTTGTTGCCAACAAAGAGGTCGTTGTCGACTTTGAAATTGGCGACGGCGGCCTCGGCTTCGGTGACGCGGCTGCGCAGTTTCTGGATCTCGGCATCGAGCCAGCCCGATGCCTCGGCGGTGTCGGAAAGAGACAGCTCGGCGCGGCGCGCCACATGGGCCGCGGCAATGGCATTGGCGATATCGGCGGCCCGCTGCGGATCGGTCGAGCGGAAGATCACCGAAATGATGCGCGAGTCGCGCTCCTGGATCACGGTCAGCCGATCATAGATATTGGCCAGGACGGTTTCATCGATGTTGTTGGGGGCGCTGGGGCGGCCCAGCATCTGGGTCAGCATGGCGAGCGGGGAAAAGCCGGCACTGCCCCCATTGAATTCGGCAACCGAGCGCAGACCGAGCTGGTCGATCACGCGCAACAGGGTGTCGCGCGATTTGATCAGTTCGATCTGGCTGGATACGACCCCGGCTTCCGCGCCGGTCACCGAAGGAGCCTGCTCGTTGGCCGAGCGGGTATAGATATTGCTGCGCGGCTCAACCAGGATCCCGGCCGTCGACTCGTAAAGGCGCGGCATGAACATCAGGATGGCAAAGGTTGCGGCGAGCAGCACCAGGGTGACGAGGATGATGCGCGGCAGCCGCCGCAGGACTGCCCCGCTCAGCGCAGCCATATCGATCCGTGCGTCCTGCACGGTTTGCGCCTCATAAGACATCGCCTACCTCGCCCAAGTTCTGCCTTGTTATTGCGCCGGCGTGGTAAGCAATCCGTTAAGCTGCTCGCAAAGCGCGACCGGCAAGCGACGAACTAAGCAAAATCTTAACCATGGCAGGACAAAAGTAGCGCAACTCAAATGCCGAGATTTGCATGCGCTGGCTTCCAATACTTTCCATTGCCCTGGTGATGCCTCTTGCAGCCTGTGCAACCACACGCGACGCAACCTATCTGGTCGAGACCAAGGGGCCCTATCAGCTCGACACCGGCGATACTTTGCGCGTGACAGTTTATGGCGACGAACAGCTGACCGACACCTACCGCGTCGATGACAGCGGCTCGGTGGCGTTTCCGCTGGTGGGTCCGGTGCAGGTGCGCGGGCAAACCACCCAGACCGCAAGCCGGCGACTGGCCGGGGCGCTGGCCAATGGCTATATGCGCAACCCCGACGTGGCAGTGGAAGTGGCGGAATACCGGCCGTTCTTTATCCAGGGCGAGATCGGCAATTCCGGCCAGTTTCCCTATGTGCATGGCATGACCGTTCGGGCCGCGATCAGCACGGCGGGCGGGTTCAGCGACACGGCGGATCGCAACAAGGCGGTGGTGTATCGCCGCCAGGGCGACCAGATGGCCAAGGGCACGGTCGACCTCGACTTCCCAATTTACCCCGGCGACACGATTGTTGTGCTGGAGCGCTGGTTCTAGGGGTGGCGGGGCGCCAAACAGGCAAGCTGCGGATCCTGCAAGTGATGCGCGCCCCAGTGGGCGGGCTGTTTCGGCACGTCGCCGACCTGACGCGGGCCCTTGCTGAAATGGGGCATGAGGTCGGGCTGGTGGTCGACAGCCTCGCCAATGACGCGCAGACCGAAACCAGGCTGACCGCCCTCCTCCCTCATGCAAGCCTTGGCATTCACCGCTTCGCCATGCCGCGCGTGTTGGGCGCGGGCGACCTCGCCACGCCGCTGGCAGTGCGCCGGCTGGCGGGCAAGCTCGATATCGATGTGCTGCACGGGCATGGGGCCAAGGGTGGCTTTTATGCGCGGTTGGCACGGCTTGCCGGGGCAAGGGCCGCGGCGGTTTATACGCCCCATGGCGGAGTGCTGCATTTTTCCTCGTCCAGCCGATCAGGACAGGTGTTCCACCTGCTGGAGCGGGCGCTGCTCAGGCAAACCGGCGCCATCATTTTTGAGAGCGCCTATGCCAGGGCTACCTATGCCGCCCTGATCGCCGAGCCGAGTTGCCCGACCGTGGTGATTTATAATGGGCTGACGCGCGAAGAGTTCGTGCCCCTGCCCCCGGCGCCCGATGCGGCGGACTTCGTGTTCGTGGGCGAGCTGCGTCAGCTCAAGGGCATCTTTGTGCTGGTGGAAGCGCTGGTGGATGTGCGCCGCCCCGATGGATCGCCGGCAAGGCTGGTGATGGCGGGGGATGGTGGCGACCGGCAGGCGCTGATCGAGCGGATCGGGCAATTGGGACTGAGCGATCGCGTCGTGCTGCCCGGCGCAATGCCGGCGCGCCAGGTTTTTCCTCAGGGCTGGTGCGCGGTGGTGCCGTCGCTGGCGGAATCACTGCCCTATGTGGTGCTGGAAGCGGCGGCGGGGCAGCTGCCCGTGATCGCCACCCGCGTCGGGGGCATTCCCGAAATCTTCGGGCCGACGGCCGGAAGTCTCGTCGCACCCAACGATCCGCTGGCCTTGCGGGCAGCAATGCAGCAGGCGCTGGATCATCGTGAACAAGCGCAAGCAGAGATGGCAACGCGGCTCGATTTTGTCCGCCAGAACTTCTCGCTCGAGCAGATGAGCGGGCAGATCGAAGCCCTTTACCGCGGCCTGTTAGATAAGCCTTAGCGTCATAATTTCACTGAGTTTTCATTCCTTTTGACCCACACTGCTCCCTTCCCAGGGAGTAGTTGCTGCGCCATGTTTCGTGTCGATCCCCAACAGGCCGTGGTTGAACACGTCAATAAGGCCTTGGGAGAAACACCTGGCCCACGCGCGCTTTCGCCCCAGGCTGAAGCCATCATCGCCCAGCCGGTGGAAGGGGTGATCTCGGGTCCCGTGATCGTTGGCGTCGCGCAGATCATCGAAGCGCTGCTTTTGGCCACGCTGGGCTACGGCATTTATCATTTCTATGTGCAGCTCGATGAACCCGGCTTTTACGTACCGGTGATCATTGGCGCTTGCCTGTTGGCCAATGTGCTGTTCAACGCGGCGCGCACCCACCGCATTGCCGCCTATCGCACCATCTTCAACCAGATCAGCCGCGTCCTTGTGGGCTGGACGCTGGTGATGGTGGCGCTCACCGTGGGCATGTTCTTTTTCAAGGCCGGGGACATGTTTTCCCGCGTCTGGCTGATCGGCTGGTATGGAGCGGGCGCGGCAACGCTGATCGCTTATCGGCTCAGCCTGCGCGGGGTGGTTGGCTATTGGACCGAGCGGGGCCGGCTCAAGCGCCGCACCGCGATTGTGGGCGGTGGCGCCGACGCCGAAGTGCTGATCCGCCAGATTCGCGCCAGTGCCAACAACGACATCAAGCTTCTGGGCCTGTTCGATGACCGGGTGGATGATCGCTCGCCCGACACGGTGGATGGGTGCCCCAAGCTGGGCAAGGTGGCCGACCTCCTCGAGTTTGCGCGGCGCACGCCGGTGGATCTCGTGATCGTGTCGCTGCCGCTATCGGCCGAAAAGCGCGTGCTCGAAATGCTCACCCAGCTTTGGGTGCTGCCGGTGGATATCCGGCTATCGGCGCATATGAGCAAGCTCAAATTCACCAACAAGGCTTATTCCTATGTCGGGGATGTGCCGGTGTTCGACATGGCCGACCGGCCGATTTCGGACTGGAACCTCATCTTCAAGTGGCTGTTCGACAAGCTCGTCGCGCTGGTGGCGCTGATCCTCCTGTCGCCGGTGATGATCGCCACGGCAATCGCCATCAAGCTCGAAAGCCCGGGGCCGGTGTTCTTTATCCAGAAGCGGCATGGCTTCAACAACGAGCTGATCCGCATCTTCAAATTCCGCTCCATGCGTACCGACATGATCGACCAGAGCGCGAGCAAGCTCGTGACCAAGGATGATCCGCGGGTGACCAAGGTGGGGAAATTCATCCGCCGCACTTCGATCGACGAGTTGCCGCAGCTGTTCAATGTGCTGCGCGGGGAGCTTTCCATTGTCGGCCCCCGCCCCCATGCGCTGCAGGCCAAGGCGGAAAACCAGCTTTATTACGAGGCGGTGGAAGGCTATTTCGCGCGGCATCGGGTCAAGCCCGGGATGACCGGCTGGGCGCAGGTGAATGGCTGGCGTGGGGAAACCGACACGATCGACAAGATCATGCAGCGCGTGAACCATGACCTTTATTATATCGAGCACTGGTCGATCCTGCTCGATCTTTACATCGTGCTGCTGACGCCGGTCTCGCTGGTGTCCAAGAACGAGAACGCCTACTAGCCCGGCCAGATCGCGCCGCCGAGATAGCGCTCGGCGAGCTCGGCGGTGCCTTGGGCAAAGCCGGGCAAATGGGTTCGGGCGAGCTCGGTTTCGATATGGGAGCCGATAAAGGTCAACAACGCCATGCGGCGCAGCATGACCATGGAATCGATCGAGGCAATATCGGCCGGGGTGAGTGAGCGTTTCGCTGTGTAGGCGGCGAGCCAGGCCTGGCGCAGGTCGGGCACCGAAGCATGGGTTTCGTGAAACGAGATCGCCGCAGCGAAATCATAAGTGAACCAGCAAAGGCCGCAGTCATCGAAATCGATGAGGCTGACGGTGTCGCCATCCACCAAGAGATTGCCCAGCCGCATATCGGCATGGATGAGGCCGTAGCGTTCGCTCGATGTGCCATAAGCCGCAAGGCGGGCGCGCAGTTCGGTATCGAGTCGGTCGAGCAGCGGGCGGATGGCGCCGTCTACGCCTGGGGCTACGCGCCAATCGCCCCAGAGGCCATCGGGATCAAGAATGGTGGCGGCGTTCCATGCCTGGCGGACAAAGCCGGCGGGGCGCGGCCAGGCCAGCGCATGGGCATGGAGGCGGGCGGCATAATCGCCGAGAGTAGCGAACAGCGGCGTCAGCTCGGCGTCGATGGCTGGCTCGGTGCCGGCAATGAAGCGGAACAGCACGGCATTGCGCGATTCTCCCGCCGCCGTGGTGACGGTCTGCAAGAGGCGCTCATTGGCGCCCGGCACGGGTTGGGGCAGCGGCAGATCGGTGTCGCGCTCGAGGGCGGCGAGCCAGGTCAGTTCACTCTCGATGGTCACCGGGCTTTGATAGGCCGGGCGATGAACGCGCAGGCAAAACCGCTCGCCACCGGGCAGATCGGCGCGAAAAGTGTGGTTTTCGGAATGATTGATGAGGGTGAGGGTGGCCGTGCCGAGCTGCGGCCAGAGCGTTCGCACGGATTCGAGATCGCGCTGATGCAACGGCATGGCGGGTGTGCCCGCTTCTTGAAGCGTGAATTGAAAATGGTCGGAGCGGCCGGATTTGAACCGACGACCCTTTGTCCCCCAGACAAATGCGCTACCAGGCTGCGCTACGCCCCGACTGCTGGGACACATAGAGAAGCTAGGGTTTTCAGGCAACCCCGAAATTCGGGAACAAAGGAACAAACCGAAAATTCGACGTCGAAAAACGCTGTTAGTGGGAGAAAGCCCCACCAAAGCGTCACAGAGGTTGCGCTTTTCGTTCACGGCGGTGGAGCAAGGCAGATGGCACAGTAGAATACGATAGATGACGCGCCGAAGGATGGGACCGTATTCTTGGGGTTCTACCGCCGTCTAGCGGCTTCGCGGCTGACCAGACCTGCAGCGATGCGTCTGGACCGTTTGGGGCGGAGGATGTTGGAATTGCTAGTTTGAGAAAGGCGGTCGAGACCCCACCCACTGGATGCCCCCTCCCACCCCTCCGGTCCAAAGCTAATGGGAGAGGGGAGATGGAACTGAGCGCCAAACAAGAGCAGCGGATTGGTTGGAGGATGCGCCACATTGATTGGCTCCTGCCCGGACGTCCGGAGGTACTGAGGACAAAGAGTAGTTTGTCGCAATGTTCGAGGCTACGCTTGATCAGAGCTTCTTAGAGGGCACGCTAGAGCCGCATCGGCTCGTTGAGCTTATTGCCACCAAAACCAGCAGGCCATCCCCTGCCTGCCATAGCTAAAGCAAAAGGCGATCTGGCTAATCGAAATAGAACGACCCTAACCGAAACCCCAAAGGAGGGAGAGGCTGGGGCGCGATGAACTGCCCAGGATTGGCAGGGACAGATCAAACACCTACCAGGCAAGTTCTGTGTACGTAGAATTGCTCCTTTAAACCCGTTGTTAAGTACGTTTTATAAGTGTTCGACAAAATTCCAGTTCGATATGGGGTTCGTTTACGAGATAATTGTTAGCTCGTACACCCGACATGCTGCGAGATAAGATGCATTCATCACAGCCGCTCCGCAATAATGTTCAAGTTTTTTTGGACGCCCTAGAGCGCGTCGTGCTGAGTGTAATTTTCAGCTTCTTCGCATGGAAGCTCGGTCAATCGTGGTTGACAACCGGAAGCATCATCACGCTTATCGCTCTTGTTTCGGAAGGCGCAGTTCTCTTTTTTGTGCTTTTCAGGCGCTTCACTACCGAAGTTTCGATGCTACCTGGGGATTGGCTGCTCGCTTTTTTGGGCACTGCAACGCCGCTCCTGGTACAGCCCTCTGGAAATGAAGGGCTTGCTCCGCAGGCTCTTTGCGCAGCGCTGATGTTGGTTGGAATGTCTGTCCAGATCGCTGCCAAATTAACGTTGCGACGGAGCTTCGGAGCCGTGGCAGCGAACCGGGGGGTGAAGAAAAAAGGTCCCTATCGGCTGGTTCGCCACCCCATGTACGCCGGCTACATCTTGACCCAGATTGGATTCCTCCTCTCCTACCCGAGCGTCTTCAACTTGGCGGTTTATTCTGCAGCATTTGCTTTTCAGATCGGGCGCATCTTGGCGGTGGAAAGAGTCTTAGCGCGCGATGCAAGCTATCGTGATTTCACTGCTGCCGTGCCTTATCGGCTGGTGCCTGGTGTATTCTGATTTGAGGCGCAGCGAACACAACGCCGATTTGGCCTAGTAGCTGAACATTGGACAACAGTTACAGCCGTCAGGGCGAAGGGTCGTATGCCTTTGGTGCTTGTCAGGACCCCGACCTACCGTGGCTCGGAACCGCTCCAACGAGCCATTCAGTGCCTACGGGCGCAAAGCCATGGCGAATGGATCTGTGAGGTGCGCGATGATTGCCCAGATGGCAGCGCGCGTAGTGTGCTCGAGGAGCTCGGGGATCCGCGCGTTCGCTATGTTCACAACCAGCCGCAGAAATTCGGCGTCCAAAATCTTGACGACTGCTTTAGCCTGGAGAACGCATTTCACGCCGACTACTTCTTCATGCTGGAAGATGACAACCAAGTTCGCCCCGAGTTCGGAGCGCCTTAGGACGCATGCGAGCCCTATCGGTTACACCGGTGTCCCCGTCTTGTCTGGCCTGCCCCCCTGCCCTATGTTTGGCGCTGCAGGAGATGTTTCCTGCATTCGTTCTCAGGGCGGGGTGTAATTCCCCACCGGCGGTAAGGGGAAACCCAAGCCCGCGAGCGCCCGGCGCAGGTCGGGGTCAGCAGATCCGGTGTGATTCCGGAGCCGACGGTCATAGTCCGGATGAGAGAGAACGGGTCTGGCTTTGGAGCTCGAGCTTCGTTGCGGTTGTGCCGCTGCGGGGGTTGAGCGCCATTCCTTCCCGTAAACCCTGAGGTAGCTGGGTCTTACGCGAAAGGATAACTCGTTGAGCCAGATTGCCTCCGCCTCCCCCCGTCGGCAGATTTCACCTTCCATCCAGGGCGCCATGCTGATGCTGGGCGCCGGGATTGCCTATGCCGGCGTCAATGTCGCCACGCCCATTGCCACTTATCAGTTGGGCTTTCCCTCCACCTCTGCCGTGTTCTGGCAGTATCTAATTGCGGCGCTGCTCTGCATCCCATTGGTGTGGAACATGGGCCTCAAGGCCCTAAAGACGCGTCATCCCGTGGTGCATCTCGTGCGCATCGTGCTGTCGGCCGCCGGCGCGCAGGCCTTTGGCTTTGCCTTTGCCTTGGGCGTGCCGCTTTGGCAGGTGATCGCGCTGGTGATGACCTCGCCGTTCTTCATTATCCTGGGGGCCTGGTTGTTCCTGGGCGAGCAGGTGCGGTTGCCGAGAATCCTGGCCACGGTGACCGGGTTTGCCGGCGCGATGATTATCCTGCAACCCTGGAGCTCAGTGTTCACCTGGGCGGCGCTGTTGCCGATCCTCGCGGCGGCGCTGTGGGCGGGATCGTCGCTGCTGACCAAATATCTTACTCGGTTCGAAACGCCCGAATCGATCACGCTTTACCTGATGCTGCTGATGACACCCGCCAATGCGCTGTTCCTGATCCCGACCGGGTTGGCCATTCCGGGCGGCGAAGTGCTGTGGCTGATGGTGCTGATCGGGTTCCTGTCGGCGGCGGCACAGTATCTGCTGGCCAAGGCCTATGCGGTGGCAGACGCGACCTATCTGCAACCCTTTGATGATCTCAAGCTGCCGCTCAATGTGCTGGCGAGCTGGCTCATCCTCTCCCAGGCGCCAGATCTCTGGTTCTGGCCCGGCGCGCTGTTGATCGTAGGGGCATCGCTGTTCATCATGCGGCAGGATAGCGGGCGCAGCGTTCCGGCGTCACGCTGAGCCGGGGCGCTACGGCGCCCCGGCCTCTCCCGGCGGGCGATTGATTCGGAATGATTGAGCATTCCGCCGGGAAAGCGTTGTCGATCGTGCCGGGGGGCGCTATCTCCTCGCCAGCCCAAGACCAAGGCGGAGGGAATCAATGGCGCCGACAAGCGAGCAACAAGCTGGATATGTGCTGACGCTAAGCTGCGTGGACAAGCCGGGCATTGTCGCCGCGGTGACCACCGAATTGGCGGCGCTGGGTGCCAATATCGCCGAAAGCAACCAGTTCTGGGACCGGCAGACCGGCACCTTCTTTATGCGGCTGGCCTTTGCTGCGCCCGAGGGCGTCGATCGCGATGCGCTGGAGCGGGCGCTGCGCGCCCCGATTGAGCGGTTCGGGATGAAGACCACGCTGGTGCCGCTGTCGCGCCGGCCCAAGATCGTGATCATGGTCTCGAAGTTCGACCATGCCCTCCTGCACCTGCTCTACCAGATCCGCGTTGGGTGGCTCGATGCCGAGGTGGTAGCTATCGTGTCCAACCACCCTGAGGCGCAGCGGATCGCCGATAACGAAGGCATTCCGTTTCATCTGTGGCCGGTGAATACGAGCAACAAGGCCGAGCAGGAAGCCAAGGTGCTGGCGTTGGTGCAGGAAAGCGGCGCTGATCTGGTGGTGCTGGCGCGCTATATGCAGGTACTGTCCGATACGCTCTCGACGCGGCTCTTTGGCAAGATCATCAATATCCACCACTCGTTCCTGCCCAGCTTCAAGGGAGCGAAACCCTATCACCAGGCCCATGAGCGCGGGGTCAAGCTGATCGGGGCAACGGCACATTACGTGACGCCGGACCTCGATGAGGGCCCGATCATCGAGCAGGAAACCGCCCGGGTCACCCATTCGATGAGCCCTGAGGATATGCTGGCGGCTGGCCGCGATATCGAGAGCCGGGTGCTGGCGCGGGCCGTCAAGCTGCACCTCGAAAATCGGGTGATGCTGAACGGGCACAAGACGGTGGTGTTCGGCTAGATCAGGTTTCGCGCGCCCGCTCGAGCAGGCGCTTGCATTCCAGGAGTTCGCGCAGCACGTCGGAGAGCTTGTTGCGCGCCTCCTTATCCAGTGCGGGGCTGGCGGTCATTACCGCTTCTTCGATCTCGGCTTCGTCGCCGGCTTCTTCGGCCATTTCGATCATGGGCAAGATGTCTTCCACCGGCTTGCCCTCGCCCACAGCGATGACATAGCGACTACCCTGATCCTTGAGAATGCGCTGGACGCCCTTGATGGTAAAGCCCTGATCATAGAGCAGATGACGGATGCCGCGCAGCAGCAGCACGTCTTCGGGCCGATAATAGCGGCGCCCACCACCGCGTTTGAGAGGCTTGATCGTGGAGAAGCGCGTCTCCCAGAACCGCAGCACGTGCTGGGGCAGGTCGAGTTCTTCAGCAGCCTCGGAAATGGTCCGGAAGGCGTCGGGAGACTTGTCCAACACACACCCCTTGGCAAAAAACGCCTTACTTTTCCGCGGTGACCATAGATTTGTTGATCTTGGATTTCAATACGTTGCTGGGTTTGAACACAAGAACCTGCCGCGGCAGGATCGGCACTTCCTCACCAGTCTTGGGATTGCGCCCGATCCGCTCGTTCTTGGAGCGTACCTGGAAGGAGCCAAACGAGGAGAGCTTCACATTGGAGCCCGAAATCAGCGCCTCCGAGATCAGATCGAGCACGCGCTCGACCAATTCCGCCGATTCGGTTCGGGACAGACCTACCGAGCCATAAACGGCCTCCGCCAGGTCAGCCCGCGTTACTGTCTTCTGAGTCATTCGCACCCCCGTTTGGACGTCAGGGCCGGCCCATGCAAACAGGCCGATTGCTTGCCTGCTTGTGGCGGCAGCACCCAGCGCGTTTCGCCCGGGCAGCGGCCACAGAACAGTGTTGCCACCCGCTTAGTTCACATGCTTCCAGCGATTGCCGCACCGGGCTCCTCCGGCCCGCCGTTAACACTAACGCCTTGAAACACCTCAGGTCAATGCAGCCAAAAAGGCTTACCAGCGAATAAGCGAAGCACCCCAGGTGAAGCCGCCGCCCATGGCTTCGAGCATCACCAGGTCACCCTCTTTGATGCGGCCATCGGCCACCGCAACGCTGAGCGCGAGGGGAACTGAGGCGGCCGATGTGTTCGCGTGGCGATCGACGGTGATCACCACCTTTTCGGGGGGCAAGCCGAGCTTGGCCCCTGCCCCATCGATGATGCGGCGGTTGGCCTGGTGGGGCACGAACCAGTCGAGGTCGTCCACGGTGTAGCCGGCCTTGTCGAGCGTGTCGTAGACCACATCGGTGATCTTGCCGACGGCATGGCGGAACACTTCGGGCCCCTGCATGCGCACATGGCCGACGCCCTTGGTGGAGGACGGGCCGCCATCCACATAGAGCTTGTCCCAATGGTGGCCATCGGAGCGCAGGGCGGAGGCAAGAACGCCGCGATCGGGCGCGCCATCAGCGATTTCCACCCGCTCCATGATCACCGCACCGGCGCCGTCGCCGAACAGGACGCAGGTGCCGCGATCGCTCCAGTCCAGCAGGCGCGAAAAGGTTTCGGCACCAATCACGAGGGCGCGGCTGGCAAGGCCGTTCTGCAGGTAGCTGTCGGCAGTGGCGACCGCATACACAAAGCCCGAGCATACCGCCTGCAGGTCAAAGGCCATGCCGTGATGCATGCCCAGCTTCATCTGCACCAAGGTCGCCGCGGCCGGAAAGGTGTAATCGGGCGTGGTGGTCGCGACGATGATGAGGTCGATGTCGTGGGGCGTCATGCCGGCGGCATCGAGCGCCTGCTGGGCGGCAGCAACGGCCAGATCAGAGGTGAACTGACCTTCGGCGGCGATGTGGCGCTCCTTGATGCCGACCCGCTGCTGGATCCACTCGTCGGAGGTATCCACCATCTTGGCCAGTTCGGCATTGGTCAGGATTTTTTCGGGCAGATAGGCGCCCACGCCGCGAATAATAGAACGAGTCTTGGTCACGCCGGGTTCGCCTCGGATGGTGGAGGTGGAGTTTCGGCAACGGCACTGACGGGGAAACGCTTCATGCTGTCGCCGATCTTATCGATCAGGCGGTTACGCCCCATTTCATAGGCAAGGCCCAG
The DNA here is from genome assembly GCF_013185955.1 of Devosia sp. 1635. Classification (NCBI taxonomy): domain Bacteria; kingdom Pseudomonadati; phylum Pseudomonadota; class Alphaproteobacteria; order Hyphomicrobiales; family Devosiaceae; genus Devosia; species Devosia sp. 1635. The sequence goes on along the minus strand of NZ_JABAOM010000001.1, from coordinate 535,734 downwards.
GGCACTCTTGTAGCCGATTTCATCGGTGCCGCCATGGGACTTGATGACAACGCCATTGAGGCCCAGGAACACGCCGCCATTGACGGTGCGAGGATCCATCCTATGGCGTAGCTGCTTGAGGGCCGACATGGCAAAGAGCGCGCCGATTCGGCTCATCAGATTGGCCTTGAGGGCGTTGGAGAGGTATTTGCCAACCTGGCGGGCGGTGCCTTCGGCGGTTTTGAGGGCGATATTGCCAACAAAGCCTTCAGTGACGACCACATCAACCGTGCCCTTACCGATGTCATCGCCTTCGACAAAGCCGTGATAGGTGAAACCGGCGCCGCTGGCATCGGCGAGGATGCGGCCGGCCTCCTTGATGGAATCGAGGCCCTTCACTTCCTCGGTGCCCACATTGAGCAGCCCGATGGTGGGGGATTCATGGTTGAATAGCGCCCGAGCGAGCGCCGAGCCCAGAATGGCGTAATCCACCAGTTGGCGCGCATCGGCGCCAATGGTGGCGCCCATATCGAGCACGATGATGTCGGTGCGCAGCGTTGGCCAGATCGCCGCAATGCCGGGACGGGCAATGCCTTCCATGGGCCGGAGGCAAAAAGTTGCCATGGCCATCAGGGCGCCGGTGTTGCCGCCCGAGATTGCCACATCGGCCTGGCCATCCTTGACCGCCTGGATAGCCATCCACATGGACGACGTGCCCTTGCCCTTGCGCAGGGCCTGGCTCGGCTTTTCATCCATGGCGATCACCGCTTCGCAGTGATTGACGGTGCTGACCGGCTTGAGCTCCGAGAACTCATCGAGCAAGGGGCTGATCTGTTCCTGGCGGCCATGGAAAATGAAGCGGCTATCGGGGTGCTCGCGCCAGGCCAAAAGCGCACCGTGGATCACGGCTCGGGGGGCGTTGTCGCCACCCATTGCGTCCACTGAGATGGTTATCGTGTCAGTCATTTCGGCCTATGGTTGGTCCCCGGAAGGCTCGGCGGCACCATACCCCACCATGGGGTCGGCGCAAGCCCGGCCAAGAGGGCAAGTTCTTATTTATCGTCGCCAGTCTTGAGCTGGCGCAGGCTCGCGAACGGCCCCTGATCTTCGGGGGGCGCCACAATACCCAAGGCGTCGAGGCTTTCGCCGGGCAAGCGCGGATAGGGGTCGATGGCCAAGGCCAGGGTCTCGATCAGCAAGGCGCTGAGGTCAACCTCGGGCCCGTCGATGTGATCGGGAAAATCATCATCCTCGAGGTCGATGAACAGTTCCGAGCCGGGCGTGGCCTTGTGGGCCTGATCGGGCTCAGGCAGGAAGACGCGGTCCACCGGCTCGTCGATCTCCTGGGTCACGGGCTCAAAGGTCACGACGGATGGCTGCACGATGCGCGCGGTCAGCCGACCGAGCACCCGGATGCCGCCGCGCAGTGGGGTCGCCACCAGTTTGGCGCCGAATTGCTCCACGGCAGATAGCTTGAGTTGCTCGGCCAGCGCAGCGAGCGCTGCGGCTTCGGGGTGAACCTCGATCTCGCGGCCCGTTGCAGGCAACCGATCCACCCGGATCACAGCGTCGATAATGGGTGCATCAGTGTGCTTCATGCCGCTACCTCAAAGGAAAGGGTGCCAGTGGTGATCGCCTGGCTCGACTGGCGCGCCAAAGCCGCATCGAGCGCCAGCACATAATCGGCGAGCGCCGCGACCTGGGCCGGCTCGGCGCCATCGAGCACATTGCGCGTCAGCACCGATTCGAGAGCTGCACGATCATTGCTGTCGATGGCAACATTAAGGGCAGCGAGCAAACCAAAGAAGATATTGCCCATTTTCTGAATTTTCTTGGGCACTGCCATGTCGCCGACGCCCATTTCACGCAGGGAGCGGTCCATGTCCTTGAAGAACAGGTCAAACACTGCCTGGCTGAATTCCCTGGTGGGCGCATCTTCCGAGCGCAGGCGGCGAAACAGCAGCGCCAGATGCAGGCTGATCATGTCGAAGCGCCCGGTGACGGTGTCGGGCACGCCCCAATCGCGATAGAAGACGGGCTGCCGGGATTGAGACACAATGGCGCTATAAACGGCGTAAACGGGCTCGGCAGCAGGGTTCTTGCGGAACAGGGAGAGGATCATGGATTGCGCTCAGCGTCTTGATCGGTCAAACACGAAGCAGGACCTGCGGACGGGTGATTGCCACCTTGCCAGATTGGCGCCTTGGCAGGTACACATTTCGGCGGCCGGAAAGACCACGAATTCGTGGGGACGGCTATAATCGAGTGCCATCTGGAAAGTCAAATTCATGCCTGTGCGTTTCGCCCTCGGACCGATGATGCCGTTTGCTGCCGCCGCTGTGATTGCCGTGGCACTTGCCGGCTGTACCGGCAGCAGCACTGCCTTTGTCAAAAACCGGACCCAGGGCTATGAAATTTCGGAAAGCGCGCTGGCGCAGATCCGCGTCGGCCAAAGCAAGGAGCTGGTGACGCTGGTGCTGGGATCGCCCCAGACCACCAATACCTTTGGCGACCAGTCGGCCTTCTACTATGTCGAAACCAAGGTGCAGCAGACCAATTTCGGGCTGACCAACATCAAGTCCCGCACGGTGCTGGTGGTGTATTTCGACAAGAACAACAAGGTGGTCGACAAAGCGGTGTATTCGCTGGCCGACGGCAAGACGGTGACCATCGAGAGCCGCCGTACCCCATCGTTTGGCGAGGATCGCTCGTTTGTGGATTCGATCCTCAATTCGTTCTGAGGCAAGGCTGCCCCAGTGACACAAAAGCCCCGGGAGACCGGGGCTTTTTTATTGGCTAGAGCGTTTCGCTGAGGTTGTTGCCATGTTCGCGCGCCATGGCATCAAGCGTGGCATTGACCAGCCCGCTGGCATCGTCCTCGTAAAAGGCCTTGGCCACATCCACATATTCGGTGATGACGACGCGGGGCGGAATATCGCGGCGGCGTAGCAGCTCAAAGGCGGCGGCGCGCAGGATGGCGCGCAGCGTGGCATCGACGCGTTCCATGGGCCAGCCTTCCGCCAACGCCCGATCAACGGCAGGATCGACTTCGAGCTGGTGCTTGGCGACGCCAACTACGATCTGGCGGAAAAAATCGGCGTCAGCGGGCAAATACTGCTCGCCCTCGATCTCGCGGCCGAGATGAAAGGCGCCGAACTGCGCGAGGGTGTCTTCCAGGCTCTGGTGCCCGACATCCATCTGATAAAGCGCCTGCACCGCTGCCAGCCGGGCAGCACCACGCTGATTGGCGGGTCGGTCGGTTTGCGGATCGCGTTTGGGGGCTTGAGCCATGAGGGGGTAACTCGAATGGGGGGTGGCCGGTTCATTGCGCGTTGGAAAAGCGCGACCGGGTGAAACACGGGATCAGTCTTCAGGCAGCGGCGGGCTGCTGTTGGCCTGCGCCAATTCGGACAGAAACGAGCGGAAGTCGTCGGCAGCCGAGAAGTTCTTGTAGACCGAGGCGAAGCGGACAAAGGCCACGTCGTCGAGCCCCTTGAGGCCCTCCATGACATATTCGCCGATCTGGTCGGAGGTCACTTCCACGTCACCCAGGGATTCGAGTTGGCGCACGATCCCCGAGATCATGCGCTCGATGCGCTCGGGATTCACCGAGCGCTTGCGCAGGGCAGTGTAAACGGAGCGGGCAAGCTTTTCGCGATCAAACGGGACCTTGCGGCCGCTTTTCTTGACCACGGTCAGGTCGCGCAGTTGCACGCGCTCGAAGGTCGTGAAGCGGCCGCCGCAGCCGGTGCAGATGCGCCGGCGCCGGATGGCGCCGGAATCCTCGGTCGGGCGGCTGTCCTTGACCTGCGTATCGTCGTCGCCGCAATAGGGACAGCGCATGCCTATGCCTTACTGGTAGATGGGGAAGCGGTTGGTGAGGGCGACGACCTTGTCGCGCACCGCGGCTTCGACCATGGCATTGCCCTCTTCGGAATTGGCTTCCCGCAAACCATCGAGAACCTCAACGATGAGATTGCCGATCTCCTGGAATTCGGCGACCCCAAAGCCGCGGGTGGTGCCGGCAGGGGTGCCGAGGCGAATGCCCGAGGTGACGAAGGGCTTTTCCGGATCGAAGGGAATGCCGTTCTTGTTGCAGGTGATATAGGCGCGGCCAAGCCCCTGCTCTGCCCGCTTGCCGGTGGCGTTCTTCTTGCGCAGATCCACAAGCATAAGATGGTTGTCAGTGCCGCCCGAGACAACATCGAGCCCGTGGGACTTGAGCGTTTCGGCCAAAGCACGGGCATTGGTGACGACTTGCTGCGCATAAGCGCGGAACTCGGGCTGCAGCGCTTCCTTGAAGGCGACGGCCTTGGCGGCGATCACATGCATCAGGGGCCCGCCCTGCAGGCCTGGGAACACGGCGGAGTTCACCTTCTTGGCGATGTCCGCGTCATTAGTGAGGATCATGCCGCCGCGCGGACCGCGCAGTGATTTATGCGTGGTGGTGGTGACCACATGGGCATAGGGCACTGGGGAGGGATGGACACCGCCGGCAACGAGACCGGCGATGTGGGCCATATCGACCATGAGGTAAGCGCCAACCGCGTCGGCGATTTGGCGGAAGCGCGCCCAATCCCAGAAGCGGGAATAGGCCGTGCCGCCGGCCAGGATCAGCTTGGGCTTGTGCTCGTGGGCCAGGCGCTCGACTTCGTCCATATCAAGGAGGTGATCGTCGGGGCGCACGCCATAGGACACGACATTGAACCACTTGCCGCTCATGTTGACGGGCGAACCATGCGTCAGGTGCCCGCCCGAATTGAGGTCGAGGCCCATAAAGGTGTCGCCGGGCTGCAGCAGCGCCAGGAACACCGCCTGGTTCATCTGCGAGCCGGAATTGGGCTGCACATTGGCAAAGCCGGCGCCGAACAGCTGCTTGGCGCGCTCGATGGCGAGGTTTTCGGCAATATCGACAAACTGGCAGCCGCCATAGTAGCGCTTGCCCGGATAGCCCTCGGCATATTTGTTGGTCATGATCGAGCCCTGGGCTTCAAGCACAGCGCGCGAGACGATGTTTTCCGAAGCAATCAGCTCGATTTCGTGCTGCTGACGACCCAGCTCGCTGCTGATCGCGCCCGCGATTTCGGGATCGGTTTCTGCCAGACCGGCGGAGAAGAACCGAGGAAAGAGCGGAAGAGAGGCAGCAGCGCTCATGGCGTACTCCAGAATCCAAGATATTGGGTTGTGGTGGGTGGTATGGCGCAGCCTGTAGCACAAAGCGCGGGCTCAATCCAAGGGCGCGTTAGCTATTCGCTTATGTGACGCAACTTGCGGGCCGCTGGATCATTTTAGCAGTTGGAGACCGGATAGGCCGGCCACGTGGGGGCAGGAGTTTATCATGAAAACCATCTTCAATACCGTAGGCGCCGTAGCTATGGCCGGCTTGCTGGCCTTTTCCGGATCGGTCCCCGCCGAGGCGCAGGGCCTGTTCAGTCGCCATGATCGCGGCTGGCACGATCGCGACTGGCATGACCGGGGCGACTGGCGCCCGCGTAGGCATCATCATCGCGGCTGGCGCGGTAATGGCGGTGGCGCAGTTGCCGCCGGTGTGCTGGGCTTTGGCCTTGGCGCAATCGTGGGCGGAGCCATCGCCAACGACAATCGCCGCGGTGATCGCTTGATCGGCCCGGTTTATGATTACGGGCCGTCCTATAGTGCCCATGTTCGGGCCTGCTATGCGCGCTATCGCTCCTATGATGCGCGCACCGATACGTTCCTCGGCTATGACGGCTATCGTCACCGCTGCAATCTCTAGCAGCTAGCTCCTCCAAAAAGCCCGGGTTTGCCGGGCTTTTTACTAGAACAGACGTGGTGTTGCGGCGGGTGCCGGCGTTTCGGCGAGGCGCCGGCGAAGTTTGGCGAGCGCCACTTGCTGCATCTGGGTGCGGGTTGCGGCGGCCGGCGTGATCACAACGACCTCGGTCCCAGTGGCGCTGTCGATGGCCGCGACGCGCATCTGGGCGCCAACCTGAACGAATTCAAACAGAACCTGAACGTCGTTCATCTTGTCTCGGGGCGGATGTTACTCCCGCCCTGCCCTCAATTGTGGACCATACAAAAAAGGCCCTCCCGAAGGAGGGCCTCGATAAGTGCGTCGCTTAAGCTTCGAAGGTCGTCTTGCCCTGCGCGTCGAAGTTGTAAACGTCATCGCGGAAGCTGACCGTGCCCTGCCGGTTGGCCCAGGCGGTGATGTAGGTGGTGTGGATCGGCACCTGACCCTCGCACTTGACGTCGAGACGTTCGAGCGACTCGAAGGTGGCGTTGACCCGGTCCTGGGTCCAATCACCATTGTCCCGCAACAGCCAGCTCACCAGCTGATGCACGCTTTCGACGCGCACGCAGCCCGAAGAGTGGAACCGTGCATTTTCGCCGAACAGAGCCTTGGTCGGGGTGTCGTGCAGGTAGCAGTCATAGGGGTTGTAGAAGTTGATCTTGCAGTGGCCCATGGAGTTGGCGGCGCCTGGCTCCTGGCGATACATGTAGTTCACTTCTGCATCGCTGATATTGGCCCAGTTGATCGTGGCAGGATCGATCTTGTTGCCCGAGCCATCATAGATGAAGATGTTCTGCTCGGCCAAGTAGTTGGGGTTTTCCTGCATGTACTTGGTCAGGTCCTTGCGGACCAGCGACTTGGGCACGTGCCAATAGGGATTGAAGTTGATCTGGCTGATCTTGCTGGCCATGATCGGGGTGGCGCGATCGACACGGCCGACCACGGCGACGTGGCGCTGCTCGACCATGCCGCCAGCAACCGCCTCGATGGTGGCGGCGGGAATGTTGACCACCACATAGCGCTCGGACAGGTTCGGGGCGAGGTTCTGCACCCGCTGGAAATTCAGGTAGAGCTGGTTGAGGCGCGTCTGGGCGGGAACGTTGAGGGCGTACCAGGTGGGCTCGTCGATCTTGCCGTTGACGATCAGGCCGTGGCGGGCCTGGAAGGTGCGGATGCCGCGATCGGTGACTTCATCGACCACATCATCGACATTTTCGACCAGCGCCATATCGCCTGACGAGATCAGGCGGCGCTTGAGCGCGATGGCCGGCTTGCCCTTCTTGCCGCTGGACAGACCATAGGCTTCCTGGGGGACTTCTTCCCAGCCGCCGGCGGCGACAAAGGGCTCATACTGGGAGATCGCCAGCTGCAGATTATAGGCCGTATCAAAGGACAAGATCGGCTCATTGGTCGCAATCAAGGCTTCGGCGGCGGCCGTGTTGCCGTCGGAGTCGATTTCGCGCAGGGTCCGATTGCCCGAGAACAGATCCAAGATGCTGCCGTCCTGCGCCCAAACGGCGGAAGGAAGGGCAGCGCTGGCTCCGGCAACGGCCATGGACCGGAGGAGTGAACGTCGATTCAACCGCATCTAAACACATCCAATTTGCCCGTCGCGAGTTGCGAAGGGTCTTACCATCGTGTTCCGCAGCCCACCGCCAGGGTCACCCGAACGGGCGAGCTTCAGAATTCAGGAACCATCATTACGCGGGAAATGGTTTCAACCGCGTAACCAGCGCTGTGTCGTCAGTTTGCGGCACAAATAAGTAAACGCCGGCCGAGGCCAGCGTTTCACTTGGTGTGTGGCACCATTGCTACAGTTTTACTAAGACGAGCCTAGAGCTTGTAGAGGATCTGATCGACCCAGAAGCGTTCGAGGCGCGCGAGGGCCTTGTTGAGGCCGTCAAACTCGTCATCCCCCAGACCACCGACCTTGTCGATGGATTTGAGATGACGGTCATAGAGTTCGTCGATCACTTCGGCCACTTCCTCACCTTTGGGGGAAAGCTTGATGCGCACCGAGCGGCGGTCGGAACGCGAGCGTTCCTGGAAGATATAGCCGCTTTCGACGAGTTTCTTGAGGTTATAGGAAACGTTGGACCCCAGGTAATAGCCCCGCGAGCGCAGCTCTCCTGCAGTCAGTTCCGCATCGCCGATGTTGAACATCAGCAGCGCCTGAACCGGGTTGATGTCGTCCCAACCCATGCGGTCAAACTCGTCCTTGATCAGGTCGAGCAGGCGGCGATGGAGCCGTTCAACGCGTGAAACGGCTTCCAGATAGAGTGGCTTCAGCCGCTTGGGCTGCTCGGGTACCATGGCCTCGCTGGCGTTCGATTTGCCTACCATTTGAGCCTCGCTGTTGCTGTCCGTGCGACTTTTCGCATCTCATGAGAGGAAAATATGGCGTCCCCCGCTAACATGCGCCTAAGCCACACGCTTAAAACTATCTTACGGGAAAACAACGAGAATTTGGCTTTATTCTTCGTTACACCCACCAACACAATTGTAACCTAAAGACGGAGTTAAGGAGGAAAACCTCGTGAAAACGTCGGGTGGCAGTGGCTTCATGTGCCGGCTCGGCGAGCTCTACTGAGGAAGCCTCACGACAAGTTCATCCCAGTGCTCCAATACGTCGTTGCGCGCCCGGATTCCCCCTGAACTGCGCTGCCGCTCCTCGTCCTGAAGGAGGCGCGCGAAGACCAGGCGCCGTGTGTCGTGCTCGGCCCAGCCGACGAACCATCCCCAGCCCCTCGCGCGGTCGAACGAGCCATCAGCCCGGCGCGGATAGGCCGATCCGGTCTTGCCAGAAACCGTCCAGCCAGCGGAGGTCGGCCAACTCTCGACAATGGCCATGGTCATGTCGATTGCGTGCGGCTCCACCGGCAGAGTGCCATTGACGAGATGGCGCAAGAACGCCACCTGCTCGACCGGGGCGATCTGGAGGGACGAGCTGATCCAGGCGCGCTCAAGGGCATTGTCCTGCCCGGGATCGCCGGCCAAGTCGGCATTGCCGTAGCCGAAATCCTGGGCGTAGCCCTGCAGGCGCTCGACGCCAAGCTTTGCGGCGATCTGCTGGGAGAACCAGACCACGGAATGCTTCATCCAGCGCAGCGGGTTGGTGGGCTGCTGCCACTCCGGCCCACCCCAATCGGGGTAGCCGGGCTGGAACGGGAGGGTAGGCGTAGTGGCATTGGAGAGAACGCCGGCGTCATAGCCCATCGCGCTCAAGGCTAGCTTGAAGGTCGATGCCGGGGTGACGCGGGTGCGGCAATCCCCCTCTTCCAGCAGGATGGTGCCACTCTCCGCATCGGCCACAACAGTGCAGATGGTCTTGGCCTGAGTTGCCTGCAGTGGCAGCAGCAGGAAAGCAGCGGCAAGAACAAAGACGGCGGGCTGCATGAACACTCCAGGAGATCGGGTGAAAGTTTTGGGCAGGCTCAGGAGAGCTGGGTTTGCTGATGCTGCACGATCTTCCAGCCCTGGGGCTGGCGAAGGTAAGTCGAGGTGCAGAGAGCGCGGTAAGGCGGGGCGCCGGCGCGCTCGGCCTGCGCTTCATAGGACAAAACAGCCAGAACGTCGCCAGGTCGGATGGCGGTTTGACTGGCAAAGGCAACGCTGGACCAGCGCGGCGCGTGATCGAGACTGGAAAGGACTGCCGCGTTAGCCATGGTCCCCACCGGGCCGAAGGCCATCAGGCACTGGCCGGCCATATGGGTCCGGTAAGCCTCAACGCCATCGAGCCAGAGGCTACGCTCGATCTGCCAAAGGTCATCCACTGGAAAACCTCCCCCGGTTGATTGCGGTCTCGGTGCCATGGTTTCGCAACAGCGTGGCAGGAGCGCGGCAATGCCGATGGGGGCGTTGCGGGCCTCAGTCGGCGGCTTGGGCGCGGCGGTGGCGCCAGTTGAGCGCAAAGAGCACGATGATGGCGGCGACGAGGAACAGGCGCACGGCAAAGCCGGGTGCGGTCATGGTGACATCGGGGTTGCCGAGCAGGTAGAGCACGAGCTCGACGCCGGTGGCGCCGACGAGGAGCACCGCGCCCCAGCTCGCCTTGATCCAAAGGCCCACTGCGGCAAAGAGCCGGGCGCCGGCGAAAATGGCGAGGTAGACAAAGCCAGTGACGCCCCAGGCTTCGATCGGGCTTTGTGCCCCCAGCTGCACGCCAAGGAGGCGTGCAGCATCGTTGAGGCCGAGCATCAGGCTCACCAGGGCAATGACGCGGACATAAAGGGCGGTGGAGCGGGCGTTGAATTCCATGCGCGCAGTTCTAACCCTCTGCAAAGCACTGGACAAGGCAATGTCTTTCGGGGGAGCGCGGGCGCTGCTATGGATATGGGCGCAAAGGAGTTTTAGTGATGGCCGAGTATTGGCAGAAGCACGATATGGGGTTCCTTGACGGGCGGCGGCTGCGCCGGACAAGGCAATCGGCGTGGAGCCGGGCAATGGTGCGCGAGACCATGCTTACCCCCGCCGACCTGATCTGGCCCCTGTTCGTGATCGAGGGCAGCAATGAGCGCTCGAGCATCGAGACGATGCCGGGTGTGGAGCGGTTGAGCGTGGATTTGTGCGTGGCGGCAGCGCGCGAAGCGCGCGATGCGGGCATTCCGGCGCTGGCGCTGTTCCCCAATACGCCCGACCATCTGCGCAGCGAAGGGGCCGAAGAGGCGTATAACTCGGGCAATCTGATGTGCCAGGCGCTGAGCGCCATCAAGAGCGCGGTGCCCGAGATCGGGCTCATCGCCGATGTGGCCCTAGATGAATATTCCAGCGACGGCCAGGACGGGCTGGTGCAGGACGGCCGCGTACTCAATGACGAGACCGTATCGGTGATGATCCGCTCGGCGCTGGTGCAGGTGCAGGCGGGCGCCGACATCATTGCGCCCTCGGACATGATGGACGGCCGGGTGGGCGCCATCCGGCAGGTGCTCGATGCCGAAGGGTTCGACGACACCCAGATCATGGCCTATTCGGCTAAATATGCCTCGTGCTTTTACGGGCCGTTCCGGGAAGCGGTGGGTTCGGGCAGCCGGCTCAAGGGCGACAAGCTGACCTATCAGATGGATTACGCCAATTCGGACGAGGCGCTGCGCGAAATCGAGCAGGATATCGCCGAAGGCGCCGATAGCGTGATGGTCAAGCCGGGCATGCCCTATCTCGACATCATCCGCCGGGCCAAGGACAGTTTCAACATCCCCATCTATGCCTATCAGGTGAGTGGGGAATACGCGATGATCGAGATGGCCGCCGCGGCGGGCGCGATTGATCGAGGGGCCGCCATTCTTGAGAGCCTGCACGGCTTCAAGCGCGCGGGCGCCAATGGCGTTTTGACCTATTATGCGCTGGAAGTGGCGCGGGCGCTGGGGGACTAGGGTCCCGTCTGCGCATTCCTTGCGCCGGGGGTCTTGCACAGAGGCGCGGCTATGACAATTTGTTGGTCATGAGCCCAACTTATTCTGCCGCCCCTGCCCTGCCTGATCCCGCTTCCGCCCCGGAACTGTTCCAGGGTTTGCTGACGCGGCGCGTGTCGGCTTATCTGATCGATCTGGTGCTGATGGGCGTTATCGTGCTGGTGCTGAGCTTTGTCGGGCTGATCGCGGGGTTTTTGACCTTCGGGCTGGCCTGGGGTGCCCTGGCGCTGGTCGTGCCGCTGTCGGTCATCCTGTATTATGCAGTGACGCTGGGTTCGGCCCGGCGGGCGACCGTCGGCATGCAGATGATGGATCTGGTGCTGACGCCGGCGCGCGGGCAGCCGCTCAATGGCGGGATGGCGATCCTGCATGCGGCGGTGTTCTGGGTCACGGTCTGGATCTCCTGGCCCGTGTCGCTGCTGTTTGCGCTGTTCACGCCGCGTCGGCAGATGATCCACGATTTGTTGACCGGCACGCTGATGCTGCGTCGCTCCCCCATGGAGCGGCACTGGCGGATGCAGCGTGCGCGCATGAACCAAGCATATTGAACGATTGCAGGGCGGACGGGAGCGGATTACAGTTCCCGTCTTGGCAGCTAAAGGTCCCGCGTTGACCGACCAGACACCAGAAACGACCCAGCTCTTTTTGACCGCAGCGATGCCGTGTCCGTATTTGCCCGGCAAGCAGGAGCGCAAGCTCTTCACCCATCTGTCGGGGCGGCGAGCAGCGAGCCTGCATCACCTGCTCAGCGAGAACGGGTTCCGGCGCAGCCAGAACCTGATCTATCGCCCGGCCTGCGAGAATTGCTGCGCCTGCCAGTCGGTGCGGATCGTGGCCGATGCCTTCGAGCCCTCCAAACGCTTCCGACGCGTGCTGCGCAACAATGAAGACCTCGCGATCGAGGTGCGCCCGACCACGGCGACATCAGAGCAATACGACCTGTTCAAACGCTATCTCGATTCCCGCCATGCCGGGGGCGGCATGACGCAGATGAGCTTTGTCGACTATGAATACATGGTCGAGGACACGCCCGTGCAATCGGTGCTGGTGGAATATCGGCTGCGCAACCACCCGGACATGCCGCTGGTGGCGGTGGCGCTGACCGATGTGATGCCCGACGGGCTCTCGATGGTCTACAGCTTTTACGATCCGGACCTGGCCCATCGCAGCATGGGGACCTTCCTGATCCTTGATCACATCGCCCAGGTGCGCGCCGCCGGGCTCGATTATGTGTATCTAGGCTATTGGGTGAAGAACTCGCCCAAGATGGCCTACAAGGCGCAGTTCCAGCCGCTGGAAGTGCAAAAAGGCACGCTGGGCTGGTGCCGGCTCGAGGAAGCGGTCTAGGCTCCGTTCATCTCCAGATCAAAGACGATGAGGCCGTCACGGCCGCCCTGCAAGGAGGCAACGAGGCGGGCGCCGGCTTGCGCGTGGTCGGGATCGACGAGGTAATGATCGCGGGCCGCGTCATCGGCAAAATCCATGATGAAGCCATGGTTGAAGCCCTGCCCCAACCCTTCGGGCGAGGCATTGGGGCCGAACTGGGCGGACAAGAGGCCCGGAAGGCGGCCGACCAGCGCATTGAGCCCGGCATAGATGGCATCGCGCTCGTCCTGGGGCACTTCGGGGCGGAAGCGGAAGAAGACGCAATTGCGGATCATGGCCGGGCTTTCGGGTGCGGGTCGGTGTGCTAGCCGACGAATTTGTTGTTACGGGGGAAGCCGTTGGGGGGCTGGCGGCCGGCGGCGGCGCGATCGCCCATCCAGTCGGTCAGTTCCTCGGCAGGCTTGGTGAAGGTGCGCCCGGAACTGTCGGTCCAAGTCAAACCATCGGCGATGAAGAAGCATTTCAGATCGGAAATGCCGCCATCCTTGTAGCGTTGCAGGCGCACGCCGCGGCCGCGGTTCATGGTGGCGAGCTGGCTCAGGGGGAAGACGAGGAGCTTGCGGTTCTGCCCGATCACGGCGACGCGGTCGCCTTCGCATGGCACGAGCAGGCGCGCTTCATCGGGGGCGGTGACATTGAGGATCTGCTTGCCCTTGCGGGTATTGGCGATCATCTCGTCCTCACCCACGACAAAGCCGTAGCCATTGGACGAGGCGATGATGCGCTTGGCGCCGGGGCGATGCACGAAGAGGGACACGATGTCCTGGTCCTCGTCCATGTCCACCATGATGCGCACGGGCTCGCCCTGGCCGCGCCCGCCCGGCAGCTTGTCGCCAAAGAGGGTATAAACCTTGCCGCCGGTGGTCAGCATCAGGAGCTTGTCGGTGGTTTCGGCATTGAAGGCGAGCTTGAGGCGATCGCCGGCCTTGAAGCCCTTTTCGTCGATGGCGGCGTCATGACCCTTGAGGCTGCGGATCCAGCCTTTTTCCGACAGAACCACGGTGATCGGCTCGCGCTCGATAAAGGCGGTGGTGATTTCGGCGTGATCGGCATTGGGGGCGGCGCCATGGATGGAGCGGCGGGCGCCCAGCGGATGAGGCGAGCCGTCCTCCGCAAAAAGCGGATAGGCCTTCTTGAGGGCTTCGACCTGCTTGGCGATTTCGCCCCACTGACGCTTGTCGGAAGCGAGCAGCGCTTCCAGGCGGCCCTTTTCGGCCGTCAGGTTCTTGTGCTCCTGGCGCAGTTCCAGTTCCTCGAGCTTGCGTAAGGAGCGCAGGCGCATGTTGAGGATGGCTTCGGCCTGGTTGTCAGTGAGCGAGAAGGTCGCCATCAACGAGGCCTTGGCATCGTCCTCCTCGCGGATGATGCGGATCACCTCATCGAGGTTGAGATAGGCAATGATATAGCCTTCGAGCACTTCGAGGCGGTTGGCGATCTGCTGCAGCCGGTGCTGCGAGCGGCGCACGAGCACGATCTTGCGGTGGTCGAGCCAGGCCTTGAGCGCATCGGCCAGGCTCATCACGCGCGGCAGCGTGCCGCGATCGAGCACGTTGAGATTGAGCGGGAAGCGGACCTCAAGATCGGTGACGCGGAACAGCTGCTCCATGAGGATCACGGCATCGACGGTGCCCGCGCGCGGCTCAAGGACGAGGCGAATATCGTCCGAGCTTTCGTCGCGCACATCCTTGAGCAGCGGCAGTTTCTTGGCGAGCAGCAGCTCGGCAATCTTTTCGACCAGCCGCGACTTTTGCACGCCATAGGGGATCTGGGTGACGACGATGTTGTAAACGCCGCGGCCCTTTTCTTCCTTGCTCCATTGCGCGCGCAGGCGGAACGAGCCACGGCCCGTTTCATAGGCATGCACAATGGCGGAGCGGGTTTCCACCAGCTGACCGCCGGTGGGGAAATCGGGGCCGCGCACCAGATCTTCGTTGCTGGGGGGAGCCGCGAAATCGCGATGGATCAGTTCGTCAACGGTGGCCGCCGGATTGTGGATCAGCTTGAGCGCGGCATTGCACAGCTCGACGAGGTTATGGGGCGGCACGGAGGTCGCCATGCCCACGGCGATGCCGGTGGAGCCATTGGCGAGAAGATTGGGGAAATTGGCGGGGAGCACCACCGGCTCTTCGTCTTCGCCGTCATAGGTGGGGCGGAAGTCGATGGCGTCTTCGGTAATGCCTTCAAGGAGGCGCGTCGCCACCTCCGTCATGCGCGATTCGGTGTAACGCATGGCGGCGGCGGAATCGCCGTCGATATTGCCGAAGTTCCCCTGTCCGTCGACCAGCGGGTAGCGCAGGGCAAAGTCCTGGGCGAGACGCACCAGCGCGTCGTAGATCGACTGGTCGCCGTGCGGGTGGAACTTACCGATGACGTCGCCGACGATACGGGCCGATTTCTTGTAGCCCTGATTGGGATCGAGCTTGAGCAGGCGCATGGCGTGGATGATGCGGCGGTGAACGGGCTTGAGCCCGTCACGCGCATCGGGCAGCGCGCGCTGGGTGATCGTGGACAGCGCATAGCTGAGATAGCGTTCTTCCAGCGCCTGCCGCAGATCGACAACGCGCTGGTTGTCGGCGGGCGGGAGTGTATCGGCGTCTGACATCACAGCACTTTCAGGAGAACGAATCGGGAAACACTATAGCCGCAAAGCCCCCAATGCGCAGGGTTTCTGGGGTTTTTGCCCAGACATTGCGGTGCTGCGGCCCCGCTTGGCCGCTAAGCGGCGGTGGTGAGGATTGCAACCAGGGTTTCACGAGTCGCAGGTGGCGCCAGCTGGCGGGGATACCAGACATGCAGATCGAGGAAATGGGCCGAAAGGCGAAAGGCGGCGGCGAGATCGGCAGGAGAGGCAGTGTCGTCTTCGTTCAGCAGGAAGGAGGGCAAGGGCAACAGGCGATCGAGATAGGGTTGAGCGGCGGCGCTGGAAACGGCGCGACCCGTACGCGGGGACACATGGGTCAGATTGTCCGTAACGCCGGTGGCAGCGCAGGCCGATAGGTCAAGACCGAAACCCAGTTCGTCGAGCACCGCGATCTCGAAGCGGGCGAGCGCCATGCCATCGAGCGGGCGATCGAGCAGGCGCAGCGCCATGGCGAGGAGGCGATCATGGGGGTCGCGTTCGGGCAGCAGGCGCAGCAGTTCACAGACAAGCTGGCTGAGGTAGAGCCGGGCCTTGTCGGCCATGAGGATGGCGGCGCGGCCGGTTAACAGTTCAACGGCAAAGATGCCGAGGTGATCTTCAAGACGGGCACGCCAGACCAGCTGGACGGTGTTGCCGGGCTGAAGGGCGGCGGCGAGCTTGGAGGAACGGCCCCCGCGCACGAGGCCCAAATGGCGGCCGCGCCCGGCCACCATGGCTTCAGCCACAAGGCTGGTTTCGCCGTGGCGGCGCACTCCGATCAGCAGGCCTTCGCCGGTCCATTCCATTTCAGGGGGTGGCCCGCAAGCTCTGATGAGATACTGAGGGACCCCCTCCCTTCATCCCTCCCCACAAGGGGGAGGGTGTCGACTGCGGGGCTGGTGACAAGAGAGCTTTCGCCCGACTGGGCCGTGGAAGGGCGCCGGGAACGCACTGGGCCAGCACTTCCCCCTTGATGGGAGAGGACGGGAGGGGGTGCAAGAGCCCCGGCACACTGGCCAGCCGCCCCCCACCCTTGATCCCTCCCCGCGAGGGGGAGGGTGTCGACTGAGAGCTCAGATGCAGAAAGGCGAAGCGCTCAGTTTTTCCCATGGGGGAATTCCAGGCCCATTTCGCGGTAGCGCTCGGGGTCGTCGGCCCATTTTTCGCGCACCTTGACGAAGAGGAACAGGTGGATGGGGACTTCGTACATCGCCATCAGCTCCTTGCGGGATTCCGCGCCGATGGCCTTGATGGTTTGCCCGCCGGCACCCAAGACGATCTTCTTGTGGCTGTCGCGGGTGACATAAACGACCTGGTCGATCTTGTAGGAGCCGTCCTTCTGGATCTTGAAGCTCTCGGTCTCGACCGTAGCGTTGTAGGGAATCTCGTCATGGACGCGCAGGAACAGCTTTTCGCGCGTGATCTCAGCGGCGGTGATCGCCATGGTCAGGTCGGTCAGGTGATCCTCGGGGAAGTGCCAGGGCCCGGGGGGAATGTGCTTGATGCACCAATCCATGAAGTCGCTGACGCCATAGCCCTTGAGGGCCGAAATCATAAAGGTGGCTTCAAAGCGCACCTTCTCGTTGATCGCCTGGCTGAGCGTAAGCAGGGCTTCGTTCTTGATGGTGTCGATCTTGTTGAGGATCAGGATCTTGGGATGGGTGACGTTGGCCAGCCCTTCCAGCAAGGTTTCGATCTCGGACGTCAGCCCCTTTTCGGCATCGACGATGAAGGCGACCAGATCGGCATCCCCTGCCCCGCCCCACGCACTATCCACCATGGCGCGCTCAAGGCGGCGCTTGGGGGTGAAGATGCCGGGGGTGTCGATGAAGACCAGTTGCGCCTTATCGATGGTGACGACGCCGCGCACCTGCGAGCGCGTGGTTTGGGCCTTGTGGGTAACGATCGAGACCTTGGTGCCGACAAGGGCATTGAGGAGCGTCGACTTGCCGGCGTTAGGGGCGCCAACCAGGGCGATAAAGCCGCAGGAGGTGTCAGTGGGGGTAATGTCGGTCATGCGGGATCCTTCCAGACCTGCTGGCGCACCAGGAAGAGTTCGGCGGCCTTGTGCTCGGCGATCTTCTTGGAAGGGCCGGTGGCGCTGAGGGGTTCAAAATCCCCAAGGGAAACGGTGATGGTGAATTCGGGCGCGTGGTCGGGGCCGGTGCGCTCGGTCTGGGTATAGGCGGGTGGCTCGAGCCCGCGCGCCTGGGCCCATTCCTGCAGCGTCGTTTTGGCATCGGCGCGCCCGGCATTGCCTTCGCTCAGGAATTCCTCAAACAAGCGCTCGACGAATTCATAGGCCTTGCCGAGCCCCCCATCGCAAAAAATGGCGCCGATCACCGCTTCGGTGACATCGCCCAGAATGGCTTCCTTGTGGGCGCCGCCGGTGCGCGCCTCGCTTTCGCCCAGCCGCAGCTCGGAGCCGAGATCGAGTTGGCGCGCGATGACGGCGCAGGTTTCCTTGCGCACCAGGGTATTGAGCGTGCGCGAAAGCTCGCCCTCATTGGCCTTGGGATAGCGCCGGTAAAGCATATCGGCCACGACGAGGCCAAGCACCCGATCGCCCAGGAATTCGAGCCGCTGATAGGAACGCTCGATGCGCCGCGACGGTGAAACGGCGCTGGAATGAGTCAGCGCCCGTTCAAGCAGGTCTTCGTCGGCAAACTGATAGCCCAGTCGAAACTGCAGCTTTTCGTGAGAACGGGCCCGCCGGCTCATTTGTCGATTTGCTGGAACATCCGGTCCCAGCGCACATTGGCAGGCCACTGCCAGAGCTGCCAGGGTGGGATATTGTCCTTGATGGAGAAGAAGCGCGCTTCAGCCTTGCCGATCAGGTTCACTGCCGGCACATAGCCGACCGAAGACAGGACGCGGCTATCGGCGGAGCGGTCGCGATTGTCACCCATCATGAAATAGTGGCTGGCGGGAACGACATATTCGGGGGTGTTGTCGAGCGGGCCGTTATCCCCGATTTCCTGGATGGTGTGGACGTTACCATCGGGAAAAGTTTCGCGATAAACGGCAACTTCGCGCGTATCGCCTTCGCTATCGGTATCCATGGCAGTGCCGAGGAACTCGCGCTCGACCATGGTGCCATTGATGTAAAGCCGCCCTTCACGCATCTGGATGC
This sequence comes from Devosia sp. 1635, assembly GCF_013185955.1. Taxonomy (NCBI): domain Bacteria; kingdom Pseudomonadati; phylum Pseudomonadota; class Alphaproteobacteria; order Hyphomicrobiales; family Devosiaceae; genus Devosia; species Devosia sp. 1635. The sequence continues at coordinate 517,435 of NZ_JABAOM010000001.1, read as the reverse complement.
GATCGCCGGGGAGCCCGACAATGCGCTTGATGTATTCCATGTTCTGCGGCACCGGGCGGAACACCGCGACGTCGCCCCGATTGGGATCACGCCCCAGGATGCGACTGTTGATAGGCAGCTCGAAATCGAGCAGCGTGAAATCGCCGTAGCGTCCCAGCGAGAAGGAATGCTTGCCATAACCCCAGACGAATTTGTTGGCGACGAAGTAGTCGCCGATCATCAGCGTCTGCTGCATGGAGGCGGTGGGGATGGAAAAGGGCTGATACAAAAACGAGCGCAGCACGATGGCGATCAGCAGGGCCTCGACCACGACGACAATGGTATCCCACCACTCGTTGGTTTCGGCCTTCTTGACAGTTTTTCCGGCGGGCTGGCTCATGAATAATCCCGTTAAGCTACGCCGAAGCGTTAAGGCGTCGTGGTGGGTTGGTCAACCGGCACCGCTTCGATGATCACGAAGGCTTGGGCCAAGCCGGCATCATCGGTGATGGTCAGGTGGATCAACGGCTCGTGGCCGGGGGGAACCAGACGCTCCAGCGCCCGCGCCGCTCCATTGGTGAGCTGCATTGTGGGTTTGCCCGAGGGAAGGTTCACTACGCCCATGTCGCGCCAATAGACGCCGAAATTAAGGCCGGTGCCCAGAGCCTTGGAGCAGGCCTCCTTGGCAGCGAAACGCTTGGCGTAGGAAGCGGCACGCTCGGCGCGGCGATCGGACTTGCGCTGCTCGATTTCAGTGAAGCAGCGCTGGGTGAAGCGGTCGCCAAAGCGCACAAGGGTTTGCTCGACGCGGTTGATCTGGCAGAGGTCCGAGCCCAAGCCGATGATCATGGCGTGGCTCCGGCGGCGACAGGGTTTGGCGAGGCGGGTTTACTCCAGGTCTTCGTCATTGCCCCTCCGTTCAACCCGGCCATCCCATTCGAGGGTCGAGATCATGCCGGCTTCGCGCATGCCGGCGCGCTGCACCGAAGACAGGCCCGGGCTGCGCTTGAGCGTGGCCAGAACATCGGTGAGCTGAGCGAGGTCGCGCACTTCGATTTCAAAGATCATCTGGTGGAAGTCGGGCGAAATCATCCGCATCACGAGATTGTTGATGTTGGCGTCGCAGGCGGCAATGGCCGAGGAAATCTGCGCCAGCGAGCCGGGGCGGTTGACCGATTCCATGGTGACCACAGTGGGGTAAAGCCGCTCTTCACCGCCACCATCGAGGTTCCAGCGCACATCCACCCAAGCCACATCGCTGTCATGCAGGTCGACCAGCGCTTCGGAATGGATGGGATAGACGGTGATCGGCACATCGGGCTGCAGGATGCCGACCAAGCGATCGCCAGGCACGACCCCCTCCCCCGAAATAGTCACAGGCATGTGGAAGTCGAGCTGGGCAAGAGCGGCGCGGGCGCGGGCGCCGGCGCGCTGGCCGCCGGGCACGCGGAAGCGGAAGAGGTCAGTGGCGCGCAGGGCGAACCAGCCATCGGCGGTATCGGCGACGGGCAGATCAAGCTTGCGGCGGCGTTTGCGGAGGCCCTTGAGCGCGGCGAGTTCGGTTCCCAGCTGCTCGCTGCCGATCTTGCCTTCGCCCACCGCGATCAGCAGTTCGCGCTTGCTCGGCATATGCAGGGCTTCGGCCAGCGCCTTGGCTTCGCTTTCCTCGAGGGATACGCCTTCGCGATCGAGGAGCATGTTGAGAACGCTCTCGCCAAGCGCCAGGGCGCGCTGGGCGGCGGCGTTGCGCACGGAACGGCGAATGGCCGAGCGGGCCTTGCCGGTCGCGGCAATGCCGATCCAGTTGGCGGGCGGCAGGTGGTTGCGGTCGCGGATGATCTCGACTTCATCGCCACTGCGCAGCTGCGTAACAAGCGGCAGGATGGCGCCGTTGATCTTGGCGCCTACGCAGGTGTCGCCGATATCGGTGTGGAGCGCATAGGCGAAATCGATGGGGGTGGCGCCGCGCGGCAGCGCGATCAGCCGGCCGCGCGGGGTGAAGCAGAACACCTGATCCTGGAACAGCTCCAGCTTGGTGGATTCCAGGAAATCCTCGGTGGTGGCGCCGGCGGTCAGATGCTCAATGGTGGAGCGCAGCGAGCCATAGGCCTGCGATTCCTGCTCGAGCCGGCCCATATCGGCGGAGGCGCCATCCTTGTAGAGGCTATGGGCGGCGATACCGAATTCGGCGATCCGGTCCATTTCCTCGGTGCGGATCTGCAGCTCGGCGCGCTGCCGGCCGGGACCCACGATCGTGGTGTGGATGGAGCGGTAGTCGTTGTGCTTGGGGACGGAGATATAGTCCTTGAAGCGACCGGGCACGAGCTTCCAGCGGGTGTGGACCACGCCCAGCGTATGGTAGCACTCGTCGATCGAGCCCACGATCACCCGGAAGCCGATCATGTCCGAGAGCTGCTCGAGGGCGATGGATTTGCGCTCGATCTTGGTGAAGATCGAAAAGGGCGACTTGACCCGGGCCTTGACGCGCGCGGTGATCCCTTCGCTGGCGAGGCGCTCGGTCAGCTCGGTCGAGATCGTATCGATGGCTTCGCGGTAATGGACCTTCATCTGGTCCAGCCGCTCGGTGATGGCCTTGTAATGTTCGGGCTGCAGGATCTTGAAGGAGATGTCCTCAAGCTCGTTGCGCATGTCCTGCATACCCATGCGGCCCGCGAGGGGAGCATAGATATCCATGGTTTCCTGGGCGATGCGCTCGCGCTTGTTGGCCGGCATATATTGCAGCGTGCGCATATTGTGCAGGCGATCGGCCAGTTTGACGAGGAGGACGCGCACATCCTGGCTGATGGCCAGCAAGAGCTTGCGCAGGTTTTCGGCCTGGGCTTCCTCGCGTGACACGAGGTTGAGGCGCTCGATCTTGGTCAGGCCATCGACAATGGCGCCGATTTCGGGGCCAAAGAGCTGGTCGATCTCGGCGCGGGTGGCGTCGGTGTCCTCGATGGTGTCGTGCAGCAGCGCCACGGCGACCGAGGCGTCATCGAGCTTGAGGTCGGTGAGGATCGCGGCGACTTCGAGGGGATGGGCAAAATAGGGGTCGCCCGAGGCGCGCTTTTGCGTGCCATGCTTTTGCATGGCATAGACATAGGCCTTGTTCAAAAGCTGCTCGTCGACGTTCGGGTTATACGCCTGAACGCGTTCGACGAGCTCGTATTGCCGCATCATATCAGGGCCGCCCCGCCAGCGGTGAGCTTAGTGCATTGAAACCAAATGAGAAGAGGCGTTCGACAGCTGCCGAACGCCTCCCAGTGATATAGGGATATTGCCAGATCGTGCAATCTGCAGATCCGGCTAATCGCCGCTAAATTCCTAGTCGTCGCGACGCTCAGGCGGAGCAAGGCTCTCGATGCCGCGCAGCAGCTCTTCTTCGCTGATGGTGTCGAAGTTGAGCGAATCTTCGTCGCCGCTTTCGATCAAGGGTGCTGCATGCTGCTCGGGCTCGTCGACCTCGACATATTTCTGCAGCGAATGGATCAAGTCCTCGCGCAAATCTTCTGGGGAGATAGCGCCATCGCCGATCTCGCGCAGGGCGACGACCGGGTTCTTGTCGTTGTCACGGGCGACGGTGATCTGCGCACCCGAGGCGATCATGCGGGCGCGATGAGCGGCCATGAGAACCAGATCGAAACGGTTCTCGATCTTTTCAATGCAGTCTTCAACGGTGACGCGGGCCACGGACGTCTCCAAATTGGATGGGGATGAATGGGTTGCTTACACCAATGCCGGCAACAGCACAAGGTTTGGTGCGACAGCAGAAATGCAGGTGGCGCCGATGGTTCCGGCACCGAAAGAGCCAGCGGGGGAAAGGGACTGCCCTGCCCCAGCCCTTTAGCCGCGGCCACCTTCCTTCATGATGCGGGCCTTGTCGCGGTTCCAGTCGCGGTTGCGCTCGGTTTCGCGCTTGTCGTAGTTCTTCTTGCCCTTGCCGAGGCCAATCAGCACCTTGGCGCGGCCCTGATCGTTGAAGAACAGCTTGAGGGGCACAATGGTGTTGCCGGCGCGGGACACCTCGGCATCGAGGCGCGCCAACTGCTTGCGCGACACCAGCAATTTGCGCGGGCGGCGCTCTTCGTGATTGAAGCGATTGGCCTGCAGATATTCAGGAATATGGGCATTGATCAGCCACAGCTCGCCCCTTTCGGGCGAGGCATAGGCTTCGGTGATCTGGGCCTTGCCCAGGCGCAAGGATTTAACCTCGGTGCCGGTCAGCACCAAGCCTGCTTCAAGGGTGTCGACGATTTCATAGTCAAAGCGCGCGCGGCGGTTTTCAGCCACGAGGCCATGGCTGATCACGCCGTTCTTGGCTTTGTCATTTTTTGCGGACATAGGGGCCTAGATAAGACCTGCATGGGCCATTGCAAAGTCCATGGCCTCCTGAGCGGGCTTGCTGATCGGGCAGATCGGCAGGCGCATCTCATTGGCGCATAGATTGAGGCGATTGGCCGCATATTTGGCGGGAGCAGGACTTGGCTCGATGAACAGGTCCTTGTGGAGATAAGCCAGCTTGTCGTTGATCGCGAGCGCGGACTTGAAGTCACCCGCTAGGGACAGCTCCTGCATCTGCGAGCAAAGACGCGGCGCCACATTGGCGGACACCGAAATGCAGCCCCGGCCGCCATGGGCGTTGAAGCCCAGCGCCGAGCTGTCATCGCCCGAGAGCAAGATGAAGTCCTCACCGAGCTTGGCGCGCTGCATGGCCGCACGCTCGAAGCTGCCAGTGGCATCCTTGACGCCGATGATATTGGCATGGGCCTCGCGCAGGCGCGCAATGGTATCGACGGTGAGATCGACGGTGGTGCGGCTGGGGACGCTGTAAAGAATAACCGGAATGCCGATGGCGCCGGCAACGGCCGAGAAATGCTGGAACAGCCCTTCCTGGTTGGGCTTGTTGTAATAAGGCACAACCGAGAGCACCGCGTCGGCGCCGGTGGCTTCGGCAAAGCGCGCGAGCGAGACCGCCTCGTCGGTAGAGTTCGAGCCGGCGCCCGCGACCACGGGCACGCGCTTATTGGCGACCTCGACACAGATTTCGACCACGCGCTGGTGTTCGGCATGGGTCACGGTCGGGCTTTCGCCGGTGGTGCCAACAGGAACCAGCCCATGCGTGCCTTCGGCAATCTGCCAGTCCACAAAGCTGGAGAAGGCTTTCTCATCCACCGCCCCGTTGAGCATGGGGGTGATGAGCGCCGTTATTGATCCTCGCAGCATTTGATGGAAATTTCCTCGTTGAGTGCCACACTTGTGACTTGGGCGAATGCAATAGACCCACTCATAGTGGGCTCCTGAGACTGGGCAGCATAGTTTTTGTCGCCAGCGACCACAAGGGAGCCTGCAAAGGCAAGCTAGCCGACAAGGCAGCAACACAGCGTTTACCCTCATAGGGCAAGCTGGCGCTTCTCGCAAGAAAGTGGCGCCGGCCAGATGTGGATCAACCAGCAAGGCACGACGATGACCGGCCATATTTATGCAAGCCTTCTGGCGATGACGCTGGCGCTGCTGCCGGCCACCCCCGTGTCGCATCTGGCAGCCCACAAGGGGCAAGACCCGGTGATCACCGGCTCGCTGCCAAGTCCCCCTGCCCCCCTGCTCACGGCAGCCGCGCCCCCGGTCATGGCCAGCATGGGCATGGCACCAGTTCGCCCAATGCCGAGCAGCGTGCCAGCAGCGGCTAAAGCTGACCCCAAAGGCTCAGCCGCCTTCCAGGAAACACTGGCGGCGCTCGCCGATGGCGATGCCAGCACTGCTTTCACGCGGGCCAAGGGCCTGCCTAACCTCGCCGAGCGACGGGCGCTGCAATGGGCCGCGATTTATTTCCATCGCGGGGACGTTGGCTTTAGCGATATTGCCGAATTCGCCGCGGCCGCTCCGGCCTTTGCCGACGGCAGCGTATTCAAGAGCCGGGCGGAACAAGCCCTGCTGGCGCAGAGACCCAAGGACGCGGACGTGATTGCCGCGCTCGGTGACGAGCCCGCGACGCTCGAAGCTCAAATCCGGCTGGCTCAGGCCCTGCTTGCTAGCGGCGACAAAGAACGCGGCGCGGCTCTCGCGCGCCGCGTGTGGAGTGAAAATGCTCTTACGCGCGAACAGGAATCGCGCGTGCTGGCCAAGTTGGGTTCGGCGCTGGATCGCGAGGCGCATTGGGCGCGCGCTACCTATTTGATGATGCATGACCGCGCCCAGGGCAGCGAAAGGCTGCTGCCCTATTTGAGCGAAGCCCAGAAAACCCTGGTGGTGGCGCGCGCCGCAGTTTCCCGCGATGCCCCCAATGCCAAGGCGCTGCTCGACAAGGTGGATCCTGCCGTGCGGGACCACCCGGTCTATCAGTTCTCCCGGGCGCAACGGGCGCGGCAGTTCGAATTGTGGGACGATGCAGTCGCCTGGCTCAATCGCGCCAAGGGGGAAGTGCCCGAAGCAACGCTGTGGTGGGGCGAGCGGCGCGGGCTGATCCGGCAATTGCTGGCGGCTGGCAAGCCGGAGCTCGCCTTTGCGGCAGCGGCAGGCTTTACCTATGGCTCCGATGGTCGGCTCGTGGAGGCCAATTTCCATGCCGGCTGGATCGCACTGTCGTTCCTCAACGACGCGGAACTGGCCAAGACCCATTTCAGCGAAATGGCTACTCATGCCACCCTGGCTGATAGCGTGTCGCAGGCCAAATACTGGCTTGCTCGCGCCGAAGGCCAGCTCGGCGACACGGAAGCGGCAAAAGCCGCCTTTGCGGCAGCCGCCGCTTATCCAACCGCCTATTATGGCCAATTGGCCCGGGCCGAACTTGGGCAGACCGGGGCAGGCATTCGCCCCCTGCCCAGCTGGCGCGACAGCGCTGCACTGTTTGAAGCCAATGAAGTGGTGCGCGCGATCCGGATGCTGGAAGCCAATGGCCAGCACGGCATGGCCCTGACGCTGTTGCGCCAATTTGGCAGTGAACTCACTCAACCCAGCGACCTGTTGCTGGCGGGGCGTCTCGCGCAGGAACTTGGCGCACAGAATGTTGCCATCGCCATCGCTGCGGCCGCCGAGCAGCAGGGCATCGCCCTTGACCTCCTGGCCTTCCCCAAGGACGAGCGCATTGTCGAGGCCAAGCTCAAGGCCGACCCTGCGGCGGTGCTGGCGGTGGTGCGGCAGGAATCCATGTTCCAGATCGACGCCGTGTCGTCGGTGGGTGCCCGTGGGTTGATGCAGTTGATGCCGGGCACCGCCAAGGAAACCGCAGCCAAGGTGGGGGTGGAATATTCGCCCGAACGGTTGTTGAGCGATCCCGGCTATAATGCGCTTTTGGGCTCGTTCTATCTCGAGGCGCAGTTAAAGCGGTATGATGGCTCGCTGCTGCTGGCGGCGGCGGCTTACAATGCCGGGGCTGGCAATGCCAACAAGTGGATCAAGGCGTTTGGCGATCCGCGCGCCGACAATGTCGATCCGGTCTTGTGGGTGGAACTGATCCCCTTCCCCGAAACCCGCAAATATGTGCAGCGGGTTATGGGCAATTACCTCGTGTATCGCGAGAGGCTCGGGCATGACGCCATTTCCGCGCAAGCAGCGCTGCGCAGCATTCGATGAGCCGCGATTTTGCTTGAGAACCGGAGGGCGGCTGGCGTAACTGGGGCCACCTCAACAGCAGAAGCTTAATGGCCCGCAAGCGCTTCGTTCCACCCGACCACCCGGCTTTTGCCGGCTTGCCGATCCAGACCATCACCGCACGCGATACGCCCATCGCCGTGCATGTGCAGGGGCAGTTGTCGAGCCGGCGGTTGCCGATCCTCTGCATCCCCGGCTTTCAGCGCAATATGAGCGATTTCACCGAGTTCGCGGCATTCTTCCGCGGGTTTGACGGGGGGCGCTGGCCAGCGGTGCTGCTGGATCTGCCGGGCCGCGGCCGCTCGGGCGATCCGCAACGCATTGCCGACTATGGCGCCGTGCGGGCGGCCGAGGACGTCGCGGGTGTTCTCGCCGCCCTTGGCATTGATCGCGCGGTGGTGCTTGGCCAGGGTTATGGCGGGCAAGTCGCCATGGCGCTGAGCGTGGCGCATCCATTACTGCTCGCGGGGACCGTACTGCTCGACGCGGGGCCGGTAACCGACGCGCGCGGGATCGTGCGGCTGCGCAACAATATGGGCCATGTGGAAAGCCTGCGCGGGACGAAGTATCTAACGGCCAGCTTCCGGCGCATGCTGGCCGGGGATTATCCCGGGCTGGGCGACGCACGGCTCGAAGCACTGATGGGTCGCACGCATTTCGTGGATCGGCGGGGCCGCGCGAAGCCCCTTTATCACGCCAAGCTGCTTGAGGCGCTCAATAGCATCAGCATCGATGATGAACTGGAGCCGCAATGGCCGATGTTCGACGCCCTGCGCTGTGCGCCCCTGCAATTGCTGCGCACCCAGCTTACCGACCAGTTGCGCCCGCAAATCTTTCGCGAAATGGCCCGCCGCCGGCCGGACGCCCAGGCACTGACCATTGCCGGGCAAGGCTCCCCGGCCCTGTTCGACCAGAAGGAAGAGATGGAGGCCATCTGCGCCTTTCTGGTCGGGATCAGCAAACAAGAGCTCGGCAAAGCGGCGTAGGGCGACCCGCTATTCGGGAATGGTGACGACGATACGGCGATTAAGCCGGCGGCCTTCGGCCGTGGCATTGTCGGCAATGGGGTTGGATTCCCCATAACCGACGGCATAAAGCCGATCGGGGCTGATCCGGCGCAGGATCAGTGCATCAACCACAGCCTCGGCGCGGGCGACAGACAGGGCCAGATTGGCGCGATCGTCGCCCTCTGAATCGGTATAGCCCTCAATATGCACCACGGCCTCCGGACAGGCGGCGAGGTCGCCAGCCAGCTCGTCGAGCGCGCCCTCGGATTCCGGCGCGATCCGCGCGGCTCCAGATGAAAAGAGAATGGAATTGCGGGCAGAGAACTCCGCCAGCGTCGCGCGGCAAGCGGTGAGGTCTGCCTTGGTGGACGAGGGGGCGGGAGTTGGGGCGGCTGCAGCTGGCTTGGCGGCCGGTGGCGGCGTGGGCGCTGCGGGGGCCTTGGCTGGTGCAGGTGGTGGCCCAGCGGGCGCCTGCGCCGGTGCGGGCACGCTCGTCGCGGGCGCCGGGCTTTGAACCGGGTCCACTGCCGGTGCGGCAGGCACTGAAGGCGTGGCGGGCTCCTCGACAGGCTCGGGAGCGCTGGGTGCTTCCGCTGGTGGGGGAGTTGACGGCATGGCTGTGGGTGCGGGGCGTGGCTCGGCGGGCGCAGCAGCCGCAGGCGTGCGAGACTGGGGCCTTGGTGCGGGCGCCTGAGCCAGCTTGAGTGACCAAGCCGCGGGCGGAATGCGGCCGGCATCGAGCGCCTCGGTCACTGCGGTCTCATCACGATCCAAGGGCAGTTCGCCCGTAAGGCTCCAGCCAGTGCCGTCAAACCGAACGGTGCCCGAGCGCAGCAATTGGAGGGCATCGAGCCCAGCGAGGATATTCTCGCCAAAGCCCGACGGGGCGCCTGGCGCGATGCTGGTTTGGTCAACTGCCGAGGGACCGGCATGCGACAAGGCTTCAAGACCCAGATCCCTCGTGGGCAAGGAACCCGATAGCAGCACTTCCCCGGTAGCGGACTTGCTGGCCGACCAGCTATAGGCGGCGGGTTCAGGAAGCGCGATCTCCGCCCGGGCGAGCACCAGGCCCGCCGAAAGGCCTGCAAGGCTCTGCATGATCAGATCATGATCATAGCCGGAGCGGGCCACGCCGCTCAGCGTCACAATGTTCTGGCGGATCGCGAAGCGCCCCTCCCCTAGCCGCTCCAGCACCTTGATCCCGAATTGCAGGCCCGCGTCATAAAGCTCGGGCGCACCACTGCCAAGCTTGAGCCAGTTCACATCGGCACCGGGCACCTCAGCCAAGCGATCGCGAGTGGCCTCATCGGGGGCATAGCCATCAAAGACCAGCGCTCCACCGGGTTGCCGCGTCGCCGAGATCCAGTAGTCCTCTACCCGCGGCGCGGGGAGGTCGATAATGGATTGCGAGGTTCGCGGGGCCACTTGCGCCTGAGCCAAAACGGCGGAGCTGGCCGCTATCCCGATTGGCAACGAAACAACGGTCACCAGCAGCAACGCCGATTGAAGGACCTGTTGAAGGGGAACGTATCTGCTCACGGCTGGTGCTCGCTTCCTGATAGCTCAATACTTGCCGGTAATTACGGCCTTTTTCTGCAGCAATGGTGGGATTGGCGACTTTGTCGCGCCTGCCGCTGTCCGAATGCTGGGGGCAGCATCGGCGACACGAGTGAAGCCCCGATTAATGCGGCAGGCAAAAAAGAAAGGCCCGGCAATGCCGGGCCTTCCAAACGACTAGCCGAAGCTAGCTCAGCTTATTCGAAGGTCTTCTGTGCACGAACGGTCAGGCGGTAAGCCTCGTTCGAGTAAACTTCAGCCTGAACGCCCGAGGTGAAGTCGGTGCTCGGGGACCAATCGAGACGAGCAGCGCCGTAGTAGACATTGTCGTCTGCGTCTGCGGTCTGCAGCGGCAGCAGGTCTTCGTTGAAGTAGCCACCGATTTCGCCGGTGAGCTTCAGGGTCTCGGTGACCGCGAAGATCAACTGGGCAGCCACCTGGAGCGCGTCGCTCTGGGCAGTGCCGGCGAAGTTAGCCGGAGGAGCCTCGAAGTCAGCCGAGAAGTAACGAGCGCCGAGGTTGATCGACACACCTTCGGTGACGTTGGCACCAACGGAGCCAGCGACGCCGTAGCCATCGTTGACCTCACCAGCGATTTCCGAACGCTGATACTCACCCGTCAGAGCCAGAGTGAACATGTCGAAGGTTGCAGCACCCGACACCAGGCCGTGGAAGCGGTCGATTTCGAAGATGTCGTTGTTGTAGTAACCAGCAGCGGCCGTGATACGGAACGCGTCGAACTTGCCGGTGACGCCAGCATGAGCGCCCCACTCGTCGATTTCGCCGTCCATCACGCCGATACCGAAACCGGTCAGGTGAGCGGTGATGTTTTCGCCAGCATAGCTGACAACACCAACCAACGAACCGATCCGATCGGTGGCGACATTCTGCACGCCCCAAGCGTCACGGCCATCGATGTTTTCGAGACCAACACCGACCTTGACGCCATTGCCAACATCCGAGGTAACCTGGATTACCGAGCCGCCGAGAACGTCGAGTTCGTCGTCGTTGTCGAACATCACGCCGTTGTCGACGCCGCTGTAGCCGAAGGTGCCGAGGAAGTTGAGCGGCTGGCTGTCACCGAAGAAGGCGATCGAAGACTTGCGACCAGCCATGATGGTGGTGGTGTCGCCGATGGAGACATAAGCCTCATCGATATGCAGCGGCTCGTCATCGCCCCATGGGCTGGGAGCTTCGTTGCGGTAGCGAACGGCGTCAACCTGCTTGAGTGTCAGGACAGCCTTGGCAGGGCCAAAATCGCTCGACGAGGTGCCAACGAACTTGAGCCATGCGGTAACCTTGGTCTGCCAGTCATTCGACTCGCCAGGAACGCCGGGTGCAATACCACCAGGCCCGAGGTTCTCGCCGCCAAAATCGGGACCAATGAAGTCAGGGCTACCAACGTTGCCGGGGAGCCAGTATTCGTTGCCAATTGGCGTCAGGGCATCGTCATCAGCAGCGCGGTAATCGCCGAAGCGGAATTCGTAAGCAACGCCGCCCGAGATCTGCAGGCAGTTGGTGTCGGACGAGATCGTCAGGCCGGACAGGCCAAGCGAGTCACAAACGTCGAGCGAAGTGAGAACGCCCAGGTCGGCGGCGAAGCCAGCGGTCGAGAGACCGGCAGCAGCAACAGAACCGAGGATAAGGCTCTTGAGTTTCATTGTTGTTGACCTCCAAAGTCAATTCTTGGTGCCGGTTGCCCAGCGGTGCCGTAACGCGACCACACTATCGTGGTGCAGTGTGTTGCCGTCGCGTCGCGACCGACAAACGATCCCATGCATGGATTCGCAAGACCCACTCTACGCATACGCCCAGAGTACGCAATCACAGACAGGCCGTTTTGCCGCCGCAGCAATATGGTTGCGAAGTGGATGTTGCAGATTCAGCACAGGAACGTGAACTTCCTGTTAATAGTCCTTAACATCGGGTTAATTTGCTTGCCGCGCGAGCCACTTAGCAGGGGATCGGGATAGATTTAACGAGTTGAAGCCGTGGTTTTGACTGCTTGGTGTGGCATCATGCTTTGGCAAAAGATGGCGGCATTGTGCTGGAACTGGGCGAGGGTGAGCATGAGCAAGGTTGCGGTAGTAACCGGTGGGAGTTCGGGAATCGGCCTTGCGGCCGCCCGGGGTTTGGCAGAAGCAGGCTATCAGGTAGCGATCTGCGGACGAAACGCGGAAGCGCTGGAGAGCGTAGCCAATTCGATTGATGGCCATTGGGCGCGCTGCGATGTCACCGATGACCGGGCGGTCGCGGCCTTCTTTGCCGGCGTAGTGGAGCGTTACGGGCGAATCGACCTCGTCTTCAACAATGCGGGGCGGTTTGCGCCCACCACCAATTTCGGTGACCTGCCCGTGGAAACCTGGCGGGAAATGATCGACACCAATCTCAACGGCGCGTTCTACGTTGCTCGCGAAGCCTTTCGGCAGATGCGCAGCCAAACGCCGCAGGGTGGGCGCATCATCAATAATGGTTCGATCTCGGCCTATACGCCCCGCCCGGGCGCTGCCTCTTATACTGCATCCAAGCACGCGATTACCGGGTTGACCAAGGCGATCTCGCTGGACGGGAGAGCGTTCAACATTGCCTGTGGCCAGCTCGACATCGGCAACGCCGCCACTGACATGACGAGCGGGATGAACGGCGGAGCGCTGCAGGCTAACGGGACGATCGCGCCCGAGCCCACTTTCGATCTACGATATGTGGTGGAGGGCTTGCTCTATATGGCGAGTTTACCGCTCGAGGCCAATGTGCAGTTCATGACGGTGATGGCGACCACCATGCCGTATATTGGCCGGGGCTAGTTAAGCTCGATATTGCTCGGTGCCGTTGATCCAGGTGGCCATCACTTCTCGCGACGCGGAGAGATGGACAAAGCTGGCAACGGCGCCGGGGCGGAGATGGCCGTGCTCGGCTTCGGCCCCAATAGCTTCGGCTGGATAAAGCGAGGCCATCCGCAATGCTTCCTCCCAAGCCACGCCAATCTCGGAATGCATGAAGCGGACGGCGTCGATCATATCGAGATCGGCGCCAGCGAGGGTGCCGTCAGCCAGGCGCAGCGCGCCATCGGCGCGATAGATGGTGCGGCCATTAAGTGTCAGCGTGCGCAGGTCGGTACCAGTCTGCGACATCGCGTCGGTCACGAGGAAGATGCGCCCCGGACCGGCCTTGCCGCGCAGCGCAACGGAAATGGCGGCGGGATGGACGTGGATCCCGTCGGCGATGAGACCCGCGAACACTGCGCCATGCATGAGCGTGGCACCGACCACTCCCGGCTCCCGATGGCCCAACTGGCTCATGGCATTAAACAGGTGCGTGGCCATGGTAGCTCCCGCGGCAAAGGCGCGCGAAGCGGTGGCATAGTCGGCATCGGAATGGCCGATGCTGACGGTGACGCCAGCCTCGGCCAGCGCCGCAATTTGCTCTGGAGTGACGGTTTCAGCGGCTACCGTGCAAATCAGATACGGGAGAAGTGTTACAGCGGCTTGCAGTCGCGCGAGATCGGCAGAGGTCATCGGACGGATCAGGCTGGGATCGTGCGTGCCCTTGCGCGCCACGGCGAGGTGCGGGCCTTCCAGATGCAGCCCGAAAAAACCAGGCACCCCAGCAGAGGCGGCCTGCGCCCCGGCGGCAATGGCGCGTTCGTTGACCTCGGGAGTGTCCGTGATCAAGGTCGGCAACAGCGCGGTGGTGCCGAACTGGGCATGGGCGGCGCAGATCGTGCGGATGGCCTCAAGGGAGGGATCATTGTTGAAGAGCACGCCACCGCCGCCATTGACCTGGAGATCAACGAACCCAGGCACGACGCTGCCGCCCTCCAGCACGACGCGCTCGGCATTGCCGGGAATCTGATGTGCATCCACGATCGCGGAGACGTGGCCGAACTCCACCAGCAATGCTGCATTCTCATGCCAGCGCTCGCCATCAAAGATCGGAGCGCCGGAAATGGCCAGAAGATCGCTCATGGGCGGAGGTCCGTGTTGTTGAGCCGAGATCCACGGCTGATTGTTCGGGCAGACCGGGCTGCATCGCGGCTCATATAGCAAACAAATGGGCCGGAGCGAGCCTGCTGTAAGCAAAGCAGCGACTGTGGGAGGAGGTGGCGCCGGAGGCCGCTTTCAGCACGCCACGAGTTGTTGTGCCCAGCCTTGATGCACTTTCGCCGGCGGGTCACGAGCGAGGACGACTAGCCAGGGCGCCGATACGGGAACCCTCACCCCAGGCGAGAGTTGGTGTTTCGACCCTGCCATAACCTGAGGACAACATCATGAATGAAGTATCTTCCATCTTCCTGAGCGGCCTTCGGAATGCGCATGCCATGGAGAACCAGGCCCTTTCCATCATGAAGCCGCAGGTGAGCCGCATCGAGAACTATCCCGAGGTGGCACGCCGGCTGGAGCAGCATATCGCCGAGACTGAAGTGCAACTCTCACGCCTTGACCAGTTGCTCGAGGGCATGGGTGGAGACAATTCGACGCTCAAGGACATGGCATTGTCCTTCACTGGCGCGATGGCGGCCCTTGGCCACACGGTCGCGCCCGACGAGATCGTCAAGAACTCGTTTGCCAACTACGCGTTCGAGCATTTCGAAATCGCCGCCTACAAGTCGCTGCTGGCGCTGGCCAACCATATCGGCGACACGCGCGCCGTTGAGTTGCTGACGCAGAACCTGCGCGAAGAGCAGGACATGGCGGCATGGCTCGACCAGCATATCGAGCCAGTTACCCTGCAATATGCAGCGCTGCGCGAAGTGGGCGAAACGGCCAAGAGGTAATCGCGCCGGAATCGCCGGCAAGGAGAAGCAAATGAGCAAAACTCCCGTAAGCCACAGCAAGACCGATGACGTCCCCGCTAAAGGGGCGGACCACAAGCCCAAAAAAGACAAGCCCAGCGAGGGCGAGACTTCAGACCATCACGTGCCGGGGGCCGATGGCCCGATCGGTGCCGAGGCCGAAGACGATAACAATCCCTAACGGCACCCGGGAGGAGCAGGCACCCTGCCCCTCCCTTTTTTCCGCCCAACAAGAGGTTTTCATGCCCATAGCGCAGCGTATTTCGATCAATTTGCTGACCCGCAATATCGCCGACAACATCGCGTTCTACCAAGCCCTTTGTGGCTTTCAGATCGTGCACCAGGAAGCCTGGTATGTAGTGCTGGCCGCCAGCCCCGAGAGCCAGTTCCAACTGGGGCTGATCGACTGGGTGAGTGAATTTGTGCCCCGCGCCGCCCGAGGCGAGCCGCAGGGCGCCTATCTCGAAGTGGTCGTCGAGGACGTGGCGGGGGCCGTCGAGGCCATTCGCCGCTTCGGCACCGAGATCATCGAAGAGCCCACCACATTCGGGCCCATGACCCGCGCGGTGCTGCGCGATCTTGATGGCCATGTGATCGATGTCGTCTCGCCGGGTGCGCGGTACACGATCCCACCGCGGCGCACCGTCGCCTGACCCCTGCGGTTCTTGCCCGCGCAGCTATTTCTGGCTGCGCGGCACCGCAATCTCCCGGAAGTTCTCGGCAAGCTGATGCAAGGCACCCTGCATTTCCGGCCCGCTCATTGCGCGGCCATGGCCGGTGACCACGAGCTCGGGCTCCAGCGCTGCCAGGAGGCGCACCGATTGTTCCGCCGCGATCCAGTCCGGGGTGAAGTAACGCGGCGGCCCGTGCATTTCGGGCTCCTGCACCATGACCTCATAAGCCGATTCTTGGCCCGTGGTGATAATCGCATCGCCCGCCACCAGCGTCCGGTCGGCTTCTCGCCAGAGCGAGATATGGCCCCGGGTGTGCCCCGGGGTGTGCAGCCAACGCCACCCGGGCAGCACCGGCACTGCGCCACTTGGCGGCAAGAGCTGCAGCCATTGAGTGATATCGACCGGGTCGCGCGGAAATAGCGGTGCCAGCTTGGGCATGATGCCGCCATCGGCTGCCGCATCTGGCGGTGGATAGGCCTCTTGCCCGGAAAGGAACGGTGCTTCGAGGGCATGGGCGTATACGGGCACATTCCAGTGCCGGGCCAGATCTTCCAGCACTCCGACATGATCGAAATGGCCGTGGGTCTGGATGATGGCCGAAGGCGGCACGGCGCCAAAGCGCGACTCTGCGGCGTCCAGGATCTTGTTGCGCGAGCCGGGCAGCCCGCTATCCACCAGCACCCAGGGTCCAGTCGGGGCGCCGATGAACACCACATTGACCATGACGATGCGCAGGTAAGCTAGATCGGGCGCCAGTTCGCGCAAATGCTCGTCCTGCTTGGTTTCGTCGGCTCGAGCGTCCTGGCTCAGGGGGATCTGAACAGCCATGGTGGTTCCTTTGTGCTGCGGATGGTCAAGGCAGAGCAGTGGGCGACTAGGCGCCCCGTGTTTTCTGACCGCCCAAGGCAAAGGGCGTTCCCTCAGTCAGTTT
Source organism: Devosia sp. 1635 (assembly GCF_013185955.1). Lineage (NCBI taxonomy): Bacteria > Pseudomonadati > Pseudomonadota > Alphaproteobacteria > Hyphomicrobiales > Devosiaceae > Devosia > Devosia sp. 1635. The sequence goes on along the minus strand of NZ_JABAOM010000001.1, from coordinate 500,908 downwards.
CTGACAAGCGCGTTCCACGTCCTCGTCGCTGACATCGACCGGCAAGGAGGTATCGTCAGGAAGGCCAGCGCCGGTCTGGGCAATGGTTTCGTCCTTGGGACGGTCGTTGGCGCCGGTAGTCACTTTACTGCTGCTCATCGCTGTTCTCCCAGTTAACGCACGTTATCGGGACCCGGTGGGGCTGGTTTCCCAATGGAGAGTGGAACTGCCTAGGCCCACGGCGGTTGCAGTAGCAGCAACATGGGAGTTGAAATGGAACAGGACGGGACCCCCAGCGACCAGCCGCAGTCCGAGACTTCGGCGACCGTGACCGACCGCGGACGTGGCCCGGCGGAACGCGCCGTATTGGGCGAGGACCCACGCGGCAGCATTGTCCGCATCGTGGTGGCGGTAATCGTCTTTATCGTTGTTGCGGGGACGATCTTTTACATGTCGATGGGGTGACAACGCCATCGCGCCCGGTATTTAGGGTAATACTAAAGAGCTGCGCGGTTTTACGGAACCCAAAGGGTCCGGGCGTGCTTGTTTGTTCATAACCTGCCCAGGAGGCACTTATGAAGGCTCTGAATCTGATTACTCTACTGTTAATCATCATCGGCGGCATCAACTGGCTGTTGGTTGGCGCCTTCCAGGTCGATCTGGTGGCACAACTGTTTGGCGGCCAGGACGGGGCAATCGCCCGTATCGTTTACGTGCTTGTCGGCCTGTCGGCCATCTACCAGCTGGTGCCGTTCTTCAAGGCCATGTCCACGGACGAAGTGATCGCCGAGCGCGGCACCACCACGACGACGCGCCTGTAGTTTTATGCGCCGGCGGCCGGAGCCACGCTCTGCCGCCGGTTTTTTGTGTCTAGCATGGAGGGGAAATTGAATACGGCCAATCTACAGCTCGAAGGGCTTTACCTGGCGCTTGCCGCGGTGAACCGCGCCCTGATCGATGCCGGCGTTGTCAGCACCGAGCAGCTCGACCTGGCGTTCCGCAAGACCGAAGCCATGGCCATGGGGGCCGAGCGGATGAACAGCCTGTCTCCAGCCGAGCGCGATGCCGTGTGTTTCCCCATCCGTTTGTTGCAGACTGCCCTCGAGTCTCCCGAAACGGCTGACTTCACCGAGCTGGCTCGTACCGTGGGGATGACCAAGCCACGCTACAACGATCAACAATAGGGTGGGCGAGATGGCGGGCGAACAAGGCTCTTATCGGCGGATCGCTGTTGGGGAAGACGCCGGCAATGCGGTAACGATCGGGATCGAAGCGGGTTCGGATGGGCGTCCATTTGCTGCGGTCTGGTGGCCGGCTAGCGGCGATGTGGACGGCGACGAAGCACAATATGATGATGTCGCGAGCGCCTTTGCTGCTGCCGAGGCAGCCCGGCAGTTGCATGGCTTTGCCGAAGTCGTCGTGGTGCTGCAGGACGATCTGCTTTGGAACCCGGCATGGGGCGAGATCGCGGCCGACCGAAATCGGGAACCGATTGGCGATGTTTCCGACACGGACCTTAATTCGCGCGAGGTTTACAACCTCGCGCGCGGGATTGAAGGCGAACGCGACGCCTAAGGCTCAGCCCATGGTGCCAAGCAGCGTAGCGCCGACCACCACGGCCGCACCGATCGCTACAAAGATCGCATAAAGTGCAGTGCCCGGCATCTTGGGTCCCTGGCGGTATTTCGGCCGGCTGGCGGCGTCCAGCTTGCGCTCCGAGGCGGTTGGGGGACTTCCACCTGCTTCAGCATCGGTCCCGAGTGGGGCCGCGGCGGGATCGGGGAAGCCGATTTTCTCGCCGGTCGCTCCGCTGTCGATTTCTTGGCGCAACTGGTCGGTGGTGGGTGCGTCTTTGGCCATTTACCGTCTCCGTTTGCAACGATAATGCCGAGGGTGGAGGTGTGTTCCGTCCGGGAACAATCGCCATGGGGTGGCGTTGACGCGGCACTTACTTGTGCGGATCAACCATGAATTTCACCAATTGTGTGCATCTCTGCGTGGACATGCAACGCATGTTCGCGGAGGAGACCGACTGGCATGTCGAAACGCTTGCCGGCGTGCTGCCCGCGATCGAGGCACTGACCGAGCCTCACGCCGCGCGGACGGTATTCACCCGTTTTGTGCCGCCGGAACGGGCTGAAGACGCGCAGGGGAGCTGGCAGGAATATTACGAGGCTTGGCCCAATATGCTGCGCGAGCGCATGGCGCCTGAGATGGTGGACCTGGTCCCCTCGCTGCAGCGCTTTGTTCCGCCGGCCGCAGTGATCGACAAACCGGTTTATTCACCCTGGTGGTCAGGCGCGCTGCACCAGCAGTTGCAAGCCAAAGGGGTCGACACGCTGGTGATTACCGGCGGCGAAACCGAGGTGTGCGTGTTGTCCACCCTCATGGGCGCGATCGATCTGGGATACCACGTTGTATTGCCCAAGGATGCGGTGTGCAGCTCGGCGGCCGAAACTCACGCCGCAATGCTTTCCATCTATGCCAGCCGCTTTGGCATCCAGCTGACGGCCTGCACGACCCAGGACGTGCTCGATCAATGGCGACGCGAGGGATAATCCATGCAGATCGGCTATCATGCTTCCCACGAACAGTTTGCTCCCTCGAGCCTGCTCAAGCTGGTGCAGCATGCGCAAGAAGCGGGTTTTTCCTGCGCCAAATCATCGGACCATTTCCATCCTTGGAGCGAGCGGCAGGGTCACTCGGGCTTTGCCTGGTCGTGGCTGGGGGCCGCCATGGCAGTGACCGATTTTCCGATCGGCTCCATTTCGGCCCCGGGATATCGCTATCACCCGGCCATCGTCGCGCAGGCCGCGGCAACGCTGGGGGAAATGTTTCCTAACCGGTTCTGGCTGGCTCTCGGCAGCGGGGAAGCGCTCAATGAATCGATCACCGGCACCTATTGGCCCGACAAGGCCGAGCGCAATGCCGTGCTGGCCGAGTGTGCCGCGGTCATCCGGGCGCTGTTTGCCGGCGAAACCGTCACCCATCGCGGCAGGGTCACAGTGGTGGAGGCCAAGCTTTATTCCCGGCCCACCCAGCCGGTGCCGCTGTTTGGCGCCGCCATTACCCCCAAGACCGCAGCGTTTGTTGCCGAATGGGCTGATGGCTTGTTGATCACCGGCGGCGGTGTGGAGGAGATCCGTCCGACCATTGAGGCCTTCCGCGACAATGGCGGTGCGAACAAGCCCGTTCATATCCAGCACGCGCTGTGCTGGGCGACGACCGAGGACGAGGCGTTCGAGCAGGCGCTGGATCAATGGTCGGCCAATGTCATTGGCGGCGAGGTCAACTGGGATCTGCGCCGTCCCAGCGACTTTGATGCGGCCACGCGCTTTGTGCGACGCGAAGACATGGCCAAAGCAGTGTTCGTGTCGGCCGATCTTGGCCGGCATCGCGCCGCTATCGAGGCTTACGGCGAATTGGGGGCGACCGCAGTGCATCTGCACCAGGTTGGGCGCAACCAGGCGGAGTTTATCGAGGCATTTGGCACCAAGGTGTTGCCGGGACTGGATCGGATCACGGCGAGCGCGCGTTAACCACGCAGCAAAGGCCAGCGGGAACGAGCATCGGCTCGGTTCCGAGGCTTATTCCTGCGGAAGGCGCGACTGGCGCTGGCCGCACCAACCCTGGAGAACCCAATGAAAGCGTTGTGCTGGCACGGCAAAGGCGATGTTCGCTACGATACCGTCGATGACCCCAAGATCGTCCATGGCCAGGACGCCATCATCAAGGTGACCTCCTGCGCGATCTGCGGCTCGGATCTGCATCTTTATGATGGGTTCATGCCCACGATGGAGTCAGGGGACGTGCTCGGCCACGAAACCATGGGCGAAGTGGTGGAGGTCGGCAAGGACAACACCAAGCTCAAGGTCGGCGACCGCGTCGTCGTGCCCTTCAACATTGCCTGCGGGCAGTGCTGGTTCTGCCAGAACCAGATGTTCTCACTATGCGACCGCTCCAATCCCAACGCGGCCATCGCGCGCGCGGCCATGGGCTATTCGCCCTCGGGCCTGTTTGGCTATTCACATATGCTGGGCGGCTATGCTGGCGGGCAGGCCGAATATCTGCGCGTGCCCTTTGCCGATGTCGGCCCGATCAAGGTGCCCGATGAACTGACCGACGAGCAGGTTCTGTTCCTAAGCGACATTTTCCCCACCGGCTATATGGCCGCGGAAAATGCCGAGATCGAGCCCGGCGACACCGTAGCCATCTGGGGTTGCGGTCCCGTCGGGCAATTCGCCATCCAGAGCGCGTGGCTGATGGGTGCTGGCCGCGTCGTCGCCATCGACAACGTGCCCGAGCGCCTGAAGATGGCCGAGGTGCATGGCAAGGCCGAGACCATCAATTTCGACGAAGCCAGCCCCTATGAAGTGCTGTTCCAGATGACCAATGGGCGCGGGCCCGACCGGGTCATCGATTGCGTGGGCACCGAGGCCCATGCGAGCGGCGCACCGGATTCAGTGATCGACAACGTCAAGCAGAAGGTGGGTCTCGGCACCGACCGGGCACATGTGCTGCGCGAGGCAATCATGTGTTGCCGGAAGGGCGGCACCATCTCGATGCCCGGCGTTTATATCGGCATGCTCGACAAGGTGCCCATGGGCGCCTTCATGAACAAGGGGCTGACGCTCAAGACCGGACAAACGCACACCCATCGCTATCTGGCGCCGCTGCTGCAGCTGGTGGTGGACGGCAAAATCGATCCGACCTTCGTGATCACCCACCAGGCCGATCTATCGGAAGGGCCCGAGCTTTATCGCAAGTTCCGGGACAAAGAAGATGGCTGCATCAAGGTGGTGATGAAGCCCGGCGCTTAACCCAGGTTGGCGCCCTATCGGGCGCCCGCCTGCCTTCTTTGATGCCTCCGGTAACAGCAAATTCGTGCTGGCGGGGATCGGGAAACGGGCTTGGGGAGTTGGATTAACCAAACCCACAGGAATGAACCCCCATGCGCAGAGCTTCTTCCTCCCTCGCCACCTCCGCAACCGTGCTGCTTGCCATTGCCAGCCCCGCGGCCGCCCAACCGCAGGGCACGGTCGGGCAATATTCCGATGTGACTATCGAGGGGTCGATCCTCGAACCCAATCCGCTCGAGATTGCTGACGATGCCGAGCTTGCGGGCAAGATCCAGGTGCCCGAGGGGTTCACGGTGGAAGTGGTCGGCCGCGATCTCGGCAATACGCGCATGCTGGCCGTGCATGAGGACGGGCATGTCTATGCCACCCGCCGCCAGGAAAGCGATGTCATCCGGCTGATCGACGCCGATCGCGATGGCAAGTTCGAGGATTTCGCCAAGGTCGCCGGCCGCCCGGGCATGCACGGCATCTTTATCGATGGCGACACCGCTTACCTTGCCACCGCCAAGGAGGTGTTCACTGCACCAATCGAGGACGATGGCAGCTTTGGCGAACTGACGCGGATCATCGACGATCTGCCCGATGCCGGCCAGCACCCCAACCGCACCCTGGCGATCGGCCCGGACGGGATGCTCTACATAACCGTGGGCTCGACCTGCAACGCCTGCGACGAGTCCAACCCGGAAAGCGCCACCATTCTGCGCGCCACCCCCGACGGCAAGACCCGCACCATCTTCGCCAGCGGTCTGCGCAATACGATCGGCTTTGGCTGGGAGCCCGGCACGGGCAAGCTTTACGGCGCCGATCACGGCACCGACTGGCTGGGTGACGAGGAGCAGAAGGAAGAGTTCAACCTCGTCGAACAAGGCAAGCAATATGGCTGGCCCTATATCTACGACTTCTCCAACTTCAATCCGCAGGACAATCCGCCCGAGGGCATTACGCTGGAGGAATGGGCCGAGGCGAGCGAGGAACCGCTGCTCGGCTATACCGCCCATGCCGCCCCCATGCAGATGACCTTCTACCAGGGCGAGGCCTTTCCCGAGGAATATCGCGGCGACGCCTTTATCGCCATGCGCGGCTCCTGGAACCGCCGCCCGCCGAGCGGCTATGAAATCACCCGGGTCGATTTCGAGGACGGCGAGCCCAAGGACTGGACCTCCTTTGCCACTGGTTGGCTGATCGAGAACGATGATCAAAGCTATGACTTCCTCGCCCGGCTTGCCGGATTGACCGAGGATATCGATGGCTCGCTGCTGCTGGCCGACGATTTCAACGGCATCCTCTACCGCATCAGCTATGAGGGCGAGGATGGGGCAGGCAGCGATGCGGCTGCCGCGTCCAGCACGCCCAATCTGGTCGAAACACCCGCGCCTTCCGACACCGCGATCAATCTCGTGGAGGCCGATGGCACGCTTGCTGTCAGCAGCTCGAGCTTTGCGGATAATGGTGCGATCCCCATCGCCCATGCCGCCGAAGGGCATAATGCCTCCCCGGCCCTCTCCTGGGACGAGGCGCCCGAAGGCACAAAGTCCTTCGCCGTGATCATGGATGATCCCGATGCCGACGAGCCCAAGCCCTTCGTGCACTGGGTGCTTTTCGACATCCCCGCTGACGTCACGACCCTGCGCGAGGGCATCAACACCGATCCGGTGCTGCAGGACCCCGAAGGGGCCAAGCAGGGCAGCAATAGCCGCGGCCAGACCGGCTATTACGGCCCCCGCCCGCCGCTCGAGGATCCCGCCCACAACTACCATTTCCAGGTCTTTGCGCTCGATCTGGCCGAGTTGCCGGTGGAACTGGGGGCCAAACGCGAGGACGTGCTGGCGGCGATGGAAGGCCATGTGCTGGCCAAGGGCGAAGTGGTGGGCACCTATCAGCGCCCCACCGAAGAAAAACCCAAGAACTAGCTAGCTCGGATCACGCGGGAGCGCGCCCGGGCGCGTTCCACGCCAGCAAGGATCAAGCCATGACCACGCCCGACACCCTGAGCGATGCGGCCCTCGCAGTATTCGCCTTTGCCATTTATCACCAGCTCGAAAGCGGCGATCCCGTCACCAAAGTGATCGCGGATGACGGCAAGGGCCACCACGCCGATCCAAAGGCCGTTGCCGAACTCGAAGAGCTGGGCCTGGCCACGCGCGAAGACAATTCGGTCAGCTTCACGCCCGAGGGCATGGAGATGATTACCCTCTTGATCGGCCGCCTGCGCGGGCGCTAGCCCATGGCTTTGCCGAGGCCAAGCGTCGCGATCAATTCGGCCGCTGCCGCCGCGCCCGCGCGGTTGGCGCCGATGGTGGACGCCGACGGGCCATAGCCGACCAGATGAACCCGCGGATCCCGCAAGACCTGGGTGGCCAGCCGCCCGCCCATGCGGATGCCACCGCCCTCTTCGCGTAAGTCGAGCGGGGCAAGATGATCGAGCGACGAGCGAAAGCCGGTGCACCAGAGGATGACATCGGCCCGCTCTTCCCTTCCATCGCTCCAGCGCACGCCGGATTCGGTAATCTCGCTGAACATCGGATGGCGCTGCAACACGCCACGCGCCCGCATCGCTGATATCGCCGGCGTTTCGGGCAGCCCCGTCACCGACACGACCGAAAGTGGCGGCAGGCCGGCCCGCACGCGTTGCTCCACCATAGCGACGGCGGTCCGGCCGGCTTCGATGTCGAAGGGTCCGGTGCGGAACTGCGGCTCACGCCGGGTTACCCAGAGCGTCGTGGTCACCTGCGAGATTTCGTCGAGCAGCTGGATGGCCGAAATGCCGCCGCCAACCACCACCACATGCTTGCCGCGGAAGTGCTCGGCCCCCTGATAGTCGGCGGTGTGCAATTGCTCGCCGCCGAACGTCTCGGCCCCCGGATAATGCGGCACGAAGGGCGCCGTCCAGGTGCCGGTGGCGTTGATGATGCCCCGGGCCGAGAACACGCCCCGGTCCGTTTCGATCCGCAGCCGCTCGCCACGGCTGACCACGCAGCGCGCGCTGACCGGCCGCAGCACCGGCAGCTCGAACCTGCGTTCATATTCAGCGAAATATTGCGGCACCGCCACCCGGGCCTGCACCTGCGGATCATCCAGCGCGATCGCGTCGCCAAAAGCCAGCCCCGGCAGATCATGGACGCGATTGACCGTGCTCAGGGTCAACGAGGGCCAGCGGAACTGCCAGGCGCCTCCTGGGGCCTCGGCACTGTCGAGCACGACAAAGCCGCGGCCCGCGACAATGCCGCGCTGGCGCAGGTGATAGGCGGCAGACAAACCCGCCTGCCCGGCGCCAATCACGACAATATCGGCCTTCCGAGCCACTCGAACGGAGGCGTCACCCAGTTGTGTTTGCTTGTCGGACAGTGGCCAAGCTCCAGAGTTGAATCAATCAACTGCGCCAAGTGACTGCAGTTGTTGGCTTCTATTCTTGATCGGCGCAAGGGAGAAAGCCGATTTTCCGTTGCGGGCAGTCTTTCCGCTCGCGCCGCAACCGGTTAGCGTCGGGGGTGTTTGAACTTAACCAAGCTGTCGATGAAAGCGAGCGTCTCATGGCCAGAAAAATCACCATCGCGCCCTATAGCGGACCGGCTGGCGGCTGGGGTTCAATCAAGTCCGTCAGCAGATATCTGGACAGCGAAGGCATTCTGGCGACGGGCCCCCTGGCGCTGCGCAAGCAAAACAAGCCCGAGGGCTTTGCCTGTGTCAGCTGCGCCTGGGCCAAGCCGGTGCCATCCCATCCCGCCGAGTTCTGCGAAAATGGCGCCAAGGCGACCGCCTGGGAGCTGACGCGCAAGCGGGTGACGCCGAGCTTTTTTGCCGAACACACGGTTAGCGAGCTCAAGACCTGGTCCGACCACGACCTCGAGGCCATTGGCCGGCTAACGACGCCGCTGCGCTACAACGCCCAAACCGACAAATACGAAGCCGTGGACTGGACCGAAGCCTTTGCCAGCATCGGACGCGAGCTGGCCGCCATTCGCGACATCGATCCCAAGCGCACGGTGTTCTATGCATCTGGCCGGGCGTCGCTTGAAACCTCCTATATGTATCAGCTGCTGGCGCGCCTCTATGGCAACAACAACCTGCCCGACAGCTCCAATATGTGCCACGAGTCCACTTCGGTGGGTCTGGCCGAAAGCATCGGGGTGCCGGTGGGCACGGTGGTGCTGGACGATTTCAAATCCGCCGATGCCCTATTCTTTTTCGGCCAGAATGTGGGCTCCAACAGCCCGCGCATGCTGCACCAGTTGCAGGAAGCCAGCGACCGCGGCGCGACAATTGTCAGCTTCAACCCGCTCAAGGAGCGGGGGCTCGAGCGGTTCGTCAATCCGCAGAACCCGGTGCAGATGCTGACGCAGCACGAAACCCGCATCAGCCGGGAATACTACCAGGTGCGCCCGGGCGGCGATATTTCGGTGGTGATCGGCATGTGCAAATGGCTGTTCGAGGCCGACGCCAAGGCGCAAGCCGAAAACCGCCAGCCGGTGCTGGACCACACCTTCATTGCCGAACACACCCATGGCATGGAGGAGTTCCGCGCCTTTGCCGAAGCGCAGGATTGGGCCGATCTCGAGCGCGAAACGGGGCTCACCCGCGCTCAGATCGAGCGCGCTGCCGCCATCTATGCCGCCGCCCCGGCCGCCATGGTGGTTTATGGCATGGGCATCACCCAGCATAAGCTGGGGGTCGAAGCGGTGCAGATGCTGGTCAATCTGGCGCTGCTGCGCGGTAATATCGGCCGGCCCGGCGCCGGCATCTGCCCGGTGCGTGGCCATTCCAATGTGCAGGGCCAGCGCACGGTTGGGATCGCTGAAAAGCCCGAACTCGTGCCGCTCGACCGGCTCGAGGAACTCTACCAGTTCAAGGCGCCGCGCGAAAAAGGCACGACCACGGTGGAAGCCTGCGAGGGCATCATCAATGGCACGATCGACGCCTTTATCGGGCTTGGCGGCAATTTCCTGCGCGCCGTGCCCGATCATGGGCCGATGGAAGAGCACTGGCCCAAGATGCGCCTGACCGTGCAGATCGCCACCAAGCTCAATCGCGGCCAACTGTTTTGCGGCAAGACGGCGTTCCTGCTGCCCTGCCTTGGACGGATCGAATATGACCGGCAGGCCACCGGCAAGCAGGTGGTGACGGTGGAGGATTCCACCGCCGTGATCCACCAGTCACGCGCCATCAACGAGCCCGCCAGCCCCGATCTGCTGTCGGAGCCGCGCATCGTGGCCGAGATCGCCAAGGCCACCCTGCCCCCCAATCCCAATGTCCCCTGGGACCAGTGGGTGGGCGATTATAGCCTCGTGCGCGACGCCATCGAGCGCACCTGGCCCGAAATGTTCAGGGACTTTAACCAGCGCATCAAAAAGCCCGAAGGCTTCCGCCGCCCGATCGCCGCCAGCCACCGCCAATGGAAGACCAAGACGGGCAAAGCCAATTTCAAGGTGCCCTCGGCTCTGGGCGGCAGCTTTGATGATGGCAAGGATCCCGATGTGCTGCGCCTCATCACCTTGCGCAGCAATGACCAGTTCAACACTACCGTTTATGGCTATCACGACCGCTTCCGCGGCGTGGAAGGCACCCGCGACGTGCTGTTCCTCAATGGCGAGGACATGGCGCGCTTCGGCATTGCCGATGGCAGCACTGTCGCCCTCGAAACGGTGGCCGATGATGGAGTGCCGCGTCGTCTCGGCGGGCTGCGCGCCATCAAATACGACATGCCCAAAGGCAGCTGCGGCGGCTATTATCCAGAATGCAATGTGCTGATCCCGGTCTACCAGCACGCCGGGAAAAGCCATGTGCCGGCCGCCAAGTCGGTGCCGGTGCGGATCGTGCCGGCGTGATCCCGACCCATCAGCCCATCGCGCATCAGCGCTGGGCCGGGCAGTTTGACCCGGCCGGGCGTGACATTGCCACCGAAGCGGCCGTGGCCGTGGTGGTCAATGGCTCGACCTATGCCGTGATGATGGCGACGCCGGCCGATCTTGAAGACTTCGCGATCGGCTTCGCGCTGACCGAGAGGATGATTGCCGAGCTCGGCGAAATCGAGCGCTTCGAAATCGTCGAGCACGCCGCCGGCGTGGAAGCACGCCTCTGGGTCGCCGAGGAACGGGCGCGCGCCCTCGCCGCCCGCCGCCGCGCCATGGCCGGCCCTACCGGTTGCGGGTTATGCGGCATCGAAAGCCTCGAACAGGCCCTCCGCTCCACGCCGCGGGTGGAGGCCGGGCTCACCCTGTCGCCCGACCAGATCATGGCCGCGGTGGCGGCGCTCCGGCCCGCCCAGTCGCTCAACGCCCTCACCCACGCCGTGCATGCCGCCGCGCTCTGGCAGCCCGAGGCGGGGCTGCTCGTTCTGCGCGAAGACGTCGGCCGCCACAACGCCCTCGACAAACTCGCCGGCGCCGCCCGCCGCCAGCACCTCCCCGCTGCGGACGCCGCCCTCCTCATCACCAGCCGCATCTCGGTGGAGCTCGTGCAAAAAGCCGCCGTGCTCGGCACCGGCATCCTCCTCGCCATTTCCGCCCCCACCACCCTCGCCATCCAAACCGCCCAAGCCGCCAACATCACCCTCCTCGGCGTGGCGCGAGACGATGGCTTCGAGGTGTTCACGCATGGCTGGCGGGTGGGATAGTTGGAGGGGCAGCCCTCCCGATACATAAGGTGGGCATTGCGTAAGTAGTTGTGCGCTGAGTTGGTGGCAATGCGCCTGCTAAAACCGGGAAACGGGTGCGGGCACCCGGCTTTGTAACCCCGGCCAGCATATGCCAGCTCTGAGCTTCGTCATCCCAATTCGCGACCATGCCGGTGTGGCCGACTGGCCTGCAGCCATGCGCAATCTGCAGGCTACCGCAGCCTCGATCGCGGCACAAACCAGCTCGAGCTGGCGATGCATTGTCGTGGCGAGCCGCCATTCTCCCCTGCCGCACTTGCCCGGCAAGATCGAAGTGCATCGCCTCGATCTGCCCACACCGGCGCCGTTGCCGCCCCTGGCCAATATGGAGCACCGGTTCGAGGCGATCCGGGCAGACAAGGGCCGCCGGGTGTTTGCGGGCATTCTTTCCGTCGCTCCGGACAATTATGTGATGACCGTCGACTACGATGATCTGGTCAGCAATCGCCTCGCCGCCTTCGCCGAAGCTCACCCTGCCCAGCCAGGCTGGTTTGTCGATAGCGGCTATCTCTATGACGGCTCATCGACCCTGATGCGGCTGGGGTCAGGCTTTGACGAGCTGTGCGGCACGTCCCTGATCATCCATGCCGATCGGCTGGTGCTGCCGCCCACGCTGGAAGCCATGCACGAAACTTATCTGCGCCAGTGGTTTGGCAGCCACAAGTTCGCCAAGCGCCTTCTCGCCCAAGCCGGCACTCCCCTCGCCCCACTACCATTCCCCGGAGCCATCTACCGAGTGGGGCATGCCGATGCCGTCAGCGCTTCAGCTGCGATTTGGCGGCAGTTCCGCCCCCGTCGGCGTCGCGTTCTGGCTCAGCTCCGGCTTCTCGCCCAGCTGCGCCTGCTCACCCCCAAACTACGGAGCGAGTACTTTGCCCGGCCATAGCAGCACAAGCGGCGAACAAATCCTCGTCGCCGTCGTCATCCCCTTTTACCAAAAGGAAGCCGGTATCCTCGCGCGGGCACTACGTTCGGTTGCGGCGCAGGAGCTTGCGGGCGCTATCAAGCTTACGGTGATTGTTGTCGATGATGCGTCCCCGATCCGGGCAAGTGATGAACTCGCCCTCGTGCGGTCGGGTTTCCCGCACGAGCTCATCCTGATCGAACAGTCGAATGGTGGCCCCGGCGCCGCTCGCAACACCGGCATCGATCGGGCGGTCGAGTTGGGCGCGGAGTTTATTGCCTTCCTCGATTCCGACGACGAATGGGCGCCACCTCATCTGCAAGAAGCGCTGGAGTGCCTCGGGTCAGAGGCATCGTTTTATTTTTGCGATCACACCCGGCAGGTTTGGGAGCACAGTCTATTTGGCGAACTCAACACCATGGCAGAATGGCAGCGGGGCGCATCGGGTGTCGTTTGGAGCGGAACGAGGGCGCTCGTGGACCGCGAGACCCTCCTCGCCGCTTACTTGCGTGAATATCTCAGCCAGACCTCGACGGTGGTGTACCGCCTGCGGGCCGCCCCCGATATGCGTTTTGACACGAGCTTGCGTGCGGCAGGGGAAGACTACTTGTTCTGGATCAAGCTGGGGCAGTTGGCAGGCGGCGCGAGCTTCTCCTGCTCGGTCAATGTGGTCTGTGGCACCGGCGTCAATATCTATATGTCTGCTTTCGACTGGTCCAAGAAGGAAACTGTGAGCCGCTACGGTTACCTCAAACTTCTCTGGCATCGCGTCCTAAGCGAGGTGGAATTGGACGATGAACAACGCGACATCGCCGGGCGCACCCTCAAGCTCATTGAGCGGGCCTATACCTTTCTTCTGCTCCGCCAACTCATCCGATTGTCGCTGCCCGATCTCGGCATGCTGCGAAAGCTAGCGGCAGCCGATCCATCCTTTCCGTTCCGGTTCCCCGTGACGCTTTGCACCGCCATCGCGACGGTGCGTCGAGACGCTGCCAATTGGTAGGGTACGCGGCTGTGTGGCTCTGCAAGACCACCCGGGAAGTCGTGTCTGATGGCCTATGATGCGCAGGTAGACCTCCATCTCGCCGGCTCCCGCAGCCGCGCGGCCGTTGTCGGGGTGCTCTGGTCGGTCTTCAGCAGCCTTACGCCGGGGCTGGTTAGCGCCGGAGTGTTTCTGGCAACCTCGCGTGCCCTTGGTCCCGATGATTTCGGCATCGTCGCCCTTGCCAGCACGATCATCGCCCTGCTCGGCGCGGTGGCGCCGACCGGTTTCGGACAAGCGCTCATTCAGCGCGCCAACATCACCGCGGCGCATCTTGACGTCGTGTTCTGGCTGGGTGCCGGGCTGGCTGCATTGCTTTATGCGCTGGTGTGCCTGCTCGCCCGACCGCTGGCGGAGACCATGGGTCAGCCTCTGCTTGCAGTGCTGATGCCCGTGCTAGGGCTCAAGATCGTGCTCGACCTCGTCGCCATCGTGCCGAACGCCCTGCTTGTTCGAACCATGTTGTTCCACAAACTCGCCTTGCGCACCGTGGTGGCCTCGCTTGCGGGCGCTGTGGTTTGCCTGGCTGTGTTGTTTGCCGGCTACGGGCTCTGGGCGCTCGCCTTGGCCCAGCTTGTTTCCTCGGCCGCGGCCACCCTAGCCTGCCTGGTCAGCGCCAAATGGCTGCCACGCGTCTCCTTCCGCCGGTCAGCCCTGCAGGAGCTGTCACGCTTTGGTGGCTTTGCCACGGGCGCTAACTTCATCAACAGCATCAACATCGACCAATTGCTGATCGGGAGCCTGCTGGGTCCCTATGCACTAGGCCTGTTCGGCTTCTCGCGGCGCATTTTCCAGTTGTTGAGCGATGTCATGGCCGGACCGCTCAACGCGGTCTCGTTCTCCCTGTTGTCCTCCATGCAGGACGAGTCGGAGTTGCGGCGCAAGGCCTTTCTCATCGCTACGTTCCTGTCCGCTTCGGTGTCGTTTCCCGTGTTCACCGGCGTGGCGCTTATCGCACCGGATTTGGTACCATTCCTTTTCGGTGCGCATTGGCGTGAGGCGGTGCCGGTGGTGCAGGCATTTTGTGCCATTGGACTATTGGCCTGTATCGGGGTGCTGCAAGGCTCGCTGATCAACAGCAATGGCGATGCGGATCTGTGGCTCTATTATTTGGTGGGTCGCCAGCTGGCGACCGGCATCTGCATCGTCCTGCTTTTCCGCTTTGGCGTTGCCGAACTCAGCATTGGCTTGGCCATCCAGACCTATCTGATGTGGCTGCCATCCGTGCATATGGTGGCGCGCATTCTGAACATGCCGATGCTCTGCTATCTCTGGGGCTTCCGGGTACCCGTTCTCGCTACGCTGGCCATGGCCGTTTCGATTCAATTTACGTCGGCGGCCTGGCCACTCACCGACCCGGCGGCGCGGATAATCGCGGCGGTGGCGGTCGGCGCCTTAGTGTATGGCAGCGTTGCCTGGTTGCTGGCGCACCGGCAGCTGTACGCAATCTGGGACATGATCTCAAAGCGGAGAAGCAGCAAGTGAAGCTGGTTTACTACCGCGGCCACACGCCCAATTTCGGCGATGAACTGAACACCTATCTGTGGCCCCACCTGTTGCCCAGCGGATTTTTGGACGAGGATGATAGCGAACTCTTTCTCGGCATCGGCTCGATCATCTGGGATTTCCTGCCCTCCACCTCGCGCAAATTCATTATCGGCTCGGGTTATGGCGGCTATAGCAAGCTGCCCAATCTGCATGATGGCAGCTGGTCGCCCGTCTTCGTGCGCGGACCGCGCACGGCACAGCTGCTCAGACTTCCCCCCGGGCTCGCCATTTGCGACAGCGCCGTTCTGTTACGCAAGATCTACCCCATCGGACGAGCCAGCCGATCCGGCACTGGCTTCATGCCGCATTTTGAAAGCCTTGCGAGAGGCCACTGGCAAGAGGCTTGTGCCCTTGCGGGCGTGAAGTTCATCGACCCCACGGCACCTGTGCAGCAAACGCTCAGCACTATTGCCGGTCTGGAGCGTCTCGTTACCGAAGCCATGCACGGTGCCATCGTCGCCGATGCGCTGCGAACGCCCTGGATTGCGGCCCAGCCTATTCATCCCTTGCATCACACCAAATGGCTCGATTGGTCTGAGGCACTCAGCACGCAGATCCGATGGAAGGAACTCTTTCCCACCAATGCGAAAGAGCTTTATTTCAAGATCACGGGCGGCAAGAAGTATTACGAAGGCCGTGCCAATCTCTTGATACATCACCCGGCCGCCAGAGCACCCAACAAGCTACTGACGCAGCTTGCAGCCAGAAGACTTTCCGCAATTGCGCGAGCCGAGCCGCAACTCAGTCCAGACCGGGTCATTGCCGAGGTGACCGATCGCGCGGACGCGGCGCTGCTCGGCTTTGTGCAAGCGCGCGCGACGGCTTCCTAGCCCCTCCTGCAATGAAAGGCGCAGCCCATCACCGGACTGCGCCCGGGTGTGGCTTTAGCCCACCCCCACTTCGCTGGCGGCGACGGCGGCCATGTTGACGATGCCGCGGCTGGTGACGGAGGGGGCGAGGATGTGGGCGGGCTGGTTGGTGCCCATGAGGATGGGGCCGATCGGGAGGGCGTTGTTGAGTTCCTTGAGCAGCGTCATGGACAGGTTGGCCGCTTCCAGATTGGGGAAGATCAGCAGATTGGCTTCGCCGCGCAGGAGCGAGTTCGGGACATAGCGCTCGCGCAGGTTTTCGTTGATCGCCAGATCCCCCTGCATTTCGCCATCGACCACAAGGTCGGGTGCGACCTGTTGCAGCTTTTCGAACACTTCGCGCATCTTGAGGCTCGTGGCGCCGTCGCGCGAGCCAAAATTGGAATAGCTCAGCAGCGCCGCCCGCGCCTCGATATTGAAGCGCTTGAGGTGGTCGCGCGCCTGCAGCGTGATGGCCACGATCTCGTCGGCGCTGGGATCGATGTTGACATAGGTGTCGGCGAGGAAAAACACGCCCCGGCTCATCACCAGCATGGAAAGCGCCGACAGCTGGCGCGACTGCGGCGCGAGGCCAATGATCGACTGGATATCACGCGCATGCTTGATGAAGCGGCCCTGTAGGCCGCAGATCAGCGCATCGGCTTCGCCGCGCTTGACGGCCAAGGCCCCAATCACCGTGGTGTTGGTGCGCACAATGGTGCGGGCGGTGTCGGGGGTGACGCCCTTGCGGCCCACCAGCGAGTGGAACAGGTCCACATAGTCGCGATAGCGCGGATCGTCTTCGGGGTTGATGACGTCAAAATCGCGCCCGGCCTCCAGCGTCAGGCCAAAGCGGGCGATGCGCTGCTCGATCACCGAAGGGCGGCCGATCAGGATGGCGCGGCCCATCTTGTCTTCCAGCAGCACCTGGGTGGCGCGCAGCACCCGCTCGTCCTCGCCATCGGCAAAGGCGATACGCTTGAGGCTTTCCTGCGCCCGCTCGATCATGGGCTTCATGACGAGGCCCGAGCGATACACAAACCGGTGCAGCGTGTCGCGATAAGCGGCCCAGTCCTCGATCGGGCGCTGGGCGACGCCGGTTTCCATCGCTGCCTTGGCGACAGCGGGGGCGATGCGCAGGATCAGGCGCTGATCAAAGGGGTTGGGGATGAGATAGTCCGGCCCGAAAATCGCGGGCACCCCATGGCTGCTGGCTTCGAGGCCCGGCTCATGGGCGAGCTGGGCGATCGCTTCGGCAGCCGCCGCTTTCATCGCCTCATTGATGACGGTCGCGCCGCAATCGAGCGCGCCGCGGAACAGGAACGGGAAGCAGAGGACATTGTTGACCTGGTTGGGATAGTCCGAGCGCCCGGTGCAGATCATCGCGTCAGGCCGCGCCTCGCGCGCCAGTTCGGGCATGATCTCGGGGATGGGGTTGGACAGCGCCAGGATCAGCGGATTGGGCGCCATGTCGCGCATCATTTCGGGCTTGAGCGCGCCGGCCTTGGACAGCCCGACATAGATATCGGCCCCGGCCATGACTTCGCTGAGCTCGGTCTTGTCGGTGTCCTGCGCGAAGGCACCGCGCCAGCGATCGACGGAGTTGTCGCGCTTGCGGGTCACGAGGCCCTTGCTATCGGCGATCCAGATGTTTTCGCGCTTGGCACCAACGGCGATCAGCATGTTCATGCAGGCAATAGCGGCAGCGCCCGCGCCAGAGGTGACGATCTTGGCCTTGGCGATGTCCTTGCCCACAAGGCGCATGGCGTTGATCACGGCGGCGGCCACGATGATGGCGGTACCGTGCTGGTCGTCATGGAACACCGGGATGTTCATGCGCTCGCGCAGCGCTTCCTCGATCTCGAAGCACTCGGGGGCCTTGATGTCCTCGAGATTGATGCCGCCAAAGCTGGGTTCGAGCGGGGCCACGATCTCGATGAAACGCTTGGGGTCCTGCTCGTTGACCTCCAGATCGATGGAATCGATGCCGGCGAACTTCTTGAACAGCACCGCCTTGCCTTCCATCACCGGCTTGGAGGCCAGCGCGCCGATATTGCCCAGGCCGAGCACGGCGGTGCCGTTGGAAATCACGGCAACCAGATTGCCCTTGGAGGTGTATTTGTAGGCGGCCTGGGGATCGGCGGCAATTTCCTCGCAGGGAATCGCCACGCCGGGCGAATAGGCTAGCGACAGATCACGGGTATTGGCGAGGGGCTTGGTCGCCACGATCTCGAGCTTGCCGGGCTTGGGATATTCGTGGAAATGCAGCGCGGCGTCGCGCAGGCTCGTGGTGTTGTCGTCAGCCATGGGTGGTTTCCTTTTCGGCAGCAGTTCGGGCGAGCCGTTCCGCCGTTAACATGCACGCGCAGCCAGGGCATGGCAAAACACCTCTGGTGTTGCCGCTGCGCAAGCGCAGCTTCTTGAGACCAGTTGCCGCGCGGCGTGAAAAGCTATGCTTTGGTCGTATGGCCCTGAGGTTTAGAGCTCTTGAGGTTAAGGTCAGAAGGCTTCTCGGGAAAAGTGAGGTGGCAACGTCGATGCTTCACTGGACGTTCCCCTCGGAAGCGCGGCATCCCTGCGTGGCTTGTCTGTGCGCGCTTGGGTCGCTAGAGGCTACGGGTCCATAGCCGGGCATAGTTAGGGAGGCTCTCGATGAGCAACAGAGAGCTGGCAGTGACTATCATCGGCGGGGGTGCCAGCGGCGTGTTGCTGGCCGCCCATTTGCTGCGCGACCCGGCCGCCTATATCCGCGTGACCCTTTTGGAGCGCCGGGGACAGGTTGGGCAAGGCGTCGCTTATTCCGCGACCCAGCGCGACCACAAGGTCAATGTGCCGGCGCGCGGCATGAGCGCCTTTGCCGATGATCCCGATCATTTCTGGCGCTGGCTGCAGGCCCGGGACTATCCGGCGCCCACCGGCTCCTGGGTCTTCGTGCCGCGCCGGCTGTATGGGGCTTATCTCGAGGATGTGCTTGCCGAAGCAGCCCAGGCGCGACCGGGGCGGCTCGTCGTGCTTAACGAAGAAGTTGTGCGCCTCACCGAAGGCCGCGACGAGGTGGAAACGCTGCTCGCCAACGGGTCGAACATCACCAGCCGCTTTGCCGTGCTGGCGGTGGGTCACGAAACCCAGCCGGCCCGGGGACGCGGCATTGCCGTGCGCGTCGGTTCGGAGGCCGATACGCCGCTTGATCCAGATGCGCCGGTGATGATCCTGGGCTCGGGTCTTTCCATGGTAGATGCCTGGCTGTCCCTAGCGAAAGCCGAGCATCGCGGCCCAACGCTCGTCGTGTCGCGCAATGGGCTGCTGCCCAAGGGGCACCGCGATATTCCCCCGCTCAGCATCGCGGAGGCCGATGTGCCCTTTGGCGCGTCCCTGCCCGAATTCATGGGCTGGTTCCGGGGCCTTGTGGCGCAGACCGAGGCGAATGGTGGCGACTGGCGCAGCGTCGTTGATGGCCTTCGCCCTTATAACCAGCGCATCTGGCAGAGCTGGTCCGATCACACGCGTCGCCAGGCGCTGCGCCATTTGCGGCCGTGGTGGAACATTCACCGCCACCGGCTGCCACCCGAGCTGCATCAGCGTCTCGAGGAAGCGGTCACCGAGGGTCAGGTGAGCCTCGTCGCGGCCGAGTTTGTCGGCATCGACCGCGCTCCAGAAGGGGTCCGTGCCACCATCCGCCGCCGGGGCACGCAGGAGCGCGAAACGCTCGATATCGCCCGGGTCTATGATTGCGGCGGGGTGAGCGTCGATGTGCTTTCGAGCTCCAGTCCGGTGATCCGCGACCTCGTGGCCAGCGGCGCCGCCCGCCCCGACCCGCTCCATATCGGGCTCGATGTCAGCCCCGACTGCTTTGTGGTCAATGCCGAAGGGCAGCCCTCGCGGCACCTGCTGGCGCTCGGTCCGCTGACGCGCGGGCGGTTCTTCGAGATCGAGGCCGTGCCCGATATCCGGGTGCAAGCCGCCGCGATCGCGCGCAAGATCCTCGAGAGTTAGGGGCTTCCCTGCCCCGCTACTCGCTGGTGTCCTTGTCGCGCAGCTTGTTGAAGGCGACCGCGAGCACGATGGCCGAGCCCACAAAGGTGCCCTGCCAGAACGTGCTGATCCCCAGGAGGATCAAGCTGTTGCGGATCACCTCGATCAGCGCCGCGCCCATCACCGCCCCAAGCGCCGAGCCGCTGCCGCCAGAGAGATTGGCGCCCCCGATCACGGCCGCGGCGATCACCGTCAGCTCCATGCCGGTGCCCAGCCCGGTGCTGACGCCGCCGAGCCAGCCCACTTCGAGAAAGCCCGTGAGGCCCGCGGTGAAGGCGGCGAACATATAGACCGAAACCTTGACGGCGCGGACCGGAATGCCGGTGAGGACAGCGGCATGTTCATTGCCGCCGATGGCCAGTACATGGCGGCCCCATTTGGTCCAGCGAAAGGCAAAGCCGGTGACCAGCGCCAGGGCAATCATCACCAGCAGCGGATTGGGCACGGGGAGCCCAAAGAACACCACCGAGCCGCCGCCAATGGCAAACAGCAGCCCCTGGTCGGGCCCGAATTCGTAGATCAGCTTGTTGTTGGACAGCACCATGCCCAGCGAGCGGGCGATCGACATCATGCCCAGCGTCACCACGAAAGGGGGCATGCCCAGAACCGCGACAAAGACCCCGTTGACGAGGCCGATCAGCAGCGCTGCCCCCAAAGCTGCCGGCATGGCGATACCCAATGGCAGCCCGCTGGCCATCAGCGTGCTGGTGACAATGGCGGCGACCAGCACGGTCGAGCCAACCGAAAGATCGATCCCTCCCGTCATGATCACCGCCGTCATGCCCAGCGCGATGATGCCGACAAACGCAAAATTGCGGGTGACGTTAAAGAGGTTCTGCGCCGTGCCAAAAGTCGAGGTGTAGAGCGACAGGAAGAGGCAGGCCCCGAGGGTAGCGACCACCACCCAGAACACTTGCCGGCTAAGCAGCCAGGGGAGGAAACCGCGATGGGTTTGCTGGTCGATCGCGCTCGAAAGGGATGAATCGGCGGCCATCTCTGTTGCTCCCTAGACCTGTTCAATGGCGCCGGTGATGAGGCCGGTGACCTCCTGGGGCGAGGAGTCGGCGACGCGCTTGTCGCCAACCTTACGCCCCCGCCGCAGCACGATCAGCCGGTCGCAAACTTCGAAAATATCGGGGATGCGGTGGCTGATCAGCACTACGGCCATGCCCTGGTCCTTGAGGCGCCGGATGAGGTTGAGCACTTCGGCCACCTGGCGCACGCTGATGGCCGCCGTCGGCTCGTCCATCAGCACGATCTTGGGGTTGGATAGCCGCGTTCGCGCAATCGCCACGGCCTGGCGCTGCCCGCCCGACATACGCCGCACCACATCGCGCGGCCGGGTTTCGGACTTCAGCTCGGCAAACAGCTCCCCTGCCCGCCTGTACATGCCGCGATAATCGAGAATGCCAAAGCCATTGGTGAGCTCGCGGCCCATGAAGATATTGGCGGCCGCGGTCAGATTGTCGGCCAGCGCCAGGTCCTGGTAGACGATCTCGATTCCCTTGGTGCGCGCGTCCTTAGGGCTATGCAGATCGGTCTTTTGCCCATCGATCCGGATTTCGCCGCTGCTCGGGTGGAAGTTACCGGCGATGATCTTGACCAGCGTCGACTTGCCCGCGCCATTGTCGCCCACCAGCCCCACGCATTCCCCGGCATTGAGCGTGAGGGAAACATCACTCAGGGCCTGGATCGCACCATAGTGCTTGGACACGTGGTCCAGCTCCAACACGCTCATGCCATCGCTCCTCGCCCCGGCGGTTTGCCCGCCTCCTTTGCCGGCAAGCTTAGGTTGGCCCAGTCGGGCACGTCAATGCTCCTGCTCGGCTGAGCCAAGCACAACCGCTCGAACTAGCCAGTTGACTTCGCGCTTGCGGGTACTAAGCATTGTATTGTGAGGAGGCTGGCGGCTTTTCAGCCAGTTGAAGACCCCGACTTTATTGAAGCCGACTGAGGAGCGGGCGTGTTGCCCGTGTCTGCTTATTGTTGCGGGCCAACGAGCCCGAGCTGAGAATATGGGAGTGAGACAATGAACACCAAACTGTGGCTGCTGCTCGCCGGCAGCGCCCTCGTCATGGCCTGCAACCCGGTCATGGCGCAGGACAAGAAAGAACTCGCCATCGTCGTCAAGGGCCTCGACAATCCCTATTTCGAGGAGATGCACCAGGGCTGCGAGTTGTGGAACGAGGAAAACCCGGATTCCGAGTATATCTGCACCTATACCGGCCCCGCCTTGTCATCGGATGAAGCAGGCGAGGTGCAGATTGTGGACGATCTGCTGACCCGCGGCGTTGCCGCCATGGCGATCTCGCCGTCCAACGCCCCGGCCATGGCGAACTTGCTGAAACAGCGTGCCCCCACGATCCCGATCATGACCATCGATGCCGATCTGCTGGAAGCCGATGCCGATCTGCGCAAGGGCTTCATTGGGCACTCCAACTATCTGCTGGGCGAGGAAATCGCCAAGGAGTTGATGGCGCTCAAGCCCGAGGGCGGCACGGTCTGCTTCCAGCTCGGCAATGTGGCGGCGGCCAACATCAATGAGCGCGTCGCCGGCGCGCGCGACACGCTCGCGGGCGCCGAAAACACCGACCGCCTCACCGGCCAGGGTGGCTGGACCGAAGTGGAAGGCTGCCCCGTTTACACCAATGACGACTCGGCGCTGGCCAATACGCAGCTCACCGACGTGCTGACCGCCAATCCCGATATCGACGCCCTCTTCCTCGTTGGCGGCTGGGCCCAGTTCAGCCCGCAGGCCTATACCCAGGTCACCGACCCGATCATGGACAAGCTCCAATCCAAGGAGATCGTGATCGTATCCTCGGACTTGCTCGACACCCAGGTCCAGGCGTTCAAGCAAGGCCGTTCGCACGCCAATGTGGCCCAGCAGCCCTTCGAGATGGGCCACCAGGCCCCCGACCTGATGATCAAGCTGATCGAAGGCGAGCCGGTGGAAGAATTCACCTATCTCGAATTCAACAAGTGCACCCAGGCCGATCCCGGCGCCTGCCAATAGTTCAGCCCAGCGATCGCCGTGGCGGGGCGCTCCCGGAGCGTTCCGCCGCCTGCCTTTCTCCCAACAACCGGCAGAACGGGTGTGACCGTGGCGGCAAGCGCGCCCCGGCACGCCTTTGCCGCGCCATGGTGCCCTATGCCCTCCGACGCCAAACCTCTCATCATCAGCGCGCCCCATCCCCGCAGCACCGATCTCATCTTCACCCCCGAAGCGCGCGCCGCGCTGTTTGCCCGCTATCGGGTGCTCGAGATCGAGCCAACCGAGCTCGATGCCGTCCCCGGAGAAAGTCTCGCCGTAGCGCGTTATATCCTGGGTCAGCCGCCCATCTCCCCGGCGGTTCTCGACCAGTTCACCAATCTGCGCTGCATCTTCAATGTCGAAAGCAATCTCATCAACAACATGCCCTACGACACGTTGTTCGAGCGGGGCATCCATGTGGTCACCACCGGAGCGGTGTTTGCCGAGCCGGTAGCGGAGCTTGGCCTCGGCCTCGCGCTCGATCTGGCGCGCGGGATCAGCGGCAATGATGCGGCCTTCCGCACCGGCACTGAGCTTTGGGGTGGCGACGGCAACCGGAGCGCCCGGCTGCTAAGCGGCTCGGAGATCGGGATTATCGGCTTTGGCGATCTGGGCCGCACGCTCAACCGGCTCCTCGCCGGCTTTCGCGCCCGGGTTCGCGTGTTCGACCCCTGGCTGCCACCATCGCTGCTCCAAGAGCATGGCGTGGTTCCGGCGACGCTCGACGACGTGCTGACGCAAAGCGACTTCGTGTTCGTCGTCGCTGCCGTAACCTCGGAAAACAAGGCGTTCCTTGGCGCCGAGGCGTTCAACAGCATGCGCCCGGGCGCCGCGTTCATCCTCCTCAGCCGCGCTGACGTGGTGGATTTCGACGCGCTGATGGAGGCGGTGCGCCGCGGTCATATCCGCGCGGCGACCGATGTCTTCCCCGAAGAGCCGCTGCCCCTCAATCATCCCGCCCGCAGTCTTGAGGGACTGTTGCGCTCGGCGCATCGGGCGGGGGCCCTCGATATCGCCTTCAAGCGCATGGGCGACATGGTGCTCGAGGATATGGCGCTGCTCGATCGCGGCCTGCCGCCGCTGCGCGGCAAGCGGGCGGAGCGCGAAACGGTGTCCCGCATGCGCTCGAGGCCCGTCGACAAGAACTGACCGGTTAGCGGTTGCTGAGCCGGCCCTCGATCTGGTCCAGGAGGGCAAAGGCAGCGGACAGCACATTGGTGCCGGGGCCAAAAATGGCCGCCACGCCAGCATCCAGCAAGAAGGCGTAATCCCCTTCCGGGATCACGCCACCCACGATCACGGTGGTGTCGCCAAGTGCCCGCTCGCGCAGGGCCGCAATCAATTCAGGCACCAGCGTCAGGTGCCCGGCCGCCAGCGACGATACGCCAACGGCATCGACATCGAGCCTGGCGGCATCATCGGCCACCTCCTGCGCCGTCTGGAACAATTGCCCCAGATGCACCGCGAAGCCCAGATCGGCGAAAGCCGAAGCGATGATCTTGGCGCCGCGATCGTGCCCGTCCTGCCCCATCTTGGCCACCAGCAGCGAGGGCGCCCGGCCCCGGCTCGCCTTGAACGCAGCAACGCGCCCGGCGACGGTGCTGTATTCGGGGTCGCCCTCGTAGCTGGCGGCATAGATGCCCGATATCACCCGGTTCGTGGCCGAATGACGGCCAAACACGTCCTCCAGCGCGGCGCTGATTTCCCCGAGCGTGGCGCGAGCGCGCGCCGCCGCGATGGCGGCCTCGAGCAAATTGCCTTCATCCATGGCCGCCATCTCCCGCAGGGCCGCGAGCATGGATTGGCAGAGGGCCTCGTCGCGGGTGCGGCGCACCTGCTCGAGGGCCGCGACCTGTTCGTCGCGCACCTTGGCATTGTCGATCTGGCGGGTGGCGAGCGGCTCTTCGGCATCGAGCCGGAAGCGGTTGACCCCCACGATGACGTCCTCGCCCCGATCGATGCGGGCCTGGCGCTGCGCTGCCGCGGTTTCAATGGCGAGCTTGGGGCCACCGCTTTGGACGGCCGCCGTCATGCCGTCCATCGCCTCCACTTCCCCGATCCGCGCCTTGGCGCCGGCAACGAGTTCGGCCGTGAGCGCCTCGATATAAAACGAGCCGCCCAGAGGATCGACCACATCGGTGATGCGGGTTTCGTGCTGGAGGATCAGCTGGGTGTTGCGCGCGATCCGGCTCGAAAATTCGGTGGGCAGCGCAATGGCTTCATCAAAGGAATTGGTGTGGAGCGACTGCGTGCCGCCCAGGGTGGCCGCCAGCGCCTCGATCGTCGTGCGGATGATATTGTTGTGCGGGTCCTGCTCGGTCAGCGACACACCCGAAGTCTGGCAATGGGTGCGCAGCATTTTCGAGCGCGGGTCCTTGGCCCCCAGCCCGGTCATGATCTCGCTCCAGAGCTGGCGCGCCGCGCGCAGCTTCGCGATCTCGAGAAAGAAGTTCATGCCGATGCCGAAGAAAAAGCTCAGCCGCCCGGCAAAGGCGTCGATATCGAGCCCGCGCCCCTGCGCCGCCCGCACATATTCGATCCCGTCGGCCAGCGTATAGGCGAGCTCCTGCACCGCCGTCGCCCCGGCTTCGTGCATGTGGTAGCCCGAAATCGAGATCGAGTTGAACCGCGGCATGTGCCGGGCGGTATAGGCGATGATGTCACCCACGATCCGCATGGAGGGCTCGGGCGGGTAGATATAGGTGTTGCGGACCATGAACTCCTTGAGGATGTCGTTCTGGATGGTCCCTTCGAGCTTTTCCTGCGGCACGCCCTGCTCTTCGGCCGCCACGATGAACATGGCCAAAACCGGGATCACCGCGCCATTCATCGTCATCGACACGCTCATCTGATCGAGCGGAATGCCGTTGAAAAGCGTTTTCATGTCCTCGACGCTGTCGATGGCCACCCCCGCCTTGCCGACATCGCCCACCACGCGGGGATGGTCACTGTCATAGCCGCGATGCGTCGCAAGGTCGAAGGCCACCGAAAGCCCCTTCTGCCCCCGCTCCAGCGCCTGGCGGTAAAACTCATTGGACTCCCGGGCGGTGGAAAAGCCCGCATATTGCCGGATGGTCCAGGGCCGGTTGGCATACATGGTCGCCCGAATGCCACGCGTAAACGGCTCGGCGCCCGGCACCTCGTTCATTTGACGCGCATCCTCGGCGAAATACACCGGCTTGACCCGCGTGCCGCCATAATCCCGATTGAGCGCGGACACCGGAGTATCGCGCAGTTCCTTTTGGGCGAGGGTTGCCCAGTGGGTGAAGTTCGCTTTGGCGTCAGACATGATTACCCCCAACGCCTGCCCATTCCGTCTCAACAACATGAAGACGAGGGAGCCGCAGGCGGAGTGCGCGTGATGGACGGATGATGGAGAGGGCCCCCCTCCCCCTTGAGGGGAGGGTCGGGGTGGGGGTCCTTCGGTTCATCACGGAACGACCCCCTCCCTCATTCCCTCCCCTCAAGGGGGAGGGAGGCGACAGCGGCGGCAGCGGTGCAGTCCAGGGCTGCATGTGCATCACACCGCCTCGAATTCCATGATCACCGCATCCACGGCCAGCACCGCGCCGGGGGCGGCGTGGATTTTGCTCACCCGGGCGCGCTTTTCGGCTCGGAGCACGTTCTCCATCTTCATCGCCTCGACAATGGCCAGAGTTTGGCCGTCCTCCACCACCTCGCCCTCGGCCACATCAATCCGGACGACCTGGCCGGGCATGGGGCAGAGGAGATACCGGCTCATATCGGGCGGCGTCTTGACGGGCATGTATTTGAGCAGGGCCGCGACATGGGGCGGCAGCACCAAAAGCTTGAGGTCGGCCCCCCGATAGCGGATGCGCGCCCCCGATGTGGTGGGCTCGACCTTGAGCACTGCCGTTTCGCCGGTCGACCACTCAATGGTCGCAAGACTGTCGCCGGGCTGCCAGGCAAAGCGTGCGGCGGTCAGCGCCGTATCAAAGAGGTTAAGCTCCCAGCTGCCGGCCGGATCGAGGCGGTGCAGCTTGACGGGCACCTGTTCGCCCTCGATCACCACCACCCATTCGCCATAGACTTCCACCGCCCCGCCAATGGGGGAATGGGACACGAGCCCCTTGCGGTCCTCCTCGGTCAGCCGCAGCATGGCCGCCGCTGCCGCCACCTCAATCAGCCGGCCGCGTGGCAATTGCGCGCCAGTAAAACCGTCCGGAAATTCCTCGGCAATATAGCCGGTGGTCAGCCGCCCCTCGCGGAAGCGCTCCTGGTCCATCACCGTTGACAGAAACGGCAGGTTGTTGCCCACCCCTTCGACCTCGAAACTGTCGAGGGCCACCGCCATGGCTTCTACGGCCTGCAGGCGTGTGGGCGCCCAGGTACACAGCTTGGCGATCATGGGATCGTAAAAGGTCGAGATTACCCCGCCTTCGAACACGCCCGTGTCGTTGCGCACCACCAGATCGGGCGCGTGGCTCTGGGCGGGCGGGCGATAGCGTGTCAGCCGCCCGGTCGAGGGCAGGAAATTGCGATAGGGATCCTCCGCGTAGAGGCGCGATTCGATGGCCCAGCCGTTCCGCTGGACCTCGGCCTGCGTCAGGGGCAGCGCTACGCCATCCGCCACGCGCAGCATCAGTTCCACCAGATCGAGGCCGGTGATCAGCTCGGTGACGGGATGTTCCACCTGCAGGCGGGTGTTCATCTCGAGAAAATAGAAATTGCGCTCGGCATCGACGATGAACTCCACCGTGCCGGCGCTGGTATAGCCCACCGCCTTTGCCAGCGCGACCGACTGCTCGCCCATGGCCCGGCGCGTCGCTTCGTCGAGAAAGGGCGATGGCGCCTCCTCGATCACCTTCTGGTTGCGTCGCTGGATCGAGCATTCCCGCTCGTTGAGATAAAGCACATTGCCGTGGCTGTCGCCGATCAGCTGGATCTCGATGTGGCGCGGTTCGGTGACGAATTTCTCGATGAAGATGCGATCATCGCCAAAGGATGAGGCCGCCTCTGACTTGCTCCGCTCAAAGCCTTCACGCGCTTCGGCA
The DNA here is from genome assembly GCF_013185955.1 of Devosia sp. 1635. Classification (NCBI taxonomy): domain Bacteria; kingdom Pseudomonadati; phylum Pseudomonadota; class Alphaproteobacteria; order Hyphomicrobiales; family Devosiaceae; genus Devosia; species Devosia sp. 1635. The sequence continues at coordinate 472,998 of NZ_JABAOM010000001.1, read as the reverse complement.
TCGGTCCAGGCAATACGCATGCCCTTGCCGCCGCCGCCCGCTGAAGCCTTGATCATCACCGGGTAGCCGATGGACTGGCTGATCGAGACCGCCTCCTCGGCATCCTCGATCAGCCCCATATGCCCGGGCACGGTTGACACCCCTGCCTCGGCTGCGAGCTTCTTGGACGTGATCTTGTCACCCATCGCCTCGATCGCGCGGACCGGCGGGCCGACAAAGATGATCCCTGCCGCTTCCAGCGCCTGGGCAAAACGCGGATTTTCCGACAAGAACCCATAGCCGGGATGCACCGCCTGCGCCCCGGTCTGGCGGCAGGCCCCGATGATCTTGTCGATCTGGAGATAAGAGTCCCGCGCCGGCGACGGCCCGATATGCACGGCCTCATCGGCCATCTGCACATGTAGGGCATCACGGTCCGCATCGGAATAAACCGCAACCGTCGCGATCCCCATCCGCTTTGCCGTCCGGATCACCCGACAAGCAATCTCGCCCCGATTGGCAATGAGGAGTTTGGTGATGGTCATTGCTGGTCCTCATCAGAAGTCATGCGTGGGCCGTCCAGTGCACCGGCGGGGCTCCCTCCCCCACGCGGGGAGGGCTGGGGTGGGGGGCTGGATGGCAAGGTTTCGAGAAAAGAACTCAGGACCTGGAACACACCATCGGGATTGCTGGTCACCTCATCGTTGGTAAACCGCAGAACCGTAAAACCCCGGCCCCGTAGATAGTCATCGCGCACCGCGTCCTTTGCCTGCGCCCGGTCGGATCCATGGGTGTCGCCATCGATCTCCACGACCAAACCGGCTTTGAGGCAGGCGAAGTCAACATAGTAGCTGCCCAGCAATTGCTGGCGTCGAAATGGCCAGCCGGCCTGCCGCAGCGACCAGGTCAGTTGCCAAAAATCCTGCTCGGCATAAGTGGCGTTGCGCCGGAGCTTCCTTGCGAGATGCTTGGCCATCCATCCCCCCACCCCGTCCCTCCCCGCGAGGGGGAGGGAGCCGCGCCGGTGTTCCCCCCTCACAGCGGAATATTCCCGTGCTTTTTCTTGGGCGCATGGCTCTGTTTGTGCCTCAATGTCGAAAACGCCCGGATCACGCGCCGCCTGGTGCCGTGGGGCATGATGACGTCGTCGATGAAGCCGCGTTCGGCGGCGACGAAAGGGTTGGCGAAGCGCGCTTCGTAGTCGGCCGTGCGCTGGGCGATCTTCTCCTTGTCCCCCAGCTCCGAGCGATAAAGGATTTCCGTTGCGCCCTTGGCTCCCATCACCGCGATTTCCGCCGAGGGCCAGGCATAGTTCACATCGGCCTTGATGTGCTTGCTCGCCATCACGTCATAGGCCCCGCCATAGGCTTTGCGGGTGATGACGGTGACGAGCGGCACCGTGGCTTCGGCATAGGCGAACAACAGCTTAGCGCCATGCTTGATGATGCCGCCATATTCCTGCGCCACGCCCGGCAAAAAGCCGGGCACATCGACAAAGGTGAGCACGGGGATTTCAAAGCAGTCGCAGAAGCGAATGAACCGGGCGGCCTTCTTGCTGGCTGAAATATCGAGGCACCCCGCGAGCACCAGCGGCTGGTTGGCCACCACCCCCACCGGATGGCCATCGAGCCGGATAAAGCCGCAGAGGATATTGCCGGCGTGATCCTTGCCGATCTCGAGGAAATCGCCCTCATCGGCAACCTTCTCGATCACTTCGCGCATGTCATAGGGCTGGTTGGCGCTGTCTGGAATGATCGTATCGAGCGAAAGATCGTCGCGGTTGAGCGGATCCATGGTCGGGCGGCGCGGCGGCTTCTGCCCGGCCGCCAGCGGCAGGAAGCCGAAGAGGCGACGCACTTCAAGCAGGGTTTCGATGTCGTTCTCGAAGGCCGCATCGGCCACTGAGGAAATTCTGGTGTGGGTGGAAGCGCCACCCAGCTCTTCCTGGGTCACGCTTTCATTGGTGACGGTCTTGACCACGTCGGGGCCGGTCACGAACATATAGCTGGTGTCCTTGACCATATAGATGAAGTCGGTCATCGCCGGGGAATAGACCGCCCCGCCCGCGCAGGGCCCCATGATCACCGAGATCTGGGGAATGGCGCCCGAAGCCTGCACATTGCGCCAGAACACATCGGCATAACCGCCCAGCGAGGCCACGCCTTCCTGGATGCGGGCGCCGCCGCTGTCGTTGAGCCCGATTAGCGGCGCGCCGTTCTGCATGGCCAGATCCATGATCTTGCAGATCTTTTCGGCATGGGTTTCCGACAGGGAGCCGCCAAAGACGGTGAAATCCTGGGAAAACACATAAACGAGGCGCCCCTCGATCGTGCCCCAGCCCGTCACCACGCCATCGCCCGGGATCACGGTTTCCCCGATGCCGAACTCGGTGGCGCGATGGGTGACGAACATGTCGTATTCTTCGAAACTGCCGGGATCGAGCAGCACATCGAGCCGTTCGCGCGCCGTCAGCTTGCCCTTGCCGTGCTGGGTGTCGATGCGCTTTTGCCCGCCTCCCAGTCTGGCTCCAGCCCGCTTGGCTTCAAGTTCGGCAATAACGGCTTTCATGGCTTACTCGGCTGCTTGAGTGCGCGGCGCTGCGGCAGTGCCGTAGGGCAGATTGCGCCCACCATAACGCCTGACGCGCAAATTGGCTTGCTCGGCGTGACCCACAAAACCCTCCAGCATGGAAAGGCGCGAGCCATATTCCCCGATGGCTGCCGAGGCCTCGTCCGTGGTGACCTGCTGCCAGGTGCAGGTCTTGAGGAACTTGCCCACCCATAGGCCCCCGGTATAGCGCGCCGCCTTCATGGTGGGCAGGGTATGGTTGGTGCCGATCACCTTGTCGCCATAGGCAACATTGGTGCGCGGGCCCAGAAACAGGGCGCCGTAATTGCTGATATGATCGCGGAACCACAGGTCCCGATCGGTCATCACCTGAACATGCTCGGAAGCAATGCGGTCAGCTTGGGCGAGCATTTCCTCGTAGCTCTCGCAAACGATCACCTCGCCGAAATCGGTCCAGGATTGGCGCGCGACTTCCCCGGTTGGGAGAATGGCGAGCAGGCGCTCGATTTCCCGCATCGTGTCGCGGGCGAGCTGTTCGGAATTGGTGAGGAGGATCGCGGGCGAGGTCGGGCCATGCTCGGCCTGGCCCAAGAGATCCGTGGCGCAGATTTCGCCATCCACCGTGTCGTCGGCGATGATCAGGGTTTCGGTCGGCCCGGCAAACAGGTCGATGCCGACCCGGCCATAAAGCTGGCGCTTGGCTTCGGCGACAAAGGCATTGCCCGGCCCCACCAGCATGTCGACGGGATCGATGCTTTGCGTGCCGATAGCCATGGCGCCAATGGCCTGGATGCCCCCCAGAACATAGATCTCGTCGGCGCCGGCCATGTGCTGGGCGGCGACAATGGCGGGTGCGGGCTTGCCGTTGAACGGGGGCGCGCAGGTGATGACGCGCTCGCAACCAGCGACCTTGGCCGTTATCACCGACATATGCGCAGAGGCGAGCAGCGGATATTTGCCGCCCGGCACATAACAGCCCACCGCGTTGATGGGCACATGCCGATGCCCCAGCGTCACGCCCGGCAGGGTTTCCACTTCGAGATCTTGCAAGGTCGCGCGCTGCTTTTGGGCGAAGTTGCGCACCTGGGTCTGGGCAAATTCGATGTCGTGCAGGTCTTGCGGCGTCAACTGGGCGAGGCAGGCGTCGATCTCGGCCGGGGCCAGGCGGAAATCGGGCCGATCCCAGTTGTCGAAGCGCGCTGACAGTTCGCGCACGGCCGCATCGCCGCGCCCTTCGATATCGGCCAGAATGGTTTCAACTGTGGCGCGCACCTGCCGATCGGCGGCGGCGCGCTCCTCAACATTTTTTCCGCGCTTGAGCCATTGGGGCATGGTGCATCCTTGTGGAAGGGAGAAAGGGAATAAGCGGGCTGGCGCTCAGTAGCGCTCGGACGGGTCGACCACACCTTCGAGGTCCTGCCCGCGCATGAACCGCTCCAGATTGGCGATGAAGAACGCCGTGGTGCGGCGATTACTCTCGGGCGAACTGCCCGAAATATGCGGAGACAGCCGCACCCGGGGATGGGTGTAGAGCCAGTGGCCCTCGGGCGGCGGCTCGGGATCGGTGACATCGAGCGTGGCGCAGGCCAGCGGGCCATCCAGTGCGGCGCGCAGTGCGTCGGTGTCGATCACCGCGCCCCGGCCGATGTTGATGAGATGGGCGCCGGGCTTGAGCGCGGCAAAGGCGTCTGCATCGAGCATGCCGCGGGTTTGCGGCGTCAGCGGCGCGCAAAGGGCAATATGGTCAGCGCGGCCAAGGAGATCTGGAAGCGAAACAATCTCGACGCCATCCATGCCGCTGGGCCCAGGCGAGCGGCGGGTCGCGAGCACCGTCATGCCAAAAGGCAGCGCCCGCTCGGCGACCGCCCGGCCGATCTCGCCAAAGCCGATGATCCCCAGCGTGCTGCCATGCAACTCGCCGAGCTTGTGGTGCCGCCAGACACTGCGCGCATCGGTCCAGATCTCGGGAATGCGCTTGGCGACGCTCAGCATGGCAGCCAGCACATATTCCGAGATCGGCACAGCCGAAGTGCCCCGGCTCACCGTCACCTTTGGCACGGCAAACACCCAGGCCGGGTATTTGTCGATGCCGGTGGAGCGCAGATGCACCCAGCGCAAATTGAACGGCCAGCCGGCGGGCTCAGGCATGCCGGGATGGAGGCCTACGGCGGCGCTGTCCTGGCTGACTAGCAGCACGTCAGCCTCAGGCGGCACCTGCCAAGCGGTGTGCGGCGTCGGCTCTAGGGCGTCAAAGCGCACGCCTTGGGGCAGTTCGGCGGCCACCGAAGCGGCCAGCCGCTCGCCGTATTGGTGGGCGATAACCAGGGTCATCGATCAGCGGGTCCGCACCAGAACGCGGCCCTTGACCTGGCCGGCAAGGATCCGCCCGGCCGCGTCGGGCAGCCCGTCGAGCCCGATCTCCTCGACCATGGCGCCATAGGCGGTCAGATCAAGGGTCTCGGCGATGCGGGACCAGGCCGCGATGCGCGCCTCATAGGGCTGCATGACGCTGTCGATGCCCAGCAGCGACACGGCACGCAGGATGAAGGGCAGCACATTGGTGTTGAGCTCGATGCCGGCCGCATTGCCGATCGCGGCAACCGCGCCACCATATTTGACCTGCTTGAGCAGCTTGCCGAGAATGGGGCCGCCGACATTGTCGATGGCCGCTGCCCAACGCGCCGATTCCAGCGGTTTGTCGGGCTGGGCGAGGAATTCGTCGCGCGCCAGGATGCTGGCGGCGCCCAGCGCCTTGAGGCTGTCGCCATGCTCGGGCCGGCCCGACAGCGCCACGGCCGTGTAGCCCAACTTACCCAGCAGCGACAGCGCCACGGTCCCCACGCCGCCGGCCGCGCCGGTGACCAGAACTTCGCCGGCGTCCGGCTTTAGCCCCGCCGCTTCCAGCCGGTTGATGGCGAGCATGGCGGTGAGCCCGGCCGTGCCCACGATCATGGCGTCGCGCGTCGTCAGTCCTTTGGGTAGCGGCACCAGCCAATCGGCATTGACGCGGGCGCGCTGGGCATAGCCGCCCCAATGGGCTTCGCCCACGCGCCAGCCGGTCAGCACCACGGGGTCGCCCGCCTTGTAGCGGCTGTCTTCGCTGTCACGCACGGTACCGGCAAAATCGATACCCGCCACATGGGGATAGTTGCGCACCAGCCCCCCTGCCCCGGTCAGGCACAGCCCGTCCTTGTAGTTGAGCCCGGCCCAATCGACATCCACAGTGACATTGCCTTGGGGCAAGCGATTGTCGGTGAGCGTCTGGAGCGCCGAGGAAACCTTCCCATCAGCGCTGCGGTCAGTGACGAGGGCCTGAAAACTCATGAAAACATCCTTGTTGTTCGGTGCCGGGGGACGAAGAAGGCGCTAGACCTTCCAGTCATCGCCCCAGATCTGCACGATATGGCCGGGTGAGATTTCCCGGTATTCCCGCTTGGGTGGCTCGAAATCCACCGGACGCAGCGGGCTTTTGATCTCGTCATTGTTGACGGGGCGCACCTGCAAGCGGCGGGCAGGATCGGGGACGGGCACGGCCGCCATCAGGCGCTTGGTATAGGGGTGCTGCGGATTGCCGAACACGGCCGCGACCGGACCCTTCTCGACGATCTCGCCGAGATACATCACTGCCACCTGGTGGCTGATGCGCTCCACTACGGCCATGTCGTGGGAGATGAAGAGGTAGGACAGCCCGAACTGCTCCTGCAGGTCCATCATCAGATTGACCACCTGCGCCTTGATCGAGACGTCCAGCGCCGAAACGCTTTCATCGGCCACGATCACCTTGGGCTCGAGCGACAGCGCCCGGGCGATGCAGATGCGCTGGCGCTGCCCCCCCGAAAACTGCGCGGGATAGCGGTTGGCCATTTCCGGGGTGAGCCCGACCCGCTTGAGCAGGTCCATGGTTTTGTCGCGCGCCTGGGCCTTGGTGCCCAGCTTGTGGGTCAGGAAGGGCTCGGCAATGGCATCGCCCACGGTGATGCGCGGATTAAGGCTGGCATAGGGATCCTGGAAGATCATCTGGATATGCCGGCGCATGCCGCGCATCCGCTCCTTGTCGAGCGCGCGGATATCGGTGCCGCCGATGCTGATCTCCCCACTTTGCGGCTCGATGAGGCGCATGATTGCCCGGCCGGTGGTGGACTTGCCGCAACCCGATTCCCCTACCAGCGAGAGCGTTTCCCCGCCGCGCAGATCAAAGCTCACCTTTTCGACGGCATGAACGCGGCCCGTTGGCCCACCAAATAGGCCCCCCGGGATATCGAAGCGCTTGACCAGTTCGCGCACCCGCAACACCGGCTCGGCGTCACGGCGCACCGTATCGGGACGCTGCCGACCCGGCACGATCACACCGGTGGCGCGATCGAGAATGGGAAAATGCTGCGGCCCGTGTTCACTGCCCTCGCCCAGCTTGGGCACCGCGGCGATCAGGGCGCGGGTGTAGGGGTTTTGCGCGCGGGCAAAGATGGCTTCGGTGGTGTCCGACTCCACCGCGCGCCCTTCCAGCATCACCACGGTGCGGTCGGCCACTTCGGCCACCACGCCCATGTCATGGGTGATGAACAGCACGCCCATGCCTTCTTCCTTTTGCAGCTGCTTGATCAGCTGCAGGATCTGAGCCTGGATGGTGACGTCGAGCGCGGTCGTGGGCTCGTCGGCGATCAGCAGCTTGGGCTTGCAGGCCAGCGCCATGGCGATCATCACGCGCTGACGCATGCCGCCCGAAAGCGAATGGGGATAATCCTTGAGGCGAGACGCGGCCCCCGGGATGCGCACCCGCTCGAGCAGCCGCAACGCTTCCTGCATCGCCGCCTGTCCCGAATACTGACCATGGATGGTCAGCACTTCGGCGATCTGGTTGCCCACGGTCTGGAGCGGATTGAGGCTGGTCATGGCCTCCTGGAAGATCATGCCCATCTGCCGTCCGCGCACAGTGCGGATCTCCGCTGGCGGCAGTGTCAGGAGTTCACGACCCTCCAACTGCACCGAGCCTTCGACGCGGCTCGCGGCCGGATCAAGCAGGCGCATGATCGTAAGCGCCGTCACCGACTTGCCCGAACCGGATTCCCCGACCACGGCGACCGTTTCCTCGGCCCCGATGTCAAAGGAGAGGCCTTTAACAATCTCCACCCACCCGTTGGAGGTCAGAAAGGATGTGCGCAGATCCCGCACGGACAGCACCGACTCGGCCGCGGGATCGGGCACGACGCGTTCAACAGCAAGAGCACCCGTATTGGCCATGATTTCTCCTATCGGGCGGTCGAGGGGTCGAGCGCATCGCGGATCGCGTCGCCGACCAGGTTGAAGGACAGAACCACGAGCGTAATGGCGACGCCGGCGCCGATGATCGGCCACGGCGAACCAAAGAGGCTATTGAGGCCATCGCGGATGATGTTGCCCCAGCTCGGATTGGGCGCGCGCGTGCCGATGCCCAGAAAGCTCAGCGAGGCCTCGATGCGGATGGCCGAGGCTACCCACAGCGTCATCAGCGCCACGATCGGAGCCATGATATTGGGGATGATGTGGCGGATGATGATCACCGGGGTGCGCACGCCAACAGCGATGGCCGATTCCACAAAGGGCTCCTGCTTGATCGAGAGCGTCTGGGCGCGCGCGACACGGGCAAAGCCGGGAATGAAGGCCACGGTGATCACCGCGATGATGTTCCAGAACCCGCCCCCGAGCACGGCTGCGATCAGGATCGCCAGCAGCAATTCGGGGAAGGCCAGCAAGAGATCGATCACACGCGAAATCAGCCGGTCGGTGATGCCCCCGAAATAGCCGGCCGTCACGCCCAGCAGGGTGCCGAACAAGGCAGCCAGCACCGGCGAGATGAAGCCGAACAGCAGCGAATTGCGCGAACCATAGATGAGGCGGCTGAGCACATCGCGGCCGAACTGGTCGGTGCCGAGCCAATTCTCGGCGCTGGGCAGCCGGTTGATTTTGAGGATCGACTGCGCCAGCGGATCATAGGGCGCGAGCCACGGCGCGAGCAGCGCCACCAGGATGAAAATGCCGATCATGATGGTGGCGAGCGTCGTTTCGATGCGCCCGAACAGCAGCTTGCCCACTTTCTGGAAGGCATTGGGCTGCGCGGGAGCGAGGCGAACGGGATCGTTGGTTACGACAGTCATATCAGCTCACCCGCACACGAGGATCGACGACGACATAAACAAGGTCCATCAGGAGGTTGATGAGGACCACGAAAACCGCAAAGACCAGCACGCCGCCCTGGATCACCGCGTAATCGCGCTGCGCGATGGCATCGATCAAGAGGCGCCCGATACCCGGGCGGTTGAACACCAGCTCCACCGCGACCGAGCCCGAGAGCGTCGAGAGCAGGCTGAGGCCCAGCCCGGTGGTGATAGGCAGCATGGCGTTGCGCAGCCCGTGATTATAGATCACCCGCTTTTCGCGGGCGCCCTTGGCGCGGGCGGTGCGCACATAGTCCTTGCCCAGCACTTCGAGCAGGCTCGTTCGCGTCAGCCGGCCGAGAAACGCGGCCTTGACGAAGGCGAGGGTCAGCGCCGGCAGGAAGATATGGTGCATGCGGCTGGCAAAATCAGTGCCTGCGCCATTGATCGGGAACCAGCCCAGATTGAGCGCAAAGGTGATCAGCAACAGCGCCCCGAGGAAAAAGTCCGGAATGGCGTAGCCGATCAGTGAAAACAGGCGCACGCCAGTGTCGGGGAGCTTGTTGCGATTGGTGGCGGCCAAAACGCCCATAGGAATGCCGGCGACGATGCCCATGGCCATCGCGGCAAGGGTCAGCTCGATCGTATAGGGCAGGTTCTGCGCAATCAGCGTCAGCACGGGCGTGTTGGACAGGAGCGAGCGGCCGAAATCGAGCGTCAGCACGCCGCCGAGGAAATTGAAATATTGCTGCCAGAGCGGGACATTGAGGCCCATGCGCTCCCGGAACTCAGCCAGTTGTTCGGGCAAGGCCGCGTCACCCAACGCGGCGAGCGCGGGATCACCCGGCAGGATGCGCATGGCGATAAAGACCAGGGTCAACACCAGGAACAGGGTTGGGATGGCATCGCCCAATCGAAGAAGCAGATATCTGGCCATGAGTGCACCGCCTTGGAGTGGCCGGGCTCCCGTCGGGAGCCCGGATAGGGGATTGGGTTAGACCGTCTTGGTCGCGCGGTGGAAGCGCCAGCGCGCATAGCCGCTCTCGACCTCATAGCCGAGGTCGACCTTGGCCGAGCGCACCGCCGTAAAGCCCAGCGTCGAGAGCCCGATCAGGGGCAGGTCACGCAGTACCTGCAGCTCGATCTGCTTGCACAGGTCTAGATAGGTCTCGTAATCCGAAGCGGTCAGCGCCTGGTTCAGGAGGTCGTCGATGCCGGGCATGGCCACGCCATAATGGCTGTAATTGCCCCCGCCTGAGCCGTCCGACTTCACTTCCGAAGCCGAGGCCAGCTGCTGGAAATAGATCTGGGTCGGGATCGGCGGATAGCTGGAGGAGTGCATCGCCAGGGTGTTTTTGTCCGAGCGATTATCGGCGTGATAAGCGGTGTGATCGCCGATGATGAGGTTCATGTTGAACCCGGCCGGGCGGATCAGCTCCTGCACGATCAGCATGGTCGAGGAATAATCCTCCCGCTGCGAGCACAGCGAGTCAAAGCTGATGCCATTGGGGAAACCGGCCTCGGCCAGCAATGCCTTGGATTTTTCGGGGTCGTAGGGATATTGCAGCTCTGCCGGCAAATCCTCGGTCTTGAAGCCGGCGGGGAAGAAATCGGGCTGCAGGCCCGCCATGACCCCACCCATCGGCGCCAGTGCCGCGGCAACCGCCGGGCGGTCGATCGCATGCATCAACGCTTGGCGGACCAGCAGATTGTCGAAGGGCTTGCGCGTCAGGTTGATGTGGAGCGTGTTGAACGAGCCCGGGGTCGTCATATCGATCTTGAGCGTGGGGTCACGCTGCAGGATGGAGTCGATCCAGCCAGGCGCTCGGACCGCTTCGATAATGTCCACGTCGCCAGCCAACAGCGCCAGGGTGCGGGCGGTGGTGTCGGCGATATAAACGCATTCCACATTGGCAATTTTGGCCTTGTCGCCCCAATAGCCTTCATGGCGCTTGAGGCGGGTGCCGAATTCAGGGTCGAACTGCACCAACTCGTATGGCCCGGTGCCCACCGCATCGGTGGCAAAAGCCTCGCCCCCAATTTCCTCATAGGCCTTTTTGGAGACGATGGAGGTGTTGTTGTTGAAGATCGAAGTGCCCAGCAGGTTCACATCGGGCTGCTTGAGGGTAATGGCGATCTCATAGGGCCCGGTCGCGACAACGCTCTCGATATTGGAGAGGATGGTGCGGTTGGTGCCTTCCTTGATAGCCCGCTCGAACGAAAAGACGACGTCCTCCGAAGTCATCTCACCGTAGTTGCGGTGGAACTGCACCCCTTCGCGCAGCTTGAACGTCCAGGATTTGGCATCCTCTGATTGCGTCCATTCCGTTGCAAGCGTAGGCAGGTATTCCTCTGGTTTCAGCGCAAACCGCCCATCGTCTGGGCGCACGAGTTGCTCATACATCTGCTCGGTGGCCCAGTTGTCTGAACCTTGCGTGGTCAGGTTCGGGTCCGAGTGGCGGGGGCCATTGGCGGCAATGCCGATCCGCAGGGTATCGGCGTCCTGCGCGTGGCTGGCCTGCACACCAATGGCTGTCAAAGCCGTGGTGGCTGCCGCTAATTCCAGAAAACTCCGTCTGTTCAAAGCCATGGGTTCCTCCTCCCTGGTTGAACGGCGCCGGATGGGTCCGGCGCCGGCATGGATCACGCCTTGGTGGCGCGATGTAGTCGCCACCGTGCGTAGCCGCTCTCCACCTCGTAGCCGAGGTCGAGGCGCGGATTGCGCACCATGGTGTAGGACAGTGTCGACAGACCGATCAGGGGCAGGTCGCGCAGCACCTGCAGCTCGATCTCGCGGCACAATTGCAGATAGGTGTCGTAGTCGGTGGCGCTGAGCGCCTGCTCGAGCAGTGCATCAACACCCGGGATGGCCACGCCATAATGGCTGTAATTGCCGCCGCCCGAGCCATCGGCCTTCACCTCAGCCTTGGAATAGAGCTGCTGGATGTAGATCTGGGTCGGAATCGGCGGATAGCTCGAAGCATGCATCGCCAGGGTGTTTTTGTCCGAGCGGTTGTCGGCGTGGTAGGCGGTGTGATCGCCGATAATGAGGTTCATGTTGAACCCGGCCGGTCGGATCAGCTCCTGCACGATCAGCATGGTCGAGGAATAATCCTCGCGCTGGCTACACAGGGCATCAAAGCTCACCCCGTTGGGGAAGCCCGCTTCAGCCAGGAGGGCCTTGGATTTTTCCGGATCATATTCGTAGCGCAGTTCGGGCGGCAGATCCTCGGTCTTGAGCCCGGGCGGGAAGAAGTCGGGCTGCAAGCCGACCAGTACGCCACCCATAGGTGCCAGCGCATCGGCCACGGTCTTGCGATCGATTGCATGCATCAGCGCCTGGCGCACCAGGAGATTGTCAAAGGGCGCGCGGGTGAGATTGACATGAAGGGTGTTGAACGAACCCGGCACCGTCATGTCGATCTTCATGTTGGGGTCGCGCTGCAGGATCGAGTCAATCCAGCCTGGTGCGCGCACCGCCTCGATCATGTCCACCTGCCCTGACACCAGGGCCAGCGTGCGCGCCGTGGTATCGGCAATATACAGGCACTCGATATTGCTGACCTTGGCCGGCTCGCCCCAATAGTCCTCGAAACGCTTGAGATAGGTGCCGCTTTCGGAATCGTACTTGGCCAATTCATAGGGTCCGGTGCCCACGGCGTCGGTGGTGAACTTCTCCACCCCGATTTCCTCATAAGCCCTCTTGGACACGATATTGGCGTTGAGCGAGAAGACCGTCGTGCCCAGGAAGTTGACATCGGGCTGGTGCAGGCTGATCACCACTTCATAGGGGCCATTGGCCACGGCATCGGCGATGTTGGCGAAGATCACCCGGCCAGTGCCGAAATCCTTGGCCTTGAGGAAGGTGAACGCCACGTCGTCGGCGGTCATCTCGCCATAACCGCGGTGGAACTGCACGCCCTCGCGCAGCTTGAAGGTCCAGGTCTTGGCATCCTCGGACATGGTCCATTCGGTGGCCAGCACCGGCTGGTAGTCCTCCGGCGTCAGCGCGAACTTGCCATCTTCGGGACGCACCAGCTGCTCGTACATCTGCTCCACGGCCCAGTTGTCCGGCCCTTGCGTGGTCTGGTTGGGGTCCGAGTGACGCGGATTGTTGGCGGCAATGCCGATGCGGATGGTATCGTCGCCCTGGGCATGGGCGGCCGAAATGCTCAGCGCGGAAAGCGCGGTGCCGGCTGCGGCCAGTTCCAGGAAGTTGCGGCGGTTCAGTGTCATTGGGGTCTCCTCTTGTTCTTGTGGTCGCGCGGCTCTAGCGGACGCGCCGTTGTTCGAGTTCGGCATCGATCAGTTCGAGCCCGAGGCCGGGAGCCGAGGGGATCTGGAACTTGCCATCCACCGGCTTGGGCGGATTGCGGAAGCCGGGATACATGCGGGTGTCGGGATCGGCGAATTCGGCCGGCTTGGTCAGGTGCATGATGGTCGCGAGCACATGCAGATTGGCCATGTGGCCGATCGTAGGCTGAGTCTGGTGCGGCACCAGTTCCACGCCATGGGCGTAAGCAATGGCGGCGCATTGCATGAGCCCGGTGATGCCGCCCATCTTGACGATATCGGGCTGCACCATGCGCACGCCGGCATTGATCATGTCGACAAGGGCCTGGGTCGTATAGGTCTGCTCGGCCGCCGAAACGGTGATGTCGAGGCGCTGGGCCACTTCGCCCATGGCGCGCACATCGTAGTGCTGCACCGGCTCCTCGAACCAGACATAGCCCAGCTCTTCGAGGGCGCGACCGACCCGGATGGCGCCGCCGACCGAATATTGGTTGTTGGCATCAAAGGCGAGCGGGAAGTCTGGTCCCACGAGTTCACGCACGGCCCTGGCCTTGGCGATGTCGCCGGGAATGTCATAGTCCTGCCGGGTACGGTCGCCATCCCAGCGGATCTTGATCGCCGCCGGCTTTTCGGCCAGCCAGCGCTGTTCGACCACCCGCACCGTCTCATCAACGGTACGATTGGCATTGCCGCCGATCGAGGCATAGAACGGCACTTCGGTGCGCCAGGCGCCGCCCAGCAGCTTGTAGATGGGCTGGTTGAACAGCTTGCCCTTGAGGTCCCAAAGCGCAATGTCGAGCGCCGCCAAGGCGCCGGTGACCGCCCCTTCGGGCCCCAGCTTGATATAGCGGTGCAGCAGGCGGTCATAGATCACGCCATGATCAAGCACGTCGGCCCCCACCAGCGAGTCCGCGGCATCGCGCAACACCCAGAGCGAGTGCTCGCCGCCATACATCGGCGAGGCCTCGCCATAGCCCACCAGCCCCTCGGTGGTGGTGACGCGCACAAAGGCGGTGCGGCGGCCCGGCGGATCACCGGGGTTCCAGGCAACCTGGAAGGCATCGACGGATCTGATGGTTGAAGCTGTAGCCACGGTCGGATCTTTCAGGCGGGATGGTGGATGGATTGCAGATGCTGGCGCAGCGGTTCGGGCAAAGGCGCCGGGCGCTTGGTTTGGGTGTCCACGAACACATGGACGAAGTGGCCCTGGGCCACGGCCGTCTCGTTCTCGTTGGTGAAGGCGGCAAGCCCGTAGCGCACGGAGGAGGAGCCGACATGCTCCACCCGCAGGCCCATCTCGAGCCGATCGGTGAAGACAATTTCGCGCACGAAGCGGCAGCCATTTTCAGCCACGACCAGGCTCGCTCCGCCCGTGCCGATGCCGAAATCTTGCTGGTGCAGGAACTGCAACACGGCCGTGTCGAAGAACTCGTAATAGCGCGCATTGTTGACGTGACCGAAGATGTCGATGTCGTTCCAGCGCAGCGAAACAACACAGAACCAGCGGTAGTCGGCGCGGCGGGCGGGTGGCTGACGCTCCATCGCTCAGCCGCGCGCGCGAGCAGGCATGGCCAGCTCCGCTCTAGTCATGGGGCTTCTCCCTTTGCGGCATGGCGACGGCTTGGCGTGCCGTTCTTATCCATGCGTTGCATTCACCTTACATTATATGCATCCGTATGCAAGCGGCCCGAACAGCTAGTTTGCATCCGGATGCAGCCACTTCATGATGTGCTCGGCCACAGCCACGGTTTGCCCGTCCTGATTGCTCGCTTCGAGCGTTGCCACCGAGCGGCGGCGCTCCGCGTCAACACCGGTTACCGTGTAGGTCACGGTGATGGTATCGCCAAAGAACACTGGCCCTACAAAGCGCATCCGGTCATAGCCGAGCGACACCGGCACGGTAGTGTTGCCCCGCCCTTGCGACGCGCGGATCGCCTTGGTGCCGGCGGCCGACATATAGCCCACCAGCAATGCGCCATGGGCGATGCGCCGCCCGAACTGCGAGCCGGCCATGAAGGCCTCATCGGTATGGGCCTCATAGTCGTCCCCGCTCAGCTCGACAAAGCGCGCCACATCCTCGGCGCTGGGGGAAGCGGTGTAGCTGACCGACAATCCCTCAACCGTTTCGATCCAGTTCTCAGCCATAGATCTGCGTTCTCCGGAAGCGCGCCGCGATCTCCCCGTCAGCCAGGAAATATTCCTCGGCCACGAAGTAGTGCTTGCCCTTGCGTTCATAGGTCTGGGCGATCCAGCCAGCGGTGCGGATGGCCTGGACGGGGTAAACCGGGCGGAAATGCTGGGTTTCGGTTTCCACCAGCACCACGGCTGCCGGAAACTTCCAACCGCTATTGGTGTCGCCCATTGCCAGCCGCATCAGCATGCCCGAATGCACGATGCCGCTTTGTGCATAGAGCGGATGGTTTTCGGCAAAGGCGCTTTTGGAGATGGCAACGTCTTCGGGAGTCAGCACGCGATTTCGACTATGCAGCGGCGCGCCCACCGGCAATTCACCGGGATTGACCGCCGGCGCAACCTGGGGCGGCAGGAGCAAGCTCAACTCTCGGCCGGGGGTCGGCTGTTGCGGCACATGCGCGAGGGCAATGGAGCCGGTGGCGACGGTTTCGCCCTCCCCATTCAGCACGGTCACCGCGCTGCGCAGGAACTCGCCATCATCCTCCAGCGCCTCGCCCTTAACGATCAGATCGTCGTGGTTGTAGACCGGCTTGCGGAAGCGCGCCGACATGGCGCCGCGCTCCGCCCAGGCCATGCCCCAGGCCTCGATCGCGAGCCGGCTGATATGGCCATAGACAAAGGCGCCGGGGATCAGCGCGGCCTTGTAGCCGCGCGCCCGCGCCACCGCATCATCATGGATCGAGCCCTTGTAATGCGGGGCATCGTCGAGCAGCACATGCACGCTTAGCTCGCGGGGAAATTCGGCTTTGTCGAGCATGGCTCAAGCCCCCGCCAAAGGTTCGGTGCCCATGGCGTCGCTCGCTTCGATGCGCGCGATTTCCTCGGGGGGCAGGCGCAGAATGGATTGCAGCACATGCCGGTTGTGCCCGCCGAACGTGGGGGCGGACCGGATCTGGGCGCCGGGCGTGGCGCTGAGGTGAATGGGCAGGCTCGGATGCGGGTGCCGGCCGGCATCGGGATGCTCGAGCTCGGTGAAAAAGCCGCGATAACCGAGATAGGGATCCTCGGCCAGATCCTTGGGGTTCTGCACCGGCGCTGCGGCAATCCCGGCGGCTTGCAACTGCTGGGCAAGGGCATGCTTGTCCTTGTCGGTGGTCCAGCCACTGATGATTGCTCGCAGCGCTTCGTCATTGTCTCGCCGCCGATCGAGGTTGGCGAAGCGCGGATCAGTGGCCAGCTCGGGACTGCCCATCTCCATGCACAGCCGCTGCCACTGCCCTTCGTCCATGGCCGCAATGGCGATCCATTGATCATCGCCGAGCGTGGGGAAGGCATCATGCGGGGCCGCGTAGGGCACGCGGTTGCCGTTGAGCGGCGGGTCATCGCCGGTCTCAGCGGCCTTGAGGATTTCCGCACCGATCAGGTGCATGGCCGCTTCCACCTGCGGGATCTCCACATATTGCCCCTCCCCCGTGCGCTGGCGATGCACCAGGGCCGTGAGGATCGCAGCGGCCGAATTGAAGCCCCCGATGGGGTCCAGATAAGAAGGGCCGGTGACTTCGGGCTGCCCGCCGGGATAGCCGATCATCGCCGACATACCGGCCGCCATTTCCATGGTGGGCCCGAGCGCGGCATGGTTGGACATGGGTCCGGTCACGCCAAAGGCGGGCAGTTCGGCCACGATGATATCGGGCTTGATGGCGGCGAGGCTTTGGTAGTCGAGCCCAAGCTTTTTCAGCGTATTGGGCCGGAAATTGCAGATCAGCACATCGGCGACCTCAACCAGGCGCCGCAGGGTCGCCCTGCCCTCCTCGGTCTTGAGGTTGAGGATGCAGCTGAGCTTGTTGACGTTCTGGGAATTGAACAGGAACGAGCGGTCATACCAGCGGGCGCCCGGCTCCCGATCGGGAAAGTTGACCGGATTGGGTTTGTCCTTGTTGAGCCGCCAGGAATTGACTCGGTTGGGCGCTTCGACATGGATGGATTCAGCGCCGAAATAGGCCAGCACCCGGCCGGCCATCGGCCCAGCCCACGCGGTCGTCAACTCGATCACGCGGATATCTTGCAGGGGCTTATCGTGGCGAGGCGGCGCGCTGGGCGCGGGCCGCGCCGATGGGAGGTTTTCGGTCGGGCCCGCACCCAGTGCCGGTGCCAGCGAGCGCAGTTGGCGTGGCGTCGCTGACAAGCGGAAGGGCGCCCCCAGAACGGTCCGGCCGTCCAGGGTCTGCCAATAATTGCGCTCGCGCAGATGGCGGCTGTTGATCAATTCGGATGGGCGATAAGCCTTGGCGGCAATCACCTGCGCTTGTTGCAGCCGTTCCACCAGCGCCTCGGCCTCGAGATCGGCGACCTTAGCCTGGAAGATGGCAAACAGCGTATCCCAATTGGCACGCCGGTCGGCGGGATCGGCAAAGCGCGGATCATGCTCGAGCTCGGGGAGCTCGAGCGCCCCCAGCAGTGCATGCCAGCGGAAGTTATAGATCCAGATGCACACCCAGCCGTCGCGGCAAAGCACCTGCCCCGCCTGCACGGCCTGTTCCGTGCGCTGCCGCACGGAGCCATTATAGATATGCTGCATCACATAGGGGAAACACATGGCGGCGGCGGTTTCGGCGGCATCGATCTGCACGATCTGGCCGGGACCGGTTTCGCCGCGAGCATAAACCGCGGCAAGCGTACCAATAAAGGCGCCGATGCCGCTGGCCATGGCGGCGCGATTGCCGGTGCCAAACAGCGGCTCGCGTCCGGCCGCACCATTATTGTGCATCATGCCTGACAGGGCCTGCAACACGATTTCCGGGCCTTGCCACTGGGCGCGGGGACCATCAGCCCCAAAGCTCGAGGGCTGCACCACGATGCAGGCGGGGTTCTGCCGGCTGATCCGTTGCGCATCGGCACCGGGGGGCAGCACGGCTATGTCGGCGCCGACCAGCAGCATGGCCAGCCGCTCGGCGGCATCGGGTGCATCGGGATCGAGCACCAGTGAGCTTTTGCCCGAATTGAGATGGAAGAACTGCAGGGAATCGCCGTGGCGCGAAAACGGGGCCATGCGGCGGACGGGCGAGCCGTCCGGTCCTTCCACAAGAATAACGGAAGCGCCGTAATCGGCCAGCAGGCGGGCGCAGTATTGCCCGGCCAGAGTATCTGAATAATCGACCACGCGCAGGTGGTCCAAGGCGCCCGTCATGGCCCCTCCCAATGACAAGTCAAGCAAACAGGATTGCAGCGCACTCACCTCCCTGCCGCACCAATGGCGCGGACGGATCGGCGTTGGCCGGACTTTTCTGCGAAGTCCTTTGCCTGCCACACGCCAACGATAACATGCTTGCATACGGATGCAACCGCTTGTTTGCATCCGTATGCAAAGATATGTCCTAAGCTGGAGCGATGCGCTATGCTGCCCAGACAATCGAGACGCTTGATGACCAAGACCGACCCCGAGGCACTGCAACTGCGCCATAAGCCCCGTACGGCGCGTGAACTGGCGCGCCTGATGGGTGTCAGCCAGTCAGCCGTGTCGCGCGCCTTCACGCCGGGCAGTTCGATCTCACCGGAATTACGGCAGCGCATCCTGCGGGCGGCCGAAGAGCTCGACTACCAGCCCAATGCCATCGCCTCCATGCTCTCCACCCGACGCAGCAATATTGCGGGCATTGTCGTGTCGGAGATGCAGAACCCGTTTTATCCCAGCCTGATCGAAAAGCTCTCGCGCGGCTTGCAGCGGGTGGGTTTGCAGAGCCTCATGTTCAACATCACCCGTGGCTCCAATATCGAAGAGCAACTGCTCGCCCTGCGGAAATACAATGTTGATGCGGTGGTGATTATTTCGGCCACCGTGCTGTCCGGCGCTTCCCTGCGCTGGGCCACCGAAGGACGGGCAGCGGTGCTGGTCAACCGCACCATTCCCGATCTCAGCCTGACTTCCGTCAGCTGCAACAACATCGAGGGGGCCCGCGCTATTGCCGACCACTTCTATGCCATCGGCCGGCAGCGCGTCGCCTATGTGGCCGGCCTGCCCCATACCTCGACCAATCTTGAGCGCCAGAATGCCTTTGTCACCCGGGTGGCGGAACTCGGCATGCGCCTAAGCCACTGCATTGCCGGCGGCGAATATAGCTATGAGGCCGGCTATCGCTCGGCTCTCGAGATCGCGCGCGGCGAAGCCACCGATGCGGTGTTTTTCGCCAATGACATCCTCGCTGCAGGCGGCATGGATGCGCTGACGGAAGCGGCCGGCCTGCGCGTGCCCGAGGACATCGCCGTTGCCGGGTTCGACGATGTCGAACTCACGCGCTGGCCCCACTATTCGCTTACGACTTTCAGCCAGCCAGTGGATGCCATGGTCGACAAGGCCGTGGAGCTGATCCTGGGCCAGCTCGCCAATCCCGAGCTGGCGCCCTCCCACAATCCGCTGAGCGGCGAACTCATCGTGCGCCGGTCCACCATTGGCGGCAACACCGAAGCCTTGCCGCTCAAGGCGCCCTCCGTTTAAGGGTGCCGCTTTCTCTTGTTGCGCTCCCGACACAAGCGGCTCCGCGACGGGCACAATTGCCAATTCGGCCTTGGTTTTGACCGAACCATCTGAGATGCTGGGTGAGCCAGGCTTGCAGTAAGGAGTTTTCGTTTGGGACGCGTGATCAGCTTTGCGGTTTGCAGCTTGCTTGTGGGGGCTTTGGCGATGCCGGCTCTTGCCCAGGAAGTGGAGGTTCCCGCTCTCGACAAGAACGGCAATGTGTTCCTGTTCGGTGGCGTTTATTCCAGCGAATCGGTCGGCGAAACTTTCAACTTCATCGCCACCGACTACCAGGACGCGTATATGCTGGGCGCGGGCTATCAGCACTTCTTCCTCGGCCATGAGAACGGTTTCCGGCTCGGGCTCGAGGGCGGCGCGGCCGTGCGCAAGGGCCCCGATTTTGCCGGCGAAGTGTGGGCAGGCGTCGTGGCGCGCTCGGACGGGTTCATCAACACCGACAAGATCAAGATCTCGGCCAGCATCACCGGCGGGCTGTCCCTGATCACCAATCCGCTCGATGTCGAAGTGGTGCGCGAGCTAAAGCGCGATGGCGACAGCACGTTCCTGTTCTACATGGCCCCGGAGCTCAGCATCTCCACCCACGACAATCCGGATATGGAATTTTTCTGGCGCCTGCAGCACCGCTCGGGCGGCTGGAATACGCTTGGGCATATGGGCGAAGGCGCCAATGCCAATACCTTAGGCGTGCGCTGGTCCTTCTAGGCGCGCCGCCAGTGCCGACCAAATGGGGAGAGCGCCCGGCGCCCTCCCCTTTTCTTTGCCCCTTCGCTCAGGCGCCGCCGGCAATCGCCGTGCGCAGCAGATCCGACAAGATCTCCGCCACGCCATTGCGGATGATGACGATCTCTTCGAGCCGCAGGCCGAACCGGCCCTGCAGGTAAATCCCCGGCTCGATCGAAAACACCATGCCCTCTTCCAGCACCGTGTCGGAGGTTGCGGTGATGTAGGGCGTTTCGTGGATGTCGATCCCCAGCCCATGCCCGGTGCGGTGCAGGAAATTGGGGCCGTAGCCAGCCGCGGTGATCACATCGCGGGCCGCCTTGTCGACCTCCCGCGCCAGGACGCCCGGCTTGGCCGCGGCAATCGCCGCCTCCACGGCCCGGTCGAGCACGCCATGGATCTCGTCAAACCCTTCCGGCGCCGTGCCGAGATAGCCCACCCGCGTCATGTCGGAGGGATAGCCGCCGATGCGCGCGCCGGTATCGATCAGCACCGCATCGCCCGCCTTGAGCTGGGTGTCGCCGGTGTGGTGATGGGGAAAGGCGCCATTGGGGCCAAAGCAGATGCTGGTGAATTCGCGCGCCGCGCCATGATCCTTGTAGAACTGCCCGATCACATCGGCCACTTCGCGCTCGGTGATCCCCGGCCGCAGCGCGGCAAAGCCCGCGAGCATGGCGGCGTCATTGAGCACGGCACTGGCTTTGAGCGCGGCATATTCCGCCTCGTCTTTGCGCGAACGCAGATAGCTCACCGTATCGCCGGTGAAGCGGCGCTGGGCGCCCGGCAGCGCATCGAGCACCAGCAGGGCGAAATCGGCGCGCATGGTTTCATCGAGCACGACCGAAGCGCCGCTGCGCGGCACGCCCGTGGCCTCTAGCAACTGTTCGAGCGCCGCATCGGGGCCTTCGGCATCGGCCCAGGGAAAGAACGGCAGATCGGTGTGCTGGCGGGCGCTGTCGACATTGAGCGCCGGCATCAGGAAACCCGCAAAGCTCTGGCTGACCATCAGCAGCACCGGGCGTTCGTCGCCATGGGGCGACAGATCGGCCAGATAGAGCATGTGGCTGGACGGGCCGATCACCACAAGGTCGGTGGAAGTGGCAGCCATCCGCTCGCGCAGCCTGGCCATACGGGTGGAAAGAACGGGATTCATCGAGGGCGATACTCGTTTGCGGGAGAAACCTGGCTCAAAAAAGGAGCGCGATGGGAATGGCTACTACACCCCTGCACGCGTGGCCACCACCCGTCACGTCCTGGCTAGCGGCCGCGCTGGTCACCTCATCGCCACCCAATGTTGTGATTTTCCAATGGCATAGAAAAAACGAGGCTGGGCGGCGGTTCCCGGGTTGTCAACACTCTCACCCGGCAAACTTTCTCGATTTCCCAAGAAACCGGCCGAAACCACCAGCCACCCTCTGCGTTGTCGGGCGCAATGTTCAAGGGTCGGATTCTTGCTGGTTTACTACAAAAGGCACGTCATCGTGGTTCTGGCAGACAAGATCCTCACAGCAGAAGTGACCGAACAGGCCACCCGCGCCTTGCTGCCCACCAAGGTTTCCGCTTCCTATGAAGAAGGGCTCGACCTCGTGGTCGAGCGTGCCAAGGCGCTGGTTGATCTTTACACCTCGCCCGCCCCGCGCTGAGGTGCTTCAGGTAAAGCGGCGCGACCTTTGCGGCGCGGGGGCGTTATCCAACCTCCCCACTCCGGAGGTCCGCATGACGAGCGTTGCTTATCTGCCCATCAACGAGCCCAAGCCCGTCGCCCCAGATCTCTGGATCGTCGATAGTGGCCCCATGCATCTGGCCGGCATGCCCATTCCCCTGCGCATGACGGTGATCCGGCTTGGCAATGGCGAACTGGTGCTCCATTCACCCACTCAGTTCAGCTTCGAGCTGCGCGCGCGGCTGGAGACGATCGGCCGCATCGGGCATCTGGTGGCACCAAACACCGTGCACTGGTCATTCATGAAGGAATGGCAGGAGCATTATCCCGGCGTCGTTTCGTGGGGTGCCCCGACGCTCAAGGAGCGGCCGGCGGTGCAAAAGGCCGATCTAAAGCTCGATCGGGTGCTGGAAGACGGGGCGCCTGGCGAATGGAATGGTGAGGTCGAAGTGGTGGTGGTGCGCGGCGGCGCCATTGCAGAAGCCGCCCTGTTCCACCGCCCCTCGCACAGCCTGGTGCTCACCGATCTGGTGGTCAATGTGGAGCCCGAAAAGCTGCCCCCGTTGATGAAGATCGGCGCCAAGCTGGTGGGGTCGGCCGCGCCCGACGGCAAAGCGCCGGTTTATGCCCGTGCCGCCTTCAAGGCCGGTGGTGCGGCGGCATCGGCGGCCGCGGCGCGGCTGGTCGCGCTGGATCCGGAACGGGTGATCTTTGCCCATGGCCGCTGGTTCGAGCAGAACGGCAAGCAGCAATTGCAGCAATCGTTGCGCTGGCTGCTGCCCGCCTGACGCCTTATCTCTTATCCTAGGGGAAGAGCAAACGACGTCTCTCAACCATTCCATTCACGCCACCCGACAGACGAACGGTTATCCCCTCTACCCCATCCGTCGCCCCTGTCCCGTCGGGTACGCCAGCAGACAGTGGGCGGCCCGTGCCGGGTGTTGACAGCCCGTGCCGCAAAGGGGGAATTGGGAGGGTCAAACAAGCCGGAGGAGCAAGGCATGAACCAGATCGATTTGCGCGAACGCGTAGCCGTAGTGACGGGTGGCGCGCAGGGGTTGGGCTTTGCCATTGCCCAGCGGCTGGTCGCCTCGGGCGCCCGCGTGTGGTTGTGGGACATCAACGGCGAGCTGCTGGAAGCGGCGCGCACCGCCCTTGGCGGCGCTACCTCGACCATCACCCTCAACATCACCGATTACGATGCCGTCGCCGCAGCCGTCGCCCAGGTTGAGGGGGAAGCCGGCAGCCTTGATATCGTCGTGCATTCGGCTGGGATCGCCGGCAAGAACGCTCCGCTCGACGAATATGAGCTCGATGAATGGCGCCGCGTGATCGACATCGATCTTAACGGCGCCTTTCACGTCAATCGCGCGGTGCTGCCGGGCATGAAGGCGCGCAATTATGGGCGCATTGTCAACATCGCCTCCATCGCCGGCAAGGAAGGCAACCCCAATGCGGCCGCCTATGCCGCCGCCAAGGCTGGTGTCATCGGCATGACCAAGGCCGTGGGCAAGGAAGTGGCCAAATACAACATCGCCGTTAATGCGATCACCCCGGCGACGGCCAAAACCCGCATCCTCGATGAACTCAAGCCCGAGTTCATCGATTACATGCTTAGCCGCATTCCGCGCGGCCGGTTCCTCGAGGTCGAGGAAGCCGCCAATATGGTGGCCTGGCTCGTGTCAGCGGAAAACAGTTTCACCACGGCGGCGGTGTTTGATCTGTCTGGTGGCCGGGCAACCTACTGAGCCACCCCCAAATCCGGAGGCAAGGAATGGCACAGGCGATGGCGGCAACCGAAGGCAGGAACTTGGGTGGGCGCCTCGGCTGGGCCGGCTTTGCCATCGGTTTCGGGCTCGGCGGGTTCTTTGACGGGATTCTGCTGCATCAGGTGCTGCAATGGCACCATCTGCTGAGCGGGCTCGAACAGGCCCGCCAGGACCTGCGCGTGTTGGTGATGACCGACGGGCTGTTCCACCTGCTCATGTATATCGTGACCGCCATTGGCCTATGGCTGCTGTGGCGCTCGCGCCAGGCCTTTGCCGAACCCGGCGCCGACCGGCTGCTGCTTGCCATGGCGCTCCTCGGCTTTGGCACCTGGCATATCATCGATGCCGTCCTCTCCCATTGGCTCTTGGGCATTCACCGCATCCGCATGGATGTGGACAATCCCCTGTTCTGGGACCTGCTTTGGCTCGCAATCTTCGGCATTGTGCCCTTTGTCGCCGGCCTGCTCCTGCGCCGCCGCCCCACCGGCGGGCGCCGCCTGATGAGCTCGCCCCTGGCCCTGGTTCTCGCCGTCGTCGTCGCCGCTCCCCTCGCCGCCCTTCCGACGCCGGGTTTGGACAGCGTCATGGTAATGTTCCGCCCCGGCGTTACTCCCGGAGAGGCGCTCACCGCCATCCAGCAATCAGGCGCCCGGCTCCTTTGGAGCGATCCTAACAACCAGCTCTGGGCCGTCGACCTCTCCCAGGGCGGCAACACCACCGCCCTCTACCAAAACGGCGCCCTCCTCGTCAGCAACTCCATCCTGCCCCTGGGGTGCCTGGACTGGTTCCGGGTTTAGGCGGGCAATTGCACAGATAGAGGTGCTCATGCCGGGGGTGGGGGCCCATCAGTGATCACCAGAAACACCCCCTCCCCAGCCCTCCCCTCAAGGGGGAGGGAGGCTAGACTGCCGACATTGAGACTGAAGAACAAAATAGTTCAGGGCTGCAAACACACACCGGCCCCTTCACAAACGCGAACCGTCCCCTCCCCCTTGAGGGGAGGGCTAGGGTGGGGGTGCAGGCGTCGGGGCGCGAGTGGAGTTTTGTGTGGAGCGCCCCCGATTTCGAGGGCTTAAGCAACCACCCACCTCGTGGACGGGCCTGAACCCCCACCCCATCCCTCCCCTCAAGGGGGAGGGTGTGCATCGGGGCACTCGGTCTGGGTACCACCCCCGCGCTTTAAGGCTGTTCCACAAGAACAATCCTCCTGGCTCATGCCTCCCCTCCCCCTTGAGGGGAGGGGCCGGGGGTGGGGGTCCATCAGTGACCCACCGCACCACCCCCTCCCCAGCCCTCCCCTCAAGGGGGAGGGAGGCCTGACTGCCTCAACGGAGCTGACAACAAGAGAGCTCAAGGCTGCAAACGCCAGCCCCGCCACAAACGCGAACCGTCCCTCCCCCTTGAGGGGAGGGCTAGGGTGGGGTCCATCAGCGACCCACCGCACCACCCCACCACGTCACTGAGACTACGGAACCGGGAACCGCCCCATCAGAACCCGCTATTGAACCCCCGCAGATCCTCATAAAGCCGCCGATACTGCCCCAGGCGCGCGGCATGGTAATCCGCCATCGCCGGATCGGGCTCGAACACCCGGTCGAACCGCACCAGCCGGCGCACCACTTCGGCGAGCGGCGTGCTCGCGTCCTGCGATTGCCCCGCGAGGATCGCCGCGCCCAGCGCTGCTGATTCCGGCGCCACGCAGCGGCGCAGGGGCCTGCCCAAAACATCAGCGCGGATCTGGCACCAGAGGTCCGATTGGGCACCGCCCCCGCCGATATTGATGACCTCGGGCTCGACAGCGCTCGATTGGCGCAGGGCATCAAAGGCCAGCCGCGCGGCATAGGCCACCCCTTCGAGCACGCCGCGCGCCATTTCGGGGGCGCCTGCGCTCGGATCGAGCCGGGCAAAGACGCCGCGCGTCTGCCCATCCCAAAGCGGCGCCCGCTCCCCCTGCAGATGCGGCAAGAACAGCGGCACCGTTCCCTTGGCACTGCCGGCCAGCGCCGCGGTGTCGGCCGGGCTGCGCCCCAGCACTCCGGCAAACCACCCCAGCGCCGCGCCGCCCATTTGCGTGGGCGCGGCATGCATGACGATCCCTTCATAGGGCGGAAACAGGATCACCCCGGGAGTAGGCACCACGGTTGCGCACACGATCCCGGCAATCTCGCTGGTGCCGCTTTGATACATCGCATCGCCATTGCCCACGACCCCGACGCCGAACATCCCGCCCCAGGCATCCATGGCGCCCACGACCACCGGGGTGCCCGCACAGGGCAGCCCGGCCCGCACCCGTCCGGCTACGGTGGTAAAGCTCGCCAGCGGCGGCAGCTTGGCAGCGGCGCCGGGCACGAGATCGAGCAGATCAGCGACATAGCCCTGCTCATTGACCATGCCCACGGCCGAAACGGGATCGCTCACCACGGCTCCAGTCAGCTGCAGCACGCAGAAATCCTTGGGCAGCAGCACATGCGCTGTCCGGGCATAAAGCGCGGGATCGACGCGCCGGACATAGGCCATGCGTGACAGAGCATGGCTGGCATCGATCGGCACCGGGCCGCCAAACCAGGCGAGCTTCTGCTCAGGCGTCACCTGCGCCTCGAGCGCGGCCGCATCGGGGGCCGTGCGCGTATCCTGCCAGGTGATCGCGGGCAGGAGCGGCTCTCCTGCGCCATCGACGAACACATGGGTGTTGACTTGGCTGCAGATGCCGATCGCCTGCAGCCCGCTCAAGTCATGTTCGGCGGCAAAGCGCTCGAGCGCGGCCAACACGCCGGCCATCCAGTCGCGCGGGTCCTGCTCGGCATGGCCCGGCTGCGGGCGGTGGGTGGGGTGAGCCTGCGAAAAGGCGGCCAGCCGCTCGCCCCCTTCCCCAATCAGCACGGCCTTGGTGGCGGTTGTCCCCACATCCACGCCGATAAGTGTGCTTTTCGCCACGCGCCGGTCCTCAAAACTCTAGCCGATCCCTGGGCTCTCCCATATGGTGCCGGCGAGAAAAAGGAAACACGCGCGGGCCCTTGCGGCCCGCCGCATTGGGGGACACCAGCACATGACCATTACCCGGGCCACGACGCGGCGCCTGCTCGCCGGCACTGTTCTGCTTTCCGCCAGCCTTGGCGCGGGCGCTGCCCTCGCCCAATCCAAGATCGCGGTGATCACCCCCTATCTGGCCCAGCCCGGCACGCAGTTCTATGTGGAAGCCTTCGAGGCGGCCGCAGAAGGCAAGGATTGGGACGTCAATGTGATCGACACCGCCGGCGACGTCGCGGCCGTGATCAGCCGCATGGAAGACATGGTCAACCAGAACGTTGATGCCATCGTGCTCAATGTCGATCCGACCCAGGTGACTGCGGGCCTGCGCGCCGCCGAGGATGCCGGCATTCCCGTGATCGGCATGGATGCGGGCTCCGATCCGCTGCTCGTCACCAATGTCACGAGCAATGGCTATGCCATGGCCGCCGAAACCGCCGCCTATGTCGCCGACCGGATCGATGGCGAGGGCAATATCGTGATGTTCGTCTTCGAGGCCTTCCCGCCCGTCCAGGTGCGCGGCGTCGTGGCCGACGCGGTGTTCGGCAACTTCCCCGATATCACCGTGCTCGATCGCGTGACCCCCGATGTGTCCGATGGCGGCATTGCCGATTCGCGCGCCAAGATGGAAGCGATCCTTGCCGCCAATCCCGAGCCGGGCAGCATCAAGGCGGTCTGGGCCGCCTGGGACCAGCCGGCGCTGGGCGCGCTGCAGGCCATCGAGGCGGCTGGCCGCGAAGGCGAAGGCATTGTCGTGACCGGCATCGACGCCAATCCCCAGGCGCGCGACGCCATCCGCGCCGGGGGCAATTTCGAAGCCACCGTGGCCCAGGATTTTGCCGGCATCGGCACCGCCGCCGCTGATGCCGTCGAGCGAGTGCTGGCGGGCGAGGAGATTGTCCAGGGCGTCATCTATGTGCCCTCCAAGCTCATCACCTCGGCCAATGTGGGCGAGGAATAAACGCTGAGCCATCCCCTGCCCGGCGACCCCGCGCCGCCGGTTCCCTCCTCTTCGCCCTTGCTGCGGCTGCGCGGCGTCGCCAAGGCCTATGGCGGCGTGCCTGCCCTGCGCGGTGTCGATCTCGATATCAGCGCCGGGGAAATCCATGCGCTGATGGGCGAGAACGGGGCGGGCAAATCCACCCTGATCAAGATCCTGGCTGGCGTGGTTGCCCCCGACACCGCCGAGATCACCCTCGACGGCGCCCCGATCCGCATCGGCAGCCCGCGCGAAGCCTATCGGCTCGGCTTTCGTTTCATCCACCAGGAATTCAATGTCGTTCCGGCGCTGTCGGTGGCGGAAAACATCTTTCTGGGGCGCCCCTATCCGCGCCGCGCCGGTGCCTTTGTGGATTGGCGACGCCTGAACCAGGCCGCAAGCGAAACCCTCGCGCTCCTCAGTATCACCCATCTCGATCCCGCCACCCCGCTCGGGCGCCTGTCGCTGGGCGACCAGATGCTGGTGCGCATCTCCGCCGCCTTCATCGGCGAGGCCGACGCCCCCGCGCGCCTTTACGTGCTCGACGAGCCCACCGCCGCCCTCAGCCGCGGCGAATCCGAGCGCCTCTTCACCGTGTTGCGTCAGCTGCGTGCCCGAGGCGCTGCCGTGCTCTATGTCTCGCACCGGCTGGACGAGGTCATGGCCATCTGCGACATGGCCACGGTGATCCGCGACGGGCGCAGCATCGATACTGGCCGCATCGCCGACATCACGCATGACGATCTCGTTTCCCTGATGATCGGCCGCCGCGTCGAGGAGGCCTATCCGCCGCGCACCACCGCCCCGGGGGAAGCCGTGGTGCTCGCCGCCGAGGCGCTCACCCCGCGCGGCGCCAAGCCGCTGAGCTTTGCCGTCCATGCCGGGGAAGTGCTGGGGATCGCCGGCATCGCCAATGCCGGCCAGCGCGAATTGTTGCGCACCCTGTTTGGCGATCTTGCCGCGGGTGGCGGCACCATGCGCCTCGATGGCGCCCCTTATCGCCCCCGCAGCCCGGCCGATGCCTGGCGTGCCGGGGTCAGCTATATTCCGCGCGAGCGCCGCTCCGAAGGCCTCGTCCTCACTCGCCCCATTTTCGAGAACACCACCCTGCCCCATCTGGCGGCGCATAGCCGCTGGGGCACGTTCCTCACGCCCCGCCACGAGATGGCGCTGGCCGCCCAACAGGGCGAGCTCGTGCGCCTCAAAGCCGCCGGCCCCCGGCAGCGCGCCGAGGAGCTCAGCGGCGGCAACCAGCAAAAGGTGATCTTTGCCAAGGCGCTGGTGGGCAATCCGCGCCTCCTGCTGCTCGACGAGCCCACAAGGGGCGTCGATGTCGGCGCCAAGTTCGACATCTATGCCATCATCCGCGCCATGACCGCGCGGGGCATGGGCGTGGTGCTGGTCTCCTCCGATCTGCCTGAGCTTTTGGGCATGGCCGACCGCATCGCCGTTATGCGCGAGGGCGCCATCAGCGACATCCTCCCCGCCTCAGCCCTCGACGAGGAAAAGCTGCTCAATCTCTGCTACGGCCGCGCCACAGGATAATTCGATGCTCACCCTCCTTCGCCGCTATGGCACCCTCCTTGGCTTTGCGCTGATCCTCGTCACCTTCTGGGTGCTGCTGCCGGACACCTTCATGACCGCCCGCAACTGGCTCAATATCAGCCAGCAGATGAGCATGCTGATCGTGGTTGCTGCCGGCATGACCATCGTGATGGTGATGGGCGACTTCGATCTCAGCGTTGGCTCCATGGCGAGCCTAGCCGGCATTGTGGTCGCCATTCTGTTCACCTTTGGCGTGCCGATCTGGGCCGCCGTGGGCATTGGCCTCCTCGTCGGCGTCGTGGGTGGGGCGATCAACGGCGCGCTGATCGCCTATGTCGGCATCCTCCCCTTTGTCGCGACCCTTGCCACCCTCACCATGGTGTCGGGCGTCGCTTTCGTCGTCAGCGGCGGCAAGACCATTTCGGGCCGCGCGATCCCTACCGAGTTCGGCGATTTCGCCCGCGGCGGCCTACCGCTGGGTGAATGGGGCGGCGTTGCCATCGCCATCCCGAACCTTACGCTCCTCGCCATTGCCGTGGCCGCGCTCGCCTGGGCCCTCCTCGAGCAGACCACTTTTGGCCGCCGGCTGTACGCCATGGGCGGCAATATGGAGGCGGCCCATCTCAGCGGCGTGGCCGTGCGCAAGCTCAAGCTCATCGCCTTTGCCCTCACTGGGGGCTCGGCGGCCCTCGCCGGCATCATGTATGCCAGCCGCGTCGCTTCCGCCAACCCGACCCAGGGCAGCGGGCTTATGCTCAACGCCATTGCCGCGGTGTTTCTGGGCTCCACCCTTTCGGAGCACGGCGAGCCGCGCCTGCTCTACACCATCGTCGGCGTGCTGATCCTCGGTATCCTAGACAACGGCCTCACCCAGCTCAGCGTCGATAGCTATGTGCGGCAGATCCTTGTCGGTGGCATTATTCTCCTCGCCGTTTCAGCCAGTTCGCTCAGCCGCCGCGTGCGACGCTGAACTCGCGCGCGGCCCGCGACACGCAAAAGTCCTTGCTGGCACCGCCCGGAGGCTTTACGCGCAAGCTACAAACCTTGAATTTGACGGAGTCTGCATGAGCAAGCGCATTTTGGTCACGGGTGGCGCCGGGTTCATCGGCTCGCATCTTTGCGCAAAACTGCTCGACGAAGGCAATGAAGTGCTGTGCGTCGACAATCTCTTTACCGGCCGGCGCCGCAATATCGAAGCCTTGCTCGACAACAAGCGCTTCGAGTTCATGCGCCACGACGTGACCTTCCCCCTTTATGTGGAAGTGGACCAGATCTACAACCTGGCCTGTCCCGCTTCGCCGGTGCACTACCAGTTCGATCCGGTCCAGACCACCAAGACCAGCGTCATGGGCGCCATCAACATGCTCGGGCTCGCCAAGCGCCTGCGCGTGCCGGTGCTGCAAGCCTCGACCTCGGAAGTCTATGGCGATCCGGAGGTGCATCCCCAGCACGAAGGCTATTGGGGTCATGTGAACCCGATCGGCCCGCGCTCCTGCTATGACGAAGGCAAGCGCTGCGCCGAAACCCTGTTCTTTGATTATCACCGCCAGCATGATGTGCAGATCAAGGTGATCCGCATCTTCAACACCTATGGCCCCAACATGCACCCGGCCGATGGTCGCGTCGTGTCCAACTTCATCGTCCAGGCGCTGCAGGGCAAGCCGATCACCGTTTACGGCACCGGCAACCAGACCCGCTCATTCTGCTATGTCAGCGACCTCGTGGACGCCATGCACCGCATGATGAATACTGGACCGGAAGTCACCGGCCCGATCAATACCGGCAATCCGGTGGAGTTCACCATTGGCCAACTGGCCGAGCTTGTGGTGGAGCTGACCAATTCAGGCTCCAAGGTCGTGTACACCGATCTGCCGGTGGATGACCCCAAGCAGCGCAAGCCCGATATCAGCAAGGCACGCGACGTGCTGGGCTGGGAGCCGAATGTGGCGCTGCGCGAGGGTCTGGAAAAGACCATCGCGTTTTTCCGCGACACCATCGAGCAGCAGCCACTGGCCGCCGAATAGGCCCGTGCGGGCGCCCTTAGGGGCGCCCGACACTCGCATAGCGGAAGCCGGCCGCTTCCACTTCCTTGCCGCGATACACATTGCGCAGGTCCACAAGGGTATGGGCGTTCATCGTCCCCTTGAGCCGCTCGAGATCGAGCGAGCGGAACTCGCTCCACTCCGTCACCAGCACCAGGCACTCGGCGCCGTCTGCCGCGTCATAGGCATCCCGCGCATAATGGATGTCGGGCATCATCGCCTTGGCCGCTTCCATGCCCTCGGGGTCATAGGCGCGGATCTTGGCGCCCGCATCGAGCAGTGACTGCACGATGGAGAGCGATGGCGCGTCGCGCATGTCGTCGGTATTGGGCTTGAAGGTCAGGCCCAGCACCGCCACGGTCTTGCCGCGCACTTCCCCACCCATCGCCGCGATCACCTTGCGCCCCATGGCGCGCTTGCGCCCGTCATTGATGGCGATAGTGGTTTCCACCAGCCGCATCGGCGCCTCGTGGTCCTGGCCGGACTTGGCGAGGGCCGACGTGTCCTTGGGAAAGCACGACCCGCCATAGCCCGGGCCGGCATGGAGGAACTTGGTGCCGATGCGGTTGTCGAGCCCCATGCCGCGCGCGACGTCCTGCACATTGGCGCCGACTTTTTCGCAGAGATCGGCCATCTCGTTGATGAAGGTGATCTTCATCGCCAGAAACGCATTGGCGGCATATTTGATCAACTCGGAGGTGCGCCGACCCGTGAACATCAGCGGCCCCTGGTTGAGGTAAAGCGGGCGATACACCTCGGTCATCGGCTCTCGCGCCCGCTCGTCCTCGATGCCGATGACGATGCGGTCGGGCAGCTTGAAATCATGGATCGCCGCCCCTTCACGCAAGAACTCGGGGTTGGACACCACCACGACGTCCGCATTTGGATTGGTCTCGCGGATGATGCGCTCGACCTCGTCGCCCGTACCCACCGGCACGGTGGATTTGGTGACAACGACGGTAAAGCCCGTCACCGCCTCGGCGATGGAAGCGGCGGCGGCATAGACATAGGAGAGGTCGGCATGACCGTCGCCATTGCGCGCCGGCGTTCCCACCGCAATGAACACCACATCCGCATCCCTGACCGCTTCGGCGAGGTCCGTCGTAAACAGCAGGCGCCCGGCGGCGGCATTATCCACCACCAACTGGTCGAGACCGGGTTCGAAAATCGGGATTTCCCCGCGCTTGAGCGCTTCGATCTTGGTTTCGTTCAGATCAACGCAGGTCACCGTATGGCCAAAATCGGCAAAGCACGCGCCGCTGACCAACCCCACATAACCGGTTCCCACAACAGCAATATGCATCAACAATCCCCACGCAACAGTGAGGGATCACTTAGCAGAGCCAGAGTACCGGTAGAAGTGTCGCTGTTTGCGGGCGGGCTATGCCGTAGTTTCGCCGTTTGGGCGGGAACCGAATGGGATCCCAGTCGGGCTAAAAGAACAGCTGCAGCACGGCCCAAAAGCCAATGATGCAAAGCGCCAGCACGATCCAGCTCAGGGCCACAAAGCCAAGCACGATCCAGCCTCGCGCAATGGGCAACCGCTCTCGTTTGCTCAGGGCTTGCGTCGTCATGCCCGGTTCTCCGGCCGTTTCGGACGGCGGCTTGGCTAGGGCATGAGGATCCGGCTTAATCATTAAACTTGCGTTAACCCCCGCTGCGGCTGACTTGGTGCAGGTGCTGAGAACAAAGTGCCAATTGGGCATGGCCTTGGCGTGCGCGCCACCAAAACCCGGCTGAAACGGTTGGCTAAACAGTGCCGGTGCGCGCGGCTTGTTTCGTTACTTAGGTAATTCTATCAAGATACGCGAAGACCCGCAACATTGCCGCCCCGGGCTGACCGGCACGATTGGGCTCAAGCCGGATCGACATAATAGCCGCCATAATGGGCCTCATAGCGCGAGCGCGGCACCTCCTCTCCGTTGAGCACGACCAGTACGGGCGCACCGGGCCGCACCGCTTCATCGAGCGCGGCGAGCCCCTTCTTGGCATCAGTCTGTGGCGTGCTCGCCCAGCGCACCACAAAGATCGCCGCCGTGGCAAAGCGCGCCAGATAAAGCCCGTCCACCACCGGGGCGAGCGGGGGCGAATCGATCACCACGACCTCGAAGGACTCCGCTGCCGCCTCGATTAACCGCCGGAAGCCGCCCCCCGCTACCAGCTGGTCCGTCGGAATATCGCTGCGCCTGGCGCCCATCAGCACGGTTAATTCAGTGTGCGGGTCTTTGCGGATCAGCGAAGCAATGCTGAGGCTTTCGCTCTTGTCAGCCAGGAAGTCGAGCAATCCCTCGGATGGCTCCAAGTCAAGCGCCTTGTGGATACTGGGCTTTCTCAGATCCCCGTCAATCAAGAGGGTCAAGCGCCCCGCCAGCGCATAGGAGCGCGCCAGCGCTAGGGCGGCAATGGTCTTGCCTTCGTCGGGGAGCGTGGAGGTTACCACCACAATCTCGCTGGTGCCGGGTTTGGTGTTGCCGGCGAACTGGTCGATCGAGCCCTGGATGCGGCGCACCGCTTCCGAGAACGCCGACAAGGGCGCATGGACCAGTGCATCGGCCGGCGCCGTGATGCCCCGGCGCCCCGGCTTGTGCATTGGGAGTGCCGCCGCCACGCGGTGGCGCAGCACCGCCTCGGCTTGCTGCTCGGAGGTGAAGCCGCCAAGAAAATTCTCGTAAAGAAAGGCGCAGCCGACGCCGAGCCCCAGCCCCGCAAATGCCGCAAGAAACAAAGTTGTCCCCGGGTTGGGAAAGCTGGGGCGGGTCGGCTCAAGTGCGGGCGACACGATACGGCTATCGGCGACCTGCAGCGACGCCTGTGCATCCAAATCCTGGACGCGCGCCAGCAGCATTTCATATTGGCGTCGTGCCAGTGCCGCCCCTTGCTGGAGTTCATACATGCCCGTGACCACGTCGGCGGGCAATTGGGTGCCCAGCACATTCTGGCGCATCTGCTGGCGCAGCACCTGTTCGCGGCCCTCGGCCCGGGTCATCTGGGTGCGCAGTGTGCCAAGCGCTGCGGTCGCGGTTTGCTGCAGGCGGCCTTCCACCTCATCGAGTTGCGAGCGCATTTGCGGGAAGGCGGGTGACTCCGGCGCCGTCGTGGCGAGCGAGGCGCTGATCTCCACCCTTTCGCGCTCCAGATCGCGCAACGCATCCGAGCCCAGCAGCTCCGCGCTGCCCTGCCAATCGGCCAAAGCTACCTGCCGGGACAGCTGATCCGCCAGGCCCGCTTGCTGGCTCCGCTCCGCCTGCAATTGGTCGATCTGCGCACGCAACTGTGCAATTGTGCTTCCCGCGCCCTCGGCATCGATCCGGATAAGGTTGTCGTCAATGAACTGGTCGAACGCACCCTCACTGGCAAGGATGGCAGCCCGCCCCTGGTTGATGCGCTCCTGCAGCACGTCGCGCGACACAAGCGTGCTGTCGATCTTGCCGCGCACCTGCTGCTCGATATAGGCCTCGGCCACCGCATTGGCGAGTTGCGCCGCGGCGGCGGGATCGCTCGAGCGCGCCTCGACGGCAATGAGATAGGTCAGGCCCCGCCGCTCCGCACTCACCGCCGCGCGCAGCGTGTTGAGCACCTCGCCTTGCACCTCGCGCCCCTCCGGGACGGGCGGCCCTAGGTGCAGAAAGGCCATGATGCTGTCCCGCAGCCCCAGACCCGGCGCAAATTGCGGATCGGCGAGCAGGTTCTCGTCCTCGATCACCTGCAGCAGCACCCGGTCGGAGCGCACCAGTTCCACTTCGCTTTCCACCCGCGCATTGTCGCTGCCGACCGTGGCCGACTGATTTTGCGGGTTCAGCAGATCCTTGCTCGCCGGATCCACCTGTACCAGCGCGCTCGCCGTATAAACCGGCTGCAGCAAGAGGCTCACCAGCACCGCCCCACCCGCAACGAGGGCTGCGATCAGGAGGATCAGCCGCGTTTGCCGCCGCAGCAGCCCCACAATGGCGCGCAGATCGATGGGGGCATCCTCGGCTGGCACCTCCTGGCTGAACATGGTCATGCGCGCTTCCCCCAGCGGCGCGCCTTGCCCCACGCGCCCGTGCCGGACGCACGGCTCCAGCACCACCCCATAGTGTCCTACGGGTTTAGACTTACAAGCCTTTTCTGCGCCTCCGGCGCGGCAATCTAAGCAGATTGTTGTAGGGGGGCGCGCGCCTTCGCTCCTCCTGGTTAGCGCGGCTCAATTGACCCCACTCGGTGGCCCGTACAGCCTTGCTGCAGGCGGGGGCGCTGGGGACCAAAGACCATGAAGGGCATCATTCTGGCGGGGGGCAGTGGCACGCGGCTGTTTCCGGTGACCCAGGCCGTTTCCAAGCAGCTGATGCCAGTCTACGACAAGCCGATGATCTATTATCCGCTGGCCACCCTGATGCTGGCGGGGATCCGCGAGATCCTCCTCATCACCACGCCCGATGACCAGGTCAGCTTCCAGCGCCTCCTCGGCGATGGCGCGCAATGGGGTCTCTCGCTGCATTATGCCGTGCAACCCCAGCCCAATGGCCTGGCCGAAGCCTTCGTGATTGGCGCCCCGTTCCTCCAGGGCGGCCCCTCCGCCCTCGTGCTGGGCGACAACGTGTTCTACGGCCACGGCCTGCCCGAATTGCTGCGCTCCGCCGTGTCGCGGCCCGCTGGCGCCACCGTCTTTGCCTATCATGTGGCCGATCCCGAGCGTTACGGCGTGGTGGAATTCGATGGCGCCATGCAGGCCCTTTCCATCGAGGAAAAGCCGCGCGCGCCCAAATCCAACTGGGCCGTGACCGGGCTCTACTTCTACGACAGCCAGGTGGTCGACATCGCCGCCAATCTCTCTCCCTCCCCCCGGGGCGAGCTCGAGATCACCGATGTCAACCGCGCCTATCTCGAGCGCGGCCAGCTCGCCGTCGAGCTGATGGGCCGCGGCTATGCCTGGCTCGATACCGGCACCCCCGATAGCCTCCTCGATGCCTCCCAATTCGTCGGCACGCTGGAAAAGCGCCAGGGCGTCAAGATTTCCTGCCCCGAGGAAGTGGCCTTTCGCATGGGCTATATCGATCGCTGCGGCCTTGAACGGCGCGCCCAAGCGCTGGGGAAAAGCGACTACGGCCGCTACCTGTTCAAGATCCTGGCCGAAGACAGCTGAGGCCGCACCCCATGCAGATCCAGAGCCTCGCCATCCCAGACGTCAAGATCATCACGCCCGTTCGCCATGCCGACGAGCGCGGCTTTTTCTCGGAAGTCTATAACAGCGCCGCGCTCCTCGCCCACGGCATCGATATCCCGTTTGTGCAGGACAACCAGTCCCTCTCAGTCCCCCAGGGCACGGTGCGGGGCCTGCATTTCCAGACCGCCCCCTTTGCCCAGGCCAAGCTCGTCCGGGTGCTGCGCGGCGCCATCTTCGATGTGGCGGTGGATCTGCGGCAGAACTCCCCGACATTTGGCCAGCATGTGAGCGCTGTTCTCACCGCTGCTGAGGGCAACCAGATCCTTGTGCCCATCGGCTTTGCCCATGGCTTTGCCACGCTCGAGCCGAACACCGAAATCCTCTACAAGGTCAGCGCGTCCTATTCGCGCGAGCATGACAAGGGCTTGTTGTGGAACGATGCGGCGCTGGGCATCCCCTGGCCGGTCGCGGCTGATGCGGCGGTGCTGTCGGCCAAGGATCGGGCGCAACCAACCCTGTCGCAAATCGGCAATCCGTTCTAGGGCGCCGCGGGCGCGAAGGAGGCAAGACCATGCGGGTTCTGGTAACGGGAGGAGCGGGCTTTATCGGCTCGGCCGTGGTGCGCCATCTGGTGCTCGAGCGCGGATATGAGGTGCTCAATGTCGACAAGCTCACCTATGCCGGCAATCTGAGCTCCCTGCGCGCCGTCGAAAACCACCCCGGCTATCGCCTCCTGCGCGCTGATATTGCCGACCGCGCCGCTATGGCCGAGGCCTTCACCAGCTTTGCGCCGCAGCGCGTCATGCACCTGGCCGCCGAAACCCATGTGGACCGCTCCATCACCGGGGCCGCCGATTTCATGCACACCAATGTCATGGGCACCTTTGCGCTGCTCGAGGCGGCGCGGGCATACTGGTCAGGCCTTGAGGGCGAAGACAGAGAAAAATTCGGCTTCCTCCATGTCTCGACCGACGAGGTTTATGGCTCGCTTGGGCCTGAGGGCCTGTTCAGCGAAACCACGCCCTATGATCCCTCCTCCCCCTATTCGGCGTCGAAAGCCGCTTCCGATCACCTCGCCCACGCCTGGCATCGCACCTATGGCCTGCCGGTCGTCGTTTCCAACTGCTCCAATAATTACGGCCCCTTCCACTTTCCCGAAAAACTCATTCCCTTGACCATCCTCAAGGCGCTGCGCGGCGAACCCCTCCCGGTCTATGGCAAGGGCGAGAATGTGCGCGATTGGCTTTATGTGGAGGACCATGCCCGCGCCCTCGACCTCATCGCCGAGCATGGCCGCCCCGGCCAGACCTATAATGTCGGCGGGCGCAATGAGCGGCGCAATATCGATGTCGTCACACGCATCTGCGTGGTGCTCGACACGCTGCGCCCCGAAACCGCACCCCATGGCGAGTTGATCGCGTTCGTCGAGGATCGTCCCGGCCACGACCAGCGCTATGCCATTGATGCCACCAAACTCGAAACCGAACTGGGTTGGCGGGCAGAGGAAACCTTCGACACCGGGATCGAAAAAACCGTGCGCTGGTATCTCGACAACAGCTGGTGGTGGCAGCCCCTCGAAAACCGCTATGCCGGCCAACGCCTGGGCGTC
Source organism: Devosia sp. 1635 (assembly GCF_013185955.1). NCBI lineage: Bacteria > Pseudomonadati > Pseudomonadota > Alphaproteobacteria > Hyphomicrobiales > Devosiaceae > Devosia > Devosia sp. 1635. Next base: position 434,863 of record NZ_JABAOM010000001.1, on the reverse strand, counting down.
ATCGCCGGCGGCAAGGCCTGAGCCATGCGCCTGCTTGTTACCGGCAGCAAAGGCCAGCTGGTCACGGCCCTGCTCGAGCGCGGCGCCGCCGCCGGGGTCGAGATTATCCCCGTCGGGCGTCCTCAGCTCGACCTCGCCGACCCCACCACCATCGCGCCCGCGATCGCCGCGGCAAAACCCGATGCCATCATCTCGGCCGCGGCCTATACCGCGGTTGACAAGGCGCAAAGCGAGCGCGAGCTGGCCTTTGCCGTTAATGCCATCGGGCCAGGTGCTGTTGCCGGAGCCGCTGCGCAGCTGAACCTGCCGGTGATCCATATCTCCACCGACTACGTCTTCAACGGCGCCGCACCCCGGCCCTATCGGGAAACCGACCTTACCGCGCCGCTCGGCATTTATGGTGCTTCCAAGCTGGCCGGCGAACACGCCGTGGCCGCCGCCACCCCCAACCACGCCATCTTGCGCACCGCTTGGGTGTATTCCCCTTTTGGCGCCAATTTCCTCAAGACCATGCTTCGCCTTGCCGCCGAGCGCCCCGAAATCAATGTTGTCGCCGATCAGCTGGGCAACCCTACCGCCGCTCTCGATCTGGCTGATGCCATTCTCCAGGTCGCGGGCAACCTCGTCGCCAGCCCTGATGAGGCGCTGCGCGGGATTTTTCATTGCGCCGGCACGGGCGATGCCAGCTGGGCCGATTTCGCGACCGAAATCATGGCTATCTCGGAAGGCCTGGGCGGCCCCGCCGCCACCATCCACCCCATCCCCACCAGCGCCTATCCGACCCCTGCCCCGCGTCCCGCCAATTCGCGTCTCGATTGCAGCAAGCTGCGCGCGACGCACGGCGTTGTCATGCCCCCCTGGCAGCAGTCCACCCAGCACACCGTTGAGCGGCTCCTTCGTGCCTGAACTATGCCCGCTCATCCCGCCATTGTTGCAGCGCGGCGCCACCGCGATCCCAATCCGCGCTCCGCACCAAATGGGGACAAGTTTCTACAGCTGGCGCCGGGGAGAGGCACAACCGGCCTCGGCCGCGCACCCATGGTTCAGGCCCAGTGCGCCGCTCGCCCGGTCGCCGAAATTCCATGCCGCGCCGAAGTGGCAAACCAGGGCTTGGCGCTGCTCCGTCAACTTGACAGCCCCGCGGGGCAGGTCTTGATGCGGTCACGAACCTGCCTTGCGACCACCAGCTGCCGCCCCACTCCTGCCCCCTTGAGGGATCAACGATTGCGCCATGACTGAACTCAGCCTTGATGCCCTGCTCGATCTTGCCCTGGCCGCCGGGCGCGAGATCATGGCCGTTTATGGCGACGGCCCGATTGCGGTTGCCGGCAAGCCCGATGGCACGCCCGTCACCGAAGCCGACAAGCGCGCCGAAGCCGTGATCCTTGCCGGGCTCAAGCGTCTGGCGCCTTCCATCCCCGTAGTCGCGGAGGAAGAAGCCTCTGCCGGTCGCATCCCACCCACGGGCGAAAAGTTCTTTCTGGTCGATCCGCTGGATGGCACCAGGGAGTTCATCGCCCGCAATGGCGAGTTCACCGTCAATATCGCCCTGATCGAACGGGGCATACCCGTCTTGGGCGTGGTGTTCGCACCCGCGCTCGGGCTCATTTACGGCGGCGCCCATGCCGAGGCGATCGCCGGAACGGTGGTTGATTTCACCATCGCCGAGCGCCACCCCATCCGGGTGCGCCCGGCCAGTGGTCCCGCCATTGCCGTGGCCAGTCGCTCGCATGCGACACCCGAAACCGACCGATGGCTCGCCGGCCATGATGTGGCCTCCTATGTCACCCGCGGCTCCTCGCTCAAGTTCTGCATGCTGGCGGCCGGCGAAGCCGATATCTATCCTCGCTTCGGGCGCACCATGGAATGGGACACTGCAGCGGGTGACGCCGTGCTGCGCGCGGCGGGCGGCATCGTCACCCGCCCCGATGGCAGCCCTTTTTTGTACAACAAGCGCAATCAGGCCGATGACGTCGATTTCGCCAATTGCCCTTTCATCGCCTTTGGCGATCCCAAACTTGTTGCCCGATCGGCCCTGGCCCCTCTGGGCCAGTGATCGGCGCCACCCGCCCCGGAGCTTTAACGTGTCCGACCCCAAAGTGACCCATCTCAAGCGGCTCGAAGACGAGTCCATCCACATCATGCGCGAGGTGGCGGCCGAGTTCGCCAACCCGGTGATGCTGTATTCGATCGGCAAGGACTCCTCAGTCATGCTGCATCTGGCGAAGAAGGCCTTCTTTCCGTCCCCGCCCCCCTTCCCGCTCCTTCATGTCGATACGACCTGGAAGTTCCGCGAGATGATCCGCTTCCGCGACGAAGCGGCCGCCCGGGCCGGCATGAAGCTTATCGTCCACACCAATCAGGATGGCCTCGCCCAGGGGATCACCCCGTTCACTCACGGCTCCTCGCAATATACCGGGGTGATGAAGACTGACGCGCTCAAGCAGGCGCTGACGCTGCACAAATTCGACGCGGCCTTTGGCGGCGCCCGCCGCGACGAAGAGAAAAGCCGCGCCAAGGAGCGCATCTTTTCCTTCCGCACCGAAAACCACGGCTGGGATCCCAAGAACCAGCGCCCCGAGCTTTGGAACCTCTTTAATGCCCGCATCAAGCCGGGTGAATCGATCCGGGTATTTCCGCTCTCGAATTGGACCGAGCTCGACATCTGGCAATACATCCTCAAGGAAGCCATCCCCATCGTGCCGCTCTATTTCGCCGCCGAGCGCCCGGTGGTGGAGCGGGGCGGCCAATGGATCATGGTCGATGACGAGCGCCTGCCGCTCGGCGCCGGCGAACAGCCCCAGCTCAAACGCGTCCGCTTTCGCACCCTTGGCTGCTATCCCTTGACCGCCGCTATGGAATCCGACGCCACCACCCTCCCCGAAATCGTCGAGGAAATGCTGGTCGCGCGCACCTCGGAGCGCTCCGGCCGGCTGATCGACCATGACGAATCCGGCTCGATGGAAAAAAAGAAGCGCGAGGGCTATTTCTGATGAACGAGCTTGCAGCCCCCGGGAGCGATTTCGCGCAATACCTCACCCGCCACGAGGAAAAGGACCTGCTGCGCTTTTTGACCTGCGGCAGCGTCGATGACGGCAAGTCGACCCTGATCGGCCGCCTGCTCTACGATACCAAACTCCTGATGGAGGACCAGCTCGCCACTCTAGAGCGCGACTCGCGCAAGCACGGCACCGTGGGCGAGGACATCGACTTCGCCCTCCTCGTCGATGGGCTCGAAGCCGAGCGCGAACAGGGCATCACCATCGATGTGGCCTACCGGTTCTTCGCCACCGACAAGCGCAAGTTCATTGTCGCCGACACCCCCGGCCACGAGCAATATACCCGCAACATGGCGACCGGCGCCTCCACCGCCGATCTGGCCGTCATCCTGATCGATGCGCGCAAGGGCGTTCTCACCCAAACCCGACGCCATTCCTTCATCACCTCGCTGCTGGGCATCCGCAACATCGTCCTGGCCGTCAACAAAATCGATCTGGTGGATTACTCACAGGACGTCTTCGACCGCATCGTCGCCGACTATCAGAGCTTCGCGGCCGGGCTCAACTTTGCCGCCATAACGCCCATTCCCCTGTCCGCCCGCTTTGGCGACAATGTCATGGCCCGCAGCGCCAATCTGGGCTGGTACACCGGTCCGACCCTGGTGCAGCATCTGGAAAGCGTACCGGTGGGTACGGCTGCGGCAGACGCACCTTTCCGTATGCCGGTGCAGTGGGTCAATCGGCCCAATCTCAACTTCCGCGGTTTCGCCGGCACGATCTGTTCAGGTACCGTTCATCAAAATGGCGAGATTGTGGTTTGCGGCAGTGGCCGCACCTCGCGCATCCGCTCCATCGTCACTGCCGACGGCGAGCTGGCCAGTGCCTCTGCGGGCGCAGCCGTCACCCTCACCCTTGAAGACGAGGTCGATATCTCCCGCGGCGACGTGCTGGCAGATGCCACACAACGCCCTGAAATCTCTGATCAATTTGCCGCCCACGTCATCTGGATGAGTGACGAGCAACTCAATCCCGGCCGCTCCTACTGGATCAAAATCGGCACCCGCACGGTCAGCGCCAGCTTCACCGAGATCAAGCACAAGACAGACGTCAACAATTTCAGTAAGTTAGCCGCCAAAACCCTCGACCTCAACGAAGTCGGCCTCGTCAATCTCTCCACCCAGGAACCCGTCGCCTTCGAGCCCTACGCCCTCAACAAAACCATGGGCGGCTTCATCGTCATCGACCGGCTATCCAACCTGACGGTCGGCGCGGGGATGATCGAATTCGGCCTGCGCCGCGCCACCAATATCCATTGGCAAGCCCTTGACGTATCAAAGGAACTCCGCGCTTCCGCCAAGGGCCAAAAGCCGGTGGTACTGTGGTTCACCGGCCTCTCGGGCGCCGGCAAATCCACCATCGCCAACCTCGTCGAGAAGCGCCTCGCCTCCCTGGGCAAGCACACCTACCTGCTCGACGGCGACAATGTCCGCCACGGCCTCAACCGCGATCTCGGCTTCACCGAAGCCGACCGGGTGGAAAACATCCGCCGCGTCGCCGAAACCGCCAAACTCATGGTCGACGCCGGCCTCGTCGTCCTCGCCTCCTTCATCTCCCCCTTCCGCGCCGAGCGCAACATGGCCCGCGAAGCGCTCGAGCCGGGGGAGTTCATCGAAATTTATGTCGACACCCCGCTGGAAGTGGCTGAAAAACGTGATCCCAAAGGCCTTTACGGCCGCGCCCGCGCCGGCCTGATCAAGAACTTCACCGGCATCGACAGCCCCTATGAGGCGCCGGAGAACCCCGAACTGGTGCTCGCCGGCGGCACCCGCGAGCCCAGCGACCTCGCCGAAGAGGTGGTTGCCCATCTGCAGGCGCAGGGTTATCTCGACTAAAAAGAATGATGGGGGCGGACCACTCGGACCCGCCCCCTTCGCATTCCAGCTAAGTCCTTGTTACATCAAGGCGCGGTCGAGATGGGTATAGCCGCCATCGACGAACAGCCACTGCCCCGTCGTGTGGCTTGCCCGCGGCGACAAGAGGAACACCACCGTATCGGCGATCTCCTCGGCGGTGGTCATGCGCTTGCCCAGGGGAATGCGCTCGGTGATTTCCTTCAGCCGCGCCTCAGGATCGGCCGCCGACTGGATCCAGTTGGCATACATGGGCGTCATCACCTCGGCGGGGATCACGGCATTGACCCTGATGCCGTCATTGCGCAGGGACGCCGCCCATTCGCGCGTCAGGGAAAGCTGCGCCCCCTTGGCCGCGGTATAACCGCTATTGTTGCCCTGCCCCGTCAGCGCGGTCTTGGAGGAAATGTTGACGATCGCACCCTTGGTCTGGCGCAGCGCATCAAGGCAATGATGGGCCAGCGTATAGTAGTGCGTAAGGTTCTTTTCGAGCGAAGCCCGGAAGGCGTCGGGCCCTGCTTCAAGCCCCACGCCATCATTGAGCCCGGCATTGTTGACCAAGCCGTCGATGCGGCCATAGCTCTTGAGCGTTTCGGCAACGGCGGCCGCGCAGGCCGCATCGTCGCTCAGCTCGAACTTGATCAGCCGCGATCGGGGCGAGAGCGCGAGCAGATGATCGCGAAAGTCCTCAGCAAGCTCGCTGCGCGCGAAGATCACGGGAATGGCCCCTTCGGCGGCAAGGCCGAGGGTGATGGCCCCCCCAATGCCGGCGCCGCCGCCGGTGACGATGAAGACCTTGTCTTTGAGCTGCAGATCCATGCTCAGTTCCTGAACTGATAGGTTTGAAGGGAAGCGGGCTTCATCTCGATGGAAAAACCCGGCGCCGTGGGCGGCATATAGGCGGCATTCTCGATCACACAGGGGTCGAGGAAATGCTCATGCAGATGATCGACATATTCGATCACCCGCCCCTCCTTGGTGCCCGACACGACGAGATAGTCGATCATGGACAGGTGCTGCACATATTCGCACAGGCCGACGCCCCCGGCATGCGGCCACACCGGGAGATCGTATTTGGCCGCCATCAGCAGGACGGCCAGAACCTCATTGAGCCCGCCAATGCGGCAGGCATCGATCTGGACGATGTCGATGGCGCCGTCCTTGATGAACTGCTTGAACATGATGCGGTTCTGGCACATCTCGCCGGTCGCCACCTTGACCGGGAAGACCCCCTCGCGAATCGCCTTGTGCCCTGAAACATCATCGGGGCTCGTGGGCTCCTCAATGAAATAGGGCTTGAAGCGTGAGAGGGCATTGACCCACTCGATGGCTTCGCCGACTTCCCACACCTGGTTGGCATCGATCATCAGGAAGCGGTCAGGTCCCATTATCGAGCGCACGATTTCGAGGCGGCGGATATCGTCGTCACGATCGCGGCCGACCTTCATCTTGATGTGGTTGAAGCCTTGCTCGACCGCTTCGGTCGCGAGGCGCGTCAGCTTTTCGTTGGAATAACCCAGCCAGCCGGCGCTTGTGGTGTAGCACTGGTAGCCCTCGGCCCGCAGGGTCGCCATGCGCTCGGCCTTACCCGCTTCCGCCTTGCGGAAAATCGCGAGGGCCTCTTCGGGCGTGACGGCATCGGTGAGATAGCGGAAGTCGATGATCGAGACGAGCTCTTCGGGGCTCATCTCCCCCACCAAGTGCCAGACCGGCTTGCCGGCCTCCTTGGCGAGCAGGTCCCACACCGCGTTGACCACCGCGCCGGTCGCCAGATGCATGGCGCCCTTGTCGGGGCCGATCCAGCGCAGTTGGCTGTCGCCGGTCACATGGCGCCAGAACCGACCGGGATTTTCGCGGATCCAATCGAGTTCCAGCCCGACAATACGGGAACGCAGGGCCTCGATGGCAGCGCATACAACTTCATTGCCGCGCCCAATGGTGAAGGTCAGCCCATGGCCGGCCAACTCCTGGGCGTCGGTTTCGAGGATCACATAGGCGGCCGAGTAATCGGGATCGGGGTTCATCGCATCCGAGCCATCCAGCTGCTCGGAGGTTGGAAAGCGCAGGTCCAAAACCTGCAAATTGACTATCTTGCTCACGAAAAACTCCGAAGGAAGGCACTTGGCCGAAATCCATGCCGGAGGCAAAGCGCCCCCGGCAGGTAGGTGCAGGCTCTTGCGGCTGGCTCTTAATTGTAGAGCACCGCAGCGATCTCGGGATCGTTCATGTTGCTGGCGTCATAGAAGAAGAAGCCGGTGTCGATCACCTCGGGCAGTTCGCCGCCGTCGAGCGCCGTCACTGCCGCCTTGACGGTTTCATAGCCGATGCCCACCGGGTTCTGCGTGATGGCGCCGGCCATCAGCCCGCTCTCAACCATCCCCTTCTGGGCCGCGCCTGAGTCAAAGCCGATCACCACGACCTGGCTGCCCAATTCCTGCTTGCCATTGGCAACACCGATGGCCGACCCTTCATTGGTGCCGAAAATGCCCTTGAGGTCCGGATTAGCGAGGAGGATCGACTTGGTGATCTCGGTCGACTGCAGCTGGTCGCCGCCGCCATACTGAACCGACACGATCTCGATATCGGGATAGGCTTCGGCGATGCGGTTGACGAAGCCATCGCGCCGATCAATGCCGGTGCGGCTGGTCTGGTCATGGGCGACAACGGCGATCTTGCCGGAACCACCGATCAGCTCGGCCATCTTGTCGGCTGCAAGCGCTGCGGCAGCGACGTTGTCGGTGGTTGCGGTGGTCAGCGGGATGTCGCTGTCGACGCCCGAGTCAAAGGCGATCACCGGGATGCCGGCATCCTTGGCCTGCTGCAGCAGGGGCGTTGCCGCCTGGCTGTCGAGCGCCGCAAAGCCGATCGCAGCGGGATTGCGCGACAGGGCGGCTGCCAGCATGTCGATCTGACGATCGACCTGGGTTTCATTGTCCGGGCCTTCGAAGGTCACGGTCACGCCCAATTCTGCACCGGCCTTGTCGGCGCCGGCCTTCACGGCCTGCCAAAACTGGTGCTGGAACCCCTTCGAAATGAGCGCGATTTCGCGCGTTTCCTGCGCAAAGCTGGCACCGCCTGCAACCAAGAGAGCAAGGGCGCTGATTGCCCCAAGCAGGGTACGTCTGGTCGTCATGTTTTCCTCCCGAAGGGATCTGGTTATTTGCTGTAGCCAGAGGCGTTGCTCGCCTTCTTGGTGTTGGCGCCGGCGGCGCGATCGCTTGCTCGGCGCCTATAATTTACGGCGCCGCAGGATATCGGCGTAAACGGCGAGAATGATGATGAGCCCGGTAACCACGGTCTGCCATTCCTGCGCGACCGAAAGGATGCGCAGCCCATTGGCCAGAACCGAGATGATCAGCGCGCCGATCAGGGTGCCCAGCACGGTGCCACGCCCCCCGCTGAGCGAAGTGCCGCCAATCACCACCGCCGCAATGGCATCGAGCTCATAGCCCTGCCCCAGTGCTGGCTGGGCCGAGTTGAGGCGCGAAGCGATGAGCAGACCGGCGATTCCCACGACGCTGCCGGCAAGGGCATAAACGCCGATCTTCCAGCGATCGACATTGACGCCGGACAGGCGCACCGCTTCCTCGTTGGAACCCAGCGCAAAGGTGTAGCGCCCGAGCGCGGTCTTGCTGAGAACAAAGCTGATGACAATGGCGACAAGGAACAGGATCAGCACCCCATTGGGCACTGGCAGCGCCGGGATCACCGAGCCGATCAGCGAACCCTGCGCGATCTGGGTGAAGCCGGGCGTGTTGTTGAAATAGATCGGCTTGGTGCCCGAGATCACCAGCGACAAACCCTTGAGGATCAGCATCATGCCGAGCGTCGCGATAAAGGGCGGCACTTTGAGCTTGGCAATGATCGTGCCTGAGATCAGCCCGCTCGCCGTGCCCGCCAGGATGGCACCGACCACCCCGATGGGCAGCGGCAGGCCAAGATTGGTGAGAAGCACACCGGCGATCACCGCGCAAAAAGTCATGAGCGTACCCACGGACAGGTCGATGCCGCCGGTGATGATGACGATGGTGGCGGCAATGGCGAGCACGCCATTGACCGAGGTCGCCTGCAGGATCGCCAGCACATTGGCGGTTCGGAGGAAATTGGGTGAGGCAAGGCTGAACACGACGAGAAGCGCGATCAGACCGGAGAAAGCCAGCAGCTTGTGGTAGGCGCCCGATGAGCGGATGCCCGCAAGCAGGGCTGGCCGGTCGGCAGTGCCAATTGTGCTCATGATGCAGCCTTTCGCTCGAGTTCATCTGCACCTACGGCACTGGGCCGCAGCGTTGCCAAACGCATGATATCCTGCTGCGGGGCACCCGGGGGTAGAAAACCGGTTAGGCGCCCCTCGCACATCACCGCAATGCGGTGGCTGAGGCGCAGCACTTCGGGCAGTTCCGAGGAGATGACGATGATCGCACGCCCTTGCGCCGCGAGAGCATTGAGCAACTTGTAGATCTCGGACTTGGCCCCGATGTCGATGCCGCGCGTTGGCTCGTCAAAGATCAGGATGGGGCAATCGCGCAGCAGCCATTTGGCGATAACCACCTTTTGCTGGTTGCCCCCCGACAAGAGCCGCGCTTCCTGGGTATCGGACGGCGTCTTGATGGCGAGCTGCTTGATATAACCCTGCGCCGTCTGGCGCATCGCGCCGTCCCGAAGCACACCCGCAGCGCCCGTGAAGCGCTTCAAGGTCGCCAGCGCGATGTTGTTGCGCACGTCCATTCCCGTAGCGAGGCCGAAATGCTTGCGGTCTTCCGAAAGGTAACCGATGCCGGCGCGCACCGCATCCTGGGGGGAGCGGATACGGACCGGCTTGCCATCGACAAGAATCTCGCCCGCCTCGATCGGGTCGGCGCCGAAAATGGCGCGGGCCACCTCCGTGCGCCCGGCCCCCATCAGCCCGGCAAAGCCGAGGATCTCGCCCTTGCGCACGGAAAAGCTCACATCGCGGATTTCGCGGCCACGGGTAAGATTGCGCACTTCGAGCGCCACCGGCGCTGCCTGCGTATCGGGCACCACCGCCGTTTCGTTGCTGAGAGTACGGCCGACCATCATCTGGATGATGGTTTCGATCGGCGTTTCGGCCGCCGGGACCGTGCCGACATATTCGCCATCACGCATCACGGTGACGCGGTCGGCAATGCGCTTGAGCTCGTCCATCTTGTGGGAGATGTAGACGATCCCCACCCCTTCAGCCTTCAGCCGCCCGATGATGGTGAAAAGCTCGTTGATCTCGGCGTCGTTCAAGGCGGCGGTCGGCTCGTCCATGATGAGAACGCGCGAGCGATAGGACAGCGCCTTGGCGATTTCGACCATCTGCTGCTTGGCGATGGTGAGGCTTTCCACCGGCACGCGCGGATCGAGCGCCAGGTTCATGGAGCGGAAAATGGCCTCGGCCTGCCGGTTGAGCGCGCTTTCATCGAGCAGCAGCCCGCGGCGCGGTTCGCGGCCAATAAAGATGTTCTGCGCCGCTGTGAGATCCCGCATCAGCGCCAGTTCCTGATGGATGATGCTGATGCCCAGCGCCTGTGCTTCCCGCGGATTGCCAATGCTGGCGGCCTGGCCATCGACGAGGATTGTGCCCGCATCGGCGCTGTAAACACCGGAAAGGATTTTCATCAACGTCGACTTGCCGGCGCCGTTTTCCCCCATCAGCGCATGCACTTCCCCCGAGAGGAGCTCGAACTGGGCCCCCTTGAGCGCCCGTACGCCTGGGAACGACTTGTCGATTTCGGTCATGGCCACAAGGACGCTCACGCCGCAGCTCCTTCTGGCAAGCGATAGAACCGGGCGGCGTTGCCGCCGAGAACGGCCGCTTGTTCCGCTTGGGAAAGGTCGCCAAGCAGGCGATCAGTGACCTCGGTCCAGAACGCGAAAGGCGCCGCCAGCGTCAGCACTGGCCAATCTGAGCCCCAGAGCAGCCGGTCAGGGCCGAACCATTCCAGCAGGCGGTCCAGCACTGGTTGGAGCGTTTGCACCGCCATCTCGACTGTGCTGCGTTGCTCGGGAGCCATCTCGGTGAGGAGGCCCGAGAGCTTGCAGCAGATACGCGGGTCCTGCTCGAGTTCAGCCATGCCACTAAGCCACATCACGTGGCGCGGATCGTCTGCAGGGGCGGCGAGCGCGGGCTTGGCGGCATGGTCGATCACCACCGGCAGATCCGGGTAGCGGGCAGTGAATTGCCGCAGTGATGCGAGATTGCGCGGCATGACCAGGGCATCGAAGCTCAAGCCGTGCTCGAGCAGAGCCTCGATGGCGTCCGGACGCGGACGCGTCGCGATCCAGTCGGCCTCGTCGAGATCCTGCAGCATGGGGCGGACCCCCTTGAACAGGGGGAAGGTGGCCAATTGTGCGATGGTTTCGGCAGCATCTTGCGCTGCCAGGTCTACCCAGCCAACAACCCCGCCGCCTCGTGGATCGGCAGCGGCGACGTCCAGCAGGAAGCGGGTTTCAGCGACCGTGGGAGCCGCCTGAACCAGCATACGCCTTTCGATGCCCGCCTCTCGCGCGAGTGGGTCGAGGTCCTGCGGCCCCCAGTCGCGATAAATGGGAGCAAGGGCGGCGTTGTCTGGCTGCAGCCAGCCATAATCGCCCCGCCCCAGTTGCCAGAAGTGACAGTGGGAATCGATGCGCCCGGACATGATCTGAGCGGCCTAGATCGTTACGCCGCCGTCGACGACGACCGCCTGACCGGTAACGAAGCGCGATTCATCGGACAACAGGAACACCACCATGGGGGTGATGTCATCGACAGTGGCCAGGCGCCCCATGGGCTGGCGGGCGATGAAGTCCTTTTCGGCCTGCACCGGGTCGGCAGCGCTGGCGATGCGGCTGCGCAGGGAGGGCGTGTCCACGGTCGCCGGGCACAGCGCATTGCAGCGCAGGTTCTGCTTAACGAAATCGGCGGCAATGCCCTTGGTCAGGCCGATCACTGCAGCCTTGGTGGTGCCGTAAAGGAAGCGGTTCGGAAAACCCTTCACCGACGAGGCCATAGAGGCCATGTTTAGGATGGCGCCCCCGCCGGTCTGCTTGCCGCGCTCCAGCATTCCGGGCAGGAAGGCCTGGATGGTGTGGAACATGCTCTGCACATTCAGCGAGAAGCTGAATTCCCAGTCCTCCTCGGTGCAATCGAGCACGGTGCCGTTATGCACAAAGCCGGCGCAGTTGAAGAGGCCATCAAGCGGCGGCAGCTGGGCGGCCAGTGATTTGATGGCAGCACCATCGCGCATGTCGAGCACATGGGTGGTGATGGCCGCATTCTCGACTTCGAGGCTCGCGAGCCCTTCGGCATTGATGTCAACGGCGATCACTTCAGCGCCCTGCGCCGCGCAGGCCAGCGCACTGGCGCGCCCCATGCCCTGAGCCGCCGCCGAAATGAAGATCCGCTTGCCTTGCAGCCGCATATTGATTGCCCCCTCCAGTTCAATCTCGGACGCCGACGCGTCTCATATACAAATCATGTGTTCACAAATGAACCAAACCTGCAATAGAAAACAAGGGAGGGGGCACGCCATGACCAAATCTGCTGCTGCGCTTGCGGATGAGCGCGAGGACCGTTATCGCGCCCCGGCGCTGGACAAGGGCCTCGATATTCTGGAGCTGCTCTCGGAGCAGGCGGGCGGCTTGACCCGCGGCGAGATCGTCAAGGCGATGGGCCGCAGCCCGGGCGAAATCTATCGCATGCTCGAGCGGCTCGTCGTGCGCGACTATGTCAGCCGCTCGGCTGAGGGCGATCGCTACGCGCTGACGATGAAGCTCTTTGTGCTTGCCCATCGCCATCCCCCCGTGCGCCGGCTGGTGGCTCGGGCCATGCCACTGATGGACGGCTTTGCCCGGGAGATCGGGCAATCCTGCCACCTCGTGGCGCCGGACGCCGATAGCGGGATTGTCGTGGCGCAGGCCAGTTGTCCGGGCAATTGGGAATTTGGCATCCGGGTAGGCACCCATCTCGACCTGCTGTCCACCGGGTCAGGACTGCTGCTGCTGGCGTTTCAGGACCCGCATACGCGCGAGGAACTGCTGGTGCGCTGGGGAGGCACTGACAAGCCGGCGCGGCTACTCGACAGCGAAAAGGTACTCGCGGCGTACAAGGCGCAGGGCTTCCGCGTCGGACAAAGCCAGCAGCTGGTGGGGGTGGAAGACATCAGCGTGCCTGTGCTGTCGCCGGACGGCTTTGCCATTGCCGCCCTCACCTGCCCGTTCCTGCAGCGGCTGGACGGCACAGCACCCAATGCCAGTGCCGCGCTCGCCAGCCTTAAGGCTTTGGGTGAGAAACTATCCCTCAGCTAAGACTTTCAGCTGTTGGGCAAGACTTCGTCAGGGCCAAGCACACCTTTGCGGATGGCAAAATCGGCATAGGGCCGGCGCTCCTGCGTCCAGATCACAGCGTAAGCCTGCTTGGCCCGCTCGTAAAACGCATAGCGTTCGATACCGATCATGCGGAACTCGGTGCCTTCCAGCAACTGCATGACCTCCGCCTGGACCGGCACGGTCTCGTCGGGCGCGCCGACCACTTCCATCCGGGCGACAGCATCGGTGACATAAGTGTCGATCGGCATCACCGAGAGCACGGCCTGGACAGCACGCACAATGCCGCAATCCATGCGGATCGGCCGCCCGAAGACCGTGCTGCGCGCCACCGAATCGGCCGGGAAGTTGGAATCGGCGATGATCAGGTCGTCGCCATGCCCCATCGCTCGTAGTGCCAGTAGCGCCTCGGGGCTCAGCAGTGGATCAATCCCTTTTAGCATCCTTGATGTCCTTGGTGGTTGCAGCGTCGGAGGATGCAGTCTGGCCCGGATCTGGGCGGACAACAATGCCACCCTTCGGAAGAAGGAAGGCATAACCATCCCACGAGGCATCGCGCGGCAACGGAACCGAGTTCAGGCTAGGCCGTTCTGTCTGCCGCGGGGTAAGAGCGCAGTTTTTACGGCGCGAACCAAGGTGCACGAACGGGGCACCGGAACAATTTGGAGTATAACAATGAAGAAGATTCTCTTGGCTTCGGTGGCTGTTATCGCAATGGGCGTTAGCCCGGCATTTGCCCAGATCCTCAAGAACAACACGGATGCTGGCGCAGCTGTTGGAGCGACCTCAGGCGGTGTTGCTGGCGCCGTTGCCGGTGGGCTGATCTTCGGGCCGATCGGAGCGATCATCGGCGGCTTTACGGGCGCCACAATCGGTGCGGAAGCCGGCGTGGAGGCCAGCGACATTGATTATGTCCGCCTCAACCCAACCGAGCCAGTGGTCATCGATGGCGACGTCGACGTTGGTTATGTGGTTCCAGAAACCGTCGTGATCGCTCCGGTCGAGGGCCGCGACAATCTCGGTTACTTCTACACCGAAGATCGCGTCTACTTCGTGGATCTGGGCAACCGCTCCGTGATCTACTCGCCTGGTACGGTGGTTGCGGGCCAGTAAGCCCGTTTCAAGATCGGGAGCGGACCAGTCCGCTCCCCTTCCCGAAAGCCGCCCCCTCCTCCCGGGCGGCTTTCCTGTCTTTGGACCATATTGGAGGTCCACACGCGAACATGCGGGCCGTTTTGCCGCGGCCCCGGCGGATTGTGCTGCTGCGCACTTGGTGCCTACATACCGATCAGGCACCGCGCTCCGGCACCAGCTTCTTTCCCGAAAACGGGGGCGTTGGAGCTGGGCTGAAATAGAGTAGTTCGGCGTCTTGGCGGAGCGTTGTCATGACCTATGGCCTTACAGCAGAGCTCCTGGCGCGCATCCAATTCGCGTTCACGGTATCATTCCACTTCATCTTTCCCGCATTTTCCATCGGGCTGGCCAGCTTTCTTGCCGTCCTCAATGGTCTCTGGCTGTGGAAACGCGACCACGCCTATCTACGCCTGTTTGAATATTGGAAGACCATCTTTGCCGTAACCTTCGGCATGGGCGTGGTTTCAGGCATCGTGATGAGCTACCAGTTCGGCACAAACTGGTCCGTGTTCTCCGACCGCGCAGGCGCGGTTATTGGCCCCTTGATGGGCTATGAAGTGCTGACGGCGTTCTTCCTTGAAGCCGGTTTCCTCGGCATTGCTCTGTTTGGCCGTCAACGCGTGGGCGATACGCTCCACATGGTTGCAGTGTGTGCCGTGGCGTTGGGCACCCTGATCTCCGCTACCTGGATCACCTCAGCCAATAGCTGGATGCATACTCCGGCAGGCTACTCCGTCGCTGAGAACGGCATCTTCCTGCCCGAGGATTGGTGGGCGATCATCTTCAACCCCTCGTTCCCGTATCGTCTCACTCATACCGTGCTCGCCGCCTATCTCACCACTGCATTCACCGTCGGTGCCGTGGGTGCCTGGCATATGTTGCGGGACAGATCGAACCGTCAGGCACAGATCATGTTCTCCATGGCCATGTGGATGGCGGCCGTGGTCACCCCGTTGCAAATATTTGCTGGCGACCTGCAGGGGCTCAATACGCTCGAATATCAGCCAGCGAAGATCGCCGCCATGGAAGGGCATTATGAGACCCATACCGACGGCGCGCCGCTGATCCTGTTCGGGATTCCGGACGACAAGGCTGAAACGACCCATTTCGCAATCGAGATTCCCAAGCTCGGCTCGCTGATCCTGACCCACAAGCTCGATGGTGAGGTCAAAGGCCTTAAGGAGTGGGCACCTGAAGACCGTCCGCCAGCCTTGATCCCGTTCTTCACCTTCCGGATCATGGTCGGCATCGGCTTTCTGATGCTTGGCATCGGGCTGTGGTCACTATGGGCGCGCTGGCGCAAGACCCTTTTCACCAATTCATGGCTGCATCGCGCAGCGCTGGTGATGGGACCGTCCGGCTATGTTGCCGTGCTCGCGGGCTGGTACACCACGGAAGTTGGCCGCCAGCCCTACACTGTTTACGGCGTTATGCGCACCGCCGACAGCTTGTCACCTGTAGCGGCACCGGCAGTGGGCGCCTCTTTGACCGCGTTCATCATCGTTTACTTCGTCGTTTTCGGCGCGGGCGTCTTCTATCTGTTCCGGTTGATGCGCCGGCCGCCGATCCTAGAGGAAGATCACGAGCTCGACAAAGGCCCGCATCGCGCCTCCGGAATCATGCCCGGCCCCGCGCAGGAAGACCCGATCCGATCAGGAGGCGCCGGTGCCAATTGACCTTGATCTGCCAACAATCTGGGCCGGGATCATCGCCTTTGCGGTGCTGGCCTATGTGGTGCTGGACGGCTTTGATCTCGGGATCGGGATCCTGTTTCCCTTCTTCCCCAAGCGGCACGACCGCGATGTGATGACCAATTCCGTCGCCCCGGTATGGGACGGCAATGAAACTTGGCTGGTGCTGGGCGGCGGCGGGCTGATGGCGGTGTTCCCGGTGGCTTATGCCACCGTGCTACCGGCCCTCTACATGCCGATCATTCTGATGCTGCTCGGCCTGATCTTTCGCGGCGTTGCCTTCGAGTTTCGCTGGCGCACCCATCGCGGCTCTGCCTGGTGGGACAAGGGGTTCTGGATCGGCTCCACCTTGGCCGGGTTTACCCAGGGCATTGCGCTGGGTGCACTGGTGCAAGGTATCCGGGTCGAGGGGCGCTCCTATGCTGGAGGCTGGTGGGACTGGCTGTCGCCCTTTTCCGTGCTGTGCGGCGTCGCTGTTGTGGTTGGCTATGCCTTGCTGGGCGCAACCTGGCTCAACCTTAAGACCTCGGGGGAACTGCAGGCCCATGCGCGCAAAGTGGCGATGTGGTCGGGCGCGGGCCTGCTCGTGCTGATCGGCGTGGTCTCGCTGTGGAGCCCCTTCATCAACCAGGTTTACTTCGAGCGGTGGTTTGGCTGGCCCACGATGTTGTTTTCGGGCGTGGTTCCCCTGCTGCTGGCCGCCTGCGCCTTTGCCCTTTGGCAGGGGCTCGTAACCGACAAGCACTTGCAGCCCTTTCTCGCCGCGTTGGGGCTGTTTGTGTTGAGCTTTGCCGGGGTCGGCATCAGCTTTTACCCCTATATCGTGCCGGGCAGCTTTACTATCGAGGAAGCCGCGGCGCCCGATAGCTCCTTGCTTTTCCTGCTGGTTGGCGCTGTTGTTCTGGTGCCAATTATCCTGGCCTACACCGCCTATGCCTATTGGGTGTTTCGCGGCAAGATCGACCCGGAGGAGGGCTACCATTGACCGGCCCCCGTTCAAGGGCCAGCCAATGGTTGTGGTTCGTTGGCCTGTGGATCGCGGGGGTTGCGGCTGTGACCGCTCTTGGCCTCGTGATCCGATTGTTCCTGGCCACCTAGGCGGCCAGGCTTTCCAGCAGTTCACCAATGATGCGCACCCGCTCGGCGGGTGTTTGCGTTTCCTGGCGCGAGATGAGCCGTCCATCGCTCAACTCCAGTACGCCTCCGCTTTTTTTGGCGAGCCTCTGGGCGCTGCGTTCCGGGGCGGTCAGGGCGATCGCCAGGGGACCGGCTTCGATCTTGCTGATGCCCAAGGCAGGCGCCGCGATGGCGATGCGAGCAGCACCCAGCAGGGTGCGGGTCGCCTCAGGCAGTTCGCCGAAACGATCCGCCAATTCATCGGCAAAGGCATCCAAGGCTTCGGTGGTGCGCAGCCGTTGCAGCCGGGCGTATAGATTGATGCGAACCACGGCTTCCGGAACGTAGTCGGGCGGGATTGAGCCGCCGCCACCCAGATTTAGATGAATGGGGCCGCTTTGTTTGCCGCCCTCCCCCTTGGCGGCGGTGACGGCGCGCTCCAGCAGATCCTGGTAAAGCCCCGCCCCGAGCAACTTCATGTGTCCGGCCTGCTCGTCGCCAAGCAAATCGCCGCCACCGCGCAGGTCAAGATCACGGGCACTGATTTCAAATCCCGAGCCCAGGCGGTCAAAGGCCTCAAGCGTCGAGAGACGGGCCCGTGTAGCTTCGGGGATCTCATCGTTGGGATCGGTGAGGAGATAGGCGATCCCCTGGGCCCGGGCCCGACCCACGCGACCGCGCAACTGGTGCAGCTGCGATAGGCCGAAGCGGTCGGCGTGCCAGACCAGCATGGTGTTGGCGCGCGGCACATCGAGACCACTTTCGATAATGGTGGTGGCCAGCAAGATATCCCCCACCCCATTGGCGAAATCCACCAATACCCGGTCAATCTCGGCCGGGGGCAGATCGCCATGGGCGATCGCCACCGTGAATTCCGGGACGATGCGGACCAGTTCCTCGGCGAATGGAGGAATATCTTCGATGCGCGGCACGACAATGAAGCTTTGCCCGCCGCGTCGCCGCTCGCGCAACAAAGCGGTGCGCAACGAGCCCGCATCAAAGGGCGCCAGGAAAGTGCGGACGGGCCGGCGGCGAGCGGGAGGGGTCGCTATAATGCTCACATCCTGCAGGCCCACCAGGGCTGCCTGGAGGGTGCGCGGGATCGGCGTCGCGCTCATCATCAGCACGTGCAGATCGGGTGCGAGCGCGCGCAACTGGGCCTTGAGCTTGGCACCAAACCGCTGCTCCTCATCGATGATCACGAGGACAAGGTCATTGAACGCCACGTCCTTGCCCACCACGGCTTCGGTTGCCACCAGGACCTGGACCTCTCCGCTCGCAAGCTCTTCCCTAACCGCCTTGCTCTGCGCCGGCGTCAGCAAACGCGAGAGCTGGGCAACCTTGATGTCGGTGCCCGCGAAGCGCCGCTCGAAGCTTTGCAGGTGCTGGCGGACCAGCACCGTCGTGGGAGCGACCAGCACCACTTGCCGGCCAGCCAAGGCCGCTGCCGCGGCTGCTCGCAATGCGACTTCAGTTTTGCCAAACCCTACATCGCCACAGACCAGGCGGTTCATCGGCCGGCCGGAAGCTAGGTCCTCCAGCACTGCATGGATCGCGGCCGACTGGTCGGGTGTTTCTGGGTAGGGGAACCGGGCTGCAAGCCGCGCAAAAGCTGCCGCGGGGGGTTGGATCGGCTCGGCCGTGGCCTGTGCCCGGGCCTTGGCAGCTGCCGCCAATCCCTCGGCGGCGGCATCAATCTGAGCGCTGACTTCCGCCCGCCGATACTTCCAGGCATCGGTGTGCAGCCGGTCCAGTGTGACAGCCTCGGCGTCGGCGCCATAGCGCCACAACCGACCGAAGTCCTCCACCGGCACCAGCACGGACGCACCGCCATGGTATTCCAGGCGCACGGTGTCTTGCTCGCTCCCTTCTACCTCGACACGATCAAGGTCACGCAGAATGCCGACGCCATAGTCCTCATGCACTACCACGTCTCCGACCCGCAGCTCGGTTTGACCCAGCAGCACGGCAGCATCCGTTTGTTCCGCGTCGGCAAGGCGGGTGCCCAAGGCGTCAGGGGCGGCGATGAGAACAAGGTTGTTGGCCCGGTCCACAAAGCCAGCGTCGAGGTCGAAGGGCAGTGCCAAAGGCTGGTCCGTTGGCTCCGCGTCTACATCGTGCCAGGTGGCCAGCAGCTTTGGCGAGGGCCCGCGGGAGCGGCGGAGCATTGTTCGCAGCCGCTCCAGTTCGCCGTCGGTGCCTGTCACCACTACTCGTTGCCCACCCTCCAGCTGCTCGCGCGTGAAGCCCGCAAATGCGCGGGATGGATTCCGCTCCAAGGTAAAACGCGGTGCTGGCTCGAGCCCTTCCAGGTCGAGCTCCTGTAATTGGCGGCTGGCGAGGGCTGTGGTCCACTCCTCCGCGGAGAGGTAAAGCGCCTCCGGAGGCAGCGGCCTTGATTCAGCGCCGAAGTCAGTTGCGGCTTGGTGCGCTTCCCTGATTTGCTCGATCAAGGTGGGCGCGCGCTCCGCCGCAATCTCGCTGACCCACAGGGTGGCGTCCGGAAGGTAATCGAAGACCGTTCGCAACCGCTCGTATTGCTGCGGCAGCCGATGCTCGGCGCCGGCGAGCCGCTCGACATCATCGCCGATCAATTCAGAGGCGGCCCCCAAAAGCAGCTTGTCCTGTTCCTCTTCGGTCCGCTGGCTGCGCGGATCATAGGCAAAAATACTCTCGATCCGATCGGCTTCGTCGAGCATCAGGCGGAATGGGGCCTCGCCGTCGGCTGGAAAAATCTCGATAGCGCCGCCCCTGAGCGCAATCTCGCCGGGCTCATCGACCCGGTCGTCAACTTCGTAACCAGCGCGCCCGGCAAACGCTTCGAACGCTTGCCGGTCCAGCGTTTCACCGCGGCGCAGTTCAAGCACACAGCCGCTGACGGCTTCAGATGGCGGAACCCGCTGCAACGCGGCATCCGCCGACGTTACCAGGACGCGGGCCCCGGCCCGTTCACCCAGGCACTGCCGAAGGGCGGACATCCGTTGGCCCATGCTCTCATGGCTGGGGGAAGACCGGTCATAGGGGAGGCAATCCCAGGGAGACAGCAACAGCACCTGGGCCTCGGGGGCAAAACTGCGCAGTGCTCGAGCGGTTTCCTCAGCTCGACGTTCACTCGAGACAATCAGCAGGACTGAGCTGTTCGCACCAAGCCTGGCCGCCAGGCGGAACGCGGTTGCGGCGGCGGGCGGCTGCCGGGAAGCCGCCGATCGATCTTGCTCAATGGATGCTGGATTGCCCCGAGGGGCGAGCCGGCGCGAGGGAATAGCCTCGGCAGCAGGGGTGGTCATGGGAAGGTCACTCGAAACAACTGGTCTCCGGCAACGCGGGTGAGGTGCCCGTGTTCCCCCCATGCCAACTCTTGTTTTGATCGCAGCGTCAGGTGGCGGGGAACAGCTGCCAGCGGCGCGGCCGGAAGGTGAGCTGGCTGCGTTCACCAGCCGGATGATCAAAGGGAAGGTCCAGTTCCACCTTCTGGTTGGCCGGACCGAGATCAACTTCAACCCGTCGTGTTCCCCCGACGCGGCGGCTGGTGTGCACCGTGCCAGCGAGCGTCGCATCGCCTTCCACCAGATCCACGTCGTGCGGCCGGAAGAACATGCGCGCCGGACCGGGCTGCACCCCAGGAGCAGGCACGCCGATCGCGCGACCGGCAACCAGCAGTTCCCCTTTGTCCACCGTCACCGGCAGTTCGCTGGATTCCCCGATAAAGCCGAACACGAAGGGCGAGGCGGGGTGATCATAGACCTCATCGGGGGTGCCCACCTGTTCGATGGCCCCCTGGCTCATGACGCAGAGGCGGTCGGACAGCTCGAGCGCTTCCTCCTGGTCGTGCGTCACAAAGACAGTGGTATGACCGGTGCGGTCATGCATTTCCCGCAGCCACCGACGCAGCTCGCGCCGGACCTGTGCGTCGAGCGCGCCAAAAGGTTCATCGAGCAGCAATACGCCGGGCTCAATGGCCAGGGCGCGGGCGAGAGCCACGCGCTGGCGCTGCCCGCCCGAAAGCTGATTGGGGTAGCGCTTTTCGAGGCCGGAAAGCTGGACGAGATCGAGCAGTTCCATGGCGCGACGTCGAATTTCCCCTGCTGGCGGTCGCGTGGCTCGTGGGCGCACCTTGAGGCCAAAGGAGATGTTTTCGAGAATGGTCATGTGCCGGAACAGCGCATAGTGCTGGAACACAAAGCCGATATTGCGCTCCTGCACCGTCTTTTCCGAGGCGTCCATGTCGCCAAAGAAGATCTTGCCTTGGCTCGGCATTTCCAGCCCAGCGATCAAGCGCAACAGCGTGGTCTTGCCGGAGCCGGAGGGCCCCAGCAAGGCGATCAACTCGCCTGAACGGATATCGAGCGACACGTCCTTGAGCGCGGCAAAGCCATCGAACTCCTTGCGCACATTGCTAACGCGAACTTCCATTGAATCTCGATCTCCGATCAGTGGCCGCTGGCGGCGATTTCATCACCAAAGCGCCATTCCAGGGCGGTCTTGAGCACGAGCGTCACGAGGGCCAGCATGGCCAGGAGGGACGCCAGCGCAAAAGCAGCCGTGGCATTGTACTCGTTGTAGAACATTTCGACTTGCAGCGGGATGGTCGTGGTTTGGCCGCGGATCCGGCCAGACACCACCGCAACGGCCCCGAACTCGCCCATCGCACGGGCGTTGCAGAGCAGCACGCCGTAGAGCAGGCCCCATTTTATATTGGGCAAGGTGACGCGCCAGAAGGTCTGCCACCCATCGGCACCGAGCGACAGCGCCGCTTCCTCATCCCCCGTGCCTTGATCCTGCATTAAGGGGATCAATTCCCGGGCGACAAAGGGGAAGGTGACGAAGATGGTGGCGAGGACAATGCCCGGCACGGCAAACAGCACTTCGATGCCGTGGGACTTTAGCCACGGGCCCAGCAGGCTGCCGCCACCGAACAGCAGCACATAAACGAGGCCCGAGATCACGGGCGACACGGAGAATGGCAGGTCGATCAGCGTGATGAGGAAGGCCTTACCCTTGAACTCAAACTTGGCGATAGCCCAGGAGGCGCAGATGCCAAAGACGACATTGAGCGGCACTGCAATCGCCGCAACCAGCAGGGTCAAGCGGATCGCAGCCTGCGCGTCCGGGCTGCTTAGCCCCGCGAGGTAGGGGCCAAACCCGGCCCGGAACGCTTCCGAAAAGACTGCCACCAGCGGCAACAGCAAAAACAGCGCCATGAACAGGACGCTGATGACGATCAGCGCGAGCCGGACCCCGATGCTTTCTGAAATGGGGGAGTGTCGGCTAATTGCCATAGCCATACCTCGCTCGGCTCCAGGCTTGGATCAGGTTGATGGCAAAGAGGAGGGCAAAGGAGATCAGCAGCATCACGGTCGCGATCACGGCGGCGCCGGTATAGTTGAACTCTTCCAGCCGAATGACGATCAGCAGCGGCGCAATTTCCGAAACAAAGGGAATGTTGCCGGCAATGAAGATCACGGAGCCATATTCCCCTACCGCCCGGGCGAATGCCAACGCAAATCCGGTGAGGATGGCTGGCGTCAAGCTCGGCAGCACGACGCGCGTGATGGTCTGAAAGCGATTAGCCCCCAGGGTGGCACTCACCTCTTCTACTTCGCGGCTGACCTCCTCAAGGATGGGCTGGATGGTGCGCACCACGAAAGGCAAGCCGATGAAGATCATCGCAATGATGATGCCCGTCGGCGTATAGGCGACCCGAATGCCCAGCGGCGTGAGCAAGGCGCCAACAAAGCCGTTCGGCGCGTAGATCGCCGTCAGGGCCACCCCAGCCACCGCCGTTGGGAGGGCAAAGGGCAGGTCAACCATTGCGTCGAGGAGCCGCCGACCCGGGAAGCGATAGCGTACCAGGACCCAGGCAATCAGCGTGCCGAAGATCACATTCACTACCGCGGCAAACAGCGCGGTCAAAAAGCTGACCCGCAGTGCTCCCACCACCCGCGGATCAACCGCTGCGGCCCAGAACACGCCGAGCCCCTGCCCGGTGGAGCGCAAAACGAGAAAGACCAGCGGCACGAGGATTATCAAGGAGAAATAGGTCAGCGTGAAACCGAGGGTCAGGCCAAACCCGGGGATTACGCTGGACTGACGGAAGCGCCAGCGGGCGCGCACCGGTGTCGTTGCCGTCAGCGTACTCAACAAGGAGCCCCGCCACTGGTAGCGGGATCACGCTGGCTAACGCCGCTGGCGTTTATCGGAAAATCGATACTCATCTCGCGCCCCCGTGCCGTTGCGCGGAAAACCTAGCGGGTCGGTCGGGATTAACAAGCCTTTACCTGCCGCATTGCAGGAGCGTCTGGAAAAATAATACTCGCGGGGGCCGCCCCGGCAGCACGCGGCGACCTTGACCTCCTCGGGCAGCACGGCCGCATTAAATTTCTTCGCGCTGCAGCGGACCCATAGTGGTGATGTCCTCACCCCGCCGCATGGCGATGTTCATGCGGAAGCTGTTCCCGACCCGCTCGGAGCGTTCGATGAAGACTGCAGCGATCTCAGCGGGGCAGATCCGCACAACCGTTTGCCGAAACAACCGCAGCCAGCGCTGGAAGTGCACGTCGGAAAGCTCGGGAATGGCGATGTGCTTGGGCAGCGGCCGTCCGCCATAGCGCCCCGTGCCCAACAGCATGGACGACCAGAAATCCGCGATGAGTTCGAGGTGCCGCGGCCAGTGGTCCTCGGGGATGAGGCGGTTGAAGACCGGCCCGATCAACGGGTCGGATCGGGCATCGGCATAAA
The DNA here is from genome assembly GCF_013185955.1 of Devosia sp. 1635. Taxonomy (NCBI): domain Bacteria; kingdom Pseudomonadati; phylum Pseudomonadota; class Alphaproteobacteria; order Hyphomicrobiales; family Devosiaceae; genus Devosia; species Devosia sp. 1635. Next base: position 410,965 of record NZ_JABAOM010000001.1, on the reverse strand, counting down.
ATGCGTTCACCACGCGTCGGATCAGTGCCTCGTCCAGTCCCACCGGCATGTCCCAGCCGATGCGGGACAGCCTGGCGCTTGCGGGAAACTCTGTATCAGACATCGCGTAACGCCGGGCGAATGGAATAGGAGCAGCGCCGGCCGCCCGAGACGATGTGCTCGGTTCGCTCCACTTGAGCACCCTCCCCTAGCACATGGCGGAACACATCGAGCTCGGCCCGGCAAAAACCCTGGCAGGCCGTGGCGGCGGCGCAAATCGGGCAATGGTTTTCTATCAGCAACAGACCGCCGTCCTCCTCCTGGCGCCACTCCGCCATGTAACCTTCATCCGAACGGAGCCGGGCCAAGGTGGCAACTTTCTCGCTGAGGTTTGCCTTGTCAAGCATAGCCTCGTGGTAGGCTGCGGTTGTCGCCATCTCCCGGCCCGAGATCACGGTGTCGAGTGCCGCCTCACCCAACTGGCTGCGGATCAATTCAAGCAATTGCACCGTCAGCGCCGCATGCGTGTCGGGAAACCGTGCCATGGCTTGGGAAGTGAGGCTCCAGTTTTGGCCAGGCCGACCCACACCCTTGGGCTCGCTGGTGGCGCTGACCAGACCCTGGTTTGCCAGCTTGAGCAATTGTTGGCGAGCCGCTTCTGCACTGGTGCCAAGCAGGGCACCCAAAGCTGCGGTGCTCAGCGAGCCATGCATCTTTATAGCCATGAGCAGCCGCTCCCCTGGGCTGCGAGGGGACCACTGGTGGTCTTGCATGTCGTGGCTTGACATCGAGGGCGAGCGGGTTTTCAAAGGAACTACTTGGAAAATACCCGGAACCAGCGCTTAGATCAAGCTCGCTCCGGAATCGGCAGCCCGCCAAAGCGGCTCACGCCGATCCAACAGATGGAACCGGCGCGTGTGCGCGAGGATTGCAGTAGGACGGACGACGGCAAATGGTGGACGGCTGGATGGCTGACTTTGACTATCCCGACGCCTTGCGTCTCCGCGCCCCCCGTCGCCCCACAGTCGGCGATGCCGAGTTCCGCGCCGCCATGGCCGCGATGGCATCCACGGTCCATGTGGTGACAGCACGGCGCGGCGAGGAACGCGTCGGACGCACAGCAACCTCCATGCTGTCACTGTCGGCGGCGCCGCCTTCGATCCTGGTGTCCATCGACATGGTGAGCCGGCTGGCCGATGTGATCGCCAAGACCGGTGGGTTCTCCCTTGCCATGCTGGCCGATGATCAAAGCGAGATCGGCAATGCTTTTGCGGGCCGGATGGACCCGCTGGATCGCTTCGCCTCTGGACAATGGGGAAGCTGGCCTTCTGGCAACCCTATGCTGCTGGGCGCCGTCACTGCCATCGACTGCGAAGTGATCGGCGCCATTGAGACGGGTACCCATGTACTGTTTGCGGGTGCGATCATTGAGGCGGAAACGACCACCACGCGCTCGCCTTTGCTTTGGCAGCGGCATCACTACCATTCGTTAACAAGACACCAATAAGCGTTGCATGCAGGGTATGGCTCGGCAACTGCCAGGCGCCGCCTGCATTTCCCTTTCACCCAGGGAGGTCCCCCTTGCCCCGCTTCTTTTTTCACTACCGCACCGATGACCGGTTGATCCGTGACCTTGATGGCAGCGAACACCCCGATCTTGATGCTGCCGAATTGCGGGCCGGCGAAATCGGCCGCGCCATTGTCGAGCGGCTGGCCGCCGAGGATGAAGACGCCGAGTTGCGCGGCTCGATCGAGATCACCGATGCCGCCGGCGCGGAGTTGCTTTATGTCGTGTTCTGGGCGGGACCGCCCCTTGCCCCCGGCGGCACGCCGTTCTATCCCACCACACTGCATTAACATCTCCGCCTTAGGCGAAAGTCTGCCTTGCCAGCCTCACGGAGGTTGCGACACTTGCTGCAAGCCCTACCAACCGCGAGTGCGCCAATGACCCAGACGCTTAAGCAGTGGCTTGCCACTGCCACCTCCAGCCCGGAACTCGCATGGGTTGTCGATACCGTGGCTGGAGCTTGTGCCGAGATCGCCGCAGTGCTGCGCCTGGCGCCGCTCGCGGGACAAACGGGCCTTGCGGGGGCCACCAATGTCCAGGGCGAGGCGCAAAAGCAGTTGGACGTAATCTCCAACGACATATTTGTCAGGCACTTGCGGGCAAATGCGGCTGTTTCGATTCTGGTGTCCGAAGAGTTGGATGAAGCGCTTCACCTGAACGATGAGGGCGGGTTTATGGTCGCCTGCGATCCACTGGATGGCTCGTCCAATCTGGATGTGAACGTCACCGTGGGCACCATTTTCTCCATCCTGGCCGTTGACCCCAAGGCTCCTGACCTGCTGCAACCCGGAACGCGTCAGCTTGCAGCGGGCTATGCCGCTTATGGTCCGGCGACGAGCCTCGTCTTGAGCTTTGGAGATAAGGTGGCGACCTTCGCCATTGACGCCAGCGGGCAGTTTGCCCTGGTTGAGGACGGGGTGTCCGTACCCTCAGCGTCAGCAGAATACGCCATCAATACGGCCCGTGCCCGCTTCTGGGACCAGGCCACCAGCGCTTATGTTGCCGAGAACGTCGCGGGCGAAACGGGCGTCGCGGGCAAGCGCTACAACATGCGCTGGATCGGCTCCATGGTCGCCGACATCCACCGCATCCTGATGCGCGGCGGCATTTTCCTCTACCCGCTCGATAGTGAAACCGCGAGCAAGGGCGGTCGCCTGCGCCTGCTCTATGAGGCCAACCCCATGGCGTTTCTTATCGAGGCTGCGGGGGGACGCGCCACCACGGGGCCCCAGCGGATCCTTGAGGTCCAGCCCACCTCCATCCATCAGCGCGTACCAGTGATCCTGGGATCGGCCGAGGAAGTGGCGCGCGTCCAGGCGCATTACCAAAGGCTATAGAACTGGGTTTACGAGCGCGGGTGCGGCTCCTTATACATCCCCCAGAGGAGCCGGCCTCTGTGCGTCGGCTGGGGGAGCCAAATGAGCCAGACGCATCCGATTTTGCCACCGAGCAACAGAAGCCTTTGGAGCAACCGCCCATTCCATCGGCAGTGGTTGATGCGGCAGGCCAATGACCTTTTCGACTTCTTTGAAGGTGCCTCGATCAACGCCGCGGGCGGGTTCTTTGAACTGGATGACAATGGTCACCCGCTCAATGCCGACAACCCGGTGCGGGCAATCCACACCACCGCCCGCATGGTGCACTGCTTTGCGCTTGGGAGCTTGCTGGGCCGGCCGGGGTCGGACGAGATCGTTGACCACGGAATGCGCTATCTTTGGGAGCGGCACCGCGACAGCACGCATGGCGGCTATAGCTGGTCGCTCGACAATGACGGGCTCAAGGACAGCAGCAAGCAGGCCTATGGCCACGCCTTTGTGCTGCTGGCCGCATCGAGCGCCAAGCTCGCCGGCCACCCCCTTGCCGACCTCATGCTGGCTGACGTCACCGAAATCATCAACCGCCAATTCTGGGACGCTGAGGTCGGGGCGGTGCGAGATGAGTTCGGCGCCGACTGGTCCGCGATCAGCACCTATCGCGGCCAGAACTCCAACATGCACATGACCGAAGCGCTGATGGCCGCCTTTGAGGCCACTGGCGACCGCGCTTACCTGAACAAAGCCGAACGGATTGCCGAACTCATCATCGGCAAGCATGCCAGCGCACTCGATTACCGGGTGGCAGAGCACTTCACGCAGGACTGGGTGTTAGACAGGGATTACCTCGGCTCGGAGATGTTCCGGCCCTCCGGCACCACGCCCGGACATTGGATGGAGTGGTCGCGGCTGCTGCTCCAGCTTTGGGTGCTAAGCGACAAGCGCAACTCCTGGATGACCGAAGCGGCGCGCAGTCTCTTCCGCCAAGCCATCGAGCTGGGCTGGGACAAGCAGCATGGCGGTTTCTATTACACGCTGGACTGGAACAACCAGCCAGCGATGCGCGAGAAGCTCTGGTGGCCGGTCAGCGAGGCAATCGGTGCGGCGGCGTTCCTCTCTCATTACGATCGGGACCTCTATTTCCAGCACTGGTATCGCCGGTTCTGGGACTTTGCGGCCAATCACATGATCGACCATGAGCGTGGCGGCTGGCATTCGGAACTGACGGAGGACTTGCAGCCCACATCGCGCCTGTTCGTGGGTAAGCCTGATATCTACCATGCCCTGCAAGCCTGCCTTATTCCGCTTTATCCAGCGATCGGTTCGCTCTCGCATGCGATCATCCAGACCGACGATACCGCCGCCTTGACCTAGGTAATCGGGACCTGCCCTGCCACGTTTTGACCGCTTCAAGCGTTAAGGGCAAAACGGAGAAAGCACATGACGCAGGATCTTTCGGGCAAGGTGGCGCTGGTGACTGGTGCCGGTTCAGGTATTGGCAAGGCCGCAGCGCTGACGCTCGCCCAAGCGGGCGCCAGCGTGGTGGTGATGAGCCGCACGGCCAAGGAGGTTGAAAAAACCGCCGAGGAGATCAAGCAGGCCGGCGGCACAGCCACGGCGATGACCGCCGACACCTCTGACGATGTGGCGATGGCAGAGCTGTTCAGCCAGTTGGTGCAGGAACATGGGCGCCTTGACATCGTCGTAGCCAATGCAGGCGTGAACGGGGTTTGGGCCCCCATTGCCGAGCTGAAGCCCGAGGAATGGGACAAGACCATCGCCATCAATCTGCGCGGCACTTACCTGACCATCCATTATGCGGTGCCGCACCTGATCAAGGCGGGCGGCGGATCGATCGTCGTGATCTCCTCGATCAATGGCACGCGCACCTTCACCAATCCTGGCGCCACCGCTTATTCCGTGACTAAGGCAGGGCAAGTCGCCATGGTGCAGCAACTGGCTGTAGAACTCGGGCAGCATCGCATCCGCATCAACGCGATCTGCCCGGGTGCCATAGAATCCGAAATTTCGGACAACACCGAAAAACGCAACAGCGAAGCGGCCGAAGTACCGGCTGAGTTTCCTGAGGGCGACATCCCCCTGACCGGCGGTGAACCCGGCGAAGCAGAGGACGTGGCTAACGCCATTCTGTTCTTTGCATCCGAGCAGTCGCGCCATATCACCGGCACGCCGCTCTGGATTGACGGGGCGCAAAGTCTGATCCGATAATTCGAGCTAAATCATAGTAATTAAAGGGGCGTGATCTTTGATCTTGCCCCTATTACATTGCCACTGGCGCCATAACGCCCTTGCGCACTATAAAGGTGCTGCTTAGCCGGACGGCTAACAGCCATGCGAGGCCTTCTTAACTGGTTTGCGTCCTTCTGTCGCAATCACACTTGCTTTGCTGCTCCTCCCCCCTATATAGCTCCAGCATATATCGGACCTGAATAGGTCTGCTGGAGCCTTCCATGAACGTCAGAACCTTGTGCCTTTCGATCCTCTATGAGGGCGAAGCGACCGGATACGAGATCCGCCGCCGATGTGTGGAGGGTGAATGTTCCTATTTTATCGAGGCCAGCTTCGGCTCGATCTATCCCGCGCTGGCCAAGCTTGAAGAAGAAGGGCTCGTCACCAGCCGCACCGAGCAGCAAGAAGGCAAGCCGGCCAAGAAGGTCTATGCCATCACAATCGAAGGCCGCCATGCATTTGCCAAGGAGTTGGCAGAACCTCTCGGCGAAGATGTGCTGCGCAGCCCTTTTCTGCTGTTTGCCCGCTACGCCCATCTGATGCCGGCAGACCTTGTGGAGCAGCGCGGCTCTGAGTATCTGCAGCGCACCCTGGACTGCCGAAGCGGCATGGAAACTGCTGCTACCGAGCGCGAGATGAGCGCAGCCGATTGCTGGGTGGTCGGCTTTGGCCGGGCCATCATGGAAGCTTCGGAAAAGTATTTGCGTGCGCATATGCACGAGTTGATCGGCTTGGCGAAGACCGAGCGAAACAAAGACGCGGCTGAGTAAGGGGCTAAGTACGATGCGTGCACTCTTTTCCTTTGGGTTGGCCTTCGCCATTCTGCTGCTGGCCGGTGGCTGGCTGGCGACCGGTACTCTGGTGCAGGGCGGGCAAGGCCCGGGCAATGGCGTGCAGCCAATCGTTGCCGTCATCGAGGGCGAAGACCACGGTCCGATCCACACTGCCTTGGCCGAGGCTGGCGTCTTGGCCGAGCATCACGAGGCCGAGGTCGATCCCAAACTCACCATTGCACAACGTACCGAGGCGGTAACTGGCGCCAACGCGCCGGTTCAATCCGTACGTACGCAGACCTTCACGGCACAACCGATGACCATCCAAGTGCCGGTGCGCGGGCGCACGCAGGCCAAGTCCACGGTTGCTGCCGTCGCGGAAACAACCGGCACAGTGGATGTGGTGCATGTAACCAAGGGCGAGCGCGTCGAAGCTGGCGAGCTGCTGTGCACGCTCGATCAGGGCACGCGCGCCGCGGCCGTCGCTCAGGCCGAAGCCAGCTTGGCGCAAGCCGAGGCAGCACTGGCGCAAGCCGAACTCAATTATGCGACCAATGCCGACCTGCGTAAGCGCGGCCTTGCCGCCACAAACACGGCCAATGAAGCCGAAGTGGCCTTGGCCCAGGCTCGTGCGGGAGTGTCCCAGGCTCAGGCGGGCATTGACAATGCCCGCGAAGAACTGGCCCGGACCGAGATCAAGGCCAAGGTTGCCGGCTTGGTCCAGGACCCCGTCGCTGTTGCCGGTTCCATGCTGAGTGCCGGCACGCCTTGCGCAACCATCGTGCAGCTCAACCCTATCGTGTTCAGCGGCTCGGTGGCAGAAGGCGACATTGCCAGGGCCAAGACCGGTCTCGATGCAACGGTGACGACCGTCACCGGTGACACGGTGGAAGGCAAGGTCAGTTATATTTCTTCGGTGGCTGACGACGCCACCCGCTCGTTCCAAGCCGAGATCGAGATCCCCAACGAAGACTTCGCCATTCGCGACGGCATCACCGCACGCGCAATCGTCAACGTCGGAACGGTTCCGGGGCACCTGCTGCCACAATCTGTCCTGACGCTGGATGATGATGGAGTATTGGGCGTGCGCACAGTGGAGGACGGCAAGGTGGCCTTTTATCCCGTCACTGTGGTCAGCGACACCCGCGACGGTGCCTGGGTGAGCGGCCTGCCGGAAACGGCAGAGGTGATCACTGTAGGCCAGGAAAGCGTAACCACCGGCGACCAGGTGCAGGCGACTCCCGCCGACACTGCAAGCGCTGAAGCGACCGCCAGTTAAGGAGCGCATCCATGCTCGACTTCATCGAACGCATTCTGCGGATGCCCCGCGTCGTCCTTACGATCATGGTGCTCGTGCTCGGCGCGGGTTCGGTGGCCTATGTCTCCATGCCCAAGGAAAGCTTCCCGGCTATCGAGATTCCCTATCTGTATGTGTCGATCACGCAGACTGGTGTGTCGCCGGCTGACGCCGAAAATCTTCTGGCCAAGCCGGCCGAAGAAGAACTGGCGACCCTAACGGGACTGGAGAACATCACCACAACCTCGACAACCGGGCACTCCTCAGTGCTGCTCGAGTTCGACATCAACACGGACAAGGACCAGGCCCTTGCCGATACGCGCGCCCGGATGGATGCCGTGCGGGCCAAGCTGCCAAGCGAAGCCGACGATCCGACCGTCACCGAGATCGATTTCATCGGCCCCATCATGTCGGTGGCTATATATGGCAGCGCCCCCGACAAGGAGATGATCCGCCGCGCCGAGGAACTGCAAGACGCGCTCGAGGCCCTTGGCGACGTGCGCGAAGTGACCCTGTCAGGCGCTCGCGACGAGCAGCTCGAAATCCGCATCGACCAGACCCGGCTTGAAGCCTATGGCCTCACCGCTGGCCAATTGCTGGATTCGCTGGCGCGCAACAACATGGTGGTGCCTGGCGGTACCTATAATTCCGGCCAAGGCGCCTTCAACATCGAAGTGCCTGGGCTGATCACCACGGCACAGGACGTTTATGACCTGCCGCTCAAGACCGACGGCAATACCGTGGTCACCTTCGGCGATGTGGCGACCATCACCCGGTCGCTGGCTGACGCCACCGAATATACCCAGGTGAACGGCTCTCCAGCCCTGATCCTGAGTGTCGCCAAAAAGACCGGCACTAACATCATCGACGTATCCAATCAGGTGCGCGAAACAACCAAGAATGTTGCGGCCAACTGGTCGGGCGGTGTTGGCTATAGCTTCTTCCTCGATCAGGCGGAAACCACCACCAACCTATTCCGCTCCCTGGAAGCGGCCGTGCTCACGGCCGTGGCGCTGGTGCTGATCACCTGTATCGCGACGCTGGGCCTGCGCCCTGCCCTCATGATCGGGTTGTCGATACCGCTCTCGTTCATGATGGCGTTCCTCGTGGCCGAAATGCTGGGCATGACCATCAACATGATGGTGATGTTCGGTCTCGTGATCGCGGTGGGCGTGCTGGTGGACGACCCGGTGGTGGTCGTTGAATATGCCGAGCGAAAACTGATGGAGGGCGTTCCGAAGAAGGAAGCCTTCATCATGGCGATGCGCAAGATGTTCGTGCCGGTGGTGGGCGCTACCGCCACGACCCTGGGCGCCTTTATCCCGCTCCTGTTCTGGCCGGGCATCATCGGCAAGTTCATGAGCTACCTGCCCACGATCGTGATCATCGTGATGGTCGCGTCCTTCATCTCGGCGCTGATCTTCATGCCGGTGATTGGCTCGGTGATCGCCTCGACCCATGTGGACGAGAAGGAAAAGGCCAAGGCCGACCTGGTGATGTATCCCGAGAAGTTCGACGCTAAAAAGGTAAGCGGCGTTACGGGCGTTTATGTGCGTCTGATGGAAAAGCTGATGCACTGGCCGATCCCGACCTTGGCTGTCGGGTTCGGCATCATCGTCGGCATCTTTATCCTGTACAGCAACAACCCCACGGGAACTGAGGCTTTCCCTGCCTCCGAGCCTGAGTATGCCACTGTGGCGGTGGTCGGCCAGGGCAACTACAGCCCTGAAGAAGTACGAGACATGCTGGTCGAGGTGCAGGACGAAATCCTGCATGTTCAAGGCATTCAGGACGTCATCATGCAGTTCGGCGATACCGGCGCCGCAGGCACGATGCCGCCCAATACCCTGGGCAACTTCCAGCTGCAGCTGACCGATTGGAGCGAGCGGGTCCCTGCCGAGCAGATCTTCGGCGATATTCGCCAGCGCGTGAGCTCCATAGCCGGGCTCGACGTGCAGGTGCTGCCGCTCGAGAACGGCCCGCCGGCGGGCAAGGACATCAATATGCGGGTGGAAAGCACCAACTATGATGACCTGCTACCCGTGGTCACTGCCATCAGCAACGAGCTGGCCAGCTGGCCCGAAACCGTTGACCTGGAGGACGGTCGGCCCTCGCGCGGTATCGACTGGCAGATCACCATCGACCGCGTGGAAGCGGGTCGTTACGGGATCGGCGTGCGCGAGCTGTCGCCCTATGTTCAGCTGATCACCTCCGGCGTAAAGCTCGGCACCTATCGTGACGCGGAAACCGGCGACGAGCTCGACATCCGCGTTCGCCTGCCCGAGGACGAGCGCACCTTCGATGCCTTGGAAAGCATGCGTATTGCTACAGCCCAAGGCCTGATCCCGGTGTCGAACTTCATCGACCGTCAGCCGGTGCCTAAGGTCGCCAACATCGAGCGGCGCAACCAGGTCTACGTGATGAACGTGGCCGCAGGTCTTAACAACCTTCCCGAAGGCGTTTTTCCGGCTGACAAGGTGGCTGAGCTGCAAGCCTGGATCGGCGAGCAGAACTTCCCCGACACCGTCAATGTCGCATTTGGCGGGGCTGAAGAGCAGATGGGCGACGCAAACGCCTTCATCGTGCAGGCGATGGGCATGGCCATGGCCATCATCTTCTTCGTGCTGCTGCTCGAGTATAACAGCTTCTACCAGGTGTTGGTGACCCTCTCGACAGTCGCCATGTCGGTCGCGGGTGTGCTTTTGGGCATGCTGGCGACGGGGATGACCTTCTCTGCAATCATGACCGGCCTGGGGATTGTGGCCCTGGCAGGCATTGTGGTGAAGAACGGCATCGTGTTGATCGACACCTATAATGACTACCACCGGCATCAAGGTGTCGAGGCGGTCAGGGCTATGTTGCTGACTGTGGGCCAGCGCGTTCGCCCGGTGCTTCTCACCGCGTTCCTCACAGCCTTGGGCGTGATCCCGATGTGGGCGAATGTGGAGTTCGACTTCATCCGCCGTGAGATCGTGATCGGGGGCCTAGCCGGCTCGTGGTTCATCCACCTTTCGGCGGCACTGGTGTCGGGCCTGTTCTTCTCGACCCTGCTGACCCTGATCATGGTGCCGGTGATGATCACCGCCCCCAGCGTGATCAAGCAGCAGATGGGCTCTATCTTCTCCCGGTTCGGCCGCCGCAAGACCGCCGTGGCGGTGCCAGCAGGGTTCGACGGCATGGCCGTGGAAGTCCCAGAGGAAGCCGATGGCGCCCGCCGCTACATCGTCTCCAAGGACGCTGGCCTCAAGGAAGATGGCGCCAACGGCCCGCGCGTCGACCGACGGGACGCAGCCGAATAGCCTCGGCTCTGAGAAACACAAAAGGCCCGCAGCGATGCGGGCCTTTTCTTTGTTAGGACGAAAAGCTTGGTGCCGAAGCTGGGACGACCCCTGCCCTATTCCGCCGCCGGCGCCACAGTCTTCACAAAACCATCGGGGTCGTTGGCGGTCTGCCGCAGCTTTTCTTCGGCCTCGGTGGCTTCGCGCTGGCGGTTCCACATCTGCGCGTAAAGGCCACCTTGCGCCAGCAGATCGCGATGATTGCCGCGCTCGGCGACGGTGCCACTGCGCAGCACGAGGATTTCGTCCGCATTGATAACGGTGGAAAGCCGGTGGGCGATCACGACCGTGGTGCGATTGGCCGAAACAATGTCCAGTGCCGACTGGATGTCGCGCTCGGTCTTGGTGTCGAGGGCCGAGGTCGCTTCATCGAGGATCAGGATCGGTGGCGCCTTCAGGATGGTGCGGGCGATCGCCACGCGCTGCTTCTCGCCGCCCGACAGCTTGAGGCCACGCTCGCCAACGGGCGTGTCATAGCCCTTGGGCAGCGTTTCGATGAATGGCCCGACCTGGGCCATTGCGGCGGCCTTGCGGACCTCTTCATGGCTGGCGCCGGGGCGGCCATATTCGATGTTGTAGCCAATGGTGTCGTTGAACAGCACCGTATCCTGCGGCACCATGCCAATGGCCGCTCGGAGACTATCCTGCGTGATGTCGCGTAGGTCCTGCCCATCGATGGTAATGGCGCCGCCCGTCACGTCATAGAAGCGATACAGCAGCCGTGAAATGGTCGACTTGCCGGCGCCGGTCGGCCCAACGATGGCGACGGTCTTGCCGGCCGGAACCTCAAAGCTCACATCCTTGAGGATCGGCCGGTCGGGATCATAATGAAAGCTGACGTGATCGAAGCGAATGACCGGGCCCGTCACCACCAGCGGCTTGGCATTGGGCTTGTCGACGATTTCGGCGGGCTGCTCGAGAAGTTTGAACATCTCCTCGATATCGGTCAGGCCCTGCCGCAACTCTCGATACACAAAGCCGATGAAATTGAGCGGCCGATAGATCTGCATCAGGAAAGTGTTGAGCAGGACAAAGTCACCCAAAGTCAGGGTGCCGTTCATCACCCCGTTCACGGCCATGACGCTGATGATGATGAAGCCGGCATAAAAGATCACCGCCTGGCCGAAGTTGAGCACGCCAAGCGAGGTCCAAATCCGGATCGCTGAGCGCTCGTACCCGGCCATGGCGCGGTCGTAGCGTTCGGCCTCCATCTTCTCATTGCCGAAATACTTCACTGTTTCGAAGTTCAGCATGCTGTCGATGGCCTTGGAATTGGCATCGGTGTCGCTGTTGTTCATGTCCCGGCGAATAGCGATACGCCAGTTGGACGCCTTGATGGTGAAGTAGAGATAGCCCCAGATGGTCACCACGAGGATGCCGAGATAGCTGACGCCGAACATGTAGACAAAGATCACCGCGGTGATCACGAACTCCACCAGAGTCGGCACGATATTGAGCATGGTGAAGCGCACGATGGCTTCGATGCCCTTGGTGCCGCGCTCGATGACCCGGCTCAGGCCGCCCGTGCGGCGCGCCAGGTGGAAACGGAGCGAGAGTTGATGCACGTGATTGAAGGTGCGGTAGGCCAGTTTACGCACGGCATTCTGGCCAACGCTGGCGAACAGCACGTCGCGCAATTGCTGGAAGCCAGCATCGATGATGTTGCCGAGACCATAGGCGATCACCAGCACAATTGGGACAGCTAGGCCCATGACCAAGGTGTTGTTCGGCTGGGAGCCGTCGAGGCTGTCGACGATACCTTTATAGGCGAAGGGAATAAGAGTGGTTGCGACCTTGGACAGCAGCAAAGCTGCAATCGCCAGCACCACCCGCAGCCGCAAATCAGGCCGATCCGCTGGCCACATATAGGTCCACAGATTGCGCACTGTGGCGAACACAGAACCCTCGTCCGCGTTTACGGACGATTTTGCCTTCCGGCTTTGATCAACTGACATCAGACTGGTTCCGTTTCCCGGATAGCTGGGACCACGGGCGCAAGACCCTCCAGCATGCTTGCATAAGCACTTCCAAGCGCCTGCAGGCGATCATGCTGCACCACATAGCAGTTCCGGGTGCCACGTGGCTTGCGTTCGATCAGCCCGGCATCAAGCAACACCTTGATGTGCTGGGAGACGGTGGACTGTGCCAGCGGCAAGGATTCTGTGACATCGGCGCAGCAGCATTCCCGCTGCTGCTCCCGTGCCAGGATACGCAATATGCTGAGGCGGACCGGATGGCCGAGCGCCCGCATGATGGTCGCGAAATCGTCGTCTTGCATGAAGGCCACTTCTTTGATCGTCAACAAGCGATAGAAGATGGTGTGCTACGGCGCAAGGGCAATTGCCTGCGGCTTACCGAGCAGAAGCGGCCCTGACCGCTACTGCTCCCTGGCGGGCAGATCAAACACCTGGCCTGGATAGATTCGGTTGGGATCGCGAATCTGACCATTATTGGCCTGGTAGATCGTCGTGTACTTGATGCCGGCACCGTAGACGCGGCGCGCAATGGTCCAAAGGTTATCACCGCGCCGGATGATGGCCTTGCCAGAGGCAAAACGCTGCTCTTCGGCATTGCCCACCTGGACCCCAACCATAGTTGGCACCTCGTCTGGTGCGGCCGGGCCCGGCGCCACCGTCGAAGGCCGGGGAGAGGCAGCGACGGCCGGAGCGGATGCGGGCGTCTCCACCGCTGGGTACGCAGCAGAAGGCTCCGCAAGGTCAGGCGGCGACACCTGGTCAGCCGTTGGCTTTGTCGCCAGAGTGGTATCGGGGCGTACCGCCGCATCGGCGGGACCTGATTCGGCCGCGCTTCTTGCTGAGGCAACGGAGCCAGCGGCGGCCGGAGCCTCAGCCGCCTTCGGTTGAGGGTTTACAGCGACAGCACTTGATGAAGCGGTTGTGGGGGACCGCTCACTGGCAGGAGGGCTGGTGGCCTGCGGGGCCGAGGAGCCTGCTTCTGCTACCGGCCCAGGCTGCTGAGTATTGACCGGTGCCTGTTGTTCTGTTGCGCCCGCTGAAGGTGTTGGCGCTGCGGCCGGGCGTGCTGACGTTGGACGAGGCGCCTGGGCTACTGCCGTCGGCGCGTCGGCGGTGGGGACCTCGAGAACGAAATTCACTTCTGCTCGGGCCGAAACACTCGCATCGGCGGGGTCGATGAGATCAACGCGAATGCGCTGATTGGGATTGGTCAGAACATTACCGCCCTCCACCAGCCAGCGGCCGTCCGAAACTATGGCGTCGGCAATGAAGACGTCATCAACATAAAGCCGCACCGTGCCACCCTCCGGGCCAGCACCGGCGAAAAATGCCCGCTCCCCTTCGACTTCGATGGCATCAATGGTTGGCTGCGTTGGTGCAGAAAGGGATGACGGTTCCTCACCCGGCTGGACAGATGGAACGGAGGGCGTTGCCGCCACAAGTGTCTCTGGTGCAGCGGCCCCAGATGGTGCCGCCGACTCGGGGACGGCGGCGACTTGTGGGTTAGCTGGCGCCTGCCCAGCGAAGGGTACCGCCGTCGGAACCGTTGCTCCCGGCGAACCGGGAACCGTGCTCCCGCTCGGCAATGGCGGGGCTCCAGCAAGTCGGCCTGAGTTTTGCGCCGGAGCTACCACGGACTTGGGCTGAGCCGGCAGCTGGGCGGTGGGTTCTTGTTGTGGAGCGGCAGCGATCTCGACAGGCGGTGCCGTCGTGCTCGCACCAATGGGCAAGGTGCCGGGCGTGGCAGCCGTCGCGGCTTGAGCTTCCGGCTGAGCATCGGCCGGCGCAGCTGGAGCTTCCGCCCGAGATACGGCGGCAGATGGACTGGGTGATGTCGCCGCGGCAGGCGTTTCCGGAGTGGTGGCCGTCGGCTCTGTCACGGACTGGGTTGTAGTCTCGGCGCCCGCAATGGGGCGTTCAAGGCCCTGCAATACTTCGCTAGCTTGACCTGGTGTACTGGCTACGACCAAGGGCTCAGCCGTGCGGGCCTCGTCAATGACAACCACAAAGGACTGGCCCGACTGCCCCTTCTCGCCAACTTCGGCGAGGGTGAGCTCAGTTCCGCCCGGAGGGAGCGGCGATTCAGGCACCAGCACCCAATCGCCGCTTGCCTCAACGTTGGTCCGGCCAATCGACGCGCCATCGGAAAACACTTCAACTTCGCTGCCAGGCTTGCCGCTGCCAGCGATCACCACCGAACCATCGGGCTCCGCGCGAAGCAAACCAAAGTTCGCGGCAACCACGCTGTCGGCCGGGGCCGGGGGCGTTTGGCGAGACGCATTAGGTTCTGCTAACGTCTCTGTTGCTGGAGTGGACTGAGCCGGAGCGAGCGCGACCGCCTCCGTGGCAGACGCGGGGGCGGAAACATCGGTGGCGGCCACGGCTGGGGCAGGCAGAATGCCGGCATCGCTCATCTTGCCGCGAAGACAATGGCCCATTCCATCGCTGCTGTTGAAACAAGCAACCAGCGAGGGCCCCGAAAGGACACCGACAACAACTACGAGCGTGAGCGCAGCGGCGCCAATGGTGAGCGCGAGTGGCTTGTTCGGAACGGGGTCGGCCAGTTTGTCCTCCAGGACGATTGGAGCTGCGCCGCTCTATGGGCAGCCCGGTTAGGCAGTCTTGACGGCCTTGGCTGCTGTGGCCTCAGTTTTCAAGAGCTTATAGGTAATAGATTCATACAACGCTTCAAAAGAAGCATCAATGATGTTGGGCGACACGCCAATAGTGTGCCACCGTTCGCCCGTGCCATCGCGGCTTTCCACCAGCACACGGGTGACCGCGCCCGTGCCCCCGTCCAGAATACGAACCTTGAAATCAACGAGCACCAAGTCCTCGATCCGGCTAGAGAATTTGCCAAGATCCTTTCGCAGGGCAAGGTCGAGCGCATTGACCGGCCCATTGCCCTCGGCGACCGACATCAACAATTCGCCATCGACCCGGATCTTGACCACCGCTTCGGTGACCGTGACCTCTTCGCCCTGAGCATTATGGCGCCGCTCGACACTGGCGCGATAGTTTTCGACAGCAAAGAAGTTGGGCAAGGTGCCCAATACTTCTCGCGCCAGCACGGCAAAGGATGCATCAGCGCCGTCATAGGAATAACCACGCGCCTCGCGTTCCTTGACGGTGGCCAATAGCCGCTCGAGGCGCGGGTCGTCCTTGGCGATGGCGATGCCGTGACGGGCAAGCGCCGTCAGCAGATTGGAGCGGCCCGCCTGCTGGCTCACCATGATCGAGCGCTCATTGCCCACGCTTTCGGGCGGAATGTGCTCGTAGCTGGAAAAATCCTTTGCCAGGGCCGAGGCATGAATGCCCGCCTTGGTTGCAAAGGCGGAGGCGCCGACATAGGGCGCTTGCCGGGCCGGTGCGCGGTTGAGCCGATCATCGAACGCTCGGGAAAGCTGAGTCAGGCGCTCAAGGCGGCCCGCATCGATGCCCGTTGCGAACCGATCCGCGTAATGGGACTTCAGTAAGAGCGTAGGGATGATGGTGACGAGATTGGCGTTGCCACAGCGCTCCCCGATGCCGTTGAGCGTGCCCTGGATTTGGCGAACGCCCGCTTCCACGGCGGCCAGTGTGTTCGCCACGGCCTGGCCGGTATCGTCATGGGCGTGGATGCCGAGCTTGTCGCCTGGGGCCACCCCAAGAACCGCCGTAACGATCTCGCGGATTTCGGCGGGCATGGTGCCGCCATTGGTGTCGCACAGCACCACCCACCGCGCGCCAGCCTCGAGCGCGGTGCGCACGCAAGACAGCGCATAGTCCGGGTTGGACTTAAAGCCATCAAAGAAGTGCTCGCAGTCAACCAGAGCTTCCTTGCCGGCCGCAACAGTTGCCACCACGGTTTCGCTGAGATTGGCGAGGTTTTCCTCCAACGTGATTTCCAGCGCCGTTTCCACCTGCCGGTCCCAGGCCTTGGCGACAAAGCACGCAGCTTCGGCGCGCGACTGCAGCAAACCCTGTACCCCTGGATCGTTGGCAACGGAGCGCCCGGCCCGCTTGGTCATGCCAAAGGCGGTGAACCGGGCCTTGTTGGTGCGCTGTTCGCCAAAGAACTCTGTGTCCACCGGGTTCGCGCCGGGGTAACCGCCCTCGATGTAATCGACGCCAAGCTCCTCCAGTAGGGCCGCAATGGAAATCTTGTCCTCCAGCGAGAACTCGATGCCCGCGGTCTGGGCGCCATCCCGCAGGGTGGTGTCGTAGAGAAAGAGGTGGTCTTTGGACATGGAACTCTAGTGCTGTTCGGGCCAGGTGGCGGTGTCGTGATCGGGGTGCTGGTGATTGCTGGCGGCAATCCTTGCAGCGCCTTCAGCGTCTTCCGCTTCGCTGGCCGGGCAATCAGGCAGGCCGCCCAGCGCAGGCACCCAGCTGATGCGGCTTTCAGTGCCGTGCTGGTCGACGGGCGGGAAGGCTTCGGGATGGTCCAGCGAGCCGATCGACACGGCGATCCGGTCGCCCTCGGTGTAGCGGAAGGTCAGCGGCGTGCCGCAACGGGCACAAAAGCCACGCTCGGCGTGATCGGACGACATGAAGGTGGCGAGCGTTCCTCGCGTCAGCTCCCAGGCCGAGCGGCGGCCGCCCACGAGTGGCGCATAAAAAGCGCCAAAGGCCTTCTGGCACATGCGGCAATGGCAGATATGGGCGTTGCTCGGACGCTCGGTGAACCGATAGCGCACTGCCCCACATTGGCAGCCGCCGCTCCAGCTTTCACTCATGTGAACTCTCCCGTGGGGGCCAATCCGAAGTGTCGTGGTCCGGATGCTGGTTGGAGTGGATGCCGGCAAGGAAGTCGCGCCACTCGTCGCTGTCCTCCGTCCGCACCGGCAAGCTGGTCAGATCATCAAAGAAGGGCAACTTGTCGTGCAGGTTAACCTGCAACGCCGGGGTAGCAACCGTCGGGTCATCGAAAGCACCGATCGCCAGTTCAAGGCCAAACCGGGTTTCATAAGCGAGCGGAGTGCCGCAATCGCCGCAAAAGGCGCGCCGCGCCGCGTTGGAGCTCTGGTACCATTTCGGCTCACCGCGGCTCCAGACCGCATCATGGGCGGTGACCAGGGGCCCGAAAAAACCACCAAAGGCCTTCTGGCACATGCGGCAGTGACAAATGGACGGTCGCCCCAGCAGCTTGACGCGGAACCGCACCGCGCCACACTGGCAGCCGCCGGCATGCGCCTCGATATTGCCTTCCGAGCTGATCATCGCTTGAGCTCCCATTTGGTGCGACGCTCGCCGCTTTGTGGGTCCTTGTAGTCCATCAGCGCAATGCCCTGCTCGGCCAGTTCGCTGCGGATGCGGTCAGCCTCGGCAAAGTCCTTGCTGTTGAGGGCAGCAAGGCGGGCAGCAACGGCGGCCGCGACATGGGCCGGCTCCTCATCGCTGCTGTTGGCGAGCAGCCCGTCGAGGCTGAAGCCGAGGAAGCGCAGCGTTGCCGCCAGGCAATGCCGGGCGTCGCCCTCTCCCCGGTTCGCACGCTTGGCGATGAAGTCGAGCGCCACCGAGGCGCGATGGAAATTGAGGTCCTGGGCCAACTCCCCAACCACACTTGCGTCGGGCGCCGCCCCATCCTCATCTGCGACACCCCCGGTGGCGCGTTGCCAGTCGCGCAACTTGGTTTCTGCTTCTTCCAGGCGCCGAACACTGAAATCGATCGGCTCGCGATAATGGGTCATCAGCATGGCGAGGCGCAGCACCTCGCCGGGCCAGCGCCGGCCACCGAATGTCTCGGTGGCGAGCAGTTCGTTGATGGTGACGAAATTGCCCAGGCTCTTGGACATTTTCTGCCCTTCCACCTGCAGAAAGCCGTTATGCATCCAGACCCGCGCCATTTCGTGGGTGCCGTGCGCGCAGCGCGATTGAGCGATCTCGTTTTCATGGTGGGGAAAGATCAGGTCCAACCCGCCGCCATGAATATCGAAGACTTCGCCGAGATAAGCGGCGCTCATTGCCGAGCATTCGATATGCCAGCCCGGGCGCCCTCGCCCCCAAGGGCTCTCCCAGCCCGGCTCATCGGCGCTCGATTGCTTCCAGAGCACAAAATCGGCCGGGTTCTTCTTGTGGGTGTCGACGGCGACGCGCGCGCCCGCGAGATTGTCTTCCAGATTGCGCCCGGAGAGACGGCCATAATCGGGCATGGAGGTAGTATCGAACAGCACCTCGCCGGCGGCCTCATAGGCATGGCCCTTGGCAATGAGCTTTTCGATCAGGCTGACCATATCCGGCTTGCCATCGGGGCGCGGCAGCACAAAATCGGTGGCGCGGGGCTGGTAGGTGGGGGCGAGCGTGCCCAGCTCCTCAACGTCAGCCGCAAACTGCGCCGCGGTTTTTTCCGTCACCTGCCGAATGGCCTCGTTGAGCGGCAGGTCGGGATAATCGCGTGCCGCCCTCGAATTGATCTTGTCGTCGACATCCGTGATGTTGCGGACATAGGTGACCTGCTCGGCGCCATAGACGTTGCGCAGCAGGCGGAACAGCAAATCAAAGACGATCACTGGCCGCGCATTGCCGATATGGGCGTAGTCGTAAACGGTGGGTCCGCAGACATAGAGCCGCACATTGCCGCTATCGAGAGGCTCGAAAAGCTCTTCTTGGCGCGTCAGCGTGTTGTAGAGCGAAAGCGGCGGCAGTCCCGAGTTCATGTTGACGTCCTGGCCATGCGGATGGGCACTGGCTGCGGGCGCTTCGAGTATCGGGTTTTTTGGATAAAGAAGACCGCGCTGCCAAATCGTGGTTAGCAGGTAATAACGCAGCCGTTAATCGGATTAACGTCGATCTTCATGGCGCCACCTTCGGCCCAAGCCGCCGGCAAATCAAGCCCATCGTGAAAATTCGTTCAAGCCGGCCGATCGAGCAGGGCCACCTGCTGGTTGATTTCGCCAAATGGCGCCCTGCCCGCCCCATCGATTGCCGCGATCCGCAGGCTGTCGCCCGGCTGCAGAAACGGCGTGCGCGCCCGCCCGAACTTAGTCTTTTCGACGGTGCGCAGTTCGGCAAGACAGGCAAAGCCGATGCCATCGCGCTTGGTAGGCAGGGTTTCGTCATGCCGGTTAGACACGGTGCCCGAGCCGACAATGGTGCCGCCGGCAAGGCTGCGCGTGCGAGCGGCCTCCATGATCAGGTCGGCGAAATCGAACTGCACGTCCCGTCCGGCATTGGGCTGTCCGATCAGATTGCCATTGACCTCCACCCGAAGCGGCAGGTGCAGACGGTTGTCCCGCCAGGCGTCGCCCAGGGCGTCGGGTGTCAAGGCGACGGGGCCGAAGCTGGTTGAGGGCTTCGCGTGGAAAAAGCCGAACCCGCCCTGCAGGTCCTCGGCCACCAGCCTGCGCAAGGATACGTCGTTGCAGATAGTGACCAGCCGAATGGCAGCGGCCGCTTGCTCGCGGGATGGCTGCATCGGCACGGGGCCGATGATCACGGCGATCTCCGCCTCAAAGTCGAGCGCCAGATCGTTTTCCGGCACGACGATCGCCGCGGTCGGCGCCAGCAGCGTATCCGAACCCCCCTGATACAGCAGGGGTCGGGTGGATTGCAGTTCGGCGTCCTTGCTGCCTCGCAGTGTGCGGACGCGTTCGAGATGGCTCATATAGCCCGAGCCATCGATCCACTGATAGGCGCGTGGGAGCGGCGCGAGCGCTTGGCTGGCCTCGAACACCTGACCGGCAATCGCACCCGCGTTCAACTCGGACGCGAGTGCCGCCAGCTGAGGAGCCGCGTTGTCCCAGTCATCGAGCGCCGCCTGCAGATGGGGCGCAATGCGGCCTGCGGCAACACAGCGCTGCCCATCTGCGGAAACCACCACCAGCTGGCCATCGGGGCGACCATTTCTAAGGGTAGCAAGCTTCATCGTGGCGCAATCTCCCGCTCGAGTGTTGCGCCAGCGCTATCACGCCATCCAGCCGGGGACTATAGTGTTGCCACCAGATCGGCGCTGGCCTATGCGGCTTTTGCAACGCCGCCGCTTCCAGCCGCAAGCAAGGACCACGCATTGACTTTGAGCAGAACAACCCTGCGCCCGTTTCTCCTTTTGCTCGTGGCAGCTGTCTGCCTGCTGCTCGATGTTGGCACGGCGCATGCGCAGGCCGCCGCTTGCGCCCGGCTGGAAGATTCGCTGCGGCAATTCGATCGGAACGCGGACTTTCAGCAACGGCAGGGCAATTCGCGCTCGGCCCGTCGCCTCGCTGATCAGGTGCAGAGCGCGGAAAGCCGTTACATCCGCGAAGGCTGCAATGACGATGCACGAGCCGGCCGCACTCTGTCACCGCGCTGCCAGAGCATTGGACGCGATGTGCTGGACTTACGCGAACAATATGCCCAGGTCTCACAATCGGTGAACAGCGCCGGTGCGGTCGCCCAGCAGCGCGAAGCCATTTTGCAGGAATTGGCCCGCTTTGGTTGCGGCGCCGGGCGCGGCTCGAGCGCCGATTTCTCGCGCGAGCGGCAGTCGATCTTTGATCGCGTGTTCGGCACCACCACCCAGGGCGATTTCACCGATGGCGACCTGGTCGACGATGGCGCTTATTGGGGCAGCCAGGGCTCCAACACTGTGCGAACGCTCTGCGTGCGGTTGAGCGATGGTTACTTCTGGCCCATCAGCTACGCCACTTTGACCGATTACGTCGGCAATGACGCCCAGCAATGCCAGGCGATGTGTCCCAACACACCGGTGGAACTCTATTTCTACGACAATCCGGGTCAGGAAGTTGAGCAGATGCGCAACGTCAGTGGCCAGCCTTATTCCGCCTTGCCCAACGCGTTTAAATATCGCGAGGCGGTGGATATGCAAAGCAGCTGCCGTGCTACCCCGGCTGGCGGGGGCACGATCCGGAACGCCGTATCAGCTGACGGCCAGAACCGGACCATCGCTGAAGTATCAGGCGTGAGCTTCCCCCTGCCCCCGCGCGATCCGCGCCGGCAGATGCCAGCAGCCGTCGCGCCGGTCGAGGCGTCATTGCAAACGGCCACGCTGATCGATGTTCCTCTGCCGCGGCCGCGTCCTGCCGGCCCCGGCGAGACCCCGGTCACCCGGCCTGCGCCGCAAACCGCCGAAGACAAAAGCCTGCGGCTGGTTCAGTTCGGCGACAAGGTGGTCAGGGTAGTCGGTCCAGACACGCCTTACGCCCAAGCAGCGGCAGCAGGCTCTTAAGCTCGGGCCCATCGTGGCGACCGGTCAGTGCAAGGCGGAGGGGCAGGAACAAGCCCTTGCCCTTGCGGCCGGTCTGGGCCTTTACGGCCCCCGTCCACTCGCCCCAGGTCTCGATTGACCAGGGCTCAGCTGGCAGCAACTCGCGCGCGGCCACGAGGAAGTCGCGGTCTTCCTGCGCGATCACCGGCTGCACCGGGCCGCGGATCAGCTTGGCCCATTCCACCACATCACCGAACTTGGCCAAGTTCTCGCGCAGCACCAGCCAGAGCGGCTCGTCATCAAGACCCAACTGCTCGAGGCGTGGCTGCGCTTCGGAATAAGGCATGGCGTGTAGGATACGCGAATTGAGCGTGTCGAGTTCGGCCGGATCGAACCGGGCTGGTCCATGCGAGATTGCCGCAAAGTCGAGCAATTCCGCCACGGCGTCGAGTGACTCATAGGGCTCGACGGGAATGCTCGTGCCGGTCAGCGTCGCCATGATGGCCACCGCCAGGGGCTCATAGCCTTCCTGCCGGAAGTCCGCGATCGACTGGGAGCCAAGCCGCTTGGAAAAGCCCTGCCCTTCGGCATCGGTCAGCAGATTGTGGTGCCCGAACTGCGGCACGGCCCCGCTCAAGGCTTCGAAGATCTCGATCTGCGTGCCCGTATTGGACACATGGTCCTCACCCCGAATCACATGGGTGATGCCCAGGTCGATGTCATCGACGACTGAGGGCAGCGTATAAAGGTAGGAGCCATCTTCGCGCACCAGCACCGGATCGGACATGGAGGCGGTGTTGACGGTCTGCGGCCCCTTGATCAGGTCATCGAACTGAACCGGCTTGCCATCGAGCTTGAAGCGCCAATGCGGGCGCCGTCCTTCGGCCTCGAGCCGCGCGCGATCTTCGGCCGTGAGTTTTAGCGCCGCCCGATCATAGATGGGAGGCTTGCCCATGGCCCGAGCCCGCTTGCGCCGCCGATCCAACTCGTCCTCGGTTTCGTAGCAGGGATACAACCTACCCGCGGCGATCAACTGCTCGCGCGCCGCCTCGTAAAGCGCAGTCCGCTCCGATTGACGCACCAGCAGATCGGGTTTGACGCCGAACCACGCCAAATCCACCTCGATACCGTCCGCGAACTCACGGGTGGAGCGCGCAGCATCGGTGTCGTCCATGCGCAGCACATAGCGGCCGCCGTGCCGGCGGGCGAAGAACCAGTTCAACAGCGCCGGCCGCGCATTGCCCAGGTGAATGCGCCCCGTGGGTGACGGGGCCCAGCGTACAACAGGTGCGCTCATGCGCCGGTCCGATCGCGATAGCCATTGGTGATGGGATAGCGGCGCCCCATGCCAAAGGCACGCCAGGTCAGTTTGGGTCCGGGCGGCGATTGCCGGCGCTTGTATTCGGCGGTGGTGATGAGCCGGTCGATGCGCTGCACCAGCGCCAGGTCATGTCCCTTCGCTGCGACCTCGGCGATCGACAACTCGTCCTCCACCAGCCCCTCGATGATGGCGTCGAGCACCGGATAGGGCGGCAGGCTATCCTGGTCGGTCTGGTCGGGCCGCAACTCGGCACTCGGCGCCTTGTCGATGATATTTTGCGGGATGACCGGACCGGCCGGTCCAAGACAGTCGCCCGGCAGGTGGCTGTTGCGCCAATCCGCAAGCTTATAGACCTGCATCTTGAGCATATCCTTGAGCGGGTTGAAGCCCCCGTTCATGTCGCCATAGATGGTGGCGTAACCCACGGCCATTTCCGACTTGTTGCCCGTGCTCAGGAGCATCGAGCCCAGCTTGTTGGACACCGCCATCAGGATCACGCCGCGCATGCGCGACTGGATATTTTCTTCGGCAAGATCAGCGGGCCGGCCGGCAAAAATCGGTTCGAGTTCCTTGAGCGCCTGATCCACAGGCCCGCCAATGGCGACGACGTCATAGCGCACGCCGAGCAGCTCGGCGCATTGCTTGGCGTCCACAAGGCTTGCCTCGGAGGTGTAGTGATAAGGCAGCATGATGCAGTGGACATTCTCGGCACCAAGCGCATCCACCGCCATTGCCGCCACCACCGCGCTGTCGATGCCGCCGGACAGCCCCAGCACCACCTGCTTGAAGCCGTTCTTGCGGACATAGTCGCGCAGTGCCAGCACGCAGGCACGCCACGGCGTTTCCTCTGGGGAAAGCTGCGGCTTGATCTGACCCTCCACGCAGGTCCAGCGCCCGTCGCGGCGCTCCCAATCGGAGAGGATGAAATCGGGCGCGAAGGTCTCGCCACGGAACACCAGCTTGTCGCCCGGCTCCATGCCAAAGGAGGCGCCATCATAAACCAGTTCGTCCTGCCCGCCGATCTGGTTGAGATAAAGCATGGGCACATCGTCTTCGGAGGTGCGTGCGCGCACCAGGCGGTCCCTGACTTCGTGCTTCTGCGACCAGTAAGGCGACCCGTTGGGGCAAAGCAGCATTTCGGCGCCAGCCTGGATCAGGTGCTGGCACACCCAGGGGTGCCAGATATCCTCGCAAATCGGCAGGCCGATCGAGACCCCCTTGATGCTGACCGGGAGCGGAAGGGGGCCGGAGGTGAAGTAGCGTTCCTCATAGAACACATCGTTGCGCGGCAGTTCGCGCTTGAAGCGGACGGCGGTGATCTCGCCCTTTTCAGCGACAATGAGCGCGTTGTGGAAGCCGGTTTCCGCCTGCCAAATGGTGGGAATGATCAGCGCCACATCGGTGCCGGCCGTGTCGGCTGCCAGATCCTGCGCCGCCTTGATGGCATCGGCCACGAACTGGGGCTTGAACAGAAGATCGTCGGCAATATAGCCGGTCAGAAACAGCTCCGAGAGCAGCAGGATATCGGCTTTGGCGGCCGCGGCTTGCGCCAGCGCGCCACGCGCCAGCACCAGGTTTCCATCCAGGTCGCCCACTTTGGGATTGAGCTGAGCAAGCGCGATACGCAGGTGGTCGGTCACGATATAGGCCTATAGCTGACGCGGATACGCTCCGGCCAAGGCGAACGAAGCGCGCGCAAGCCTTACCCACTCGCCCCCGGCAGAACAAGCCGGTAACGGCTGATCACGGCCGATGGTTCAGAAGCGGCCGGCCAGCTCAAACAGGGCGCCGTAGCGGAAGAATGTAAAGGGATTGTTGGTCGAGATATAGGACTGCCGCGAAAGATTGGGCGCCGTGTATGCCGGGTCCGCCGGCGTGCCATCGGGTTGGAAGGACGGTTGCGGCGGCGTCACCGTTGCAGTGTCGAAGGTCGCGTCGTACTCACCTTGGAGATAGGAAGCCCGGCCGCCGATCCGAACCGTCAGGTTCTCGGTTGGGTGAAAGCCAACCATTAACTTGCCCGCAGCGCCATAGGCGTAGCCACCGACGCTGGCCGCAGAGGCGAGGAAAGTGTTGCCGCCGAAATCTTCGGGCACCAGGTCCAGAGTCCCGAGAGTACCGTCCACCCATGCATAGGGCAATGCTGCAGCTTCTGCAGTGATGTCGAAAGCATCCGCCACTTCGAAGCGGCTAACTAGGCCGATCTTGGCCGCGTGGATGTCGAAGTTGTTGGGCTCGCTGTCGAACCCTATGGACCAGTCTCCAGTGGAACTGGACCAGGCGATGTCGCTGGCTGAACGAGCCGTAGTGAACGAGGCGCGGCCGGTATCGGGCGATTCATTGAAGTATTGGTAGCCGATCACAGCCCCGACGCCAAAGCTCTCATTGCCGAACGGCATCATGCCGAAGTCAGCACCGACATAGCCCAACCGCGCGCCAGGGAGATCGAAGGTCCCCCCGATGCCATCCGTGGAGTAGTCCCCGCTCGTAGCAAAGGCGTAACCGACATTGGCCTCCAAGAAGGAGCGCGTGCTGTCGTCATCGATGCGGACAAAGGCCTCCCCCGAATGGGAGGTGCTTTTGATGTCCTGCTCGTAGCCCTGCAGGGACAAGGATTGCTGGCCGAGCGAATACCAGTAGCGCACGCCCGCTTCGAAACGGAGCGGATTGTCTTCGCCGATCTGCCAGTTGGTGGGATAGGCGGTCCGCATTCCCCCATAGCCGTAGTCAGCCGCAGTTGCCGGCAAGGCAACGCTTCCGGCAAGCAGGGAGGCAATGGTGAGGGTGCGCTTCATCGGAACCTCTGAGACCCGGGCCGTTCAGCCCAACGCCACATTGATGCCTTATTAGGGTTAACAGTCCGCTAAGTGTAGACAGAGACTTTTCGCTAACTATCTTAAGGTGTAATCGGGTATAGGGCTGGCGGCGACCAATCACGGCGCAACCGAAGCCGGTCGAGCGAGTTGCCCTCCAGTACCCGACGAGAGTTTGCGTGATGAGTTGCAGAATACTGGTAGTTGAAGACGAGATCTTCGTTGCCACCGAAATCGAGCATGTCATCGCGGAAATGGGGCACCAGCCGGTGGGCATTGCTGCCGACCAGCGTACGGCCCTTAGCCTCGCGGCAACGACTGACGTTGCCCTCGTGGACCTCAATCTTGAGGATGGTCCTACCGGGGCGGCCATTGGCCGGGCTCTCAGCCAAACTCATGGCGTCACCGTGCTGTTCATGACGGCCAACCCTTCGCAGCTTGGCACCGGCATTCCCGGCACCCTGGGCGTATTGCCCAAGCCGGTCACGGATAAGGAACTACGGGACGCTGTGGGCTATGCCGTGGCTCGGCGCCAGGCGCAGGAAGCTGCCCCGCCCCGTCGTTTGCAGCTGTTTGATTGGCTCGACCCCACGCACGAGCCCACGGAGTGCTGACCAAGCCGTTGCTCTAGCTCTGCAACCGCCCGGAGCGGCGCAGAGCCGTAGCAGGAAGGTCGACCTCCACCCTCAGCCCGTCCGCTTCCCAGATCCGCTCGACCTTGCCACGCATCTGGCCTTCCACGCTCAGGCTCACGAGGCGTGAGCCGAAACCTTCCGGTCGCCTCGCGCCATCAAGAACCGGACCGCCCCGCTCCTTCCAGGAGAGATGGTAGCCATCCTCGCTTACCCGGCCTTCCAGCACCACCTCCCCATCGGCGACGCTCAGCGCGCCGTATTTCGCGGCATTGGTGCCCAGCTCATGGAACAGGAGTGCAAGTGGAGTAGCCGCGCCATCATCGATCGGAGCGTCCTCACCGCGGAAGCTGACCCGCGCGGTACCCTCCCGGTGGTAGGCTTGCAGGAGGCGCTCGATCAAGGCCCAGAGTGAGCCCTGGTGTTCGGTGTCCTGTAAGCGGGCAGAATGGGGCCGGACAAAATCATGCGCCTCGCTCAGAGCGAAGATGCGCTGGCGCAGCTGATCGGCAAAAGGCTTGATCTCCGGCTGGCTGCGCGCCGACAGGCTTATGATGCCGGTTAATACCGCAAAGATGTTCTTGATTCGATGGCTCAGCTCCTGCGCCACCAGATCCCGCTCGGTGGCCGCAAGCTTGGTCTCATGGATATCGGTGAGGGTGCCGAACCAGCGTATGATACGGTCCTGGCTATCACGGATCGGCAGTGCCAAACCCAAGGTCCACCGGTACTCGCCGGTATGATGCCGCAGCCGGTACTCGATCTGGTATGGCTCGCCCGTTTCCAGGGAGTTGCGCCAGATCGCCCAGGCTCGCTGCTGATCATCGGGGTGAAACAGGTTGTTCCAGCCTTCCCCATCGGTGGAACCCTGCGGCACCCCAGTGAACTGGTACCAGCGGTCATTGTAATAGTCGTGAAAGCCGTCAGGAAGGGTCGACCACACCATCTGTGGCATGGCATTGGTCAGGGTGCGGAAGCGCAGCTCGCTTTCCGCCAGCGCGTCCGACGCACGGCGCTGCTCGGTGACATCCACCACGACCCCGGGGAAGCGGATGGCATTGCCATCGTCGCCCAAACGCGGACGCCCCGAGGCGATAACCCACCTTATCGTGCCATCAGGTCCAAGCAGGCGATATTGCGAGCGGAAGGGTGAGCCGTCTGCCAAGGCGGCCCTGATCTCGACGCCCACCCGTTCCACGTCCTCGGGGTGAATTGCCTGCATGAAGCCTTCAAGCGCGATCCCGGTCTTGGCCGTGGCCGCATCGAGATTATACATGGTGGCGAATTTTTCGTCGGCGGTGACGCTGTTGGCCACAATGTCCCAATCCCAGGTTCCCACCAGGGTTGAGCTGTTCAACGCAAGCGACAGTCGCTCCTCACTGCGGGCCACGGCACGCTCGGCCAGCACTCGGGTGGTCGTTTCCTGAACAATGCAAAGCACCGCCAAAGGGGTGCCGTCTTCCGCCAGCACAGGGCTATAATGAAGGTCCAGCCACACCGCTTCAGGCGTGCCGTTGCGATTGAGGAGCAGTTCCTGCTCCTCGAGATGCAGGGTTTCCCCGCGCAGTCCCAAGTCAATCTTGTGGCGGTTGAACTCGGCAATTTCAGGCCAGGCTTGTTCGGCGGGAAGTCCGAAGATGTGTGGGTGCCGTTCGCCGGCGAACACCGCATAGGCGTTGTTGTAGATCAGGATGCCCTGAGAGCCGATCAGCATGGCCATTGGGGTGGAGGTCGCGAGCATGACCCGGACGGCCCCCTTGAGGCTTTCCGGCCAAGCTGGAATTGGACCCAGCGGGTTGGAAGCCCAATCATAATGATTGATCAGTTTGATCGTCGGGTCCAGTTCGAGGCGGGCGCGCACCTCTGGCGATGCCGCAGGGAACAGGGATCTTGGCATGAACGACTTTCAGCAGGGTCAGCGAAGCGCTGGCATAGGACAGCAAGCCCGCCCGTCGATCAACACCCGGTCAGTGTTGATCGCGGCAGATCACGCGGCTGTTACTCGCCCGCCAGCGCGTGCTGCCGTGGCGGCTTTTGCGCATGCACCTCTTCGGCGACTAGGAAGGCCAGTTCCAGCGCCTGACTGGCGTTGAGCCGAGGGTCGCAATAAGTGTGATAGCGATCTGACAGCGAGGCCTCGGTTACTGCCGAAACGCCACCTACGCATTCGGTGACATCATCGCCCGTCATCTCAATATGGACCCCGCCGGCGTAAGTGCCCATTTCCCGATGCACTTCGAAAAAGGAGCGAACTTCCGACAACACGCGATCAAAGGGCCGCGTCTTGTAGCCCGTGGAGGCCTTGATCGTGTTGCCGTGCATTGGGTCACAGCACCAAACCACGGTACGTCCGGCGCGTTGCACGGTTTCGATCAGCCGCGGCAGGTGCTCATGCACCTTCTCCGCGCCAAACCGGCAGATCAGCGTGATGCGGCCCGCTTCATCGGTCGGGTTCAAGCGATCGAGCAGGCGCAGCAAGTCCTCACTGGCCAAGGACGGGCCGCACTTGATGCCGATCGGGTTGTGGATGCCGGCGAAATATTCCACATGGGCGCCATCGGGCTGCCGGGTGCGATCGCCGATCCAGAGCATGTGACCCGACGTGGCGTACCAGTCATTGGTAATGGAATCGCGGCGGGTCAGCGCTTCTTCATAACCGAGGAGCAGCGCTTCATGGCTGGTGAAGAAACTGGTCTGACGCAAGGCCGGGGTATTGTCCGGGTTAAGGCCGAGCGCGGCCATGAAGGTGATGGCGTCGTCGATCTTGCGCGCTACTTCCTCGTAGCGCGGATACCAGTTCGAGCCCTTCATGAACCCGACGGTCCATTCATGGATGCGGGTCAGTTCGGCATAGCCGCCCGAGGCAAAGGCACGCAGCAGGTTCAGCGTTGCCGCCGATTGCCGATAAGCCTGCAGCATGCGATCGGGGTCGGGTAGGCGGGCCCCTTCGGTGAACTCGATGGCGTTGATGATATCGCCGCGATAGGAGGGCAGTTCCACCCCATCGATAACTTCGGTATCGGCAGACCGGGGCTTGGCGAACTGGCCGGCAACGCGTCCGACCTTGACCACGGGTTTGGAGGCGCCATGGGTGAGCACCACGGCCATCTGGAGAAACACGCGGAAGAAATCGCGAATATGGTCGGCGCCGTGCTCGGCAAAGCTTTCGGCACAGTCCCCGCCTTGAAGCAGGAAGGCTTCGCCGCGCGCGACTGCCGCGAGCTTGGTCTTGAGGTCCCGTGCCTCGCCGGCAAATACCAGCGGCGGAAAGGTCGCTAACTGGCGCTCGG
Organism: Devosia sp. 1635; assembly: GCF_013185955.1. Taxonomy (NCBI): domain Bacteria; kingdom Pseudomonadati; phylum Pseudomonadota; class Alphaproteobacteria; order Hyphomicrobiales; family Devosiaceae; genus Devosia; species Devosia sp. 1635. The sequence continues at coordinate 381,292 of NZ_JABAOM010000001.1, read as the reverse complement.
CTTCGGCCAGGGCAACCGGATCGGGATAGGCGGGCACCTGCAGGATGGGCTTGTCGCGCCAGCTGCCGGGGGTCCAAGTGGTCATGGGTTGTCTCGCTTTCCCGCTATCCAGATCAGGGGCGGTCTACCAAGGCCGCGCCGGCCTGCCAAGCCTTATCGGCTCAGACCTTGGCGCCGTCCCGGTAAACATAGGTCGGGCCCTTGAAGGTCACCAGTTCCTCGGCCGCGGTGGGATGAACGGCAATGGCCCGGTCGAAATCGGCCTTGCTGGCGCCCATGCTCATCGGGATGGCGACGAGCTGGATCATCTCCCCTGCCCCCGGCCCGAGGATGTGGCAGCCCAGCACCTTGCCGCCATTGGCCTCGGTGATGAGCTTGAGGATCATGCGCTCGGTGCGCGTCGAGAGGCTGTTCATCATCGGACGGAAGCGCGCGATATAAACATCGATGTCGCCATGCGTCGCGGCCTCAGCCTCGGTCAGGCCAATGGCGCCCAGTTCGGGCTCGCTAAAAACCGCGGTCGGGATCAGGGAATGATCCACGGCCAAGGGATTGTTGTTGAACACCGTTTCGGCGAAGTACCAGCCTTCGCGGATCGCAACGGGCGTCAGCGCAGCCCGCCCGGTCACGTCGCCCACTGCATAGATGGATGGGCAGGACGAGCGCGAATATTCGTCCACCGCAATGGCGCCGCCAGCGGTCAGCTCGACATCGGCCGTTTCGAGACCCAGCCCCTCGACATTGGGCCGCCGCCCCACAGCGAACATCACCGCGCCAAAAGGCGCCGTCACCCCGTCGCTGAAGGTCGCGGCGATATCATCGCCCTGCTGCACCAGCGATTTGATCGTGGTCTGGTAAATCAGCCGGATGCCGCGTTCCTGCAGCCCCGCCTCGAGCCCGCGGCGCAAGTCGTCGTCGAAGCCGCGCATCACGCAGTCGCCGCGATAAACGATGCTGGTGTTGACGCCAAGTCCGGCAAAGATGGTGGCAAATTCAACCGCGATATAGCCGCCGCCTGCGATCAGGATCGAATGGGGCAAGCGCGGCAGGTCGAAGACTTCGTTGGAGGTGATCGCCAACTCGGCGCCCGGAATATCGGGAACAATGGGCTGCCCGCCGGTGGCCACAAGGATATGGCGCGCCTGCAGATCGCGATTGGACCTCAGCAGATGCACGCCATTGGGCCCGGTCACCACCGCGCGATCCTTGATCACCTCGACGCCGGGGTTTTCCAGATTGGTGGTGTAGGCGTGCTCGAGGCGGCTGATTTCCTTTTCCTTGGCAGCCACAAGCGTGGGCCAATCAAAGGAAGCATCCACCTGCCAGCCAAAGCTGGAGGCGATGTCGAACAGCTCGTTGAAGCGGCTGGCATAGACATAGAGCTTTTTGGGTACGCAGCCCCGGATCACGCAGGTCCCGCCAACGCGGAATTCTTCGATGATAGCGGTTCGCGCGCCATAGCTGGCGGCCATCCGTGCGGCGCGGACGCCGCCGGAGCCCCCGCCGATCACGACCAGATCATATGCTTCGCTCATTGCAACGCCCCACAAGTACCGCCCCTAAATATGGAGCGGCGCATTGCATACAAAAAGACCCCGCACAAGGCGGGGTCATATGCGTCTGGATCAGATCTCGACGCCATTGGCGCGAAGCTCGCTTCGCACCTTGGCGAAGAACTCACGCTGCACATTGTTGGTGAACACCATCAAGACCCGTTGCAGGTCGGTATTCAGTTCTGAATTGGCTTGCGCCAGCTTCTGGCCGACTGGCGATTCGTAGAAGGCGACGATCTGCTGCAAGTCTTCGTTGGTGAAGCGCACCGCATAAACGCGGGCAAACTGGTCCATCAGTTCGCCCTTGCGGCCCTTGTACTCCTCCAACACCTTCGAAATGGCCTTGTCGGTGGCGTCGACCAGTTCTGGGTTCTGCTGGATGATCTGGCGCATGGTCTGCACGCCAGTTTCGACCAGGGTCACTTCATAGATAGCGGAGCGGTCCGTCAGTTCCACATATTTGCGCGCCAGCGCCAGTTGCTCGGGCGGCACTTCCTGGGCCATGGCGGGAGCGGCCAGAGCAAACAGCCCGGCGCTGAGTGTCACCGCGAGCAGCGCTTTAGCGCGCCCAGTCAAACCCCGTTTCGTCGAAAATGCCATCCTGATCGAACCTCGCTGTTGGTCAGTCCCCGCGCTGCATGGTTCTTACGCCATCCGGCGTCGCCACATAAGCGGTTTTGCACATGTTAAGAAAAAGCCCATGCTGCACCACCCCTGGTATGTCAAGGAGATCGCGCGACAGCGCTTCTGGCGTCGAAATGCGGCCAAAACAAGCATCAACGATCAGGTGACCGCCATCCGTATGGTAGGCCTGACCGTCGGCAGTATGGCGCAGCTTGGCTTGGCCCTCGGCGCCATGGGCAGTCATTACGGCGTCGAGGGCTCGCATGGTGGCGCCAAAACCAAAGGCGTTGACCTCCACCGGAAGTGCAAACCTGCCCAATTGCTCCACGACCTTGGAGCCATCGGCAATCACGATCATTGCATCCGAGGCCGCCGCTACGATCTTTTCGCGCAGCAACGCCCCGCCGGCGCCCTTGATCAAATTGAGGTGGGGGTCGATCTCGTCGGCACCGTCGACGGTGAGGTCAAGGCGATCGAGATGATCAAGGTCGCTGAGCGCGATGCCGAGGCCCATCGCCTGCTCGGCGGTGCGCTCCGAAGTCGGCACGCAGATGCACTCGAAACCCTGGGCCACTTTCTCGCCGAGCAGATCAACAAAGTGCCAAGCGGTCGAACCGGTGCCCAGGCCGAGCCGCATGCCGGGTTGAACCTGCGACAAGGCCATGCGAGCCGCTTCTCGTTTCAGATCATCGCTCACCGGCACATCCCCTGCTTTTGCGGCGGTGATGCCGGGCAATACTGCCCCGTGTCAACCCAGACCAAAGCAGGTCGCCAGAGGGATCAATGCTGCGGCCCAAGCAATTCCGGGCGAGCACGCTTTGAAATGAAGGCGAAGACGATTAGGTTGGCGCCATGACCAGCCCCGTCTCCGTTGCGCGACCGCTTGTTGATCGCTTCGGCCGCCATATTTCCTATTTGCGCATCTCGGTCACGGACCGGTGCGATTTCCGCTGCGTTTATTGCATGGCGGAAAACATGACCTTCCTGCCCAAGCGGGAAGTGCTGAGCTTTGAGGAAATCGAGACCATTGCCGCCGCTTTCGTGCAACGCGGCGTCACCAAGCTGCGCCTGACGGGCGGCGAACCCCTGGTGCGGCGCGACATTCTTGATCTGGTGCGCAGCCTGGCCCGACATCTCGAGCATGGCCTTGAAGAGCTGACCATGACCACCAATGGCAGTCAGCTCAGCCGTTTTGCCGGCGACCTCTTCAAGGCGGGCATGCGGCGGATCAATGTGTCCCTCGATACCCTTGATCCGGACCGCTTTGCGCAAATCACTCGCCGCGGCCGGATGGCCGATGTGATGGCCGGCATTGACGCCGCGCAAGCGGCGGGCCTGCAGATCAAGATCAACATGGTGGCGATGCGCGGCGTCAACGAAGACGAGATCGAGCCCATGATGGAGTGGGCGCATGGCCGGGGCATGGGCCTGACACTGATCGAAGGCATGCCGTTGGGAGAAGTTGGGCTCGACAGGGTCGACAGCTATCTACCCCTGCGTGAGCTACGCGACCGGCTGGCTCGCCGCTGGACCTTGAGCAAGCTCGACCAGCGTACCGGTGGCCCAGCCCGCTATCTGCATGTCGCTGAAACTGGGGGCGTTTTGGGCTTCATCACCCCGATGAGCCACAATTTCTGCGAAAGCTGCAACCGGGTTCGCCTGACGGCGACTGGCCAGCTGTTCCTCTGCCTCGGGCAGGAAGATCAGGTTAATCTCCGCGACGCGCTGCGCGAGGGCGGTGCTGAAGCACTCGATGCGGCGCTGGACCATGCCATGCTGATCAAGCCCAAGGGCCATGACTTCGTGATCGACCGGGCCCGGCCTGCACCGGCACTGGGGCGGCACATGTCGGTTACGGGCGGCTAGCCGCCCGTTCCGCGAGTTCGACGATGATCCCATCGGGATCACGGCAGAACGCCACCCGCTTGAACACGTCTTGGTTATGCGCGAGCCGTGGACGCTCGATGATTTCGAGCCCCTCTTCCTCGAGCCGTTGCACCACCGGGTCGATGTCGGAGAAGGCAAAGGTCATGTGGCGCATACCCGCCGTTTGCGGCGGCACATCTTGGGCTCGGCTCACCGGCTCGGCGGGCGCGAAGATTTCGAGCATGCCGCCGCCAGCATCGAGGAACGCGACTTCGCCCGAGGATGCCGGCTTGCGCAGATGCAAGCGCAATCCCAGCAGATCGCAATAGAACCAGATGGTGCGATCAAGATCGCCCGAAGTCATGCCGATATGTTCGAACCCCTGCAGCATGGCTATTTATCGTCATCGACAACGAGGGCGAAGTCCAGCGGCAAGGCGGTCGTGTACTTGATCTGCTCCATGGCGAAGCTCGAGCTCACATCGGTGAGGGCGATCTTGGTGATGAGCTTTTTGTAGAAGGTGTCGTAGGCGGCGATATCGGGCACCACGATGCGCAGGAGATAATCGATGTCTCCGCTCATGCGATAGAACTCGACCACCTCGGCGAAATCTTCGACAACCGCCGCGAATTTGCGCAGCCAGCCTTCGCTGTGCTCATTGGTCTTGACCGACACGAACACCGTGACCCCGGCATTGACCTTGACGGGATCCAGAACGGCAACGCGCCGCTTGATCACGCCTTCTTCTTCCATTTTCTGAATGCGGCGCCAGCATGGGGTCGTAGACAGCCCCACTTTGCGGCCGATTTCAGCGACCGGCATGGTCGCGTCTTTCTGCAGCAAGGTCAGTATTTTACGATCGATCTTGTCCAGCGCCATCTCGCCCCCGCGAAAACCTATTCCGTCTCCGGCCGGTTTGCCGGCCCAATTTAGGTTATTAACTGCCACATTCCAGCGAGCGCCGCAATAATCTTGCGCAAGCAGCCAGCTAACCTCAACGCCTAGAAGAACGGCAACCAGTCCCAGACCGCCTCGGCACGATCCTGCTGGTCCCGCCATTCGCGTGGCGGCACGAAGGAGCCGCTCCAGATACCCAGCCCGGCGGCCTGGGCGGCCCTTTGCTCGCGATCATAGTCACCCGACGAAAGCGCCCAACCTTCGGCGACCATCCGGCCGCCAAGATCCTGGGATCCGATGCTGCAGCGCGCGAGCAAGCGATCATATTTGTCCCGGCCTTCGGGGCGGCAGTCGAGATCACCCGAGCGCAGCAATTGCGCCATGCGGTCGCGGGCCGCTTGTCCGCAGGGCCAGTTCGCTCCGTCGCGGCGACAGGTCTGGTTGAGTTCGGGAGCGTCGAGGCCGAGCAAACGGACACGTTGCTCGCCCAAGCGCAAACTGTCCCCATCGCTGGCGCGCCCGGCGCCGCCCACCGGCGGGAGATCGGGCTCGAGCCATGCGGCCAACACCGCCACGAGGGCGAGAATCACCATTGCCGCGAGCGAGCCGCGTCGTCCGGCGAACACTCGCCTTTGCCTTAGATATCGATTCAGGACTTCACCGCCCGTTAACTACGCCATCGCTAGTGTTCAGCTGTGAGCGTAGCGAATGCGTTTCTGGTTCGCATCACTTAGTACCGAGTAAGAGTTCCATGCCGTCCTGGGCCACGATCGACGCTGACGTCCGCTCGCTTATGGGGCGTGACACCAAGCGCAACGCACAAAAGACCGTGCTGGATGCGCGCCAACGCCTGACGTCCAGTTCGGGCACTCGCGCGGCATTCGACTTCGAGCTGCTGCATGACTATGCCAGCGCCCGGCTTGCTGCGGCATTGCCAATGGCCGCCATCGTGGTCATCCTGTCCTTTGTCTCCAGTTTCTGGGTTCCGCCGCTCTTTGCCACCCTCTGGGCAGGGACGGTGCTGATCAGTCTTCTCGTGATCGTGCTGGTCGCGCGGCGCTTCAAGGCGAGCGATCCCGCCAAGTTCAATGCCGGTCAGTGGACGGCAAGCTTTGTCGCCTGCGAAACCGTTTATGGTTTGGCCTGGTCGCTGCTCGCCCTGTTCACCCTGGTTGCCAGCCCCGAGAGCCTGACCCCGGTGATGTTTGCCATGGTGCTGGTGAGCGTCGCGGCCAATGCCGTGGCCACCCACACCCTGCCGCCCGCCACCTTGATGAGCACGCTGCCGGTCACGCTCACCGTTTCGATCAACCTCATTGCCCTCGGCGGCACGCTCAACTTCATGCTCGCGGCCGTTGCGGTGTGTGGCGAGGTTTTCTTTGTTTATCTCGCGCGCCAGCTGCACGCGTCCGAACTCGAGACCGTCACCCACCAGGCGGAAAAAGACACGCTGATCGGCGAACTCGAAGAAGCCCGGCACATGTCCGATGAAGCACGGCGCCATGCCGAGCAGGCCAATATCGCCAAGTCGCAGTTTCTTGCCACGATGAGTCACGAGCTGCGCACACCGCTCAACGCCATTATCGGCTTTTCGGAAGTGCTGCAGTCCGAATTGCTGGGCCCCCATCAGGTGCCGCAATACAAGGAATATGCCGGCGACATTCACGCCAGCGGCCAGCACCTGCTCAATCTCATCAACGAGCTGCTCGATCTCAGCCGCATCGAGGCGGGCAAATATGAGCTCAATGAAGAGATCGTCTCGCTGGTCGATATCGCCGCCGATTGCCGCCGCATGATGGAACTGCGCGCCAAGGCTAAGGGCATCGAGCTGGTGTTCAATGTAGGGAACAACCTGCCGCGGCTGTGGGGCGATGAGCGCGCCATCCGCCAGGTGATCCTGAACCTGCTCAGCAATGCCATCAAGTTTACGCCCCAGAACGGCAAGATCACTCTCGTCGTGACTCGCAGCGGCGATGGCGGGCAGCTGATCTCAGTCAAGGACAACGGCCCTGGCATCCCCGAGGACGAGATTGCCACCGTGCTGTCCTCCTTCGGTCAGGGCTCGCTGGCGCAAAAGACCGCCGAACAAGGCGCGGGGCTTGGGCTGCCGATCGTCCAGAAGATCATGGAACTGCACCAGGGGCGCTTTGATCTCTTTTCCAAGGTGCGCTTTGGCACCGAAGTAATCGCGACTTTCCCCCGCGCCCGGGTCATGGATGCCCTGGCGCCAGTGGTGCAGAAAAAAGACCGGCTGCAGATTTATTCCGAAGCGGGCTGACCCGCTTCGGCGCCCTTGGCCCTCAGGCGCGGTCCGTGACCGCCGCGCTCTCGAACGTTGCCATGTTGTTGTGCAGGTGCAGCGCGGTCTTGGCCAGCACTGCGGCCAGGGCGGCGCCACTGCCCTCCCCCAGCCGCATGCCAAGATCGAGCAGCCCCGTCTGCCCCATGGCTTCAAGTGCCCGGCGGTGCCCCGGCTCGGCCGAAACATGGGCAAAGAGGCAATGATCGATCGCATTGGGATGCACGGCATGCGCGATCGCCGCCGCTGACGTTGCCACAAAGCCGTCCACGATCACCGGCACCTTTTGATGGCGCGCGGCAATGATCGCGCCCAGCATCGCCGCGATCTCGCGGCCGCCAAGCCGAGCGAGGATCGCCAGCGGATGATCCAGGTCACCCTTGTGCAAAGCCAGGGCACGGTCCACGGCATCGGCCTTGCGCGCCAGGCCGGCATCGTCCACCCCGGTGCCGCGCCCCACCCAGTCGCGCCCGCTGCCGCCGTAGAGGGCCGCATAGATCGCGGCCGCCACGGTGGTATTGCCGATGCCCATTTCCCCGATGCAGATCAGGTCGGGCTTGCCGGCGATGGCTTCCATGCCATAGGCAATGGTAGCCGCGCACATCTTGTCGTCAAGCGCCGCGGTCTGCGTGATGTCGCCCGTGGGCAGTTCCAGCGCCAGTTCGAACACGCGCAGATTGATCTCGTGCAGGGCGCAGATCTGGGAGATCGCGGCGCCCCCTTCGGTGAAATTGGCCACCATCTGCGCTGTCACTTCGCGCGGAAACGCCGATACGCCCTGGTCGGTCACCCCATGATTGCCGGCAAAGATTGTGACCATCGGGTTGTCGAGCCGCGGCTTGGCCCGCCCCTGCCAGCGCGCCAGGAACTCCACCAGCTCCTCGAGCTTGCCCATCGAGCCCGCGGGCTTGGTCAGGTGTCGCTCGCGCTCGCGCACCGCGCTGACTGCCTGCTCGTCGCCTTCCGGCAGGATCGTCAGCAGTTCGAGCACATCGGCATAGGCTGGGTGTAGGGGCATGGAGAAACCGGACAACGAGTGGTAGGGAAGGCCGGACTTCTGGCGCAGATGGGAGCGAAATGCAATTGAACGGAGCGCGACCGCGCCGCCGGCACGCCGTGCCGGCCGATCTGCTGATGGCCATCCGCTTCTTTTCGCGCCTGCCCACCGGATCTGCACCCCATGAGCTGCCACAGCTCGATCGCATGGCCCCGGTCCTGCCGCTCGCCAGCATCCTGATCGGGCTTGCACCGGCTTTCACGCTCTTTGTCGCCCCGCATTTGGGCATGCCGCCCTTGCTTGCCGCCGCTCTTGCCGTTGCCGTGCTGGTGGTTGCCGGCGGCGCCATGGCCGAGGATGCGCTGGCTGACAGCGCCGACGGGTTGTTCGGCGGCCATACGGTCGAGCGTCGGCTCGAGATCATGAAGGATAGCCGGCACGGCACCTATGGCGTCGCTGCCCTTTGCCTTTTGCTCCTGATGCGGGTCGCGGCGCTGGCGAGCCTTGCCGCTATCGATCCGCTGGGGGCCGCCATCCTCTGGCTGGGGGCGCAAGTGCTGGCCCGTTCGGGAGCATTGTGGCTCGCCGTGGCCCTGCCACCCGCCCGGCGCGACGGTGCCTCGGCCGCGGCCGGGAGTCTCAGCCGGGCCGCTTTTGCCATTGGGCTAGCCTTCGCCCTCATGCTGTTCAGCCTCAGCACTTGGCCCTTGAGCAACTGGCTCGCTCCCCTCCTTGCCCTGCCGCTTGCTGGCGTTGCAACGCTGGCCTGGGCACGGCTTTGCCGGCGCTTGCTCGGCGGTCAAACCGGCGACGTCGTGGGTGGCCTCGTCGCGCTCCTCGAGATAGTGGTGCTCGCGGTTCTCGTGTGCTTTGCCGCCGGGCCTTGAAATCGCCCCCGAGTTTTCCTTTATGCTGTGAGATGATTTGCACAGCTAGAAACAGGGCGCAGGCATGATCTTTATCGGCATCGCCCTTCTGGTTGCTGTTGGCTTGGCCGCTTTGGTGAGCAGCGACGCCGGCGCCCTGTTGGGGCTGACCCAGGCGCAAACCGCACAGCTCCTCCCCCTGCTCATTCTGCTGGTTGTGTTTGCCGGCGGTGCCTTCGGGCGCCGGCGCCGAGCCTCCGAGCTCTTCGGGGCCATGGCTCTATGGGTCGCAATTTTTGGCGTCGCCGCCCTGTCCTATAGCTATCGCGATGAACTCGTGGGCATTGCCGGGCGGGTCGCGGGTGAATTGCGCCCCGGGGTTGCCGTGGTGGATTCCGACCGAGGCACCGCGACCTTCCGCCGTGGCATGGGGGGGCATTTCGAAATCGCCGCCACGGTCAACGGCCACACCACGCCCATGATCTTCGATACGGGTGCGAGCGCGGTCGTGCTGACCCAGGCCGATGCGGAATCGGCGGGGATCGATACCAGCAAGCTGCGCTTCTCCATTCCCGTTTCCACTGCCAATGGCACCGGCCAGGCCGCGCGGGTGCGACTCGATCAAATCGAGGTCGGGGGGATTGTTCGCCAAGGCGTCGTCGCCTTTGTCGCCGAACAGAACGCGCTGGAAACCAGCCTCCTAGGCATGACCTACCTGGAAACGCTCAATCGCTACAGCGTGTCGCAGAACTCGCTGGAGTTGGTGGACTAACCCGCCATTCGCAGCGCCGAGGCGTCCAGAGCTTCCATCGCGCGCAGGATAACACTCTCGTCCGCCCCTGCCCGACAGGCATCCACGCTCAGGATCTGCCGGAACTGACGCGCTCCGGGCAGTCCATTGGCCAGGCCCAGCATATGCCGGGTCACGGCATTGACCCGCATGCCGGTACGGCGCTCGCGGGCGGCATAGTCGGCCATTGCCTGCATCACCTCGGCAAGCCTAGGCGCCGGCTCGCTGGCGCCAAAGAAGCGTTGGTCCACTTCGGCCAACAGCATGGGCGTATGATAGGCGGCCCTCCCCAGCATCACCCCGTCGGTATGGGCGAGATGAGCCTCGGCTTGTTCCAGGGTCTCGATGCCACCGTTGATCATCACCGGCAACGGCGACAATCGCGCCCGCAGCCGATACACCCGATCATAGTCCAGTGGCGGAATGGTGCGGTTTTCCTTGGGTGACAAGCCCTTCAGCCACGCCTTGCGGGCATGCACGTACAGCGCGTCGACGCCGGCTTCCACCATGGCATCGGCAAAGCGATCCAAGCCGGTTTCCGTATCCTGATCGTCGATACCGATGCGGCACTTGACCGTCACTGGCCGATCGGTGGCATCGCGCATGGCCCGCACGCATTGCGCCACCAGTTCCGGCTCGGCCATCAGGCAGGCGCCGAACCGGCCCGATTGCACCCGGTCAGAGGGGCATCCCACATTGAGATTGATCTCGGCGAAACCTGCCGCATCCGCAAGGCGCGTGGCGGCCGCAAGCTCGTGCGGGTCCGACCCACCAAGTTGCACGGCCACCGGCTGCTCAACCGGATCGAGCCGCAAGTGCCGGCTCGCATCACCATGCACCAGCGCCGCGCTCGTCACCATTTCGGTGAACAGCAACGCGCGCTTCGTCAGCAGCCGGTGAAAATAGCGACACCTGGGGTCAGTCCATTCCATCATCGGTGCCACGGAAAAGCGGCGAGCTTCGCGCAGCGAGAAGGGTTCGGTGGGGACTTGTGCTGGCGAAAGGGCAGTGTTCATGGGCCCTATTTACGCGCTTGCCCGCGTTCTTCAACCGCCAAGGGCACACCGGGCCCTCAAAACTGCGGTGCCAATAGCGCCAGCTAGCGCGCTTCTATCTTCTGCAGTACTGCAGGAGGGTCTGCTTGGAACTGCTGCAATGCCCGATCCTCGACTGGTAGCCGTCATCGATATTGGCAAGACCAACGCCAAATTGGTGCTGATCGACACGGTGAACGCTGCACAAGTGGCGAGCCGCAGCACGCCCAACAGCGTGGTCCGCGACGGGCCCTACCCCCATGCCGATCTGGACCGGCTTTGGTCCTTTATCCTCGCGAGCCTTCAAGCATTGCATGCCGAGCACGGCATCGAGGGCATTTCGATCACCACGCATGGCGCGACGGCGGCCCTGCTGTCCGGGAGCGAGCTGGCCCTCCCCGTACTGGATTATGAATATGCCGGGCCCGATGCCCTCTCCACCCAGTACCGGGCTGTACGCCCCGGCTTTGCCGAGACATTGTCGCCCAGTCTGCCCGGTGGACTGAACCTGGGGGCGCAGCTCTTCTGGCAAGCCCGCAACTTCCCCGATGCGTTTGCCGGCGTGAACCATATCCTGCCCTATCCGCAATACTGGGCCTGGCGGCTCACCGGGGTTCTCGCCAGCGAGGTCACCTCGCTCGGCTGCCACACCGATCTGTGGGCGCCGGCGCAGGGCAAGTTCTCATCGCTGGTGACCAGCCAGGGGTGGGAAAAACTTTTCGCACCCATCCGCCCTGCCGCGAGCATTATCGCTACGATCAAGGCAGAGATCAGCGCCCAGACCGGACTGCCGCCGGACACCCCGGTCACCTCAGGCATTCACGACTCCAACGCTTCGCTGCTGCCGCATCTCGGTCGACAGCAGGCGCCGGTCACGATCCTTTCCACCGGCACCTGGACCATCGCCATGACCATCGGCGGCAAGACCCAAGGGCTCGATGAGCGCCGCGACAGCCTCGCCAATGTGGACGCGTTCGGCCGGCCCGTACCCACCGCCCGCTTCATGGGCGGTCGGGAATTTGACGCTCTTGTCGGCACCTATGTCGAACCCACAAGCGCCGAACTCCATGCGGTGATCGGCGGCGACATCCAGGCCCTGCCCAGTTTTGCTCCCGGCGTTGGCCCCTTCCCGGCGGCTACGGGGCGCTGGACAACCGATCCCGACCGCTTGTCGCCGGGCGGACGATCGGCTGCCACCGCGCTCTATCTCGCGCTGGTGACGCAGACCTGCTTCGAACTCTGCGGGCTGGGCGAAGAGATCATCATCGAGGGGCCCTTTGCGCGCAATGGGCTGTTCGCGGCGGCGCTCGCCCAGCTCACCGGCGTGCCCGTCAGCGCTTCGGCCGACAGCACCGGCACCAGTTTTGGAGCCAGCATGTTGTTTGGCGGCCCCAAGCCGGGCTCAAGCCGTCGAAAGCCCATCGCGCCCTTGGCCCTGCCGCAACTGGACACCTATGCCGCCACCTGGCGTGAGCGAGCCATGGCGGCCCGCCCCGTCAGCGTTGCTCGGTGACGGGACCCACGGGCTTGGACAAGGCGCGCTCGCGCAGCCAGATGTAAAAGCCGCTGCCGACAACGATGGGCGCGCCAAGCAAGAACCAGATATCAGGCGGCTGGTTGAAGACGATCCAGCTCAGCGCGGCGATGAAGATGATCTGCACATAAGAGAACGGTGCGAGGGTGGAGGCCGGCGCAAAGCGATGCGCCACCGTCACGAACTGATGGCCGAGAAAACCGATCACCCCGACAGCGGCAAAAACCACCCAGTCGAGCGTTGTCGTTGGCCAGATCCAATCGGCAAAGGCGAAGGGCAACAGCAAGACCACTGCCACGGCGCCGGTATAGAACTGCTGGGTCGCGGCCGAGTCCACCCCCGCCAGGCGCCGGGTCAGCAGCACATAGGCCCCGTAGAACCCCGCCCCGGCGAGCGACAGCAGCGTGGCCGGCTGGAAGGCTTCACTGCCCGGATGGACAATGATCAGGATGCCGATGAACCCCACGCCAATGGCGGTCCAGCGCCGCCAGCCCACCTGCTCGTGCAGGAACACCACCGAGAGCAGGCAGATGATCAGCGGTGTCGTAAAGCCGATGGCACCGGTGACCGTCAGTGGCAGATAGCGCACCGCCGTGAAGTTACACAGGCTCGATCCGAGCAGCGCCAGCGCCCGCACGATCTGGATCCGGAGATTGGCGGTGCGCACCAGATCGCGACCACCCTTGGGCAGGTTGACCGCTGAAACAATTACGAGGTGCACGAAATAGCGGGCAAAGATGATCTGCATCGCCGGCAAGCCAACCAGGCCGAGCCATTTGGCTGAGCCATCCAGGCAGGTAAACAGCAGATTGGCGCACAGCACGAGGCCGATGCCAAACAGGCGGCGCTCCTCGAGGGGAGCAATAGTCGTCGACATGGAGCGGATCCGGAGCGCCGCAGGAGAACGCGGCATCGGCAGGTTGGCCGCACCCACCGCGCCCTGTCAACCATTGATCCGGGCGCGAACAGGGCTGAAGAGTCAGCCCCTTGCCACGAGACAAGGGGCTGGCCGGAGCTAGAAGGTATCTGCCAGCGTGCGGATGCTGAGCGTGGCCGCAAGCTCCTTGGCGCTGAACTTGCCGCCATGGCGCGGCGTAAAGCCCAGCACTGTGGGCCGACCCGGCAGCAGGGTGATGGCGTTGTCGGAGAAATAGCCGGGCTGATCGACCGTCACGGTGGTGAACAGGCCGGGCTTATCGGCCTCAAGGGTCAGCACGGGGCCGGCGGGGCCCTCGGCCCAGCTGGCCGACACCGCTACGGGCGGCAGCTCATAGGCCTTGTAGGGCTTGGGAAAGTAATCATTCTCGCCCAGCACCTTGCCGGCCGCATCGCGCCAGGTGAACAACAGGAACTCGTCGGCGGCGAGTTCGGCAACATCGAGCGTCGCCACGGCCATTGCAGCATCCGGGCCAACGGCGCTGCTACCGGAGAACACCACACGATCGCCCCCGCCGACCTTGACCGCCCGGACCTCGAGGCTGATCGTCACCTCGGCGCCAGTATCATTGACGGCCTTGAGCACAATCTGGGTTGGCGCCGCACCCTCGACCGGCAATCCGCGCGAATTGGTCTTGAGTTCCGCATGCCGGGGTACCGCGACGACGTTCACCGGCAAGAAGAAGCGCTGGGCCATATACTGCAGCAGCTTCCACTGCCCGCCGTAATCAAGGCTCGCCCAGCTCGCGACCGGCCAGATATCGTTGATCTGCCAATAAAGCGTGCCCATGCAGCGCGGCTTGGTGGAGCGCCAGTATTCGATGGCGGTCTTCATCGCGAGGCCCTGCTGGATCTGGGACAGGAACACCATCTGGTCGAAATCGCGCGGGAAGCGGAAGTAGCGCGTCATGGTCTCGAGGATACGCGCATTGCCCCCGTCATTGCGCTGATGGTTCTCCATCACGGGCGAAGAGGGATTCCTGTCTTTCTGTTCAGAGAACGTTTCAATGACGTTCATCGAGGTGAACGACTGGAAGCCGAACTCGGAAGCAAACCGCGGATTGACCGTCCGATAGGCCTCGAAGGCCTTGGCCGAATGCCAGACATCCCAGTAATGCGTGTCGCCCCGCGTATCGGCATGCCAGCCATCAGAGAAATCGAGATAACCCATTGAGGGCGACGAGGGCCAGAACCGCCGCGCCGGATCCTCGTCCTCGACAATGGTGCCGAGCATGTGGTTGAGCCGGTCATAGTTCGCCACGTAACGCTCTGGCGCGGCACGCGTTTCCGGGTACCAGCCCAGCGAGCCGATCACCTCATTGTCCCCGCACCACAAGGCAATACAGGCGTGATGGGACAGCCGGCGCACCTGCTGGGTCACCTCCTCGCGCACGCTGGCAAGGAACGCCCGATCGGACGGATAGCTCATGCAGGCAAACATGAAGTCGTGCCAGATGAGGATTCCAAGCTCATCGCAGAGATCATAGAAGTAATCGGGCTCATACTGCCCACCGCCCCAGATCCGCAGCATATTCATATTCGCCGCCTTGGCGCTGCCCAACAGATCGCGAATAACCTCAGGCGTTATGCGGCTCGGAATGGCATCCGCCGGGATCCAGTTGGCGCCCATCATGGTGATATCCCGCCCATTGATGCGGCACTTGAAGGTGTGGTCGATCTCGTCGGGCTCCACCACCCATTCGAGCTGCCGCAAGCCAAGCTTGCGGGTGGTGCGCTCGCCATCGAGTTCGGTTTCCAGCTCATAAAGCGGCTGCTCGCCCTGCCCAGCCGGCCACCACAGGCGCGGGTTCTCAATGCGAACACCATGGATGAGCAGGTTTTCGCCGCGCTGGACGGCCACCGTTTCGCGAATGCTCTGCCCGTCGATAGCATGGCTGATCGACACCTCTCCGGCCGCAAAGGCGAAGACGCGGGTGCGGATGGTCAGCTCAACAGCGCCATCGCGGTGCAGCTGATCGACCTGCACGCTTTCCTGACGCGCGAGGCGCGAGCGGCGCACCTGCATCGTGCCATAAATGCCGATCGGCATCAGGCAAATGCCCCAATCCCAGCCGGCATGGCACTGGGCCTTGCGCACGAAATTGAGGTGAATGCCCTCCAGACCATTGGTCTGGTAGTTCTTGGTAAAAGGCAGCGGGAATGGATGGGCCTCGGCGCGCGCCTTGGCGACATCGCGCGTGACGGCAAATTCGATGCGCAGCGTGTTGCTGCCTTCCCGAACCTTGCCGGTCACATCGATGTCGTGGCGAACAAAGGAATTGTCGGTGTGGGCAATCGCTTCGTCGTTGAGGAAAATGGTGGCGATGCAGTCCACCTCGGCCAGGGTCAAGGTCAAATAGCCATCGATATCGGCTGCGCTTGCTTCAAAGCTGCGCTCGACTGACCATTCGGTGCGGTTGACCCACATGACCTCCTTCTCGTTCTCGCCAAAATAGGGATCAGGGATCTCCCCATTCGCCAGCAGGGCGCCATGCACGTCGCCAGGCAAGGTGATGGGAGCCGAGGTGTGATAGGTCGGCGAGGAAAGGCGGAATGTCCCTCCAAGTTCAAGCACAGAATAAGCGGCGGCAGTGGACATCCGGTTCCTCCCAGTAGACGTCGTTCAAAGCAGCGAAAGCACCGCTGCAATCGATTTCAGCCTTCTACAGAGTCTGCCGGATAGCTCCAATGGGTGTGGTCTGGCTGAGCAAGACTTTTTGCGTCGAGGCGCAGAATGATCACAGGCGCGCCCGCACGGGCATGCCGGCACAGAGGCCGCTTTACTGAGCGGCCTCTTCGCTTTGGTCCGCTTCGATGAAGCCGCCGGACTGGCGCTGCCAGAGCTGAGCGTAAAGCCCGCCCTGCGCGAGCAGCTCGGCATGGGTGCCCTGCTCGACCACCCGTCCGTGATCGAGCACCACCAGCCGATCCATCGCAGCGATGGTCGAAAGCCGGTGAGCAATGGCAATCACCGTCTTGCCGCGCATCAGCAGTTTCAGCTGGCTCTGGATAGCCGCTTCTACTTCGCTGTCGAGCGCTGAGGTGGCCTCATCGAGCACCAGGATCGGGGCGTTTTTGAGCAGCACCCGGGCAATGGCGATGCGCTGCCGCTGCCCGCCGGACAGCTTCACCCCACGTTCGCCGACATGGGCGTCATAACCCTTGCGGCCCTGGGCGTCGCTCAGGGTTTCGATGAAATCGGCGGCTTCAGCGAGTTCGGCGGCCTGGCGGATCTCCGCTTCCGTGGCATCGGGCCGGCCATAGGCGATGTTGTCGCGTACGGAGCGGTGCAGCAAGGACGTGTCCTGGGTCACTACGCCGATATTGGCGCGCAGCGAATCCTGCGTGACGGTGGCGATATCCTTGCCATCGATCAGGATGCTGCCACCCTGACGATCATAGAAGCGGAGCAGCAGGTTGACGATCGTGGACTTGCCCGCGCCAGACCGGCCGATCAGGCCAATCTTCTCGCCCGGACGGATATGCAGGTTGAGCCCCTCGATGACACCGCTGTCTTTGCCATAGTGGAAGCTCACATTTTCGAAGCGGATATCGCCAGTCACCTTGCCGATTGGCTGCGCCCCCTCGGCATCGGACACAACGCGGGGAAGCGAGATCGAGGCGATGCCATCGCGCACCGTGCCGATATTTTCGAACAGCGCCGACATTTCCCACATGACCCACTGGCTCATGCCCTGGAAGCGCATCACGAGCCCCAGCGACACCGCCAAGGCGCCTGGCGACATCGTCCCCTGCAACCACAGCCAGATTCCGGTGGCACCGACGAAAAACAGCAGCAGCGCGTTGGAGAAATTCACGGCCACGTTGAGCACGGTGAACATGCGCATCTGCCGATAAACCGTGTCGAGGAAGCCATCCATGGCTTCCCGGGCATAGCGTTCCTCCCGATTGGAATGGGAGAAGAGCTTGACAGTAGCGATATTGGTATAGCTGTCGACGATGCGACCGGTCATGGTCGAGCGGGCATCGGCCTGTTGCTCGGAGATCTTGCCGAGCCGCGGAATGAAGTACCACATCAACAGGATGTAGCAGACCACCCAAGCCAGAAATGGCAGTGCCAGCCGCCAGTCGGTCGACGCGGCCAGCACGACCGCGCCAGTGAAATAAACGCTCACATAGACCAGCATATCGAGCAGCTTCATCACCACTTCGCGCACGGCGAGCGATGTCTGCATCAGCTTGGCGCCAATGCGGCCGGCAAACTCGTCCTGGAAGTAACTCATGGACTGGCGGATGAGATAGCGATGGCTCATCCAGCGGATGCGCTGGGGGAAATTGCCGAGGAGAGTCTGGTGCATGGTAAGCGTGGAAAGGAGCACCAGTCCCGGCAGCACGAGAACGACGATCGCGCCCATGATGGCCAGCTTCCAGCCATCCGTGGCCAGGAAAGTCTGGGGGTCGGCGTCGGCCAGCCAGTTCACCACATCGCCGATAAAGCCGAACAGCAAGATTTCGCCCGCTGCGATGAGCGCTGCGGCTACAGCCATCAGGGCAAGCCACTTCTTGGCGCCGCGGCTGTAATACAGGCAAAAAGCGAGCAAGCCACGGGGTGGTTCACTGGGCTCTTCGGCAGGATACGGGTTCAGACGTTGTTCAAACCAGCGCAACATGCGGTCACCCCTTCAACAAGCAACAGACGTTCAAGAGCGCCCTGTCACGACGCTGACTCCCAGAAATAGATGACGCGGGAACGTCAACCGGGGGAAATCTTGCGCGGGACGCCAGCCACGTAACTGGTTTCCCTCCCCATCGACGTCCAATTTGACGTAGAAGGAGGGAGGCGGCCGCGAGCCGCACTGATCGCATATCTAACCGAAGTCTGCTGTTGCGGCACGGCCACAATCGATTGAAGACTAAGGTTCACACCTGGACCGAAATCATGCGTACTGAAACCGAGCACACCATCTATCTCAAAGATTACGCGCCCAGTCCTTATCGCATCACGGCGGTAGACCTGGATTTTCGCATCCTCGAAGAGGGGACGCGCGTTCGCTCGCTGCTGACGGTCGAGCCACGCCCGAACACGGCTGCAGCCACGCCGCTGGTGCTGGATGGCGACGGTTTGCGGCTGCAATCGGTGGCCCTCGACGGCTTGCCGCTGGTGGAGGCTGCCTATGCAGCCGATGCCAACGGGATGACTCTCGTTGAGCCGCCACTGCGTCGGTTCGTGCTGGAAACCGAGGTCACCCTGCAGCCGGAAAACAACACCAAGTTGATGGGGCTTTATCGCTCTAACGGGACCTGGTGCACGCAGTGTGAGCCCGAGGGCTTTCGGCGCATCACCTATTACCTCGATCGCCCCGACAACCTCGCCACATTCAAGGTGCGCATAACGGCGCCGGAGGCCGTGGCACCGGTGCTGCTCTCCAACGGCAATCTGATGGAGCGCGGTGACGCTGGCGACGGCCTGCATTATGCGGTTTGGGAGGACCCCTTCCCCAAGCCGGCCTACCTCTTTGCTCTCGTTGCCGGCAAGCTCGGCTCGATCAGCGACAGCTTCAACACCATGTCCGGCCGCAAGGTGGAACTGGCGATCTATTGCGAGCCAGGCAAGGAAGACCAGTGCGGCTGGGCCATGGACAGCCTCAAGCGCTCGATGGCCTGGGACGAGAAGCGGTTTGGGCGCGAATACGACCTCGACATCTTCAACATCGTCGCGGTGTCGGATTTCAACTTCGGCGCCATGGAAAATAAAGGCCTCAACATCTTCAACGATCGGCTGGTGTTTGCCCGGCCGGACACGGCCAGCGACGCCAATTACGCTTCGATCGAGCGCGTCATCGCTCACGAATACTTCCACAACTGGACGGGCAATCGCATCACCTGCCGCGACTGGTTCCAGCTTTGCCTCAAGGAAGGGCTGACGGTTTACCGGGACCAGGAGTTTTCCTCGGACGAGCGCAGCCGTCCAGTGCAGCGGATCCATGACGTGCAGAATCTGCGCGTGTCGCAGTTTCCCGAGGATGGTGGACCACTGGCCCATCCGCCGCGGCCTGACCAATATCGCGAGATCAACAACTTCTACACGACCACCGTCTACGAGAAGGGCGCCGAAATCGTGCGGATGCTGGCGACCCTCTTAGGCGAAGCCGGTTTCCGCAAGGGCATGGACCTTTATTTCCAGCGGCACGATGGTGAAGCCACGACCATCGAGGCTTTCCTCGCGGTCTTCTCGGAAGCCAACGATATCGATCTGGAGCAATTCAAGATCTGGTATCTGCAGGCTGGCACGCCTCAGGTCACGGTTTCGGACAGCTATGATCCCATCAGTCGCACCTATCGGCTGACGCTCAAGCAGCACACCGCACCAACTCCGGGGCAACCGGAGAAGTCGCCGCTGGTCATCCCGGTCAAGTTCGGCCTGCTCGGACCCAACGGCAGCGAACTAAGCTGGACGGGCGTATCTGGCGGAACGGTAAGCGACGACCTCATCATCCTCGACACCGAAACAGCCGTGATCGAGTTCAGGGGGGTCGCCAACCAGCCCATTCCTTCCTTGTTCCGTGGTTTTTCCGCGCCGGTGCAGGTCCATGCCGACCGGTCCGCGGCGGACAATCTGTTCTTGGCCCGGCATGACAGCGATCCGTTTAACCGCTGGGAAGCGCTGCAATCGGTCAGCACCGAGCTGATGGTGGCAGCTGCCCAAGGCAAGACTTGGCGCGATGAAGCGATCGCCGCACTGCGCGAAGCCATGATGAAGACGCTGGGTGACCCCGGGCTCGACCACGCCTTCAAGGCGCAGGCACTTGGTCTGCCCGACGAGTCGCTTGTTGCCCGAGCCATCGGCCGGGATGTAGATCCGGATCGCGTCCATCAGGTGCGCCAGGCTTTGATCGGCGCAGTCTTCGGACCGGTTGCTGCAATGCTGCAGGCCGCCTACGAGGGCCTCGCCATCACGGAGACTTATGCCCCCACCACGGCGCAGTCCGGCCAACGCTCCTTGCGCAATCGCCTGCTGTCCCTCCTGGTCCAAGCGAGCCCCGATGGGGCCGCGCTCGCAGCCCGGCAGTACCATGAAGCCACCAACATGACCGATCGCCTGGCGGCGCTCGCGGTCAGCGGTTCGCAGTGGACCCCCGACGCCCCTGCCCTTCTAGCTGACTTCCGCCTGCGCTTTGCCGGGGACCTTTTGGTGTTCGACAAATGGCTCAGTGTTTCGGCCAGCGCCACCGATGATGGGGTGATCGAGCGCATGCGTACCATCCTTGCCGATCCCGGCTTCCCCAAGACCAATCCGAATCGCTTGCGCTCGCTTGTGGGGACATTTGCGACGGGCAACCCGACTCAGTTTGCCCGTGCCGACGGCGCCGGTTTCCGCTTCGTGACGGACTTCGTGGCGGAGGTGGATTCGGTCAACCCGCAGGTGGCTGCGCGGGTGCTGACAGGCTTCAGAATCTGGCAGAATCTGGAGCCAAACCGGCGCGAGGCAGCGCACGCGGCGCTCCGGCAGTTGCAGGCCTCGACCGAGCTGAGCCGCAACACGGCTGACATACTTTCCCGCATGTTGGGAAGCTAAATGCACGTTCCTGTGGAAGAATATTTCTCCGCCGCTAAGTGATTCAAGAGACTCGCCTTTTGGCGGGTCTCGCTTTAGCGCTGGCCGGAGAGGTATGGACAAGCTGCCACCGCCTGATTCATTGTTCGTTAAGGGTATCGGTCGGGGCAATTAGCCTCACATTACGGAGTTATTCATGCGGTCGGCGGAGCAATCCGGCGTCGGCGCTGATGGATTCAGCGTGGGCAAAGGTCAGAATTCAGCTCATCGGCCAGAAGGCGAGAACACCCATACAGGGTCCCTTTTCCGCAAGGTTTCGCCCGTGACGAGGACCGTCGCACTCACCGCCATCCTGGCCGCGACGCTTTTCATTATCTATGACACGGCAAGGACCCTTGATGAGGCCCGTCGCGACCTGACCGCCATCGGCGCATTGATGGCAGACGAGATTGCCGCAACCACCGCTCCGTTGCCGCAGCTGCAACAAGCGGTAAGGCTGTCGGGCGGTGTCGTTCATGCGCGGCTACACGCCGATCCTTCCACTGCTCCCCAGAGAACGCTCGTCAGCGAGCAGTTCCCCGTTGGTCAGCACGGTATCTTGTTGCTTGAAGCCAATGAGGACCTGATATGGCCCGGCCTGCTGGTCCGGGCCCTGGCCGCCCTTGCCGTGGCTGCGCTGATGACAGGCCTCTCCTGGCGCCGCAGCCACTTCAACGAAATGCCCGATCGCATGCAGCGTTTTGTCTACCAGACCCTTGCTTCGGCTGTGCCGATGGGGATGGCGTGCTGGACCAAATCGGGCCAGCTGGTGGTCTGCAATCAACAGTACCGCGAGCGCCTGGACCTGGAGGGTACAAGCGTGACCTACCCCCAAATGGTCAAGCGACTGATTGCCGGCGGATACATGAAGCTGGTCAATGACGCGGACAACACCCGCTTGATGGAGCTGCATCGCGAAGACGGCAGCTGCATGCTGATCGAGGAACGTCCCTTGGGCGACGGCAATTTCCTTACGCTCGTGACCGATGTCACCGAGCGCAAAAAAGCCGATTCACTGCTGAACTCCATCCGGGAGGAGCAGCGGCTGCTCGCCCGCCGCTATCATGAGGAAAAGCTCAAGGCCGAGGCCGCCAGCCGCTCCAAGACCAATTTCCTGGCTCATCTCAGCCATGACGTACGCACGCCGCTCAACCACATCATCGGCTTTGCCGAACTGATGCGGCATGAGGCTTATGGCCCGCTCGGCGATCGCCGCTACAAGGATTACGTGCAGTCGATCAAGTCCTCTGGCGAACACCTGCTGGATTCCTTTGCGACCATTCTTGATCTCGCGGAGCTTGAAGGCGGGCAGAAGATGCTGCGCTCCGATCCACTCAGCGTGGACGAGCTCCTCGACGAGGTCGGGCAGCGCTTCCGTGGACAAACTGCGCGAGCCGGGCTGAGCTTTGTGCGCGGCGAAGGTTGCGGCGCGGTTGTGCATGGCGACCGCCTAGGGCTGTTGCGCATGATCGGCAATATCGTCGAGAACGCGATCCGCTTCACGCCGAGCGGGGGCCGAGTCACGCTGGCAGCCTTTGCTGCCCATGATGGCGTTGTTATTGAAATCACCGATACCGGGCTCGGCATGAACGAGGAGCGGCTGGCCAGTCTTTCCCAGCCTTTCGCCCTTGGTGACGCGACCTTCACTCGCGAAGGGGTTGGTCACGGCCTTGGCATTTCGATTTCGCGCGCCATTGCCGAGCTCAGCGGCGGGCACATGGCCATTGACTCCAGCCCTTCCCTGGGCACGACGGTGGCCATCTGCCTGCCGTTGCGCAGCGAAGAAGGCATTCGGGCGGCCGAATAGGCCTCTATAGGGCTGCGGCTCGCTCGTACCAGGCCTGCGCTGCGGCCGAGACCTCGGCGCGCATTTCAGCAAGATCCAGCTCAAGCCGGCTGAAATCGGGGTAGTGGGTCAGTTGCGCTAGCAATTCCCGGAAGGCCCCATTCCAGCCTTCCTCCTTGAACGGGTCGAGCAAGGCAGAGCTCATCACCTGGATCACTTCCGAATAAAGCCCATGGATCTGGGCGAGCCGTGTGCCGCTGGGCAGCAAGCCAAGCTCGTCGAGCCGGGTCAGCACCTCCGCCGTGAGCGCCTGCGGCAAGCCCAGTTGGGAGCCGACCGACAGGAACCCTGACTGGGCGATGAACTCCAGGTCCACCAGTCCGCCCGCCGCGAGCTTAAGGTCAAATGGGTGGCGGGGTGGCCGTTCCTTGGCCAGCAACGCCCGCATCGAACGAACATCCTCAATGACCTTGGCGGTGTCACGCCGCGTTGCCAGCACCCGGGCCACGGCGTCGTTCATCTGTTCGCCGAAGGTGCCGTCGGCAAAGACTATGCGCGCGCGGCTGAGCGCGAGATGCTCCCAAGTCCAGGCATGTTCGAGCTGGTAATCCACAAAGCCGTGCAAGCTGGTGGCGAGCGGGCCGGCATTGCCGGAAGGGCGCAGGCGCATATCGGCCTGGTACAGCACGCCCTCTGCTGTCGGAGCGCTGATGGCGGCCACCAGCCGCTGGGTCAGCCGGGTGTAGTAATGGCTGGCACTGAGGGGTTTGTCGCCGTCCGATTCCACGTCGGGAGCATCATAAAGCATGATGAAATCGAGGTCGGAGGTGGCTGTCATCTCGCGGCTAGCCATTTTGCCGAAGGCTAGCAGCGCCACCCGGCCGTCCCTGATGCGGCCGTGGCGGCGCTCGAACTCGACCTTAACCGTCGCGAAAAGGCGGTTCAGCAGGGTTTCGGCCAAGGCCGTGAACTGCTCACCTGCACCCTTCGCGCTCACTGTGCCCGAGAGCAAGCCCGCGGCAATCAGGAATCGCTGCTCCTGTCCGATGATCCTGGCGCGATCGATGCTCTCCTCATAGGAGCGAGCTTCAGCCATGAAGGCATCGACCTTGGAAATCAGCACGTCGCGATGTGTGACTTCGCTGGCAAATGCGGGGTCGATCAAGGCATCCATGACATGGGTGCGGTGGATCACCGCTTCGGCCATGCGGGGAGCCGAGGCCATCATTTGCACCAGTAAGGTGCGCAAATCGGCATGAGTGCGCAGCAAGGCAAAGAGCTGCACGCCCGTGGGTAGGCGGGACAGGAAGTTGTCGAACCGCGCCAGCGCCAGATCAGCATTGCCGGCAGCGCCAAGCGTCGACAACAGCGCTGGGAGCAGCTCGGTCAAATGGGCGCGGGCAGCCGCTGCGCGCGTCGCAGGGTAGCTGCCGTAATGCCACTTGCGAACAGTTGCGATCGCGAGATGAGGGTCAGTGAAGCCGAGCTGCGACAGGGTTTCCAGCGTGCCCGGGTCATCATCGCTGCCGGTAAACACTAGGTTGCCTTCAGCACTACCCAGGCTCTCCCCTTCGGTGAATAGCTCGCCATAATAGGAAGATACCAGCTCGAGTGCGGCACGATACTCCGCCTGAAACCGCAGCAGGCTGTCCTCTCCCATGAGCCGGGCAATGCTGGCCAGATCGTCAGCATTGGTCGGCATGGTATGGGTTTGTTCATCCCGCAGCATCTGCAGCCGGTTCTCCACGGCGCGCAAGAACCAATAGGTGTGGCTCAACTCTGAAGCGGCCGTGAGCGTGATCCAATTGGCATCGGCCAGCGCCGCGAGTGCGAGGACCGTAGGTTTGGCGCGCAGGCTCTTGTCGCGCCCGCCGGCAATCAGTTGTTGGGTTTGGGTGAAGAACTCGATCTCGCGGATTCCGCCGCGCCCGAGTTTGACGTTGTGACCTTCCACGCGGATCTCGCCAACGTTCTTGGCAATGTTGATCTGGCGTTTCATGGCTTGGATATCGGCAATGGTCGCGAAATCGAGATGCTTGCGCCAGATATAGGGCGCCAGTTCCTTGAGGAAACTGGCGCCAACTTCCCCATCGCCGGCGCAAGTTCGCGCCTTGATCCAGGCGGCCCGCTCCCAGTTCTGCCCGCGGCTTTCATAATAGGCGAGGGCCGCATCAACCGAGATCGCGACCGGGGTCGAACCCGGATCGGGCCGCAGCCGCAGGTCAGTGCGGAACACATAACCATCGGGCGTGCGATCTTCGATCAGTCCCATCAGCCGCTGCACAACGCGTGAATAGAACCTCGTCGCTTCGGCCGGCTCAGCGAGCACGCCTTTCTCCGGATCAAAAAACGCGACAATGTCGATGTCGGAAGAGTAGTTCAGTTCCTGTCCGCCATGCTTGCCCAGCGCGAAAAGGGCGAGGCCCGAATTGGCCGCCGTCGCTTCCTCGACTGGAATGTCCAGCAAGCCCCGGCCCGCAGCCTGGCGCATCAAGAGGTCCAGTGCGGCTTCAAGGGCAGCATCGGCAAGGTCGGACAGGGCAGCAGTGGTCTGTGCGGTGCTTAGAGCTCGCCCGGTTTCGGTGACCGCCGCCCACAAGGCGGTGCGCGCCTTGGCGCGACGCAGTATGGGCGCCAGCGCCGCTTCGTCGGCCGCGGTTCGCCCGGCCTCAGCGACATCATCGAGGATGGCATGAAACACTGAGTTTGGCACTTGCCCCAGCGCCTGACCCAACCATCCCGCATTGGCTTGGGCTAGGCCCAAGAGATATGGCGCTGTTTCCAGCAAAGGGCCGAGGGCACTGGCAGCTGCTGCCAGCGGAACGCGCTCGGCCTCGGGAAGGCTGCCGAGCCATTCATCGAAGCGCGGCGTTGGCGTCGGGGGCAGTTGTTGGAGGGCAGTAGCCATAAACCTATGTGATATATGGGACGTTTCGCCGCGGCAAGCCGGTCCCCGTCACCCTGCAGGCAGGTCGATGATCGCCCGCGCCCCAGGAGCATTGTCCGCGAGCCGGAAGCTGCCGCCATGCAGGCGCGCCACCGCGTCCACCAGCGAAAGCCCAAGCCCTGATCCCGGTTCAGACCGGCTTTTTTCCAATCGCACAAAGCGCTCGACAACGCGCAGCCTATCTTCCTCTGCAATGCCGGGACCATTATCGGCAACCTCGATCAGGACCCGACCGCGTTCTTCGCGCAAACTGATCGTGATGCGCCCCTGCCCGCCCTGCTCGGGCTTGGCATATTTCAAAGCGTTCTCGAGCAGGTTGACCATGGCTTGCCCAATCAGTTCGCGATTACCCTTCAGGCGAACGGATGGGGCAATCGCGGTTTCAACGGCAATTCCCTCGTCCTCGGCCACGGGGCCATAGAGCTCGGCTAGATCGGTTACAACGGCGCTGACATCGACCTCGGCGAATGCGCCCGATGGGGCACCGGCCTCCGCTCTGGCGATCATCAGAAGAGCGTTGAAGGTGCGGATCAGGCGATCGCTTTCTGCAATGGTGGTTTCAAGTGCCTGCTCGCGAGTCATGTCGCTTGCCCCGGGGCGCAGTGCCGCTTCTGCCTGATTGCGCAGGCGAGTCAGCGGGGTCTTGAGGTCGTGCGCGACGTTGTCGGTGACTTCCTTTAGGCCCTGCAGCAACTGCTCGATGCGGTCGAGCATGGCGTTGAGATTGGTGGCCAGCCCATCGAATTCGTCATTGCGCCGGGTGATCGGCACGCGCTCGGAGAGATTGCCCGACATGATCTTGGTCGAGGTATCGCGGATGGAATCGATACGCCGCAGCACTCTTCTGGCGGTGAGGCCCCCCGCCACCATGGAAAAGAAGATGATTCCGGCGACGCCTACGAGGAAACTTCGCACAATGATGGCCGAATAGCCCCGCCGTTCCAGCACGTCACGGCCAACCACCAGCCGCAGCCCGTTGCTGAGTTCAAGCGAACGCACCACAGCAACGCCCCGGCGGGGACCCGCATCGGACTGGCCGTCGTCCCCCAAGGGGCTGGCCCGTTCATAGTCGAAGCTGTAAACGCCCGGCTCCACTAGCACTCCCGCGGGAATTTGCACGACATTGCCCAAGAGGTACTGGCCGGATGCGTCGCCCAGAAAGTATACGCCCGGGCCCGGCTGGCGCGACAGCCGGTCCACGGCTATGGCGAGGCCACGAAGCCCCTGGTTCGCATCGATCCGCTGGAACAAGCGCACTTCGCGATCAATATCATCAGCCTGCTGGCGCTGGATCTGCACGCTGGACTGCCAGGTAATAAAGCCCAGCAGCAGCACGGCAAACAGGATGAAGATCAGGATAAACGCGGCGGTCAGCCGGACCGTGGAGGTGCGCCAGAGTTGGGCCAGACGGTGCACGCGCTACTCGCGGATCATGTAACCGGCGCCCCGCACCGTGTGGAGCAGTGGATTGGCATAGCCTTTGTCGATCTTGGCCCGCAGGCGCGACATATGCACATCGATGACATTGGTCTGGGGGTCGAAATGATAATCCCAGACATTTTCCAGCAGCATGGTGCGGGTCACCACCTTACCGGCATTTCTCATCAGGTATTCCAGTAGTCTGAATTCCCGCGGCTGGAGCAGGATAGATTCGCCATCCCGTTCCACCTTGCGTGACAGGCGGTCCAGCGTCAGGCCGCTAACCTCATAGGTCGTGGCGGCTTCAGAGGGGCTCGAGCGGCGGGCAAGCACCTCAACCCGGGCCAGCAATTCGGTGAAGGCATAAGGCTTGGTCAGGTAGTCGTCGCCGCCCGCGCGCAGCCCGGTGACACGATCATCAACCTCGCCGAGTGCCGACAAGATCAACACGGGCGTATTGTCACCCTTGGCCCTTAGCGACTCGACAATGGAAAGACCGTCCCGGCGAGGCAGCATGCGATCAACGATCAGCACGTCGTATTCCATATCCGACGCCATGGCGTGGCCGGTTTCCCCATCGGTGGCGTGGTGGGTCACGTGACCGGATTCATCAAGCGCCTGGATCAGGTAACTTGCTGCCTCACGATCGTCTTCAATCAGCAAAATCTTCACCGTGACGCTCCCGGCGCAGCGCTGAGAAAAGGGTCCCGGAGCGGCTGCCCCGGGACCGTAGCGGGTTTATTCGCTTAGTGGCAGACCGATGAAGCGGGCTTCACCATCACGACTGGCCTTGACCAGGGCAGTATTGAGCCCGCGATCCTTGACGCCGGCAATGGCGGCTTGGAAATCCTCAACGGTTTCGACAGGCTTGTTGTCGACTTCAAGGATTGCATCGCCAACTGCAAAACCACGTTCCGCCGCAGGGCTTTCGGGATCAACCTCCTGGATCAGCAGACCGCCCGAGCCGTCACCATTGGGCACCAGGGTCAGGCCCTCGCTCGATTGCGCTGGCTGTTGCTCGGGAGTGGTTGGCGCCTGTTCGGTGTCGTTCTGGGCCGTTTCCTCGGTCAAGGTCTCGAGCTGGACGGAAAGCTTGGTTTCAGCGCCATCGCGCCAAATCGTCAGCTCAACCGTGGAGTCCGGAGCCTTGCCCGCAATCGTGCGGCTCAGGTCCAGTGCGTCGTCGATGGGCTCACCATCCACCTGGATGATGATGTCGCCAGAGCGAACGCCTGCGGGGGCGGCTGGTCCATCGGGAGCGGCATCACGCACGATCGCCCCCGCAGCATTAGGCAGGCCCACGCTGTCGGCGATATCCTTGGTCACGTCCTGAATGGACACGCCCAGATAACCGCGGGTCACCGAACCGTCCTCGATCAGTTGGCCGACAATGGTCTTGACCGTGGCTGCGGGAATGGCAAAGGCGATGCCGACATTGCCGCCATTGGGGGAGTAGATGGCGGTGTTGACGCCCACCACTTCGCCCCTGGTGTTAAAGGCAGGGCCGCCCGAGTTGCCGGTGTTGACGGCCGCGTCGATCTGCAGGAAATCGCCATAGCCGGAGCCGCCGATATTGCGGCCCGAACCGGAGATCACGCCAACGGTCACGGTGCCGCCCAGACCAAAGGGATTGCCGACAGCAACCACCCAGTCGCCAACGCGGCTCGGCTCGCCTTCGAAGTTCACGAAGGGCAGGTCCGTACCCTCGATCTTGAGCACGGCAAGGTCGGTGCGCTCATCGGTGCCGACGATCTCGGCCGTTTGCTCGGTGCCGTCATCGAAAACGACGGTCACCTTGGTGGCATTTTCGACCACGTGATTGTTGGTAACGACATAGCCGTCACCCGAGATCACAAAGCCAGAACCCGCCGCCATATAGGGCCGCGGCCGCGGCATGTTTTCGGAGCCCTGCCCTCGACCATCAGACCCAAAGCGGTCGCTGAACTGGTCGAAGAAGTCACGGAATGGATGCCCTTCTGGCAGGTCCGGCATGTTGAAATTGAACTGACCGCCCCGCTGAGCTGCCTGGCCAGCCGCTTCGGCCTCAACCAGAATCGAAACCACCGCTGGCTTGACCGCTTCCACCAGGTCGGCAAAGCCCTGCTGCGGCTGCTCCACGGGTGGTACGATGATTTGTGCACTGTTTTGAACCTGGGCATTAGCTGCCTGGCCGGTCATCACGAAAGCGGTGGATACGCCGCCGACAGCTACCGTCAGTGCCAGGGCCGAGGCCCCGAGCCAACGCCGCGTCCGAGTAAGAATAGTTGAGCGCATTGGGATTCGTCTCCTTGGAAAGGCCGTTTCATAAGCCTGTGCGATACATATGGAATGCACCGCCTTTCGGCGACGTTGCGCTCGGATTAAACTTTCGTAAGGTGAGAGCTCGCTAACGCTCAGCTTTGGACTGCCGCAGCCGCTCCAGTGCTGCCACTTCATCATCAGTAAGATCGCCGCCCTGCCCGGCGCCCCGGTGTCGGCGAGCAGCAAGCCAGACTCCGGCCGTGCCCACCAGCAGCAGCAGCGGCCCGGCTGCCCACAATAGCAGCGTATGGGCGCCAAAGCGCGGGGCCAGTAGCACATATTCACCATAGCGATCGACAACGAACTGCCGCACCGCCTCGTCGCTGTCCCCCGCCACCAGACGCTCACGCACGAGAAGCCGCAAGTCCCGGGCGAGGTCGGCATCGCTGTCGTCAATGGATTGGTTCTGGCATACGAGGCACCGCAGGCCCGCCGAGATGTCGCGGGCCCGGCTCTCCAGCGCCTGGTCGGGTAGAATCTCATCCGGCCCTACCGCAGCTGCGGGCAGTGCCAGCAGCAATCCACACAGCATCATGAGCACGCGCAACCAACTCATTCGGCTGGCTCCGGCACTGCCTTGGCAGTACGGCGTGGAGCCCCGATGCGCTGGCGGCGATCGGACAAGGACAAGACCCCTGCCCCAGCCATCAGCACGGCCCCCAGCCAGATCAGGGTGATGTAAGGCTTGTGCCAGATCCGAACCACATGCGTGTTGTCCAGCGGCTCACCCAGCTGCAGATAGAGCTGGGAGAACCCATAAGTGCCGATCGCCGCTTCCGTGGTGGTCATGCCACTGGCGCTGTAGATGCGCCGTTCGGCCACCAGCGGACGGGTGCCACCATTGGGTGCCGTGATGGTGAAATGCCCCTGCTCGGCGCGGTAGTTTGGACCCGCTAGCTCGGCGAACTCGTCGAACCCGACCTTGTAGCCGGACAGTTCGGCGGTTTCGCCGGGGTCAAGGGTGGTGACGAGTTCCGTCTGCCAAGCGGATGTCGCCACGATGCCCAGCACGGTTACGCCAACCCCGAAATGCGCGATGGCTGTTGACCAGGCCGAACGCGGCAGTCCCACCAGACGCCGTACACTTTCGCGCAGCGGGATGCGTCCGATCCGCCCGCGGTCGACCAGCTCGGCGACGGCCCCGAAAGCCACCCAGAAGCCAAGCAGCAGCCCAAGCGGGGCTAGCGAGATGGAGCGGCCGCTCAGGGAAGCGACCAGGATGGTGACAAAAATCGCTAGCGCCCCGGCGCCCAGCAAGCGCTGTGCGGCGTTCACCACATCGGCCCGTTTCCAGGCCAGCAGCGGCCCGAAAGGCAGGATCAGCAGGAGCGGCGACATCAATGCACCAAAGGTCAGGTTGAAGAAGGGGGCACCCACGGAAATGGTTGTGCCGCCAAGCGCATCAAGCACCAATGGATAAAGCGTGCCGACGAGAATGGCACCCACCGCCGTCGCAAGGAACAGATTGTTGAGGATCAGCGCGCCTTCGCGGCTGATCGGCGCAAACAGCCCACCTTGGCGCAGCGTCGAAGCGCGCAGCGCAAAGAGCGTGAATGCGGCACCGATCACAACAGCCAGCAGCGTCAGGATCACCAGCCCCCGGGTGGGATCGCTGGCAAAGGTATGCACCGATGTCAGAATGCCCGAGCGCACCAGGAAGGTGCCAAGCAGTGACAGGGAAAAGGTGATGATGGACAAAAAGATCGTCCAGATCTTGAGCGCGTTGCGCTTCTCCATCACCAGCGCAGAATGCAGCAGTGCCGTGCCAGCGAGCCAGGGCATGAAGCTGGCATTTTCCACCGGGTCCCAAAACCACCAGCCACCCCAACCCAGCTCGTAATAGGCCCAGTAGGAGCCCATGGCGATGCCCAAGGTCAAAAAGGTCCAGCTGAGCATGGTCCAGGGCCGCACCCAGCGGGCCCAGGCCTGGTCGATGCGGCCCGAAATCAACGCCGCAACCGCAAAGGAAAAGCAGATCGAGAAGCCCACATAGCCGGCGTAGAGCAGCGGCGGATGAATGGCGAGCCCGATATCCTGCAGCACCGGGTTGAGGTCGCGGCCCTGCAGCGGCGCGGGCACCATCCGCGCGAAGGGGTTGGAGGTAAAGAGCGTAAAGCCCCCGAAGGCGGCGGCCAACAGACTTTGCGTAGCCAGCACCAGCGCCAGTAGGTCGGGCGGCAACCCCCGGCCGAAGGCAGCGACGAGAGCGCCAAACAGCACAAGGATCAGGATCCAGAGGACCATGGAGCCTTCATGATTGCCCCATACCCCTGAAATCTTGAACAAGAGCGGCTTGAGCGAATGGGAGTTGTTGACCGCCAGTGCCAGCGAGAAATCGGAGCTGACGAAGGCCTGGATCAGGGCTGCGAAGGCCACTGCCACCAGCACGAACTGCAGCACTGCCCCCTGGCTCAATACCAGCGCCAGCCGCTCTCCGCCCGGACGCAACGCAAAGCCGCCCACCGCCGAAACGGTGGCGATAGCAAAGGCAAGTATTAGCGCGAAATGTCCGAGTTCAATCGCCATCAGTTTGCGACCGCTGGTTCGGGCCGCCACTCGCCCTGTTTTTTGAGCGCTTCGACCACTTCCTTGGGAACATAATTCTCGTCGTGCTTGGCCAGAACATTGCTGGCCTTGAAGGTGCCATCGGGTCCAAGGCTGCCCTCAGCGACCACGCCCTGCCCTTCCCGAAACAGATCGGGCAAGATGCCAGTATAGTTGGCGGCAATCTCGTTCTGGTTATCGGTTACCACAAAGCTATTGTTCTGCCCGTCCCGCACCCAACTGCCTTCCTTGACTAGACCACCCACGCGGATCGCCTGGCCGGGCTGCACCTGCCGGGCAACAATATCGGACGGCGCATAGAAAAACACGATCTGGTCGCGCAATGCGACCAGCACCAAGGTGGTTGCGAGCGCGACCACAACAGCCAGCCCCCCAATCACCGCGAGGCGCTTCTGCTTGCGACTCCAGCCTTTTTTGCGCAGGGTTGCGGACACTGTCATCGCGTGGCTCCCGGTGTTGTCAGCCCGGCATCCAGGGCAATGGTGTCGAGTTCGCCACGATCAAAGGCTTGCGGATAAGCCGCTACGGCCGCGTCATAGGCGCTCTGAGCCGCCTCGCGGTCCTCCAGCACCAGATAGGCGCGCACCAACTGCGTCCACTCTTCGGGCGAACCGCCATCGGCGTTCAGTCGCGCGGCCAGGCCGGAAACCATTTGCCCGATCATCTCCGATTGAGCGGCCTCGGCCGGAGCTTGTCCGCCGTTCAACGCTACTGCCAGCCCCTGCTGGGCCGCCGGCAGCCACCCTTCGCCGCCTTGGGACAATGCAAGCGCTTCGCGCCAAGCCGCGACAGCTTCCTCGTACTTGGCCGTGCGGGTGAGTTCGGCCGCAAGATAAAGGCGCGAAAGCACATGGTTGGGATCGCTCGCCGCGGCCGCTTGCAGCAGTTGCATCGATTCTGCCGACCCCGCGCCGTCAGCCTGCAGGATCAGCACCTCGGCTAGCTTGGTTTGCACATCGGGCGTTGCTCCGCCTAACTCAAGAACGCGCCGATAGGCCCGCTCCGCATCTTCCAACCGGCCAAGATCAACATAGGCGGGCGCAATCACGGTCCAGCCCCGCAGATCGTCGGGCCGCTGGGCGAGTTGTGCTTCAATGCGCGCGACTGCAGCGTTGATATCGACTGGCTCCGCTACCGGCGCAGCGCGCCCAGCCAGTGGCTGGCTCGGCAGGTTGGGGCTCCCTAGAAATCCATAGGTCCCCAGCGAAATTGCAGCGATTGCCCCGAGCCCGAGCAACAAGGGAGTGCGGGTCAGCTCGCCCCTGCCAGCTGCAGGGCGGCGGGCCTCGTTCTCTGCACGCAGCACTTCTCGCGCCAGTTCCGCCCTGGCGCCTGCCGCTTCGGCAGCGCCGAGCAGACCGGAAGCCTCATCGGCCTCGATGCGCGCCAGAACTGTAGCAAAGTGTGAATCGGCTGCGGCGAATTGGGGCCGCGTCGCGTTGACCCTGTGACCTGCCCCTGCGTAAAACAGCGCAGCGCAGGCAATGGCAGTAACGGCAGTGGCGATGAACCAGAAAAGCATGGGCCCTGGATGCTTGGCGCCGGCACGCGGCACGGGAGAGTCATCTATAAGCGCACTGTGGCGAAAAACCACCAAAACACGCAGGCTTGAGGGGGACGGTTTGCCACAGGCCCTGGCTGGTGACCGCCAATGATCGCGACACAATTCGACATTGCCGTCGTGGGCTCGACCCCTTTGGCCATGCTGTTGGCCGGCCTGCTGGCGGGTCAACATCGCCGCCGCGTGATCCAGGTCGGCGAGCGACAGTCCGGCCTGCGCCTGCCGCGGGGCTTTGACCTTTCGGCGGGTGCCCTGACCCGGCCAGAAACATGGGCGCTGCTCGACCAAACCGTGCCCGAAACCCTTCGGACGATCAGCAAGGCAGCCGGGCGCGAAAGCTGGTCGCGCGCCAATCCGCTGTTCATCAGCGAGGAGCCCGAAGGAGTGGCGGCGCTCGACCATATCCGGCACATAGCGCAGGGTTTTGGCCACGAGGTCGAGCCGGTGCCCCTTTCGAGCTTGCGTGGCAGCCAGCAAGGCTGGATCTTGCGCGACGTCGCCCTGCTGCACCGGCCGGCGTTGCAGCCAGGCCTTGCGAGTTGGGGGGCAGCGCAAGGGGTGACTTATCTCGAGGCATCGTTGGCGCATATCTCCGTTGACGGGGATGGTGGAGGCACCCTGTGGAGCGAGGAGTGGCAGGCGCGGGCGAATCATCTTGTCCTTGCCGATGATGAAGCCATTTTGGGCAATGTGCCGCCTGCCGAGCTTGCGACCTTCGCGGCTTTGCGTCCGCGCGCTACCCTGCTGCTCCGGGCGCTGCCGCAACTTGCGGCGCCGCTGGTGCTTCAACTGGATCGAGACATGGTTGTGGTGCAAACAGCCGGTGGGGGCGTTTCGGGAGTAGGCGACGGCGGGGTTGATGAGCTTGCCCCGTCCCTGCGCCAGGTCACCGGCCCACAATCGGGCTGGGTGCAGGTTGGCCAGGCCCGCTACCATGCTGTCGCTGGCCCAGATAGCGCTCCGCTGGTCGGTCGCATCAGCCAAACCGGACCCACCATCCTGGCAGGGCTTGGCACCGCGGGCGCGTTCCTCGCTCCGGCGTTCGCGCGCTGGCTAGCTGGCGTGGCGAGGCCCCAGGAAGCAAGCTGGATCGAGGCCCGCACCCCGGCGCGCTCGACGCAAAGCTCGGTGGTGACGGAGTTTGGTGTTGCTGCATTGGAGGCGACGTCTTGAGCCAACATCCCAACAGGCTCGACCCTGCAGGCGGCCACAGTTTTGCCGGCACCCAGATCGATCGAAGCCGCCCTCTGCAGTTCCAGCTCAACGGATATGAGGTGGAGGGCTTTGAAGGCGACACCGTGCTCAGCGCGGCCCTCGCGAGTGGCATTGAGGGGCTAGGCCGCTTTGGCGGAAGCCCTTTGGGGCTTGGCCCGCGCTTTGCTCCTGCCGTTTCGGTTATCAGTTCCACGGGCTCGCGCGGACCGGCCGTGCCGATGCAGCAGGCGCCGGCGGTCAATGGCGCCGAGATGGTCACCGATCCCGCAGGGCCCTCAGGCACGTCACCGCTCGGCAGGGTGCGTCGCCTGCTCGGCCCTTCCCGCTCGCTGGACCTGCAGCTGGATCGCCTCGACGCCTTGCCCGAAGCCTGGCGCAATCAGGGTCCCACGCCTGCTGCCCCCTCTGATCTCCTTGTGGTGGGCGGTGGGGTCGCGGGGATGACGGCGGCACTGACGGGCCTGGTTCTGGGCCTTGGCGTCACCTTGTTGGAATCATCGCGTTATCTTGGCGGTTCGGCGCGCCTGTTTGGCACGCAAGAGGGCGAGGAAACTCCCGACGAGAGCATTTCCCGGCTTGTCGCGGCCATTCAGCAAACCGGCAAAATCCGCATTGTCACCCGCGCCCAAGCCTTTGCCGCAGCACCGGGCCTTGTACGGGCGCATGTGGTGGAGGAGGATGGGGGGAGTTGGACCAGCCAGGTGCTGGATTTTGCGGCTCCGAACATCGTGCTGGCCACCGGAACGATTGAACGCCTGCCGATCTTTTCGGGCAACCGGCTGCCTGGCGTCATGACGACGCTTGACGCATTTGAACTTGCGTACCGCTACGGGGTTTGGCCGGGCCAGTCGGCCCTGGTGGCGACCGTCAGCAATGCAGCTTATCGCTTGGCCATGCTGGCCAGCGATGCGGGCATAACAGTGCGCCGCACGCTTGACGCGCGCCCGCAGCCGCAATCGCGCTTCATTGAATTCTGCAAGGCCTATGGCATCACCATGGCACCGGGCACCCTGCTCGGGAGCATTGAGCCGGGCGAACGCGAGCGCGGTTTGCGCGCCGTTCCCCAACTCGCACTTGGCAACTTGGGCCGGCAAGAGGCTCCTTTTGCCGTTGACCGCGTCCTGGTCTGTGGCGGCTTCCAGCCAGACCTGGGCCTTTGGCACATGGCGGGCGGGGCCAGCACCTGGGATGGAACCACCGCGCGCCTCGTGCCCAAGGGCACCTTGCCCGGCATCGCGCTTGCAGGTGCGGCAGGCGCATATCTCAGCCGGCAGGCTTGCATGATGAGTGGCGCCGATGCTGTTTATGCGCTGACCGGGCAGCAGCGCCCCAAGGTGGAGGAGCGCCTGATCGACCCCTTGTATGAAACCCCCGATGCGCCAACGCCTATCTCGCTGCAAGCCGCAGCCCTGCCGGACAAGGCTTTTTTGAGCGAAAGTGGGCTGCATGTGGTTGCGCCTGCCGCTGACTCCGCCACTGACAATTTGCGAGGCTGGCTCCTGCATCGTCCCCGCCCTAAGGGGAGCTTGGCCGATGCCCAGTCTCTTGGCGTGGCGGAAGTCGCGGCCGCGGTTCAGCTCGGAACAATTCCAGCCGAAAGCGCCGGCCACGTCGCCCAAGAGCGCGCGGCGGTGATTCCTTTGGGGGACGCCACACCAGCAGTGCCACCTGGTCGGCAGAGCCAGGCTGGACTGGTGCCACCATTCCTTGCCGGGCGCTTTGGCAACGACCCCAAGCTCTGGCTAGTGGCGCCGGGCGAAGCTCGGGCGCTGGATCGGGGCGCCTTGATCCACCTCGCCTCGGACCGGAGCGATCCGCGGAACGCCATCGGCGTTGTCGTGGCTGCACTCGATGGCGGCGCCATCGCCCTGATCGGCAAGCCAGGGGCGCAAGTCGGTGAGTGGGCGAGCCTGCGCGATCACGGCGGGGCCATCCCCATCCGCCTTGTCGCGCCCTATGGCGACGACATGGATCTAGCTGCGGCGCTCGGCCGTGGCACGGGCGCGGCGTAGCGTTTCGGCATAGGCAGGATTGAAACGCACCTGCGCCATGGTGATGGCGCCATCCAGCCGCGCGGCAATGATGGGGTTATGCGGATCTGTCTGCAGCAGTTCAAGATTGTGCTTGCAGTGCAGCTCAAGCGCTTCGCCCGATTGCGCCCAAACCTGATCGAAAAGCGCGTTGACCGCCAGCGACTCCCGACAGGCGCGGATTGCGGCGACGAGATAGATCCCGTTGATCGCCGCCAGCATGCGATCGGCGTCCAGACGATCCGCCCCCGACCGGGCGCGTCGCAGGGCGGAATTCAGGTCCGGCACCACGTCGCGCAGCCGGTCTTCGACCCGCTCGGATGCTAGTTTGATAATGCCGTTCGGCATCCCGCTCCAGCGACTGGCCCGGGCAAATTCGATATTGGCGGTTAAGGCCCGGAGCAAGCGGTGGTAGCGCTCAAGACGCTGACACGCCAGATCCATGTCGGCGAACCCGCTTTGCGGCTGCAGGCCCAGCGCCTGCTGCTGGGCATGGGCGAACGAGGCTTCCACCAGCGGGGCAAACCCCGCCTGGCTGAGACGCGCCTCTCCTGCCCCGCCCGCGGCCTTGATCGCCGCCAACACCATTCGCGCTGGATTGCTGATCCCGGTGAGGATGGCGTGAAACAGCAGCGCCGCAAGCGGCGGATCAGCGAGCGGCAGCGCCCCAAGGGCCCTCCCCATTGCCCCATCATCGCTGATGGCGTTGATCGCCTGACCTAGCGCGTGCGCCTTGCCGAGCAGCGGCCAGCCCCGCAAGCCTGTCAGCACCAGGGGCAGCG
This sequence comes from Devosia sp. 1635, assembly GCF_013185955.1. Lineage (NCBI taxonomy): Bacteria > Pseudomonadati > Pseudomonadota > Alphaproteobacteria > Hyphomicrobiales > Devosiaceae > Devosia > Devosia sp. 1635. The sequence continues at coordinate 343,735 of NZ_JABAOM010000001.1, read as the reverse complement.
CCGCCAAACCAGCCTCGCCGCCCAACTGCGCTCCAAGGCGCCGGGCCGCTTCGGGGTCTCGCGCCGCTGCCCTCATGGCAGCGCGGATGCGGTCAGCTACCACAGCCACTACAGCCTGGAACTCGTCAGCTCCGTAGGGCTGTCCATCACGCGCAGCGAGCGGGATCAGGTCGGGACAAAGGTCGCGAACAACAAAGCGCCATATCGTGCTGGCGTCTTGCCGCGCAATGCAACTTGATGAGGCAAAGGCCAGCCGATGCTCAACCAGTACCGGGTCGAGCAGGCCGCCAAAAACGGGCGCCGGCATGACCGCGTCGCCGCCCAATCGCGATGGCGGGGCCGTGGGGTCGGTGCGCAAAGCAGCTTGGGCCATGAAACGGGCGTGCATTGGAGGAATGACCCTCCAATGCTAACCGCGTTCGGTAAACAATCCCTGCTGCACCGACGCGATCAGGCCGCGCCGCGCTCGACGACCCAGTTACCGTTCTGCTCGCGGCAGGCTGTGCCCTTGCGGGTATAGTCCTGCCCGCCGATCTTGACCGAGTGAGTGAAGTCGCGGCAATCGAGGTTGTTGACCCGCACATAGGGGCCTACGCTCACCGCACCGGTTGCACCCTTGTCGCCCGCCCACTGGCGTGGTGCGCCGGGGCGCCCGAACTGTAGCGCATAGAACTGGGCGCTGTTGGCTTCTGCCGAATCCTTTGAGGACATCAGGGCCAGCGCTGCCGGATCCACAAAGCCATTGGCAATGCTGGTGGTTAGCATCGCCTGCTGGGTAGTCTGCGCCGGGCTTGGCGTCGTTGGCGCGGCGATTACTGGCGCCTGGACAACGGGGGCTGTTTGCACCGCCTGGGTCGTGGTTCCGGTGCTCGAACAAGCGGCAAGGCTCGACAGCAATAACGGCAGTACCAGGAATGCTAAACGGTTCATCTGCGGGCTCTCGCGAAGGGGTAAGTGCTTGTTGGGACGCAATGTGGCGGAAATGCGTCAGCCTTTGGCAGCACTCGAGGAGCGCACCGTCGGCAACCGCAGTTCTGCCAGCAACCCGCCCAGCGCCGAACGCTTGAGCTGCAGGCTGCCGCCATACACATCAACCAGTTCCTTGACGATATCCAGCCCTAGCCCGCTTCCCGGCGTCTTCTCGTCCAATCTGACGCCGCGGCGCAACACTTTCTGAGCATCCTCCTCGGACAGGCCGGGGCCGTTGTCCTCGATGCGGATCAACAGGCTCGTAGCGGTGTCGCCCTGCTCGCTGGCCAGCCGAACCCGCACCTCCCCCTTTGACCACTTGCAGGCATTATCCAGCAGATTGCCCGTGATCTCCTCGAGATCGGCTTCGTCGCCGCGGAACCACGGGACTGCCCCACCGGGCGGATCGTAGCGCACATCGATATTGGGGTGGATCTTGCCCATCACCCGCGTCAACCGCAACAGCACGGCCGCCGGGTCGGCCCGCTTGCCAACCACCGAGGTGCGCGCCGCCAGTCGCGCCCGGTCGAGATAAGTGGCCACGAGGCCGCTCATCTTGTCGGTTTGGGCGAGCACCACATCGGCTAGCGCGCCTTGGCGAGTTTCGGCCTCGTTGCGCAACACGGCAATAGGCGTCTTGAGCCCATGGGCCAGATTGCCGACCTGGTTGCGGGCGCGCTCGATTATCTGCGTATTGGAGCGCAGCAATTCGTTGACCTCTTCGGCCAGCGGCGCGATTTCCACCGGATAGGTGCCGGTCACCGCTCCGCTCTCTCCAGAGCGCACGGCCTCGATCGACTGGCTCAGGCGCGCAATCGGGCGCATGGCAATGCGCGCCACAATGGCGCTCATGATCGCCAGCATTACGCCAACGGCCCCCAGCACCACAAAGGCCTGGCCGCGAAATTCATCCACCAGCTGCAGGATTTCGCTGAGATTGCCGGTCACCACCACCTGGTAAGTGGTCGGGGCAAGCGTAATCGTGCGCTCCACCACCCGCATATTGGTGCCAAAGGCGTCATCCATCACTGCCGTGCGGCGGCCCAGCGCATCGGGCGGGCCCATCATCACGGGCAGATCAATACCCACGACCGAGGTCGAGAGATTGTACAGGGTGCCGTTGGCATCGCGAATTACCCAGTACCAGCCCGAGCGGGGCCGATCAAAGCGGGGATCGGCCAAAGAAATGGCGTTGCTGGTCGGATCACCTGATTCCAGCAAGGCGCCGGCCAAGCTTTCCAGATGGAAATCGAGCGTGTCCGATAGGCTGGTGTCGAGGGCGCGCGAATACAGATCGGACAGCAAAAAGCCCGTCGCGACCAGCGCCACAACCAGCCAGCCGGCCGACAGCCAGAACAAGGACGCCGTTATCGAGCCCTTGCGCTTCAGCGTTGCCGCAGCAGTGCTCACCCACTAGTCCTCGGCGATCTGATAACCCAGTCCTCGCACGGTCTGGATGCAATCCTCCGGCAGCTTCTTGCGCAGCCGCCCCACAAACACTTCGATGGTGTTGCTGTCGCGGTCGAAGTCCTGATCATAGAGGTGCTCGGTCAATTCGGTACGCGAGATAACCTTGCCCTTGTGGTGCATTAGATAGCTTAGCAGCCGCAATTCATGGCTGGTGAGCTTGACCGCCTGCCCATCCACAGTTACCCGCCCTGAACGCACATCGAGCCTCACGGGGCCGGCGGTGATTTCGTTGGAGGCCAGCCCGGCCGCCCGGCGCACCAGCGCTCGCAGCCGTGCCAGCACTTCTTCCATATGGAAGGGCTTTGCCACATAGTCGTCGGCACCCGCATCGATGCCCTGCACCTTGTCGCTCCAGCGATCGCGCGCCGTCAGCAGCAATACCGGCATGGTCTTGCCCCCGCGCCGCCAGCTTTCCAGCACCGAGAGTCCGTCCATCTGTGGCAGGCCGATATCGAGTACCACGGCGTCGTATGGCTCGGTATCGCCGAGATAATGACCTTCCTCGCCGTCAAAGGCGACATCCACCGCATAGCCTGCGTCAGTCAGCGCTTCCTTGAGCTGGCGATTGAGACTGGTGTCGTCCTCGACCACTAAAATTCGCATGGATTGCCCCTAATGCTGCCGTTACTGCGCTGATACAACCAGGTTCTGCGCGGCGCCATCGGGACTGAGCACGCCGATGACATAAACCAGCCTGCCGCCCTGGTCGCAAACCTGAACGCTCAGGATTTCGGCATTGCGGTCAACCCCGGCGGAGGCGAGCACGGCATTGAGCGACATGATCTGCCCGCTCGACACCGCCTCCTGGATCTCGCGCTTATCAAGGCACGCCTGGGCGCTGGCCGGACCCACCCAGGCAAGCGCAAGCACAACAGCTAAAGCAAGGGCGGCGGACATGGGTGGTTTGGGACTCATGGTTCTCATAACGCCACCTTAAAAACATATAACTGAATGTCACATGAATAGGTCAGCGGTGCCTTGGTTCAATACCTTGCCGATGTTCTGACCCACCGTCCCAATATTGGCGGCGTGGCTGCCGCTCTCCGGGCCCGCCACGCCGCAACGGGCATTAGGTTGATGCGGCATTGGCCTTGAGGCCGCGACGCAACAACAGCACGGCGATCGCCTCCATCATCAAATGGCCCGCCGAACTGCCTTGCAGCGTCGGAACCTCGAGCCCCAGCGCCTGCGCCAGCCCGGTCAGCAGCATGATTGCCGCCACGATATAGGTCTTGTAGCCACTGAGAAACGTCATACTCGTGCTCCGGTTTTTAGCGGGAATGGGGGCAGCCGGGCTCCAATCGAGCGCCGTCTGCCGGATAGCGGCGACGCGGGCGGTCCAGCCGTTGCCGAACACGGAAAAGGTGGAAAGCTCCGAGAGGAACTGCAGCCGGCGTCCACACAGGGCATCGATCAGTTCGTCCACGCCCTCGCGCGCAACGCGCTGCCCCACCGCCCTTAGGGTGACCGGGCCGACGGCGCCATCCCGCGCCACGCCCAGTTCGGCCTGCAGCGTCTTGACGGCTCGGCTTGGTCCCGAATGAACGGCAAAATCGAACAGCGCCAAGTCTAGCCCCAAGGGCAGCGTGTCAGCGCCGACGGGGGCCCAGTATTGGGCGCGGTAAATCTGCGCCGCTTCGGCCCGGCTCAAATTACGGACAGCCCCGACGGGCAGCGCCGTTGCCGGGCTCACTCCGCGCCAGGCGGCGAGGGTTTGCCGGGTGATGCCCATATTGGTTGCCCCACCGGGATCATCGGGGTGGTCGGCAAAGCCGCCTTCATGGCGCAGCACCTGCGCCAGACACCGCTCGAACTGCTCTTCAGCCACCGAAAACGCCCTCCGCCTTATGGCCTTCGCCCAGCACAGCGCTGAGCTGGCACACCGAAAATTGGAATTGTGCGACCGGACCGCCCCAGTCGCTGAGCTGGTCGGCAAGTGGGTAGCTCCACTGCGCCGCGCCGGTTTCCACGACCCGCCGAACCGCCGTGCCTGCCCGGATCGTGATCCGATAGGCTTCGGGCAGGTGATCAGGCGACGGGGCAAAGCCCTGCCCGCCATTGGCGTCGAGCCGGTGACGCGGCCGCCAGTGCAGCACGATTGCTCCAGTGGCACTATCCCGCTCCGCCGTGAGTTCGGCTGGCGGCAGCGGCAAGGCGGGCGCGCTGGTCACGGCGACATCGAGCTCCGTGCCCGTCAGGTCGCCCGCTCCGGCGTAACAGCGCAGCAGGCGCTCCTGCCCCAGCCATTGCCGCTCAAGCTCCACCCGCCCGACCCGGCCATCCAGCAGCATCGCGGGCGCGCCGGCAGGGGTGTCACCCATCGTGCCAGCGGTGCCCGCCTGTCCGCGCAACAGGCGGTGCAAGCGGAAGTGGCCAGCGCTGAGCAGCTCGGCCTGGGCAAAGCCGATGATCTCCCAGGTTCCTGCCTGGCTTTGCACCGCCAGCTGGTTGGCGCCCGCCAGCACCGCCCCTTCCGCCGCGCTGGCGAGATGGCCGCCATGCAGCCTGAGTTCGACCGTGCTTGTGTCATCCCACAGTCCATCCGCTGCTGCGGGAAGGCTCGCGACCAGTTCGCCCAGAACGGCCGCGCGCGGCAGCTGCGCTACCGGGGCACCGGTGACCTCATCGGCCACAGTGATTACCCCCGGCCAGGGCCGGGCAAAGGCCCCGATCACCAGCCTTGTCGCCAGCGGGTCGGGGCCCAATCCAGGCAGTTGCGCTGCCAGCACCAGTGGCAAGGCGCGGGCCTGCACAGCCTGGCTCGCGGGCGCCCGCTGCTCGCCGACGGTTGTCACCGGCATCGGATGAGGCAGAGTGCGCGCCGTCACCTGCCGCGCCAGCCCATCGCGAATTTCGCTAATCTCGAACGGCCCCTCGGCCAGGCCCGCGATCTGCACGAGATCGCCAGGCTCAAGTGCCAACTGATCGGGCGCGAGGGTGAAGGTTAGGGTTTCGCGCTGGGCAGCCGCTGCTCCCAAGAGGGTTTCGGCAGCCACCCGGGCCCCCGCGCCATCGAGCACCAGCGCCACCGACTGCCCGCTCAGGGGCCCTGCCCCGCTCCGCATCGCCGTCACGGTCCCCGTCAGGTAATCGCGCTCGCGATCCAGATAGGACAGCGCCAGCCGCCCCGGCGCTTCGGCACTATCACCACGCCGGCGCGACAGCACCGGCCCTTCGGCCCGCACCAGCGCATCCGGCTCGATCCTCACCGCCTCCCCGCGCAAGGGGTGGCCGGCATGCAGTCCATCGACGTGGCTGCGCAGGCGCAGGCCGCTCACCTCGAGCACCGGCTCGATCGCCTCACGGCCGGTGCTGGCATCGCCCAGCAGATAGCCCGCCACAAAGGGCAGCGCCGGCTCGGCGGTCAGCGTGACGCCATGCTCGGCCGCGACCGCCGCCAGCAGTTCCTGGCTGCTCGCGCCGCCCAGTCGTCCGGTCAGCCAGTGGCCGGTGCGGTGATTGACGCCGTCGGCCCAAATCTCGTCCAACGCCGGAAAGGCGGGATAAGGCCGGGCATCCCAGGTCCACAGATAAATGCGCCCGACATCCACCATCCCCGCCGGATTGTTGGCCGGGTCGCGCCAGAACCTTTGCTGGGCGCGCAGGAACTGCCGCTGGATCAGCGGATCGGGGGCGCCGCTCGAAAAGAACGGCCGCCCGCTTTCAGCGCTTTTCTCGTCGCCAAAAATATTGGGCTGGTTGGCTCCCTTGTCGACCGCCCCACAGCCCAGTTCGGTGAACCAGATCGGCTTGCTGGCTGGCACCCAGGCCGTGGGCACCCCGTTGCGCACCCCGCCGGGCCGGTCGTGGTGCGGGTTGCTCCACCAAGCCTTGAGGTCCTTGAACCGCCACACCCAGGGCTCGTGATAGGCGCCATCGCTGATGGGCGAGCGGATGCCCGCCTGCCGGTCTGCGTCGCTGGCATAATACCAGTCAAACCCATCCCCACCCGCGATATGACTGGCTAGATAATCGAGATCATACCCACCCGCCGACAGCGCCGCATCGGCATGCCCGGTTCCATCCCGCCAATCGGCGCCCGGCATGTAGTTGTCGATCCCGACCGCATCGATATGGGGCGACGCCCAGAGCGGATCGAGGTGGAAGAACTTCTCGCCCCCGCTGCCGACCCCGCTCCATTCGCTCCAGTCGGCGGCATAGGAGAGCTTGGTTGTGGGCCCCACAATCGCGCGCACCTCGGCCGCCAGCTCAACGAGCTTGGCGACGAAGGGAAAGCTGTTGCCCGGGCCGCGTAGCCCCGTCATCCCCACCAGTTCCGAGCCGATCAGCAGCGCATCGACGCCCCCCACCTCCGCGGCCAGTTCGGCATAGTGGCGCGCCATCTGCGCAAAGCCGGCGTCAAAGAACGCGGCGGCCTGCGCCACAGCTGCGGTGGTGCCAAAGGGCGATCCCGCCTGCCCGGGCGCGGGATCGCAGGTGATCCGGCCGCGCCAGCTATAGGACGGCTGCCCCGTGCCGCCCCAATAAGGATCGGGCAGCGTGTTGCCGACGGGGATGTCCATCATGATGATCGGATAGAGCGTGACCTTGAGGCCCCGCGCTTTGAGGTCGGCAATTGCTGCGAGCACCGCGCTGTCTGCCGGCGTGCCGCCATAAGCGGGCCCGCCATCATGGACCGAGACCACCGGCACATCGTCGCGCTCGAGTCCCATGACGCTCCAGCTCGCCCCCTCGATCACCCGGTCCGCGCTTTCCACCCGCGGACCGACCTTGCAGTGACCCGCCCGCAGATCATCGCCGAACCACGCCACCACCAGCGCCACATGCTCGAGATTGGGGCACAGCGCCGTCAGCTCGTCGAGCGACAGCGTCCAGTTGCTCCGGGTGGTCGACAGATGGGCATTTTCGGCCACTGTCGTGCCCGGCCCCAGCACCCGCACCCGCGGCACCGGGTCATAGCCAAATTCCGTGGCTCCGGGGATCACCGTGATGGCTCGGATATCGCGCTCGAGGTCCCCCACCACCCGGCACAATTCCACTGACAATTGGGGAATGCGGTTGCCGAACCGGCCGAGCGGCAATTGCTCGACCACGAGATAACAAAGCCCCCGATAAGCCGGTGCCGAGCCCTCCCCTTGCGTGGCTTCGATCAGCCCGTCAGGCAGCTGGTCCTCCGTGCCATGGTAAAAGCGCAGCGTCAGCCCTTCGGGGTCCAGCAACTGCCCATCGGCCCAAATCCGCCCGAAATGCTGCACCTCGCCTTCGCAAAAGGCGACGGCAAAACTGGCGGCCACCTCGTCTTCCTCGGCCTGGCGCATGCCCTTGGCGCCCGCCCCTTCACCGGCGAGCAGTTCGAGTTCGCGCGCCCAGATGATGTTGCCCGCGAGCCGTCCCCAGCCATAAAGCCGCGCCACCGCCCCGCCTTCGCTCGAGCCCTGCAGCCGGATATCGGCACCTGCCCCCTTTGGCGCGCGCTCGCCGAACAGCATGCCATCCACCGCGCTGCCGGCGAGCGCGCCTAGCGCCCGGCCCAGCGTCGCGCCAAAGGGCCCGCCCACGAGGCCACCGGCAAATTGGCCAGCCAAAGAAAGCGCCATTGTCGCCATGAGGGCTCCTTGTACTCAAGATCAGATGAAAGCGCGGTCAGTCCGCCGCCGGAAACACGAAGCGTCCGGCCAGGCGCCGCGCCCAGGCTTCGGTCAGATTGGCTTCGACGACGCCCAGGCGTTCCTGAGCATGGATGAAGCGGGTGGGGCTCACCAGAATGCCGCAATGCTTGGCCGGCGCTGCGCCCGCCAATGCGAACAACACAACCTGCCCCGCCTCCAGAGCCGCGGGTGCCGGCAGCAGCCATTGCTCGGCCGCCTGCCGCAACGCCCCCGCATGGCCGGGATCGCGCATGTCGGCCCGATACGGCGGCATCTTGACGGGCTCAGCACCGAGGAGGCTGCGCCACACGCCGCGCAACAGCCCCAGGCAATCGCAGCCCGCGCCCAGGGTCGAGGCCTGGTGCCGATAGGGCGTGCCCAGCCACAGCCGCACCGCCCCGACCACCAGATCGGGGTTCATCGCACCACCGCCCGGCCATCCAGCGCATCACCCGAGCGGGGATGGCGGAGCACGAAGTCGCTGCCGGGAATATGCGGGAAGCCGCGGAAATTGGCTGAATTGCCGAACTTGTCCCGGCAGCTGGCTAGGCGCCGGTCGCACCCGGCCCAAAGCTCCAGCGCCTCGCCCGGAATTACCCATTCACCGACTGGCGCGGCAAAGCCCAGCACATCCGTGCTGCCCACCCGCGCATGACTAATGACGCGATCGCGCAGGCCAACGCGCCGGCCGCCGCCCCACAGCGCCGTGCCAAAGGCGAACCAGCCCTCGGCAAAGTCTTCGATCCCAGCTACCACCAGCCGGTTGGCATCCTCGATCTTCACCACCGTGGCCTCGGCGCGAAAGGCAGGCGCATCGAGATCGACGCGGCACCTGCCGTCCCCCAGTTCCGCATCGCAGAGCGCGCCATAGATGCGCCCCACCGTCCGGTTGAGCCCGCTTTGGGGTGAGCGCAGTTCGGCGCGAAACACGCCATCCTCGCGCACGATCTCCCCGATCGTGTCGCGCCGCAGCAGCAGTCGCTCCTCGGGTGCGGTCCAGTTCACCCGCCAGGTCTCGACCTCGGCGCCATCAAAGCGCCCGAGCAGAATATCGTCCTCGGTGATGGCATCGGCATGGAGCACACCCAGCACTTCGCTGGTATCCACCCCCGCCCCGAGCCGCGCCGGCGCTTCGCCGCCATCGAGCCCATGGGCGGGCACAAACTGCGTGCCGTCAAACTCGAGGGTCAGATCGTGATCGGTGAAGCCGAGCACCAGCCCATCGCTTCGGGTAATCCGCCAGCAGTGGGCGAGCGTAGTTTCGCCCCCATCAAGATGGGCGGCCAGTCCGGCATCCAGAACTTTCACGGCAAGATCTCCACCAGGGGAATGTCGGGCAGATAGGCGGCATCAAAGCTCGTCAGCTCGACATCGAGCCGATCGGTGTCGAAGCGCACCGGCACATCGAACAGGAACCCCGCCGTGATCGCGGCCCCAGCGGCTGGGGCCACGGCAAATTGCACCACGCCAGTTGCTGCATCGCAGCTCCAGCCGCTGGTGCGCTCCACCCCGCCCACCGACAACCGCACCGTGCCCGCCACCGGCTTGGTGATAGGGCGCAGATAGGGATCGAAATTGGCGCCATAGCGCTTGCACAAGGCGAACTTGGTGCGCACGCCGTCGCCGGTGCCGATGGTCTGGTCGAGCGGCCCTGGCGGGTCGCCGCCCGAGGAATGATCGAGCCCGTCCCGCCACAAGAAGCCATGCAGGCGCCCGCGCCGTTCCTCGAAGAACTGCAGCACGGCCTGCATATCGGCGCGCGATTTGACGCCATAGCCGGCATTGAAGCGCCGCCGTGACTGCGCCCAGCGCCCATTGCGCGCTTCCCCGCCACCGGCGAGCTGCACCACATCGGTCCTGCGCTCCGGCCCACCCCGCGCCCCCAGCGCAATATCGAGCGGAAAGCGAACGGGGTGAATGGCCATGAACGGCTCCTTGCGTTACACCGGTCCCCTCTCCGGTCCCTACCAGGACAGGAGCGACGGAGCCTTGCAGACGGAAAAGGACTGGATGACTGAGAGGCCTCCCTCCCCCTTGAGGGGAGGGCCGGGGTGGGGGTCCTGCAGCTTGGTCATCAAAGCCCGAGAGGATCCCTCCCTTAGAAGACCCTTCCAGGCGCCCGGAGACCCAAAACGCCCCCTCAACTCCCCCGGCTGCCCCGCCGCACTGCCCGTAACAGCATGGCGCTCACCTCCGCCTCGCTTTGCACGAAACTGCGTGCATCGCTCGCACTCACATTGAAGGTCACCTGCACCGGCCCACCGCCGGCACCGGCCGCAACCCCCAGCCGCCCGTCGGCGCCCCGCTGCAGGGGCATGATCGCTTCGGGTCCCGCTTCCCCGGCCAGCCCCAGCCCACCGCGCAGGGGGAAAAAGCTAGGGCTCGCGATCACCCCACCCTTGGCAAAAGGGGTGACCCCGCCCAAGGCCGGGTTGGTGGCGGTGAAGAGATTTTCGACAAGGCCCCCCAGCATGTTGCCCAGCGGCTTGATCGCGGCCTTGAGCGCCAAATCGGCAAAGGCGCGGGCGATGTCGCCCAGCACGCTCTTGAACGACTTGCCATCGCTGAGCGCCCCGCGAAACGCCGTGCTGATCGAGCGCGCCACCCCATCGGCCAGCGCGCCGATGCGCTCCAGCTCGAGCGACACACTGCCGAGCTCGTCGCCGAAGCTGTCGGGAAAAAGGTCATCGGCCATCGGGATAGCGCTCCATCAATTGCTCGAGTTCTGGGCGCCCCGGCGCCACCCGCCCCTCGCCAAGCAAGGCGCGGTGAGCAGCTGCCAGTTCGCGCGGCGTCAGAGCCCAGAATTGCGCCGGCGCCAGGCGCAGCACGCCAAAGCCAAACCCCATCGCGGCGTCCCAGGGGAATGGCGTCATGTCGCGTCCCCAAAAGTCGCGCGCAGCAGGCGGGCCGCGATCTCGGCGGCGCCTTTGAGCCCGCCCTCGAATGCCATGCCAGCCAGTTGCTCGTCGCTGACGGCATTGCCGCCACCGCGCAGCCCTGCCCCCAGGATCGCGAGGAGATCGCGTGCCGACACCCGCCCGCCCTCGAAGCGCTCGGCCAAGCCGACGAGGTCCCCGGCCTGCAATCGCGCTTCCAATTCCGCCAACGCCCCCAGCGTCAGGCACAGCACCCGCCGCTCGCCGCCGATCGTGGCGTCGATCTCGCCCCGCTGCTCAATCGCCATTGCTCTCTCCCCCAAGCTAGACCGCGGCAAAACTGAGCTCGCCCGCGCTTTCCAGCGCCAGCTCGAAGGTCACTTCCCCCGCATGATCGCCCGCCCATTCCAGCGCCACGATCTGGAACGGCCCGGTCACGGTGCCGAAGTCGGGGATCAGCAGCTGCCAGTTGCGGATGGTGCCGCCAAAGAACAGCGTTCGGATCTGCGCGTCCGAAGCGCCATCCTTGAAGATGCCCGAGCCCGAAACGGAAGCGCGCTTGATCCCGCCGCCAGCGAGCAATTCGCGCCAGCGTCCGGCGCTTTCGCTGTCAGTGGTGTCCACCGCCGCGGCATTGAGCGCCAACTGGCGGGTGCGTAGTCCCGCCACCGTCAGAAAACTGCCCGATCCGGTTTGGTCGAGCTTCAGCAACATGTTCTTGCCGCTCTGGGCCGCCATGCAAAATCTCCCCGAAAATGGTGAAAGGGCCGCGACCGGCTCAGCCGGTCGGCTCGGTAAAAAAGCGCAGCGTGATCGCTGCCCTTGCCTGGCCGGTCTTGGTGTCGATGGTGCTGTCGGTGCGTTGATGGGCGCGGTGGGTCACCAGCAAGCCGGGGCTCTCCAGCGCTGCCCCCAGCGCCACGGTCACCGTGCGTTCGGCCAGCGCCAGCACCGCACGCCGGCTCGGCTCGCCCCACCAGATATGGAGCCGCAACCGATGCTCGAAGCCGGGCGCGGCATCACCGTCGCGCGCCAACACGTCGTGGCGCAGCACAACGATAAAGGGCGGCGCCCGCCCTTTGGGGGGCGCGTCCACCACCCCGTCAGGTCCCAGTTGCGCCAGCAAAGCGGGATCGGCGAGCCAGGCCGCCACCAGCGCCCCCTGCAAGATCGTGATCGGGTGCATGGTTTCAGCCCGCCCTGGCCAGTTGCGTGCAGGCGCAGCTGAGAAAGGCGCGCTTGCCATTGAGATCACCCGCGCTCACCACTTCGAGCGGCTGGCCACGATAAATGATGCGGTCGCCCGGCCCCAGATCCCGGCGAAAGCGCAATACCACGGTGTGAGAGATGACCACGACGCGGCCATCGGCGCTTTGGCCTTCCCGACCGGCATGGCTGCGCACCCGCGCCCAGGCATTGCCGAGCGGCATGAGGAGGCTCGCATGCCCGCCCCCGCCTTCCTCGACTAGTTCGCGGCGCTTGAGGGTTACCCGGTCCGTCAGCGTGCCGACCGGTGGCACCCGCTCGCTCATAGCAGCACTCGCTTGTATCGCTGCACCAGCCGGTCGAACCCGCTCGGCACCACCGCGCCGGACCCCGCAATGATCACCGCATCGCGGTGCTCGAACCAGTGCGCCACCAGCACCAGCAGCGCCTGGCGGATATCGGCAGGCACATCTTCCGGCTCGGTGCCAAAGCCTGCGACATAGTCGATCTCGAGCCCCTGCTGCTCGCGCAGCCGGGGCATGCCGCTGACGGTGGCAGGCAGGAGCAGCCGGTCGGGCTCGCTCAAAAACTGCGCCAGCGCGATGGGATGCAACCCGCCGGCATCATCGACCGCATTGATGTCGAGCAGGCTGATAAAGGGGGTGACCGGCAGCCGCACGCAGCGGGTTGTCGGCCAGTCGTCGAGCACAATGCGCCAGGTCTGGGCGAGGAGCGCGCGCCCCGTCACCCCTTCCAAATGCACGCGCGCCGCACCGATCAGGGTGGTGATCAGCGCATCTTCGGCGCCATCGTCGACCCGCAGGAAAGCCTTGGCCTCGGCAAGCGAAACCGGCTCCTCCGCGGGCCCCGCGAGAAGATAGGACGTCATCATTGATTGCCTTGTGGTTGGTTTGCCGAATGGCCAGTCGACACCCTCCCCCTTGTGGGGGAGGGATCAAGGGTGGGGTGTGGAGGGCGAGGGTGCTCCGGCAGCGCACCGATCTGCCTCACACTGAATTTGGCTATCCAGGCCCCAACAGTACGGCACCCTAAAGTCCGTCAGCCTGAGTCAGATGGGGTGGAGGCGCGAGCACCGGCGCGCAGCGTACTTGAGTACGTGAGCACCGGAGCGCAGAGCCTCCGCCCTAGCTGGCCAGGCTCACAGACTTTACGCGGTGGCGAATTTCAGGAGCTTGATCGCGTCAAAATCCGCAATCCCGCCGCCCACGCGTTTGGTGGTGTAAAACAGCACATAGGGCTTGCTCGAGAAGGGATCGCGCAGAACGCTCACCCCCTGGCGATCAACGATCAGATAGCCGCGGCGGAAATCGCCAAAGGCGACCGAGAACGAATTGGCCGCCATGTTGGGCATGTCCTCGGCTTCCACGAGGTCAAAGCCCATGAAGCGCGCCTTGCCTTCGGCCGATGCCGCGGGCTGCCAGAGATAGTTGCCGTCAGCATCCTTGAGCTTGCGCAGCGCGCCCTGCACCTTGCGGTTCATCACCCAGCTGGCGTTCTGGCGGTACCCGGCCTTGAGCGCATAAACCAGGTCAATCAGCACGTCGCTGGCATTGCTGGCCGGCAGCGCCCCGGCGACGCCGGTAGCGAGATAGCCCAGGTTGCCCCAGCTCCAATTGGCTTCCGCCACGGTGGGCGCGGCAAGAAAGCCCTTGGGCTTGTTGACGCCATCGCCGTTGACGAAGGCCGTGGTTTCCTGGGCGGCGAAGGCGGCGTTGACCTCCTCGGCGATCCACTGCCCCACATCCACTGCCGCATCGTCCAGAAACGATGCGGTCGCGGCCGGCATGGCGTAAAGCTCCATCGTGGGGTAGCTCAGCTCCGCCAGCACCGGGCTCGCGGTGGTGGGCCGCGCCCCCGTTTCCCCGACCCAGCCCACAGTCGGCCCGGTCAGCGAAATGGGCCGCTTGTAAACCGCGCTCGATACCTGGCGCACCCCGGCAATGGCGCGAATGGGCGAAACGGCCGTCATCAACCGCCCGATCTCGATCTCGGTCTGGGTCGGCACGATATAGCCGCCATCGGCGCCAACGCCGCTCGAGAGCGCCTTTTCCTCGCCCCGCTTCACATAGGCCGAAAAGGCCTGCTTGTATTCGCCGCCCTCCTCCGTGCCAGCCTGGCCATCAAGGGCCGGCCGCGCCCGCTCGGCCAGGGCCCGGTCCATGGCCTGCTTTTGCCCGTCGAGCACGGCATTGAGCCGGTCGAGCTTGCCCTCGAGCAAGCCATCGGCCGCGCCGCGCTGTTCCAACTCGCCCAGGCGCTGGTCATTGGTGCGCTTGAATTCCTCGAAGGCCGAGGAGAAGTCGGCGAACAGGGCCGCGACATCGCCGCCGGTGCCCGCCTTGGTTTCCATTGCCTGCTGCTCGATACGGTCCATGCCGTGTCCTTTTCAGTTACTGCGAAGGGTTTGCGTCGCCGCCATGATGGCCGCGCCGGTGGTCAGCTCGTGCGAGCGCGCGATCCGCGCCTCCTCGAGCATGGGAAAGGTGACGATCGAGATTTCGAACAGCTCGATCTGCCAGAGCCGGCGGTGTCCGCTCGGTCGGTCGCGGGTGGCTTTGACGGTGCGAAAGCCGATGGACAGGCCATCGAGCGCTCGCGCCTCGATCAGCCGGCGCAGCGCGTCAGCGCGCGGCACCCCGCCCACGAGGCGCCCGGCAACAAACAGGCCGTGGCTGTCCTCGCCAATGGTTTCCCAGATGCCCACCGGCTCGGTGGGGTCGTGCTGGAACAACAGCCGGATGCGCTCGCGCCGCTGCTTGAGGCTGCGCGCAAAGGCCCCGGGCATGACGATGTCGCCCCCGCCATCGAGCCGGCCGAAGAGGCTGGCATAGCCGGAAAAACGCCCATCACCGTCGATCGGAATGGCTGCCATCAGCGCTTGCCGCCGCCCGCATCCTTGCGGGGCGTGGGCTGGGCCGGGCGCTCGCCCGATTTGCCGGTGGCGAGCGTGCCGGCCAGGTTCCAGGCAAATTGCCGGAAGGTGTGCTGTGCTTGCCCGCGGCTTGGTTTGGCGGCCATGGGTCAGTCTCCCTTTTTGAACAGGCGGTTGAGGTTGGCGATTTCGGTGACGAAGTCATTGAACCGGCGATTGGCCGCGGCCAGCTCCTTGAGCGTCCACACCAGCAGCGTGCTGGAACTGGTCGCCCACAGGAACAGCGCTAAATGCGCCAGATCCCCCCGCTCCACGACGGTTTTGGTCAGGTCCATTGCGTTCTCCCGAGGATCGGAAAGGTTGGGTCTGGCGGAGGGCAGTGGCCGCCTAGTCGACGCCCAGCATGGCCCGCTTCTCCGCAGCGCTGAGAAAATCGGCGCCGCCCACCCGCGCCCACAGCGCCGTCCGATCTTCGGAAAGCGCTTCCACCCCGTCGAAATCGGGGGTGATGACCGCTCCGCCAAAGGCCGGCGCCAGCCAATTGCTGAGATCGTCGGCCACCCGCACGACGAGCGGGATCAGCGTTTGCCGCCACAAGGCGCGGTTGGCTTCGGCCATGTTCGCATAGGTGTTGTCGCCCGGAATGCCGAGCAGCATGGGCGGCACACCAAAAGCGAGCGCAATGTCGCGCGCCGCGGCGTGCTTGGCCTCGATGAAGTCCATGTCGCGGGGCGACAGGGCGATGGTTTTCCAGTCGAGCCCGCCTTCGAGCACCATGGGGCGGCCGGCATTGGCGGCCCCCGCGAACCCGGCCTCAAGTTCGGCCTTGAGGCGGTCGAACTGATCGGGGCTCAGATTGCCGGCAGCGCTCGAATACACCAGCGCCCCGGAGGGTCGAGCGGCATTGTCGAGCAGCGCCTTGTTCCACTCCCCCGCGGCATTGTGGATGTCGAGGCTGGTTTGCGCGGCCTCCAGAGGCGCCATCCCATAATGGTCGTCGGCGGGATGAAACAGCGCCATATGCAACACGGCCGGCAGCGGCGCCCCATCCTGGCGCAGCCGCACCGTGCGCCCGCCGGCGGTATAGTCGTAAGCCACCGGCCAGCCATCGCTGCCCGCCACCACTTTCATGCGGTCGGGCCGCAGGCAAAACAGCCCGCGCACCTGCCCCTCCACTACCGCGGCCTGCAGATAGGCATTGCCCGCGGTTTGGAGATACGCATAAACCGCCTCGAGCATCTCCCCGCCCGATTGGCGCCCATTGGGCCGCCCGAGCAATCGCGCCAACGGATGGTCGTCGAGCTTTTGCCCGCCCTCGCTCACCACCAGCGGCACGCGATTGGCCGCTTCGGCGATCAGCCGGATGCAGCGATAGACGACGGGATTGCGGGCAAAACCCTGGTTGACGAGGCTGCCAAAGCCGCGCCCGCTCCAATTGGCGGCCCCAAGCTGGCTGAAACTGAGCATAGTGTGCCCACCGCTTTCCTTGCGTTCAGGAGGCGTGTTTGTGCGCCCGCCGGCGAGGCGGTTGAACCAGTTGGCCATCGGATGTCCTTGAAAACAGAAAACCCCGAAGCGGGGCTCCGGGGTCGGCTTAGATCTGCGGTGGTTGGTGGCTTATTTGGTCGGGCGCGGCTCGTGCATGTCTGCATCGCGGCCATGCAGCCAATAGGCCACGCCGCCCATGCCCGCGACCAGCGCCGGCAAGATCAGGAATGCAAAAACTTCCAGAAATGTCATGGCTTCAACCGTCCCAAAGTTAGCCTCGCCACAATATGTAGTATCGCTGCCGCAGAAAGCCAACTGATCGTGCCCAGAACAAACGCCCAACTGGCCATCGCTGTTCCGGTCGCACCATAAACGATCGCCGCCACCGGCGCAAATACGCCGACCGTCAGGCATGCGGTGGATGCCCGATCCATGGCATTGGCGAGCAGTTTCGTCCGCTCGTTGAAGATCAAACTCAAGGCGATTCCTCCCCTTACCCAGATTGCCCGAACGGGGCGGCGACGCAACACAGCGTCGTGCCTCCCCCGCGGGCTGGCTAATGGTCCGCAACAATCAACCTACAAACCGCGTATCCGCGGCCGCACCCCTTCGGCCAGCAGCAGTTCGGTGAGCGCCCACACCAGCGCATCCACCCGGTCGGGCGAATGGCCGTTGCTGCGCCCATCGGCGCCAAAGGCACACATCTCGTCCTCGAGCGCGCCCAGCCCCTTGGCATGGCTGACCAGCCCCCGGCCATAGAGCGCGGCCACGGGTTCCGCGCGCAGCCACTTGCCCCGGCTCGCGCGCACTTCGCGCACCGGCACCAGCGGGTCGACTTGCGCCAGCACCGAGCGCACGAGATCGCCGCCCTGGTTGACCTCGACCAGGATGGCGTCGGCTCGGCTGGCTTCGTAGGCCGCCACGGCCCGCCGGGCCCAGACCAATGGCGCCGCAGCCTTGACTGTATGGTCAGCCAACACCACCGCCCCCTCGCCCACCTGCCCCGCCACCACAATGCCGCATGCATCGGACCGGGCGGTACCGGTCACCGGCGGATCCACCGCCACGATCAAGCGGCTGGGTGTCCGCCCGTCATAGGGGCGAAACATGCTCCGTTGCCAGAGCGCATCGGGCAGATCCTCGATCATCTCGCCATCCAGTTCCTGGCGCCCCAGCACCGAGCCTTCGTAGCGCCCCACCACCGCGCTCAGGAATTGCGGAGCCAGATGCTTGGCATTTTCGTTCGTGCGCATGCGGGTCACGACACAAAGCGGATCGGCCAGCAGGCGCTTGAGGAGCCGCGTCGGCGCGGGCGTGGTCGTCGCCAATTGGCGCGGCCAGTCGCCCAGGCGTAAGCCGAATTGCAGCATGTCCCAGGCCGCTTCCGCATCGGGCCATTTCGCGATCTCGTCGCACCAGGCCGCCGCCCATTGCGGCCCACGAAACCGATCAGGGTCGGAGGCGGACATCAGATGTGCCTCGCTGCCATTGGGCCAAGTGAGCACCGTGCCCTTGAGGGTTGGCCGCTCGGCCCGGGCATGCACGGCCAAGAGCCCACTTTCCCCCTTCACCATCACCGCCATGGCTTCGGTCATGGTTTCACCCACCAGCGCAATGGGAGACACCCCACTTTGCGCCAGTTGCTTGACCCATTCGGCGCCGGCCCGCGTCTTGCCCGAACCTCGCCCACCCAGCAGCAGCCAGGTCGTCCATTCGCCATCAGGGGGCAATTGCGCCGTCCGCGCCCAGGCCGGCCAGTCCAGCAACAGCTTCCTCGTCGAAACGTCGCCCAGCTTGGCGGCGGCTTTTTGCAGCTCAGCCTTTGGTGAGAGCATCGATGCGCTTGGCCAGCTTGCGTCTGAGGTCCTGCATTTCGCGCGTTTCGGCGTCGTCCACCTTGCCGGCGCGCTCGGCCTTTTGCATGGCGATCAATTCCTTGAGGTTTTTCGCGAGGCCGCCCAGCACATTGACTTCCTTGTCCACGCCGCCACCCATGCTTTGCTCCAGTCCGTCCAGTTGGGCTTCCAGCAGCGCCAGAAGCTTGTTGATCAGGATATTGCGATCGGTCACCTCGCCATCGGGCCGCTCCCAACGCGACTTCCAGGCCCGCTCCAGCAGCTGCGCCATGGGCACGCCATGCTTGCGGCAGATCGCGTTGCGGGTGAGCGCCAGTTCCTCGTAATCGATCCGCACCGCGGGCCAGTCGATCTCGAGGCCCGGCAGGGCTGCCGTGCTTGGTTCATCCATCAATGACTCATTTGTGAATCGATCTTAACTTTTATGCGGAACGGCTTGAATCCTCGCCGGATTCACTCGGGCGGAACACGCAGGCCCCGGGAGGCTCCGATGTCGTCCGCCATTCGCCATATCCATTACAAACCCGAGCTGAGAGAGCTATCGGTGTGGTTCGGCCCCGAGGGACGGCGCTACAAATATGCCGATGTGCCGCTCGAGGTATTCAACGCCTTTGCCGAGGCTCCCTCGCGCGGCAAATTCTTCAACAGCCAGATCCGCGGCCATTACCCCGCCGCCCTCGTGGACCCCAGTGAAAAGCGGATGCGGCGCTGGCAGGCGATCCGCTCGGCCTGAAAGCCTTGCTGCCGCCCCCCGTTTCACCCACTTTTCTGATCATGGCATAACCATACCATCCCAGCGTCACGCGGGGATAAGTTGTTCGGCCGGAGCTATCGAAAAGACTTCAGCAGGCCGGACCGAACCGGCGCGCCGCATCGAGCGCAAGGCCCAGCCCAACGCTGCCCAGTACATTGGTGCGCACGAGTTCGGCCTGCGGAAACAGCGCTTCGAGCCGCCCGGCAATGGCGGGCACCTGGGTGGAGCCGCCGGTCAGGATCAGGCTATCGATGCCCTCGGGCCCCACGCCGGCCTGGCGCAGCACTTCGGCGATCGCCCGCTCCAGCCGCTCGCCCGAGCCGGCGAGAATGTCGAACAGCTCGCCGCTGCCGATATCGGTTTCGATGCTTCCGTCGCGCACGGGAAAGCTGAACCGGGTTTCCGGCTCGCTCGAGAGCGCGATCTTGGCCGCTTCCACCGCCCCCACCAATTGGTGCCCCAGCCGGTCCTCGACCACCCCGATCAGCGCTTCGACCTTTTGGGGCTCGCGCGCTTCGCGGGCGGTGCCGCGCAGGTCGCGCAGGCTTTGGGTGGTGTAAAGCCGGTTGATCCGGTGCCAGGTCGCCAGTTCATGATAGGGCGCCACCGGCAGGAAGCGCTTGCCGTCCTTGGTTTGCGTGCCCAGCCCCAGATGCGGCATCACCTTGGCGACGGCCAGCAAGCGGTCGAAATCGGTGCCGCCGAGATGCACGCCGCCGGTCGCCAGAATATCGTCGCCCCGCTCGGCCCGCCGCGCCCGCTCGGGCCCGACCCGCACCAGCGAAAAGTCCGAGGTACCGCCGCCCAGATCAACGATCAGCGCCAGCTGCTCGCGCACGACGCCCCGCTCGAAATCGAGGGCGGCGGCAATGGGCTCGAACTGGAACGCGATCTCGGCAAAACCCTGCGCCCGCGCGGCCGCTTCCAGCTGGTCCTGCGCTTGGCGGTCCGCCACCGGATCGTCATCGACAAACTGCACCGGCCGGCCTAGCACCACCTGCTCGACCGGTTCGCCCAGCGCCAGTTCGGCACGCCGCTTGAGCTCGGCGATAAAGATCCCAAGGATCTCGTCGAACCCCATGCTGCGCGCCTTGATGCGGGTTTTTTCGGCAAAAAGACTGGTGCCCAGCACGCTCTTGAGCGAACGCATCAGCCGCCCTTCGGCGCCCGAGACATATTGCGCCACTGCCGCCCGCCCGAACTGCACCGGCTCGTCATCGAACGGGAAGAACAGCACGCTGGGGATGGTTTCGTTGGCGCCTTCCAGCGGCAACAGATGCGGCACGCCGTTCGCGTCCACCCGCGCAAAAGTCGAGTTGGACGTGCCAAAATCAAGGCCACAAGCGTGTATCATTGGAAAATAACCGAAGCCGAGCGCGGGGGGAAAAGCGGGGACGGCTTCCTTAAGGGCTTAGCGGGCCGAGGGGAACCCTCCCCTATGCCGCACGCCGGTTGGTCGCACGCAACTCGGCCACCGCAATTCGCGCCAGGCCGCCGCGTTGCGCCTTATGCAAGCCGTTGGCGGCCCTGCGCAGGGCTTCGCCCGCGGGCCGATGCTCGGGCGCCGCGCTGACAACGCCAATGCTGGCGGTCACCACTCCGGCATGGCTGTCCTTGTGGCTATAGCGGCAGCCGCGCACCGTGCCCACCAGGTGGCGCGCCAGCTTGCGGGCCGCGCGCCGCTCGACGCCCGGCAGCAGCACCAGATACTGGCTGGGTCCAAAGCGCAGGAACCCGACTTCCCCCCTTGGCAGCGCCGCGCTGATGGCTTCGCCCACCAGCACCGCGCAATCCTCGGCAACTTTGGGCCCATAGGCGGCGAGATATTCATCCTTGCGATCAAGCGCAATCAGCAGGAGGCTCACCGGCCCGCGCGCCTCCAAGGCCGCGCGCCAGGCCCAGTCGAGCGCCGCCTCCGCCTGCGGATCGACCGCCGGGCGCGACAGCGTTACGAGCTTGCTGCCCTTCTGGGTGGCGAGGCGCGACCATGTGCGCGTCAGGCTCTCGAGCCCCGCGCGCACCCGATCCCAATACAGCCCTGTATCGCCGCCCGAAAGAAGGTCGGTCATGCCCGGCTCCATGCCTTGTTGTCCTGCCGCCTAGTTGCACGAAGCATGGTTAAGGCGGCGTCAGCTTGCATGGTGAACGGAGTGTTAAAGGCTCTCGGGCGGCTCCCATTCGGGCCAATCCACCGCATGTTCTTCCCATTCGTCGGGCGCCACCGAGCGCTCGTCAAAGGTGCGCCCCTTAACCGAGACGCCGACATCCACCACTGTCTGCGGATCGCCCGAGATCAGCGGATGCCACCAGGCCAGTCCCTTGCCCTCGGCCAGCCGCCGATAGGCGCAGGTCGTGGGGATCCACTTGATCTCGGTCACATTGGTCGGGGTCAGCTTAATGCAGTCGGGAACAATGGCCTGCCGGCCGGGATAGTTGGTGCAGGCGCAGCTGTCGCCATCGAGCAGCTGGCAGCGCACATCGGAGGTTATCAACAGCCCGCTGTCTTCATCCTCGAGCTTGATCAAACAGCAACGACCGCACCCGTCGCAGAGCGCTTCCCACTCGGCGTCGTTCATTTCTGCGAGCGTTTTTTCTTCCCAGAAGGCCATGCGATCCTAGTGCTTGGTTGAGCGTGTTGCGGGTTTGCCCTTGCGGGCGCGGCGACGCAATCATATTCCAGCGATTGTGTTGCCTTGCGGTGCAAAGGCGGACAACACTGCGTGAGCCAGTTGGGGTTGCCTCTTGTCCGATCCATTCTACACCAAGCAGAAGCGTCGCACCAAGGGTGGCATGCTCGCCGCCGATGCTTGGCTGGATTCCTCGCTTTATGAATTCTGGCATTGGCTGGGGCGCGGCTATACGCGCTTTCAGGACTTCATGTCCATTTTCCATGTCGCGGGCATCAAGCGCTTCTTTGTCGAGATCCTTTCGGACGCCTTCAGCTTCGGGGCCATCGGCGCCGTCCTGATGACGGCCCTAGCGCTGCCGGCCTTCAATGCCACCGCTTCGGGCGAATACAACAAGGCCGAGGACTACTCGGTGATCTTCCAGGACCGTTTCGGCAACGAAATCGGTCGCCGCGGCATCCGCTCGGACGATTCCGTGGCTCTCGCTGATATGCCGGACTATTTGATCAAGGCGACCCTTGCGACCGAGGACCGGCGCTTCTACGAGCATTTCGGCATCGATATCGTGGGCACGCTGCGCGCCCTGGTCAGCAATGCCGCGGGCGAAAACTCCACCCAGGGCGGCTCGTCCATCACCCAGCAGCTCGCCAAGAACCTGTTCCTGTCCTCCGAGCGCACCCTCGAGCGCAAGATCATCGAGGCCTATCTCGCGCTGTGGCTAGAGTGGCACTACAGCAAGGACGAGATCCTCAAGCTTTATTTCGACCGCGCCTATATGGGCGGCGGCAATTTCGGCGTCACCGCTGCCTCCGAATATTATTTCGGCAAGCGGGTGCAGGATATCACCCTCGCCGAAGCCGCAATGCTTTCGGGCATGTTCAAGGCCCCTACCCGCTATGCCCCGCATGTGGATTTGGCCGCCGCACGCGGTCGCGCCAATCTGGTGCTGACCAATCTCGTGGCCTCCAGCTTCCTGACCGAAGGCCAGGTCACCGCGGCCCGCCGCCATCCGGCTGCGCCGATCGATCGCAGCGAGGACATCAACTCGCCCAATTACTTCCTCGATTGGGCCTTCGAAGAAGCCAAGCGCCTGATCGAAGCGTCCAACCACACCTCCAACAATTTCATCGTCCGCACCACGATCGACACCACCTTGCAGAAATACGCCGAAGAAGCGGTGACCTCGGTGGTGCGCGAAAATGGCGAGCAATATGACGTTGATCAGGCCGCCATGGTCGTTACCGACACCAATGGCGCCATTCGCGCCATGGTGGGCGGCACCGATTACGGCAAGTCACAGTTCAACCGCGCCATTGTCTCCACCCGCCAGCCCGGCTCGGCCTACAAGATCTTTGTTTATGCCGAAGCCTTCGAGCAGTTGGGCCTGACGCCCAAGGACACCATCACCGACCGCCCCGTCTGCATCGGCGACTGGTGCCCGCAAAACTATGGCCGCAACTACAAGGGCAATGTGTCCCTGGAATCGGCCTTTGCCCAGTCGCTCAACACGGTGCCGGTGACGCTTTCGATCAAAACCGGGCGCGAGCCTATTGCCGACCTGTCCCACCGGATGGGCCTGCGTGCCGATTACCCCGTGACCCGTTCGCTGGCCCTGGGCGTGGCCTCGGTTTCCGTGCTCGACATGACCTCCTCTTATGCGGTGCTGGCCAGCGGCGGGCTCAAGACGCCCGCTTATGGCATCACCCGCATGTCGACCCTGACCGGCGAGGTCGTGTTCGAGGCCGATCCCGAAGCGCCGCGCGAACGCATCTTGAGCGAAACCACGGCGGCCAACATGAACCACATGATGCGCACCGTGGTCACTGGCGGCACGGGCCGTCGCGCCGATGTGCCCGGCGTTCCCGCCGTCGGCAAGTCGGGCACTACATCCTCCTATCGCGATGCCTGGTTCTGCGGCTTTACCGGCAATTTCGTTGCCGCTGTCTGGTTCGGCAATGACGACTACCGGCCCACCAATGACCTCACCGGCGGCACGCTGCCCGCCATGGCCTGGCAGAAATTCATGGCCTATGCCCACACCAATATCGAGGTGCTGCCGGTATTTGGCGTCGATTTCACGCCCGAAAACGTGGTGATCGCGGATGCCGACGCCGCGCTCGAAGAGCCGCCCGAGCAGCGCCCCCCAAGCCTCACGCCCGAAGCTGCGCGCAAGCTGATCGACATGGCCGACCGGCTGGGCTCGACCCTGCGGGCCAACCAGCCCGTAACGGACCAGGCAGCCGCGCCAGCGACTGTTCCCACCCAGGCGCTGTAGCGGGCGGATGCCGGCAATCAAATGCCGGGAACGCGACACTATGCGCTTTCGCCGCCCCGGCCTCATTGCTATAGCCATGCAGGTCCTTCGACCCGCACAGGTTCAGCCGTCCATGCCGTCACGTCCCGTTCCGAGCCGCTGACCCGTGCGCTTTGTGTTTCGCTTGCTGCTGTTGTGCGTCATCGCCCTGGGGGTTGGCTTCGGGCTGAGCTATTACGCCTTGACCGATGGACGCATGTTCACCGTCAGCCAGCTCGGTCCCTGGACGGCCTGGCCCGATGTGGGCTCGCCCAACCCCAATCCCTATACCAGAGCCCATTTGACCCGCGAAGCGGCCCTGCAGCTTGGCCAGGCCGAAGGCCTCCACTTCGTCGCCACTGTCGACAGCGCCGGCGAGCCCTTGTGGCGCAACTGCAGCTATCTCATTGAAGGGCGCACGCCGCAGGCGACGTTCTGGACCCTCGTGGCGACCGACCCCGCCGGCATCAATGTTGCCGTGCCCGATGGCCCGCTGGCGCTACGCTCCACCGGTATCGTGCGCGAAAATCATGGCTCGTTCCGCATCCATGTCGGCACCTCCCTGGCGCCTGGCAATTGGCTCGAACTTGCCGGCGAGGGGCCGTTCACCCTGGGGCTGACGCTCTACGACACTGCCGTGTTCACCGGCTTTGGCGCCACCGGCGATACCATGCCCGCGATCCAGCGGGGGGCATGCACATGATCCGCACCCTGATCTGGGCCATTGCCGGCGTGCTACTGGGGGGCATCATCCATATCGTGGTGATCCTGTCGCTGCCACTTGTCGCCGAGGAAACCTTGTGGACGCGGCTCCAGGCGCTGGGCGCCGAAAACCGCATCGTCATCCTGCCCCCGGTCGTTGCCGGCCAGCCCAATCCGCTCGAACTCGATCCCGAGCTGGTTTACGGCATCTGCCGCATCGATCTGGCTGACGGCCCCGCCTATATGAGCGGCCTGCTGCCCGACGCCTTCTGGTCGCTGGCCATTTTCAATTCCGCTGGTGTCGTGACCTATGCCACCACCAATCGCGATGGCATCGGGCAAACGCTCGAATTGGGCGTCTTCAATGCCGCCCAAACACGCCTCCTTGCCCAGCAGCAGCTCGATATCGCCGAAGGGCTGCTGGTGGTGGAAGCCACCTCCGACCAGCTCTTCGTCGTTATTCGCCTCGCCCCACCCCATGGCGTGATGCGGCCGCGCTTTGAAGCCGAGCTCGCCAAGGTGCAGTGCGGCAATCGCGGCACGCCGTCCTAGGCTGGCCTATTTGGGCAGCACCACTTCCCGGTCGATGTGCTGGGTCTGGTAGCGCGAGGGGATCGTGCCTTGGCTGCGACCGACAATCAGCGCTCCGGCGCCCCCGCAGAGATCCCAGCGTTTGGCCCGGCTGACAAAGTCCGCCATCCGGCGCAGCACCGCATCCACTTCCACTGATTGCTCATGGGGTGTTTCCACCAAGAGCTGGTTGAGCGCGAAATTGTAGGATTGGAAGCGGTAATCGAGCGCGCGCACGAACCAGTTGATCCGCGCCGTGTTCTCGGCCTTGCGCGCCGCCACATCGGCCCGCTCCCCCGGTCCGACACTGCTCAAGCTCGCCGCAGCAATGGCGCGCTGGCGATCCACCTCGATCACCGCGCAGATCGCGAGGAATGTGCCGGGCACCGTATCCAGATCGGCCTCGATATGCCGGCCCACCGTGCTGTAACGCACGCGCGATGATTGGTACTCGGTCCGTCGCAGCCAATTGTAGTAGCGATCGATGTCGAACCGGGTATCGAGGTCCACCGCAATGCGCGTGCGCTGCAGCTCGGTGGCATAATCGAAAAACCAGTCCTTGGCGTGGGGCGCCACGAGGAACCGCCAGACGCGGTTATGCATCTCGGTTTCCTGGTCCGTAAGGTTGAAGCTGGAGACCGGCTCGTCGCGTGCATCGGCCAAAACCTTGCCCGCTTCGGGCAGCAGCACGTCATGGGTATAGCTCGGGCGCGCGCGACCGAAATCGCCCGTGGGCCGCGGCGCACAGCCACCCAGCAGCGCGGCAACCAACAGGCAGGACCAACCAAATTTGTCGATGGCGCTGCTAGCCACGACGGCGCTTGGGCCGGGACGGATCGCGCAGGTCCGCCGGCGGACAGGTGGTGCCGCGTTCATAGCGCACGCCGGTAAACAGCAAAATCTGGGCGTTGCCGCAGGGTTTGCCCACCGCCGCCGCTGGTCGTTCGCGCAGTTCGAATTTGACGAGCTTTCCCAAGCTAGCCTCCAATGTGTTCGGCTCCCCCGTCCCTAGCGAGGGCAGCATGCACGGCTAAATCTGTGTCGGCGAAACGCCCCTCGCGCCTGGGCCCACTTAGCGAACATCATGGTTAATAGTCCGCTAACGAATTGGGGGCAAAAGTGGAAACACGCCCGATTTGTGCGCAGCAGCAGTTGACGGTCCGCGAACATGCTTGGCTTCCAGCCCTACGAAACCTTTCAGCTCTTGGTCGAAAACGGCGGCATCGAGCGCACCAACACGCTGCTGATTGCCGCCTGCGACGCTTATGCCCGCCGTGGCAAGCCCACCCCGGTGGAACTGGACCAGTTCGAGGCGCTGGCAAGCCGCCTTTTCCCCGCAGCCGGCCCCCAGGCGCGCGCCAAGGGCGCCGCCATCCTGGGCAAGGCCGATCTCCTGTCCCCTGCCCTTGAGCGGCTCGTGACGGCCCATATCGGGGACGACCTGGAGGCCTTTCTCGAAGCGGTGCCGGCGCTGTCCGAAGACACCATTCTCGAGATCATCGCGGACGGGGATGTCGGCGCCGCCGCCATCCTTGCGGGCCGGGACGATCTGTCCAATGCCGCGCTCGCCAAGCTTTTTGGCCTCAATTCGCGCAAGGTCTACCGCGCCCTCGCCGCTAACCCGGCCATCGTGCCGCGTGGCGCTTATCTCAGCGCCCTGGCCCGTTCGGCGCAAATGGACCATGTGGTCGCCCAAACCCTCGCCAAGCGCGAGGATTTCGATGCTGGCCTTTTGGCGCCGGCCTTCTTTGATCTGTCGAACGATGACCGCATCAAGGTCATCCAGTCCTTTGCCAACCGACCCACTCCGCTGGCGCCGATCAAGAAGACCATCGAGCAGATCTCGGTCGCCAACCAGGAACTGACCCGGGCGCTGATGAAGCTGTTTTCCGAAAACCGCCGCCCGGAAGTGACGCGCCTGCTCAGCCAGATCACCGGGCTCGATGAAGTGCGCTGCGGCCAGATTGCCCATGACGTCACGGGCGCCTCGCTGTTCGTGATCCTACGCGCCTTTGGCTGCTCGGCCTATGAGGGTCTCAAAGTGCTCATCCATGCCACCAGCCACGACAGCGATCGCTCGCGCGCCCTGGGTGATTTTGCCACCCTTTTCAGCACCGTGCCGGCCGACGCCATGGCTTATCTGATGAGTGCCTGGCGCGGTGAAGTGAACCTGCTCGAGCTCAACAAGCCACAATACCAGCCGCAATCGCAGCGCCGCTTGCTGTCGACCAGCCAATCGTCAGCAGTCAACGGCGCCGTCGAAAGCGCCGCGCGCCTCGGCATTAAGCGGGCAAGCTAGGGGACGATCTCGATCCCGGGATCATCGCCACGCAGATCAAGGCTCAACACCCACAGATCGGGATCGAACCGAGCTTCCTGGGCGATGCGCTCGCGGATCTTGGCGGGCTCCACGCGGCTGAAGCGGCGCTGAAACACCAGCCCGGCCTCGTCGCCTCTGCTGGCCATGGGCGCGGGGGTAAACAGCGAGCCGGTGCCATCGAGATGATCCACCTCGATGAACACCTGCCCGGCAATTGGGTCGCCCCTGCGCGACACTACGCAGATATGGCCCAGATCATTGTGCCGGCGCACAAAGGCTCCACACCATAGATCGCTGCGCAGCGGTCCCACTTAGATCGAAGCGCCCGCTTCTTGCAGCAGGCCGAGCAGGTCGGGATTGACCTGTCCGGTCACGCGGTAATTGTGGAAATTCTCGAATTCGCGGATGGCCTTGGCCGTTTCGGCGCCAGGGTGCCCGTCGATGGGGGCATGGAAAAACCCAAGGCTCGCGAGCCCGCGCTGGATCTGGCTCACCAGCTGCTTGTTGTTGGCTGGTGGCAGGCTCGTGGCCGCCATCACCTGGTCGGCCGGGTCGCTGCCCGCCAAAGCCGATTGCGCAGGCGGCGCGATCTCTTCGAGCGAAGCGACCTGGATCGGCTCGGGCATGGGCTGGGCGGGCGGGGCCTGCACGGGAGCGGCGGCCGCCACCTGTGCGGGTGCGGCAACAGCGGTGGGCGCAGGCTGGCTGCCGCCATCGGCGGCGGCAACGATGGAATCGATGCTTTGCGCGGCGGCGGTCACCACCGGATCGGCCTTCCGGGTCACCGGCGCAACAGGCGCCAGCGGCGGCAAGCCGGTTTGCGGCTGAGGCTGTGCCGCGGCAACCTGCACGGGGGCCACCGGCGATGGTGCCGGCGCGGGCTGCATCTGCGCCGCCGGCTGCACCTTGGGGGCCACGCCGTTGCTGTCGGATTGGAGAATGGCCTCGATCACCGCGCGGGTCATGGCACCGGTCGGCGTCATGCCGTTGCGTTCTTCAAAGGCGCGAATCGCACGCGCCGTGCGCGGGCCATAGTAGCCGTCGACCATCCCGTCAAAGAGCTTGAGTTCGACCAGCCGCTTTTGCAGCTCGAACACTTCGGCATTGCCCACCGGCTGGTCGGGCACTTGGGGTGCAGCCACCCGCTGGGACACGGTGCCCGTGGTTTGCGGCACCGATTCGGGTATCGCCTGCAGTTGCGGTTCGGGTCGTGCTGCGACTGGTACCGGCACGGGCACCGCCTCGGCCAGCTCGCCGCCCGCTTCGCCAAAGAACGGCGCGGGATGGTGCTTGGTCTGGAAGTAAAGCGCATTGCTGGCCGCCAGCGCCGTCAGGGTGACCAGCGCCAGCAGGCCTGTCGAGGCCAGCGGAGCGCGCATATAGCGAGAAAGTGTCCAGAGCCCCGCGCGACCCAAACTGGTCGCCACGGCGCTGCCCGCCAGGAGAGGCAGGCGCGAGATGGTCGTTGCCGTCATTGCGCTTTTCTTTTTTCGTCTTGCCATGAACTGATTGGGGAAGAGACCGGCTCACGATGGAGGGGCGTTACGGCGGCAGTGTCCTCTACCTTTATTGCCGGACCGTTTACCGGCAGCAAGACCGTAACGGTTGTCCCCGCTCCAATTTCGGAAAGTGCCCGCAGCGTGCCTTCATGCAATTCCACCAAACCCTTGACGATGGAGAGCCCCAGCCCCGTGCCCTCATAGCGTCGGGTCAGCCCTTCATGGGCCTGGAAGAAGGCTTCGCCCAGCCGGCTCAGGGCCTCGGGCGCCATGCCGACCCCGGTGTCGCTGACCGACAAATTGAGGCACTGGCCCTGGCGCTTGAGCGATACGGTAACGGTGCCCCCGTCATGGCTGAACTTGATGGCGTTCGACAGCAGGTTCAGCAGGATCTGCCGGCAGGCGCGCTCATCGCCAACCAGGGCCGGAAGCTTGGGTGCAATATCGGCGACGATCTTGATGCCCCGCTGGCGCGCCGATGCTTCCACCATTTGCATGCAGGGCTCGATGATATCGGCCGCCACGAAGGGCTCGGTCTGCAGCTCGAACTTGCCCGCCTCAAGCTTGCTCATGTCGAGCAGCATGCGCACCACTTCGAGCAGATGCCGCGCGCCCTGGTGGATCAGGCCGGCATATTCGCGATGTGTAGGCGACAATTCGCCGCCGATACCACTGGTCATCATTTCGGAAAAACCAACCACGGCATTGAGCGGCGTGCGCAGCTCATGGCCGATCGTGGCAAGGAAACGCGACTTGGCGGTGGAGGCTTCCTCGGCGATTCGCTGGGCTTCGCGCATGGCCACTTCATTGTCCTTGCGAGCCGTGATGTCGCGGAACAGCGCCACAACTTCATAGCCGCCTTCGCTAGGCAAATCCTCGCGCACCGGCGAAAAGCTGGCTTCCACCCAGATATAGCGGGGCAGCTTGGTGCCACCGACCGGATCGTCCTGGCGCATGCGCACTTCCACGACGCGCGACTTGCCGGCCTTGTTGGCGTCGGAAAATGCCGTGAGGTAGATCGGGCGGTCCAGCACATGAAGCCGTTCGCTCAGCGAAGCGCCGCTCAGTTCATAGCGCCGGCAACCAAACAGCGTTTCCGAGGAGCGCGAAGCGAGCAGCACGTCGCCCTCGCTTGAAAAGCGAATCACCGAATCACGCACATGCTCGATCAGGTGCCGGTAAGCAGTGACCTGGGCCTTGTCGTAAACCTCGAATGCCGCCCCGATGCCGTGGGCGGTATAGGCAACCATCCCGGCGCAAGTGATGAAGGCGAGGCCCGAAACGATCCCCAGCATGGTTTGAGGCACATCGGCGCCACCAAAGCCGGCCACTGAAGCCGCCATCCCGCAAGCCAGCACGCCGGCCAGCAACAGCCAGCTCAGCTTGCGCAGCGAAGTGCGCGCCAGCAGCGAAGCATGGACCGGGGCGATCAAGGCAATGGTGAGCCCCGTATCGACCAGCATCGGGTCGACCAGGGTCAGGATCAGACCAGCGCCCAGAATGCCGAATACCTGGCCGGCAGCGGCCTGCTCATATTGGCGGCTGGCATGGAAGGCCAAGGTTGCCATGCCAATGCCGAGGCCGATCGCGGCCACAACAAAGGGGAGCGCCTGCCCACCGACCAGCCAGAACACGGCGAAGGGCATGGCCAGCACCGAGGCCAGCAGCAGCAGCCGGGCATTGTCGCCAATGGTCTTGCGGCGCAGCATTTCCGGGCGGTGCCCGGATCCGGCAACGGCCAGGCTCATCTCTTTGCTTGCGCCGAAAGAGTAGAGGCTACGCATATACTTACACTCGCACTTAAGGTCCCGGGGAAGGGTACCGGGACACCGCGCCGGGGCAGTTCGCCACTGGCTTGGATACTGACTGCACCCTGCAACCCAAGAGCTAAGAGCGCCTTAAATGACCGGTGTGACGCGGAGCTTTGGCGCCGATCCGGGGCGGCTTTCTCCCGGTAGCGTAAACAAGGTGTGTGCATGGGAAATCTGTTAAGCAGCATTTGCATCAAAGCTTATCGATCACCCCGGCTGTGGTTTAATGACGCGCGGAGGCAGGCCCTTTCGGGCAACCGCGGAAAACATGATGTTCTTGCTGCGCTCAATGTTCTGGCTGTGTCTGGCCTATATGGTGATCAAGCCCGGTGCCGATCTCGCGCGCATGGGCTCGGACCTGTCAGCCACGGCTGTTGCGGCCGGTCGCCAGGCCGCCTCGCACGGCGTCGCACAAATCACCTGCACCAGCCTTGAATGCGCCGGCGGCAAGGCACTGCTGTCGGGAGCCCTCGCGGCTTCTGCACCAGCAACGCCACCCGCGCTGGCCCCTGCCCCGTCGATGGCCGACGCCGTGCCCCTGCCGCGGCCACGTCCGCGCCGCAGCTAGCGCATTGCATCTGGAAAAGGCGCTTGCGGTGCCCTAGTTAAAAGGAATGAGCGAGCCACAAGCCTTCCAGGACATTGCCGAAAACCTTTCCTTCCTTGACGACTGGGAGGATCGGCTGAATTACGTCATCGAGCTTGGCCAAGCCCTGCCCCCCATGCCGGACGCCGACAAGACCCCGGAAAACAAGGTCAAGGGTTGCGCGTCCAATGTGTGGCTGGTGTCGGAGGCCAATCGCGGGGGCGATTCTACCACCATGACCTTCAAGGGCCAGTCCGATGCCATCATCACCAAAGGCTTGGTGGCGATCCTGATCGCGCTTTATTCGGGCCGTCCGGCCGCCGAGGTCGCGCAAACCGATGCGGTCTCCTGGTTCGAAAAGATCGGGCTGAGCGAGCATCTGGGGATGCAGCGCTCCAATGGGCTCGTTGCCATGGTCAACCGCATCCGCTCCGAAGGGCGGGCGCTGAGCGCAAGCTAGCGCCCCGGCGTATCCTCCTCCTCCCCGATCAACGGCAACCTTTCCGCTAGCCATCCCCGCGCCCGACTTTGCTCCGGCCCGCTAGCACTGCCCGACAAGCCCCACAACCGCGCGAGCTGCTCCAGCCCAATCCGCAGCACCAGCTTGGCGCTGCGCCGCGGCCATTGCCGCTCGGTTTCCACCGCTTGCAGCCCCTTGCTGAAGCCGCACACATCGATCACCACGCCCCAGCAATCGCCCGGCATGGCCACGGCGATCTGCCCGAGGCGCTTGCGCGCGTCCGCGGCCGCATCGGACATCTCGAGCGCGGCGTTGCCCCCACCTCTGCCCCCACCCACTCGCGCCGGATCATAGGACATGGTCACGCGCGGGGTGAGCCGCGCCCGGTCCACCAGCCGCATCAGCCGCTCGGCGGCCAGCAGGTGATGAGCCTGGAGAAAGGCTTCGTCATCCTTACCCGCACCCAGCCGCTGCAGGGGATGGTCCGCCGATCGGGGTGCGCTGACCTCGCCTGGCTTAGTGCTCATGAGCGGACGCTCCCACCACCAGGCCGGCGATTCGCTGCTCGAGGTCGCAGACCTCGTCGTCGAAACGCGGATCATCGCGCAGATCTTCGATCAGCGCGCAAGCATACGAGACTGTTGTCCTATCGCGCCCGAACACCGCGCCCACTTGGGTCAAACTGCGCCCCAGGCTTACATGCGCCAGATACATGGCCAGTTGCCGGGCCCGCGACGCAGCGAACCGACAGCGCGAGCGGCTGGTAAGCAGTTCGTCTGGCACGTTTTTCCGCCGCGCCACCAAGGCAATCACCTGCTCGCACGCGGGGTCGGGCCGGCCTTGAGTTCGTTGTGCTGTTTGCCCTGACATCTTGCAACCTCCGCGCATCAAGGAATTTATTCCTAGATACTGCATCGGTAAAGCCCGGGCGGGGATAAGTTGGGGCGCACAAACCCCACAAAGTCAAACGGCCGCTCCAGGAGCGGCCGTTTGAGGGGCAGATCATAGCCGCCGTCCTGAATCGCTCGTGAGCGATGCGAACGCGACCAGTCGTAGCGGTTAGCTGGGCTTAGACAGCCTTGCGGCCGAGCCCGTTATCTTTGGCGAGCTTGGAGCGGGTCGCAGAATAGTTCGGCGCGACCATTGGGTAATCTGCAGGCAAACCCCACTTCTCGCGATATTCTTCGGGAGACATATTGTAGTGGGTACGCAGATGGCGCTTGAGCGACTTGAACTTCTTGCCGTCTTCAAGACAAATAATGTAGTCAGGCGCCACAGACTTGCGGACCGACACAGCAGGCTTAAGTTCTTCGGGCGGGGGCGCGGGTACTTCGTTGCTCTGCAACAAGCGCAGGGCACCATGAACTTCCGAGATCAATTTCGTCAGATCAGTAGGACTCACGGCATTATGACTGACGTAAGCCGATACGATATCTGAACTGAGTTCGATTAGATCCGTCTCGTAGCCGCTCGCCGCCTCAGCGGTATCGTTCATTTGTTAACCTTTCTGTTATTGTTTTTGGGTGAGCCTAACTCACCGCCGTGACTGTTTACTTATGCGTCTTTAGGCGCAGGCGCAATGATACCTACCGCCTAACTGTTGCGACAATTTGGGCGGTCTCAAGGCCTCGGAGCAATTACTACCATACTACTCCGGGGGAGGAGTGACCTGCTGCCCGCTTTCCTCGGCGGGCTGGTAGGTGACGCGCGCCAGCAAATGGGCCGCAACCGGGGTGGTCAGCAACAGGAACAGGATGCCCAGGATGGCCCGCAGCGCCACTGCCGCATCCTGGCTCACCAGCGCCACGGCCAGCAGCAGCAAGCCACCACCAACCGCCCCCGCCTTGGAGGCGGCATGCATGCGGGTCAGCAGATCGGGAAAGCGCAGCACGCCGATCGTGGCGAGGAGGCTGAACACCGCCCCCACCAGCATCAGCAACGCCGCAAGATAAAGCGCCAGCTCAACAATCATGGCTTGCTCTCCACCGCGGCGATGGTGCTGGCCTTGCGGCGGGCCAGCAGATAGCGCGCCAGGGCGATCGTTGCCAGAAAGCCTAGCAGCCCCAGAGCGATAGCGATATCGAGATACAGCATCAGCCCGGTGCGAATGGCGATGATGCTGACAAAGCCCAGCGCCACCACGGTCAAGAGATCAAGCGCCAGCACCCGATCGGCCAGGGTCGGTCCGATGATGATCCGCACCACCGACAACAACAAGGCGGCAGCCTGCAGCACCAGCGCCGCCGTCGTGGCATGGGCCAGGAACTCGGTTGCCGGCATCATTGGAACACCTTGCGGATGCGCGCTTCAAAGCCCGAAGCGATATCGTCGATCACTGCCTGCGGGTCGGATACCGACAGCGCATGCACATAGAGATGGCTGCGGTCGGGCGACAGATCGATGCTCAGCGTGCCCGGCGTCAGGGTGATGAGATTGGCCAGAAGGGTGATCTCGGCATCGCTTTTGACCTTGAGCGGCACCGCAACTACCGCCGGGCGGAGCGCCGACTTCAGGTCAGGCGTCAGCACCAGAATGGCCACGCGGATGGCGCTGAGATTGAGTTCATACACGAACAGGACCGCGAGCGAGACGATCCGCCGCAGGCGCTTGAGCGCGCGGGGCGGCGCCACCGAGTCGCGCAGCAGGAACATGGCGCCCACGGCAATCACGGCGCCAAACACCAGATTGGCGCCACTGAAATTGCCGGTTATGGCCAGCCAGAGCAGCGCCAGGACGATCACCAGCAGTGGCAGCTTCATGGTGCTTCTCCCGCGAGTTCCACCGCCGCGATATAGCGCTGCGGATCAGTCATGTCGGCGACCCCGATCCGCGCCGCGTCGAGCAGCGGATTGGGCCAAAGCCCGGCCGCAACCACGAGCACCACCAGGGCGCCAGTGGCTCCAAAGGTCAGCAGGCTCGAGCGACGAGGCACTGTCACAAGCGGCGCATTCTGGTGCTCGGAACCCGCCCCTTCCCAGCCGCCGCGCCAGAACACATGCGCCCAGATCCGGGTGCCCGCAATAAGCGTCAGCACCGCATTGCCCAGCAGGGCAAGCATCAACAGCAGCCGCGCCGGATCAACTCCGCCCTCGAACCCGGCCGTTGCGGCTTGCAGCAGCAGCAATTTGGGCCAGAAACCCAGCAGCGGCGGCACGCCGGCAACCGCCAGCACCAGCAAGAAGAACAGGATCGACATGGGGGTCGAGGCTGCATAAAGCCCACCCATTTGGCGCGTATCGGTTTGCCCGGTACGGCGCTCGATCATGCCCGCCACGAGGTACAGTCCCGTGAGGGTGAAGATGGCGTGGAAGATATAAAGCCCGGCACCGGCAATGCCTTCGGGGGTTGGCATGGCGATGCCGGCCAGCACCGCGCCAATGCCACCAATCAGCATGAAGCCGATGGCGCGGCGCAGATTGGTTTCAGCAATGGCGCCAAGCGGCCCCAGCACCAGGCTCGCGATCGCCGCGGTGGCAAGCAAGGGCTGCAGCAAGCCATAGCTGCCGGGCAGCAGCACGATCATGGTGCGCAACAGGGCAAAAACGCCCACCTTGGTCAACAAGCCGCCCAGCAGCGCCGAAACGGCGGCGGATGGCGCATGATAGGACGCCGGCAGCCAGGCATTGACCGGAAAGGCCGCGCCCTTGATGGCGAAGGCCAGCATCAGCAAGGCCGCCACCGCCGTCATCGCCGCCGGGTTCGCCCCCGGGGCCGAGCCGATGATGTCGGCCATGTTGAGCGTGCCCAAGAGGCCATGCAGCAGGCCGAGCGCGAGCAGGAAAAAGCTCGCCGCCATGATGTTGAGAAAGCCGTATTTCACTGCGGCGTCGAGCTGCAGCGGCTTGCCGCCCAACACCAGCAGCCCGAAGGACGCGATCAGCATCACCTCGAACCACACATAAAGATTGAACAGGTCCCCGGTCAGGAACGAACCGGTCACCCCGCCCAGCAGCAGCAGCACCAGAGCGTGAAAGCCATCGCGAGCGCCTTCGCCGGGATCCCGCTCCGCTTCGGCATAAACCAGCACGATCAGGGCGACGATCGCGGCTGCAAGGGCAAAGCCGGCACCAAGCAGGTCGGCGGTGAAACTGATCCCAAATGGGGGCTGCCAGCCACCCATGGTCATGCTGACCGGCCCTTCGCGCAGGATGCGCGCGATCAAGGTGATCTCGCAAACGATGATGCCGATCACCACCAGCATGGCGGCAATCGCGGGTGCGCCGGGTGCCCGGCGCAGCACAAGCAGGAATGCCGAGCCCATCAGCGCCAGCACCAGGGGCAGCACCACCATCCATTCGCTGGCCGGCGTCATCCCGATCATCAGGGAAAAAGGCTCTGCCATCTCAATAACTCAGTGGCGGCTGGGGCGCCCCGGGCGGTTCGGCCAGGCGCATGGTGTTGGTGTTGTCCGCGTCCAGCGTCTGATAGGCGCGGAAGGCCAGCACGAGAAGAAAGCTGAACATGGCAAAGCTGATGACGATGGCGGTCAGGATCAGCGCCTGGGGCAGCGGATTGGCAATCGGCCCGACCGGCACATCAAGGCCGGGCGGCACGATGGGCGCCACTTCGCGGGTCAGCCGGCCGGCGGTGAAGATCAAGAGGTTAATGCCGTTCCCCAGCACGGTCAGGCCCAGCAGCATGCGGATCACCGATTGGGACAGCAGCAGATAAACGCCGCAACCGATGAAAACGCCAACAAGCACGGCAAGAAAGAAATTCATCAGAGGTCCTCCTCCCGACCGGCTTCCAGCGCCAGGGCGATGGCCGAAACACTGCCAAAAACCACCAGATACACGCCGATATCAAAGAACATCGGGGTGGAAAGAGCCACCGAGGATTCCCCCAGGTTGAGCTCGTACCAGATGCTGGTCATGAAGGGTGAACCGGTAAACAGCGACAGCACGCCCGTGCCCGCGGCAAGCAGAACGCCAGCGCCCGCCAGCGCCAGCGGATCGATCCGCATGGCGCGCCGCACCCGATCCACGCCCGCAGCCATGCCATAAATGGCGATGGCGGACGCCGCGATCAGCCCACCGATAAAGCCGCCACCCGGCTCGTTATGCCCGCGCAGGCAAATAAACACCGAAAACACCAGCATGACGGCAATCACCACCGGGGCGGTGGTGCGAAAGATAACGGTGTTCATGCCTCGCCCTCCAGGCCGTCTTCAACGGGTTTGGCGGCCCGGCGCTTGGCGCCGCTGCCGGCCTTGGCCGTGCCGCGGATCAGCGCCAGAATGGCAATGCCGGTCGCCATCAGCACCGAGATTTCGCCCAGCGTATCAAAGCCGCGATAATCGACCAGGATCACGTTGACGATGTTGTGCCCATGCGCGATCGGCACACTGGTGGCGGTGAAGAAATCGCTGAGCGTGGGGTCGAGCGTGCCGGTCAGCACCAACAGCAGCGTCAGGCTCACGCCAACAGCGCAGGCCAGCGCCACCGCGCCATCGCGCAGCGCCTCCCCGAGCGGGCGGTGATCGCGCTCATCGAGCCGCAGCCGCGTCATCACGAGGGTGAGGATCACGACCGAAAGCACTTCCACCATGAATTGGGTAAAGGCGAGGTCCGGCGCGCCGAACAGCAGATAAAGCAGCGCCACGGCCGTGCCCTGGATGCCCAGCGCCAGGATGGCGACCAGCCGACTGGGGGCGAGCAGCACCGCACCCAGCCCGGTCACCGCCAACGCCAGCACCACCCATTCATGCAGATAGGGCATGGTCGGCCGCAGATTGGCGGGCCAATTCCCCTGCGCCCATGAGCCCAGCACATCGAGCCCACCGAGACCGATCACCGGCACCAGCAATACGAGCGCCAGGGCGGCAAACACGACGAGCAGGTAAACCTCAAGCCGGCCGTGATGCAGGAAGCGGGTGACGTCGGCCGCGAAGCGGATCAGGCCAAACATGGCGTGTTCGAACACATGGTCGGCGGTCCAGCCCATCGCCCGCCCGCCGCGCCGCAGCACGGTGCGGATAGTGGCTGCCTGCCAATACACGGCGACGCCCAGTCCCCAGGTCAGGATGGACAACCACACGATGGGGCTGCGCAGATCGATGGCGAGCCCCAGATGGCTCAGTGCCGGTTCGCCCAGGATAGTGCTCGCCGCGGGTGCGACGATGTCATGGCCCAGCCATTCCACCGCTACTGCGCCCAAAATGGCCACCCCGCCCAGCAGAATGGGGCCAGCCAGCATGGCAATGGGTGCCTCATGGGGCGATTTGGGCGTGGGCAGCAGCGGCCCGAGAAACGGCTTGATCATCACCACCATGGCGACGCCAGCCAGCAGTGCATTGCCCAGGATCAGCACCACCAACACCAGCAGGGAGTCGAGCCGTGGGGCGAACAGGGCCAGATACATTTCTTCCTTGCCGAAAAAGCCCAGCGTCAGCGGCAGGCCGATCATGGAAAGCGCCCCCAGCGCCGCGCCGATAAAGCTCACCGGCATCTGATCGGCAAGGCCACCTAGCGCGGGCAGATTGCGGGTGCCCGTGCCATGGTCCACCGCGCCCGCCACCATGAAGAGGCCCGCCTTGTAGCAGGCATGGGCGAGGAAATAGATCACCATGGCCGAGATCGCCGCCTCGTTGCCGATGCCGATCAACAGCACCAGCAGCCCGAGCGACGCGATGGTGGACTGGGCCAGCATCTGCTTGAGATCGGTTTGCCGCAAGGCGCCAAAAGCGCCCCAAAGCAGGGTCAAGCCGCCAAAAACGATCAGCAGCAAGGTCCAGATCGGGGTGTCGCCCAAGGTCGGGGACAGGCGCGCCAGCAGATAAACGCCGGCCTGGACCATGGTTGCCGAATGCAAAAACGCCGAAACGGGCGTCGGCGCTTCCATGGCATTGGGGAGCCAGAAGTGGAACGGGAACTGCGCGGATTTGGTGAAGGCGGCCAGAAGGATACAGCCCAGGATCGCGCCATAAAGCCCATGCGCGCGAATGTCCGTTCCGGCCAGCGCGCTCAGCTCCCAGCTGCCCGTCGCCTGCCACAGCAGCAGCACGCCGATCAGCAGCGCCAGCCCGCCAATATTGGTGATCACCAGTGCCTGGATGGCCGCCCGCCGCGCCGCCTCGCGCCTATGATCGAACCCGATCAAAAGGAACGAGGTGACCGAGGTCAACTCCCAGAAGGCAAACAGCGCCAGCGTGGAATCCGCCAGCACCACGCCGAGCATCGCCGACATGAAAACAAGGATAAAGGCGAGAAAGCGCCCTTGATGGGGATGCCCGTTCAGATAAGCGCCGGAATACAGCACCACCAGCGTGCCCACCGCCGCAATGGTGAGGCTGAACAACAGGCTCAGCCCATCCAGCGCAAAGGACAGGCGCAGCCCCAGGGTCGGCACCCAGTCAAAGCCTTGGCGCAGTGGCAGACCGGCCGCCACGGCTTCGAGCCCGCCCAACAGCAGCACGAACACGCCGGCAGGCACCAGGGCCAGCAGCCAGCCGGCCGCTCCCCCCATCCAGCGCACGAGCAGCGGCGCCAGGAGTGCGGCCAGGGCGGGCGCCCCAACTGCCAGATACAAGCTTGCCGGTGTCCAGAACTCCAAGTGTCCGCCCCAGTTGAGTGCCGATTCCGGCGGTTTGTTTGGGCGGCGACCTTAGCGGATGGACTTGCTGGGACAAGTTAAAATCACGGGAGCGTGACAATTGGCCCTGCAGAGTTGCTGCAGCTTTGCCGCTGCGCTCTGGAAATCACCGGGCGGGAGCCCTACCTTGCCTTCATCTCCCTGCGAGGGCAGCCGGCACCTTGGCCGATGCTTTCGCCCCATCTGGAATTTTCATGCCCAAGCTTTCCCCACCTGTCGCCGCCCGCAAGCCCTACTTCACCACGCACCACAATGACCGGCGCGAGGACCCCTATCACTGGCTGCGCGCGCCCAATTGGCAGGAGGTGATGCAGCAGCCCGAAACGCTGGATGGGGAAATCCGCGATTATCTCGAAGCCGAAAACAGCTTTTTCGAGGCCGAGTTCGGCGCCCCGACCGCTGATCTGCAGGAAACGATCTATCGCGAGATCCGCGGCCGCATCAAGGAAGACGACAGCGGCATCCCCTCCCCCGATGGCCCCTTCGCCTATAATTCGCGCATGCTCGAGGGCAAGCAATATCCGCAGGTCGTGCGCACCCCGCGCGATGGCGGGCCCGAAACCGTGCTCCTCGACTGCAATATCGAGGCAGGCGACGGCTATTTTGGCTTTGCCGGGGCCGAGCACGACCCCTCCCACCGCTATCTCGCCTGGGCCGCCGACCGCGCCGGCTCGGAATATTACGACATCGTGGTGCGCGATCTCGACACGGGCACGGACAGCCCGGAAGTGATTGCCGAAACCGCGGGCTCCTATGTCTGGAACAACGACAGCACGGCCATCTTTTATACCGAATACGACGACAATCACCGCCCCTTCCGCGTGCGCGAACATCGCATCGGCACGCCCCAGGAGAGCGATCGCATTGTTTTCGAGGAAAGCGATCCCGGCTTTTTCGTCGGGGTCGGGCGCACCTTGTCCGGCAAGTTCATCGTCGTTGATGCCCATGACCACCAGACCTCTGAAGTCTGGCTGCTCGACGCGAACGGCACGGGCGAACTCCGCTGCGTTGCCCCACGCGTGACCGAGCGCGAATATGACGTCGATGAGCGCGAGGGCGTGCTTTACATCCGCACCAATGCCGATGGCGCGGAAGACTTCAAGATCGTCACCGCCCCCGCCGACAATCCGGGGCCGGAGAACTGGACCGATCTCGTGCCCCACCAGCAGGGCGTGCTGATCCTCGACACCACGGTGATCAAGAACCACCTGCTGCGGCTCGAGCGTTTCGAAGGCCTGCGCCGCATCATCGTGCGCGACCTGCGCACCTCCGCCGAGGACAGCGTCGGGTTCGACGAGGAAGCCTATTCGCTGGGCATGTCAGTGGGCTACGAGTTCGATACCTCGACCTTCCGCCTCACCTATTCCTCGCCCACGACCCCCTCGCGCACCTATGACCTCGATCTCGAGACCGGCGAGCGCACGCTGCTCAAGGAGCAGGAAGTGCCCTCCGGCCACAACCCCGCCGATTACGTGACGCGGCGCCTGTTTGCCACCGCCCCCGATGGCGAGCAGGTCCCGGTCACCGTGCTTTATCGCCAGGGCACCCCACTCGATGGCACAGCCCCTGCCCTGCTCTACGGCTATGGCGCCTATGGCATGTCGATGCCCGCGGCCTTCTCCGTATCCGCCCTCTCGCTCGTTGATCGCGGCTTCATCCATGCCACTGCCCATATCCGGGGCGGCATGGAAAAGGGCTATCGCTGGTATGCCCAGGGCCGGCGCGAGCACAAGACCAATACCTTCACCGATTTCATCGCCGCCGCCGAAATGCTGATCGCGCAAGGCTATACCGCCAAGGGCCGGATCGTCGCGCAAGGCGGCTCGGCCGGCGGCATGCTGATGGGTGCCGTCGCCAATATGCGGCCCGATCTGTGGGGCGGGATCCTCGCCCAGGTGCCGTTCGTGGATGTGCTCAACACCATGCTCGACGACACCCTCCCCCTCACCCCGCCCGAATGGCC
Organism: Devosia sp. 1635; assembly: GCF_013185955.1. Taxonomy (NCBI): domain Bacteria; kingdom Pseudomonadati; phylum Pseudomonadota; class Alphaproteobacteria; order Hyphomicrobiales; family Devosiaceae; genus Devosia; species Devosia sp. 1635. Next base: position 302,190 of record NZ_JABAOM010000001.1, on the reverse strand, counting down.
CGAATGGGGCAATCCCCTCCTTTCGGCCGAGGATTATCGCCGCATCGCTAGCTACGCGCCCTATGAGCAGGTCGCAGCCCAGGATTATCCGCCGATCTTTGCGCTTGCGGGCCTCACCGATCCGCGCGTCACCTATTGGGAGCCCGCCAAATGGGTCGCCAAATTGCGTGCAACCAAAACCGGCGCAGCGCCGCTTTACCTCAAGACCAATATGGGCGCAGGGCATGGCGGCGCTTCGGGACGGTTCGACCGTATCAAGGAGACCGCCATGTGCTATGCCTTTGCGCTCGATTGCGTAGGGCTGGCGCAATCAACTCAATCAGCGCAGGGCTGATTGCAGCAATGCCGGCAAGCTCTTATAGGCTTGGACCCGGCCCGGACTTATCGATTCAACAGGAGGCTACTCATGGCTTTTGAACTGCCCGAACTGCCCTATTCCAAGGACGCGCTTGGCCCCTATATGTCGGCCGAAACGCTTGAGTTTCACCACGACAAGCACCACCAGGCTTATGTGACCAACGGCAACAAGCTGCTGGAAGGCTCGGGGCTGGAAGGCAAGAGCCTCGAAGAAATCGTGCAGGCGAGCTTTGGCACCAATCAGGGCCTCTTCAACAATGCCGGCCAGCACTATAACCACGTGCATTTCTGGCAGTGGATGAAGCCCAATGGCGGCGGCAACAAACTGCCCGGCGCGCTGCAGGCAGCCATCGACTCCGACCTTGGCGGTTTTGACAAGTTCCGTGCCGATTTCATCAATGCCGGCACCACCCAGTTCGGTTCGGGCTGGGCATGGCTGTCGGTCAAGAACGGCAAGCTCGAAGTCACCAAGACCGCCAATGGCGAGTCCCCGCTCGTGCATGGCGGCAAGCCGATCTTGGGCGTCGATGTGTGGGAGCACTCCTATTACATCGACTATCGCAATGCCCGCCCGAAATATCTCGAAGCCTGGTTCGATAACCTCGTGAACTGGGAACATGTCGAGCAGATGTTCACCGAAGCGCGCGGCTGATCGCTTCCGCTTCCAGCCAATGGGCCCGTCGCTTGATTGCGGCGGGCCTCTTGCTTTGGGCCTCGCCCCGCCCCCAAGCCTTCATCTGTGCTTTCCACAAGAAATGCTGTGGGCGCTGCGGCTTTGCTTCGCCCGACTCAATGTCACCTGCTAACCCTTTGTTTACCATTAGGGGTTGTGTGCGTGTCTTCATCAGGCAAACTTGTCGCTGTTTTTGCAGCCAATGACGCGCTGTCATCCCTGCTGGCGATGGTTCTGGCTGGTGACCTGCGGCTGCGCGTGCGCCAGTTCGATTGCGAAGCCGCGCTCTTTGCTTATATGCGCCTTGCCCCCATTGATGTCTTGATCGTCGATTTCGATCGGGAAGGCCGCCCCGCCTATGAAATGGTGGAAGCGATCCGGCTCGACCTCACCATTCTCTGCCGCGAGGTGCCGGTGATCGCGCTCACCCGTGCCATCACCCCGCCCATGCGCCATCAGGCCATCAGCGCCGGAATTGATGAAGTGGTGATCAAGCCAATGTCGCCCCGCCATCTGCTGCAGCGGGTGCAGGCCCGCCTGCGGGCCGCCGCCGGCACCGGTTATAGCCCCGTGCCTGTCTACCGCGGCCCGGAGCGCCGTAAAAACCTGCCCGGCATCTCGCCCCAGCCGCTTTTTAACCGGCGCGCTTCGGACAATGTGGTGCAGCTGTTTCCCAAGCGAGCGCAGCCCAGCGCGCCCCAGCTCTCGCCGAACTAGCGCTCGCCTACCAACCGGCTCGCCCGCGTCCAGACATCCTCGACCGAATCGGAAAACTGCAGCAGGCGATCATGGCCCTGCAGGCTGTGCGACAGCACATCGGCCGCATAACCGCGCACCACATCAAAGGCCTTGTGCCGGTTGAGCATGACCACGGGCCGCACCAGTCCCTTTTCCTTGGCGGCGGACCAGGTGGTGAAAAGGGCCGAAATCGAAGCCAGCGACCCCGGCAGCGCCACGAAGGCATCGGCAAGCGCCCCGACCCGGGCCGCCCGTTCGCTGCGATCGGCAATGATCTCAAGCGGCACGCCGTCAAGCGCTGGCGGCAGCACAATGGTGTCGTCCCCAATGATCTGCACCCGCCCGCCAGCAGCGCGCGCCGCGGTGATCAGCGGCACCGGCAGTACGCCTTGCTCGGCCAGGCACACGATCGCGGCGCCCCTGCGGGCAAACAGGCTTCCCGCCTGGCTCATGATGCTCGAGCGCTCGGGATCGCCCGGCCCCCGGTCAGACGCGAAAACCGCCAATGTCACTGTGGGGGAAACCGAATCCGCCATCATCACCATCCCCGCTTCAGGCTGCCAAGCACGCCGCGCACCAGCGCACTGCCCAGCCGGTTGGCCACGGTGCGGGCCAGTGAATTCATCGCCGCTTCCGCCGGAGTCTGGCGTGAGGAACGCCGGGGGGCCTGCGTCTCCTTGCGCTCTCGCTCGGCGCCCGCCTCATCTTGGCGGCGCTCGGCCTTGCGCGCCAAAACTTCAAACGCTGAATCCCGGTCGATCACCGCATCATAGAGCCCCCCGACTGGCGAATCGGCAATCACGGCCTGCCGCTCGGCCGGGGTCAGCGGACCGATGCGGCCGCTTGGCGGGCGGATCATGGTGCGCCCAACCATTGAAGGAACGCCCTTTTCGCCTAGCGTCGAGACCAGCGCTTCGCCGGTCCCCAGCTGGGTAATGGCTTCCTCGGTGGAAAAAGCCGGGTTGGCCCGGAAAGTTTCGGCTGCTACGCGCACCGCCTTTTGCTCGCGCGGCGTATAGGCGCGTAGCGCGTGCTGCACCCGGTTGCCCAGTTGCGCCAGCACCGCTTCGGGAATATCGGCAGGGTTCTGGGTCACGAAATACACGCCCACGCCCTTGGAGCGAATGAGCTTGACCACCTGCTCGACCTTGTCGATCAGCGCCTTGGGCGCATCGTCGAACAGCAGATGCGCTTCATCGAAAAAGAATACCAGCCGGGGTTTTTCCGGGTCGCCGACCTCGGGCAGTTCCTCGAACAGCTCCGACAACAGCCAGAGCAGGAAGGTTGAATACAGCCGGGGCGAGCGCATCAGCTCGTCGGCGGCCAGCACCGACACAAAACCGCGCCCGTCGCGGTCGGTGCGCATGAGATCGGCGATCTCGAGCGCCCGTTCGCCGAAAAAGCTTTCCGCCCCCTGCTGTTCCAGCACCAGCAGGTCGCGCTGGATCGCGCCAATGCTGGCCGAGCTCACATTGCCATAGCGCAGCGAGATCTCCTTGCTGCGCTGCCCGAGATCAGTCAGCAACGCCCGCAGATCCTTGAGGTCGAGCAGCAACAGGCCTTCATCATCGGCCACCTTGAAGGCAATGTTGAGCACGCCTTCCTGGGTGTCGTTGAGATCGAGCAAGCGGCTCAGCAGCAGCGGCCCGATCTCCGAAATCGTGGTCCGGACGGGATGGCCCTGCTTGCCGAACAGGTCCCAGAAAATCGTGGGCGAGCCCTCGAATGCCAGTCCCCCAGGCAGCCCGATCTTGTCGGCCCGCTCCATCAGCGCCGGCTTGGCCTCGCCCGCAACGGCGAGCCCCGATAGATCGCCCTTGATGTCGGCGCAGAACACCGGCACCCCGGCGCGCGAAAATCCTTCCGCCAGCACCTGCAGGGTCACCGTCTTGCCGGTGCCGGTCGCCCCGGTGATCAGCCCATGCCGATTGGCATAGCGCAGCGCCAGGGTTTCTGGCTGCGTGCTGGCCCCGAGAAAGATTTGATCACTGTCGCGCATCGGCCTCGCCCTGACTAAGGTGGGTCCTTATAGCGGTGTGCCGGCGGCAGGGACAAGCCGCGCCATGGTTTAAGCCAGGGGACCAGCCGGGCGCAGCCACCCCACCTGAGCACCCCGGACGCTGTTGATCGGCCGGTTGGCAATGGATTGCAGCACTGCCAGCTGGTCGGCCTCGGGATCGGAATAGTTCAGCAGCAGGCCTGCCAGCATGGACTGGGAAGCAGCCATGTTGCCGTCATCGCATTTGAGGGCATAGCCCCAGCCCTTGTCGCGGATCGCGCCGCACTGCACCCCTTCGGCGCCGATCTTTTGCATCACCCGCCCACCAAAGACGGCCATGATGCGCGTATCGGCATGCCCCGTTCCCGCCACCAGCAGCGGGTGTTGCGTGGCCGCGTCAAACAGCTGCCGCGCGCCCGCCGCCATGTCGGCCGGCAGACCCCGCCCCGTCGCCATGACGGCAAAGCCGCGGGCAAAGGCGCGCAAGGGCGCCGCAAAAGTGGGGATGGAACAGCCGTCAGTGCCGCAGCGCTCTTCGCTCAGCGGTTCGCCGATCACCATTTCAATGGCGTCGCGCACCGCGCGCTGCACCGCGTGCTCACGCTCCACATAGCCCTTGGTCGGCAGGCCCATGGCCAGCGCCACGCTCAGCATGCCGCCATGCTTGCCCGAGCAATTATTGTGCAGTGCCGTGGGCTTGAGCCCCGCCTGGCGCAGCGCCTCGCGCGCCGCCGGGTTGGTGGGCGGATGGGCGCCGCATTCCAGGTCATCCACCGACAGCCCCAATCGCTCCAGCAGATGGGCGACGCCTTCCACATGCGGCTCCTCGCCATGGTGGGAAGCGCAGGCCAGCGCCAGCTCCTGAGGGGTGTGATGGAACTCGCCAATGGCGTCGCTGCCAAAGATGGCCAGCGCCTGCATGGATTTAATGGCTGAGCGGGGAAAGATGGGAAAGTCGATATCGCCGGCCGAGGCGATCAGCGCGCCATTGGCATCCACCACGGCAAAGGCGCCACGATGGCGGTTCTCGATCCAGTTGCCGCGGGTGGTTTCGGCAAGAACGGGATTGGCATCCATCGCAAAGCACTCCAACTGACCGCTTCTTGCGAATAGCAGCCAGCCGGAAAAGTCAATGCCAGAGGCCGGGAGGCGCCAGCGGCTGCGTCAGGACCTGCAGCGTTGGCGCTCTCGGCAGCGCCACCGGTTCGCCGGCAAAAGAGCTCGCCTGCACCGGCGTGCTGGCCGCATTGGCCGGCTGAATTACAAAGCCTGCCGCTGCGGTCACGACCAAGCCGCACAGCGTCGCGATCAACACCTTTTCCTGTCGCTTGTTCATGGTGGTTCGGCTTTCAACTGGCTGGACATGAGCACTTTAGCGCAGACCATTGAACTCATGATTAAAACCCCGTTCAGCTGGGGTTCATCTTTGTGTCCGCTCGAAGGCAAAAACCCTCAGTTTTTGGGCGGTAGCGCGCCCACGAAAGTGACCGCCGCATCGAGCAGGCGCCGCCACAATTGCTCGTCGGCACAGGCCCCGATGCCCGCCCGCACCCAGCCCGGCATCGGCTTGCCAGACATCACGACCACAGCAATATCAGGCTCTTGCAGCGCCCAGGCGTCATTGCCCCTGCCCAGCCGCACCATCAGACCTTCGCCGGTGGCCGCACACAACATGTGCCCATCGAGCAGCCAGACCAGCCCGCCAAACATGGCTTTCTCGCTCAACCCCGGCAGCGGTCCGAGATCGTCGAGCACCCGCTGCTCCAATTCGTGATCGCGCGCCATCCTTCACCCCTCCGCCCGGCCCGCCTGCCCCGTCCGCACCATCAGCATCCGCTCGAGCGCCGAAAGCCCATCATAAATCAGCACCGCAAGAACAGCCACGATCAGCCCGCCCTGCAGCACGAAGGCAGTATTACCCGTTAACAGGCCGGCGATGATAACTTCGCCCAGCGTGCGCGCCGCCACGGTCGAGCCGATGGTCGCCGTGGAGAGCGAAATCACCGTCGAGAGCCGAATGCCCGCGAGGATCACCGGCAGCGCCAGCGGCAGCTCGACCTTCATGAGCCGCTGCCATCCCGTCATCCCCATGCCCTTGGCCGCATCGGTCACCGCGGCGGGCAGATTGGTGAGGCCCGTGAGGGTATTTTCGAAGATGGGCAGCAGCGCATACAAAAACAGCGCCAGCAGCGTCGGCGCCGTGCCGAAACTGTTGAGCGCCGGCACCGCCAGCGCCAGCACCGCCACCGGCGGAAAGGTCTGCCCGATATTGGCCAGGGAACGGCAAAGCGGCAGGAACTCGGCCCCGAACGGGCGGGTCACCACGATCGCCAGCCCGGCCGCCGCAATGGTGGCGGCGATGGTGGCCGCCAGCACGATCGCCAAATGGTTGAACGTGATGTCGAGCAGACCGCCCTGGTTGTAGATCGCCGGCTGCCCCGGCTTGGTGAACAGCGCAAAAAACGGGCTGAACAGCTCGGGCTGGATCAAAAACAGCACCAGCACCGCGAGCGCCAGCAGCCGCACCCCATTGCCCACTGTCATTGCGGTCGCGCCGCCAGCCGCGACAGCGCCTCGCGCGTCACCTGCCCCACGATCTGCCCGTCCCGGCGCACCGGCAGCGCCGCCCGCCCCGACCATAGCAATTCGGCCAAAGCATCCCGCAGCGAAGCGCCCGCCTCGATCGGCTCGCCCGTTGCGGTGCCGGGCTCGAGATGATCGCCCACCCGCTCGAGCGACAGCAGGCGGAACGGGCGTTCGCTGGTGCCGATCAGCTCGGCTACAAAGGGGCTCGCGGGACGGGCGATGATCTCGGCGGGCGCGGCGCATTGCAACAGCTGGCCCTTGTCCATCACCGCGATCGTGTCGCCCAGGTGAATGGCTTCTTCCATGTCATGGGTCACGAGCACGATCGTGGTCTTGAACCGCCGCTGGATCGCCAGCAGATCCTCCTGCGCCTTGGCGCGGATCAGGGGATCAAGCGCGCCATAGGGCTCGTCCATCAGCAAGATATTGGGCTCAGCCGCCAGCGCCCGCGCCACCCCGATGCGCTGTTGCTGGCCACCCGACAGTTCATGGGGCAGCCGGTCGCGATATTGGCCGGGATCAAGCTGGAACAGCTCGAGCAGTTCATCGACCCGCGCGTTGCGGCGCGCCTTGTCCCAGCCGAGGAGCTTGGGCACGGTGGCGATGTTCTGCGCCACCGTGCGGTGAGGAAACAGCCCATGCCCCTGGATGGCGTAGCCCATGCGCCGGCGCAGCTGATAGGCCTCGATGCTGCGCGTATCCTCGCCGTCGATGCGGATCGTGCCGGCACTGGGCTCCACCAGCCGGTTGATCATGCGCAGCAGCGTCGTCTTGCCTGAGCCCGACGTGCCCACGATCACGCAGATCGTGCGCGGCGCCACGGTCAGCGTCACCCCATCGACCACCGCGGTGCCATCATAAATCTTGGAAACTTTGTCGATCTCGATCATGCCGGCCGCCCCCGCCCTCCGCTCATCTCGATCAGCGCGTCGAGCACCACTGCCGCGGCAAAGGCCAGCGCCACCGTGGGAATGGCGCCCAGCAGCACCAGGTCCATCGCGGTTTGCCCGATGCCCTGGAACACAAAGACGCCAAAGCCCCCGCCCCCGATCAGCGCGGCGATAGTCGCCAGGCCAATATTTTGCACCAGCACGATGCGAATGCCGGTGAGGATCACCGGAAAGGCCAGCGGAAACTGGATGCCCAACAGTCGTTGCCTTGCCGTCATGCCCATGCCGCGCGCTGCATCCACTGCTGCCGGTGGCACGCCGACCAGCCCCACCACGGTGTTGGAGACAATGGGCAGCAGCGCATAGGCAAAGAGCGCCACCAGCGCCGGCGCCGCACCAATGCCCGAAATCCCCAGCCGCGCCGCCCCCGGCACCGTGGCCGCCACCCAGGCGAGCGGCGCGATCAGGAGGCCAAAAAGGGCAATGGAGGGGACGGTCTGGATGATGTTGAGCACGCCGAGCACACTCGCGCGCAGCGGCTTGACCTTGAAGCACAGGACGCCCAGCGGCACGCCCACGGCAATCGCTGCCGCCACCGACCCAAAGGCCAGCGCCAGATGCGTGCGCCCCTCGTTCCAGAACGCGGCGGCGCGGGTGCTGTATTCCTTGAGCAATGCCAGATCGTTCCAGGCCCCCGACCACAGCCACGCCGCCATCGCCAAGGCCACGCCGGCGAGCACGGCGATGCGCAGCCAGGGCTGGAGCCGCAATCGAGTCAGGCAATCGGCCAGCAGCAGGGCAAAAGCAAACACCAGCAGCCAGAACCCGGCGCCCGGCGACACCCGGGCAAACGTGTTCTCCGGCGGCGTCAGAAACTCCGCCGAGCGCCCGATCATCATCGCCAGTGCCACCAGCGCCAGTGTCGCCGCCCCCAGCTTGATCCGGCGCGGCAGGCGCAGCAATGCCGCGACGATCCCACCCACCAGCACGGCGAGCAGCACCGCGCCCTCGGCGGGCGGCAGGGCCTCGAGAATCCCGCGCGCCTCGCCCGGCACGATGCGATTGGCGCGAAACAGCGCGAACGGCAAAACCGTCCCCGCCGCAGCGATCGCCGCGATGAGAACGCCAAGCTTGTCGAGGCCGAGCCAAATGGGCTGGCGCGCTGGAGCGGCAGTGGCAGTGCTCATGCGGCTCCCTTGCGCCATGGCAGGCCAGAAGTGGGGTGCATGCGCATCCCCACTTCGCGCACGGGCCTAGTTCAGGAACCCGCCCTGCGTCAGGAAGTCGGTGGCTACCGCCGATGCGGCTTCACCGCCCACCTGCACGCGGCCATTGAGCTCCTGCAGCGTTTCGAGCGTCAGCGCTTCAAACACCGGCGTCAGCAGTTCCTCGATCTGCGGATACTCGGTCAGAACTTCCTCGCGGATGATCGGGGCGGGCTGATAAACGGGCTGCACGCCCTTATCGTCTTCCAGCACCACCAGGCCCGAAGGGGCGATCCCCCCATCAGTGCCATAAACCATGGCAGCGTTGACGCCATTGGTCTGCTGGGCTGCCGCCGCGATCGTGGCCGCCGTGTCACCGCCCGAGAGGGTAATCAGCTGGTCAGGCGACAGGGTAAAGCCATAGACTTCCTGGAACTTGGGCAGTGCTGCGGGCGAGTTGACGAATTCGGCCGAAGCGGCGAGCTTGACCTCGCCACTACCAGCCACCCATTCCCCGAACTCGGAGAAGGTCTTGAGGTTATTGGCTTCCGCCAGATCGCCCCGCAGTGCCACCGCCCAGGTATTGTTGGCCGGCGACGGGCTCAGCCAGACGATCTTGTTGGCGTCATAGTCGAGCTTTTTGACCTCGGCATAGGCCTTGGCTGCGTCGTTCCAGAGCGCGGGATCGGTCCCCTCGAAGAAATAGGCGCCATTACCGGTATATTCGGGATAGATGTCGATTTCGCCGGCAATGATGGCTTCGCGCACGATCGGCGTGCCGCCCAGCTGCGTGCGATCTTCCACGGCAATGTCGTTATTCTGCAGCACCTGGAGAATGATGTTCCCCAGCACGCCCCCTTCGGTGTCGATCTTGGAGGACACCACCACCTGCGCCTGGGCGGCGGTGATGGAAACGGCAAGCGCGGCGGCGGCGCTCAGGAGTTTGACGGCAAGACGCATGGCGATTCTCCGTGTGTGCGGGCGCTCGACCCATTCGGGTTAACCTAGCGCGCCTGCGAAAATGAGCTAGGGCGAAATTGGCGGCAAAGGAAACAGCTCGGAAAAACTCGCCCAATATTCCTCGTATCTGGGCAAACCGAGCGCGAGCGAAATCACGGCTCTGCGCCGCGCTTCTAATCCATGATAAGCGCTACCCCCGCCCTCGCGTTCCCGCCTCTTCGACCAAAGTAGCGCGCCCGAACGCCTCATTGCCAAGCGCGGCCGGGTAGCGCCACATGGCCGACCGGCATTCGGGCCGGGCCGGAGCCCTTTTATGGTTCAAACCACCATTGCTGATCACCCCTACCGCGACGCCATCATGGCGGAGGTCCATGCCCGTCCCGTCGAGATCGTGCCCGAGACCTGCCGATTGCGCCGCCTCGTCGTGGTGATGCCGCCCGTGGCCGGCGCCATGCTGGCCGTGTTCGAGCGCTTCGCTGCGTTTTGCGCCGAACAAGACCTCCCGCTGCCCCAGCCCGATACGCGCCAGCACAGCTTTGGCGGCGCCGGACGGCAGGTCACCTGGGAGTTTCACACCGAGTTCGTCACCGTCACCTGGCGCAGCGAGTTGGACGACAACGACAATCGTCCCGATGGGCTTGGCCTTGAGGTTCTGGCCGATGGGCTCCTGATCGGGGCGATGCGGCTCGATGTCATTGCCGAAACCACGATCCCCGACCGCTTGGTGCCCGGGTTCAGTCTGCCCAGCCTGTGCCTCGCCAATGTGGAAGCGGGCAAAGCCCAGATCGCCACCGATTTCGTACCCGATGCGGACCGCTTCACCCGTTTCGAGCTGGCGGCCGGCGGCCTGACGCCGCTGCGCCGCTCCATCATCGTGCGCCGTATTCTCGAGATCGAAACCTATCGAACCATGGCGCTGCTTGGCCTGCCCCTGGCGCGCAGCACCGCGCCCGAATTGCGGCGTATCGAAACCGAACTCACCGCGCTGATGGAAGAGCTTTCCGAGGCGACTACGCCGGCTGCGGTCCAGGCGGCCCTTGATGCCCTCCATGCGCTTTCAGTGCGCTCCAGCCAGATGTCGGAACGCCTCGGCTATCGTTTTGCCGCCGGACACGCCTATGGCGACATTTTGCGCGTGCGGGTGCAGGGCATCCGGGAAACCGGCACCGATCGCGGCTCGACCCTTGGCAGCTATATCGGCAACCGGGTCGATCCGGGTCTCGCCACTTGCGCGGCGATGGAAAAGCGCCTCGCCGTACTGTCGGCCAAGCTCGAACGCGCCATCGGCCTGCTCAATGTGCGCATCGGCGTTGATATGCAGGTGCAAAACGCCGCCGTGCTCGACAACATCGCCCAGACCTCGCGCAGCCAGTTCCTGCTGCAGCGCACCGTGGAAGGGCTCTCGACCATCGCCATCAGCTACTACCTTTTGGGCATCCTGAGCTATCTCCTCGCCGGGCCGCTCGAGGAATTGCACCTGCACAAGACCATGGCGCTCTCGATCGCAGCGCCCTTCGTCGTGCTCGCGGTGTGGCTGATGGCGCGGGCCGTCCGCAAAGCCCACGCGCCCGCGTCCCTCCACTAGGGGCGCGCGGCTACTCCATCCAGAACATGGGCTTGAGGTCGACCGAAACCGGCTCGTTCCGTTCATTGGTGGCCATGACATCGGCCATATGGGCCCACCAGCGCTGCATCACCGGATGGTTGGGCAGCGCGTCCATGGTGTGATCCTTGCGCCGCCACAGCACGCCAAAGAGGATATTGGTTTCCTCATCGAGATGGATGGAATAATCGCGCACCCCCGCTTGCTTGAGCAGTTCAATCAGTTCGGGAAATATCTCGTCATGGCGCTTCTTGTATTCGGCAGCCATGCCGGGATTGAGCTGCATCTTGAAGGCGTGTTTTTCCCAGTCGCTCATTGGCTGCGCGTTCTCCACAGGCGGAACAGGATGGGCAGCGCGATCACCACGATCAGCAGCGTGCCGATAAAGATCGACATGACGATGCCCGGAACATTGAGCAGCCCAAGCCCGAATGTCACCAGCCCCATGATCACGGCGGCCAGTACGACACCAATAATCGAGCCGCCGCCGCCCAGGATATTGACCCCGCCCAGCACCACCATGGTGATGGCCTCGAGCTCGAAGCCTTCGGCAATGGACGGCCGGGTGGAGCCCAGCCGCGCCGTCAGCAGCACGGCGGCAATGCCGCTCATCAGCCCGGTCAGGCAAAACAGCACGAACTTGATGCGATCCACCCGCACGCCGGTAAAGCGCGCCGCCACGGCATTGTTGCCGATGGCATAGATCTGGCGGCCAAACGTGGTGCGGTGCAGCATGAACCAGAAGATCACTGCCGCCACAACAAACAGCACCAGTTCAAACGAGATCACCCACCACACATAGCCCTGCCCGAAAAAGCTGAAGCTGGCCGGGTAACCCTTGAAGCTGCCATCGCCCAGGATGATGAAGGCGATGCCCCGGAACAGGCTCATCGTACCAATGGTAACGACGATCGAGGGCAGCTTGAGCCCGGTCACCAGCGCCCCATTGAAGGCGCCGCACAAAAGCCCCACCCCAACCCCGATCGCGACCAGCCCGGGCGTATCCACGCCCCATTGCAGCGCCAGGCCCATCAGCGTCGAGGCCAGGGCAATGATCGCCGCTACCGACAGATCGATCTCGCCCGAAATGATCAGCAGCGCCATGGCGAGCGCAATCAGCGCCTTTTCGGTGAAGTTGAAGGTCAGGTCCGACAGCGACCATTCATTGAGGAAGTAAGGGGAAGCCAATGAATTGGCGATGAAAATTCCCACCGCCACCAGCACCAGCAGCGATTCCCAGCTCAGCAGTGCCGAGCGCAGGGGATGATCAAGCCGATCCGGCAATTGGCGGGTTGTTACGGTGTCGGTCATCTCATAGCTTCCGATAGTTGCAGATCCAGCGACCCACTGCACCACCCCCCATCCCGACCCTCCCCCAGGGGGGAGGGAGCGCCAGAACCCGGCATGGAAGCCATCACGCCTCCGCCTTTCGCAAGATCACCCGCCCTGCCGAGCGCTCTCCCCGGGCATTGAGCACCACCGCCAACAGGATCGCGGCCCCGGAAATCGCCATCTGCCAGAACGGGGAAATATTGATCACCGGCAGCGCATTGTTGATCACGCCCAAGAACAACGCCCCCAGCAACGTGCCGCCCACGGTGCCGATGCCACCGGCAATCGAGACCCCGCCGATCACGCATGCGGCGATGATGGTCAGCTCATAGCCGCTCGCGACCTCGGTCGAGGCGATCACATAGCGCGACACCCAAAGATAACCGCACAGCCCGGCGATCGCGCCGGCAATGGTGAAGGCGAGGAACTTGGTGCGCCCCACATCGATCCCGGTATAAACCGCCGCGGTCGGATTGACCCCGATGGCATAGATTGCGCGCCCGAGCGGGGTGCGCGTCATCAGCACGTAAAACAGCGCCGCCACCGCAATGGCAATCCAGCTCAGCACCGGCAGTCCCAGCACTACGGCGCGCTGCAGATTGATGAAATCGGGGCTCATCTGGGCAGCATTGACCCAGGCCCCGCCCGAAAGCACGAACACCAGCCCGCGAAAGATCGTCAGCGTCCCCAGGGTCACGACGATGGAGGGGATGTTGAGCTTCCACACCAAAAGCCCGTTCACCCCGCCCAAAACTGCACCCACAAGAAGGCACATCGCCATCACCGCGGGGATCGGCACCCCCGGAAACGCGGCATTGAACATGGCCGCGATCATGCCGGTCAGCGCCAAATTGGCGGCCTGCGACAGGTCGATGGAGCGGGTCAGGATCACCGCCATCTGCCCGAGCGCCAGCATGATCAGGATGGAGGTGTCGTTGAAGATGGTCAGCAGATTGCCCGGCTGGGCAAAGCGAGGAAAGCGCAGCGTCACCAGCACAATCACCAGCACAATCGCTCCGGCCAGCCAGATTTCGCGCTGCTTGGCCAAGGCCTTCATGCCGCCGCCTCCTCTGGCGCGATCCCCGCCGCAAGGCGCACCAGGGTTTCGGGCTGCAGCCCCTTGTTGTCGAGCACGGCCACTACCCGCCCTTCGCGCATCACCACAATGCGGTCGCTCATCCCCAGCACCTCAGGCAGCTCGGACGACACCATGATCACGCTCAGCCCTCCGCTCACCAGCTCGCCCATGAAGCCATGCACCGCCGCCTTGGAGCCGATATCGATGCCTTTGGTGGGCTCGTCGAGAATGATCACCCGCGGCCCGGTCGCGAGCCATTTGGCGATCACCACCTTTTGCTGGTTGCCGCCCGAAAGGGTCGACACATCCTGGCTGAGCGAGGAGGCGCGCAGATCGAGCCGCCCGGTGAACGAGCGCGCCAGCGCAAATTCTTGTGCCAGCTGCAGCACATGGCTCTTGCTCGTGCGGCGCAGCGAGGGCAGTGACACATTCTGGAAAATGGGCAGGTTGGTGATCACCCCCTGCCGCCCGCGTTCCTCGGGCACATAAACAATACCCGCTTCCACCGCATCGGCGGCCGAGCGCGGGTTGATCGGCTTGCCGTCGAGGCTCAGCGTACCGCCCGACAGCGCCGTCATGCCGAACACCGCCTGCATCACCTCGCTGCGCCCCGCCCCCACGAGGCCATAAAAGCCGAGGATTTCGCCGCGGCGCAGGCTGAACGACACATCCTCGAACTCGGTGGGGTGCGACAGCCCCCTCGCCTCGAGCACCACCTCGCCGATCTCGGGCGTGCGGGCGGGAAAGATCTGGTCCACCGCCCGCCCCACCATCATCTGCACGATCTGGTTCTGGCTGGTGTCGCGGATCAGCCCCTTGCCCACCATTTCGCCATCGCGGAACACGGTGAAGCGGTCGGCAATGCGATAGATCTCGTCGAATTTGTGGGAGATGAAGAGGATCGCCTTGCCGTCTTCCTTGAGCAGCTCGATGAGCACATAAAGCTCCTCGATCTCCTTTTGGCTGAGCGCGGCGGTGGGTTCATCCATGATCACCACCTGCGCGTCGATCGACAGCGCGCGTGCCACTGCCACTAGGTGCTTTTTAGCGATCCCCAGTTCCTTGAGCTTGAGATCGGGTTCGATCCCGGCCGCCATGGCATCGAGCGTTGCCTTGGCCTCACTGCGCATGGTGCGCCAGTCGATCAGCCCCAGCCGCGTGCGCGGCGCATGGCCCAGATAAATATTTTCGGCCACGGTCAGCTCGTCGAACAACACCGTTTCCTGGTGGATCGCCGTCACCCCCGCCGCAAAGGCGGCATGGGCCGTCGGCAGCACCACGGGCTTGCCCGCAATGGCAATTTCCCCCGCATCGGGCTGGTAGATCCCGGTCAGGATCTTGACCAAGGTGGATTTGCCGGCCCCGTTCTCGCCGATCAGCGCCGTCACCTCGCCCGGATAAAGCTCCAGCGCCACGCCATTGAGCGCCCGCACGCCGGGGAAGCTCTTGCCGATGCCAGAAAGGGTCAGGATGGGCTGCGTCATCTACGTTCCCGATGGTGGCGCCGGGGGTACCCGCCATGCGCGGAACCACCGGCTTTGTGCTTCCCTCCCCGTTGAGGGGAGGGATCGAGGGAGGGGTTCGGCTGGTGATCACTGAAGAACCCCCACCCCGGCCCTCCCCTCAAGGGGGGACGGAGGGCAGACTGCAGCCACCCTGCCCTTGACGGGGTGCTATCGCCGTGCGCGCACGGAGCTCAATAGATCTTGGAGAACTCTTCGATATTGGTCTTGTCGAACTGGAACGGCACCGCCATCGCCGCCGCGTTGGTGTCGTCGAGCGTGACTTCCCCGACCCGGCCGATGGAGAATGTTTCGCCCGGCGCCGCTTCCTTGCCATCGATCAGCTGGTCGGCCAGCATCACCGCCGAATAGCCCAGATCGATGGGGTTCCACAGCGCCACGGCCTGGGACGCGCCATTGTCGATGAACTGCTTGAATTCGGAGGGCAGCGCGAGGCCCGTCACATTGATCTTGCCGATCAGGTTCTGGTCGGTCACCACCTGGGCCGCCGCGACAACACCCACCGTAGTGGGGGCAATAATGGCCTTGAGGTCGGGATGGGCGGCGATCAGGCCCTTGGCTTCCTCGGTGGATTTGACCGAGTCATCATCGCCGTAAACCGTCGCGACGAGATTGATATTGGGGAATTTCTCGGGCAGTGCCGCCTTGGCCGCCTCGATCCAGGCATTCTGGTTGGTGGCGGTGGATGCGGCCGACAAGATCGCTACATCGCCGCCCTCGGGCAGGTGATCGGCGGCCAGCTTGATGATGGTTTCCCCGATCAGCGCGGTGTCGGACGGGTTGAGGTGGATCTGGCGGCCTTCCTCGGCAACGCCTGAGTCAAAGCTCACCACCTTGATGCCGCGCTGCATGGCGCGCTGCAGTGCCGGCACCAACGCATCTGGGTCATTGGCCGAAATGGCGATGGCATCGACCTGCTGGGCAATCAGCGAATTGACCACTTCGATCTGCGCTTCGGCCGTGGCGGCGGTTGGGCCGGTATAGATCACCTCGACATCGCCCAGTTCGGCGGCCGCTTCCTGCGCGCCCTTGTTGGCGGCATCGAAAAAGCCGTTGCCGAGCGATTTGACCACCAGCGCAATGCGCGTCTGGGCATAGGCTGGTGCGGCGAGCAGCACGGCGACAGCCGTGGATGCGGCCAGGATCTTGATCAGTTTCATGCGGTATTCCCTCCCTGGAATGCTTTGATATCAGCTAGTTGTTGGCTCAGGCCCTGCTGGATTGCGCTTGGACCTGAGTAGTTGTTTCGGCCACGATCAACCGCACGCCGGCTGTTTCGAGCATCTGGCGGTCTTCGTCACGGATGCCGCTGTCGGTGATCACCGCGGCGATCTTGTTGAGTTCACACAGGATCAGGCTCGAGCGGCCCGAAAACTTCGATGAATCGGCGAGCACGATCAGCTCCTCGGCCTGCCCGATCAGCGCCAGTTCGGATTGCACGACCATCGGGTCGGCTTCCATCAGCCCGTGCTCGCCAATTCCCTGGCAGCCGATAAACATGCGCTTGGCGTAGAAATGCGAGGCCACCACCCCACCAAAGGGCGACAGGATCACGTTTTGATCGCGATAGATGGTGCCGCCCGGAATTACCACGCTGTTGCGCGAATTGTGGATCAGGTGCTCGGCAATGGCGAAGCTGTTGGTGAACACGGTCAGCCGCTTGCCCGTCAGATGATGCACCATCTGATAGGTCGTGGTGCCTCCATTGATGATGATCGGCTCGCCGTCGCGGCAAAGCTGGGCTGCTGCCCGGGCGATTGCCTGCTTTTGCGCGATATTGAGCGTTTCATTGACAGAGAAGGGTCGCCCTATCAGCGCGCCTTCCTCGGGCGGGTTGACCGCTTCCGCGCCACCCCGCACCCGCCGCAACTGCCCGCTCAGATGGAGCGCCGCAATGTCCCGGCGGATCGTGGCTTCCGAAGCGCCGGTGACGTCGCAGAGTTCAGCCACGCTCACGAAGGAACGCGTCCGCAGCGCAGCCCCGATGACTCTATGGCGCTCTGTTTCATGCACGGCAGCACTCCTCCCGTCAGCATTCCTTGCGCGCTTTTCAATCAGTGTCAATCATTGACCCACCTGAATTACTCATCATTGCGCAGTTCTGCTTGCTGCTGATCGTTTGTGATTGACAGCGCATTTCAATCATGGCCAGTTCGGCAGGAGTTTTGCCCGATCTGAGAGGAACCCCATGTCCGCCCCCGCCCCCAAGCGCCTCCAGAATTTATGGGATGATGCCAAGGCCGCCGCCATGAGCGAGCCCGAGCGGCTGGTTTACCGCTCCAACATTTTGGGCAGCGACAAGCGGGTCACCAATTATGGCGGCGGCAATACCTCCTCCAAGATCATGCAAAAGGATCCCCTCACCGGCGAGGTGGTCGAGGTGCTTTGGGTCAAGGGCTCGGGCGGGGACAGCGCCTCGATCAAGCTCGAAGGCTTTGCCACCCTGTATATGGACAAGCTGCGGGCTCTCAAGAACCTCTACCGCGGGGTCGAGTTCGAGGACGAAATGGTGGGCTATCTCCCCCATGCCACCTTCAACCTCAACCCGCGCGCCGCCTCGATCGACACCCCGCTCCACGCCTATGTGAACCATCCCTTTGTGGATCACATGCACCCCGACGCCATCATCGCCATCGCGGCTTCGAAAAACTCGCGCGAACTCACGCGCCAGATTTTCGGCGACACGATCGGCTGGCTGCCCTGGAAAAAGCCGGGCTTCGAGCTTGGCCTGTGGCTGGGCAAGTTCTGCGAAGAAAACCCCAATGCCAAGGGAGTGATCCTCGAGTCCCACGGCCTCTTCACCTGGGGCGACACCCCTCGGGAATGCTACGAAACCACCATCGCCATCATCAACCAGGCGATCGAGTGGTTCGAAGCGCAAACCGCGGGCAAGACCATCTTTGGTGGCGCGGCCGTCCAGGCTCTGCCGTCCGAACAGCGCCGCGCCATCGCCGCGCGCCTGATGCCGAAAATCCGCGGCTTCATTTCCGAAGACAGCCATAAGCTCGGCCATTTCGACGATTCCCCGGCCGTGCTGGAATTCGTCAACTCCAACAATCTGCGCCCGCTCGCGGCGCTGGGCACCTCCTGCCCCGACCACTTCCTGCGCACCAAAATTCGGCCTCTGGTGATCGATTTCGATCCTACCAACCCCGATATCGACGCCGTTATCGCCGGCCTTGGCGACCAGATCGCCGCCTATCGCGCCGACTACGCCGCTTATTACGAGCGCTGCAAGCACGACAATTCCCCGGCGATGCGCGACCCCAATGCCGTGGTCTATCTGATGCCGGGCGTGGGCATGTTCACCTTCGCCAAGGACAAGGCGACCGCCCGCATTTCGGGCGAGTTTTATGTCAACGCGATCAACGTCATGCGCGGCGCCTCGACCGTCTCTGAATACCAAGGCCTGCCCGAGCAGGAGGCCTTCGACATCGAATATTGGCTCCTCGAAGAAGCCAAGCTTGCGCGCCTGCCCAAGCCCAAGTCCCTGGCTGGCAAGATCGCGCTCGTCACCGGCGGCGCCGGCGGCATCGGCAAGGCCACCGCCGCCCGGCTGCTGCGCGAAGGCGCCTGCGTCGTCCTCGCCGATATCGACCAGGCCGCGCTAGACTCCGCCACCGCCGAACTGTCGGGCGCGTTCGGCACCGACTTTGTACGCCCCGTCAACATCAACGTCACCCGCGAAGACCAGGTGATCGCAGGATTTGCCCATGCCGTGGTGGAATTCGGCGGCCTCGACATCCTCGTCTCCAATGCCGGCCTCGCCTCCTCCGCGCCCATCGAGGACACGACGCTCGAGCTCTGGAACCGCAACATGGACATCCTGTCCACCGGCTATTTCCTCGTCTCGCGCGAGGCCTTCCGCCTGTTCCGCGCCCAAAAGATCGGGGGCAATGTGGTCTTTGTCGCCTCCAAGAACGGCCTAGCCGCTTCCCCCAATGCAGCGGCCTATTGCACCGCGAAAGCCGCCGAAATCCACCTCGCCCGCTGCCTTGCCCTCGAGGGCGCCGAAGCGCAGATCCGCGTCAATGTCGTCAATCCCGACGCCGTGTTGCGCGGCTCGAAAATCTGGGCCGGCGAATGGCTCGAACAGCGCGCCTCAACCTACAAGACCGACAAGGAGGGCCTCGAGGACATGTACCGCCAGCGCTCGCTGCTCAAACGCTCCGTCTTCCCCGAAGACATCGCCGAAGCCATCTATTTCTTTGCCAGCGAAGCCTCGGCTAAATCCACCGGCAACATCCTCAATGTCGACGCCGGCAACGCCCAGTCCTTTACGCGCTGATTCACGCAGAACAAAAACAACAAAACACGCGGCTCCTGCCCTTCCCTCCCCCTTGAGGGGCGGGACCGAGGGAGGGGGTCGCAGGGGAGGCACAACAAATGACCGATAACATCATCGACCCCACCGCGATCGAAGCCGACAACGCCAGACGCGAAGCCGATCTGCGGGCCGACTACGATTCACTCGGCGAGCGGCTCGACCGACGCGGCATCTCGATTGAGGCCGTCAAGCACAAGGTCGCCGCCTTCAACATCGCCGTGCCCTCCTGGGGCGTCGGCACCGGCGGCACCCGCTTTGCCCGCTTCCCCGGCCAGGGCGAGCCGCGCGATATCTTCGACAAGCTCGAAGACTGCGCCGTCATTGCCCAGCTGACCCAGGCCACCCGCACCGTCTCGCTTCACATCCCCTGGGACAAAGCCGATCCCAACCGCCTCAAGCAGGCTGCCAGCCGCTTCGGCCTCGGCTTTGATGCGATGAACTCCAACACCTTCTCGGACGCCCGCGGCCAGCTGCAAAGCTACAAGTTCGGCTCGCTCTCGGCGGCCGACCCGGCCACCCGGCAGCAAGCCATCGAGCACAATCTTGAATGCATCGAGATCGGCCAGACCCTTGGGTCCAAGGCCCTCACCGTCTGGATCGGCGACGGCTCCAACTTCCCCGGCCAGGTCAATTTCGCCACCCAGTTCGAGCATTATCTCGATGCCATGAAGGCGATCTATGCCGCCCTTCCCGCTGACTGGCGCGTCTACACCGAACACAAGATGTATGAGCCAGCTTTTTATTCAACGGTCGTGCAGGATTGGGGCACCAATTACCTCATCGCCACCGAACTGGGCGACAAGGCCTTCTGCCTCGTCGATCTCGGCCACCATGCGCCCAACACCAATATCGAAATGATCGTTTCGCGCCTCGCCCAGTTCGGCAAGCTCGGGGGCTTTCACTTCAACGACAGCAAATATGGCGACGACGACCTCGATGCCGGCTCGATCGATCCCTACCGCCTGTTCCTCGTCTTCAACGAGCTGGTGGATGCCGAAGCGCGCCACCCCGACTTTCGCCCCGCCCACATGCTCGACCAATCCCACAACGTCACCGACCCCATCGAATCGCTGATGCTGTCGGCCGCCGATGTGCAGCGCGCCTATGCCCAGGCACTCCTTGTGGATCGCGCGGCACTCGAACAGGCGCAGCAGGGCAACGACGCGCTGGGCGCCACCCAGGCCCTGCGCCTCGCCTATCGCACCGATGTGGAGCCGATCCTCGCCATGGCCCGCCTCGAAGCGGGCGGCGCCATCGACCTCCTCGGCGCCTACCGGGCCTCTGGCTATCGCGCCAAAGTTGCCGCCATCCGCCCGGCGGTGGAAGGCGGCTCGGGCGGCATCGTCTAGCTCTGCTCGAGCGCCCGCAGCGGCGCGGTCGCCTCGAGGATCCAGTCGCGAAAGGCGCGGATCTTGGGGTTGTTGCGCCGCGCTTCGGGGTAAACGAGATAGTAGTAGTGCCCGTCCCAGCCCACGGTCGAAAAGGGCTGCACCATACGGCCGGCGCGGATTTCCTCGGGGTAGAACTGGGGCGTCAGCATGGCGACGCCCCGCCCGGCCATCACGGCCACCGCTTCCATAGATTGAAAGCCCAGCCGGGCAAAGGGCCGCTCGGGCGCGGGCGGCACCGCCACCCCTGCCCGCTTGAACCAGGCCGCGACCCACGGGTCATCGGGGGTGATCTGGGGCACCCGCAGCAGATCGGCGGGTTCGCGCACCCCATATTCCTCCACCAGCCGCGGATGCAGCATCGGGGCATATTCCACCTTCGTCAGCCCATGCGCCACCAGTCCCGGCGCCATCCGCCCGGTGGCGCGGATCGCCACATCGATCTCGGTGCCGGCAAAATCGATGATCTCGGGCGCGCTTTCGATGCGCACCGCGATATCGGGATGCCCGACCTGGAACAGCCCGAGATTGGCCGCCAGCCACTGGCTGGCAAAAGTGGGCACCGCGCTGATCGCGAGCGTGGCGTCGACCCGTCCGCCCAGTTCGGCAAAAGCCGCCCGCAGCACCGCAAAGCCCTTGGCCACTTCAGGCGCCAGCTGCGCCCCGGTTTGGCTGAGCTCGATCCGGCGTGGCTTGCGCAGGAATAGGGGCGTGCCCACCCGCTCCTCGAGAA
Source organism: Devosia sp. 1635 (assembly GCF_013185955.1). Taxonomy (NCBI): domain Bacteria; kingdom Pseudomonadati; phylum Pseudomonadota; class Alphaproteobacteria; order Hyphomicrobiales; family Devosiaceae; genus Devosia; species Devosia sp. 1635. The sequence goes on along the minus strand of NZ_JABAOM010000001.1, from coordinate 280,798 downwards.
TGCGGATCTGGTAGCTTACGGCGGCCTGGGTCATGCCCAGTTCCTCGGCTGCGCGGGTAAAGCTCAAATGGCGCGCCACGGCCTCGAAGGCGCGGATCGCCGGCAGGGGTGGCAACGGGGTCATGCATCAAACCTCCTTATGGAAGCCTTGGCAGCTTTAGTTGGAAGCGCGCCCACCCGCCAGCAATAATCGCGGCTATCTCGATCACCCCGGAGGCAGCCGCATAAGGCTGGTTATGCCATGAGTGTTGTTTCAAGCTGCGAAGAAGCGCGCGATCCGGCCCCGCGCCGCCCATGGAATCCGCTGCGCAACTGGTTGATCCGCCGGCGCCGGCGCCGCGTCACCCTCGATCTGCTCAACGCCTCGCCCCATCTGCTGCGCGACATCGGCGCCGAAACCATTCTGAGCGATCATTGTCCGCGCTAGGCCCGCTTGCCAGCCGATATGGGAGCGGTAAACTCGGCTCCATGTCCAAGACCACGCCCGCCACCGCAGCCCTCCTCAAAGCCGGCATCCCTTTCGAGCTCGCGACCTACGCTTACGATCCCGATGCCGAGCGGGTTGGTTTGCAGGCGGCCGAAGCCATGGGCGTCGATCCCGGCAGCGTGTTCAAGACGCTGATGTCGGAGGTGGATGGCAAGCCGGTCTGTGTTGTCGTCCCGTCGGACGGGGAAGTGAACATGAAAAAACTTGCCGCCGCCTTTGGCGGCAAGACCGCGCAGATGATGAAGCCGGCTGTGGCCGAGCGCCTCACCGGCTACAAGGTCGGGGGCATCAGCCCCTTTGGGCAGCGCAAGGCCGTGCCCACTTGCGTTGAGGAACTGGTTGCTCTGCAGGACCGGGTGTATCTCAATGGCGGCCAGCGCGGGCTGCAGATCAATCTGGCGCCGGACGATCTGGTCAGGGCCCTGGGCGGCAAGACCGCCGACCTCATCCGCTAGTTCCTGAAAAGACAAAAGGCGCCCAAGTGGACGCCTTCTTCTTCGACTGCTGCTGGAAAGAGCTTAGAAGCCCTTGCCCTGCGCAATGTTCTTGATGTCGCCCTTGGTAATGCCCAAATCATTGAGCTGGCGGGCGTCAAGCGAGTTCAGCTCGCGCAGGGTGCGCTGGTACTGGACATAGTTGCGGATCGACTGACGGATATTCATTTGCTGGGGTCCTCTCTTTTGCTGACCCCTATGTAGGGCGCCCCTCGGGTGCTGAGAACTGCGCCTTGCTGCACACCGGTTATGCACTGGGTGCAAACAAAATGAGCACCCGCTTCATTTTCCGTTCATTCCAGTGGCGCGAAAGCGGCAGAAGCCCTTGACCTTCCCATGATGGGAAGCCCTACATAAAGCTGGACGAGGTGAAAAAATGACCGACCAGGCACTCCAAACCCGACCAGTTTCCATCGATATCGAGGGCATGACCTGCGCTTCCTGCGTGGCGCGGGTGGAACGGGCACTGCTCAAGACCCCCGGCGTCAAGGCGGCTTCCGTCAATCTTGCCACCGAGCGCGCCACTGTCGAGCTGACCCCCGATGCGCAACTCGAGCCGGTTCTCGCGGCCATAACCAAGGCCGGTTACTCCGGGCAGCCCGCGCCCGAACAGCGCAGCAGCCATGCCGGCCACCACCATGACGAGGACGCCGCCGTGCTTCGGCGCGACGTGATCCTTGCCGCGGTTCTGACGGCGCCCATGTTCGTGCTCGAAATGGGCAGCCATCTGATCCCCGGCATGCATATGGCGGTGATGCACCTCGTGCCCACCCAGTGGCTCTACATCGCCTATTTTGTCATCACGACCATCGTGCTGTTTATCCCGGGCCGCCGCTTTTTTGCGCAAGGCATTCCGGCTCTGTTGCGCGGCGCGCCGGAAATGAACTCCCTCGTCGCCCTGGGCGCCGGCGCTGCCTATCTTTATTCCAGCGTCGTCACCTTTGCGCCCGGCCTGGTGCCTGCCACCAGCCGCTTTGTGTATTTCGAAGCGGCGGCGGTGATCGTGACCCTGATCCTTCTGGGTCGGTGGCTCGAAGCCCTGGCCAAGGGTCGCACCGGCGCCGCCATTGCCCGGCTGGTGCAGCAACAGGCCAAGACCGCCCAGGTGCAGCGCAATGGCGCCTTTGTGCAATTGCCCATCCAAGAAGTTGTTGTGGGCGATATCCTTCTGGTGCGTCCCGGCGAAAAGATTGCCGTCGATGGGGAGATCGTCAGCGGGCAAAGCCATGTCGATGAATCGATGATTTCGGGCGAGCCCATTCCCGTGGGCAAGGCCGAAGGCGCCAGTGTGGTCGGCGGCACGGTCAATGGCGAAGGCAGCTTCACCTTCCGCGCTACCAAGGTGGGCGCCGATACCATGCTGGCCCAGATCATCCGCATGGTCGAGGATGCCCAGGGCGGCAAGCTGCCCATCCAGGCGCTGGTCGATCGCATCACCTTCTGGTTCGTGCCGGCGGTGATGGCGGCAGCCCTCGCGACCTTTGTGGTCTGGCTGCTTTGGGGTCCCGAGCCCGGCTATCTCTATGGCCTCGTCAATGCCGTGGCCGTTCTCATCATTGCCTGCCCCTGCGCCATGGGTCTGGCCACCCCCACCTCGATCATGGTGGGCACCGGCCGGGCCGCTGAACTGGGTGTCCTGTTCCGCCGCAGCGAAGCGCTGCAAAGCCTGCGCGACGTCGAGATGATCGCCTTTGACAAGACCGGCACCCTGACCGAAGGGCGTCCGGTGCTGACCGATCTCGTGGTCGCCCCGGGCTTTGCCGAGGCCGAAGTGCTGGCCCTGATGGCGGCGGTGGAACATCACTCCGAACACCCCATTGCCCGCGCCATCGTTGCCGCTGCAACCGAGCGCGGCCTGCCCATCGCCGATGCCGAGCAGTTCGCGTCTTCGGCCGGCCATGGCATCAGCGGCGTCGTGGGCGCTCGTAAGGTGCTGGTCGGCAATGCTGGCCAGCTGCCCGATATCGACCAGACGCCCTTTGCCGATCAGCTCGCCGAACTGGCCGGCCAGGGCAAGACGCCCATTCTGGTTGGCGTCGATGGCAAGCTGGCGGCCGTTGCCGCCGTGGCCGATCGGGCCCGCCCCACCAGCAAGGCGGTGATCGCCGAACTGCACCGCATGGGCATCCGCACGGCCATGATCTCGGGCGACAACCAGCGCACGGCCCAGGCCATTGCCGACCAGCTCGGGATCGATGAAGTGCGCGCCCAAATCCTGCCCGCCGGCAAGGTCGATGCCATCAATTCGCTGCGCAGTGGCAATCGCAAGATCGCCTTTGTCGGCGATGGCATCAACGATGCGCCCGCCCTTGCCGCTGCCGATATCGGCATTGCCGTGGGCACCGGCACCGATGTCGCCATCGAAAGCGCCGATGTCGTTTTGCTGGGCGGCGATCTCAAAGGGGTGCTCAATGCCCTCACCATCAGCCGCGCCACCATGCGCAATATCGGCGAAAACCTGTTCTGGGCCTTCGCCTATAACGTGATCCTGATCCCGGTCGCCGCAGGCGTGCTGTATCTGAGCTTTGGTATCCTGCTGTCGCCCATGATCGGGGCTGGTGCCATGGCGCTTTCCAGCGTTTTTGTGGTGGGCAACGCCCAGCGGCTGCGCACCGTGCGCCCCGCGATCCTGCAAGGAGTGAACCCATGAATATCGGGGAAGCCGCCCAGGCCTCGGGCGTTTCGGCCAAGATGATCCGCTACTACGAATCCATCGGCCTCATCGAGCCGCCCGGGCGCACCGACAGCAATTACCGCGTTTATGACCCCGATCAGGTGCATGTGCTGCGCTTCATCAAGCGGGCCCGGACCCTCGGGTTTTCCGTCGAGGAAACCAGCCGCCTTCTCAGCCTCTGGCAGGACAAGAGCCGCGCCAGCGCCGAGGTCAAGGCGGTGGCATCGGCCCATATCGCCGACCTCGAAACCAAGATTGCCGAACTGCAGGGCATGGTCGGGACGCTCAAGCATCTCGTTCACTGCTGCGGCGGCGACGACCGGCCCAATTGCCCGATCCTGGATGATCTGGCCGGGCCGCAACCCGTGAAAGGACATTGAAATGAGCCAAACAACCACTCTGCGCGTCGAGGATATGAGCTGCGCCCATTGCGTGGGCACCGTGCGCAAGGCGCTCGAGGAAGCGCTCCCCGGCGCCGAGATCGCCGTTGATCTCGACACCCACCGCGTCAGCTTCACCGGCGACCGCGCCAAGGCGGAAGCTGCCATCCGCGAAGCCGGCTACACTCCCGAGCCGGCATAAACCCGAAGGGCCACACTCCTTTTTGAGCGTGGCCCTCTTTCCTTAGTGGCCGTGTTTGGCCAGCCATTCCTGCATCTGGGCGATCTCGCCTTCCTGATCGGCGATGATCTTTTCGGCCAGCGCCCGGATCTCGGGATCGCTGCCATGCTCGAGCACGATCTGCGCCATCTCCACCGCGCTTTGGTGATGTGGGATCATGCCGCGCACGAAATCCACATCGGCGTCGCCGCTATAGTCGAGGTCCATCGCCTCGTGCATGCGCATATTGGCCGCCTTGAAGGCTTCGGTTGCCGGGCTGTCGCCGGCAGCCATGCCATGGCCGGCATGATCCTGCGCCGCCACCGGCAGGCTCAAGGCCGCAGCCACGCACAGGGAAAGAGCCAGACACTTCATTTTCAAACCTCCTGATTGATCGGGGCACGAGCTATGCGGCGTTCCAACATGGGAAGGTCAAGCCCCGTTCCCCGTCCGCACGGACGCGGTGGCTTGTTCGCCCCGCCCCTTCATGCCATCTCCCCCACAGCCAGGAGAACGCGCGTGAAAACCATTATCCTTGTGGGCATCGGCACCGGCAATCCCGAGCACCTGACCGTGCAGGCGATCAATGCCCTCCAGCGCGCCGGCACCCTCTTCATCCCCGACAAGGGCGAGGACAAGGCCGAACTCGCCCAGGTCAGGCGCGAGATCTGCGAGCGCTATCTCGAGCAGCCCACGCTCGTGCCCTATCGCGTCCCCACCCGCCGCAACGGCTCCGATTACGGGCAGACCGTGGCCGAATGGCACGCCACGCTCGCCGGCATCTTCGCCGAGCTCATCGCCACCCATGTGCCCGATGGCGGCTCCTGCGCCTTTCTCGTTTGGGGTGATCCGGGGCTTTACGACAGCACCCTGCGCATCGTCGCGCAATTGCCCCAGCCGGAAACCTTCCACGTCGAAGTCATCCCGGGCATCACCTCCATCCAGGCGCTCACCTCGGCCCATGCCATTGCCCTTAATCGCATCGGCGAGCCCGTCAAGATCACCACCGGCCGCCGCTTGGTCGAATCGGGCCTTGGGGGCGACAGCGTCGTCATGCTCGACGGGCAAACCGCCTTTATCCATGCCGATCCGGAGCTCGAGATCTTCTGGGGCGCCTATCTCGGCACCCCCGACCAGCTCACCATTGCCGGCCGCCTGGGCGACGTGCGCGACACCATCGTCGAGACGCGCCGGGCCGCCCGCGCGCGCCATGGCTGGATCATGGACATCTACCTGTTGCGACAACGCGAACCATAGAGCGCTTTGTGCCGCCCGAGGGATCGTATAAGGACAGGGCTTCACGCATCACGAAGCCCGAACTTGCTCCAGCTGCTGCCCATCACTGATCCCATTGCGCCCGCGCGCCGCGGTGCCTGCCCCAGCCTGCGCCAGCCCATGGCAACCGGCGACGGGCTCCTCGCGCGCCTGCGCCTGCCCGAGCGGCGTGTCAGTCCCGCTCAGCTGGTCCGCATCGCCGAACTCGCCGCCCGGCACGGCAATGGCCAGCTCGAAATCACCGCCCGCGGCAATCTGCAGGTGCGGGGCCTTTCCGAGCATTCCGCGCCCCGCTTTGCCGAGGCCATCGAAGCGTTCCTGCCCATCGAAACCGGCCTCGTCGTGGAAACCCCGCCCCTTGCCGGCCTTGATCCCACCGAACACGCCGATCCGCGCCCCCTCGCAACCGCCATCCGCGTCGCGGCCGCCCCGCTCGCCCCCCGCCTCGGCCCCAAGGTCACCGTCGTGGTGGATGGCGGCGGCGCCATCACTCTGGCGCGCCTCGGCGCCGATCTGCGCCTCACCGCCCTCGATGCCGATCGCTGGCTGCTGGCGCTGGGCAAGACCCCGCTCGGCACCCTCGCGACCACCGCTGCGCTCCCCGCCACCAGCCTGATCCTGCAGCGCCTGGCCGAGCTGGGCCCCGCCGCCCGCGCCCGCGATCTCGATCCCGCCGCGATCCAGGCCGAACTCGCCACCCGGCTCTCCTCACCGGCCCCCCTTCCCGCGCCCCCGCCGCTCGCCGGCCTCATTCCCGTGCGCGATGGCGCGGCCCTCCCCGTCGCCCTGCCCTTTGGCAGCATCGCCGCCCCCGTGCTCGCCGCCCTCGCGCAGCACGCCACATCTGCCGGCATTACCGAACTGCGCCTTGCTCCTGGCCACGCCCTCCTCGCCCTGGGCGCCCCCACCGCGCTCGCCGCCTTCGGGCGCGCCGCCGCAGCGCTGGGCCTCCTCACCAATCCCGCCGATCCGCGCCTTGGTGCCCATGCCTGCATCGGCAATGAGGGTTGCGCCTCGGGCTTTGCCACCAGCCGCGCCTTGGCATCGCAGCTGCTCGACGCGCTCCCGACCCTCTTTGATGGCACCGCGACCCTCCATGTTTCGGGCTGCCCCAAGGGTTGCGCCCATCCGCGGCCAGCCGACATCACGCTCGTCGCCCAGCCCGGCGGCTGGGCGGTGGTGCTATCGGGCCGCGCCAGCGACGCACCCCTGCTCCTCATCCCCCATGCCGATGCCAGCGCGGCTTTTGCCCGCCTTGCCGGCCTTCTCCATGCGCATCGCGCGCCTGGCCAAACCAGCGCCGCGGTTCTGGCCGCGCTTGGCCCGGTGCGCATCGCCGCCGCTCTTGGACCCCACCTGCCATGATCGAATACGACTACATAAAAGCGGGGGACGCCATTTACCGGCAGTCCTTCGCCATCATCCGCGCCGAAGCGGATCTGCGCCGCTTCACCCCCGATGAGGCGGAACTCGCCGTGCGCATGATCCATGCCGCCGGCATGGTGGAAGCCGCCGAGCATTTCGAGTTTGGCCCTGGCTTTGTCGAGGCCGCCCGCGGCGCGCTCGAAGCCGGCGCCCCCATTCTATGCGATGCCGAAATGGTGGTGCGCGGCGTCACTGCGGCCCGCTTGCCCGCCAACAATCCGGTGCTCTGCACCCTGCGCGATCCGCAGACGCCCGTTATCGCCCAGGAGATCGGCAACACCCGCTCGGCCGCCGCGCTCCATCTTTGGGGCGAGCGCCTGGCTGGCGCCGTGGTCGCCATCGGCAATGCCCCGACGGCGCTGTTCCACCTCCTCGAACTGCTGCGCGACGGCGCCCCCCGCCCCGCCGCGATCCTGGGCATGCCCGTCGGCTTTGTGGGCGCCGCCGAATCCAAGGCCGCGCTCGCCGAACACTCCTATGGCGTGCCCTATGCCATCGTGCGCGGCCGCCTCGGGGGCAGCGCCATCACCGCTGCGGCGCTGAACGCGCTGGCAAGGCCCGGTCTATGACCGGCACCCTTTACGGCGTCGGCACCGGCCCCGGCGATCCTGAACTCCTGACCCTCAAGGCCGTGCGCGCCATCCAGGGCGCCGATGTGGTCGCCTATTTCGCCAAGTCGGGCAATCGCAGCAATGCGCGCGCCATCGTGGCCGATCTCCTTGCGCCCACCCAGCACGAGGAAGCCCTGCTTTATCCCGTCACCACCGAGATCGACCGCCACCACGCCGATTATCGCTCCGCCACCGCGCAGTTCTATGCCCAAGCGGCCGAGCGCATCGCCGCCCATCTCGATGCCGGGCGCAAGGTTGCGGTGCTGAGCGAAGGCGATCCGCTGTTTTACGGCTCCTATATGCATCTGCATGTGCGCCTCGCCCATCGCTACCCCACCGAGGTCGTGCCCGGCATCACCGCGATGTCGGGCTGCTGGTCGATGGCCGGCCTGCCGCTGGTGCAGGGCGATGATGTGCTGGCCGTCCTGCCCGGCACGCTCGAGGAAGCCGAACTCGAGCGCCGCCTCGGCGACACGCAGGGCGCCGTCATCATGAAGGTCGGGCGCAACCTGCCCAAGATCCGCCGCGCCATTGCCGCCGCGGGCAAGCTCGAAACCGCGGTTTATGTGGAGCGCGGCACGATGAGCAACGGCCAGTCCATGCGCCTGTGCGACAAGCCGGACGACACCGCCCCCTATTTCGCCCTGGTGCTGGTCCCCGGCTGGAGCGAGCGGCCATGACCGGCAAAATCAGCGTCGTCGGCCTCGGGCCCGGCAATCCCGACCAGATCACTCCCGAAGCGCTCAAGGCCGTGGCCGAAGCCCGGCTGTTCTTTGGCTATGGCCCCTATCTCGATCGTCTGTCGCTACGCCCCGATCAGCAGCGCGTCGCCTCCGATAACCGCGAAGAACTCGACCGCAGTCGTGCCGCCCTTCAGGCCGCCGCCGCGGGAGAAAAGGTCTGCGTCGTTTCAGGTGGCGATCCAGGCGTTTTCGCCATGGCCGCCGCCGTGTGCGAAGCCATCGAGGATGGCCCCGAGCCCTGGCGCCATCTGGAACTCGAAATCGTGCCCGGTGTCACCGCCATGCTCGCCGTCGCCGCTCGCATGGGCGCCCCGCTCGGCCATGATTTCTGCGCCATTTCCCTGTCCGACAATCTCAAGCCCTGGACCCTGATCGAGCAGCGCCTTCGCGCCGTTGCTGGCGCCGGGCTCGTAATCGCGCTTTACAATCCCATCAGCCGCGCCCGCCCCTGGCAGCTGGGCACCGCCTTTGCCATCCTGCGCGAAGTACTGCCCTGGAGCACCCCGGTGATCTTTGGCCGTGCCGCTGGCCGCCCCGACGAGATGCTGCGCCTTGTCACCCTGGCCGATGCCGATGCCAGCACCGCCGATATGGCCACTTGCGTCATCATCGGCTCGCCCGAAACCCGCGTTATCGAACGGCCCGGCCGCACGCCGATCGTTTATTCGCCCCGTTCCGCCGGGGGACCCCGATGAGCTGGCTGACCATTGTCGGCATCGGCGAAGACGGCATCGCGGGCCTCGGCGATGCGGCCAAAGCCGCCATCAGCCAGGCCGAACTGGTGTTTGGCGGCGAACGCCATCTGCGCCTTGCCGCCCCGTTGATCAGGGGCGAACAGCAAGCCTGGCTCAGCCCCTTCTCGCTGTCCGTCGATGCCGTGGTCGCCGCTCGCGGCAAGGCCGTCTGCGTGCTGGCTTCGGGCGACCCGTTTCAGTTCGGCGTCGGGGCCACGCTCGCCCGCCGCATCGACCCCGCCCGAATGCGGGTCCTGCCCCACCCTTCCGCCTTCACCCTAGCCGCGGCTCGCCTCGGCTGGCCCCTGGGCGAGATCACCACCCTGTCGCTGCATGGCCGCTCACAGGATCTGTTGCGCCCGCATCTGCAGCCCGGCGCGCGCATCCTGGCGCTCACGTCCGACGGCGATTCCCCTCTCCAGCTCGCCCAGCTGCTGCACGAGAGCGGCTTTGGCCTGTCCATCCTCACCGTGCTCGAAGCTCTGGGCGGCCCCGAGGAGCGCGTCCGATCCCAGCCCGCCAGCGCCTTCACCCTCGCCGACATCAATCCGCTCAATGTCGTGGCCATCTCGGTCGTCGCCCTGCCCGAAGCGCGCGTCCTGCCGCTGGTGCCCGGGCGCGACGATGCACTGTTCGAGCATGACGGGCAGATCACCAAGCGCGAGATCCGCGCCCTGACCCTCGCGACCCTCGCCCCGCGACAGGGCGAATTGCTTTGGGATATCGGCGCCGGCTCCGGCTCGATCGCCATTGAATGGCTGCTGGCCCATCCCACTCTCCGCGCCATTGCCATCGAAAGCCATCCCGAGCGTTGCGCGCGCATCAAGCACAACGCCGCCCAGTTCGGCGTGCCCGGCTTGCAGCTCGTTGAAGGCGCCGCGCCCGCGGCGCTGGAGGGTCTCGAGCCCCCGCACGCCATCTTCGTCGGCGGCGGCGGCAGCGATCCCGGCGCGCTCGAAACAGCGCGAGCGGCGCTCCGTTCCGGTGGCCGGCTCGTTGCCAACGCTGTCACCCTCGAAATGGAAGCCATTTTGCTCGCCCACCACGCCGCCCATGGCGGCAGCCTCACCCGCATCGAGCTCAGCCGCGCTTCTTCCATCGGCACCATGACCGGCTGGCGCCCGGCCATGCCGCTGCTGCAATGGTGCTGGAGCAAGCCATGACCGTCCACTTTATTGGCGCCGGTCCCGGCGCTGCCGATCTCATCACCGTGCGCGGCCGCGACCTCCTCGCCCGCTGCCCCGTCTGCCTTTATGCCGGCTCCATCGTGCCGCGTGAGATGCTCGATTACTGCACCCCCGGCACCCGGCTGGTCGACACCGCATCCCTTTCCCTCGATGACATCGAGGCCGAATACATCACCGCCCACGCGGCGGGCCTTGATGTGGCGCGGCTCCATTCGGGGGACCTCTCCATCTGGAGCGCCGTGGCCGAGCAGTTGCGTCGGCTCGATCGCCACGCCATCCCCTATATGCTCACCCCCGGCGTGCCCGCCTTTGCCGCGGCAGCCGCGAGCCTTGGGCGTGAGCTGACCATTCCGGCCCAGGCGCAAAGCCTGGTGCTGACCCGCGTTTCCGGCCGCGCCTCCCCCATGCCTGGGGGCGAAACCCTCGCCGCCTTTGGCGCCACGGGCGCGACGTTGGCCATTCACCTTGCCATCCATGCGCTCGAGCGGGTGGTCGCTGAACTCACCCCGCTTTACGGGCCCGACTGCCCCGTCGCCATTGTCGTGCATGCCTCCTGGCCGGGCGAACGCATTCTGCGCGGCACGCTGTCCACCATCGCCGCGCAAGTGGCCGACGATCCCATCGAGCGCACTGCCATCATCTTTGTCGGCCCCTCCCTTGCCAGCAACGATTTTCGCGACAGCGCCCTTTATGATGCCGACTACCAGCGCCGCTTCCGCGGCGGCCTGCCTGACGCGGGGTAAGCAGAATGAGCACAGCAGCGGCCAACAAGGCGGATGAGGGCGGCCAGGAGCTTCGCGATCTCGTCACCGGGCTTGGCCGTGCCTTTGGCGGGGCGCTGGTGTTCTCGCTCCCCATGCTGATGACCATGGAAATGTGGGAGCTCGGCTTTGCCATGGATCGCTGGCGCTTGCTGCTCCTGCTGGCCTCCAGCCTGCCCATGCTGATGTTCCTGTCCCATTATTCCGGCTTTGAGGCCACCTGGGGCTGGAAGGAGGATCTGCGCGATGTCGCCCTTGCCTATGGCATTGGCCTCGTCAGCACCACGATCCTGCTCGCCGTGCTCGGGGTTATCGGGCCGGGCATGAACCCGCCCGAGCTTGTGGGCAAGATCGTCATCCATGCCATTCCCGCCGCTCTCGGCGCCCTGCTCGGCCGCAGCCAGTTCGGGCAAAGCGAGGACGAGGAGGAGGAGCGCGAACAGAGCTATGGCAGCGAATTGGGGATCATGGCCGCCGGCTCGCTCTATCTCGGGCTCAATGTTGCCCCCACCGAGGAAATGATCCTCATCGCCTTTCGCATGACTGATTGGCAGTCGCTGGCGCTGATCGCCCTGTCGCTGCTGCTCATGCACGGCTTTGTTTTTGCATCCGAGTTCAAGGGCAGCGAAGCGACCCCCGACACGCCCTGGTGGAGCGCCTTTTTGCGCTTTACCGCCGTGGGCTATGCCATCGCGCTCGCCATCTCCTGCTATGTGCTCTGGACCTTTGGCCGCTTCGATGGCCTCTCCTTCAGCACCGCACTAGGGGTTCTGGTGGTGCTGGGCTTTCCCGCCGCCATTGGCGCCGCCGCCGCGCGGCTGATTTTGTAAGGGGCTCCCGCCGTGTCCGACCAAGCCAGCAACCAGCCCCCATCCCCCGCCGCCCGCAAAGCGGGCACCATCGAGTGGATCCTGGCCGCCCTGTCGGCCCTCGTTATTCTGGGGCTGGCCAGCTTTCTGCTGGTGGAAGCCCTGACCAAGACCGGCAGCCATCCCGAGCTCACGCTGCGGCTCGATGCCGTTCGGCAAACGTCCGATGGCTTTGTCGCTGATGTCACCGTGCTCAATCTCGGCCACGCCACCGCTGCGGAAGTGGGCATCGAAGGCACTGTGGGTTCGGGGCAAGACGCCGTGAGCGGCAGCGTGACCCTTGATTACGCCCCCGCCCAGTCGCAAAGCCCGGTGGCGCTGGTGTTTGACCGCCCGGTCACCCCCGACAATCTCACGCTCAGAGTGCTAGGTTATCGCGATCCCTGAGCGGGGAACAAAGGTTGGCAAGGGCCGTTGACCGGGGCACTTTCCCCGGCCCCGCGGCCCCTTCACCGACGCGCGCCCTCCGCGCCGCCAGCAGTTGAGCCCCATGAGCGATAGTTCCACCACTCCTCTTTCCACCTATCGGCTGCAGTTGAACAAGGGCTTCACCTTCGCCCACGCCAAGGCTCTCGTGCCCTATCTCGCCGATCTGGGCGTCAGCCACGCTTATCTCTCCCCTATCCTCAAGGCGCAGCCGGGCAGCACCCACGGCTATGACACGGTCGATCACACGCTGATCAATCCCGAGATCGGCACGATCGAGGAGTTCCGCGACCTCGCCCAGACCCTGCGGGCCGCCGGCCTCGGCATCCTCCTTGATTTCGTGCCCAACCATATGGGCGTGGGTGGCGCCGATAACTGGCTTTGGCTCGATGTGCTCCGCCACGGCCCCGGCAGCCAATATGCCGACTGGTTCGACATCAACTGGGCCCCCGCCAACCCGGCGCTCGAGGGCAAGCTGATGGTCCCGTTCCTCGGCACGTCCTACGCCCAGGCGCTTGAAGCGGGCGAGATCGTGCTCAAGGCTGACAGCGATGGCCTCGCCGTCTGGGCGCACGGCACCCACAAGCTCCCCCTCCGCCCCGAGGACGAAGCGCAGCTCCTCGCCCATTACGGCGCCCCCGAAGCTGCCATCGCCGCCCTCAACGGCGAGCCGGGCCATTTCGGCAGCTGGGCCGCCCTCGATAGCCTCATTGCCACCCAGCACTGGCGGCTCGTCCATTATCTCGCCGCCGCCGACGACATCAACTATCGCCGCTTTTTCATCAATTCCGACCTCGGCGCCATCCGCATCGACCGGCCCGACGTGTTCGACCACGCCCACGCCCTGATCTTTGGCCTCGTCGCGGAAGGCCACGTCGACGGCCTGCGGATCGACCATGTCGATGGCCTGCTTGATCCCAAGGGCTATCTCGAAGACCTGCGCGCCGCATCCCCGCGCCCCATCTATCTGCTGATCGAAAAGATCCTCGCCCCGCACGAGGATCTGCGCGCCGATTGGCCCGTCGAGGGCACGACGGGCTACGAGTTCGGTGCCCTCCTTACCCGCGTCCTCACCAATCCCGCCGCCGAAGCACCGCTTTCCGCCACCTACGAGCGCTTCGAGGGCGATGTCGTCGACCCCGTCACCGAAGCCTATGAGTGCAAGCTGCGCGTCATGGACAATGAGCTCGCCGCCGAGCTCTTCAGCCTCGCCCACCGCGTATTCCTTGTCGCCCAGTCCGTGCCGCAAACCCGGGACCTGACGCAGAACGCCATCCGCAAGGGCCTGCGCGAGATCATCGCCTGGCTGCAGGTTTATCGCACATATATCGATGGCCCCCAGGCCGACGAGCGCGATATCCGCGAGATCAACTATGCCGTTGCCAAGGCGCGCCGGTCGCAGCCCTTTTTCGATCCCTCGCTTTTTGACTTTCTCGGCCAGTTCCTCACCGCCGGGCTGCCGCATCAGTATGATCCCTCCGAGACCCTGGGCGCGCTCGGCAAGTTCCAGCAATATACCGGCCCGGTGATAGCCAAGGGCCTCGAAGACACGGCGCTTTATCGCTTCAACCGGCTGGTGTCGCTCAACGAAGTGGGCGCGCATCCGCAAAATTTCTCAGTCGGCATCGATGCCTTCCACGATGCCAATCGGCGCCGGCTCGCCCATCACCCCGCCACCATGCTGACCACCTCGACCCACGACACCAAGCGTGGCGAGGACACCCGTGCCAATATCGGCGCCATCGCCGATCACCCCGAAATCTGGGATGCCGCCGTGTTCGGCTGGCGCGACCAGCTCGCGAACAGCACCGAGCCGGCCATCGACAACAACGACATCTACCTCTTCCTGCAACTGCTGCTGGGCGGCTGGCCCCCCGCCGATAGCAGCGAGTCCCCCTCGCTCGCTACCCTCACCGAGCGCCTGCAGGCCGCCATGCTCAAATCGGTGCGCGAAGCGCGGCTCCACAGCGATTGGAGCGTCAACAACCCAGCCTATGAGCAAGCCATTCAGGACTTTGTCGCGGCAGCGCTGCGCAACGAGGCGTTCCTTGCGAGCTTCCGGCAGGTGCAGCAGCAGCTCGCCGATATCGGCCGGCGCAAAAGCCTGATCCAGGCGGCGCTCAAGCTTTCCGTCCCCGGCGTGCCCGATATCTATCGCGGCGCCGAAGATTGGGAGCAAAGCTTTGTGGACCCCGACAACCGGCGCGATCTCAACTTTGCGGGATTGCGCGAGCGGCTGACGCGGGTTGCCGCTGGCCCGGGCGCCGCGGGCGACGACAAGATCGTGCTGACAAGGGCGCTCCTGCAGTTGCGCAAGGCCCATCCCGAGCTCCTGCTCCGGGGCAACTATGAGCCCCTCGCCACCGGCAGCGAGCAGGTGCTCGGCTTTGCCCGCAGCCATGGGAGCGAGCGCCTTGTCGTGATTGCCGATCTGTCGCCGGGCCATGGCGGCCAGGCTGCAGCAGGGGTGGCCCTGCCGCCCGGTCAATACCGCGACGCCATGACCGGCCAACCCGTAGCTGGCACGGCCGGGGCCGCCGGCTCGCTGGCGAAGCACGGCTTTGCCGTGCTGATCGGCGCCTAGGCGCTGGCGGCCTGCGGCAAAGGCAGGTTTGTTTCCACCAATGCGCGCATGGTCGGCCCGTCAACGGGCCGGCCGAAATAATAGCCCTGCCCGATAGAGCAACCCATTGCCGCAAGCGCGCTGGCCGCGGCTTCGTCCTCGATGCCTTCGGCTACGGTGGTTTTGCCCAGGCTGCGGCCCAGCCCGATAATGCTGGCAACGATCACGTCGCCCGCCGCCCCATCGCCCATGGCGCGCACAAAGCTCTGGTCGATCTTGAGTTTGTCGAAAGGCAGGTCCTTGAGATAGCTCAGCGAACTATAGCCCGTGCCGAAGTCATCCAGCGCCACATCGACCCCGATCCCCTTGAGCGCGGCAAAGGTGCGGATGATCCCGCCGATCCCCGCAACAAGACTGCTTTCCGTGATCTCGATATCAAGCCGTTTCGGCGGCAGGCCCGAAAGGACCAGCGCGCCTGCCACCATCGCCGGCACATCCGACAATTGCAGCTGCACCGGCGAGACATTGACCGACATCCGCCCTTCCCAGGGCCAGGCCATCGCCTGGCTGCACGCTTCCTCGAGGATCCAGCGCCCGAGATCGACGATAAGACCGGTTTCTTCGGCAAGGGGAATGAACTGGGCCGGGGAAATCATCCCCAGTTGCGGATGGCGCCAACGCAGCAGCGCCTCAGCCCCTACAATGGTGCGGGTGCGCAGGTCGATCTGGGGCTGGAACACCACTTCGAGCTGCCCGTCTTCAACGGCATGGCGCAGATCGAGATCGAGCTGGCGCCGCTCCTCGAGCTGCTGCTGGTCGGTCGGGCTATAGCCCACAAAGGGGGCGCGCTCCGCATCGGCTTGCAGCAGCGCCGTTTCGGCTTGGTTCAGCAGGTCGTCCACGCTGAGCGGGCCAGCCGAATAACCGCATCTGACCTCGACATGGATGCGGTGACCGATCGTGTCATAGATCCCGCCGAGCCGGGCCGAAAGGCTGCGGCAGGCCTCGTCCATCACCGCCATGTCTGGGCGCTCCAGCCGGTAGGCCCAGGCAAAACTATCGTCCGCCACATAGCCGACCAGCCCCGGCACTTGGCCGGACAGGCGCTCCCCGATGGCGTGCAGCAGGCTGTCGGTCACTTCGTGCCCAAGCGAAGCGCGCAACAGGTTGAGGCGCTGCACCCGCACCAGGATCACGGCCTTGGGCGCAAAGCCCCATGGCGCGGCCGCCTCGATCAGCCCGGCGCGCGAGAGTGCCCCGGTGGTCTGGTCATGGCGCGCCAGATGGCTCAGCCGGCGCAGGGCGGCGATGCGACCCCGATATTGGATAAAGGCCTCGTCCACGACAGCCAGCACCAGCAACACCACGATGCCGCCATGGAAAAAGCCGGTATCAAAACTCACCGCCATGGTGCGGTAGGTCACGAGCGCCGCCACTTCCCAAACGGCACCGAGCCCGGCCGCAAGGAGCCCGATCTGCCACAACCGCAACCGCGAGCGCAGAAACAGCAGGGCCAGCGCCATCAGGACGAGCGCAATAGCAGAGGGGCCAAGCCGCAAATCGGTGATGATGCGCCCCGATTTGAGTGTCTCGACGGCAACGGCCTGCAACACCGGCCCCGCGACAATGCCGAAACGGGGAATGGAAAACAGGTCGCGCAGTTCAATGGCGCTCGCGCCGATGATCACCTGCTTGCCCTGCAGCAGTGTCGGATCGGCCCGTCCCGCCAGCACATCGGCAAAGGGGATGCGTGGAATGGTGCGCGCATCGATGCTGAAATCGATGTTGACGCTGCGCGGCAGGGCTTGCCCACTCGGAACCAGTTCCACCGGCAGCGCCCGTACCTCACCCTGATCCGTTTCGACGCGCGACAGAAATGACTTGGCCTGCCCCGATGAATCGAGAAATACGTTGACCAGCACTGGGCTTGCTTGCTCCAGCAAGGGCCC
This sequence comes from Devosia sp. 1635, assembly GCF_013185955.1. Lineage (NCBI taxonomy): Bacteria > Pseudomonadati > Pseudomonadota > Alphaproteobacteria > Hyphomicrobiales > Devosiaceae > Devosia > Devosia sp. 1635. The sequence continues at coordinate 264,000 of NZ_JABAOM010000001.1, read as the reverse complement.
CATGGGCATGGACAGGGCGAGTTCCCCCTCTGCCCCACTCAACTGCTGGAACGCCGCAAGATAGGCGTAGCCACCAGCGCGCTCGAGTGCTTGGGCCAGTTGCTGATCCTCGGCCGGCGTGCTGGCGCTGCTGAAATCAATATCGAAGGCCACCTCGGCGGCTCCGACCTCGACCAGCCGATCCAGCGCCTGGGCGTAAAGGCTGCGCGGCCAGGGCCAAACGCCGATCTCGGCCAGGCTTTCGCTGTCGATATCGACCACCACCGTGCTGCCGCTGGCCGGCATGGCGTTGAGCGCCAGCCTTACATCGCGCAAGCCGGCATCGATGGAGCGCAAGCCGCCGCCGGCTGCCAGCGCATAAAGCAGCACCAGGCAGGCCAAAGTGACCCCAAATCGAACCGCTGCGCCCATCAGGGGTCTCCAAGCCGTCCCCAACCATGCCACAGGGTCGCTGATAGCAGGTTAACCGGCGCCGCCCCGGCTTGGCTTAGGGCTAGGCAAAGCGGGGGAGCGGTCCTGCGCCACAAAGGTGCAGCGGGCTAACTCCATCGGCGCAATTGCTGGCGCAGCCCCTCAATCAAGCCTTGCCGGTTGTCTGCGTCGTCCTCGTTGCCCGAGGGCAGCAATGGCTGGCCAAGCAAGTCGGCCAGTTCCGCTGTTTGGCGCGCAACATAGATGCCGGGCCGCCCTTCAAGTTCGGAGCAGGTTGCCAGCTGGTGGTCGTTGCGATGTTCACCCAGCCCGGCGCGCCGGGGCACGAGGATGATCGGCTTGCGCCAGCGCTGTGCCATCAGCACCGTGCCTATCCCGGCATGGGCCACGATCGTGCTCGCGGCAGCAAAACGGCGGGCGAACTCGTCGGACGCAAGCAAAGGGGCCCATTCCATGTTGCTGGGCAAGTGTGCCGCGCGGCCGACTTGCCCGAACACGGGTACGCCAAGGCTCGGCGCCAGCTCGTCCACGGCCGCGACCAGCCGGTCAAAGGGTAGCTGGGTTCCAACTGTCACGAGGATCACAGCATTCGCCCCAGGAACTTGGTGCGGCCCCCGTCTGCCAGGTGCTCCCATTGGCTGCAATGGAGCTGCACAAAGCGCCGCGCCAGCCAGCCGCTCATGCTCAGACGCTCGGCATTGGCGACACTGTCCACCCACACAGTGGGCACGCCCAGCAGTCGCCCCGCCAGCAGCACCAGGAGGCCTGGCCCCGCTCCGGTGCTGACAATCACCGCTGGCCGCAGCCCCCGCACCAGCAGCAGCGCTTCCCAAAGGGCGGGTAAGGCGAGCCAAGGCTGGGTGCGGTTGACCTCGCGCAGCCTCAGGCTGGTTCCGCCATCGGCCGGCCGGCTCTCGGCCACTGTGCTGGCATAAACCACGTCGAAATCGGCAAACGCCTCTCCAAGCAACAGCAATTGCTGCCAATGGCCTCCGCTCGACGATACGGCCAGCAGCCTTTTGCGGGAGCCGGGCTCGCTCATCTGGTCGCGCCTTCCCAGGCCACGGACGAATGCGCCTGTTGGCCGAGTAAAGGCTGCAACAACTCACGGTAATCCGCCACCATCTGCGCTTCGCTGCGCACCCGTGACGCTAACTGCGCCCGCAGCTGCTGGTGTCGCGCGGGATCGCGCAACAGTTCGGCAATGGCGCGCGCCACATCATCGGCGTCCTGCGGGTCGCAGGTAACACCCGCCAGTTCGCCGATCGGGGTCTTGATCACCTCTCGTTGCACCGCAATGTCACTGACGACAATCGGCGTTCCGGCACGCACCGCATCCAGCAGTGCGAGGCTCTGCCCTTCAAAGAAACTGATCTGCACAAAGGCGTCGCAGGCAAAGGTCAGGTCGACCACGTCGTGATGATCCAGATGCCCCAGCAGATGCACCCGCTCGGCCACACCCAACTGTTGCGCAAGCTGGCGCACCTCCTCGCGCAGGGGGCCATCACCGGCCAGCGCCAGAGCTATGCCCTCAAGTCGCGCCACTGCCTTGACGGCCGTCAGCACATTCTTCTGCCGCGCCAACCGCCCCGCCATGAGCACGACCGACCTATCCGCCGGCAGGCCGAACCGGGCAAAACACTGCGCCCGGCCCATCGCGGGCGGCACCTCTGCCACGCCGTTGGCGATCACCCGCAGCGGCGCGCGACAAGCCTTGGAATGCCCGGCAAAACTATCCGCCACCGCCTGGGACACACAGACGATCTGCCGGTATCCACCCAGCCCCCCGACCATCCGGTCCAGCCAGCGCACGATGCGCCCGTTGTCCCGATACGGGCTGTGGTGGGTCACGATTACCGGCGTGCCGGTGAGCAGGCTTACGAGCCCCGCCGCGACCCCCGCCAGCGGCATCACCGTCACCACCGCAGCGGGGCGCTCGCGCAGCACCAGCCGCAGCAATCGGAACACCGCCCCCGCATAATCCAGCGGCGACATCTGCCGCTTGCACACGAGCACCTGCTCATAAGCTCCCGGCTGCGAGATGAACGCCTGGTAGAGCGCCGCGCTGCGGCAAGTCTGCCCCCCGGCCTCGAGCCCTGCCCGCAACGATCCAATGAAATTTGTGATCCCGCCCTGCGTGTCATGCCCGCTCAGCAGCAACAAGCCTTTTTCAGCACCACCACGACGGACAGCAGTTACGTGGGAGCACGCTCCAGTAGAATTTTTTGAATCCGGCGACCAGCATCTAGATGCTTGTGCAGCGGCACCTGCAATTAACCTGCGATAACTCGAACCAGAACCGCCGGACACACCCAACAACTTATATCCTGCTTGAACTCATCAGCACCGCAGAGTGAGCTTAGCACGAGATTTCAACCAGTGAATAAGAATTACTGGATTAATACTGATGCTGTAGCGGCTGCTCTCGCGGGGCCATCGCACCCGCTGCGACCCCGGCCGGGAAGCCGTTCAGAACCCGTTCATCAACATGGCGGAAACCCGGCAAAGCGGCTGTTTGGCGCTCCCATCGCAGCTGGCACACCAGCGCCACCGCCACAAGGAACAACACCCAGCCGGGATGATCGCGGTTCAGCAAACTCGATTCCGTCAGGTTGTGCCCCAGGGTAAAAACCAGCACCCCCACCACTAACCCCCCGTCCCGCCTCGCAATTCCGCTGGCCCCCAGGATGCGCGAGAGCGGCGCGATGGCAAAGGCCAGCACCGCCAGGGCCAGTCCGGGCCACCCCAGCTGCACCAGAACATCGAGATAACCATTGTGACCCGAGAATATCCCGGCCACCCACCCCTCCACCAACTCCCCCACCGGCCCCCTCGCCCCAACCCCCCAGAACGACCCGAACCCCGCCCCCACCCAAGGATGATCCCCGGCATAGCGCAGCAGCAGCGACCAGACCTGGGTCCGCCCGGTAAGGCCTTCAGGTTGTGCCAAATATCGGTTGAGGGCGGTAAGAATTTCAGCCCAAAACGGTAGAGAAAACACCAGGATAGAACCGGCAGCAGGCAGGATCCAGACCCGTTGCCGGCGTCCCAGGGTCATGTAAACCAGGGCGCTAAGAAGGGCGGCGGGCAGCAGTGCCATTGCGGTTTTGGACTGCGTGCGCCACAAAAAGTATGCTGCGCCCGCGAGGAGCAGCCAGCGCAGGCAGACATTTACCGGGCGCCGATCCAGCAGCAGCACCAGAACCGTCAGTGCACAAACGGGACCGGCAAAATTCTTGTGCATCGTCGCGCCGCGCCAACTGCCGGCCAAGGCAAGATCGCCAGTTTCGCCCGCGTGGTGGACCCCGGCAGGGCTCAGCAGGACGGCCGCGTAGTTGACGGCAAGCACCCCCACCAGCGCCCACCACAGGGCGGCAAAGGAGCGGCGCGCTCCAGCGCAATGCACTGCGGCAAAGACCAGCACGGCAAGCACCGTGGTGATGCCCACCCGCCGCAGGGCAATGCCCGGCTCGATCGCCCACAGCAGGCTGAGCCAGCACCATCCGAACACGAGAAAAAAGCTCCACGGCACAATCGAGAACCAGGTTGAGCGGCGCGTCACCATCATGGTCGCCGCGAAAAGGGCGAGATAGCTACCCTGCCGGATAAGATCGCCTTCCGCGCCCGTCGCATCCCCGCCGCGGGGGAGGGGCTGAAGCCCTATGCAGACCAGCAGCAGCACCGTAAAAAGACACAACGCCGCGTAAAAACTGGTGCGGCCAGCCGGGCACGCAGCGGCAGCGCTAAAGGGTTGAACTGTCAAAGGCCGTAGGTACATGGGCCAAGGCGCTCGGGTTGATCGGGATGGAGTGTGCCATCGCGCGGAGTGTGCAGCAAATTGAATCGTGCCTTGCTTCCACCCCAGACCCGCCAGAATAGCACTCCGTCCCGCGCCCGCTCCTATGGCCTGGCCGCGATGGGCTCGATCGCCTCGGCGGGGGCGCAATTCCTCTTGTCCCTGCAACTGCTTCACGCGGTTGAACCGGCGCAGTTCGGCGGCTTTGCGTTTTTACTGGTGTGCTCACAGCTTAGCCTTGGGATTGCAGTGGCACTGCTTTGTGCGCCCTACCCTGTAGTCTTGCTGCGCCAGGGAGGCGCCACGACCACAGTGGTGGCCTCGATGTTTACCGTTAATCTGGTGCTGGCGATTGCGACTGGGCTGGCGGTGGGCGTCATTGCCGTGTCGCTCGCCTTGGGGACCCTCGAAGCGGCTCTGTTTGCCGCCTTTGGCGCGATCAACGTCCTTCGCTGGTTCGGTCGCGCCCATGCCTATGAGCAGCAGCAAAGTCGGGTGGTGCTTTCGGACATGGCCTATGGGCTGGCCTTGGGCGGCGGGATAGTCCTGATCCAGTTGCTGGATGCAGCAAGCCTGCTTGCCGCCGGTTGGGCCCTCGTGGGCAGCGCCACCATTGGCCTGCTCGCCTTGGCACCCGATTTCCTGCGCAGCCAATTCGCCCAGCTCTCGCTTCGCGCAATGCCTGCTTATCGACAGATCTGGCAGGCCCATTCGCGCTGGTCGCTGCTCGGGGTTGTCACCACTGAGGGCACCGCCAATGCCCACGCCTATATCGTGACGCTTGTGGCAGGGTCGAGCGGCTTTGCACCCCTCGCGGCGAGCGCCCTGCTGATCCGCCCCATGGCCTTGGCGATGAATGCTCTGAGTGATCTGGAGCGACCGCAACTCGCGCGTATCCTGGCTCAAGGCGGCAAGCCTTGGGCGGTGCGCGGCGCCTTGGGTTTCTTCAGGCGGGCATTGCTGCTGATCTGGGTCGTCTGCCTCTGCGCGGGGTTGAGCATTCTTCTTTGGCAGCCTCGCCTCTTGTTTCCACCCGAGTATGGCTTGCCTGTCATCTGGGCGGGAGCCTTGCAATGGCTGGCCATTGCCCTGCTGCGCAGCCTGCGAATGCCCGACAGTGTGTTGCTGCAGGCAGCGGGGCAGTTCCGCCCCCTCGCTGCCGCCAGCGTGGTTTCCTGCGCCATTTCCATTGCAGTGGTCGCCGTCTTTGTGGCTCAGGGTGAACTGGTCTTCAGTCTCGTCGGCATTGCACTGGGGGAAGCGGTGTTCGCCATGGGCATCTGGATGCGGGCACAAGGGCTGCTGCGCCAGCTTCCCGGTTAAGGCTGAAACCACAAGCCTGTTGCCGCGGGGGCAAGCGGCTGGCTAGGCTCAGCGCCAGCGCATCCTTTTGCCAAAATGGAGACAACATGCCGACCGTCAGCGTGGTTGTTCCAACCTTTGGGCGCAGCGAACTGGTGCTGCGGGCCGTTCGGAGCGTCTTGGCTCAAACCATGGCTGATCTGGAACTGCTGGTCCTGATCGACGGGGAGGACGGGGCGACGCTTGCCGCTCTGGAGTCGATAAAGGAGCCGCGGCTGCGCGTTTTCTCCAACCCCGCACAGGTGGGCGCGGCCCGAACCCGGGATCGTGGCGCAGCCCTGAGCACCGGAGACTGGCTGGCCTTTCTCGATGACGACGACGAATGGCTGCCCCAGAAGCTCGAAAAACAACTGGCACTTGCCGCAAATCGTCCGGCAGTGGTGATGACCATGTCCCGGGTCGTCACCCCGCACTCCAGCGTTCTGCTGCCTGAGCGCCCTTATCATGGCGCAGTGCCTTTTGACGAATGGCTGTTTGATCGGCACACCTGGCTGGGACGCGGGGCGGGGTTCCTCCAAACCTCCTCGCTCCTGGTGCCGCGGGCGGTGTTCGAGCATATTGGCTTTGCAGCGCGCCAGCACGAAGAATGGGAACTGGTGCTGCGCGCGACCAAGCAGTTGAACTACCCGTTGCTGACTGTTCCCCAGCCTCTGGTGGTGCATTACCGCGATGAGCCACGCCCTTCGCTCTCGGGCCAATATCGCTGGCAACAGTCCGTGACATGGGCGCAGAGCTTGGGATCGCTGCTGACAAGGCGCGCCCATAGCGGCTTCCTGCTCGGTTACCTTTCCCGCGACGCTCAGGGCAAAGGGGCGTACCGGGCCGCCCTGCCGCTCCTTGCCGCCGCGTTCCGCCATGGCAGTCCGACCCTGCGACAGTTGTTTGCCTACGCTTCGATCTGGAGTGTTCCCCGTGGCTGGCGCCGCCAGATTCGTAGCTGTCTTGACAAAGGGGTGGCAGCTCGGCTGCGGCAATGATCGGCTTGCCGCAGCCTTGTGGTTCAATAAAGGGCGATCGTGCCTCCACCGCTGACGAGCGTTTGGAAGGCTGCGATCGCGCCCATATTGCGCAATCGGAGTCCGGCTCCCTTGTGCGCCTGCAGATCGGCGGTGTTGCCCAGGCTTTGGCAGCCATCCAGCCACATCTGCGCGGTTTCATTGCTGTTCGGCTCCAGCCCGGCGGTAAAGGCCGCGCTCTGCACCCCGCTTTGGCGGCAACTCTCTCCAACACAGCCCAAATTCCAGGAACGGGCATTGTGGATGTCATGGAAGGCGCGGTTCTGCGTGGACAGCGCATGGCTGTTGATGCGCAGGCCGGTGCAGTTGACATGGGCCGAACTGGCATTGCGGGAGGTGTCGAACTGGCTGTTGTTGCCGCACCAGCGGAAGCGGCAATCGAGTTCATGAAAGCGCGCGCCACCCAAACCACCGGTGCCGGTCATGGCTGTGCTTGAAACGCTTTGGCTTTGATCGAGGAGGTAGGTGCCAACGCCACCCGTGCCGCTGCCTTTCCCGATGATCCGGGTACCGGCTGCGACTCCCGCACCCGCGATCACCATGCCGATATCGAGCACCCCTGCGGCTGACCCTGCCATGGCGGAAACTGTTAGGCTGGCGCCGATGATCGCGCCAGTGAATGCCGCGTCGGGGTTGTAGGTGCCGAAGCCGGGCTGATCATAAGCCACCCCATCATTGAGGCAGTAGGCGGCCCGGCAGCGATGCAGGATCACATTGGTGGCGTCATAGGCAAGAAAGCCCATATTGGCGCTGTAAAGTGCGTCGCACTGGTCGAGGACCACACTGGCGCGGCGGTTGCCGCTCCAATCTGGATAGAGATAAAAACCGCCGCCGCCCCAAGCATCGAGACGCGTTGCCCAAAGCGTTGCCAGAGTTCCATGGATGCCCCCGTAATAGATGTTCCAGTCCGCAGGGTTAGCTACGCTGTCATTGGTGCCACGGCCCACGATCATGTTGGCGTCCGGGGCCCGGCCGTCCCGCAGGCGCACATAGAGCTTTTTCCCCGTGGCATCGAGCCAGCAGGCGCCTTCGCCCTCGGCCGCATTCATGGCCTCAAGCCCCGCTACAACCGCCGCTTCATTGGCATAGGCGCCGCTAGGGGGCGGCGCATTGTGGGCGCAAAGCGGATTGCCCCACGCGTCGGCATAAGTCCGATCCCAAACGCAGGAGGTGACGCGTTCGCTGGTGAAAACGGACGCGTAAACGGTGCTGGAGCCGGCAACGGGCAGGAATGGCGGCATCACCTGATCATGGACTGAACGGATCCGGCCCATCATGGATGGCGATCCGAACCCATCGCAGGGTTCAATGATAAGATTGCGCTGGCAGGATTGGCCCGCCCAGCTATCGGGAATGCCACTGACGTCCTGTTCGGAAAAGCGATACTCCCCGGCCTGGACCAACAGACGGACGCGCGTCGAAGCGCCGGGACTGCCCAGGCCTGCGGCGCGCACCAGGCCCTGCTTGATGGAGCGAACGCGGCTGGACCAGCTTAGGCCGTCAGCGGTGTTGTCACCGCCCTTGCCGACATAAACGGTATGCGTGGGCGCAGGCTTGCGGGCCTGGGCATCAAAATCGTGAGTATAGGCGCCGAATTGGTCCCGAAAGACCGCGATATCGGGCGTGAAGGACAGGCCCGCTGGTGGCGGAACGGGAACCGGCAACGCAGCACCCGTGCGCTGGTGAATGGCTGCACTGAGGGATATGCCAAGCATCACACGAGCCCCAGGATCTGACTGGCGGTGGTGCCGCTCGCCTTCACCTGAACCACCCGGACGGGCAGCACACTCCCGCCGGACAGATTAACGAAGACGACCTGTGCGCCCGATAACAGCGTCACGCTGAGCGCTCCACCGGCGCCGATATAGATGGCGCGGGTAGCCTCGATCAGCGGCTCGCTGTCGTTGGGAGTGATGGTGAAGGCATGGCTGGCAGGGCTGTCGAGGCCCTTGGCATGGTGTTCGAAGCGGTCGGTCATGTGCATCCTCCAGGAAAGCCGAGAGGAGCGTTATCCACCCGCGTAAACCACCCGGGGATAAGTTCAGCCCGCCTAAGGCGCCGATGATGGACAAGGCCCTGGGCTTATGGACTAGTACAATGGAGCTCAATCCAGCCCATTCCGGTGCGGCCATCCAGTACAAACCCCATATCGACGGACTGCGGGCCCTCGCCATTGTCCCGGTGGTGTTGGGCCATTCCGGCGTGACTGCACTGGGCGGCGGCTTTGTTGGCGTCGACGTATTTTTCGTGATCTCGGGCTATCTGATCACCTCGATTATTGCGGCCGATCTCGAACGCGGCCAGTTTTCTTTTCTGGAGTTTTACCGCCGCCGCTTTCTGCGCATCGGGCCGCTGCTCCTTTTTGTTATCCTGGCGGTGCTGGTCGCCGCGCAACTCGTCTTGTTTCCCTTCGAGTTGCGGGCGCTTGGGGAAACAGCGGTTGCCGCAGCGCTGTTCGTGTCCAACATCTATTTCTATCTCACCACTGACTATTTCGACGCGCCGGCCCGCAGCGTGCCGCTTCTCCACACCTGGTCCCTGGCGGTGGAAGAACAGTTCTACCTCGCCTTTCCGGCGCTGCTATGGGCGCTGCATCGCTGGGCGCGGCGATATCTCGCCGCCATCCTGGTGGCGTTGATGTTTAGCTCCTTTGTGCTGAGCCTGTTTGGTGCCGAACAGGCGCGTTTCTTCACCTTCTACCTGCTGCCTACCCGAGCCTGGGAACTTGGCGCCGGCGCGCTGCTGGCGCTCAAACCCGCGCGATCGATCCCGTCACGTTTCTGGCGTGAAGCGGCTGGCTGGGTTGGGCTCGCTCTTGTGGTCGCGCCCGTGTTGTACCTGAGGGAAACCAGTGTGTTCCCGGGTCTCAACGCCTTGCCCCCGGTGCTCGGCGCTGTCCTCTTGATTGCCTGGAGCGAGGGCACCGCGGTTGGAGCGATGCTCAAGTGGCGGCCACTGGTTTACCTCGGGCTCATCTCCTATGGGCTGTATCTCTGGCATTGGCCGGTGATCGTGTTCGATCGGGCCGTCACCGGGCCCGACATGAACGCCCTCGATCTGGTGCGGGTGGTTGCGATGTCGCTGGCGCTAGCGGCGCTGTCACGTCCCTTGATCGAAATGCCGGCGCGCCGGGGACTGCAGCACATGCCGCCATCTCGCGTGCTGGCGAGCGGGGTTGCGGCACTGCTGGTCATTGCGGGCGCGGGCTTCACCCTGACACGGATGGACTTTGGGGCTCGCGACTATTCCGGCGAAGTCCTGGCACTCGCAGATTATGCCCGCTATCCGCAGACGGCAGAGTATCGAGCGCACTTCCAGGCGGGGCATTGTTTTCTCGACGACCGCGACTTGCCTGGCACGGTGCTGGATAGCGAAGCATGCCTACGGCTTGATCCAACGCGGCCCAATATCCTGCTGCTGGGCGATAGCCATGCCGCCCATCTGTCCGGCGGGCTGCGCGCTGCCTACCCGCACTACAATTTCCTGCAGGCCACCGCGGCAGGCTGCCGACCGCTTGAAGGGGCTTGGCAGGATAAGCGTTGCGCTGATCTGACCGAGTTCGTGCTCAAGCGGTTTCTGCCAAATGCCCGCCTGGACGGCCTCATCATCGCTGGCCGGTGGCGCGAAGGGGACGTCGACGGCATTGTTGCCCTCGCCAACTCTGCCGGCCAGCACAGCCCGGCCGTGATGATCGTCGGGCCCAGCGCCGAATATGGCGGTGCGGTGCCCAATATTCTGGCGCGGGCACAGGTCTGGGGCGGGGCTGCCGGCGTGTTGTCGCGCGCGATGCTGCCGGAGCCCGTGTCAGTCGACCATGCCCTTGCGGCAAGATTGGTGAAGACCGGAATCGCTTACCGCTCACCGCTCAGCATTATTTGCCCGGACGGGAACTGCCGCGAAACTGCTCCGGACGGCATCCCCATGCAGTTCGACTACGCGCACTTGACCCTGGCAGGCGCCAAAGTCGTGGCTGCCGGCCTGCTGGATAACTGGCTCGAGAACTAGGTCACGTCCTCCCGGATTCTTGTTTCCCGTCACCGCCACAGCAGGGAATTTACCGGCAACCAAACCGCCCACCAAGCTGTTGCATCTGTTCGACGCCCCCGGTCCGGCTCCTGCGCTGCAGTGTGAATGTGCGCGGCAGGCAAGCGTACCCCTCACCTCCAAACCCCGCCTTTATCCAAGGGAACCAGCAATATGCATCGATCCGCATTGGGGCTGTTCACAAGCCTAATGCTTGCGGCACCGGCTTTGGCGCAGGAAGAGATTCCGCCGCCGGTGATCAGCGAGTTCACCCTCGACAATGGCATGCAGTTGGTGGTGATGCCTGACACAAGGGCGCCGATCGTGACCCATACCGTCTGGTACCGCGTGGGCGCTGCTGATGAGCCCCCTGGACAATCGGGCGTCGCCCATTTCCTTGAGCACCTGATGTTCCGCGGCACCGAGACTTATCCCGCCGGTGCGCTCGACCGCCTGGTGAGTGAGCTGGGCGGCAACATGAACGCCTTCACCAGTTGGGACGTAACCGCCTATTTCGAGACCATTCCCCCCGATGCACTGGGAGAAATCATGGCGATCGAAGCGGACCGCATGCGCAATGTGGCGCTGCCGCCCGAGATAATCGATGCGGAGCGAGCGGTCGTAATGGAGGAGCGCCGGCAGGTCATCGAGTCCAACCCCGATGGGATCCTCGCGGAAGAACTGGCTGCAACCCAGTTCCAGAACCACCCTTACGGCTCGCCGGTGATCGGCTGGGCCCATGAGATCGAAGAGCTCAGCCGTGACGACGCGCTCAGCTTCTACAACCAGTACTATGCGCCCAACAACGCGCTGGTGGTGGTGGCTGGCGATGTTGAACCGGAAGCCGTGCGCGCCCTCGCCGAGCAGACCTATGGCGCAGTTCCACGCGGCCCCGATCTGCCTGAGCGCGTCCGCCCCCAGGAGCCGCCGCAGGACACGAGCCGCACCGTCACCCTGACCGACCCGCGGGTGGCGCTGCCCAGTTTCACGCGCGGCTGGGTCGTGCCCAGCTATCGCACCGGCGCGGCGGGCGAAGCCGAGGCCCTTGATGTTCTAGCTGGGCTGTTGAGCGACGGCACGAGGAGCATCCTTTACCAAAAGCTTGTGGTGGAGCTGGGCATCGCTGCCCAGGCCAATGCCAGCTATGATGGCGCCGCTTTTGACATGGGCACTTTCACGCTCTCGGGCGCGCCACGGCCGGACGCAACACTTGAAGAATTGATTGCGGCGATCTCCGCCGAGATCGAGGACATCATCACCAATGGCGTCAGTCAGGAGGACGTGGACCGCGTGGCTGACCGTTTTGCGCGCGATACCGTATTCCAGCGCGACGACCCCACACATTTGGCGATGAGCTACGGGCTGTGGCTCGCCAATGGGGGCACGATCGAGGGCCTCAACACCTGGCCAGATCGGATCCGCGCCGTGACCCCGCAAGCCGTGCAGGACGTCGCTGCTCGCTATCTTGGCGCCGACAATGCCGTCACCGGCTATCTGCTGCCCCCTGCCGAGGAACCCGCACCATGATCGTTTCACCTCGACCTCAGCGCCGCGCCTTGACCCTCCTGCTGGCGCCATTGGCGCTGCTTGCCTGGATCCTGCCAGCCAATGCACAGACCGAGTTCGTGCCCATCACCTCGCCGGGTGGCATCTCGGCCTGGATGGTGGAAGACCACACCATTCCGATCATCACCCTTGGCTTTGCCTTCAAAGGTGCCGGTGCCACGCAGGATCCGGACGACCAGCTCGGCCGGGCCAATTTGATGTCGACCCTGCTCGACGAAGGCGCGGGCGATCTCGATAGCGAGGCCTTCCAGACGCAGTTGGACGAGGTGGGCCTCGAAATCCAGTTCTCGGCCGACCAGGATAACTTCTCGGGTGCTGCGCGAATGCTGTCAGAAGCGCGAGAAGACGGAACCGAGCTTCTTGCGCTGGCGGTTAACGAGCCTCGCTTCGACCAACCCGCCGTGGACCGCATGCGCGCCCAGATCATGGCCGGGCTCGTCGCCCAGTCGCAGGACCCTGGCTATGCCGCCAGGCTGATGTGGAATGAAGCCTTGTTTGGCGATCATCCCTATAGCCGCCCGGTGGAGGGGACGGTTGAAACCCTTCCCGTGATCACGATCGAAAACCTGCGAGCCTTCCACAATGCCGTTTTTGCGCGCGAGAACCTCAAGATCGGGATTGTAGGGGCCATCACTCCCCAAGAAGCTGGCGAGATGATCGACGTGGTGTTCGGTGGCTTGCCTCAGGCACCCGAGCTCATACCGATCCCCGACGCGCAACTCAGTTTTGGGCAGGAGTTGGCGGTCAGCTATCCCCTGCCACAAACCACGATCAACATGGCCTTTCCCGGCATTGCCCAGGAGGATCCGGAGTTCTTCCCCGCCTATGTGATGACCGAACTGCTCGCCGGAGGGAACCTGCTGTCGCTCCTTAATGTGGAAGTGCGCGAGAAACGCGGGCTCAGCTATGGCGTTTCGGGGAACATGGTCGATCTTGCCCATGCTCACGCGATTACCATCGGAACCTCGACCAGCTCCGATCAGGCGGATGAAACCATCGAGGTGATCAAGACGACCTTGGCGGCTTTGGCGGAAAATGGCCCGGACCCCGTCGAACTCGAACGTATCCAACGCTATTTGATCGGCGCCTACCCCATCAACCAACTCCGCTCGTCGGTATCTATTGCCCGGGCCATGGTGGGTCAGCAGTTGCGCGACCTGCCGGTCGACTACATCACGGAGCGCGCCGGGCTGATCGAAGCGGTTACAGCGGCGGATGTGCAGGCCATGGCCCAGCAGATCTTTGCCACTGAACCCAGCCTCATGCTGCTGGGTCCAGAAGCTGACGTGGACGACCTTGCCGCGACGACCCCCGAACCCGCCAGCCCCTGAGCCGACCAGCCAAGCGGCGAAGGGTTTGCCGAAGTGGGAATTTGTGCGAGATATCCGTCATCTAGGGCCACGGGCGATGATGAAGACCGCCCTGGCCGATGACTTTTCCTGCTGGCTTTCCCCGGGCGTGATCATGGATCTTTGGACCCTTCTCACCTTTACCCTCGCCTATGGCATCGCGGTGCTGGTGCCTGGACCTGGTGTTGCCGCAGTCGTGGCCCGGGCGCTGGGTGGGGGCTTTAGCGGAGCTTTCCCGATGGTGCTGGGAATTCTCGCCGGCGACATGGTGTATTTCATTTTTGCGGTGTTCGGCCTTGCCGCTATCGCCACCTATCTCGGGCCAGTTTTCACCTTGGTGCGCTGGGCCGGCGCGGCTTATCTGCTTTACATCGCTTTCAAATTTTGGACGGCCGCACCGGGCGCCGAACAAATGAAGCCGCGCAGCGAAACTTCATTTAAGACCTTTCTCGCCGGCTTCTCGCTAACCATGGGCAACCCCAAGACCATTGTGTTCTATCTGGCAATCCTGCCCACCGTTATCCCGCTGGATCAGATGAACCCGCTGGCTTTCGCCGAGTTGACGGCCATCGTTGTCGTGGTGCTGATGATCGTGGGCTGCGGCTATGCGCTGCTGGCCTCGGCGGCGCGCGATCTTTTCAAGAGTGAGCCGGCGCTGCGCCGCCTCAACAAAACAGCCGGGGTGATGATGGCCTCCGCCGCCGGCCTCGTCCTCTGGCAGCACTGATCCGGCAGCGTCAGGCTGGGTGAGGCGCCGGTGGCGCCCCCTTTGCTGAAGGCCCTCAGCCTTAAACCACGCCAAGCGCCCGCATGGCTTCGGCCACGCGCACGAAACCGGCGATATTGGCGCCCAGCACATAATCGCCCGGCGAGCCGAACTCTTCGGCGGTGCTGGCGCAATTGTCGTGAATGGCGCGCATGATCTCGGCCAGCCGAGCCTCGGTCTGCTCAAAACTCCAGCTGTCGCGCGAGGCATTCTGCTGCATTTCGAGCGCCGAGGTGGCGACGCCTCCGGCATTCGCTGCCTTGCCCGGGGCAAACATCACATTGGCCCGCCGGAAGACGCCGATCGCCTCAGGCGTGGTGGGCATGTTTGCCCCCTCACCCACGGCGATCACACCATTGCTTACGAGAGCCCGTGCGTCCTTGCCGGTCAATTCGTTCTGGGTGGCCGAAGGCATGGCAACATCGCAGGGCACATCCCAAATCGAGCCCTTCTCGGCCCCCACGAAATAAGCCCCGCTCTGCGAACCCTTAAGCTGAAGGTAATCGGAGATGCGGCCACGGCGCACTTCCTTGACCTGCTTGAGCAGTTCGAGATCGATCCCCTGCTCGTCAACGACATAGCCGGAGCTGTCCGACATGGCGACGACCTTGCCGCCAAAGGACTGCACCTTTTCGACGCTATAGATGGCGACATTGCCGGAGCCGGAAATCACCACCCGCTTGCCGTCAAAGCTCTGCCCCTTGGTGGCGAGCATGGACTGGATGAAATAGGTGTTGCCGTAGCCAGTCGCTTCCGTGCGGGCGCGAGAGCCGCCGTAGAACAGCGCCTTGCCGGTCAGCACGCCTGCCTCATAGCGGTTGGTCAGCCGCTTGTATTGCCCGAACATATAGCCGATCTCGCGGCCGCCAACGCCGATATCGCCGGCCGGCACGTCGGTATATTCGCCCAGATGCCGATAAAGCTCGGTCATGAACGACTGGCAGAAGCGCATGATCTCGCCATCCGAGCGCCCGCGCGGGTTGAAATCGGAGCCGCCCTTGCCGCCACCGATCGGCATCCCGGTCAGCGCGTTCTTGAAGGTCTGCTCGAAGCCGAGGAACTTGATGATCCCGACATTGACCGAGGGATGAAAGCGCAGCCCGCCCTTATAGGGCCCGAGCGCCGAGTTGAACTGCACCCGGAAGCCGCGATTGATCTGGACCTGCCCCTTGTCGTCCACCCACGGCACGCGGAAGATGATCTGCCGCTCGGGCTCGCAGATGCGCTCGATGAGCGCGTGCTCGAGATAATCGGGATGCTTGGCAATGACGGGCCCGAGGCTTTCCAGCACTTCGCGAACGGCTTGGTGGAACTCGGGCTCTCCTGCATTGCGCAGCAGCACTTGATCAAGCACAGGTTGCAGCTTCTCGACGATCATTGGGGACCCCTCACAGTCAAAACAAAGCTGGGCAATGCTCTAGCCCAGCCCGGCATGCTGTTGAACACAAAACAAGCAGCCTGCCTGTTATTTTTGCGCAGGCTTTAACTCAAATGCAGGTGGAGGCGAAAGTGACGGGCAGGAACACCAATATTGCCGCCCCGAGCGCGGCCCGATTAGCCCAAAGCGCGGCCGTTGCTAGACTAGACGCTTCCGGCCCGGTGCGGCGGGGCCGCCAAGCCAGCCAGGCCAGCGGCACCAGCACGGCAACAAAGGCTGATATCAGCCACAAGCGGTGCTGGCTCCAGCCATAGGCGCAGCCCAGCGCCTGAAGCCCATAGAGCAGCACAAAGCCAAGCGACCAGACGACAAAGCCGGAAACAAGGTGGACCAGGGCGAGGCGGTTGGAAGCGCTCATGCGGCACCTGCAAGCAGGAGGGCAAGCCCGACCCCGGGCACCACGGCAAGGCCCGCATAAAGGTTCCAGAGAAGCGCCAGGTTGGGATCGGTCTGCCGACGCGCGGAGACAAAGCCCTGCACATGCCGCCAGATCGCGTGTCCGGCAATGAGCGCGGCGATGCCACAATGGAGTGCGCAATAGCCCAGCGTGGCAAATACCACGGCCGAACGGGCATGAAGGGTTGCGTCCCCCACCCCAACCATGAGGGCAAGGAGGGCCGCCGCGGCCAGAAGTTGCAGTGCAACGGCGCCGCCCTGCAGTGGGACCGGACTGCGGCCCGCCTGGTTACGGCGTTGCGCGGCAAAGGCCAGTCCTGCCGCCAAAAGGGCGCTCGCACCCGCCAGCCCAAGCAGCAAGGGCGATAGCGCGAGTGGTGGAACCGCCTCCCAATTCTGCGCCACCACCAGAAGAAACAGGCCGCCAAACAGCAAGGAGGCAAACAGGGTCCCATTGGTCACAAGGCCGGTGGCATTGGCGAGCACGGTGACATTGGCTGCCACTTCGCTGTCGAACGGCGCGGCCTCGTTCATGCCGATCTCGACCGGGCCGTGATCGCGCTTCTTCCCCAGGCTCATCGGCCAGACAAGGAACAGCCCGACCACCAGCAGCGCGCTGATCGGCGCCAGCCAATATTGCCCGAACAGAAGCGCGAGGAAAAAGCTACCGGTCGCCAGCGCCGTCCAGAGCGGCAGGAAGGATCGGTGCGGCAGCACCATCACATGCTCGGCCGCGCCAGTGACGATATCGACGCCCAGCGTCTCCATATGGTCATTGCGCACGAAACCGAGATAGCCATGGCCACCGGCCAGCTTTGGCGCGATCGCTGCCGGTTCGAGCAGGTCCGCGCGCCGGTCGATCTGCGGGAGCGAGGCGAAGTTATAGCTTGGCGGTGGCGTCGGCGTCGCCCATTCCAGCGTTTGTGCCGACCACGGGTCACGCCGGAACCGCTTGCCGAAGCGGAACTGCAGCACGAGGTCGGCCAGCACCAGCATGAAGCCACTGGTGAGGATAAAGCCCCCGATCGAGGACAGCAGGTTCAGCCAATCCCAGCCCCAGTTGGAGGGATAGGTCGAGATGCGCCGCGGCATGCCCATCAGTCCCGTCAGGTGCATCAGGAAAAAGGTGAGATTGAAGCCGATCAGGATCAGCCAGAAGGCGGGCACCGAAAGCCCATAGAGGCTCTTCCGCCCGGTCAAATGGGGCAGCCAGTGGTACAGCGCGGCCAGCATGGGGAACACAAAGCCGCCCACGAGCACATAGTGGAGATGCGCCACCACAAAATAGCTGTCATGGGCCTGGGTGTTGAACGGCACCATGGCCAGCATGACCCCCGTCAGCCCGCCGATCACGAAGACGAAGAAGAACCCGCCCACATAAAGCATGGGCACGTCCCAGCGCGGTTTGCCCGAGGCCAGCGTGCCGATCCAGGCAAAAATCTGGATCGCCGTCGGCACCGCGACCAGCGCGCTTGCGGCCGAAAAGAAGGCTAGCGCCAGATGGGGAATGCCCACCGTATACATGTGATGCACCCACAGCCCGAAGCTCAGGAACGCCATGGCCACAATGCCGGCGATGATGGCGCGGTAGCCCAGGATTGGGCGCTGCGCAAAGACCGGGATGATGGTCGAAAGCGCCCCGGCAGCGGGCAGGAAGATGATGTAGACTTCGGGATGGCCGAAGAGCCAGAACAGGTGCTGCCAGAGCAGCGGATCGCCCCCGCGGGTGGGATCAAAGAACGGCAGGTCGAAGGCGCGTTCGAGTTCGAGCAGGATCGAGCCCAGGATCAGCGGGGGAAAGCCGATGATCATCATCCCCGACGTCACCAGCATATACCAGCCAAAGAGCGGCATCCGCGCCAGCGACATGCCGGGCGCGCGCATCTTGAGGATGGAAACGAACATCTCGATGGCAGCGGTGACCGCCGATATTTCGACAAAGGTGATGCCAAGCAGCCAGACATCGGCATTGATCCCGGGCGTATAGGGGCGCGAGGAGAGCGGGGTATACATGAACCAGCCGCTATCGGGCGCCACACCCAGCAACATGGCGATGATCAGGATCGAGCCGCCAAACAGGTAGCACCAGAAGCCATAGGCGGTAAGGCGCGGAAACGCCATGTCCCGCGCCCCCAGCATCTTGGGCAGCATGTAAAGCGCAAAGCCCTCGAACATGGGAATGGCGAACAGGAACATCATCACCGTGCCATGCATGGTGAAAATCTGATTGTAGATTTCCGGGCCCACAAAGGCGCTGTTGGGCGTCGCCAACTGAGCGCGGATCAGCATGGACAAGAGGCCGCCAATGGCGAAGAAGGTCAGCGCCACGACCATGAACCGCTTGCCCAACACAGTGTGGTTGACGCTGGACAGGCGCCCCCAACCAGGTGGCGTGCCCCAGATGCGCTCCAGGGCCTTATGGAGGGCGATGGGCGAGAGCTGATGCCGATGGTTCTGCTGCTGATGATGGTTCATGGCGCGCGCCCTTCCAGCAGGGCGGCAAATGCCTCTGGCTCATGCGCTTCCACCCGGAAGCGCATGCCGTCATGGCCCTCGCCACAATATTCGGCGCATTGTCCCCAATAGACACCGGGCTCATCGGCCTGGAGGCGGATGACATTGACCTTACCGGGAATGGCGTCGATTTTGCCCCCAAGCCGCGGCACCCAGAGCGAATGGATAACATCCAGGGAGGTCACGGCGATGTCGACCGGCTCTCCAGCGGGGATATGCAGGATCTCGCTGGGCGCAAGGGCGCTCTCGGGATGGGTGAAGTACCAGCTCCATTGCTGCGCCCGTCCCTCGACCCGCACCGGGGCCTCGCCCTTGGGCAGCAATTGCTCGCCGAGCACCAGCGCGGTGCCAGTCAGCACGATCAGGATGGGAATTGGCAGCAGGAGGCCGCCGCCCACGATCCATTGCGCCGGCGTGACCCGCGTGATCCAGGTTGGACGCCGATAAGCCAGCGCGAACAGGGCCATGACGAGCCCGAACAGCACCGCCGCGCCGATCAGCATCACCCACCACAGTGTGGCAAGATTGGCAGCGCGCGGCCCCGCCGGATCCAGCGCCGACAAATCGCCGCTGCAACCCGCCAGCAATGCTGGCGTTGCCACCAGTAACAGCCTCTTTAACAAGGGAACTCTGCGGTGAGCCAAGCGAGCGAAGAAGAGCAGGAAGCCCAGCGGGAAGAAACCCCGGCCGAAGCCCGCTCCGATCACCCCAATCCCTATATTCGCTCCATTGCCGACAAGGATATCGGCTCGGCCATTGCCGTGGCTGGCCATCCCATCCACGCGATGATGGTGCACTTTCCCATCGCGTTCATTATCGCGACCTTGGGCATCGATATCTTCTACTGGTGGGGCGCTGATCCGTTCTGGGTGCAGGTCGGCACCTGGTCGGCTTCCGCCGCCTTTGCCTTCGGCGTCCTGGCGGCGCTTGCCGGCACGGCTGAACTGCTGGCGGTTCCCGGCATTCGGGTGCGCGTTGCCAGCTGGAACCATGCGGTTGCCGCCATGGTCCTGGTCGCCATTGCCGGCGCCAATGCGGGCCTGCGCATTTTCTACCCCGAACAGATCCTGCCTAACGGCCTGATGCTGTCGGTGCTCGCGAGCATGGCCACCGCTTTTGCAAGCTGGCATGGCGGCAAGCTGGTGTTCGATCATGGGGTTGGCCTCATCATATCCACCCGGCAATAAAGGGGCCGACCATTTCGGAAAGGGCGCCGGGGGCGAAAAACGCCTGCAGGCCTTGCGGCCATTGCAGGCGTGGCTTGCCCAGCACAAGCGCCAGAATTGCGCAGACAACTGTGAGGGTCAGGGGCACGATCACCATGAAGCGCGCCGTGGGATAGTGGCCGTTGCGCTCGAAAATGCGCAGGATCACCAAACCCGAAAAGATGTGGATGCCTGTCAGCACTGCGACCCCGACCAGCTTGGCCGAAAACCAGTTCTGGTAGGTGCCCTGCATCAGGATCAGCGCAGTTCCCGAAGCAATGGCTACGAAAGCTCCGGGCGACACCAGCTTGACGTACAAAAAGCGCGTAAAGGCGTGCAACCGATGGAGCGCATCGTCTTCCAGCCCCCGCCGCTGCCGGTAAAGGAACGGCAGTGCCAGGAGCCCCGCCGACCAGAGCGCGATCCCCCCGACATGGATGAATTTGAGCCAGGCGACGACAAAACCCCAGGTCATTGCACCGCCGGACGGCGTTCCGGCCGCAGCGCATCAACCAGTCGCCAGATCACAACGCCCAGCAGCGGCAGATTGGCAGGCACCCACATGATGAGCCCACCCAATTGCTGGTCCTCGATCGGCGAAAAGCCAAAGGCGAGGGTCGTGGCCAGATGCGGCAGGTAGAGCGGGCCGGAGGCAAACACCAGCAGCGCACCCAGAAAGCCCATCTGGATGGCGCCGGACAGCGCCGTCAGCCCGGCGGCCATGGCATTGTCGGCCCGCAGCATGCCCAGCCACAGCCCGGTGAAAGCCAACAGCAAACTCACCTGCATGGCCCAATAAATCGCAGGATGGGTGAACGCCGCAGCATAGAAATCGGGCGCATGCCAGAGCCAGAGCGCCACGGTCGAGACCAGCAGCGCCGGGAAAAGCTTCACCCGCCGCCCCCACTCAGGCGGCAGCGCCAGCGCCAACAAGGGCGCCACCACCATGGTGAGGAGGATGTGGTGCCCCACGCGGGCCGAGAACAGCGCCACGGTCAGCGCGCATAAAGGCGACACGAAAAGCGTTGCCACCAGGGCCCAACTCGCGCCCGCTGCCAGTTGGCGCTGCCGGGACGCCGACCGCAAAGCGAGCGCGGCGACGAGGCCCGCCAGCACCAGGGCGATCAAAAGGACGGGGTCCAGATTCCAGCGGCCCCAGAGGGTGGCAAGCGTCGGCGGTGGTCCGCAAAAGCTCATATCGAAGGCAAAGGTTGACGCTGGGATCATCGTTTTCCTGGTTGTGACGCTATACAGCTTGGTCGGGCCGCCGGGACCATGCCAGCAACAGCTAGGCTCCTTTGCCCCGCTTAGATTGCAGCCTGCGGCAAGGCATAGGCGATGAAATAGTCGCCGATCGGGGTTTCCATGAAGTCGTGCCCCCCGGCATTGATCACGATGATCTGCCGGCCCTCCGCCTCATAGGTCATCGGGGTCGCCTGCCCGCCAGCGGGCAGCGCTACCTGCCAAAGCTCCTCGCCCGTTTCAATGTCGATGGCGCGCAGCAGGTCGTCGGTGGTCGCGGCAATGAAGAACAGCCCCGAAGCCGTCACCACGCCACCGCCATTATTGGGCGTGCCGATCTCGAGCGGCAACATGGAGGGGATGCCAAATGGGCCATTCTTGCGCGCCGAGCCGAAGGGGCGGTCCCACAGCACTTCGCGGGTGTTGAGGTCGATGGCCGCGATCCCGCCATAAGGGGGCTGCTTGCACAGCATCCCGGTAAATGGCACGCGCCAGCCGGCATTGACGCGAATGCCATAAGGCGTCTGCGCCTGCGGGCTGAGGCTGCCATGCGAGCCACCACCAGCATCGGGATCGTAGTTGGGATCGGTGATCGGCAACACCCCGGCGGCATTCACCTCTTCGCGCGGCACCAGCTGATTGTAGTTGGGCATGTTGTTGTAGTTGGTGATCATGATGCCATTGACCGGATCAACGGCAACCCCGCCCCAATCCACCCCACCATTATAGCCGGGGAACTGAATCCAGGGCCGATCCACCGTCGGCGGGGTATAGACACCTTCATAGGACGCCTGGCGGAACTGGATGCGGCACCACAATTGGTCAAGGGGCGTCGTTCCCCACATATCGGCTTCGGTCAGGTCTGCCTTGAGCAGATTGGGGAAGTCGGTGACATAGGGCTGGGTGGGCGAGAGCCGCTCGGGCTCGACGCCACCCTGTGGTGCCGGGCGCTCCTCGATATTGACCAGGGGCTCGCCGGTAGCGCGATCGAGGATATAGAACTGCGCCTGCTTGGAGGGCATGATGATAGCCGGGACCGGACCATCGGGCGTGGGGAAGTCCACCAGCGTCCCCTGCCCGCCCAGATCGTAATCCCAGACATCGTAGTGCACGGTCTGGTGGTGCCAGGCGACGTCGCCCGTTTCCACATCCAGCGCTACGATGGCGGTGGAATAGGTGTTCTCCGCGTCCGAGCGGTCGCTGCCCCAGTAATCCACAGCGGAATTGCCCATGGGCATGTAAACCAGCCCCAGCTCGTCATCGCCTGACGCGATGGTCCACATATTGGGCGTGCCCGGTGTGTAGATCTCGCCTTCGGGGGGCAGCCCCTTCTGGTCGGGGCGCCCCATGTCCCAGGCCCATTTGAGTTCCCCCGTCCTAGCGTCGTAGCCACGGATCACGCCGGAGGGCGCTTCGCGGGTTTGCCCGTCACTCACCTGGCTGCCGACCACCAGCACGTCGCGCACCAGGGTCGGGGGCGAAGTCGGGGCGTAAAAGCCGGGCGCAGTGTCGCCAATGCCTTCGAGCAGATTGACTATGCCCGCATTGCCGAATTTGTCGCAAGGCTGGCCAGTTTGGGTGTCGAGCGCGATCATGCGCGCATCATGGGTCAGGTTGACCACCCGGCTGGCGCACAGCGCATTGGGGTCGGCGGCGGGATCCTCGAAATAAACCAGGCCCCGACAGGAAGCATTATAGCCGATGGCATCTACCGGGGTCTGCGGATCATAGGTCCAGAACTCGGCGCCGGTCGCGGCATCGAGGGCGCTGATCTTGTTGAGCGCCGAACAGAGGTAAAGCCGATTGCCGACCTTGACCGGCGTGTTCTGGTTGCCGAACGGCTCGTCGTTCTCGGGCAGATCGCCGGTGCGGAACTCCCAGATTTGCTCGAGCTGGCCAACATTGTCGCCGGTGATCTGGTCGAGCGGGGAATAGCGCGCAGCGCGATGCGTGCCGCCATAAGCGGGCCAATCGACCCCGGTTTCCAGCGTCACATAGCGCGGCGCAACCGGCGTCGCCAGCGCCGGTTCGGACGCTTCAGCCGGGGACGCCTCGGGCGTGGGCCCCACCGGGGCCGCTTCAACGGGGGCGGGTGGTGGCGCTGCCGGCTCGGGGCTGCCCGGTGTGGCGGCGTCGGAGGGCGGCACTTCCTGAGCGTGCAGGTCTGGCCCAAGATTGCCCGCCACGCCGATGCATGCCACCAAAGCGGCGATCCCGGCTGCTGTGCCCGCCAGTGTGGAGCGGGAGGCGCCTTCGGGGCGCCGCAGCGACCGAATAGTCGTCAGCACCAGAACCAGAACGACCGTCGGCGCCACCAATCGCGGCACCTGGGCCCATCCATCTAGACCAGCTTCCCACAAGGCCCAAGCGACAGTGCCCAGATAAGTCAACCCGTAAATCCAGACCGCCGTAAACTCACGCCTGAACAGGAAATAGGCGGTCGCCAGCAGGCCAGCACCAGCCAGCAGATAGTACCACGCCCCCCCAAGCGTGATCAGCCATGCGCCGCCCCCCAAGATAGGCAGCCCGAATATCACCAAGGCGGCAGCCACCAACATTGTCCACCAAAACGCAAAGTTCCGGCCGGTGGCGACGGTCGCGCTGCCATTAGTTCCCCTCTAGTTTACCCATGCTAATGGCCAACGCCTCGATCTCGCCACGGTTCCGCAATGGGACAATGCGCGCTATGCAGCAGTTTTCAGTCGCCCTCGGCCATCTGCTCGCATCCATTCTCCACAACCCGGCTTCGGCGCGGCGATAAGGGTCGCCATGCCATTGTCCCGGGAGGATAGGACGGGCTAGACTAGCGGCAATCACCAAGTGCGAAGAAAAGCTGGTATGAGCGACAAGATCAAGGATGTACCCAATGGTGAGCTGGTGCCCGAGCAAAGCGAACTCCAGCTGGCAGATATAAGGATCGCTGACCTGGAGCGGCAGCTTGAAGCTGCCCAGCAGGAGATCGAACGGCTCAAACAGGAAGTTGCTTCCTTGCGCTCGTCAGCAGGTCCTCGGTGACAGTCCCAACAGCAATGGTCAATTCGAAGGGAGCCGCCGATATGCGTCTGAGTGCTGGGTTTGAGTAAGAAATATCGCGTCGTAGATTGCGCCCCGACAGAAGGCGCACCGGAAGAGTTTATTCAGGTCGCCGCGACTCCCGAGGAAGCAGCGCGGCTGGCGCTGGGACTGGTGCTGCAACGCGGCGGGCAATTGCGGGACCTGCGGGCCAAGGTTTACCTTGAAGCCGCCGGAACGTTGTCGATGTACCGGCTCTACACCAAGAGCCTGCACCGGCAGGCCGTGGACTGACCTATGCCGGACCGAGTTGGACGCGCTGCCGCAGCAGCGTTTCCCCGCTTGCGTTAAACAGGCCCGATGCGGTGAGCTCTGGTATCACCAGATCCACAAAGCTCTGCAGATCGGCCGGCATCAACGGTGCCATCACGTTGAACCCGTCCGCGGCCCCTTGGTCGAACCATTCTTGCATGGTCGCCGCGATCTCGGCGCCCGTTCCGACCGCCAGCAGATGCCCTCGACCGCTGGCAAGACGCATCAGCAACTGCCGCAGGCTGAGCCCCTCCCGTTTGGCGATGCCAACCAAAACAGCCACGCGGCTTTGGCTCGACTGGCTGGGAGCCCCTGCCCCGACAAAAGGAGGCAGGGGGTCATCCAGCTGTGCCGCAGACAAGTCGGTGCCCAGGAACTCGGAGAGCTTGGCCAGCGCGTGCTCAGGCACCATGAACCCATTCAACTGCACCAAGCGCTCTTCCGCCTGCGCCCGCGTCGGGGCAGCAATAGGCACGATGCCAGGGTAAATCAGCAGGCTTTCCGGTGGCCGGCCGTGGCGGGAAGCCCTTGCCTTCATGTCGCGATAAAACAGTTGCGCCTCGGCAAGATCGGCCTGAACCGTGAACACCAGATCGGCATAGCGCGCCGCGAAATCACGCCCGGCCTCAGAGGCGCCGGCCTGCGCCAGCAAAGGGCGGCCCTGCGGCGAGCGCGGCACGTTCAGCGGCCCGCGGGTTCGCACGAACTGACCGTGATGATCTACTGTCCGAACCTTTGCGAGATCAAGATAGCGGCCCGCCTGCTTGTCCGCGATCCGGGCATCGGCCTGCCAGGAACTCCAAAGTGCCAGCACAGCCGCGGTGACATCTGCGGCCCGCGCATAGCGCTCGCCATGTTCAGGCATGGCGTCGAGCCCGAAATTGTGGGCCTCAAGCGCATTGGAGGAGGTGACGACATTCCAGCCCGCCCGGCCACCGCTGAGGTGATCGAGCGAAGCAAAGCGGCGGGCGAGATGAAAGGGATGATCAAAGCTGGTCGAGGCCGTACCGATTAGCCCAATCCGCTCCGTCACTGCCGCCAGCGCCGAAAGGATGATGAAGGGGTCCATCGCGTCCGAGAGGTGCCGGTCGGCGCTTTGCTGCAGCGCCAGTACATCGCCCAGAAACAAAGCATCGAACCCACCCGCTTCAGCCCGACGAGCGATGTCGGTCCAATAGCCCAGATCAGTCGAGGCCAGCGCATTGCTTTCAGGCATGCGCCAGCCTGCTTCATGACTCCCCAGCCCATAGATCACCGCGTTGAGCCCCATGCGCCGCCTTGGTGTCACGGCGCGGCTTCCACATAGGCGCTGGTATAGTAGCCGGAGAAGTCAGGCTTGGCGGCCAGAGGATTGCCGTCGCCGTCCTTGAGGATGCCGGCTTCAAACAGGAACGTGCCCATCGCCTCCATCTTGGCGGGATTGATGACGCCCACGGCCCCAATCTCGGCCCGCAGGTAGTGCCCATCGATCAGCGCCTGCAGCGATGCGCGCACAAAGTCCCGGTCCAGCAGCGCGTCGCTATTGGCTGCGACCAGAATATCGGTCGCCTCGTCGGGATGGGCGACGGCATAGGCGTAACCGCGCTGGCTCGCGCCAAGGAACGCCTTGGCAGTGTCCGGGTGCTCAGCCAAAAAGGCGCCGGTGGTGCCGATGAAGTTGGTGTGCTGGTCGGGCACGCCCCAATCGGCATAGCGGAAGGCACGTTGTGGGCGCCCGTCTCGCTCCGCCTTGACGCCTTCCCAGGTATAAACTTCAAGGGTAAAATCCACCGCGCCGTTGGCCAGCGCTTCATAGGCCGAAGTGCCCAGGGTGACCGTCTCGAATTCCCCCCGGCCGCCATCGGCGCGGATGATCGTGCCAATCAGGGCACTCTCCCAGTCGCTGCCAAAGCCGGCATAAGTCTTGCCGTCAAGGTCCTTGGGGCTTTGGATATCCTGCCGGTCGCCGTTGAACACCAGGCGCCCCGTTTCGGTCTGCACCAGTGCATAAGTCGCGACCAGATCGACCCCGGCCGTGCGCTGGGTGAACAGGCCGATGGAGCCAAGAATACCGAAATCTGCCACCCCATTGGCCACGAGCGTGCCAGCGGAAGTGTCGGAATAAGGCAGGATCTCAACTGCGACCCCCGCATCCTCATAAAAGCCCTTGGCTTGGGCAACAAACAGGCCGACATGGTTGGTGTTGGGCGTCCAGTCCAGCGCCATGGTCACCGGCACCGGCTGGGCCAGTGCGGGTGGACTGGCGAGGGCGGCGGCAAGGCCAAGGATCAGCAGCAGGCGCGAAAGCGGCATGATTATTCCTCCGGTTCAAACAAGGTCTGCAGGATATCGGCTTCGATTTGGGCGATGACCGCCGACCCTGCTGGGGGTCGCGGATGCTCAAGCGGCACGTCGATGCGGCGCACGATCTGCGCTGGGCGCGGCGACAACAGGTAGATCCGGTCGGACAACAGCACCGCTTCGCGGACATCGTGGGTGATCAGCAACACGGTCCAGCGATGGCGCGTCCACATCCCAGCCAGCCAGCGCTGCATTCGCGTGCGGGTCAGGGCATCCAGGGCTCCGAAAGGCTCGTCGAGCAGCAGCATGGATTTATGCTGCACCACTGTGCGCAGCAGCGCTGCACGCTGCCGCATGCCGCCGGAAAGCTGCGCGGGGTAATGGTTTTCAAATCCGGCCAAACCAAACTCAGCAAACAGCGGCTGGACCGCCGCCCGCGCCGCCTTGCGCGTCATGCCCGCCACCTCAAGGCCAAGCGTGGCATTGTCGATGATCCGCCGCCACGGCATCAGCGCATCGCGTTGCGGCATGAAGGCAAAGGGGTGGCTCTTTGGGGCGAGTGGCGCCCCATCAAACAGCATTTCCCCACCATCAGTGGACACCGCTCCGGTCAGCAGCTGTAGGATGGTGGATTTACCAGCGCCGGAAGGGCCGAGGATCGAAACGAACTCTCCTGCTCCAACGCTCAAGTTGATGTCGGCCAGAACTTCGGAATCGCCAAAGCTCTTGCCCAAGTTGCGCAGTTCAAGCCTGGGCGTGGTCATGGGCGCCTCTGCGCCAAGCGGGTCCAGGGCATCGTCAGCCGCTGCACCAAGACGGTAGCGCCAAACAGGAGCAGGGTCAGCGTCGCGCTGACGACGACGGCGGCCAGCACCAGGTCGGGGCGAAAATTGTTCTTGGCATTGAGAATATAGATGCCCAAGCCCCGGACCGCCCCGGCATATTCGGCAAAGATCGCCCCGACTACGGCATAGGTGATGGAAATGCGCAGCCCGGCAAAGTAATAAGGCAAGGCCGAAGGCAGCCGCGCCATCCTGAACCGGCGCCACCGCGAGGCTCCCATGGACGCCAACAGCCCCTCGATATCGCGGTCGGTGGAGTCATAGCCCTGCACCAGCGCCACCAGCATGGGGAAAAAGGTCACCAGTGCCACGAGCACGATCTTGGGCGTCAGCCCGAAGCCGAACCAGAGCACGATGAGCGGCGCGATGGCGACCAGCGGCAGGGTCTGGGTGATGATGAACACCGGAAACAACGCCCGCCGTACCGGGCGAAAGAAGTCCACCACGACCGAAAACAGCAATGCGGCGCAGAGCGAGCAGCCGAAACCCAAAATGGTGGCCTGCAAGGTCGCTAATGTGTGCCCGGCCAGCGCGTCCCGGTTCTGGTAGCCTTGGACGATAATGCGGGATGGCGCCGGCAACGCCGTTGGGGAGATGCCCGAAAGCTGCACATAAGCTTCCCAGGCCAGGATCAGGGTCACCACCGAAAACACGGCGGGCCCTGCGTAACTGAGAAACCGGGCGACAAGTCGCCCGAAGGAGAACAACTGCGCCATGCCAGACCTTCCGCTCAGCGCGCGCTAGGGCTGTTGGCCGACACGGTCAGGTCGATAGTGACATGTCCCTCGGGCGGTCCAAACCGGCAAAAGGCCTGCTCGATCGTGGCGAATAGCGCACCGGTGTCGCCATTGAGCTTGGTGGCGAAATGCTTGGACTTTTCGAAGGTGCCCGACTGTTTGAGAAAGTCGATGCAGCCATAGATTTCGTCCATGTGATGGCCCTGTCCCATCACATAGAGAGACAATTGGGCCACCCCGAAGACGCCGATGTCGGGCGCATCTTGCACTGCCGCAAGCGCGCTGGCGCGCCGCTCCTCAAGAGGCGCAACCGGCCCTTCGAACAAATGGGACTGGCAGATGGCATCATCGGGCTCGCCCGGGCAGCCGCGCGAGATCGTCGCCGAAAGCACGCAATGGGTGCCGGCGCGCGCGGCGGCACTGAACAGATCGCGCATGGCGGGAAACAGCACTTCGGGCGGACCGACCAACAAGGTCGAGATGTCATCGGTCTCGATGCGCAAGCGTTCACGATAGGGATCGAGCGCACCCAGCGCGTTCATGATCACGCCGACAAAGTCGCCGGTCATTGGATAAAGGGAAATCTGTGCGCCTGAGAACATGGCCCGCCTCGCTCCGCTGGTATTACCCAGATCAGCTATAGGGTCCGAAGGCTTGCCGCCCTCATCTCAGCCCCGACCATACGGAGCACCCCTGTGGATAAAGCCAGCATAGGGCAGCATTGCCGGCAAATGCAAGCACATGTCTGCATTGGCGGAGTTGATCTTGGATCAGGCGCTTTGCGATGCTTGACGCAGTTCCTGGATTGCTTGTCCATCAGGCAAGCGCGCGCCACTTTGGAGCGTCTGCAGATAAGCTCGGGGCGCGAGGCCGTGATAGTCCTTGAACGCCCGCGTGAAAGCCGCCTCCGAGGCGTAGCCGGCTTCGCTCGCTAGTGACCCTACCGAAGTGGGGCCACTGGCGAGCTTTCTGGCGGCCAGAGTCAGTCTCCAACCTTTGAGATAGGTCAATGGCGGCTCTCCCGCCCGGTCATGGAATCGTCTGGCAAAGGCAGCGCGCGACAGCCCCGCCACCTTCGCCATGCCCTCGACAGTCCATTTGGCGGCGGGATCGGCATGGATCGCCCGGAACACCTTGGCAAGGTTGGGATCCTTCATTGCCGGCAACCATCCGGCGGAATGCCCGGCGCGCTCGGCTGCACGGCGCAGCACGTAAACCAGCAGGCTGTCGGCAAGACTTTCCACCAGGCTTTCATTGCCCAAGCCCTGGTGCTCCAGTTCCTCGGCCAGCAGCAGCACGATCGGCAAAATGCCATTGTCCTTGCGGAGCTCGGCGGCGGGCAGGTGAATGCAGGGCGGTAGCGCCGATTGTCCCAGCCGCCGCGTGCCATCCACCTGGAAGCGCCCGCAAAAGATCACCGCGTCAGGAGACTGGCTGGTGACATCAAATCCTTGTTGCACGAACTGGCTGACGGGGGGCGCCTCGCCCTTGGGGCTGGCCACGAGATCGTGGGCCTTTCCATCACTCAGGACCACCAGATCACCCTCTTCCAGCCGGAGTGGCGCTTCGCCAGCCCGGCGAAGCCAAGCGGTCCCCTGCCAGACGAGGTGAAAGGCGATCATTGCCCCCGGATCGAGCCGGAAGCCCCAAGGCTCAACCACCCGGCTGCGGACGAGGGTCATCCGGCTGCGGGCGTACATGCGGATCCATTGATCAAGCACATTCATGCCGCTCTCCTGCACCTTTTCAAGACGATCTGCAAGAAACGGGAGATCGTCTCACATGGCTTGTCCTCTCAGGGCGCGCCATCTTTCTCCTGGTTAGAAAGGAGAACGTGATGTTCAAGACCATACTTGTTGCGGCCGGAGCCGGCACAGTTGGGCAGCACCTGGCCAATCGGCTGCTGATCGCCGGGCACAGCGTCAAAATCGGCACAAGGCGAGGAGGTGACGCCAACACAGTGCTGCTGGACTATAGTCAGGCCCCGACTTTTGAAGCGGCGCTTGCCGGCACCGATGCGGCTTACCTCGTCGTTCCGACCTCGGCCGAACCACATTTACTGCTTGGCCCCTTCGTCGAGGCCGCAGCGCGGCGCGGCATTAAGTTGGTGTTGCAATCAGCTCTGGGGGTGGATGCCAATGACGCCATTCCGCTGCGGCAACTGGAGCGGCAGATCGAAAGCTCAGGCGCGCCCTACGCGATCCTGCGCCCAAACTGGTTCCTCGACAATTTCCACGGGCGCTGGCACCCCGGCATCATGGAGCTTGGCCGGCTTGCGCTTCCCGCGGGCGATGCCACGACCAGCTTGATTGATGCGCGCGACATCGCCGAAGCCGCAGCGGCGCTTTCCGCGATCAGCGGCCGCACCGTCACCTACGAGGGTGTCGACGAGGCGCAGTTCAAGCGCGAGTCGGGGCGCATGAAACTGGCGCCAGCTCTGGTTGAACAGATGCTGCCGATCTTTACTGCTACTCGCGCGGGTCATTTCAGCCAGGTCACTGACGATTTCAGCCAACTCACCGGGCGACCGGGCCGGCGGCTCGTCGATTATCTGGCTGACAATGCCTGGCGCTTCGCCGTCCCAGTTGCGCAGAACGAAGTCCAGAGAGCAGCGGTCAGTCGTTGATTTGCCGCCTCACGGCGCCACGCCCGGGGAATGCAGCTATTATCCCGGGCGTTGATTCTGTTTGCAGGCTGGTAATGGACCCGTTGAATGTCGCCATGCTCTTGGTCCTTGCCGGCGCTGCCGCTTATGTGCAGACGCTGACGGGCTTTGCCTTTGGCCTGTTGATGATGGGCGGTATCGGCATTCTCGGGCTGCTGCCCCTGCCCGAAGCCGCGGTGATCGTGAGCATCCTCACGGTGGTCAATGCAACTCAGGTGTTGGCCCGAGGCTGGCGTAACGTGGCCTGGAGCGAGTTTCGCCTCGCCATTGGCGCCAGCCTCCTTTTGGTGGTGCTGGGTTATTTCATGCTCGAATGGCTTGCGGACGCCAATCTGGACGGACTACGCCTGCTGCTGGGCGCCGTCATCGTTGGTGCCAGCATCCAGTTGATCCTGCAGCCGCATCCGCTGCCCAACCGATCTTCTTCGGGTTCGTTCGTCCTGGTGGGTGCATTGGGCGGCTTTCTGGGCGGGATGTTCTCCACGGCCGGACCGCCCTTGATCTATCACTTCTATCGCCAACCCCTGCCAGCGGCCGCCATCAGGGACACCTTGGTGCTGATCTTTGGCGTCAACGCCTTGTTCCGGCTGTCCTTGGTGGGGTTGACCGGCAGCTTCCCCTATGAGGCAAGTTGGTGGGCGCTGTTGGCGGCGCCCGTGGTTACCGCCACCACCTATGCCGCAAAACGCTGGCCGCCGCCATTTGCGGTCCTCACGCTGCGCCGCGTGGCGTTCTCGCTGCTGCTGCTATCAGGTGTATCCCTGGCGGCGCCAGCCATTTGGCGACTGGGGTTTGCCGCGGCCGGCTGAACGTCGATCCTCGGCGTGCTAAGTTGGGCCTCGGTACACACATCGGTCTCAACCCCTTGCCCACTTCGATATGTAGATCACAAGCGGCTTGCTTCAAGCCTAGGGACCTGCCGTAAAACCCTTGCCGTATCCAAGCAAAGGGAGTGCATCGATGCGGGTATTTTTGTCGACCTATGGGTCGCGGGGTGACGTCGAACCTATTGTGGCGCTTGCAGTCGCGCTCGAGGCGGTCGGTGTGGAAGCGGTGCTGTCCGCTCCGGGCGACCAGGAGTTTGTGGAGCTTGCCGAACGTGCCGGCGTTGAGTTGGTCCCCGCCTTCATGCGCGTGCGAGAGTGGATTGCGCTCGCTCAACGATTTCCCAGCGATATCCCGGGTTACGGGATGAGGATGATCGCCGCCCAGTGCCGGACCATCGACGCGGCAGCCGCCGGCTGCGATGCAATCCTCGCGACCGGTCTTATGCCTTCGGTTGGCGCGGCTCAGTGCGTGGCCGAAAAGCGCGGCCTGCCCTTTATGCACGCATCGTTCTGCCCGATGTACCTGCCATCCGAGCACCACCCGCCACTTTCCTATCCCGGTCATTCCCGCCCAACGGGAGAGACCGACCACCGCGCACTGTGGAACCACAACCTCGAGGTGATGAACGCCCTTTTCGGCGGCACGATCAACCGACAACGGATCGCCATGGGCCTGCCGACAGTGACCGATATTCGCCAGCATGTCTTTACGACGCGCCCGCTCCTGGCTTCGGAGGCGGCGCTCTGCCCCTGGGAGCCAACCGATCTTTGTGCACCGGAGCAGACCGGGGCCTGGATCCTGCCCGACACGCGCCCGCTGCCACCCGAACTGGAGGCCTTTTTGAACGCTGGCACTCCGCCCGTTTATTTTGGCTATGGCAGCATAGCGGCGCCCAATGCCGACCGCTTGGTCCAAACCGCGGTAACCGCTATCCGCGCCCATGGGCGCCGCGCAGTTCTGGCGCGGGGCTGGGCTGGGCTCACGCTGCCCGACCAACAAAGCGACTGTTTTCTCGTCGGTGAGGTCAACCAACAGGCACTTTTCAGGCGTGTTGCCGTCGTGGTCCATCATGGCGGCGCCGGCACCACCACCACCGCTGCACGGGCGGGTGCCCCGCAGGTGATCGTGCCCCAAGGCGCTGACCAACCGTTTTGGGCACGACAGATCGAGCGGCTCGGGATTGGCGTAGCGCATCCTGGTGCCGCACCAACAATGGAGTCCCTTTGCGTCGCCCTCAACACAGGGCTCCAACCCGAAACCGCCACCCGGGCCCGGGCACTGGCCAGCACCATTGACAGCAATGGCGCTGCCCGAGCGGCAAGATTGTTGGTGGAAATCGTTGCGCAGCAAAGCTCAACCCTAGTACCGGCGCGGGTTCCATTGCTGACGGACGAGGCCGGCACTGACATTCACGCCCTCGCCCAGCGCGCCCAGGCGATGGTCGACCTTGAACTTGCCCGCATCTTGCCCGTGCGGCTGCAGGAGTTCCAGCAGCAATTCGAAGAAGTCGGCGATCTTGCCTATGGCACGCTCAATGCCGAGCTGTTCCGCCCTGTGCACGCCGCCCTGCGCGAAGCTGGCCTCAAGGCAATACCCCGATTGCCGGGAAGCTTCCAGCGCAGCCGGGAATGGGGCAATGCGGACGAAACCCATCAGCAACGCTGGATGTGGTCGATCATCAGCGGTGCCGACGGCAAGCCAATCGGCTCCCTCGCCGTCGGCAGTCACCACGATCACTCCTGCTTCCGGCTGCCCCGCAGCCCCGAGATCATCGCGCTGCGCGCCACCGTCCCCTAGCAGGATTGTCGCGGAGATCGCCCAGACCTACCCACAATACGCCGAGCAAGAGGATTTCAAGCACTGGTACGCCGCCTATCTTGGGCGGCAGTCGTCGACTTGACCTTTATGCCATTCAATTGGTCCGGCTCTGCTGGCCACGGAACAAGGCGCCGTGCTCGCGCATCAGCGCCGCAATGCGCTCGCTGACGGTACGCACGGCAAAGCTGTGGCGCTCCTCGTGATGGGCCACGAGCCACTGTTCGGTTTCGAGTTCGGGGATAGCCTCCGCTAGGCGCGCAAGCCGCGGATCGCTGTCACCGACGAAGCAGGGGAACACGGAAATGCCGGCGCCTGCGGCCACGAGTTCGAGCACGCTCAAGGCATCATTGCCGCGCACGGCAATGCGGTCGCCGTGACGGGCATGCAGCCATCGGGCAGAATGGGTCTGGCTGGCTTCCCCGGCCACGCCGACAAAGTAACCGGCCGCAACCCCGCTGACGAGTTCTGGCCTGGCATAAAGCCCATATGCCACCTTGCCGATCAGTCGCCCCACCAACCATTGCTCGGTGGGGCGCTGGTTGCGGATGCCCAGATCGGCATGGCGCCGACCAATATCGACCTTCTGGTTGGCGGTCACCAGTTCAAGCCCGAAGCGATCCGTGGCTGTCCATACCCGGCCGATCTGCCGACCAAGAAAAGCGGAGGTCCATGGTCCCGCCGAAACCTGCACCACCCGTTCCCCGATGGCCCCATCCTTCCAGCGCTTGAGCGCGAGCATGGATGCTTCAACCTCTTCGGCCCGCACCAGGAGCTCTTCCCCAACCGGCGTCAGGCGATAGCCGGTCTGGGAGCGCACGAAAAGCCGCTCGCCGACCTGCCGCTCCAGCGCCGTGATCCGGCGTCCCAGGGTTGCCGCAGATACGCCAGTCTTGCTCGTGGCGGCCGTCAGCCCGCCCAAGCGGGCAACATCGAGGAACAGTCGTAATCCGTCCCAGGACAGGTCCATTTTTCAATCCTGCAAAGCCCTTTGCAGCGTCGATCGTAGCCGATCCCCGGGAAGACGCGCAATAAACACAGCCGTAGCCGGCGCTACAGAGCGCGTCAGGGCTGCGCATCACCGCAAAACTGCAACATCAACCGCTTCGCAACATGATCGGAGGCTTGGATGTTTGGACGACTTCTTTGCAAGATCAAAAACTGGAGAAAGCAACAGATTGCCCGGCGCAAGCTGGCGCTCCTTGACGATTGGCTGCTCGCCGATCTTGGTGCCGAGCGAGGGTCGCTCAACCAATTTGTTGCTCACCACACTCACTAGGGGGTCGGCATGACAACCACACGTATTTTTGGGCGCACGGGCTGGAAGGTCGGCGCGGTCGGCCTCGGCTGCTGGGCTATCGGGGGCGAGTTCACGCTTGATGGCCGTAGCGACGGCTGGGGCGCCGTTGACGACAGCCAGTCCGTTCGCGCCATCCACCTCGCACTCGAGCTTGGCGCCAATCTCTTTGACAGCGCCGATGCCTATGGCACCGGCCATAGCGAGGAAGTGCTGGGCGCCGCACTGCAAGGTCGCCGCGACCAGGCCGTGATCGCGACCAAGTTCGGCTTCACCTATGACGCCGAGCGCCGCGCTTTAGGCGCCGTAGATGTAAGTTCGCGCTATATCCATTGGGCCGTGGCGCAATCGCTCAAGCGACTGAAGACCGATGTGATCGATTTTTACCAGATTCATCCCGGTACACTTGGCGATCAGGAGGCGGAGCAGGCCGGCGAGGCTTTGGAGCGCCTGGTTGAAAAAGGGCAGATCCGAGCCTGGGGCTGGAGCACGGATGATGCCGCGGCGGCCCGCCGCATGCTGAAGTTCCCCAACTTTGCCGGTGTGCAACAGGAACTCAACATCCTGCACGACGGGCCTGCCATGCTGTCGCTCTGCGCGGAAGCCGGACTGGCCAGCTTGAACAGGTCGCCCTTGGCCATGGGCCTGCTGTCGGGCAAGTTCAACTCTGCCAGCCGGATGGATGCTACCGATGTCCGCGGCGCGGGCCATCCCTGGGTGCGGCACTTCGAAAACGGGGTACCGACCCCACAAGTGTTGAGCCGCATCGAAGCGCTGCGGGACCTGCTCACCCAGGGCGGCCGGACCTTGGCCCAGGGCACGTTGGGGTGGAACCTGGCGAGGTCAGCTAACACCTTCCCTATTCCCGGCTTCAAGACGGAAGAGCAGGTGCGCGACAACCTGGGGGCGCTTGAAAAAGGACCGCTGCCGGCAGCCACCATGGCGGAGATCCAGAAGCTGCTGCATGGACAAACTGAAGGCGCCTGACTGCGCGCCGCCAGCAAACTGTCGTCACCTAGGGGCTCCAGAGTGGCGTCGCTCTCTGGCCATCCGGCAACACCCGACGGAGGTAATGCGTTTGCGCGTGCCAACCGCTGGATGCTTCTGGAAATCGCGCGGCGCTCAGCCTAAGGCTAGTGGCGGACTGCCCGGGGGGAGGACGCGCTCCGTTGGGGGACAACAAGGTGTTGCCTCTGGCAAGCGCGTTGACGTGGCAGCGGGGTGGGCAGTTTCGGGCATGGCGTTCAACGCGTATTATTTTGCGCTTTATGCGCAGGTGGCGATCGGCATCACCTTCATGCCGCTTTGGCTGAAATCAGGCGGCCTTTCGGTACAAGAGATCGGGGTCTGCCTCGCGCTTGCCTCGGCGCTGGCCGTCGTGGTCAATCCCGTGGTTGGCGGTGTGGCCGATCGCACCCGGAGCAACAAGGCGATCCTGTTCGGCCTCGTCGTGCTCGCCACGCTAGCCTCCGCCGCTTTGCTGGCCGCCAATGGCCCTCTCATCGTGGCCGGCGTTTACCTCATCCTCCGGTTCGTCAGCGCGCCACTCATTCCCCTCAGCGAGTCGATCCTGATTGCCAACCTTGCCACATACCGGCTGGAATTTGGCCGGGTGCGAGCCTGGGGCTCGGCGTCGGTCGTGGTCACGACCCTGCTTTGCGGCTATCTGGTCGACTGGTCGAGCCCCACCGTCATTGTCCTCGTGCTCATCCTGGTTCTTGCACTGCAGGCCGGGCTTTCAAGCGCCCTCCCCGGCCGCGGGGATGGTGCAGCGATCGGACCGATCTCGACTGCGGCGATTGCCAAGGCCTTGCGCAACCGCAGCTTCCTGCTCCTTATCGGCAGTGCCGCCATTTCCCAGGCCTGCCATGGCCTGTTTTATGCTTACAGCACGTTTCGCTGGCTGGGCGCTGGGTATTCGACCTTCGAGATCGGCATGTTCTGGACCATCGGCGTCGCCGCCGAAATCATTGCCTTCGCATTTGCCAGCCGCATCACGACGCGGCTGACGCCCGGCATGATCATCAGCATCGGGTGTCTTGCCGGCGTGTTGCGCTGGGGTACCTTCGGCTACTCGACCGACATCTTGCCCACCCTGTTGATGCAGTTACTGCAAGGCGCGACCCTGGGCCTTACCCAAGTTGGCGTCGCCGCCTATATGCGCCGACATGTTGCCCCGCACTTTCTTGCCAGCGCTACCGGCTCCTATGCGGCAGCAGGGGGGCTCCTCGGCAGCGTCTTTATCCTTGTGGGCGGGCAGCTCTACGCCTCCGGCAGCGGCAGCGTTTTCCTGTTTGCCAGCGCTCTTTGCGCCTTCGGGCTGATGGCTGCCTTGTGCATGATCCGGCTGGAAAAACGAAATGCAGTCGTGCCGGCTTAGCGTGGCAAGGCTGGGGGATACGCCTTGGGTACGCTTGCTTGCGTTCTACCCCAGCTGAACGGAAATTAAGAACAACAAGAGCGACTGATGGGCAGCAGGAAGGTCGAGATCAGGCCTATCGCAATGAGTGATTTCGACGGCTTCTACGCTGCTCTTGACAGCGTGGCCCGGGAGCGGCGCTTTTTGTCCTCGCATCAGGCACCGCCGATCGAGAGCACAGCGAGCTTTGTTGCCGGCAACATCAAAAACGGCAATCCACAGTTCGTCGCCTTGGCGGGTTCTCAAATCATTGGCTGGTGTGACATTTGCCGGCAGAGCAAACCCGTATTTGAGCATTCCGGCGTGCTGGGGATGGGCCTCGTAACGCAGTTCCGCGGCCAGGGCATTGGCTCCCGGCTGCTCGCTGCCACGCTCGAAACCGCGCAATCAAGGCGCTTTCGCCGGGTGGAACTCGAGGTGTTCGCCAACAATAGCGGGGCCATCGCCCTTTATCGAAAGCACGGCTTTGCCCTGGAGGGCACGCGGCGGTTGGGGGCCATGATCGACAACCAGGAGATCGACATCCACATCATGGCCGTGATCCACCCCGCTGCAGCGTCGTGAATCGTCGGACTACGGGCTAAGTATTCGACGAGACGCGAAATGGTGCTCCGCCCGAGAGCGCTCATCGTGGGATTGGACTGCCGATAATACCAGACGAGGCCCGTGGCCTGCCGGAAGGCCCAAGCGGCGCCACGCTGCCACTCCAGCTCGCTGGCCTTGATGGCGTCGCGAAACACCGCCGG
This sequence comes from Devosia sp. 1635, assembly GCF_013185955.1. NCBI lineage: Bacteria > Pseudomonadati > Pseudomonadota > Alphaproteobacteria > Hyphomicrobiales > Devosiaceae > Devosia > Devosia sp. 1635. The sequence goes on along the minus strand of NZ_JABAOM010000001.1, from coordinate 225,942 downwards.
GCTTTCCCGGTCCATGCGGCGACCAGACGCCCATCAATCGGCTGCAGAGCTTTGTTATCTGCCGGCCAGCAATTGGGAAACCGTAACGAATTTGAAACCGCGGGCCTTGAGGCCATCGATGATAGGAGGCAATGCTAGTCTACTTGCTGCTCGGCTCTCATACATGACGTGCATGATAATGATGGAGCCGTTTGTCGCATTGGCAATCGCATGGTCGGCTAGGCCCTGTGGGCTGGCCGCATCAGCCGCATCAGCTTCAGGTTCTACGTCCCACATGATCGTGGTGCGGCCGTGTTGGGCGAGGTACCAAGGCAGGGCGACGAGTTTCTTGCCATAGGGCGGGCGGAAGTGCAGCGGGCCCGCATAGCCGGTCTTTCGAATGGCGACATCGGTGCTTTCGATTTCCTCGGCAATACTTGCGGGCGACATGAAGACCATGCGCTTGTGCGACCAAGAATGATTGCCGATCTCGTGACCGGCCGCGGCTATGGCTTGAACCTGCTGCGGATGCTCAGCGCTTTCCCGGCCAGTGAGAAAGAAGGTCGCCTTGACGTCGCGTTCGTTGAGAATGTCGAGCACCGTTTGGGTATAGGCCGGCGTCGGGCCGTCATCCAAAGTGAGCGCCACGACGGGCGCATCAGTGTCGAGGCGCGCGACGATATCGCCAAAAAGCTGGAAACCTTTGGCATTGCTCAACTCCAGCACGCCCAGGAAGCCCGCGACCAACACCGCCATGGTAGCAAGAAGGATTATCCAGCGGCGCATGAGTGTTCTTTCCGCTTGAGTTCTCCAGCAATGACCTCGGGAAATACCGCCGATAGCTGCTGGTGACATCCTCATACTTTGGCACGAAGGGCACTTCCACAACGCCGCCTTTGAGCGCGGACCAGGTTTCCCTGAGCTTCTCCGTCAGGCGATAGCGCCTTCGAATTCTTCTGCCGCCATGCCGGATGACGCAGCAGCGACCTCGCGCGCATAACGCACCGGCGATACGCCGACTTCGCGCATAAAGGCCACGCTGAAGGCGCTGGCCGAGCGATATCCGACCTGGCGGGCAATCTCGCTTACGCTCGCTTCCCGCTTGCGCAGCAGGTCCTTGGCCAGAGCCAGTCGCCAGGACTTGAGATATTCCATCGGCGCCATGCCCACAGCGCCTTGAAACCGATCGTGGAAACCTGAGCGGGACAAAGCGGCTTCTCGCGCCAGCTCGGCCACGGTCCAGCCGCGCTCCGGTCTTGCATGCATGCCCCTGAGCGCCACCGCGAGCCGCTCGTCCGCCAAGCCGCGCAGCAATCCCGGTGATTCTCCCAGATCGGCAGTGGAGCGGAGCGCTTCGATCAGCAGCACTTCGAGCAGATGCTGCAACACCACTTCTCGTCCCGGCTTGGTGCCCACAGCCTCATCGCCGAGCAACTGCATCAGCATCGCCAGCCGATATTCGCTGCGCACCACAACCACTTCGGGCAGCAGCGAGGACAACAAGCTCGCATCGTCCGACTGGAATATGCAGTAGCCCACCAGTGCCCGCATATCGGTCGGGCCATCAATGCTGCCGAGGCGGTAGCCACCGCTGGGCAGGATAACGGGATCGATCACCAGATTGGTGTCGCTGCTTGGCGCTTCGCTCCACATGCTGAAGTCGTGCGCAAAGGGGATCAGGATGAAGTCCCCCGCATTGACGAGGATCTCCCCGCTTTGGTGATCCCGGTAGCGCAGGCTCCCCTTGAGGACCGCGACATAATAGGGATTGGGCGATTGGGTCCGCCTCACCCGCCATGGTCCTGATCCGGTGACGCATTTGGAAAAAGGTGCGCCCGGTTGCAGCAAGCCGACGATCTGCGCGAGGGGATCAGCCATTCTGGACTCAATCGAAATAATCTTGGACGTTTGAAGATAGAACGTCCACCAGCCGATGACCACCTCCTGTTCGGCCAATCAAGAACAGGATCAAGCCATGACCGAAAATACCCGCATCGCACTCGTTACCGGCGCCAATCAGGGCATAGGCCTCCAGATCGCAACCGATCTCGCCGCCAATGGCGTGACGGTGCTGCTCGCCTCGCGCAATCTCGAACGGGGCAAGGCAGCCGCGCAAACTATTGCCGGCGATGTGCATCCTATCCAGCTCGACGTCACCGACGAGGCTTCGATCCGCGCCGCCGCGGCGCAAGTCGAACAGCAGTTCGGCCGCCTCGATGTTCTCGTCAACAATGCCGCGATTTCCCGGGCCAACGGCCAGGAAACCGAGACCATGCAGGACTATATCAAGCGCTCACGGGCAACGCTGATTTCGGTCGATGAAGTGCGCTCCATCTGGGAAACCAATGTTTTCGGCGTGCTTGCCGTCACCCAGGCATTTGTGCCCCTGCTGCGCAAATCGAAAAATGCCAGCATCGTCAATGTGTCGAGCAGCCTTGGCTCGCTCACCATCAACTCCAAACCCGGTCCCTATAGGGCAACGTTCAACCCCGGCTATGGCGCGTCCAAGACCGCGCTCAATGCCATCACACTAGCCTTTGCCATCGATCTTGAAGCGGAAGGGATCAAGGTCAATGCGGTGACCCCCGGCTATACCAGCACTGCGCTTAACAATTATGAAGGCAACGAAACCGTCGAGCAGGGTGCGGCCGAAGCCGTACGCGTCGCTCTCCTCGGCAGCGACGGCCCAACCGGCACCTTCACCGGATCGGTCAACGAGGCCTATCCCTGGTAAATCGAACCGAGATACGCCGAGGGGAGCCATGGCTCCCCTCGTGCTGTTCAGTGTGCCGAAGCGTTCCAGGGCGCAACCTCATTGCCGCCAAAGAACGCGCCGCGCGGCAACTGGAAGATGAAGTACGGGCTTGGGAGCGGCAGGGCGGTAGCCGCTTCAAGGCGCTGCAACTGATCAGCGGACAGCCTCACCTCAAGCGAGGCGATGTTCTGCACCAACTGATCGGGGCGGCTGGCGCCGATCAGCACGGAGGAAACGCCCGGCCGTGCCGCCACCCAGGCCAGGCTGACCTGGGCCATGGACTTGCCCGCTTCCTGGGCAATTTCGCGCAGGGCGTCCACCACCCCGAAGTTCCGCTCCGTGAACAGCATGCCGCCGAAAGGATTGTCACCGTTAAGCCGACCATCGCTCCCCTGCTCGCCGCCATCTCCGGCGCTGTCGGGCATAGCGGGCGCCTGCTCGGCACGCGAAAGCATGTCGCGACCATATTTGCCGGTTAGCAACCCGCCGCCGAGAGGGCTCCAGGGTACGAGGCCCAACCCGAATTCCGCTCCGGCTGGGGCAAGTTCAAGTTCGACGCCACGATCGATCAGCGAATAGGAATATTGCAGCCCAATCGGCTTGGGCAGCCCATGCGCGGCAGCCAGGGTGGCGATTTTGGCGACATACCAGCCTGGCGTATTGGAGAAGCCATAGTGCAGGATTTTGCCTGCGCGAACGGCGTCGCTCAAGGTGCCCAGAACCTCTTCTGCCGGCGTGGTGCGGTCCCAGACATGCATCCAGTACATGTCGATAACATCTGTTTGCAGGCGCTTGAGCGATCCCTCGATGCCGGCCCGGATGTTCTTCTTGCCATTGCCACCGGCAAGCGCAGTGCCCTGCTGGCGCGAAAAGCCGAACTTGGTGGCGACAACAAGTTTGTCGCGTAAGCCGCTCTGGGCAATGAAACGGCCGAGCATTTCTTCGCTCTGCCCGCCTGAATAGATGTCAGCTGTGTCAACGAAGTTGCCGCCCGCGGCGACATAGGTGTCAAAGATGGCGCGGGAGCTTGTTTCGTCGGTGCCCCAGCGTCCGGTGCCGAAGGTCATGGTACCGAGCGCGAGTGGGCTGACGACAAGGCCGGATGCACCAAGGGTGCGGTATTGAGTGAGACTCATGAGGCTTATCCTTCAAGGCTTGAGGCTGCACCTGACAAGTAGAGCCAAGAGTGGCACCCGATTAGCCCTTGCCCGTGGGATGAGCTTGTGAGCACCCTGCAACAATGGAACGAACGCCGCTCAACGATCTTGCCATGTTTGCTGCCATTGCCCGCGAGGGCAGCTTCACCCGTGCTGCATCTGTGCTGGGCCTCTCGACCTCGGCTTTGAGCCACGCCATGCGCGGGCTCGAAGCCCGGCTTGGCGTCCGGCTCCTGTCGCGCACCACGCGCAGCGTGTCGCCCACTCCCGCAGGCGAGCAGCTCTTGGCGTCCCTTGGCCCTGCCCTTTCGGCCATCGACAATGGCTTGGCCGGGCTTAGCGAATGGCGCGATCATCCATCGGGGCTGGTGCGGATCACCACTTTCGCCTGGGTGGCACAGACGGTGCTTGAGCCCAAGCTCCCCGCTTTCCTGCTGGCCAATCCCGACATACGGGTCGAGGTCAATATCGAGAACTCGCTGGTCGATATCGTGGCGGGCGGGTTCGATGCCGGCATTCGCTTTGGCGAAACGGTTGAAAAGGACATGGTCGCGGTGCGGGTGGGGCCGGACTTGCGCACCATTGTTGTGGCTACACCAGACTATTTCAGCCGCAATCCACCGCCTGTTTCCCCTTATGATCTCGAGCGTCACGCCTGCATCAATTACCGCCTGAGCACGTCTGGCGGGCTGCTGCCCTGGGAGTTTCGGCATGAGGGTAAAGACATCAAGATCAAGCCCTCCGGGCCCCTGATCGTCAATGAAGGCGCCTTGGTGGCGGCGGCTGTCCGGGCCGGCGCGGGGTTAGGCTACATGATGGAGCAGGATGTTGCCGAAGACCTGGCTTGCGGCCGTCTGGTGCAGGTGCTGGACGAGTGGTGCCCGACCTTTCCGGGCTGCTACCTCTATCACTCCAGCCGGCGGCAAAGCCCTCCGGCCTTGCGGGCGCTGATCGAAGCACTACGCGTGCGCTGAGAGCCGGCAAGCCGATGGGGCGTGGAGCGACGGCCCCGGAAGGGCCGTCGCAGGCATGAGCGGTGTTAGTTCTTGGTCACGAGGCGGTAGTAGACGAAGTCCGAGTTCGAGCCGTTCACATAGCCCTCGACATTGTTGGCCATGGCGATCTGCAGCGCCGCCTGGAACATGATGACGATGGGGCTTTCGGCCTGCACCTGCTTTTGCAGCTCCGTGTACATCTCGTTGCGCTTGGCCTGGTCGGGCTCGGCCAGCGCCGCGTTGACCGCTTCATTCATCTCGGCCGGCACTTCCCAGGCATTCCGCCAGGTGGTCGTGGCCGTGTAGTTGTCGTCCGCATTGTTGGAATTATAGGCGAACGCCTTGGCATTGGAGTGCGGATCCATGAAGTCCGGGCCCCAATACAGCAGCATGGCCTGGTGCGTGCGCTCGCGATACTTGGTGATCACCTGCGCGCCGGTACCCGGCAGGATTTCGAAATTGATCCCCGCTTCCGAGAACCCGGCCTGCAGCGACTGGGCGATATCGGTGAACGGGGCCGAATTGATCACATCGAGCGTCACATTGATCGGCGTCTCGATCCCGGCTTCCTCAAGAATCGCCTTGGCCTTCTCCACGTCATAGGTGAAGGGCGTCTCGTCATAGGAGCCGGGGAAACCCTTGGGCCAGAAGGCCTGGTGCTTTTCCATCTGACCCTTGAGGAAGCTCTGCGTCATCCCGTCATAGTCAACGAGGTACCGCGCCGCTTCCCAGATCGCGGGATCGGTGAGCTCATCGGTCTTCTGGTTGAACGACAGGAAATGCACCGCCGCTTGCGGATAGGCCTCGACCTTGACGTTTTCGCCCAGGCCCCCGATCTGGTCGGGCGTCAAATTCTTAGCGATATCGACATCGCCCGAGGTCAGCAGCAGCTGCTGGGTTGCGGCCTCGGCCACATGCCGGATCAGCACCTGGCTCATCGCCGGCGCGCCGTTCCAGTAGTTTTCGTTGGCCGTGAGGCGCACCAGCTCCGCCGGGCGATAGTCGGTCAGAACGAACGGGCCGGAGCCCGCCGAATGGGTGTTGAGCCAGGCATTGCCCCAGTCCCCATCCACCTCGTTTTCCATCACCAGCACTTCATCAACGATCGCGCCGGGACGCGCCGCCAACACGTTGAGCACGAAGGCCGAAGCGAAATCGCCCGTCCACTTGACGGTGACGGTGTTGCCCTCGACCGTGACCATCTCGTCGATGTTCTCGGGCGTCCAGCCCAGCTGGGTCAGGATAAAGGCGGGGGTGAGGTCGAGCGTCACGACGCGCTTGAACGAGAACTTGACGTCCTCGGGCCGCACCGGATTGCCCGAGGCGAAAGTCGCGCCCTCGCGCATGGTGAAGGTCAGCGATTTCGCCGCTTCATCGGCCACCCATTCGCTCGCCAGCCCCGGCGCGAGCACCGTCGTGTCGGCCGCATCATACTGCACGAGCTTGTCGTAGAGATTGGCGTTGATCTCGCCCGCCGAGAATTCATAGGCCTGTGCGGGGTCGAGCGCGACGATATCGTCGATATTCTGGGCGATCACCAGCGCATTGGCCGGGGTGGCCGCAGTGGCGGCGCCGGCCGCCAGCGGCAAGGCCAGCGCGGATGCCAAAAGGGCAGCGCGGAAGAGCTTCATGGGCGTTTCTCCTTGGGGATTGGTTTTTTCCGGACCGGCTTGTTCGCGCCGGCTTTGGCTTTGGTGATGGCCGGACACGGCCGGGCCGTGGACCGGAACAGCGCGAGCGTCCCCGTCCATAAGAGGCGCGCTGGTAGCCCAGTATGATTGCTCCAGGAATGGGGGCGATTGCCGCGGAAATGGAGGCTGTCCCCCGCTTCCATCACCATCTCCTCGCCATCGAGCCGCTGGGTGATCGAGCCTTCAAGCACATAAAGGATTTCCTCGCCCTCATGCGCCACCGTTTCGGAGCGATAGCCGGGCGGCACGATCATCAAAAAGCTCGACAGCTGGTTGCCCGGAAAATCGGCGCCCAGCCGCTCGTAAAGGATCGAGGAGCCATCGAGCGAAAACCGGTTGCGCTCGCCCGCTCGCGTCAGCGCATTCTGCGCGGCGGGGGCTGCAACGAAATAATCCATCGAAACGCCGAGCGCCCGTGCGATCTGCGCCAGGGTCCCGAGCGAGGGTGTGGCATGGTCACGCTCGACCTGGCTCAGATAACCCACTGAAACCTGGGCCGCTTCCCCTAGCGCCACCAGGGTCAGCTGCTGTTGCCGGCGCCGCGCACGGATCAACGCACCCACTTTGGGGTGCCCCGTTTCCCGTGTTGCCAGCGCCTCGGCCAAACCCGTCTCCACCAAAATTTTTTTGATATAAGCAAACAATTCTATATGGTGGAAGCGAAATATGCAGCTTCTGCAACACGGCGGTGAATGGCTTCATCGGCGCTATTGGTTTGTTCTGAAACAGGAAATCTGCGTGGCGCTCGATCAGCAATTGGCCTCTCCCGCCCTCGCTCCAGGCATGCGCAACAAGCGCCTCGGCCGCAACCTGCTGACCATTGGCGGCTTCCTGCTGGCGCTTTTCCTCACCTTTCTGGGCCTCCTGGCCATCACCTTCTTTATCGGCCGGGTGATCCCGATCGATCCGGTACTTTCAGTGGTGGGCGATCGCGCCACCCAGGCCCAATATGACGCCGCTCGCGCCGCCATGGGGCTCGATCAGCCCCTCTGGCAGCAGTTCATCGCCTATGTCGGCAATGTGCTGCAGGGGGATCTCGGGCGCTCCATTTCCACCGGCCGGCCCGTGGCCGAAGATCTCAGCCGCTTTTTCCCCGCCACCTTCGAAATGGCGACCCTGGGCATCCTGATCGGTGTCGCGCTGGGCGTGCCGCTCGGCGTCATTGCCGCGGCCCGCCAGGGCAGCTGGCTCGATCAGGCCATCCGCGTCGTGGGGCTCTTGGGCTATTCCGTGCCTGCCTTCTGGCTCGGGCTCGTGGGCCTGGCCCTCTTTTACGCCCGGCTGCGCTGGGTGGGCGGTCCGGGCCGGCTCGACATCTTCTATGATGGCCTTGTCCAGCCCGTCACCGGCATGATCCTGATCGATAGCCTTCTGCGCGGGGAAACCGAGATCTTCTGGAACGCCGTCTCCCACATCATCCTGCCCGCTTCCGTGCTCGGTTTTTTCAGCCTCGCCTATATCGCGCGCATGACGCGCTCCTTCATGCTCGACCAGCTGAGCCAGGAATTCGTCACCACCGCCCGCGTCAAGGGCGTGCCCGAACGCGTCGTCGTCTGGCGCCACGCCTTCAAGCCCATCCGCGTGCCGCTCATCACCGTTATCGGCCTCTCCTATGCCGGCCTCCTCGAAGGCTCGGTGATGATCGAAACCGTCTTTTCCTGGCCCGGCCTTGGGAACTATCTCACCACCGCCCTCCTCAACGCCGACATGAACGCCGTCCTCGGCGCCACCCTCGTGATCGGGGCGGTGTTCATCGTCATCAACAAGGTCTCCGACGTCCTTTACCGCGTCCTCGACCCGAGGGCCCGCTGATGACCGACTTGGCAACACGACCCATGTTCCTTCGCCTCTTCTCCAACCGCTTTTCTCAAGGGGAAGCGCCTTTGGACCTGTGGGCTTTCGCAATAATCTCCAACACCACCGCTGCAGCCCCCTCCCCCTTGAGGGGAGGGCTGGGGTGGGGGTTCGGGCCTTTGGACATCGCACAATGACCACCCGCGCCTGGCTCCTTGCCGATAGCCCCACCTCACGCCTGCAGGCCAATGCCGGCCGCGCTTATCGCGTGCTGACCGCGCTGCTGCGCAATCCGCTTTCCGCCCTTGGCGGCATCATCATCCTCGTGCTGATCCTCACCGCCATTTTCGCCCCCTGGATCGCCCCTTATTCCCCCACCGGGCAGAACCTGTCGGCTCGCCTGCTCCCCCCATCCTCCCAATACTGGATGGGCACCGATGAGCTGGGGCGCGACATCTTTTCGCGCGTGATCTGGGGCTCCCAGATCACCCTCACCATTGTCGGGCTCGTCGCGCTGATCTCGGCGCCACTGGGCCTGCTGGTCGGCGCCATCGCGGGCTATTTCGGCGGCTGGGTCGATCGCATCCTCATGGGCTTTACCGATATCTTCCTGTCGCTGCCCAAGCTGATCCTGGCACTGGCTTTCGTCGCGGCGCTTGGCCCCGGCATCAACAATGCCATCATCGCCATCGCCATCACTTCCTGGCCGGCCTATGCCCGCATCGCGCGCGCCGAAACCCTGACCGTGCGGAATGCCGAATATATCTCGGCCGTGCAGCTGGCCGGCGGCGGTCCGATCCGCATCATCGTCCAGCACATCCTGCCGCTCTGCACCTCCTCCATGATCATCCGCGTCACCCTCGACATGGCCGGCGTGATCCTGACCGCAGCGGGTCTGGGCTTTATCGGCCTCGGCGCTCAGCCGCCTTTGCCCGAGTGGGGCGCCATGATCTCGCGCGGCCGCACCTTCATCCTTGATCAATGGTGGGTCGCCACCATGCCCGGTTTTGCCATCATCATCGTCTCCCTCGGCTTCTGCTTCCTCGGCGACGGCCTGCGCGACGTTCTCGACCCCAAAAGCGAGGGCAAGAACTGATGACCAGGCTCAACAGAACCCCCTCCCTTCCCCTCCCCACAAGGGGGAGGTTGGTTGCGACTTCACTGGCACATCCCCTCCTCCGCACGATCCTCACCTCCCCCCTTGTAGGGGAGGCCAGGAGGGGGGTGTCCCTCCACACGCTCCGCGGTTTCGGAGGCACACAATGACCCCCCTGCTCGAAGTCGAAAACCTGCGCGTGTCCTTCCCCACCAATTCGGGCCGCGTGGAAGTCGTTAAAGGCCTCTCCTTTACCCTCGGGCGCGAGCGCCTTGGCATTGTGGGCGAAAGCGGCTCGGGCAAGTCTATGACCGGCCGCTCGATCCTCAAACTCATCCGCAAGCCCGGCGAAGTCACGGCCGACAAGCTGCAGTTTGCCGGCATCGACATCACAGCCCAAAGCGAGCGGCAGATGCTCGACATCCGCGGCGCCCGCATCTCCATGGTGATGCAGGACCCCAAATTCTCGCTCAATCCGGTGATGACCATTGGCGATCAGATCGCCGAAGCCCTTGTCACCCACCAGAAGCTGCCGCGCAGCGCTGTGCAGGCCCGCATCATCGAGATGCTCCATGCCGTGCGCATCAACGAGCCCGAACGCGTGGTCAAACTCTATCCCCACGAAGTGTCGGGCGGCATGGGCCAGCGCATCATGATCGCCATGATGCTGATCCCCGAGCCCGAGCTGCTGGTTGCCGACGAGCCCACTTCCGCGCTCGACGTGTCCGTGCAGGCCCAGGTGCTCGACATCATCGATACCCTTGTGCGCGACAAGGGCATGGGCCTGATCCTGATCAGCCATGACCTCGCGCTCGTCAGCCGCTATTGCGACCGCATCCTCGTCATGAATGCCGGGCGGGTGGTCGAGGAATGCGCCGCGGGACAACTCGAAAACGCCACGCACCCCTATACCCGTGGCCTGCTTGCAGCCATGCCGACAATCGATGAGAACCGCGACGAACTCCCGGTCCTCGACCGCACCCAATGGGCCGGCACATGAACGCCATCGACCTGCAGAACCTCGACATCTCCTATGGCGACACCAAGGTCGTCCATGCCGTCAATCTGTCCATTGCCCAAGGCGAAAGCTTTGCCCTGGTGGGGGAATCTGGCTCGGGCAAGTCAACCATCCTGCGCGCCATCGCCGGGCTCGCTCCCGATTGGACCGGGGCCATTTCCGTCATGGGCAAGCCGCGCAGCCATGGCGTCGATCGCGCCGTCTCGAGCCAGGTGCAGATGGTGTTCCAGGACCCCTATGGCTCCCTTCATCCGCGCAAGACCATCGATGCCGCGCTCAGCGAACCCCTCGCCATCCACGGCCTCGGCAATCGCGGCGAGCGGGTGGAAGCGGTGCTGCGCGATGTCGGGCTCGACCAGCGCTTCCGCTTCCGCTTTCCCCACCAGCTTTCGGGCGGCCAGCGCCAGCGCGTCGCCATCGCCCGCGCCCTGATGCTTAAGCCCAAGGTCATGCTGCTCGATGAGCCGACCTCGGCGCTCGACGTTTCGGTGCAGGCCGAGATCCTCAATCTCTTGAAGCGCCTGCGCCGCGAGCAGGGCCTGACCTATCTCCTCGTCACCCACAACCTGCCCGTCGTGAGTTTCCTTTGCGATCGCCTCGCCGTCATGCAGCGCGGCCGCATCGTGGAAATCGCTGACGTCGCCAATCTCAAGGCCCGCCACCTCAGCGAGCCCTATTCGCGCGAACTGCTGGCCGCCACCGAAGGCTAGCCGCCGCGCCTCTTCCAAGACCCCAAGGACCCAATCATGACTGACCACACCCAGGCCCTGCTCGCCTTTGACGCCGCCATTGCCAAGGCGACCACTGCCGAAGCGGCCTTCACTGCCCTGCAGGACCTCGCCCGCGCTACCGTGGGCGCCAAGCTCTTCACCATCATGCTGGTGGATATGGAAGCCGAGCTGTCGCGCCGCGCCTTTACCAGCGACCCCGTCAGCTACCCGACCTCGGCCACCAAGCCGCTCAACTACGGTCCCTGGTTCGATATCGTTCATGGCAAGCGCGAATATTTTGTGGCCAACACCATCGAGGACATCGCCAAGGTCCTGTTCGACCATGAGCTGATCAACCAGCTGGGCTGCCAGTCCGTCGTCAACGTCCCCATCATCATCAAGGACGAACTGGTGGGCTGCATGAACCTGCTCGACGTCGCGGGCCACTACACCCCCGAGCGCCTCCAGACCATTCGCGAAGTTCTTTCGATCCCTGCCAAGCTGGCCGTCCTCGCGGCGCGCAGCTAAGACCCTCTGCCCGGCCACGCTGCCCCTCCTCCTCAAGGGAGGACAGCGTGGTCGGACCGAACGAAGCCGGCATCGCCCCTCCGACTCAACGTCCTGGGGCTTGAGGTAAGCCCGGGCAATGCTGGACTGGGTGCCCTATCAAAGGTCCCCTGGCAGTTACTTCCAAACAAAAGGCTTGTTGCAGCCCCACCCCCAACTCCCCCTAAGCGGCCGCCCTTTGCCGCCGCACATCATTCGCGTTGCTTAGGGATTCACCGTCAATCGGTCGGGACGTCCTCAGCCGGAGCCCAGAGGCAATAAAGTCTTTGACATGTTTTCCGTTGACGGTTTACCGTTAACAAGCCTGAGGGGGAGATCGGGATAGTGGCCAACGCGCCAGCCTTCGTTATCAATCGTGATGCGCTTGGATCGCAGGTCGCTTCCGCGCTCCGCGAAGCCATTGCGGCTGGGCAATATGCCCGTGGCGAGCGGTTGATCGAGGCCGATCTCGCCGAAGCTTACGGCGTTAGCCGGGGTCCCATTCGCGATGCCTTTCGCATTCTTCAACTCGAAGGCTTGGTTGAAAGCCAGCAGCGCGGTGTAACCGTGATCGGCATCGATCAGGATGCAATCAGCGAACTCTATTCCCTTCGAGGAGCCCTCGAAGGGCTTGCCGTGCGCCTGGCTGTTCGTCGTGGCCCGCAGGAGGGATTTAGCGAATTGCGCAGATATGTGGACGGCATGCAGGCCGCTGCGGACGTCGATGATGCGGCGGCCTTCGCGCATGCCGATATTGCCTTTCACAACGCCATCTGCCTGCTATCGGGACACAAGCGCCTCACGGATGTCTGGCAGCAATACGAGGCAATCATGATGACGCTTCTGCGCCTCACGATATCCCTCGACCAAAATCTTCACGCCAGCACGGACAAGCACCGCAAGCTGCTCAATCTTATTGAAGCCGGTGATCCAGATCCGGCGGAAGCCGAACTCGCCATCCATCTCGACGGCTCACGCGAGCGGATGGTCAAGGTATGGGAGCGCGCCCTGCAAAGGCATCGGGGCACCCAAGCGTAAGCGAGAACCCGTCAGGGCAACAAATCCAAAAATTCTATCTAGGGAGAGAACCATGAATACCCGTCGTTTGATCATCAAGGCCATTGCCGCCACCGCGCTTACGGGCGTCGCCTTTTCGGCTCCGGCTTGGGCGCAGGACAGCTTTCCGTCCAAAGACATCACGTTTGTCGTTCAGGCTGCCGCCGGCGGCGCCTCTGACCGGACCTCGCGCGCTATCGCCGCGGAGCTTGAGAAGGACCTTGGCGTTAGCGTCATCGTCGAGAACCGCCCCGGCGCGACCGGCACAGTGGCCTTCGCCCATGTGGCCGAGCAGCCGGCTGACGGATACACGATTGGCTTCGGTCCGGTGGAATTCGCCATTGCCGAGCACCTCGGTTATGACTTCGACCGCGCCGACTACACCTACCTTGCCCAGGTCATGAACAGCCCGGTAGTTCTCGCGGTGCCCGCTAACAGCCCTTACAACACGCTGAGCGAGTTCATCGAAGCGGCCAAGACCACGGAAATGTCGGTATCCAACTCCGGCGCCGCGTCCTCCTTTGCGGCGACGACCTTCACATTGGCCAAGCTGACCGAAGCCAAGCTGGTAGGCGTACCCTTTGACGGTGGCGCACCAGCCGTGGCCGCCGCTCTTGGCGGCCATGTCAACGCCGTAACCGCCGGTGCCGGCGAAACCGCAAGCGCCTTTGCCGATGGCTCGCTCAAGGTCCTGGCGATCTTTGCCGAGGAAGCCCATCCCGCCTTTCCAGGAGTGCCCACCGCCAAGGAGCAGGGTTACGACCTTACGTTCGGCGCTTGGGGCGGCGTATATGGACCGGCGGGAATTCCTGACGACGTGAAGGCTATCCTTGAGGAGTCAATCAAGAAAGCGGCCTCCTCGCAGACTTTCCTCGATGCGATCACCCCTGCCGGCATCCTGCCTGTTTACAAGACTGGCGATGAGTGGAAGGCGTTCGTTGACGCTGAAGCTGCTCGCTATGCCGAAGTTCTGGCGCCCTGATCGTGGCCGAGCTTGAACAGCTCGCAACTTCGTTCGGCGGCCCCCTGCCGCTGGACGAAACAATTGCCGAGCCAGATTACTCTGCCGCTCCTTCCCGGCGCCTTGAGATCGCCATCGCCGTAACGGCGCTGATGTTGTCGCTGCTGGCGCTGTGGTTATCGCGCAATATAATCCTGCGAATGGGCGGCGGCGGGGTCGACCCCAAATGGTGGCCGACACTGTTGTCCGTGCTCGCCGCCGGTCTTGCAGCGATCCTGGTCGGCATGTCCTTTTTGGCTCCCCCGATGAGCCGGGGCGAGGTTGAAGCGACCGAAAAAGACGGCTGGATCCGGATGCTGGTCGCTCTGACCCTGAGCGCCATCTACGTCTTTGCCTGGTCAACCATCGGCTATGTCATTCCGACCCTCGTGTTCACCGCCGCCCTGCTGTTCCTGTTCGGGCTGCGCAGCTGGAAGGGGCTGGTGATCTTTTCCCTGGCAACAACCGCGTTCATTTACGGCCTGTTCCATTATCTGCTGAAAGTTCCCCTATGAGCGCCCTTCTTGACGGCGTGCTTGCCGTCTTTGAGCCAAGCGTCATGCTGTGCCTGAGCATCGGCGTGGTGGTTGGCATGCTGGTGGGTATGTTCCCCGGCATCACGGCCACGATGGCGGTGGCCTTGGCCAGCGGCTTCACCATGACGCTGGAGCCCGTGCAGGGGCTGGCCGTCCTCCTCACCATCTACGTGGCGGCGAATTTCGGGGATCGCATCCCCTCCATCCTCATCAACACGCCCGGCACGCCCGCCTCCATCGCGACCACCTTCGATGGCTATCCCATGGCCAAGAACGGTCAGGCCGGCCTGGCGCTGATCGTTTCAGCGCTGGTTTCCGCCGTCGGCATTGTGGCCAGCATGGTGCTCTTCGCCGGCGCTGCAGTGCCGCTGGCCCAGCTGGCACTCCGGTTCGGTCCGAGCGAGATGTTCGCCGTCGTGGTGCTGGCCATGACCATCATGATCTCGATCTCGTCCAAGTCGATCACCAAGGGCTTGCTCGCGGGCATTATCGGCCTGTTCATCGCCACGATCGGGCGCGACCCGATCACTGGCGACGCCCGCTTCACCTTCGGTATCCGCGAGCTCAATGGTGGGCTCGATTTCATTGCGGTCATCATCGGCCTGTTCGGTATTGCCGAACTGCTCGATCAGTTGCTTACCCATCGCAATCATGAAGTAAAGCCGATCTCGGCGCTGGGTCGGTGGTGGCCAACCAAAGCCGAATACAAGCGCATCGCCAAGCCCACCGCCATATCGGGTCTGGTTGGCCTTGTGGTCGGCATCATTCCGGGAGCAGGCGGTGATATTGCCGGCCTGCTCGGCTGGGATCGGGCCAAGGCTGCCTCCAGCACCAAGGCAACTTTCGGCAAGGGGAATATCGAGGGCGTGGCGGCTGCCGATACCGCCTCCAGCGCCACCTTGGGGGGCTCCCTCACCACCACCATGGCTCTGGGTATTCCAGGAGACTCGGTCATGGCGGTGATGATCGGCTCGATGATCGTCTGGGGCATCCAGCCGGGTCCCAGCCTTTTCGTCAATGAACCGGCCCTGGTCGCAACCATCACGGCCATCATGGTTCTCGCCACCTTCATCACGCTAGCCATCAATCTGGTGCGCATGCCCATGATGGTGAAACTGCTCGACATGCCCAAACCCTATATCTGGGCGACGGTCTTGGTCTTTTGCATCGTCGGCACCTACGCCACGACCAACAACCTGTTCACCGTCTGGGTGATGCTGTGCTTCGGTGTAGTCGGGCTGATCCTCAAGCGCTGTGGTATTCCCGCGGGCCCCATTGTGCTCGGCCTTATCCTCGGCCCCCTCGCAGAATCCAATCTGCGGCGCTCGCTGCTGATCGACGGCCCGACGGGCCTCATCGACAAGCCTATTTCGGCCACGCTGATCGGTCTCGCCATCATTGCCGTTATCGCGGCTCTCGGCTCCCCACTTCTGGCCCGCCGCAAGGCCAAACGGGCCAAAGCCAATCCGTCCTGATTTTACCTGAAAGTATTCCCATGCCTAAAAAGCCCATTATCCTGACGGCGCTACCCGTCGCTTTTGCCGAAGACGGTTCCGTATCGCCTGAAGGCAACGCCGCCATTCTGCGTAAATGCGCAGCCTCTGGCGTGGACGGCGCCTTTGTACTTGGCACCACGGGTGAATTTCCCTCGCTCAGCGAAGACGAGCGCCAGGCGCTCACCCGCCTCAGCCTCGACATTCTGGGCGACAAGCAGGTGGTGGTCCATGTCGGTGCCGCCAGTCTTTACCAGGTCGAGCGGCTGATCCAGCAAGCGCGCGCCGAAGGCGCAAAGTATGTCGCCGCCATCACACCCTATTTCCTGCCGTCTACAGAGGAAGCCCTGCGCCAATTCTATGCGCATATCTCGGACATCTCGGACGGCCTCGGCGTCTTTGTCTACATCTTCAAGGCCCGCACTGGCATCACCGTGTCACCCCAGCTCATGGCCGAGCTTGCGAAGCTTCCCAACATCATCGGTGTCAAAATCAGCGGCGAATCCCTCGAAACGGTCGGCACCTATCGGCAGCTCTTGCCACCCGAGTTTCTGGTGCTGACCGGGTCGGATCGCGAGATCGGCAATCTCGACCAAGTCGGGGCCGATGGCGTGATCTCGGGCATTGCCTCGGTCTATCCCGAACCTTTCGTCGCCATGGCGGGCGCGGTTGCCCGCGGCGAAACGGACCGGGCGGAATTGCAGGCCGATGTTGAGGCAGCGGTGGATGGTTTGCTCGGCGACATCGAACGGCTCAAGACTGGCTTGCGCCTGCAAGGCATTCCGGCCGGCCGGGCGCGCATGGCTGTCGGCCTGCCCGATGCCGAGGCCCTCGCCACCATCGAGGCCCTCCACACCAGGTTCGGGACACCCGCACAATGAGCCTCAAGCAACGCTTCACCAGCGGCGAGATGAGCTATGGGGCCTGGACCGGATTTGCCGACCCGCAGGTCGCGCAGATCATGGGGCGCGCCGGGTTCGACTTCATCTGTGTCGATCTACAACACAGCTTCGTTTCCATGTCCCAGCTCAGCCCTTTGCTCGACGCTTTGCACAAGGCCGGCTCGCCCGCTGTTGTGCGCGTGCCGTGGAACACGCCGGACCTCATCATGCGCTCGCTTGATTTGGGGGCCGAGGCGATCATTGTGCCCTTGGTCAACAATGCCGAGGAGGCTCGTTCAGCCGCGAACGCCTGCCGCTATGCCCCCGCAGGCAACCGCAGCTGGGGACCGATCTGGCGCAATGTGCGCGCCAGCGTGCCACAGGCGCCCGAGGGCGATGCCACCGCCACTTGCCTCGTCATGATCGAGACGGCCGAAGGCCTCGCCAATGTAGATGCGATCCTCGCGGTCGACGGGGTTGATGGCATCTATATCGGCCCCAACGACCTCTCGCTCAGCATCGGTCTCGAGCGCAAAGGCTATCTCGAGTCGGACAAATTGCGCGAAACTATCCTGCATGTGATTGCCCGCGGCCGCGCTGCCGGCAAAATTGTCGGCATCGATTGCGGCGGGCCCGAACAGGCCCACTACTGGCGCGACCAAGGGGTGAGCTTTGTCATTTCAGCTAACGATTCCGACCTCATCGCCCAGGCAGCCAGTGCGATGGCAAAGTCAAACCGTGCCTGAACTGCTCCATGCATGATGACCGGCAATTCGGTCGCCGGCCCTTCGGGGCCGGTGGTCCATCCTGTGTCAAACGTCGGGTCCTGAGTTGCCCTTGATGACCAAGGTTCCCCACATTGTTTTCGCCGGCGCGGCAACCATGGACATGATCTTTGCTGTCGACGCCTTGCCAACCGCGCCGGGCAAGGTGCTGCCCAAGGCGATGATTCAGGCGGCACATGGCATGGCAACCAGCGCCGCAATAGCTGCGGCCCGCCTCGGGGCAAGAACCTCGCTCATTACCCGTATCGGCGATGACAGCATGGGCGACCAGTTCGTTGCCCAGGTCACAGCAGAGGGCGTCGATTGCGAACACATCCGGCGCTTTGAGGGCGTTCCTACGCCCCTCAGCGCGGTCATTGTCGACCGCAGCGGCGAGCGATTGATCCTGCCCTACTATGACAAGGGTCTCGGGGTTGATCCGGATTGGATCCCCGAGACTCTCATTCAATCGGCAGATGCCGTTCAGGTCGACATCCGCTGGCCAGAAGCCGCCACGAAAGTGCTTTCCCTTGCGCGGGGAGCCGGCAAGATCGCCGTGCTTGATGCCGATACCGGGCCGCCCGAGGTGATCCTTGCTCTGGCTGCCTTGGCGAGCCACACGGTTTTCTCGGCTCCAGCGGCAATGCTGGTTTCTGGCACCGACTCCGTTGTAGCGGCCACACGCGCGTTGACCCGCCGCTTTGCCGGCTTTGTCGGGGTTACGGACGGTGCCCAAGGTTGCTTTTGGCTGGAGAACGGCAGCCTGTACAACCTGCTGCCCCCTGCGGTGGATGTTGTCGACACGTTGGCGGCGGGCGACGTTTTTCACGGCGCCTTTACGCTGGCCCTCGCCGAAAGCCGCAGCATTCCAGAGGCTGTTGCCTTCGCCAATGCCGCCGCGGCGCTTAAATGCACAGTCTTCGGCGGCCGCCTCGGCTCGCCCAACCGCGCATCCGTACTGCGCTGCCTCGCGCAAGGGTTATGATGAGGCAGCGAGCAGGAAATCCTGGCTGGGGCGCCAGTTTCGCAGCTGAGAGGTAAACGCCCTTAACCCGTTGATATGCTAAAGACGGGAACTAAACCTAGAACCGCACATCGTGATAAACCTCAAACCTGTGCCATGCCGCCGTCGACTGGCAGCTCGGCTCCCGTGACGAAACTCGCCTCGGCGCTGGCGAGGAAGAGAGCGGCGGCGGCGACCTCGTCCGCACGTCCCATGCGTCCCAGCGGGATCATGCCCGTCAGGATCGCCCGCATCTCGTCGGAGGCGGACGCAAACATCGCCGTGTCGGTGGGACCGGGACTGACGACGTTCACGCGGATGCCTCGCGGTGCGAGCTCGTTGGCCCAGGTTCGGGCGAACGAGCGGACCGCGGCCTTCGTCGCTCCGTAAGCCCCGTAGCCTTTGGTGCCAATGTCGCCGGCGATGGAGCCCACCAGAACGATTGAGCCCCCAGCGCCCATGTGACCTGCAGCGCCCTTGGCGGCGAAGACAAGTGAGCGGACATTGAGCCCGAAGGTGCGGTCGAAGTGTTCCTCGGTGAAGCCGTCGAGGGTGGCGAACTCCGAAAGGCCCGCGTTGACCACAAGGATGTCGATACGCCCGGCGTCCCCGTAGATCCGGGCGATCGCCGCTTCGAGATCGGCCGGCTGGGAGGCGTCGGCCGATACGGAGCGAATCGAGCCTGTCCCCACCGACGTGGTGGTCCCTTCAGTTTTGGCGGATCGGCTGGTGGCACAAACGTTCGCCCCCTCCTGCGCGAAGCGATGGGCGATCGCGCCTCCGATACCTCCCGAGCCACCAATGATGAGGACTGTCTTATCTTGGAGTTTGGTCATATCTCATCCATCTGATGTTGATGGACGCAGCAATATAGATCCTATATCTACGGTCAATTACGCACTGCCTTTAGCGTAGATATCGCGGAGTATACCTTTGTCCAAAGCCACGACGGAGATGCGCACCTCCCAACGATACCCCCGTGCGCCTGCTCGGCAGGCGCCCGACGAAGCTCTGATCGACGCGCGCACGACGCGGCCGATCCTGGAGCAGATCGCCAACAAGTGGTCGGTGCTGATCCTGACAGTCCTATGCACGCGACCGTCGCGCTTCAACGAGATCATGCGACGTCTCGAGGGCATCACCCACAAGGCGCTGGCGGATGCGCTGAAGCGATTGGAGCGAAACGGCCTCGTCAAGCGCACAGTTCTGCCAACGACGCCCGTCGGCGTCGAATACACGATCACCCCGCTTGGTCGTTCACTGCGGGAGCCGTTCCAGGCGCTTTACGCATGGGCGCTCGAGCGTGGTCCCGAGCTCGAGCAGGCCCAGGCCGACTTCGACCAACGAAACGAATAGATCGGTTCCAAACGGGAAGTAAGGCTCACGTCGGTGCAGCGTTGGGGCCGAGACGCCCGCCGGAAAGAATTCCACTGATAATGCGAAAGTGGAAATCACGCAATCTGGACGCAATGCTCGAGCGAGATGATGGGGATGTTCAAAACAGAAAGGAACATCCTATGCACAACAAGTTCATCACTGCCGCTGCAGCAATCTTCCTGGCCACGGCTTCCGCGAATGCAGCAGAATCCCTTCTCTCCGACCGCGAGGTTCATGGAAGGACTGTCCTTGATCTTACTTCGACATTGCACAGCCGTGGGATCGATGCCGAGCACGTCGAAGCCTGGGGCGACTCCATTCGTGTCGACGCGATCAAGGACAATGGCGAGCGCTACGTCGTCATGCTCGAGAAGGACACCCTTCGCCCGGTCAGCAACTCGCCCAAGCGCTCAGCCGTAGAACATACGAGCCCGGTCGCCGGTTTCAAATGGTCCCCACTACCGGCCGCGACCGCTGAATCCTTGGTCGGCCAGGAACAAGAGAATTAATGGGTTCCAGCGCTCAAGTGCCCTGCCCTGCTGCAGCCCACCTGAGCGCCTTCCCACCTCTTGGCAATCGCGTCCCGTGGAAAGGCTCAGGAACGATGTCCCCCGCGATCAGGGGTGCCACTGGCAAGCTGACTGTCCGAATAAAGAGCGTTGATGCAGCAGCCGCCCCATCGGGCGCCAGGCGGTGCCGACAAACGGCATCCCCCCCGGTCCAGGACTAGCTTGTCCAGTGCAGCGCGATAAGGCGCGATGCCTCCGCCACACTTCTTTCAACTGGGGAGTCGTCTCCGGTGATCTGCTGTTCGACACACGATTACAGTGATCCGCAGCTGTCAGATGCCTCCACATTACGGCCCCATATGGAGCGAACATGAACGATAACTACGACTTCGCCAGTCCGAACACTGGCGGCTGGACCGCCGCTGCGGCGGGATCGGTACTCCAGTCCGTCTTGCAAGATGCTGGAGTGGGAGTCTGGGCGCTCGATGTCGCCACCGAAACTCTCATTGCCTCAGAACAATGCAAGCTCATGTTCGGGCACCGGCCGGAAAGCCCGTTCAGTTATGACGACATGCTCTATGCGCTTGATGGTCAACATCGCAGAACCTGGCGCGAAGCCCTCGACAAGGCCATCGAGACCGGCGAGGAATTGGTTGTAGAGGTAAAACTGCAAACCCCTTTGCACCAGGTTCGCTGGATCGAGCTCAGGGGAAAGGTCAGTGGCGCCTTGATCAAGACCGCGCCCATCATCACCGGGGTTTTGCTCGATATCACCACCCGTCGCGAAGCCGACGAGCATCGAAAGCTGCTATCAAACGAAGCCAGACACCGGGCTAAAAACTTTTTCGCGCTTGCACAAGCAGTTGTCGCTCAGTCGATAAGGACAGCCGTTTCCCTGCAGGATGCCCAGGCTCGCTCCATGGGTAGACTGCAAGCCTTGGCCAGCGCTCAGGATCTTATTCCCGACCTCGGTTGGGGTTGCGCGGATCTGGCTGACGTCGTCGAGAAAAGCGTCTTGCCGTTCCAGGCGGACAACATCCATACGGCCGGCCCGCACGTTCTACTCGGCCCCAAAGTTGTTTCAACTCTGTCGCTGGCCCTCCATGAGCTTGCGACCAATTCCACCAAATACGGCGCTCTTTCGGCCTCGGGCGGATCGGTCGAGGTGTTCTGGACTATTGAACAGCAGGAGACTCTGATGCTGCGCTTCCGCTGGATCGAAGCCGGTGGCCCGGAGGTGGTCTTTCCGGTCCGAAGTGGATTTGGCTCACGTATACTCGGAGAGCTTGTCCAGCTAGAGTTACGAGCGACAACGAGGATCGACTTCCGTCCAAGCGGCGTGATCTACGAGATCGTGGCGCCAGTCGCGAGCTTGTGCATGGAGCCAGGGTCCGGGCAGTTGCCGAGAACCGGCGGTTAGGGCCGCTTTGAAGGCGGGCTTGCGTGATCCAGATGCCGGTCCGATCACTTTGCAGGAACCTTACAAAGACAGCGCTCTACCCGCAGAATCCGCAACATTACGGCAATGTCCGCGTCGCAAGCCATACAGGAACACAGGAGGCGGGCCGTGCGGATTTTGCTGGTTGAGGACGAACCCGATATGGCGGCCAATATCGCTCAGGCTCTTGGCCGCCAGGACATGATCATCGATCACGCGCCCACGATCGAGCTCGCAACTGAAGCCATTCTGGCAGGGGTTCACGACGCGGTCCTGCTCGACCGGCGCCTTCCGGACGGAGAAGGTCTCGACCTGCTGCCGGTGATCCGGAAACATCTGAAAGGCGTTCCCGTGATCGTGCTCTCGGCTTTGAAAACGAGCCCTGACCGCGTTGCCGGTCTGGAACTGGGCGCTGACGACTATCTCAGCAAGCCCTTCACCTTCGACGAGATGCTCGCACGGCTAAGGGCGGTGTTGCGGCGCAGCGCTGTTCTGTCGCCCGATGTCATTCGGGTGGGAAACGTCACATTTGACACCCAGTCGCGCCAGGCGGCGGTGAACGACGTTCTCCTGCCCTTGCCCAGGCGGGAGATGTTGATCCTTGAAACACTGATCCGTCGGGCTGGCCGGGCCGTGACCCGGGAAGGGCTGGAGGATGCGGTGTTCAACTTCGACGATGAGATTGCGTCAAATACGCTGGACGCCCACATTTCCCGGCTGCGCAAGCGTCTGACCCAGACGGGGGCTTCTGTTGAGATCCGAACCCTGCGGGGTGTCGGCCACCTTCTGAAAGCGCTTTGACGGTGGCTGCAGGACGCTCTCTGCGCAGGACGCTGACCACCAGGCTGCTGCTCTGGCAACTGGCGGCTCTGCTTACCATAGCTTTGAGCAGCGTGTTCTTTTTCTACTATATCGAGGACTATACCGGAGCCAAGTTCGACCTTGATATCTCCGAGATCCTCGCGGATGGCCTGGTGGCCGAGGGCGGGGCGCTCCGGATCGAGGATACCCAAGACCTTGCGGAAGTGCGCCGGTCATCGCCCGGGCTCTGGTACGTTGTTGTGGACGAGTTCGGGCGGCGGGTCGTCGGGGGCGAGGTTCCGCCACAAATGAACTCGCTACTGGATGGGCTCGCTGACATCGAAAGCCTGGAGGTGCTCGGTTCAACCAGCGACTTCGATGGAGCCATGCTGTTTGAGGAGGATTCCCGGGTTGGGGACGTCAAGGTCATGTTCGGCGGCGGAGCGAGGCCGAGCTGGATCGCGGGCATGCTGTCCTTTGCCGGACGCGAAGTCGGCCCCCTGTTCGTGCTTCTCGTTGCGGTGCTCGGTGGTTTGACGATGCTGGTGGTTCCGCAGGTCGTGCGCGCCAGTTTATCGAGTCTGCGGGCCGTCGAACGCGTGGCTTCCCGGATCGACATCGAACAACGTGGCGTGCGGCTGCCGAGCGATGAGGTGCCCTCGGAGGTCGCCGCGCTCGTTGATGCGATCAATGCCGCTCTGAGCCGCCTGGACGATGGCTATGCCGAAAAGCAGCGTTTCCTCTCCGATGCCGCCCATGAGTTGAGGACGCCGATCGCCATTCTGTTGAACCGACTGGAGCTGTCCCGCAAAGGGGAATTCGACCATCGCGTCCTCATGGACGTACACCGGCTGGCCAATTTGGCCGAACAGCTCCTGGATCTGCAAAGGATCGAGCATCAGGAGACGGCGCCTCAGCCGGTGGAAATGGTGGCGTTGAGCCGCAATGTCATGGCCAACCTGGCGCCCCTGGCGATTGCGGCGGGGTATGATCCGGTCTTTGACACGGAGGTGGAAAGTTTGGTGGTGCTGGGCGATGCCAGCTCCCTTGAGCGTGGCCTGATCAACCTCGTCCAGAATGCGATTATCCATGCGGGCGGCGAGGGTGAAATCCTGCTGACGGTCCATGCGGACCGGTCGATCGCCATCAGCGACAGTGGACCCGGTATTCCCGCAGATCGCCGCGATTGGATTTTTGAGCCATTTCATCGCATCAAGCCCATGAACGAAGGGTCCGGTCTTGGCCTGAGCCTCGTCAAGGAGATTATCAGGCGGCACAACGGCAGCATCTCTGTGGGCAGGAGCGATAACGGCGGCGCCAAGTTCCTCGTGCGGTTCAGCAAGGGCAACGAAGCGGCCTCGGCTAGTGGGGCAGCGAGGAAGGTGGGTGGTCCGCGTGAGGGGACCGACCGCTTGGACACCAGTGAGCCCCCGCTCCGATCAACTCGGCGAGAACCGCCGAACTGATCAACCCGTCGCGCCAGCGCCAAGGGCGATCACCACGCAATTGGGCCCGTTCATGGTTTGCGCACAAGCCGATCCTGCGTGACTATCCCGATCTCAAGGTCGAGCTCTTCTCCGTTCAACCCATGCGATCGAGATCCTGAAGGCTGCCCGGGCGGTTTGCGGTCGGGGAACAGCTTTGAACGGGTGGATCGCAGACCGATAACTTCTGGGCAAAGCTCCAAAGGCGAAAACCTTTAGCGACAAGCGCTACCGGGATATCGACAAACTTAGTGTCGACGGCTCCTACCCGGAAGCCGGCAGCCACTTTGGACTTTGTCGATCGGTTCTGAACAGCCCTAGAGAATAGCAGCGGTGTACTTGGCCCCCCAGGTTTCCTCCGCTGCAAGCCGCTTTAGGTATAATTTGCGTGCTTGTGGCTTCGTCCGTCTTAATGCCCAAGACCTAGGCTCGCGCCCGACTTCGGACGGGCAGCGCCTCCAGCAGACCGCAAGCTCGCCACGTGCTGTGGAACCCGCGCCCTGCATTCGCCCTCGGCCGCGCATGCCGCCGCGCTACACCTCTTTGGGGGATCATGATCATGACGGACACCACCGCGCCGGCCAAAGATGCCCCCCCGTCAGGCTGGCGCGAGCTATGGCGCAAGGAAGACTGGTGGGCCATCTGGATTGGCCTGACCGTGGTCGCAATAGGGTGCCTCTTGTTCTGGAGCGGGGGCAGCTTGCGCTGGCTGGCGGTGGTGCCGCCGCAGTGGAGCAACTTCTCCCAGGTCGTCGACGACCTGGCGGCGAACTGGCCGCGCTATGGCGCGCTGTATCTGTTTTGGCTGGCGGCCTTCTCGCTCGCGCTCGCAGCGCTTGGCCAAAGTATTCGCGCCTTCGCACCCGCATTCACCCTGCTCTTCCTGGCGGCCTATGCCATCTCGGTGATCGGCAAGTGGGAGGAAGCGGTGCACTTCAATCTCGAGCCGCCCCTGGTCGCGCTTCTCCTTGGGCTCATTATTGCCAACACCGTAGGGCTGCCGCGCTGGCTGGATGCCGGCTTCAAGGGCGAGTTCTACGTCAAGACCGGGATCGTTCTGCTTGGTGCCACCGTGCCGCTGTCGCTGATCGCCAAGGCCGGGCCCATTGCTATCCTGCAGGCTTCCCTTGTGTCGCTGACGACCTTCGGCGTGATCTATCTGGTGGCCGTGCGGCTTGGCCTTGACCGGCGCTTTGCCGCGACACTCGGCGTGGGGGGTGCTGTCTGCGGCGTGTCGGGCGCGATCGCGGTAGCGGGCGCCGTAGGCGGCAAGAAGGAGGATACTGCCGTTACGATCACCATTGTCGTGCTTTGGGCGATCGTGATGATCTTTGTTCTCCCGCTCGTTGCCCGTGCGCTGGGGCTGCCCACCGGGATCGCCGGCGCCTGGATCGGCACCTCCGAATTTGCCGATGCCGCGGGCATCGCCGCGGCCCAGGCCTATGGGGGCTATGCCGGGCGGGTGGATGGTATTTCTGGCACCCCCGAACAGGCGGTGCAGGCGTTTACCTTGATGAAGGTCGTCGGTCGCGATCCCTGGATCGGCATCTGGGCCGTGGGGCTCGCCATCGTCGCGACCATGCGCTGGGATGCCCGTCCGGGAGGGAGCGCTCCCGATGTCGGCGAAATCTGGCGGCGCTTCCCCAAATTCGTGATCGGCTTCTTTCTGGCCTCGGCCGTGATCACCACGGTGACCACCCAATACAGCCTTGAGGACTATAACCGCATCGTCATTCCCAACCTGATCGGGCCGATCCGGAATCTGTTCACCTGGACCTTCATCTTCTGCTTCTTCAGCATCGGCCTGACCACCCGCTTTCGCGACCTGGCCGCCGCAGGTCCCAAACCGTTTGGCGCCTTCACCGCCGGGGTGGCCGTCAATGTGGTCCTCGGTTTTATCCTCTCGGTTTATGTCTTCGGTTTTTACTGGGAAGCGCTGGGCCAATGAGCCTTCTTGCCCTCGTCCACCATGCGTTGAACGACAGTAAAGGCCCGCAGGAGACCTGTTTTTCATGCGTACACTTCTGCAGTGATCCGGCGCGGCTTGAACGCGAATTGCCCGGGCTGACGGCGCTGTCCTCGGCGGCCGCATCGGTCCGGGCACAGGATGGGCTGTGCTTGAAGCACGACCTCCTCATCAACGGCAGGTGCCGATGTGCGTCATTTGCGACACCTGGAGCCTGATGCCGCCCCGATCTGCCCTGTTGTTCCCTTGGCTGGTATTGTCGACAAACCCGACCCGTTCTACGCAGTTGGAGCGGAGGCCGACTGAGTTTCCGGGGGCGGTCTCAACATTTAAAACCAGTATCGGTAGCTGAGATGGCTTCTGCAAAGCGCACCGTTCCGCTCGTTGAACCCGTCCATTTGCCATCCCAAAATCCTCCGTGCTGGTTCGGCGCCCCGGAACGGCTGCCATGGGGTCGTTAAGCGCCCGTTCCGCTCAAACTGCTTCCTCAGGATCTCGGATAGGCATAGGCCTGCTATGTTGGACTTCGCCGGCCACAAGCGCCTCCGCGATTGAACTGGTGCAGCAGCCCACCTATCTGGGGTGGATACGACGGTCTCCCTCGGCTTCGAGGGGAGCGGACACTGTTTACTTTAGCGAAGGCATTTCAGGGTGATCCCACTTTCTATTCTCGAACTGGGTCGTGTGCGCGAAGGCGCTGACCGGCGCACGGCACTTGATGAGGCGCGGGCGCTTGGCCAGCACGCCGAAAAGCTGGGATATCGCCGGATCTGGGTTGCCGAGCACCACAACATGGCCGGTGTGACCACAGCGGCCACGTCACTGGTGATCGCCCATATCGCAGCTGGAACCAGCACGATCCGCGTCGGTGCCGGCGGCATCATGCTGCCAAATCACGCTCCCTATGTCATCGCTGAACAGTTCGGAACCCTGGAGACGCTGTTTCCGGGGCGCATTGACCTTGGCCTGGGACGCGCTCCAGGCACGGACCAGTTGACTTTGCGCGCCTTGCGGCGCGATCCCGCCAATGCCGACAACTTCCCGCAGGACGTCCTGGAGTTGCAGGCCTTTCTCGCCCCAGCCGGGCCAAACCAGCGGATTGAAGCCGTTCCTGGTTCAGGCAGCAACGTGCCACTCTGGATACTCGGATCGAGCCTTTTCGGTGCGCAATTGGCGGCTGAACTGGGTCTGCCCTATGGTTTCGCTTCGCATTTCGCGCCCCAGGCGCTGGATCAGGCGTTGGCGATCTATCGCGATCGATTCAAGCCATCCGAACAGGCCGCGGCCCCCTATGCGCTGGTCGGCGTCAATGTGATTGCCGCAGAAACGGATGAGGAAGCGCGTTTCCTTGCCACGTCGCAACAGATGTCGTTCGCAGATATCTTCCGCGGACAGCGTCAGCTCATGCAGCCGCCGATCGATGATATCGACACCTATTGGACACCGATGGAAAAGGCCCAGGCCGGGCAGATGCTGGATTTCAGCGTCATCGGCAGCAGGGAAACCGTCCGTCGCGGCCTGCAGCAGATCATCGAGCGCACGCAAGCCGATGAGCTGATGATCGTGTCGGATATGTATGATCCGCAAAAGCGCTTGCGCAGCCTTGACCTCACTATGGATGCCGCAACGTAAGGCATACCGGCGAAATCATGGGTTCTGCTGACCGGCAAGACGGAACGGAGGCCAATGCCGTAAACGGGGGTGAGAAAATCCTGGCTGGGGCGCTAGGATTCGAACCTAGGAATGCCGGTACCAAAAACCGGTGCCTTACCACTTGGCGACGCCCCAACTGCGGCGGTTCCTACACGCTTTGCCGGCACTGTGCAACACGCTCCGGCGCCACTCAATTTGCTTGATCGAGAGTGCTTGAATGCCTTGCCCGCCGCGGCTATAAAGCCGCCAACGCGAGGGATAACGGCCCAGCCAGGGGCTCGCACCAGCAAACCCCGAACGTTCTGACGGAGTATAGCGCAGCCTGGTAGCGCACCTGCTTCGGGAGCAGGGGGTCGAGTGTTCGAATCACTCTACTCCGACCAACCAAACCGGGCCTCTCAGGAGGTCCGGTTTTTTCTTCCCGACACCTTCCCCGACACCTTTACGTGGGGCGAGTGTAGAAGAGATAGCAACTTGATGGTTCGAGACCCGAGGGTGCCAGTGCGCGATGAGACACACAGCTACCAGTGGACGGATGACGATGATGAGGTGGCGCTCGACGCCATTACGGTCGGCATTGGCGGTGACACACCGGTGCAGGAAAAGCTTGGGTTGACGATTCCCGAAACTGTCGCCTCCATCTACTGGCCAGACTGGATCACCGGCGGCGATAAGGTGCTATCTGCCATGGAAGGCCCCTACTCGGTCCCAGAGGCTCTGGCGCGCGCCGAAGTTCTATGCGCCTTGTGGGCATTCGAACGCGTAGTGATCAGCCTGCAGGAGCGTTCGCTTTGGCGAGACGAGTGGGGCGCATTGGCCGAGTTCCCTGGCTACGACTGAGTGCTAGCCCCCAGCCTGCAGCCCCACAGGCGCGGCAACCCCCGTATTGCTTGGGCTGATCTGCAGCTGGATATCCCTTCCGCCGCAGCTCTTGCAACGCAGGAATGACATCAGCACGAGCCGGTTCTCACCATATAACGACCAGTCCGCCCCGAAGCGCTGCTCGAGCAGATTGAGATCCACCACAGCGGAGTGA
This sequence comes from Devosia sp. 1635, assembly GCF_013185955.1. Classification (NCBI taxonomy): domain Bacteria; kingdom Pseudomonadati; phylum Pseudomonadota; class Alphaproteobacteria; order Hyphomicrobiales; family Devosiaceae; genus Devosia; species Devosia sp. 1635. The sequence continues at coordinate 197,204 of NZ_JABAOM010000001.1, read as the reverse complement.
TTGCACGGAATACCGCCATACTGGTGCAGGCAGAAGGCTGCGAGCGTGTAGCCCTGCTCACGGAACTGCCGGATTGTGTGGACGCGGATCATGCCCGGCGTTGTTCACCAAATCGCCAGTGTCGTGCAAGGGCGGTGGCCATATCACATCAAGAGTTGATCGCCGCCACTTTTTGGATGCTCGGCAACCCGCGTTCCGGCACAGCGTCAGCAGGAACACCGTGGGGCGCTTGGCGTGCATGGAACGCTGGACGTCCCAAGCGCAAGGTCCGGAGCACTTCGGGCAATAGATCACTGGCGGTCCTTGATCTGACGGGCCACTTCCTCCCGGATTTCACGGTCGTGAATGTCCTTGGAGATTAGCTTGTTGTTCTCCATCACCGTAGCGTTCAGTGTTTCCACGCTTGCTGCCAGAGCCTCGACGGCTCGGTTGTCGATCATCGCCATCTTCAGGGCGAAGGATTGCGCCGGAGGTTCTGGCTCCGGTTCAGGCGCCTTTACGCCCTTCCTGACGCCCATATAAGTCAGCAGCCCCGTTACAACGATCAGGAAGCCGTTGGCAAAAGCCTCATAGTCAATTGTCACCGGCCTCTCCCTTCGCCAGCCGTTTGACCTCCCCGCCGATATCGGCAGCGGAGGTATAGAGATTTGCCAGCTCAAGGACGCAGAAAGTGCCGTAGGCAATGACGGCAGATGGGGACCCGCCGCCAGACAAATACGCCGTGACAAAGCCCAAAGTGAATTGGCTCCAGAACAGCAGCCCTATGAGCGAGGCGGCCATGCGGAGATGGGGGGAAAAGCGGAACTGCCGGAACGTGCCGTTGACCGTCAACGCGGCCAGGCGCACCACGCCACAGAACAGGACGATCAGCGCCCACACATTCTCATCCGCCCAAGAAGCGATGCTTGTGAATGACGGTGAGGTTGAGAACATGTCGGGGCTGATATGGAGCGCTCCCCACATGCCGAACGTGGGGAGCAACATGATCCATTCCGACCTACGGATTGGGAAGTGGTCAACGATGCCGTCCCGCACAGCCCCAAGGTGCTGGAGGATGATCATTTATCGACCCAGCAGCCGATCGATGAGCGACTTGCGGACGCGGATCACCGCATCCTTGGCGATGTTCTCGACCACCAGCTGCTCCCGGCCGGGCAGAGATTTCAACGGCACCTCTGTGCCGTTGACCCGCACACCGTCCTCTTTCTTGTTCGGCCAGGCATAGACCACCAGCGGGATCGCAGCGGTGACGATGGCGGTCACCAGCTTTTCATCCACGCCGAAGTCCCAGCCAAAGCCGAGGTTCAGGATGGAGAGGATGGCCATGATCGCGGCGACGATGGCCTTGTCGAGATGAGTGAACATGATGCTGCGCTCCTTGCGCTTAGAACCGGATGAAATTGGCCGCGGCGAGGAGCGCCAGGGCGATGACAATGATGATCGCGATCACGCGCCACTTGCCGCCCTTGGGCTTGGCCTGGTGCTTGTCGATGGCGGGGATGGTGCGGGGCGGCACATCGATGGGCGCCGCTGGCGGTTCGGGGTGATGCGGGATGTCGGGCGCAGGCGGCAGGGACGCGGGCTGCCCAGCCTTCTTCCAAGCGTCAAGAGCAATGCGGGCCCACTGCTGCCGGCTGGAGTAGTGCTTCACCCCTGCCCGCAGGAAGGCCAGCTCGAACGCAATGACCTTGGCGTCCAGACCCTTCGCAGCCATGGTCTTAGGGATCGCTGCTTTCTCGCTGCCCTCGATGCCTTTCAGCTCAACGAACAGATACCCGTAGTTGGCCTTGTCAGATGCGGGGTCGAGGTTGTTGCGCTTGCAGTATGCCTCGAAGGCACGGCGCCGCGGCCCGGTCCACTGTGGCCAGCCCCACCCGCCCTTTGAGCCCTCCACCACCGGCTTGAACTCCTGCATGGCGGTGAAGCCGGCGCACTCGTGCCCGAGGTTGCCGAGGACAGCTGCAGCGTCATCGACGCCAATAGGAAAGTCGCTCAGGAGCTTGGCCATGATGCCAGGCGCCTTCGCGCGGAAAGTCGCTTCCGCGTTCATGGTCAGTCTCCAGGTAATGTTGGGGTGTTAGTCGCGGGGCCGCTTACGGCCGAAGAAGAAGAACACTGCGCCGCCGGTCAGGCAGCCCACGAACATGATGGTCGCAGCGATCGGGTCGAAGGGCGCCACACACTTGAGCAGCGCCACGTTGGCATCCCAGAACTGCTGAACCGTGGTGCCGGTAGCGAAGGCTGCGTCGTGAATATCGCAGCAGGTCCGCCAGGTGCGATCAGGCCAGAAGGTGCATCCGTCGTCTTCGAACATGCCAAGCTCCGGGCAATAAAAAACCGCCCGGAGGCGGCGGACAGGTCAACGGTGTGGTCGGGCTATTCCGGCCAGCCCTGCTCGATCTCGGCCTCGAGCGCATCCAGTTCGGCATGGGTGTCGGCACCATCGATCTGGTCACACTTCTCCCAGACGGTCTGCACCAGCGAAGCCACCCAATCGAACAGGCCGGTTAGAACGGCCATGCCCTGCCCATAGGTGACCATGATGGTGGCGTTGCTCTCGGGCCGGAACTTCGCGCCGTGCACATCCCCTGCCCCGCCAATCACGGCTGCGGTGTAAGCCGACAGCGAGGCCATCCAGTTCTTCTCATCGTCGTTCTCGGGCGTGGCATCCCGCAGCTGCAGCACCTGAATGTTGGGCTGCTCGTCGGTGCCGAAGTTCACCTCAAACCCGCCGCGGCGGATCGTCATGCCGTGAGCGCGAACACGAGCCTTCAGAGCTTCCTTGCGCTCGGCTTTGGTCGGCTGGGGCTTGTCCTTGAGCGTGTGGACGAACTTCACCAAGCCATTGACGCGCTGCACGGTCTGCCCGGTGCTGATCTTGTCGTCGGGCACGGGATCAGCGGGAGCCGGGGCGAACAGGCCAACTGCGGCGAGTTCTGCCGTACTCCATATCCGCTCGATCGAGAGCGGATGCTGCACTTCGGCAATAGGTTCACCGGCCCAGGGAGCAAAGCTCCCCGAGGTTTCGAGGTAGAGCATGATAGATTTTCCTTGTGAGAGTCGGAGTTCAGATGGCGACCCGACGAACCGCGCGGACGAGCGCCGCGCCATTCTTGCGGTCGCTGAGCTGTGTTCCGTCTCCGAAAAACTGAAGCCACGCATAAGTGCGGTTGCTGGCGTCTTCGGTGGAACTATAATAATACCCCGCACTAGTGGTATTGAAAGAGCCACCTGCGCTCCGGTTAAGATATAAAACGTTCAACTCATTCTTGGCAGGCAAATACCAGTCCGTGTAGCCCTCAATCGAGAGGCTCCGGCAGAACTGAGCGGCCGGATGTGAGGCATCGTTGACCGCGTTTGAGTTCGCCAAGCCGTTGGTCAGGCTGTCAACACCAGTGTCGCTGGTGTTGGCTGTCTTCCATGCGAGCGTGCTCTCGCCCCCCGCTTTGGGCGCGACAACCAGAGCGTAGGACTGCCCGCTGTCCAGGATATTACCCATGTAATAACCCCCCTCCCATGACGTTCCAACAGGAGGAGGGCCACTTGCGCCAAAGATCGGCATAGGCATTCCCATAAACATGATCAGAGCGCCTTGCAGCTGGTGACAACAATATGGGTGGAGGTGATCGCTGTGAGCCCGATCAGCAGCCATGCGGTCGTGGTCACGGTGTCGGCGGGAAGGTCGCCTTTATAGCTGGTGCCGAAGCTCAGGGTTCGGGCAATAGTAGAGCTTCCCTTGACCAGGATGTAGCGGGTTGTCCCCGTCTGGACGTTGGTTGGATTGGCTAGTGTCCGGTTACCCCCCAGCGTCACCTGCGCCACAAGGAATGATGCCCAGTTGACGGAAATTGTTGTCGTGTCGGTCAGCGTAACGAGGTCCGCAGCACTGCTAATCAGTTCGGCCGTGAGGACCTTGTCTGCGGCGGCAGAGCGAACTTCCGCCACCGTCGCTTCGTTCATGGCAGCGGCTGTGCCTAGTGATCCAGCCGCCATCTTGCCGTCTAGGGCCGATTGCAACCCGTCCACAGTGCTGATCGCCTGCGTACCGGTGTGATTGTCCCTAGAGAGGAGGGCGGCGTCAGCCGAGTTCGCCGTCGCACCCGCAGCAACGCCATTCAGCTTGCTTTTGTCCGCCCCAGACATAAAGCCCGACGCCCCACCGGGAACCGCCTCGGCATGGGCAGTGCCGCCGGATCCGACATGCGAGGCCTGGGCAAACGCGCCGGTGTCCTGCGCGGATGCTGTACCGAGAGTAGGCCGCCCAGTCAGGTCGGCATAGACACCGGTTGTTGCGACAGTCGCCAAGCCGCTGATGGTGTTGGCTGGCTGGGTGCCGGTGTGATTGGCACGGTTTCTGAGGTTGGTATCCGTGTCGTTGGCCGTCGCACCAGCCGCTACACCGTCCAGCTTGGCCTTGTCGGCTCCCGTCATGAAGCCGTTGGCACCAGAGGCGATTGCCGCGGCATGGGCGGCTCCACCAGAACCCACATGGCTGACCGGCGCGAAGTCCGTCGCTGCCGCTGTTGAGGCGGTCCCCAGCCCCATCGTCGCCTGCATGGCCGCTTGGCTTGTGTCATCGAGCAGGGTTCGGGCGAAGGCACTAAGCGTTGTTACTGCAGCAGTACCAGAACCAGTGAAGTATGGCAGGGCGTTTGCGGCACTTGTGACGCTCGCCAACGCAGCCAAGTCCGGATCGTATGCCTGCACATTTGTGCCGGGAACCAGCCCCAACGTCACCTGGGCAGCTGCGGCGTTCACGTCATCCACAAGGGAACGCCCGAAAGCCGTGAAATCAGCCAAAGATGCGGTGCCTGCACCAGTGAAGTAGGGCAGCTTGTCGGCCGCACTGACCAGCCCAGCAAGTGCCGCAAGCTCAGCGTCATAGGCCATCACGTTGGTGCCGATGGCCACACCCAGCGTGGTGCGCATGGCGGCTGCGTCTGGATCATCAAGCAGTGCCCTGCCCGCCGAGGTAACCGTGCCGAGCGCAGCCGTGCCGGAGCCTGTAAAGTACGGGAAGGTATTGGCCGCAGAGGTGAGCCCAGCGATCGCAGCCAGATCAGCATCGAAGGCTTGAACAGTGACGCCGACAACTGCAGGCTGGAGCGCGGTGTCAGCCTTGGCACCCTGCGACGATGTAGCCAAGTCGCCAAGAGCCTTGCCGCCATCCTTGATGAAGTTGCCGGAGACGCCATCATAGATGGCGATCCGCGCATCCATCACGGCTCCGGTGGATTGCACCGTACCCGTGCCGGCGCCACTCGCACCCTGGTTGCCCGTGCCGCGAAATTCGACACTGAACAGCGCATTGTTTGCGAGCGTGCCGTTGTGATCGACATAGCTGACCGCGATCTTGCGATAGCCAGTGGCCGAGGTATTGGCGCCGGTGACCCGGAGCTTGAGCCAGTTGGCATGGTTGGCGGCGTCGATAAAGGTCAACTCGCCCCGATTGCCGGGGTTGTCGCTATCGTCCCAGGTGTCTAGCCAGGTGGTGACATCGCCGCCGGACTGCGCGACGAGGTCGATGAACAGCGCCGAGGCATCTGTCGGCGCTGCGTTGTTGAGCCGGAATGTACCGGTGCCGGGGTCGCTGTCAGCCGTGCTGGTACTGAACTGGAAGAATAGCGCCGTGCGTTTGGCCGCCTGCGCCGCCGTTTGAGCAGCACCGGCAGAACTTGCGGCGTTGCTAGCGTGGCCCGGCGCAGCAACGATCGCAGCCATATTGTTGGAGGCGGACTGCAGGGCCTGGATGTTGTCGCCAATGAGTTGGATGTCATCGGCGTTCGCGACAACGGCAGACAAATTGCTAGCCACGCCAGCCACCGTGGTCACGGCAGCCGCAACCCCAGCGACCGTAGCAATCGAGGTGTTTGCACCTGCCACGGTGTTCACATTGCCGATGCTGCCCGCCACTGTGGTGATCGCTGCCGACGCTGGTGCGAGCGTGGTGATCTTGGCACTATCCGCCGCGACGGTGCTAATGTTGCCGGTCATCCCGGCGAGGGTCGTGATCCCGGCTGCGACGCTGGCCACCGTGGCAACCTGATCATCGATGGCCGCAACGCGCCCGATCGGCGTCAGGGCGGCCGATACCGCGTTCACGTTGCCAATACCGCCTGCGACGGCGGTAATGGCTGCATTGGCGGCGGCTACGGTGGCGATATTGGTTGCCATGCCGACCACGGTAGCGATGTTCGCTAGCCCCGCCGCCACGGCATTAATGTTGGTCAGTGCCGCTGCAACCGAGGTGACGCTAGCACCGATGCCGGCCACCGTATTGATGTTGCCCGAGTTGCCCGCAACGGCGCTGATATTGGTCGCATTGTTCGCCGCTGCGGTGATGTTGCTGGCAATCGAAGCTAGCGTGGTCAGCTGGGTGCTCAAAGCCGCAAGCGTCGTGATATTGGCCGCACGAGGCGCCAGCAGCGCAATCTCGTCGGCAATGTCGGCAATCTGCCCCACCTGTTCAGCCATGCCGGCCAGCGGTGCCAGATCGGTCGAGAGGTAATTCGCAACGGCAGCAACATCGCTCGCTGCCAATGGCAGGTTGGTCGCATAGCCGTAGTTGTCCATCCCGTAAGGGTTCGAGGATGCGTTGTAGATGCCGGCATTGTACTGGCCAAGGCGGGCGAGTTCGACGGTTGGGACAGCCATCAGATGCGTTCCTTGATGGTAAAGCCCGCCGCCGCATAGCCAAAGGCCACCTGGGAAAGCGGGTTCATTTGCGAGAAGGTGCCGAGGAATGACCGGCGCTGCATTTCAAGGGCAGACGCATCAGGGTCGGGGATGACGAACACCTCCCGGTCATAACCGGTGTGGCGCATCAGGTCGTAGAAGTCGTTGAAGGCTTCGCTTTCGGGCAGATAGTCGAACCCGAACTGGAACACGCGCGGATTGATCCGGCGCCAGATCTGCTCGCCCCCGCCCAGCGTTCGGCTGCGCTTGCTGTTGTCCTCGAAGGCCAACCCGTTCTGCCCCACCTGATAGTTGATGGATGGCTCGACGGTTCGGCACATCAGCAGGCGGCTGGCTTCGATGAAGCCGTCTGGATTGCCCTCGTCGTCAATCTCGATAGTCCAGAACAGCTGCGCAACGGCATAGGGCAGCACATGGATGATGAAGGTGCCGCGATCGGGATCGTCCGGCGGCTGATATCCCGACCAGAGATAGGGTGAGCCCCAGGGGAGGGAGCCGAAGGTGGCGCGCACCGCGCTTTGCTCCCACCCGCTGTCATAAAAGGCGTTGCTGCGACTAGCGTCCGGGAAGGCCCGGACGCGGTAGCGATTGGCCGTGGTTAGGTTGGTCGGCCCTACAACAATGGCCTTCATCGCCACTACTTCGGGCAGGGCCACATCGAACCGGGTGTCGGATGGGTCATCCGAAGCCGAGCGCCATACCTGCTCCAGGGTGTCAATCTGCAAGTTCGCCACCGGGAGCGCAGATGCCGGCCCCGTAACCGAGCCGATGTCCGACTGGTTGTCATAGAGCAGCATGATTTTGCCCATAGGGCACCTCGCAAGAAAAAGCCCGCTTGAAGCGGGCGAGGTCAGTTCCAGTGGTGGTCGCTTTGGTAGTCGGGCGGTATGGGCACCTTGGCCTCAAGCCGGTTCGACCGATCACGAATGCCATCGATGAAGGCGACCATGCTCTCGTCGCCGCCCTCCCGAAGGATGTTCAGCTGCTTCCACAACGGGTATCGCTCTTCAATCCGCCGCGCGGCCTCTGCCTTCACATGGGCCGGCGTCACCTTCACCTCATGGCGCATGGGCAATGACCCTCACGGTCTGATGCTGGAACGGGAACGGCGGCTCGAGGTCGATCGCGTATTCGCCAGCGATAGCGGTGACGAACTCGAACACACCATCGTCTATGGGGCCCCACTCACCTCGATCGACGCGCACACGTGTGCCAGCGGGTACGTTGTCCGCCCGCAGGACCGCCACGCCATCGGCGGGGAGCCCCATTGTCGGGCGCGGGAAGAGCATGGGCCGAGGCACGGGGGAGCCGGCGAGCGCGTACCAACGCCCATCGTCCCACCGGCCCTTCAGGATGGCCTCACCCTCTCGAGTGTTTTGCTGCGCCGTCTGCAGCCCGCCTACCTGGCAACGGATTTCCCCGCTCGCCAGATTGAAGATGGAATATCCGTCAGCGCTTTCCATTGATGAACCCGATGGATTTCTGGGTGAAATACATGCCGCTGTTCTGGGCATAGGCTTCGAGCTGCCAGTTACCTGGAGAGCCACTTCGGTCGGCGTAGCTGAGACCAAAGAAGCTGGATGGCCTATCGTCGGTATTTATGCTCACGGATGCCATTTGCTGGCCATTCTTGGTCAGCCGCAGCCCGCCGAAGGAAACACCCGTTCCCTGAGAACGCGCATGGCAGCTGGCGTCGATAACAACCTGCCCCCCTTCCGGGTTGACATAGATGTCCACCAAGCCCTGCCAGTTGGATCCGTTGACATTATTGCCGCCGGTCGCGATCGAGGCGTCCGCATTGGTGATCTGCTGAGAACCGACCTTTTCGGTGGTGATCGCACCGTTGATCAGCTTGCCACCGTTGACAGTGCCCCCGACGAGTAGATTGCCGTCAATGCTCAAATTACCAATAGTGCCAGAGACTGCAGCGAGGCTGGTAACGCTGATCTTGTCGGCAGTGATAGCCTTCGACGCAATCTTAGCAGCAGTTACTGCGCCTGCTTCAATCTTGTCCGCGGTGACTGACTCTGCGTCGAGCTTGTCGGCAGTGATGGCCCGTGAGGCGATCTTAACCGCTGTGACCGACCCGGCCAGGATCGCGTCGGCAGTGACCGCACCGGCGGCTATCTTCGTTGCCGTCACTGCGTCGGCCGCGATCGATCCCGCCACCACAGCGCCTGCTGCAATCTTGCCGGCGACGATGGCGCCAGCAGCGACCTTGGCAGCCGTCACGGCGCCGGTGGCGAGTCGGGTTTCTTCAATGGCACCCGCCGCGACCTTCTCGGTGGTGACTGCATTGGCCGCGATCTTGCTAGAGTTGACAGCCAGCGCCTCTAGTTGATCAGCAGAGACCGCACTGGGGCGGATCTTGTCCCGCGTGACGCTGCCGTCCTGCAGCATGCCGTCGGTGATCGAGTTGAGGGGCGGCAAGGTTGTGCTGGTAGTGGCTGAGATGCCTGCCGTTTGTGCTAGTGGTTCGAAGTCGCCCAGGTTGCCTGACCGATCCCGTGCCCGTACCCAGTAGTACCGGGTCGTATTGACCAGCAGTCCTGAGTGAACGAACTGGTTGCTGATCGCCTCGCCCACCTTGGTGGCATTGCCCCGGTTATTGAGCGTGGCCGACCAGATCTCGAACTTGTCGAGCTGCATGTACGGCAGGCTGCGGAACTCGGACGGGTCGGCTGCCGTCCAGGCAAGCACGATCTGCCCGACGCCTCCGGTAGCCGTAAGGCCGGAGACGACGATATTGCTGTCTGCCATCCCCTACCCCCAGACCGTCAGGTCAACTGTTTCGTTGGCTGGATCTTCCCTGCGACCGATCACCACCATTGGCTTGCCCTGGTCATAGCCATAGCGGCCGAAGCGCACGGTTCCGGTGGAGCCGAGCACCATTGCGCCGGCGTTCTCGCGCGCCACAGGGATCACGATCACATCGCGCCGCACGCCATAAAGGCTCAGCCAACGGGTGGCAGCCGCTGTAGCGTCAGCCGCATTGACCAGCAGCGTTTCCACTGTGAGTTCCGGCGCCAGCGGGTGGCGCACCAGCACGGCTGGATTGTCCGCCTTTGCCTCACGGTACTCGGTGGCAAGATAGGCCTTGCGCGTATCGCTGAGGAACTGCCCGACCCGCTCGGCGTCTTGCACGTCCCAGATACGGGTATGCCGCACCACCACGCGCCAGGCCGGTAGGTTGCGATCCGTGTCAGGATTGCAGAGCAGCGTCAGATCATCGGAGAGGATGATGCTCTCGTCCACCAACCAGGTCGGCGTTCCAGGGGCGGCCATGCGCCCTGCCTCGAAAGCACCTACGGCATTGGGCACCAGATATCCGCCGATCGACTGCAGCACGGCACTGATCGCCTCCAGTGCCGAGCGTTCGTCGGTGATATAGATACCCACCTCTTGCGGCGCGGCAGCCTGCAACACGGCGAATGAAGCCGTGTTGATATTGTCCGAGCCGGTGAGGCCGAGGCGTGCCAGCATGCGCAGCACCACGGCACCGGCCGAGCGCTGCGCCAGAGACACGCCCTCAGTCACGTCGGCCGTAATGCCGTAGAACGGCGTGAAGCCGATCCGGAAATACCCCAGAGCGAGACATGTCGCATATTGACCGGGGCGCAGCACCGCAGCCTGCAGCGCCGCCACACTGGCATAGTCGCCCTTGTTGGTCAGGGTGACACCGCCTTCATAGACTGCGATCGCTGCCACGGCGCTGTCGTTGACCTGGTAGATCAGATCGAACGGGTTCACGAGGATCGGCTTGACCACCAAAGCCCGGCCGAACACCAGCGGCTTGGGCTGGTCTTTCATGTCGGCGGTGCCGTTGACGAGATTGCCCGCCAGGCCCCCGCTGGTGGTGGCCCCGGTGTATCGGTTGGCTTGCAGCGCTCGCTCCAGCTCGAGCCGGCGATCATAGAGGCGCAGGCGCAGCGTTGTCAGTGCCGCTGAGCCATCGAGCCCTTCCACCGTGCCGCGCAGGATTGTCTCGGCGGTACTGTAGTCGGCACGCGGGCCGCTGATGCGCTTGACCACAACAGGCCTGCCATCAAAGCCATAGTTGAGCCACGCGTCGAGCCGGCCTTCCGCATTGCTCAGCTCGATCGAGCCGTGATCGGCCCGCGCCATGCCCATCGTTCGACCCTCTTCAAAGAGGGAGCGGGCGAAGTGACCGGGATCGGTGACGTGGTTCGGATAGACCGTGTTGGCCGGGGTGTCGGTTGGTGCCGTCACATAGCCGCAGGAAGAGACGCGCAGCGTGCGCACCCCTGCCCCATCATAGGCCCCGATCTCAAGCAGGAACTCGGATGCCTGGCTCATGATGCTTTTCGCTGCAGCCGGGCTAGATTGCTGTCCCGGTTGCCCTTGGCAGCCGTGCTGCTCACCGTGCCGACGGCTTCCACCGTGGCCTGGGCCCCGGCTGCGACGGTGCCGCGCAACTGTGCAACCTCACCGCGCAAGGCCCGCAACTCAGAAAGCATGGCGCCGTTGTCATTGCTGGGCGCAACACCCCGGTTCATTGCTTCCAACTGAGGGCGGAACATGCGTGTGGCCGGGGCATTGGCGACATATTCCTGACCATGCACATAGCCGGCGATCTGCCCTTCCACGCCGCCGGTGAAGCCACCTTGGACATAGCCAGGCATTGTCACTTCGCCGTTCTGCCGAGCGCGATCGGCAAACTGGCGGTAGATGTCCGAGGTAAGCCCACCCTGTTGCTGGATGATCTTACCCCACCAGGCGGCGCCGGCATTGTCCGCCTCCCGACCCAGAACGTTGCTATAGAGCCGATCGACCAGCGTGTCGGTGCGGTTCTGCTCGGCACCCGCCAGCTGCTTGTTCGCCAGTTCGAGTGCCGCGACAGCGGCCGCGACCGACATCACCGAGTTGTTAATGTCGATGAGGTGGCCCACCTGGCTGTTGAGCAAGCCGAGTTGCCGTTCCGACGCCGATACCTGAGCCCCAGCCCGCGCCAGGGCCTGATCGAGAGTGGCGTCAACCTGCTCCCAGATCCGCATATAGCTTTCGGAGGTGCCGTAATAGGCGCGCGCCTCTTCCAGATACTGGCGCGACACGTTCTCGAGCTCGCCGATGGCTTCCTGGTCACCGGCCAATGCCTTCTGGCGTGTAGCCTCAAAGTCGCGCTCGGCGGCGCCAAGGCGATCGATGGGCGAGAGCGGCGATATGGCCGTATCGAACCGAAGGCTCTGCTTGAAGGCTTCGAGCGAGCGGATGAACTGCTTGTTGCGCTCGATCACCTGGCTGAGGGCCGACGCTTCCGCATCATATGCAGCCCGCAGGTCGTCGCGCGCGCGGTCAACTGCGGCCTGAGCATCCGCCACAGCCTTATCCAAGCCAGCCGTCCCGAGGGACCCCATCAGCCCTGGGGCAATGTCGGGGAAGATCGCCGCCAGTCGCGCGAGCTCGGCCTCGCTCAGATTGGCTTCGTCGGCGATCTTCTGCAGCGTCAGGTTCAGTTCGGTCAGCGCCAGGCTGCCATCGGCGCCGAGCTTTTCCGCATCCTGCAGGCGGGCATTATAGAGCTCCTGGGCGGCAGCCACGTCGTTCAGGTAGCTGTTGCCCTGCAGCGCATTGACCGAGGCCTGCAGATCCTTCTCGTATTGCCGGGCGAGCGTCGCCGGCAGGTTTGCCAGTGCCGCCTCAATCTCCCGGACGAGGTTCTTGTCCTTGGCCTTTTTAGCGAGGGCGATATATTCCTCCGCTTGCCGGTTGGCATCCCCCAAGGCCTTGGCATACTGGCTCACCACTTCGCCGTTCATGCTATCCATGAACTGCTCGATTGATGGTCGCACCTGGTCGAGCTTTTCCTTGGCTTCCTTGGTGGCCTTGCTGGCCCCCATCATGCCGCCGATAAAGCCCATGACCCCGCCGACCAGCCCACCAATGGGCCCGCCCACGGCAAAGCCGGACATGGCGCCGCCGAGCGCACCCATCATCGGGCTCTGCGTCTGCATCCCCATGCCAAAGCCGCCGAGACCGGCGCCCGCAGCTCCTGACAAGCCCTGCAATCCCTTGAGCCCGGCAAACAGGCCCTTGCCTGCGCCTTCCTCGGTACCCGCCTTAGAGCCCTGAAAGATCGCCTCGAAGATATTGGTCGAGCCGCCCGCATTGTCATTGGCAGCCGAGGGGCTGCCGAAGCCCTCGAAGAACTTGCCCAGGTTCTGCTCGCCGAGCTGAGCGAATGCACCCACGGCCTTGTCAAAGAAGGCGTCGATATCGTCCATAGGGCCATCAAACAGCGAGCCCAGCACCTTGCCAAGGGTATCGGTCAGCGCGTCGCCGGTCTGTTTCGCCCTATCTTCCAGTCGGCGCAAGCCTTGGTCTGCGGCCGTATTGAGGTTGGCGATCTCGGCCTCGACGCCTTGGATCTGGAAGCTGTCCAGCTTGTCCCGGTACTTGTCGAGAAAGCTCATCAGCTCTTCCGCCTCGCGCCGCGCATATTCCGCCGGGAACAGCTTTTCTGCCAGCTTGTCGGCGGTGCCGGTGAAGCTCTCAAAATCCTTCTCGGCCGCCTTAAGCGCCTTGGCAGCCCCGCCCGACTTCGCCGCGACCTGCTCAAAACTGCGCCCGGAGGCGGCTAGCTCCTGGTTCATCGCCGCAGTCGCGCGCGTCATCTCGACTTCCGAAGCGCCGGATGCCTCCAGCTGCTTGCGCAATTCGGCATACCGATCGGTGATGCGCGCAGCTGCAGCTTCACGATCACCCATGTTGCCGATCTGGGCTTGCCGTTCGGCCTCCGCGAGTGCGCCGGTCGCGTCGGTTAGGCCGGTGACCTGATCCTGCGCGCGCTTGTAAAGGTCGTTTGCCGCCTGCTGGCGTCGCGCAAACTCGTCCAGGCTGATGCCGCGCGCATCAAGCAGTGCCTGATTTTCCCGGATGGCGGCACTGTAGTCGCCTTCAGCCTGCTTGAGCTGGCCGAACTGCGCCTGGGCAGCCGCAACCTCGGGGATGAGGCTGCCCAGGCGGAACATGGCATTGGCGTAGGCATTGGCCGCGCCCGTCGCCGTGCCGTACTGGCCGGCGGCCACTGCAGCGGCCCCGCCCGAATTGGCAATCGCCCAGGCTGCGGCTATGGCGGCGCGCTCTACCAGGGATAGGCCGAGGCTTGTATCGTTGGCAATCTGTTCAAACGACAGCATCCCTGAAAGGTCAGTAAACTCAGCATTCAGAGTGCCCAAGGCGGCTTCGGTGCTGCCCATGACCCCCTGCACTGTGGTCAACCCACGCGCTAGCTGGAAAACCTCATCCGCCATCTCTTTAATTGCCGGATCATCCGTGGAGTTGTAGAGCACGCGAGCCGCCGTCGCCGCGTTCTCCAGCTCCTGGGCGGTCGAGTTCACCGAGAGGTTCAGATCACGCAGCAATTCTACCTGTTGTACCAGGTCACCCCCGAATATAGGCGCCGATGGGGCCGCCCTATCGGTAGCCCGCATCACTTCCACCATTGCAGCGAAGCGGTCGTGAAGTTCCGACGCCGAGCGGCCGAGACGCTGCAACTCGTCATCCTGCTTCCTTAGACTTGCCTCGAGGTCCGAGGCAACAACCCCCTCCGGAAGCTTTGCCGCAGCGTCGGCAGCTTGCTGAGCTGCGTCCCTCACCTCCTGGTAGCCGGTCAGGACCTCGTCCAGCCACTTGTCGTGGCGTTCGAGCGCAGTGCTGGCATCCTCGGCGCCCTTCTGGGCTGACATGAACCACTGGATGGCCGCAGCGCCCAATGCGATGAAGCCGATGGTGAGCAGTGACACCGGGTTGATGATCGACATGAACGCCGTTGCAAGCCCGCGAATAGGGTTCTGCATCGTGTTAAGCACCGCGCTCAGCTGAGTGCCCTGCTGCAGCGCAATCATGATGGGGCTCATGCCCATAGCTGCGGTGACGCCTATATCCTGGAACTGGGCAGCAATGTTCGCCGTGCTGCCCAAAGCGTTGTTGTTCGCACCGGCGGCGCGGCTCATGGCCCCCGCCTGGGTGTTGAGAGCTGCTGTTGTCTGCTCAAGGCGGGCCTTGAGCATGGTCTGCCCGCGTGCCAGTTCGTCGGCACTGAGATCGCCGCGCTGCGCCATGGCTGTGAACTCGGCCAACTCAGCGTTAAATTTGTCTTGGGCCGCTGCGATGGGGTCAATCTGCGCCTTAGCCGCAGCGACACGCGCGCTGTAGGCCTCCGCTTCGCGGGCCGCCGCCTCAAACACAGAGGCGCTCTCCCGCGCCGACTTGACCATGTTGTCATTGGCAATGGTCAGCCCTTGAGCCGCAGCTCGCGCGCGCTCCTCCGCTTCCACAAGATCTCGGTATTTTACCTCCACCAGTCCAATCGCCTGGGCATGACGTTCAGCGTCTATGGCACCTTGCTCAAAAGCCCGATTGACCACGGCCATATCTTTTGCCTGCTGCGCTGCGAGCCAGGCGAAACGGTCCAGCCGCTGGTTCAACTTGTCGAATGACCCCGCTGCGGATAGTTGCCGGCGCGCACTGGTTTCAGTGGTGCGCGCCATTTCCTCGCCTGACTGCGCCACTTTCTTCTGCGCAGCACCGACCTTGTTCAGGTCCGCCTCGATACGATCCAGACCCTGAGATTGCCCGCGAACCGTTAGCGTCTTGATGGTGTTCAGCGAGGGCATCTCTTGCTCCAAGTAGTGCGACCGCATAGCTTTCGGTCGAGAAACGATGAGGCACAAACATGCGACTGGTTGTTTTCGGGATAGTCTTGCTTGCTTCGTGCCTCCCCGCCCTCTCCCAACAGGTAGTGGACGAAAGCGCGAAGTACGTCGAACCGGCTGATTTGGAGATGCTGTTCAGCACCGCTCGGGATGACTTGGCAGACGGCTACTCCGCCAAGTTCTCATGGCTGTCTAAGAAACGCGGCTACATCTGCGGTTTTGTGAACGCCAAGAACGGGTTCGGCGCATATTCCGGCAACACTGCTTTCCGCTATGAGGTCAGCAGTCGGACGCTCGAGGTATTGCCACCGGCGAACGACGCGCTGTTCGGACTGAAGGAACTCTCACTTCGCAACTCAGGATGTCCGACTTCTATTTAGAAGGCCCTTGGTGCTTCCCGATCCATTCCAAGTACACGGCATCCATGGCTCTAATGTTCGCCCGGAACGCCTCGAAGTAGTCTATCAGCACAATGCCGAACCGTGTGGCATAGCGGTCAATTGCCGAAAACGGGATTGGGCCGACCGCCATGCCGATCGGCCGTTCGGTGTGCAACTCCCACCAGGCTGACCAAACGAACTGCAGATGATCCGGCAGCTCCGGGCGATCGTGGAGCGCCTTGGGCTCGACGCCGTCCTCTTGGGCCAGATCTTCCAGCCACTCGATCTTGTCGCCCCAGTGGAGCTGCCACTGGAGCGATGCTGTTAGTTTCCCGCGTTGGCCTCGGCCGTGCCGGTGGTTTCTTCGCTAGCCACATTGCCTGCCCAGGCCACAGCATCGCGCAAGGCGCCGTATTCGGGGTTGAGCAGCAATTGCTTGGCGAGCACTGGATCGTATTTCAGCGGCTTGCCATCCTCACCCTCAAGCCCATCCCAGTCCAGCAGCACTGTGTCGGCCAGCGTGCGGGCGGAAATGTCGCTCTTGGTCTGCTGATCGCTGATGATACCGCCGCGTTTGAGGTGGCGAGGCGTGGCGTCAACCAGCTGGCCGTAGACACGCCGGTAGTCGGGATTGCCCACCGGGCGGACCTTCAGCCGCAGCTCGCCCATATCAGGGATGTTGTCGATCCAGACGCCCTGCTCTGCCTTGGCGAGGTCGGTCTTGATGGCGGAAAGCTTCATGCTGGCTGGTCCTTGGCTTCGGCCGGCGCCTGGCTGGCGGGCTCTGGTTTGGTGGATGGTTTTGCCGGAACTTCCCGTGCCAGGCTCTTGCCGACGATCATGTCGGCATATGCGTCGGCGATCTCGGGCTCCTCGCCTTGGGCGAAGTGCCGTTTCTTGCCGTTGGGATAGCCGGTGAAACCAGCGAGGATGGCCACGGTCTTCATGGTCACGCCACCTCGCGGGTGATCTTCAGGGTGCAGTCCTCGGCACCCAGCAAGCCCCGGAACGGCACCGAGACCATGATGTCATCGTCATTGCCGCCTGCGGTGACGTTGCCATCGCCCAGGCGCAGCTTGTCGATGTCGAACTGGTATTTGTCGCCGCCGGCATTGCCGACCTGCAGCGTCAGATCGGCCAGCCCGTGATCGAGGCAAGCTTGGTATAGCGTCTTGTTTTCGAAGTAGCACTCCATGGTTCCGCTCACATCGAACCGGCCTAGGCCGAACTCCTCGGAGAACTTGGAGCCGACCACTGGCCGGGTGCGCAGGTTGTTGGAGATATCGAGTGTGAGGCTGCGCACCTTCGGTGCCGGAGTGATGCTGCCAATCGCGAGCCCGGCGACATTAGCCGAAGCGGTCGACACTGGCGTTTCGCTGGGGTCCGCATAGGTGGCGCCGGTGACGATGGCTTCCGCCAGAGCCTCCATGCGTCCCATGATACCGAACGAGCCGGTGACCGCCGCACGGGCCCCGATCGACAGGGACATCGTGTTGATCATGCAGCCGGAGAAGCGGCGGAACGCATCGGCTGCGCCAAGCTCATAGGTTTCTTCGATGGTGAGCGATTGCGGTGTGATGCCGTTCTTGAGCACGTCGCCAACCCAGCTGCTGCACATCAGCGCTGCAAGGATCTGGTCAAAGGTCCCATAGGTGAACTCGAAGTCGTAGGACCCGGTCACGTCCTGCCCGAGCTCGAACTCGTCGCGCACATTGCGATCCGACTGGCGTTCATTGCTGGTGCCCGTCGATTTGGTGGTGCGCAAGCCGCCGCTGGTGGTGCGCAGCGTCTGAAAGCTTGGCGTGGCGGGGGCAACGCCAAAGGCAGTCTCAGCAACGGCGGCAACCCGCACGCCGCTTCCGGAAGCGAAAGCCATATCAGTTCTCCAGTGTGTGGGGTTGGCTGCTGTCAGCCGAGGAAGTCGAAGCGGTACGGCACCGCCACGGCATAGGTGAAATACTGGCCGTTCTCGTTGGCATCGTCCGAACTGGCCGAGCTGGGCACGAAAGTTTCGACGCCGCTGAAATGCTTGTTCAGGAACATGGCCTCAAGCTCCGCAGCCCAGGCTCGGCCTTGGGCGCCGCCGGTGCCGCGCTCCATGTTGAGCAGCAGACGAAATGCGCCCTCTTCTCGGTGCGTGTTCGCGCCTGGCACTCCAAAGCTGATGCGTGCCGCGTCCGCAAACGGGAACTGCAGCTGCAGGAAAGGCGAACCATCCTCCGGCGTGCTGCCCTGGCTGTTCTCGTCAAACACAGTGCAGCGGGTCCAAAGCGCGTCGAGCCGTGCCTGCACGGCCACAACAACCGCTAGTCGAGCCATGTCAGCGCCCCAGTCGGATAATGATTGCGGGCTGCCGCAGGCGTGTTCCAGCCTGCGATCGCGATCGTGCGCGCTTCCCGCCCGCCCAAACCGCAACGGCACCGGTCGCCATCTCCCGATAACCGAAGCTGACCCGCGCAATGTTCCCGAAGCGGCGATTGGCAACAATGGCGACGGCTTGATAAACGCCGTCGGGCGCCTGCGCGGACAGGCCCTTCTCGATCTTTCGCGCATATGGCTGCGCGTTCAGAAAAACGTATTCATCGGCTTCCGGCACAACGCCGGCAGGGTCAACTTCGACACCGCCGGCAAAGAACACATGGCTGCGGGAGTAAAGCCCCGACCGTACCGGCGAATTGCTCACCAGCTGCGCGCCGATCCAAGCAAAGACCTCAAGCAGTAGATCGAACTCGGCGACAATAACGCCGTCGCCGCGCACGCTGCTGATCGGCGCACCCCGTCGGCCATCAACGGTGACCTCATAGTCCGGCACTTGCCCGATGACCTTGGCGTTGTCGATCCGCACCTGGTCGATCTGTTCCTGAGCAAACTCCGCCAACCGCGCCCCGCGCGCCTCAACCGAAAGCTCCTCAGAAATGATCAGCGCGATATCCAGGCCGATCGGCTCAATGCGGCTTGCAACACCCATCAGCCACGCACCTGCAAATTGAGCCGCACCAGTTGGTCACCGATCATCACAGCGTCCACCATCTGGATGTTGCGGCGGCGACCAGCGATCTCGATCTTGTTGTTCGTCGCCGGCATGGCCGCTTCGAATGCTGTCCCCTTGAGCGAAGTCGGTGAAATCACAACCGTGCTGTCGCCCTGCTGCACGCCGTTGGCCAGTTCATCGGGCTTATAGCCTCTGATAAATGCTTTCACGGCTGCGCTGACCGGATCACCGTTTGGCACCAAACGCGTGAGCGTGACGCTCTGGCCATGCTTTTGGATTTGGCGATCCAGCATGGCGATTGCTTGAGCTGGCGTCATCAGTAGCGCCTCAACCCGCCCAGCAGGCGGTCAATCGCGCCGCGTATCAGCTCGGTTGCCGCCGCAGAAACGGTATATGTCGTTGTTCCAACGCCTTCGACTTGCTCTGATCGCAGGAACAGATTCTCAGTGCCAATCGTCATGGCATGCAGAACAGTGAGCTGCAGCGCCTGCTTTACCCTCGCTGGCACCGGTCCAGTGCCACCGTTCTCGACAGGGACGTCATCATATCCGGCGCGGTACCTAACCTTGTGCACAGGACGGTGTACCCAGGCGGCGCCATGAGAGATGAGAAGAAAATCCCCCTCTTTACGGTAGGTGCCAGGCATTGCAGGTTCGGGTGTGCCGTCGGTATCCTCTGTCGTGATGCCCAGGACCTCGATAACGGGACCGCACGGCAACATGATCTCGCGCTCAATAAACCATCCCCCGTATTCCAGGGTTTGCGGCCCCAGGGACTGCCCGAGCCACCCATCCGGGCCGTCTATTTCCTCCTGCGCGGCAGCGATCAAAAGGGCGATCTTCTGGTCGGTTGCAGCGTGCGCGCCAACTATGTCGGCGGGCGTCAAGATCGCCTCAGGTGGCACAATTACGCGAATGCTCATCCGCTGCCCTTCCGATCCGTGTAGGAGGCGTTAGAAGCGGCGAGCAGAGCCCGCCGCCTGTTACTTATTTGCTGCCCTTGTTCTTGGACTTAGCGTCCTCAACCTCTTGAGCAATTTTTGCCAGCTCAGCATCCGCTGCGGCGCGTGCAGCACTAACGCCCCCCTGGATTTCCGCAATCTCAGCATCGGCTTTGCGTCGGGCTTCAGTCACCTCGTTGGTGATGCCGGAAAGCTCCGTGTCAGCACGGGTGCGGGCATCGCTCAGTGCGCCAGTGTGCTCGGTATTGAAGCGTTCAAGCTCAGCCAAAGCAGCCGCCCGACGTTCGCTGGTGCGGCGATCCAGCTCTGCAAGCTCCTGGTCGGCAATCTGGCGGGCCTCTGCCAGAAGAGCTTGCTCGGCGTCGACTGGTGCATTGACCTCCGCCAGGCGCTGAGTGTCGGGAAGTGAAGCGACAGGCACCAGAGCGTTCAGCGCATCACTGCGCTCAACACAGCCTGCGGCAACTAGTTGGTCGAGCTGGAGGGCGTCAAGATTGACAATCTGCCCTTTTCGGATGGGCTGTGTGCCAAGATTGAAGTCAGACTTGGCAGTGCGTTCGACAAGGTTGGACACGGTGGTCTCCATCAGGTGAGAGGAAGGCGAGGCTGGCGGTCAACACGCCGTTACGGATTGAAGCGGTTGTCCCCCATCAGCAGCATGGCCGAACCCAGAACGGCGGCGCCATTGTCGGTGGACAGGGCCACTGCGATGAAGCCGTAGTCTTTGTCGAGGCGCTCCACGGTGGCTTCGGCGGTCAAGTCCAACGGTCCACCACCACTGCCGGCAACCTTCTCTACGGGGGCGCCAAGGTCTTTTGCGTCGGTGCCGGTTGCATCCTTGGCCTGCCGAAACTGAACAGTGACCTTCTTGGTGGCAGCGACAGCGGCTGTGGTCACCACGGCCATGACGCGACCGGCGCCCGATACGTCGATGAAGCCGCTGGTGCGCGGCGTATTGATATCCTGCGGGATCACGGCAGCGCGTGTGCGCAGGCTTTCGGAGAGCTTACGGCCCATGAGAGCACCTTTGATTGTGAGGAGGGTTACCGGCCGCGTGCGGCCGGCAGGGAAGCGGCTGCTTAGATTGCAGGCACGTCGAGGGCGACAAACGGCGACACCAGGTAGCCGTTCTCAAGGGCGAAGGGCGCGGTCAGCCAGGGTGATCCGTCCACGTTCCAGAAGATCTTGATGACTGTTTTGTTCTGGCGGAACAGCACGTGCTCCGATGCTGCAACAAAGGGACCTGAACCGTCTTTAATCAGGTACTGCGACAGGTCGCCGTACCAGAGGTCGCCCAGCGAGCCGAGCTGAGGATTACGGTCGGAAGTGATCGCGGGCCGGCCCATCAGCGTTGCGGGCTCGCCTTCGCGCATGGAAGGCACCCATAGGGGCCGGCCGTCAGCGTCCTTGAGCTTCAGCAACCACACCAAGGCCGAGCGCGAATACACGAAAGTGCCGTTGCCGTACCCGCGCCCGACCATCTCCGCCACATCATCATACTGGATCTGGTTGGCAACCTTGCGGTTTACCTTGAGTGTCGCGGATGCCTTCAAGACGCCCAGGGGTTTCTTGATGCCGTTGCCCAGGAGGAAAGCATAGTCCTCGGCCTGGGCACTCGCACCGCGCAGCTGCGTTTCGAGCAGCGGGCCAGCGGCCTGCCAGTTGCGCAGCAACTTGTCGGTGACAGTAATGGTACCGGCCACCTCGTGCGGGGTGAGCGTGATCTCACGCAGCTTGAGGTCCGTTTCGGGCTTGGTGTCACCTTCGCCGATCCACTGCACCTCAACGCCACCGAACATATTGGACGGGGCTGCCCCGCTCTGATCCAGAGCAGGCATAGTCACCGGGGCGTCGGGAGGATTACCCGCTTCGATGACAGTGGCGCGGGGGCGAATGATCGCCTGCTGCGGTGTCAATGCCAGGAGGGTCTGGCGCAGCTGCGGGGGGATCATGAAGCCGCCCGATGCCCCTTCGTCGGTCCGCAGTTCGGAGCGCAGGTCGCCCTCCTCTCCTGCAGCGTTCTCGACGTAGTTCAGCCGCTGATCGTTGGGATTGAAGCGCACCGCATGCATGAACTCGCCCATGCTTTCAAATTCACGGCGGGCTGGGTCGCCGGCGGGACGCTGGATTTGCGCATTACGCGAGGCTGCCGGCGCCACAGCGTCAAGTGCAGCATTGCTCGCAGCCATATCTTCCGCCCGGGCAATCCGATTGTCCAAGGCGGTCTTTTGCGCCTTGAGCGCGTCATACGCTGCGACCTCCTCGGCCGTGAGATCGCGGTTTTCGCTTTCCGAGGCATCCAGCATGGCCGTCATCTGCTTGACGACATCGAGGCGGCTTGCGCGCAGAGCGGCGAGCGGAATCTCTGCCCAGAAGCCGTGTTGATTATGCACGTCTACCAGGCTGGCAACATGGTGGCCGGCATCGGGAGCCATCATGATTGTAAAAGCCGCCAGTGCGGCCAAGGCGCAGAAGAACAAGCCGCCAAACAAAATGGCGGAACGTTTGGTCAGCAGCATGTCGCTGTCTCCGTGAAGCCGGTCAAAGAAAAACCCCGCTCGCGCCGGCGCACGAACGGGGTCACATCGCGAGAAAGCGAAGATCAGAGGTCGAGGGCGCGTCGCTCCCGTTGCGGAGCAAAGCTGCGGCGGCCACTGGGCGCGGGCACCGACCTTGAGACGCCCAGCCTCGTTAGTGTCTCGTCCATGGTTCCGATGCGGTCAGCCATGCGCTGCGCAACAGCATCGCGGGCCATCACCATTCGGCCCTGCCCGAAGCCATCGCGTACGGCCTGGCTGGTCACCCCACGCCCCGAAGCGACGCGGTCAACGAACATGCCGTAGTAGGCTTCCACCTGGCTGAGCACGTGCGCCTTGGCCTCATCTGCCAGCGGGGCGAAGGGCTGCATTTCACCCTTGTACCTGCCCGCACCGATCAGGGTCTTTTTGACGCCGAGCTTTTCGAGCGCCACGCTGACATCATCGTGGACTGTGTAGACGCCGATCGAGCCGACTTCCCCTGACGGCGTAACGACGATCTCTTCGGCCGAGCAGGCGACCCAGTACGCCGCGCTTGCAGCACGGGGGCTGACCTGGGCAATCACGGGTTTGGTACCCTTGGCCGACGCAATCAATTGCGCCACTTCGTCAGTGCCGAGAACGGCGCCGCCTGGAGAGTCGATATCGAGCACAATTGCCTTGATGCCATCGTCGGCCAGAGCGGCCCGTATAGCTTGCTCGAGGCCCTCGGCACTGGTACCGCCGCCACCCGACACATTGCCCATCATGTTCATGCGGCTCGAGATCACACCGCGAACAGGGATGATGGCGACTGCACCTTCCTGGCGAGCAATAGCGCGGGCAGTCTGGGGTGCGATCTTCGCCTCAATGTCTTCGGCGCTGAACTTCACGCCATCTGCCTGCATCGCGAGAAAGCTGGTGATGGCCGCCAACTTCTCTGGCTCGATGGCCCAAAGCTCGGAAGCGAAAGCCATCAGGATGTGCGCGTATTTCATGCTGCGTCCTCTTCTGGTTCGTCTTCACTTGCAGGCTTTTGGTCCTGGGCGGATTCTCCGGGCCCCGCTGGCTGGGGCCCGGGCACGTAGTTCGGATCCGTTGCACGCTCGAGCGTGACGAAATTAGCGGGCACAAAGTGATGGTCGCCGGCGTCACCGATGCCGTCCTCATCCTCAAAGGCGAGGATCTTGTTGGGGGACATGCTGCCCACACCAAACATGCGGTTGTAGAACTCGGCCCGGGTTTTCATATCGCCGCGCAGGAGGGCGTTCATGTTGAACTTCACGTAGTAGCCACGGGTCCGCTCTTCTTCGGTGAAGAGCTTCCAGTTGAGCTCCTGCTCCCAGGCATCTGCCCAGGGGTCGATCGTCTGACGGACAAAGCCGATCATCAGCTGCTCAACGCCGGTACCATATGAGGTTTGCTTCTCCTGGCTCTGCACCAGGATCAACGGAACATCATAGATCCGAGCAATTTCGGCGATATTGAACTCGCGGCTGCCCAGGAACTGGGCATCTTCCGGCGGGATCGTGGTCTGGATGAACTTCATCCCCTCCTCGAGCACCTTCACGCGATGTGCGTTGTCCAGACCGCTTTGCTTCTCGAGCGCTGCGGCGGGGCTTTCCGGCGATGCCTTGGTCTCACCGTCTCGGCCGCGTACATTCTCGCGTGCCTTGGGGCTTAGCCTGCCCGGGTGCATGAGAAACCCGCCGCTTTTGGCGTCATTGGCGAAGAACTTGGCGCCGAACTCCTCCATGGCCAAGCCCATTCCCAATGCCTGACGGGCCATGGAGATTTGCGAGATGCCCACAAAGCCGTCTTGGCTCTGATCCATGATATGGATCACGTTATCATGGTCGATCTCGACATTGCGGCCGCCGATCGACGAGCGGTAGAAGTGCCGGCCATTCTCCCTAACTGGCCGCGTGACATTTGGCTGGAGCGGATAGAGACCAACGGCCTGGCCGCGGCCATTTCGCTCAATTTCCAAATAGCCATTGCCCCAAAGCAGGGCATGGGCCTGGGTGGTTTTCCGCACCGTTCGCGAGCTCATCAGCTCGTTTGGTCGAACACCAATGCGGCCCGCAAAGGGGTGATCTTCAGCAGTAAGCACCCGGCGCGTGCCATCGGGCATGGCCTGGTACATACGCAGCGGAAAGCGCGAGATCGGATTAGCGATGCGGTTGACGCAGGCATAAACCACGGGAAGGGTCAGAGCGGTGTGCTCCGACACCGACACGCCCGCCTTGGTCTTGCGGCCGATTTCCCTGATGAGCCAACCACTCGGGCTGCTCATCGAGTCCCCTGGGGCGAAATCGCGGGCTTCGACGCCCGGCTCCTCCATATCTGGCTCAACCCGAGCAATTGTTTCCCGGCGGCTGAAGCCGAGGAGATCGCCAATGAAGCTCATATCTCCTCCAGTTCAACCTCGAGCAGGCCACGGTCTTCGTAGACCGATGGACCCTGCGCTTCAGGATTGGTGCTCATCACCGAAACCGCGTCAAACATCGACATCGCCAGATCGATCTTGGCGTCGCCAGCATTCTGCTTTGTGGCGCGAATGGCAGTCGCCGTGGGCTCAATTTTCAGGTTGGCAACGCACCAGGTCATCAGGCCATTGCCGCTGTGCAGCAGGGTCTTTCGAGCCAGCTTGCGTTCGGCTGTCTTGATGGCATTCATCAGGGAATAGCCCTGAGCAACGCCGATCAGCTTGCCATTGTCTTGCGTGATGTCGTGCTCGGCAAGTTCATCGACCAGCTCGCCCAGCCCTGCAGGATCAACTGCAACGGCGTGCAACAGGCCCTGCTCATCTATGTCGACGATTATGTCGACGATCTCAGAAATGTCGTTTAGCTCATCATCAACGATGGTCAGCTCGCCCGCCGCTTCGAACCCTTCCAGATCCTGCGCGATACTTTGGCGCCGCTCGAGAACCCCTCGATGGCACCAGCCATGCGACCATTGCAGCCAGTTGCGTCGAGAGCCGCGGACGCGACCCAGTACGGTCAACCCGAACAAGTCATCGAGGCCACCGCCGTCAATGCCGACCACCACGACCTCACAGCGCTCGAGCATGGAGTTGAGCGCATCCCTGCCCTTCAACTTCATCATCAACGCGTCTTCGCGCCCGAGCCAGAACTCGGCGCCTGGCCAACGATCGGTGCGCAATCCAATGCCGATTTCAACATTGAAGTGCTGGGAGGCCAAAAGCGTTACCGCCCCGATCCCCTTCTGCTCAGCGCTCAGCAGCTGATCCGCAAGGAAGTTCTCGCGAACCGAAAGCCCGTAGTTTGGATTGACCAGGTGCCAGGTCTTGCGGTCCTTCCACCCGTTGTCAACGATCAGCCGGCGAGGCAACTCGTACAGTATCGGCAACAGCGGCAACCGGAGTTGCCCGTCACGCACCATGCGGGCTCGATGTAGCTCCGCCTTCCATACGCCCGAGGGAGGCTTCTTGCTCTGCGTGGTTGTCTGCAGCAAAAAGCCGTCGGGGCGTTTCCCCAAGGCGCCGCGGATCTCGACGAAGATTTCTTCGGCATTCTTCTTCTCGGCGAAAACGTGCGTCTCGTCGATCATTGTGCCGACTTGTTTGCCGCCGGTGATGACGTCGGTATCGGCAGCCTTGATCTGCAGCGTGGCACCTGTAGTTCGGTGCGTGATCATCCTCAAATGGTTCTGAGGATGGAAGATCTTCAACAGCGCCGGATCGAGAGCGATCGTGCCCTTTGCCTGCTTGTAGGCGTACTCCGCAATCTTCATCGTCGGCGCAATGAGGTGAAACTCGGCCTCGGGCCGCTCATTCATGATCAGGGCGACAACCAGGATGGCGCCACCGTAGCTGGTTTTTGCATTACCCTTCGGCACCAGGAGGAAGAACTCCTGGATCATGCGCGTCTGCGTGACGGGATCGAGCGAGCCAAACATCGCAGCGACGAGCGGGAATAGCCATTGCCCGCACGCCTGCGCCATTGTCGGCGTGCCGGCAATGTCAGGAATGCGCAGCCGCTTGAAGATGCGCAGCGCCTTGTCGACCTGCTCCTGGAAGAGCGGAAGTGCCGGCACCAGCGAGGTGCCGGCCATTATCCGGCTTTCCCAATCAACGCAGGACGTATCCCAGCTGGTCGCTGCCTCATCACTTAGCACTTCAGTTCACCCGCGTGCTTGGCAGCAGATCGTCGCCCCACTCGCTATCAACGCCAGCAGTCTCCGCCTCACGCTGAGCGATTTCCTTCTTGCCTAGCTTCTCCGATTTGGCCGCTCGCTGTTGGCGAGGCGCGGCACCGAACTTGTCCGCCAGCTCCGCAAGGTCATGCTTGTCCAAGCGCTTGCCTAGTTCCTTCATCGCGCTGACGTCGCCGCCGATCGCCTTCTGGTACAGCGCCGCCCAGAGCTGGGCATCCAGCTGGAGCCGCGCGACCCGCCGGGCTTCGAGCAAAGGGGAATAATGCTTGCGCAAAGTCTTGGTCGACAGCCCAACAGCGGCCGCCACGTCCCCGATCGTATTCCCAATCGCCAGCAACATCATGATTTTGTTGCGGTTTTCATTGGTCGGCTCGTGTTCCGGCCGGCCGGCACCCTCTTTGGGTTCCTTGAGGGGCCAGCCGAAGAGGCTCAAATTCTCAGCCATCGAGAAAAAATTCTCCGAATGCGACCCCAAGTGGTTGGAGCCCCTTGGCCTCCTAGACTTTCGACCCCCCCTCCCCTTGGGGGTCTGCCCCGAGGCGGCGGCCCCGCTCCCGCAGGGTTTTGCTGGTGTGCGACGAGCCGCAGCGACCCATGACATTGTCCGGATCGAACGGAGCCCCGCCGTCTTTAAGTTCGACGATGTGGTCAAAGAAGATGCGCTGCTCTAGCCGGTGTTCGGCCTTGCACTGCGGATCCTCGCAGCAGTGACCCTTGGTTAAGATAAGCAGCGGCCACCGCTCTTCCTTGAGCAACTGGCAGAACTCACGCCATTCAGGCGACAGGTAGAAGGGATCGGCCTCTTTGCCAGACGGCGGCTTGACACGCCGCATGTCCCTGGTGGCCACGCGCGACGTCAGCATCCTGATGCCCATCGCCCTACCCCGGAAACGCAAAAGGCGCCCCGGTTGCCCGATGCGCCTGTCTGTAGACCTGTTTTGTTGTGGTGAACCTATGTCAAACTTTCACATCACGTCAAGCGATTCGACATTGATGTAGTGGATCACCGGCGCCTTATCGTTCCAAGGCTCGGCTGAGCGGCGCGGGCCGGTCGCTTCAAACCCCTGCAAACGTCCGCTCAGCCGCTGCTGCAGATCCCGGAGCGCTTCCCACCAGACCACATATTGCAGCCGCACCAGGTCCAGGCCGCTGGGCATGTAACCCTCATACTCGTACTCCCAACCCAGCAGCCCCCGGCACTGGGCTGGGTCTTGCCACCGCTTCTTGTGTCTCCCCTTCCGATCATACACCGGCACCCATCGGCCGATCCCCTCTTCGCCCCACTCGATCGGCGCCATGTTGCGGCCCGCCAGTACCACCAGGGCCGCTGCCTCAATTGGCATGGCGTCAATGACTGCCGCCACCCGCTGCGCATCGGGCGATACCTTGTGGGAGGAGCTGCCGCCCCCATCAATGCGGGAGCCAACGGCCAGATAGGCTTCCAACCGATCGGTCGCTGTTGCCCCGCCGGCGAGCTGGCGTAGCTCCTGGGCAATGCCACTGCCCCGGCTCACATCGGCATGTTGCTTTGCCAAAGCCCAGACCACCAGGTCTTCAACATCGATCTTAATCTTGGCCACAGCATCAACCTCACTCTTAGAGGGTCTAAGAGGGTTCAAATTGACCCTCTCTCGAAAGAAAGATGAACAGATAGAAAGAGATAAAGAGGGAGCGGAGGGTGGTGAGGGTTGCCCCATAACGCATGACCGATTTACCGCCGCTCCGCAGGGGTAGAGAGAGACCCCCAGACCCCCTTCTATATATAGGCGAAGCACAACCCTCTTGACCCTCACAGATATTGGGTAAGCAGTTGAAAAGACTGTTGATTTGCCGGCGAGAGATTTGCCATTCACCCTCTCGCAAACCTCTTGACCCTCTGTCGCAGCGCGCAAGCGCTGAGAGGGTCAAGACTTCCGTTTTCTGTCTGCAAGAAGGGGGTGCGGGGCGCGGCGCGGGAGTGGCGAATCGCCTCCTGTTGCCCTCTTTGGCGAGGGTCAGGGCCTGCTAGTAGCCCGGGTCATCTGCGTCACGTTTGGGGGGAGTTCCATGATCGGCATGGAGGCCGGGGACGTCGCGCAGCTTGACGTCCAGGTAGAGGTAGTAGCCGCCGCGCTTTTTCTGGTAACCCAGCTCACCCAGCTTATCGCCGAACGATCGCTGGCTGGCATTCTTGAGGCCGTTAATTTTGCACCAGGCCTCATAGGCGGTGTAGAGCACGCCGGCCTTGACGGTCTCACCCTCAGCCTTCTCGATCGCGACCTCGGCGAACACGCTGACGTTGTCGCGCTCTTCCCGATAGTCCTGGGTGAAGGCAGTCACTTCGGGTGGAATGAAGGCGTCCAGCCCGTGCGTCAGGTAAAGCAGCAGCCCTTCGATCAACCAGTTGAGGATGCCTGATCGTTCGGCATCGAGCTTGGCCGCCAGCAGGGTTGGCGCAATGCGTTCCTCTTCCGGGATGCGCACCCCCCAGAGGATCAGCAGCACGCGGCGCCAAATGCCATAATCGGTACCCGAAATTGCCGGCTTGGAGTTGCCGGACAGCATGGGCGTGAACTGGGGCGTGAACTCAAAGAAGTCCTTGTTGAGGAAGCGCGCCAGGATCTTGGTGCCCCCGGTCAGCGACTTGATCAGCTCTTCACGCAAGGGCGTGTTTTTGGGCAGCTCTTCGATCGTCACCAGGCGCGCATTGTGCAGCCGAGCGATATCGGGGTTGGCCTGCTGGCCCGCGCGCTGCCCGTCACCGGTGATGGTCTCCGGCGAGGCGATCTGGCGATAGCTGCCGGCAATGCGGGCAATGATCTCGAAGAACGCGGTCTTGCCGTTGGCGCCGGTGCCGTAGTGGTAGAATAGCCGCTGCTCATCATTGCCGGCGAGCAGCAGCGCATAGGCAGTCGAGACCTGCAGGAAGATGCGCATCCGGGCGTCCGGATGCACCTTGAGCAGGAACTGGTCCATGAAAAACGGGCACTCGGCATCGGCATGGTACTCGACGTCGGCGATCTTGGTCATGAAGTTCGATCGATCGTGCTCCAGGAACTCGAACCTGCCAACTTTCCGGTCGCTGCCTTCGGGCCGCTCCGGATCCAGCTCGCGCCAGAAGCGCAAGGTACCATTGCCCACATTGAACATCATGGCATCGGAATCGAGCCGGTCGATTGGCAGTGACTTGAGCGACTGCGCCTGCTGCAGCATGCCGGCAGTCTTGCCGGTGTTGCCCGAAGTGACCGCCCAGGCGCGGCGCTTGCTGCGTTTGGCCGAGATCTGCTTGCGTACGCCGATCGCCTTGGCCATCACACTGCGGTCGGCCGAGGTCAGCTTGTCGTCAGGCTTTTTCATGGCGTCATCGGCGAGCTGCAGGATCCGCTTCTGCGCTTCGCTGGCCTCGATTTCGAACGCCTCGAGCTTGATCTTGTCGACGATCTCCTGCGCCATCAGGCGGACGTCAAGATCCGCTTCGTCCCGCAGCCAGTGGGTACCGCGCCAAACCAGCCAGCCGAGGCCGGTCACATAAGCCAGGTGATCCCCAAACCACGCAACCAGGCGACGGCCGTTGTCGCGGTCGTTCTGATCCATCGCTGCGCACCACCGGATGATGATGCGCTCGTTATCGGTCACATCGCCTGGTGGACCACCTTCACCATCATCATCGATGTCGGGGACGTCGCTTTCATCAATGCCGGGATCGTCCGCATCGGGCTCTGGCGGCGCGGTATCGGCCTTCGGCTTGCCGGCGCGCTTGCGAGGCTGCTTGGGCGCATCCTTGCCACCATCGACAACAGTGAGCTTCACCGGGCGCTTCTTGCCCATGGCCTCCTGGACAGCCTTCTTCTTGTCGTCGTCTGGGGTGTCAGTCACGCTGTCACCCGCACCAGGTCGTTAAGGTCCTTGCCGTCGCCGATCGGCGGCACCAGCTGGCAGTTCAGGTATGGCAGTTCAGGACGCTCAACCCGGGCGCGCTCGCGCCGCTCGAGAGCCCTGATGAGGCCTCGCGTGGCCTTCTCTACGGTCTTGGTTTCCGGCTCGTCGCTGTCGCAGAGGTAAACCAGCTCGTCGCACCAGTCGGGCGGCAGGAAGCAATCCAGATCGTCCAGATCCGGCCGCTCTTCATGCCGGTGGTTGTCGATGTCGCGATAGGCCTTGCCGCTCATATTGCCGAGGTCGACGCCGGCCCAATAGGCCGTGCCCGGCTCGAAATTGTGCGCCATGGCGGTGAGGGTGGTCTCGATGCCCTCCCCCATGACGATGCGGTGCACCGTCTTGGGAGTATAGAGCCGGATGGCGCCACCCCGCTTTGTGCCGCGCACCTTCTTGGATGGCAGCAACTCCAGCTCGCCGGTTTTCTTGTCGGTCCGTGTAGGGTGCCGCAGCACGGCCTTGCCTTTGGGCTGGTCTAGATCCAGCCAGGTCTGGTGCACGGCACCGAACTGGTGGTTCGGCAACACCACGGCCGCGACCATCGCGGGCCCGGAATGGATGGTTTCCCAGCGGCGCCGATCGCCATCGATCACCTCGACGACATAGTCGAGATGGCGGATCTCGCGCAGGCCGACCTTGTCGAACTTGATGGTTGCCGGCAGGCCGCGCAGCTGCAGGTAGTCGGCAACGCCGCCGGCGCCGATCGGCATTGGCTCGGCGGCACGGTTCCAGACCGAAAGGCCTTCCGAGATCGCGCGCAGCCGCCGCTTTTCTTCCTCGGCCGCACGCTCCCGCTCACGCTGCTCGGCCTTGAGCGCGATCTGAGCCATCTCCTCGGCCGAGATCGGATCGGCCACGGTGCGGCCGGTGATCAGCTCGCAGGCGCGAATGAAACCGACTTTCTCGGTTTTCATCACCAGGTCGATTACTCCCCCGCCACTGAGGTCGCAGCGCCGGCAGTGGAAAGTATTCTTGGTGGTGTGAATAGCGAAGCGATCCGTCCCGCCGCAAAGCGGGCATGGTCCAGCCTTGTCGGTGCCGAGGCCGAGCTTCCAGCCTTTGAAGTCCGACCACATCCAGCACGTCACCATTAGGGCGTCTTGCTTCAGCGTTTCGAGCTCGGGGGAAAGGCTCACTGGTTCGCAAGCTCCAGCAGCACATCGGCATGACAGGGCTTATTTAGAGGGCACCAGCAGGCGAGGTTTTTCCCCCTGATCTGCGACAAACCTTCTTTCTTTAGCCAGTCCGGGAAAGCCCAGTGCAGAGTGTTTGGATGGCAATTGTCCGCGAACTGCAGCTTGCCCGGACCCATCTCGAAGGACTTGGTGCCGCCCGAGCAAAGTTCCCGGTAAGCTTTCACTGCCTCGGCTACGTCAGTGTGGATGAAGGGGTTGCCGAACATGCTTGGGCGGCAGACCTTCACCGTGTTTGGCGGCATCCTCCAGCCTTTCTTGCGTGAAAGCTGAACGCGCACTGGCTTCGTCATGCCGGCACCGCCTCTCGGAAATAGCCATGCCCCTGCAGATCACGCAGCAGCCGGCGCGCCTGCTTCTGGGCGGACTGGTCTAGTGCCGGCGCATTGGCCAGCTCCACCACGCTCCCCTGCTCCGAATAAATCGCTGCCTGCGCCTGGTCGAAAGCGGAGCCCTCTACAAACAGGTAGATCTCCTGGACGTGCAGTTCGGCGAGCAGGTAGAACACGATCAGCGCGAACTTGGCGCAGCTGGTTTGATCGGCCAGATAGGGCTTGATCACCACGTCATAGACAGCCCAGCTACGCCGGGCGAGCTTGACCTGGTCAGCTTGTGGACGCCCGGCTAACGCCTCGACTTCGGCCGCTTTGAGCCAGGCGGTCACCTGCACGGCTTCCGGGTCGGTGCGATCGGCAACGCCATAATGCACTACCGACAACAGCAGCCGAACTGGCAGCAGCGCCTGCACAATATGGCGGTCAGTATGATACGCCATCACACCCGCTCCACGGCGCTGCGCGCTTCGATGTCGACCAGGGCTTCCAGCAAGGTGCCAGCTGGCGATTGTGGCACCGCCACGATCTTGCCCATACGGTTGATGTCGCCACGCGACATGGCGCTGCACAGCTCCTGCAGCGTGGCGCCCCGCTGCAGCGCGATGGAGATGATTATTCCAAGGTCATGCCAGAGCGCGATCGAGCGCTCGCTGCGCCGGTTCTCGCAATTGACGAACACTTCACCGATCCGGCCATCGGGGTAGCAGCTATAGCTGACGGTCATCGTCTCTACCTGCTCGGCCGGTGTGCCGGCGCTGTGATGGTGGTCGAGCTGGAAGGTCTCGCCGGCTCGACGAGTGGGGAGCTTTTCACGCGCCATCGCTGCCATCCTGATCGATAAGTTCATGCCAGCGGTCAAAGCCGTTAGACTTGTTGTGGGTACGCTGCGCCATCTCGCTCAAGCCCAAGCGCGCTTCTGCCTGCCCGATGCAGGCAAGAACATCGGCGATCTCACGCTCTAGCTCGTGACGGTTGGCGCGACCGGTCGCGGGATCGATCTCGTCAATACCGTGGATAATGCAGCGGGCGGCGCGAGCGCCCAGCTCGTTGCACTCTTCGGCAAGCTTGCCGAGCACAGCCAACCGATGCTGATCTTGCTCAGGAATCCACGCGGTGATGATGGCGTTGGCCACTACACAGCCTCCCCGAAATAGATCGTGTTGGTGGAGAGTCCCTTGTTGTAGAGCTCGGTGATGGTGCGGGCCAAAACCGTGTCGGCTGAGCCGCCGGAAAGCTTGCGAAACGCCTCGGCATGGGCGGTCAGCTCAGCGAAGCTTTTGGGCGCCAGCACCTTGATCAAACGATCCCTGTCCACCCGCTCATTGCCGCGGATGATGCGGGCGAGAGCGGTGATCAGGGTGCCGCGCAGGGACTTGGCATCGTCTGGCCAGGCGGCGCGGATGATCTTGAGCGCGGCCACGGTGGCATTGTCACCAAAGCGATCAAGGCACCGGCTGATGGCGCCCACTGCGCCGGTCTGCCCGGCCTTGTAGGCAGCCTGGGTGCGAATGATGCTGCAGCCGGCCTTCTCGACCGCATCCCGCACCCGAACCGATGCCGAATCGCCCGAGGCCAGGCCAGCCCAGTAGATTTCGATCGTGGACACGGCGCGGCGGGCACGATTGATGGTCAGGAAGTTGTCGGCCTCAGCTGCTGTGCCGGCAACGCTGATGATCAACGCCGGCACATGCGTGACTTCAGGGTGCTGCTGCGCCGCCCTGACACGGTGCTGGCCGTCGGTTACCTTGAACCGGCCGCTCGCCTGCTCGGCTAGCACCACGGCGCCGAAATGGTCCCAGCGGAAACCGTCAACGATGCGCTGTACACTCTTATCGTCGGCCGCACGCTGATAGGCAGCATCAACATCGATCAGACCGACTTCAACCCAGTCGAGACGCGGCTTGGAGCCGATCCCGCTTACGTGTTCTGGCATGGCTGTTTTCTCCTCAACAGCAGGCGGGATGGAGGGGGTGGGAAGAGGGGGCTCTGCGACCGGCACCGGCAGAGCGGGCGTGGACGCTGCTAGCGCCGGTGATGCCGGCGAGGCCACGACTGCAGTGGGCAAGCCCTCACGCGACGAGACGCGCGGCAACTCACCGTCCCGGGCGCGCTCGAGAATGTTTTCAAGCTCCTGCTCGGCCAAGCCGGCCCGCGCCGCCAGTTCTGCAACCGGGCGGCCGCTTTCGCAGGCGAGCAACAGGCCGAACACGGCATTGGGCGCGCGAGCGAGCGTTGCTGCCACTTTGCTCATGGCTTCACCTCGATCGGTACGATGCGGCGGTTGTAAAAATTTGGGCCACCATCAGCCTGCATGGTGACGGCTTCGAATTGCGCGATGATGCTCTTGAGCATCGGCACATGGCCTTGGTGGAAGGTCATACCGAAGACCTCGGATGGCACGCTCACTTCCAGCTTGTGGGCGCCGCTGGGCTCGAGCACGGCGCGGGCGATGATATCTTCGACGGGGATGCGGGGGCCTAGTCTTGGCATGGCGCTGCCCTCCGCTTGTTGCTGGCGGCAACAGCCAGGCGTTGCCGATCGCGGCTGGATATCTCCATCACGCGAGCGCGGTTCTTGACGTAGTTGCGATTGCCGGGCCGGCCGATCAGCTCGGCGATCGCCGCCACGCTGTCGCCGCGCTCATAGCCGGCGCGGATCACCTGGTCGGCTTCGGCCGTGGCGAGCGGAGCGGCAGAGCCCGAAGGCTCCACCGACTTACCCGTGGCCTCGTGGACTGTTGCCGTCTCTCCGGCTGTCACGTCCATATAATCAGACGTTGCAGACGGTGCCCGGGCGCCGTCACCCCTACTCGCCACCTCGGCCTCATCAGGCCCGCCAGCCACCGCTGGCGGCACGGTCACCAGATACCCTGAATTGGCGTCATCGGCAGCTTTCGCTACGGGATGGGAATGGGCGGGGTCGGACGCATGACCATCGACCCCGCCTGCTGCGCTTGCATCGGTCGAGGCCGCAACCACCCCGGAGGAGGACCCAGCCAGCGCGCCAGGTACCGATTCATCAGCCGGGGCCTCATAGCCCCAGCGAACCCAACCCGGCCGCGCCACGCGAGCGTTGAGCTCGATCTTGGGCAGGGTCGGGTAATAGCTTTCGATGATCTCATAGAACCGCTCGGGCTTGGCCGAGTGCTCGCCCACCGGCGCATCGATCACCGAGGCAAACTGGTCGCCCATGGCTGGCGCCGGCACATTGCCGCGCGTGCCGACAACCAGCAGTTCGTGCTTGTTGCGGAACCAGTAGCCGGTGCCGATCCGATCCTTGTGCCAGATCAGGTGCGACTTGTAGGTGAAGCCCCAGGCCGCCATGACCTCGAGCCCCTCGACCAGCATGGGCACGGTGAGCCAAAGCCAGAGCACGCAATCATCGGCCGCGAGCGAACCCACGTCCCGGCTCTTGATCGCCTCGAGCCCCGAGGTCGGATAGTGGTTATCGGCCGAGCGATCCATGCCCGCTTCCGACCAGGTGCCGAACTGCCATTCCGGATCGGCATAGATCACGCCGAATTTGGCCTCGGGCAACGCCACCTGCTTGGCGCCCAGTTGCGCTTCCCGCTCAGCCCGCTTTGCCTTCTTGTCGGCCGTAGAGGCGTCCTTGAGCGGATTGACCATGACGGCATCGCCAGACAGGATCTTGTCGCGGGCCTTGCCCATGGCCGCTTCAAACGCGGTTTCATCGAGCGAGGCGAGCTTTTGCGAGCGAGACGAAAGGTGTTTGCTGACGCCGATCTCTTCCAGCGTCACGCGCTGAAATGGTTCAGGCCCCTCACCATTGTTTTCGTCACCATCGGTGAGATTGGAAACAGCGCGCCGGCCGATGCCGAGCTGGCCGCTTTCATGAGCGGATTTCAGCAACTCGCCCAGCTTGCGCTCTGCCCGGGCGATGATCTCGCTGGCATCGGCAATGATCGTGCGATCTTTTGCCTGCTCGCCATAAAGGCGCATGCGCACGGCCTGGTCGCGGATATCCTTGACCTCGTCAGTGCGTCGCGCTTCGGCCAGTGCTTCCTTGGCAACGGAAAAGAGGGCGAGTTCGGTCATTCCGCCGCCCTCCCCGCTTCATCTTCCACCTGCAGCTTGAGCGCAGCGAGCTTGGCCATGGCTTCGTCGACCTCGCGGCCGATCCGCTCGGCATCGGCTTGGGACACGGTGCCGTCGCCCAGGCTTTCGCCCAGCGCAACGAACACATCCGAGGTTTCCTTGAGCGTGGCGGCGGTGACGGCGCCGAGAACAGTGCCAGTGCGCGCCACTTGGGGCACCGGCACCAGCAGATAGCCCGCTAGGTCGGCCAGCTTGCGCGTGACGATCGGCTGGCCGCACTCGGCCTCGATATCGGCGATCACATCAGCCGGCATGAAGCGCTCGGCATGATCCTCATTGGTGCTGCCATAGCGGCTGAGGCCCTGGTGATCGACGCGCGTTACCCGCGCAGCATCAACCGGCCCGCCGGAGGTGCTGATCAGCTGGCGGGTCGCCGCCTTGAGCTTCGCATAGTCGCTGGCAGGGAGCTGGCGCGCGGTCATGGTGCGAAACCTCGATCTGCTGCGCCATGACGACCATGGTTTTGCCATGCGATGGCTTGGGCATGAACAAGCTCATCGCCCCATACCAGCCCAGCCAAGCGCTTCGATCCGCTATCGCGGCATACCGAAGGGCCCGCGATCGCCGAAATGCACGGCATGGCAATGATGAAAGCGGCGAAGAGGAAGACGGCGAAAAGAACGATGGCGAAAACGCCGGCGGCCAGGCGGTCGCCCGCCGCAAGGGCGTCTGATGACCGGCTCATCGGCGCGCTCCATTCAGGACTGTATTGATCGTGCTGCGGTTGATGGCGAGCAGCCGGGAAACATCGGCGGTCGGCTGTCCCGAGCGCACGATGTGGCGCAGCGCATCAGCGCGGGCGCGGCGATCGGCAGCGGTCAGCGGGCGCGACTTCATGATTGCGCCTCGCCAACACGCTCGACGGTAGCATCCAGGAAGGTCTGGATCGCCGAGAAGGTACGGAGGTTAATCGAGCCACCTGCCCGCAGCCGCGCGACCAGTTTCCCGTCGTTGACGGCAAGCCGACCGAAGGTGCTCTCCGCAATGCTCTCGCGGGCGCAGTGCGCCTCAATCCGGGTTAGTAGCTGGGTGATTTCGCTCATGTGCCTATCACTGGTGGGCTTTTGCCCACGAGTCAATAGGCTATTTCCTCAGTGCAATGGGAAGCCCATCGTGAAATGTTCTCACCATGGCTGACAAAGAAGATATCCAGCGCGTTCAGGAACTGATCGACGCCAACAATCTCAACATGAAGGCGGTGTCCCTTGCTGCAGGGCTCGGCCCAACCTTCGTGCGAGACATGCTTAAGCGCGATCGTCAGCCAAGCTTAGAGAACTACAAGAAGGTGATGGATGCGATCGCACGGCTGAGTGGGCGGGTGCTGCTGGATCCACCTTCATCAGACGTGGCGCCTGCGGATTATGAGCAGCCCTACCGCAACCAGTTGCCGAGAGACATCGACGTTGTGGCTGCCGTCGCGGGATCAGATCCCGCGCGTGGCTCATTTCAGTTCTCTATGGATCCCATTGATCGCGTCGCACGCCCACCAGGGCTAATCGGCGTAAAGGGCGCTTACGCTGCCTTTGTGGAGAACGACTCCATGTACCCGATGTATCAGCCCGGGCAACTAGTCTACGCGAGCCGAGTACGACCTCCCGCACCAGGCGATGCGGTGATTATACAGAACTATGGTGAGAACGAAGGCGACTTTGGCGGCTTCATCAAGCTGCTGGTGCGCCGTACCGCCGACTGGGTGGAATGCAAGCAGTTCAACCCAGAAGGTCCGGTAAAGTACCGGAACCACAAGGGCCTTATCCTGCACCGAGTTTATACGACCAACGAGCTGTTCGGCATCTAGTGGACTGACTTTTGATCGGGCCGAAAAGCCTCGAGCGCCTGCCGGATCTCGCACATCACAAATTCGTCTGGCTCAGCTAGCTCGGCGTCATCCCCGCCGATCTTTCCAACCACCGGGACTACTAAAAAGCCCATCCCCTCACCCTCCTGGCTCAGTAGGCTGAACCTGAAATGAGGGAACACCCGATGAAGGTAGGACCGTAGCTGCGCACGGATGTCCAGGAGATAGTCATGAACTTCGGGGCCACTGATGATGACGAACTCAACAATTTCACTACTACACCGCACTGGTTTGTTCCCATTCCGTTCACGGCTGTATGGATTCCAGAACTCTGCTTTTGAGTCGAGTCGAATCATTAACGAGAATGCCGCCTGCCTATCGCCTGCCTATCTGCCTACTTGACCGATGGGCAGAAGCCCACCATAACTAGCGCCCACAAGCGACACCATTCCGGTGCGTGGAGGGCACAATGCTTTCACTCGATTCCCGCCGACCAGAACTACGCCGCTCCGACATGGGGGAAGACACGCTGGCCAACCGAATGGCCGAGCTCGTCGTGGCCAACGCCCGCAAGGGCTATCCCACTACCCTGGAGGATCTGCACGCCGAAGACTTCACCAGTGATGAGATCACCACTCACTTCCCAGCTGCCCGCCGTATTGCCAACAGGGTTCTGAAGGACCGCGACGTTGCCGATGACGCCGTTGAGTACGATCGCGCCGGCCGCATCGAGAAAGCCGCCAACATCGTCGCGGGCATGATCCTCAGCGACAGCGGGTCCATCATCACCACGCTGCGCAGCTCTGGCTTCCCCACCAAGGAACTTGGTCAGCTTTACCCCGAGATCATCGATCGCACCGTGGCTCTGGTCCACGCTGCGCGCGCCAGCAACCCCGCACAGGTGCAGTGATGGAAGCCCGGCTTGAGCGGCTGATTGAGGCGATCCAAAGCGACCTAGGCATGGCGGCGGTTACGCTTGCCGCCATTGTCCTCGCCATTGCTTGGCTGGTGCAGCCATGAGTCCCCTGCATTCAGGAGTAATTGGTATCGCGCAGTCGAAAGCAGCATTCGATGTTCTGGCTGAACGGCGCCGGCAGATCGAGGCGGAAGGCTGGACGCCCGACCACGATGATGAGCACCGGAGAGGTCAACTCTCCCGCGCAGCCGCGGCCTATGCCTATTTCGGCTCGTTATTGGACGAAGAGCGCGAAAGAGGGGCTAACACCGACAGCTTCACCACCTTCATCATCCGCCATTTGTTCCCAAGCTGGGGCACTGTTTATGGCGGCTGGGATTGGCACTGGTGGAAGCCAAAGACCCGGCGTGAGGATCTTGTCCGCGCGGGAGCCCTCATCCTCGCCGAAATAGAGCGGCTTGACCGTGACGCCTTAAAAGAGGGCAAGTGATGCGCTTTCCCATGGAGTTCTATGGCGTCTTCTACCTCGGCTGCCTTTGCGGCGTGATGCTGTCCATCGTGGTCCAGAACGGAGGCCCCCGATGACCGCCGGTATCGTCTTCGGCTTGGTCTGCATCCTTCTGGCCGCCACCATCAAGCTTGCGAGCCTGCTGAAATGACCCTCGCCAACGGTTCAATCATCACCACCCCATACGGTCTGGGCGTCGACCTGTCCGAGCTCTACCCGGACATGATCGAGGCGCGCGACCTCGCCCATCTGCTCAGCCGTCGCGAATGTCGCGGCGGCAACACCGAGCTGCCATCCTATTCGGTGGCTCAGCATTGCCTCTTGTCTGCCCGGGCGTGCCGGCTCCCGGCCTCACGTCCCTATGCGCTGCTCTATCGCGCGCCGGCCGCTTACCTCGGCTGGATGGAGCCCGAACTCAAATGGTGGCTCCTGGAACATGGCAGCGACATCATCGGGCTGGAGCGCCGCTTGTTCGGCGCCATGCTGGAGCGCTTCAACCTGCCGGCACCGAGCGACGCCGTGCAGCAAGACGTTGACCAGGCCGAACAGCGCGTCGACGCCACCGAGTGGCGTGACGTGCTCAGGGGCAAACCAGCCGGTCGCCTGCCCGCAGCACCGCCCTTGCCTACGCGGATCACCTTCAAGCCACCGTTCAAGGCGCAGGACGAATACTGGGTCGCCCTGGAACGCGAGCTGCGCCCCTACTGCGGCGAGGCGGCGTAAGGTGGAGCCGATGGCCGATCCCGCAGACGACGAACCCTTGACGCTGGCGGAGGCCTGCCAGCTGATCTTTCGTGATACGATCTCCCCCGCTACATTGCGGGCTGAGGCGGATCGCGGCCGGCTGGTCATCGAGCGGATTGGCCGCCGTGATTTCGTAACCCGCCGCGCTATCCGGGAGATGCGTAAGAAATGCGAACTGGCACCCGCGCCAAAGGCCCAAGGCTCTGGCTCCAGCCGGAACGAGTCCGTAAGGACGGCACCGTTGAGCCAGCCGTCTGGTGCATCCGAGACGACGGACGCTACAAGCGTAGCACTGGCTTCGGTGCTCATGATCGCGGATCAGCTGAGCGGGAACTCGCCCGATACCTCGCGGCGAACCACGCGCCCGCGAAGCGCCAAAGTGATCCATCTGAAGTCCTGATTCTTGATGTGCTCGGGCTTTACGGCCGCGACATAGCTCCTAAACACTCCCGTCCCAAAGAGACAGCCGCGCGGATCAAGCGGCTTGCCCTGTGGTGGGGCGTGCCCTTCACGGCGATGCAGAGCATCAAGCAGCTCGGCTTGCCGGCGCAGCGCCTGACGGGCCACGTCACCGATGTGCGCACCGCCACGTGCCAAGCCTATGTCCAGCAGATCGGCAGAGAACGAAGCGCCAGCATGGATCTCGAGCTGCTGCGCGCAGCGATCAATCATGCTGTGGCTGAGCAGCTGCTCGAGCGGCCCGTGCCGGTCGCGCTACCACCCAAGTCCCTGCCCCGTGAACGTTGGCTCACGCGCTCTGAAGTGGCGAAGCTGGTGTGGATGGCCTGGCGCGATCGACGTCAGAACAATGGCATGTCCGGCGAGGCTGACGAGTGGGGAAAGCGCAAGCACCTGGCACGGTGGATGCTCATTGCCCACTATACCGGCACGCGTAAGGCGGCGATCCTCAACGCCTCATTTCGCCAGGAGGTAGGGCGCGGCTTTATCGACCTAGAAGCGGGCCTTTGGCACCGTCGCGGCTCAGGCGTGCGCGCCACCAAGAAGCGGCAGCCACCCGTGCCGTTGCCAGCTCCGCTGCTAGGGCACCTGCGCCGCTGGAAGAACGCCGGCCAAACCTATGCCGTGGAGTTTGGCGGCAAGCCGATCGACAGCATCGACAAGGCATTCCGCAACCTGGTACGCGACTGCGAGCTCGAGGGCGAAGTCATCCCGCACACCTTCCGCCACACCGCGATCACTTGGGGCATGCAGCGGGGCATGGATCCATGGGATGCAGCCGGGTATTTCGGAATCAACCTGCAAACCCTCATGGATGTTTACGGGCACCATCACCCCGATCATTTGAGAGAGGCCGCAGGCAAGATGGCCCGGCCCAGGCAAAAGACATCGTCGCGGTAGCTTCGCAGGTTGATTAGTGCGTGAGGAGGCGCCAGCTTAGGCGTTCAATTTGGGGCCCGACATGGACATAACAGCTTTACTAGTAGCGACAGTTTGGCCGGTAGCGTTGCTGGCGTTCTTTTGGCCCGTTCGTTCCAGGCTTGCCACTGGTTGGGATGGCATAGCGTCGTTCTTCAAGGATCGGAACATCAAAGCCACTGGTCCCGCCGGCCTAGGCTTGGAAACCACCACTAAGGCAGCGCTCGACGCGCAAAAAGACGACCCACCGCTATCTAACTTTCCGGCCGCAGCGGCAGAGCCAGTACCTAACAATTCTGTGGTTCCTATCGCAATAATGCCGCCAAGCGAGAGTGCTTCAGTCAACGAAATTGAGGGCGCCGTCTTACAGAACCTCCTCGCCACCGTGGATCCTTCTGCCCAGTTCGCCACCCTGCTCCGTGACTTGGCGACTACGCGGGTAAGGGCCAGCAACGAGTTCTTTTACAATCGGATCTTCGGCAGCCAAATCGCCGCCCTGAAGGCACTTAACCTCGCCGGCTACCTGGGCACGGCAGACTTAGAGACATTCTACGCAAGTGCTCGAGAACGGTGGCCAGACGTCTATGCAGCGTTCCCTTATAGCGCTTGGCTCGACTTTCTGCTGCAAGGGCTGGTGCGAGAGAATGCAGATAGGTTTGAGATTACAAATCACGGCCGCGCCTTTCTTAGCTACATCATCGAGCAGCGACTAACCGAAGTGAAGGCGTTCTAACCCCCGACACTTTCCGACACCTTTCACGGAACAAACAGGCATTTTGCGTCGCGGTCCCCGCCTGAAAGTCCCGGAACACTGCGGATCGCACTGGCGGCTACTGCTTCGGGAGCAGGGGGTCGAGTGTTCGAATCACTCTACTCCGACCAACCAAACCGGGCCTCTCAGGAGGTCC
The DNA here is from genome assembly GCF_013185955.1 of Devosia sp. 1635. Classification (NCBI taxonomy): domain Bacteria; kingdom Pseudomonadati; phylum Pseudomonadota; class Alphaproteobacteria; order Hyphomicrobiales; family Devosiaceae; genus Devosia; species Devosia sp. 1635. The sequence continues at coordinate 154,993 of NZ_JABAOM010000001.1, read as the reverse complement.
GGTTTTTTCTCGCCGTTCCCCGCGAACTTGGCTTCCCTTGGTGCCAGTATTACCGTGTTCGCGTTCGGCGGGATGGAGAAGGTGCATGGGCGCAGCAATAGCGATCGGGCTCGCAATTGGAGCCGCAGTCGGCCTGACAGTGCTGGACAATTTGGCGATCGGCGTTGCCGTCGGCTTAGGCGTTGGCGCAGCTTTAGGAGCGTTGCTCGGGAACAGGTCGTAAGCAGCACGCGCGCAAGATCGACCGCTCCTGTTCCAGCCGCGCCCTTCCCTATCGCCTCGCGGCACCATCCCTGCCGCCCTTACCCCTCGCGAGAATCCTGTTGCTAAGTAGATGCTCGGACCAGTAGGGCTGGGGCGCAGTTCTGCAACATTGAGGGATATCATGAAGAAGTTTTCGGCAGTCATCGCGTTGGCGATGCTGTGTGCCAGCGTTGTGACGGCGTCGCGCTCGACCGCAAGGTCAAGATCAACAACAAGACGTCCTATGTGATCACCGAATTTTATGCCTCCAATACCGGCACCGAAAACTGGGAAGAGGATATTCTGGGCAGCGATGTGCTGGCTTCAGGCTCCAGCGTGATGATCAATATCGATGACGGCAGCGGTTACTGCAAATACGATTTCCTGGCCGTGTTCGATGATGGCGACCAGCTCGTCTCGGCCAACAACAATGTCTGCGAACTCGCCGAGTTCGATTTCACCGAGTAATCTAGGCAAGGGAAAGCAGCTCGGGGGATCGCGGGCTGCTTTCTTTTTGGTTCGGCCTGTTCAACTTGCCGGCAAGGCAGCGCCCGGGAACCGGCGCCGCAGCCAGGGGCAAGCCCCTGCCCTACCCTCTAATGGGCGTGGTGATGCCCGCGCAAAAAGGCTTCTTCAAACGGCCGGCGGCTGACTTCCATTTCCTTGCCCGCCAGATAAACCGCCTCGGGCTGCAGCAGGGTCGAGCCTTGCCGGCGGGTGCCGACCACATCCTCGAACACATAATTGCTGTCGTACTCGCGCAGCACGGTGATGTCGGCGGGCGCGCCCACCCCCAACTGCCCCAGTTCGGGCCGGCGGATCGCCAGGGCCGAGCGGCTGGTGGACATGCCGATGACTTCAGCCAGGCTCAGCCCACAATTGAGCAGCTTGCTCATGGTGTGGAGCATATCATAGCCCGGCCCCTCGACGGCAATCACATGCACGTCCGAAGAGATGAGGTCCGGCTTGAAGCCGTCGCGCAGCGCCGCTTCCGCGGTGTCGTAGCCAAAGGCGCCCATGCCATGGGCGATGTCGAACAGCACGCCACGCTCCCGGGCGCGCCAGACGGCATCGAGCACCTTGCCATCTTCGCCGATCGCTGAATTGGGATCGGGGCGATAGCAATGGGTGAGGATATCGCCGGGGCGCAGCATGTCGACGACGTCGGAATAGCTGGGCGGCGGGGTGCCGATATGGGTCATCAGCGGCAGGTCGACCGCTTCGGCCGCTTCCAGCGCCAACTCCAGCGCTCCCAGGCCCAGATCGCCGGTGACGATGCCGCCAATGCGCACCTTAACCCCAATGATGCGGTCGCGATTGCCTTCGATCTTTTCCACGCACCGGTGCACCGGCAGCATGGATCTTGCGGTGGCCTCGCCGATCGAGACATCCTTGTCGAAGCCGAAAATGCCCGGGAAGGAAATGTTGAGAAAGGCGAGGATGCGATAGGGCGAGTGGTTCATCACATAATCGCGGAACCCGTCATAATTGCCGGCGCCGGCGCTGCCGGCATCCACCAGCGTGGTGCAGGCGGAGCGGCGGGCGATGAAGCCAGGATCGACGCTGAGCGACGTGGCCTTATGATAAACATGGGTGTGGATGTCGATGAGCCCGGGCGCGACGACGCACCCCGCCACATCGCGCACGGCGGCCGTGCCGGCCTCGATGGCCGGCGCCACGGCGGCAACCTTGCCGGCCTTGATGGCAAGATCGAACTGGCCATCGATGCCATTGCGTTCGTCGATGACGCGCCCGCCCTTGAGCACGAGGTCATAACTGGTTCCGGGCAAAGCCATCGGAAAGCTCCTTGAAGTGTGCCGCTCGCGGGGTGGCCCCAGGCGAGCGGCGATCGGGTGAACAGTGGTTGGTGGGGGTGGCGCCTTATTTCACCGCGCCCAGCGCCAGGCCGCGCACGAGATAGCGCTGCAGCCAGGCAAAAACGATGGCGATGGGAATGGTGGCGACGAAGGCTGCGGCCATCACATGGTGCCATTCCACCGTGTAGCGGCCCGCCACCAGCGAGAACACCTGGATGGGCAGGGTATAGCTCGCCTGGTTGCGCAGCATGGTCAGGGCAATGACGAACTCGTTCCAGGCATTGATGAACGAGAAAATGGCGGTCACGGTGACTGCGGGCAGCGCCAGGGGCAGGAACACCTTGCGCAGCGCCTGCCAGGGGGTGGCGCCCTCCATCCAGGCGGCTTCCTCGAGGTCCTTGGGAATGGTCGAGAAATAGCTCTGCAGCATCCACACCGAAAAGGCGATGTTGAAGGTGGCGTAGACAAAGACTACGGCGTTGAGATTATCGAGGAGCTTCAGGGCCACCAAGAGGCGGAACAGCCCGATCACCAGCACGATGGGCGAGAGCATCTGGCTGATCAGCAGGAACTGCTGCACAAAACCCTTGCCGGTGAAGCGGAAGCGGCTGAGCGCATAGGCAGCCGGGATGGAAACGGCGATCGACAGCACGGTCGAGAGCACCGCGACATAGATGGAGTTCCAGAGGGCCGCCCCAAAATTGGTGGCGTTCCACATGGTCACGAAATTGCTCCATTGCGGATTGCTGGGCCACCAGGTGGGGCGCAGCACTTCGCTTGCCGGCTTGATAGCGGTGATGAACATCACCGCAAAGGGAAACAGCACGGCAATGATCAGCGGCGACAGGATCAGCCAGGAGATGATCGAGCGGCGCAGCAGGCGCGAAGTCTTCATTCCCGCTCTCCCTGCATGGCCAGCCGGACATAGATGATGGTGAAGAACAGCAGCAGCGCAAACATCAGCAGCGACAGCGCTGAGGCCTCCCCGAGCTTGCCGAAATTAAAGCCGAGTTTGTAGAGGTAGGTGACGAGGATATCGGTGGAATTGGCCGGCCCGCCCTGGGTGGTCGCCCAGATGATGGGGAACGAGTTGAACACGGTGATCGTGTTCATCACCACCGCGATATTGATGAAGGGCCGCAGCAGGGGCAGCGTGATGGTGCGGAAAATCTGCCAGCCGCTGGCGCCTTCGAGCCGCGCCGCCTCATAAAGATCATCGGGGATCGCCGAAAGGCCGCCAAGAAAAATGGTGGTGGTGAAGGGGATCGAGACGAGAATGCCGATGGCGATCTGCACGGGAAAGGCGGTACCCGCCTGCGCGAGCCACTGGATGTTCTGGTCGATGAGGCCCAGGCCCATCAGCGCGGAATTGAGCATGCCGCTTTCCCCGCTTAGCGCCCAGCGCCAAACAATGGCGGTCATGGTCAGCGACACCGCCCAGGGCAGCATGATGATGACGCGGGCGAGGCCGCGGCCATAAAAATCCTCATTGAGGATCAGCGCCACCGGGATCGAGATCGCAATTGTGCCGGCAACAATGCCGACGGTCCAGATCACCGTGCGCCAGAGCGAGGCGAGGAACTGCGGATCGGCCAGCACGGCCATGAAGTTTTCGGGGCCGGCAAAACCGCGCAACTGCCCGAAGCGGTTGACATTGCTGATCGAGATTTCCCCGATCTGAAACAGCGGCCACAAGATGATGAAGGCGGCCAGCAGGAATGCGGGAGCGATCAGCACATAAGGATTGGTGAAGATCGACCGGTTCATGCGCTGGCTGGACCTTGTTGTTGGTAGCGAAAAAGACGGGGCGGCCGGTTCGGTCCGCCGCCCCGCACTGCAGATGCTAGTTGTTGGCTTCGATGATGCCGTTGATCTCGGCGGCGGCCTGGTCGAGTTCGGCCTTGATCTCGCCCTCGCCCAGATAGATGCGCTGCAGCGCATTGGAGGTGGCGGCGGCCATTTCTTCCCAGCCGGCGATCACCGGCGCAAACTGGGCGCTGGGCAGCAGGTCGGTGAAGGCCTTCAAGTCAGCGTTGTCAGCAAAGAGCGGCATGGCCGCTTCCTCGGCATTGACCGGCAGGAAGCCTTCATTCTCGTCGAACTCGGCCCGCTTTTCGGTGGTGAAGAGGAAGTCCATGAACTTCCAGGCCGTGTCCTTGTTCTGGCTGTTCTCGAACATGATGATGGAGTCGGTGACGCCATAGGTGCCGCGATCGCCATTGGGGCCGGCGGGAATGGCGGCGACGCCATATTGCAGGTCGGGCGCTTCTTCCTTGATCTGGTTGGCAAGGAAAGGCGCCGTGATCATCATGCCGATGCGGCCCTGCTTGAAGAGGTTCTGCACGTCTTCGCGGTTGAGCGAGGTGACGCCCGGCTCGGTCAGGCCGCCATCGATCAGGTCCTTGTAGATCTGCGCGGCGGCATAGGCGGCTTCGGTGTCGAGCCCCGACGTGCCGTCTTCCTCCATCAGAGTGCCGCCCTGCGACCAGAGCGCATAATAGAAGTAGACGTCGGTCTCGATTTCCTTGCCCTGCAGGCCAAAGCCATAGGCATCGCCGCCGAGGGCCTTGATCTTTTCGGCAGCGGCCTTGAGCTCGTCCCAGGTGGCGGGCGGCTCGGCAATGCCAGCTTCCTCGAACAGCGCCTTGTTATAATACATGGCGCGCGCCGAGGCGGCGATCGGCAGGCCATAGGTCTGGCCGTCCATCACCGAGGGGCTGAGGAAGGTATCGATGAAGCGGGCACGGAAATCGTCGGTGATGTAGTCGTCAAGCGGGGCGGCAATGCCCTGGCTGACATAATCGATCAGCCAGCGGGTGCCGATAATGGCGAGATCGGCATTGGCGCCACCGGAGATATCGGTGGTCAGCTTTTGCTGCAGCACATCCCACGGCACCACTTCGATCTGGATGTCGGTGCCGGGATTGGCGGCTTCGAATTCGGAGGCGGCCTTTTCGAAATAGGGGCCGGTCTTGGAGCTGTACTCGGCGACGGTCACCCGGACCGTCTGGGCATACGAGGCGCTTGCGAGCGCGATGGCAGCGACGCCGGTCGCAGCCGCGACTTTCAACCAGTGCAACGACATGAACATTCCCTTCCCATTGTGGCAGGCCTGGAAGGTTTCCCTCAGCGGACCTCCCCTTTCGCCTCGTGATAGATTTTTTCATATTCGAGGAAGTTTCAAGTGAATTGTGACGGCAATGTTGCTTTATTACGTTGCCGGGGTAACCTGACGGGACGAACCCAAGGGTGAAGGGAGAGGTGAGATGGCTGAACTCAGCTTGCAGAACATTGAAAAGCGCTACGGCCCGACCCGGGTTCTGCATGGGGTCTCGCTCGACATCAATGATGGCGAGTTCATCGTGCTGGTGGGTCCCTCGGGCTGTGGAAAATCGACGCTCTTGCGCATGATCGCCGGGCTCGAGGAGATCAGCGGGGGCGATCTCTTCATCGCGGGTGCGCGCACCAATGACGTGCCGCCGCAAAAGCGCGACATCTCCATGGTGTTCCAGTCCTATGCGCTCTTCCCGCATATGAATGTGCGCGACAACATCACCTTTGGCCCGCGCATGCGCCGCGAACAATCCGAGGCCACCCAGCAGGCGCTGGGCCGCGCCGCCTCCATCCTCAATCTTGGCGATTATCTCGACCGCACCCCCGGCCAGCTCTCGGGCGGGCAGCGCCAGCGCGTTGCCATGGGCCGCTCCATCGTGCGCGACCCCAAGGTGTTCCTGTTCGACGAGCCGCTCTCGAACCTCGATGCCAAGCTGCGCGTGCAGATGCGCACCGAGATCAAGGCGCTGCACCAAAAGCTCGGCACCACCATGGTTTACGTCACCCACGACCAGATCGAGGCCATGACCATGGCCGACCGGATCGTCGTCATGAATGGCGGGCGCATCGAGCAGATCGGCGCGCCGCTCGAGCTCTATGACCGCCCCGTCAACCGCTTTGTCGCCAGCTTCATCGGCTCGCCCGCCATGAGCTTCATCTCGGGCACCTATCGGCGCACCGCCCTCGGCACGGCGATCGAGCTTGCCGATGGCGGCCTGCTGCCGGTGAACCCCGTGGATGCGCCCGATGGCACCGTAGTGGATGTCGGCATCCGCCCGGAAAACTATGTCCTCCTCGACAACGGCCCCCTGCAGTTCCAGACCGAAGTGGTGGAAACCACCGGCCCCGAAACCCATGTGTTCGGGCGCATCGCCGGCGCGGAAGTGCGCTGCGTGTTCCGCCTCCGGCTCGATCCCGCCCCCGGCACAGTGCTGCGCCTGGGGGCCGAGCCCGGCCACATCCACATTTTTGACGCCACGACCGGCCTGCGCCTGCCCTCCACCGCCACGGTGCAGTGATGGCTGGTAAGCCGGGCGCCAAGCCGCTTGCGCCCCAGCCGCGGATCGACATCATTGCCCGCCTCAAGGCGCGGCTCGAGGAGGGCAACCGGGCGGAAGTGCGGCTCGTCGAGGTGATCCTTGGTGACATGCACTTCGCCACCACCGCCCCCATTGCCGAGATTGCCGCCCGTGCCGGGGTCAGCGAGCCCACGGTGACCCGGCTCGCCCGCTCGCTCGGCTTTGCCTCCACCCGCGACATGAAAGTGCATATGGCCCAGGCCTTGGCGCTGGGTGGCGCCTATCTGCGCGCGGCCGAAAGCACCGAGGCCAACCACAATTCCCAGCAGGTGGTCTCGACCATCTGCAGCCGCGCCCATTCCGCGCTCGACCTCATCAGCGTGGCCCTTGCCAATACCGATGTCACCGGCCTTGGCCAGCAAATCGCCGGCGCCAAGCGCATCATCGTTTATGGCACCGGCGGCAATTCCTCCATGGCCGCGGTGGAGCTGCAGAACCGACTCTTCCGCCTCGGGCTCAACAGCACCGCCTATGCCGATCCCCAGCTGCAATCCATGAGCGCTTCGGTGTCGGACAAGCACACCGTGGTGGTGGCGTTCTCCACCTCCGGCCGGGTGCGCTCGATCCTCGATGCGGTAGCCGTCGCGCGCCAATACGATGCCACCTGCATTGCCGTCACCAAGCCCGACACCCCGCTGGCTGGCGCCGTGCAGCATCTCGTCCCCTTCGTCTTTGAGGAAGACCAGACCCAGCTCTACAAGCCCTCGTCCTCGCGCTATGCCATGCTGGCCGTGGTCGACATTCTCGCCATGGCAACGGCTGAATCCATCGGCCCCAAAGTGCTGGAACTGTTGCGGCGGGTACGCCAAAGCCTCACCACCATCGAGGCGGGCGAGCCCATGCAGCCCATCGGCGACTGACCTCAGCCCAACAAAAAAGCCGGCCCCTTGGGACCGGCTTTCGCGTTTCTCTGTGCAGCGCTTAGCGCTTGGACTGCAGCAGCTTCCAGGCGCCGGTCACGGTCAGCGCGGCCAGGGCCATCTTGAGCCCGTCCCAAACGATAAACGGCTCGACAGCGCCCTTCCAGGCCGAAGCCAGCACATTGGACTGGTCGATCCAGCCCGCCTGGCCCGACAGCACCAGCAGCCAGGCAAAGCCCAGCGCCAGCAGCACCGCTTCGCCAGCCAGCATCGCGCCCAGCATTGGCATGACCTTGCGCGACGCACCGCGATCGGCAGCCCAGCCGATGATGGCAGCCATGGGCAAAAAGCCCAGGAGGAACCCGCCGGTCGGCCCAGCCAGATACAGCATGCCGCCGCCGGCAGCGAACACGGGAAGGCCCATCGCGCCCTGCAGCAGGTAAAGCGCCACGGTGGCAACGCCGATGCGCAGGCCAAAGGCACCGGCCAGAGCGGCCACGGCCATGCCCTGCAGGGTCACCGGCACAGGCCAGACCGGCACGTTGATCTTGGCCGCTGCCGTGATCAGCAGCGTGCCCAGCACGACGGTCGCCAGATTGGCGGCCAGCTTGGCCGTGCCTGTCTGTGGCTGGATCGCGCCGAGGAGCGTATTGGGCGTGGTCAAGGTCACGGCCATTTCATACCTTTCTGCAGATGATGCGGCTTCCGCTCGGGGAGCCATATGGTTGTCCAGTCTTAGTCTTTCGCCCTAGTGAGTGCAATGGCAACACCTCCCAAGCTCGTGTTCGAGCGCAGCTTCGATCCCCAGACCGGCAAGGCTGTTGCCGTGGCCCCGGGCCTGATGCGCGTCACCGCGCCCAATGCCAGCCCCTATACCTTCACTGGCACCAATAGTTTCCTCGTCGGGCACGAGCAGCTCGCCCTCATCGATCCGGGTCCCGATGATTCGGCGCACCGTGCCGCACTCGAGCAGGCCATCGCCGGGCGCCCGGTGAGCGCCATCATCCTCACCCATACCCATCGCGACCATAGCGCCGGCGCCGCCCAACTGGCCGCCGAACTCAACGCGCCCCTGTGGTTTGGCGGGGCGCATCGCCTGTCCCGCCCTTTGCGCCCAGGGGAAACAAACGCCCTGCGCCGCTCCTCCGATTGGGAGCTCCAGCCCGACCGCGTATTGCGGGACGGGGAAACCATCCTGGCCGGCGACCTCGAGCTCCTGGTGCATACGACGCCGGGCCATTGCGCCAACCACCTCGCCTTTGGCCTTGCCGGCACCGATACCGTGCTGACGGGCGATCACGTCATGGGCTGGAATTCTACCCTGGTGGCGAGCCCCGACGGTTCGATGGCCCATTATCTCGAATCGCTGGAAAAGCTCATCGCCCTGCCCTATCGCCGCTATGTTCCCGCCCATGGCGGCCCCATCGACGATGGTCCGAGCTATGCCCAGGCGCTCCTCGCCCACCGGCAGGAGCGCAACCGACAAATCATTGCCGCGGTGGAGCAAGGCGCCCGCTCTATCCCCGCCATTGTGCGCGCGCTTTATCCCGATGTGTCCCTGCCTGTGCGCCGGGCCGCGGCCATGACTGTGGGCGCGCAACTGGAATATCTCGCCGATCTCGGCCGGTTACGGCTCCGACCCGGCCTCCTCGGCCTGCGCGTCAGTCTCTGACTCGCCGGTCTCCTCGGCCTCCGCATCCACCGGCTGGGTGGTGCTGGGATTGTCGCGCAGCAGCACCGTGACTTCGTCATCGAGCGCGCTGAGAAACGTCTCGATGCGCGTGCCATTGCTGCCAAAATCATGGAAGGCATGCAGCGAGGCCGACCGCATGTCGACGCGCGAGCCTTCGGGCCCGGCCTCGATGCGGAACACCGCTTCCTCGCGCCAGCCCGGCCAGGTCATGATCTGGGCATTGATGCGCCCGGGCTCGCTTCCCAGCGGCGGGCGTTGCAGGCGCAAATCCCAGCCCAGGCTCGTCACCTGGCGCAGCACCACTTCATAGGCCTGCTCGGGCGTCAGCGGATATTCACGCGTTTCCACATTGGGAAACAGCGCCGCGATCTGCTCGCGCGTCAGCGTGCGCGGCGGCGGCATGGCGGCAGTGCCGGGCTCAAACACCAGGGGCATGGCGCCCCGGTCGATCGTTGCGATATCGGTCACGGGCGGATAGGTCAGCGCCAGATTGCCGTACCAGGCAAAGGGGGCCAGACACAGCAAGCCCATCACCAGCCCCCCAAGGGCGCGGTTCCAGCCCTGGTCGCCACTCTGCCACAAGCGAGCCAGCGCCACGATGGCCGTGCCGACTGCCAGCACGGCGATAATGCAGGCGAGCACCATGGCCACGAGGAACAAATCCCCCGTTAGCCAGCGCAGCCGGTGCATCACCACCGGGATCACCAGCACCGGCACGGCCAGCCCCCCGAGCCAGCGCGCCCAGATAGCCGTCTTTGAAGTTCGGATCAGAATGCGCACTTGGCCGCCGGTCTTGAATATGGTGCGAGCTGAGCGCGCATGTCTTGCGAAAGGGTCAACTGGTGGGCAATGCTAGGGGTAAAGGCGCGTGCTGGTCCAGCCGGCATTGCGCTCCGGGCGCATAAACCGCACCCGGTCATGCAGGCGGAACTGCCCGTCCTTCCAGAATTCGATCTCGAGCGGCACGATGCGAAAGCCCGACCAGTGCGGGGGCCGCGGTACGGCGTTCTCCCCCACTTTTTCGGTCAGCTCCGCCACCCGCTCGACGAGGGTTTCACGGCTATCGAGCGGACGCGACTGCAGGGAAGCCGAAGATGCCAGTTGCGAGCCCTTGGGTCGCGCGCCGAAATAGGCGTCGGCTTCCTCGACCGACACCACTTCCACCGGTCCGCGCACGCGCACCTGCCGCCGCAACGATTTCCAATGCATCAGCATGGCCGCCTTGGGATTGGCCAGCAGCTGGCGTCCCTTGGCACTTTCGAAATTGGTGAAGAACACGAAGCCCCGTTCATCGCGCCCGTTCAGCAGCACAATGCGCACATCAGGCATGCCATCGGCATCGGCCGTGGCCAGCGCCATCGCATTGGGATCGTTGAGTTCGCCCTCCTTGGCCAGGGCAAACCATTCTTCGAACAAGGCAAAGGGATCGAGCTCGGAGCGGTCGCTGTCATCGAACAGCCGTTCGGTAAGTGTCTGCAACATCGACCTGTCCTTTTGCTTTTCCGCTACCCTTCGGGCCACCCAAACTAGACATTGGGAGGGGCGCTCGCCATATAGAGCTTGAACCAGAGGCTAAGCAACGCCTCGCAACCTCAACTGATTGGAACCCATGCGCGATCCCTATACCGTACTTGGGGTGCCTCGCACGGCGAGCGAAAAGGACATCAAGTCCGCTTATCGCAAGCTGGCCAAGAAGTACCACCCCGATCAGAACCCAGACGATCCCAGCGCGCACAGCAAGTTTGCTGAGGCGACCAATGCCTATGACCTGCTCAACGACGCCGAAAAACGCGCGCAGTTCGACCGCGGCGAGATCGATGCCGATGGTAATCCGCGTCACCCCGGCTTCAACCCGGGCGCTTATGGCAGCGCCGGTGGCGCCCGCTCGGCGCAGGGCGGCTTTTCGGCCGAGGATATTCTCAAGGAATTCATGAACGGCTTTGGCGGCCAGCCGCGTGGCGCCAGCCGCAGCGCGGGCGGTGGCGGCGCCCAGTGGGATCCCTTTACCGGCACGGCCAGCACCAGTGCGGGCCTGCGCAGCAAGGGCGAGGACATCATCGTCACCGCTGCTGTGTCCCTCGAAGACGCCCACAAGGCGGCTTCCATCCCGGTGCGGATGCCCAGCGGCAAGGTGCTGTCGGTCAAGCTCCCCGAAAAGGTCGAGGAGAACCAGCAGATCCGCCTCAAGGGCCAGGGTCAGCCCAGCCCCTTTGGCGGGGAAAACGGCGATGCGTTGGTCACCGTGAAGTTCGAGAAGTCCAAGGCCTTCCGCCGCGACGGCAGCGATCTGCGCACCGATCTGCCCATCACGCTTTACGAGGCCGTGCTTGGGGTCAAGGTGCGCGTCCCCACGCTCGATGGCTCGGTCGAGCTCAACCTGCCGCCGGGCGTCGATACTTCCAAGTCCCTGCGTCTCAAGGGCAAGGGTCTTTATGGCGATGGCGACCTGTACGTGAACCTGCGGGTTGTGCTGCCCCCGGGCGGCGATCCGGACCTTGAAAGCCTGATGCGCTTCTGGCGCGACCAGAAACCCTACAAGGTTCGCGACTAAGCTTTCGGCCCCTGCCCTAGCGCGGGGCCGCGGCGCGCTCCAGCCGGTCATTGATCGCTTCCCCCAGCCCCGTTGTGGGGATGGGCGCGACGGCAATGGTCGGCGCGCCCGTCGCATCGAGGTCATGCAGCATGGAAAAGAGATTCCGCGCCGCCTCATGCAGATCCCCGCTCGGGGACAGGTTGCGCATAGGCCCCCCAAAATCGGCGGCCTCACCAAAAGCCAGAAAAGCCTCGCCCGGCCGCGGCACCGTGTTGAGCCGCATCAGCGCCCCCGGCGCATAATGGCTCTTGAGCATCCCGGGCGCCGCCACCGCCGCGTCGGCGCTGGCCTGCTCTACCGTGACCCCCAGCCGGTCCTCGATCTCGCTGCGGGCCATCGCCCCGGCCCGCAACTGCACGAGCCGCTCGCCATCCACGGCAATGATGGTGGATTCCACCCCAGCCTTGCACGGCCCGCCATCCAGCACCGGCACCTTGCCCCCAAAACCGCGCCGCACCTGCTCGGCTGTGGTGGGCGACAACTTTCCTGATGGATTGGCCGACGGCGCTGCCAGCGGCCGCCCCGCCGCACGGATCACTGCCAGCGCCAGCGGATGGTCGGGAATGCGGATCGCCACCGTGTCGAGCCCGGCCGTCGCTACATCGGCCAGCCCATTGCCAGCCCGCGCCGGCAGCACCAGCGTCAATGGCGCCGGCCACAACGCCGCTAGCCGCCGCGCCAGCGGCGAGAACTGCGCCAGTTCTTCGGCCATGGCGAGGTCGGCGCAATGGATGATCAGCGGATTGAACCGCGGGCGGCCCTTGGTCTCATAGATCGCGAGCACTGCATCGGGGTTGGTCGCATCGGCGCCGAACCCATAGACCGTTTCGGTGGGAAAAGCGCAGAGTTGGCCGGCCCGCAGCAAGGCCGCCGCCTCTTGTGGGTCGGTGGGATCGGAAACCGTTAATCCGTCGTTCATCTTCATGGCGCTGGTTTGACAACCAAGCCCCAGCACGTCAAGACGATGCCTTCGCGGAGCCCCTCCCCTGTGACCACTCTTCTTGTCAGCCAGCCCAATTTTGCCGACCACGAGACCCCGCCCAAACATGCCGAGCGGGCCGACCGCATCGCCGCAGTTGAAGAAGCGCTGGCGCGGCCGCGTTTTGATAAGCTCTTGCGACGCAACGCTGATTTCGCCGATCTGACCCTGGCCGAGCTCGTGCACAGCCCCGATTATCTCGCCGGCCTGCGCCACGCCCGCCCCCTTGAAGGCATCGGGCGGATCGATGCCGACACTTTTATCTCCCCCGGCTCCATGGACGCCGCCGCTACGGGCCTCGGCGGCGCCCTCACCGCCCTGCGCGCCGTTCTCCTCGGCGAAGCCGACAACGCCTTCTGCGCTATCCGCCCGCCGGGCCACCACGCCGAAATCGCCCGACCCATGGGCTTTTGCCTCATCAACACCGCCGCCATCACCGCCCGCGAAGCGCAGCGCAAATACGGCGCCGAGCGCATCGCCATCATCGATTTCGACGTGCATCACGGCAACGGCACCCAGGATATCTTCAAGGACGACCCCACCGTCTTCTACGCCTCAAGCCACCAGATGCCGCTTTACCCCGGCACAGGGGCGGCCAGCGAAACGGGGGTCGGCAATATCGTCAATGTGCCGCTCGATCCGCAAAGCGACGGCGACGCCATGCGCGAAGCCTATCTCGAGCGCATCATCCCCGCCCTGATCGACTTTTCGCCCGATCTGCTGCTGCTGTCAGCCGGCTTCGACGCCGACGCCCGCGACCCTCTCGCCCAGCTCAACTGGCAGTCCTCAGACTTCAGCTGGCTCACCGGCAAGCTCATGGATGTGGCGGAACGCCACTGTGCCAACCGGATTGTTTCGCTGCTGGAAGGTGGGTATGACCTCAAGGGCCTGGCGGGGGGCGTTTCGCACCATGTCGCCATGCTGATGGACGGCGCTGTGGGCCGTCTCGAAGAATAGGATTTCCTATGGCCGAACCAACCCATGAAGACGTCAAGTCCCTCAGCTTCGAGGCCGCGCTGGCCCAGCTGGAGGAAATCGTCGGCAAGCTGGAAAGCGGCAAGGCGCCGCTGGCGGAATCCATAGCGATCTATGAGCGCGGCGAAGCGCTGAAAGCCCATTGCGAAACCCTGCTGCGCACGGCCGAAGCGCGCATCGAAAAGATCACCCTGTCGCGCGATGGTCGCGCCACCGGCACCGAACCGCTGGACGCCTGAGCCATGTCACAATCGCCCAAATCCTTGCGCCGGTTCCGGATCGCTTTGTGGAGCCTTGTGGTCGTGGTCGCGATTGCCGCCACCGTGCTGTACAGGTTCCGCCCGCCGGAGCGCCCGCTGGGTCTTACCGGCCGTGAATTTGCGCTGGAATCCACGCAGGGCGGAGCCTTCACCCAGGACGATCTGCGCGGCAAACCGAGCCTTGTGTTCTTTGGCTACACCTTCTGCCCCGATGTGTGCCCCACCACCCTCGCTGAAACCACCGCTTGGCGCCAGCAGCTGGGCCTTTCTCCCGAAGACCTGCGCATCATCTTTGTGACGGTCGATCCCGAGCGCGACACGCTCGAAACAGTCAAGGGCTATGTGGAGGGTTATGATCCTTCCATTATCGGCCTGGTCGGCAGCCCGGAGGCCACGGAAAATGCGAAGGCCGCCTTCGGCGTATTCTCGGAAAAAAGCGGTGAAGCGAACGATCCCTATTATCTCGTGGACCACACCGCTTCGACTTTCCTGATCAATGCCGATGGCAGCTTTGATGGCACTGTTGCCTATGGCGAAGCCGCCGAAACGGCTGTGGCCAAGGTCAAGCGACTGGTCGAAGGTTGAGCGACCGTATCCGGCTCGACCTGGCGCTCGAGCAGCGCGGCCTCGTGCCGAGCCGCGCCCGGGCGCGGGACGCGATCCTGCGTGGCACCGTCACCATCAATGGTGTCGTCGCGCACAAGCAGAACCAGATGGTGGCTCGGGACGACAAGCTCGCCCTGAGCGACCCCGCCGCCAACTACGTTTCGCGTGCCGCGCTCAAGCTGGTCGCCGGGCTCGATGCCGGCCAGATCGACGTAACCGGGAAAATCTGCATCGATGTGGGCGCCTCCACCGGCGGCTTCACCCAGGTGCTGATGGAGCGCGGTGCCAAGCGCATTTACGCAGTGGATGTCGGACACGGGCAGCTCCATGAGCGGCTCACGGGCAGCGATCGCGTCGTCAGCATGGAGGGCGTCAATGCGCGCGACCTCACGCCCGAGTTGATCCCTGAGCCCATCGACCTGCTGGTTTCCGATGTCAGCTTTGTTTCGGTAATCAAAGTGCTGGCAGCGCCCCTCTCGCTGTGCACGCGAACGGCTGATGCCGTGGTCCTGTTCAAGCCGCAGTTCGAGGTGGGCCGCCAGAATGTGGGCAAGGGCGGCATCGTCACAAGTGAGCCGGCAATCGAGACGGCATTGCAGGACGTCATTGCCTTCATGGCCGAACACGGTTTTGCCCACCGACAGTCCGTCACCTCCCCTATCGCAGGCGGCGATGGCAATGTGGAAACGGTGCTGATCTTTCGCCGCACGCCCTGACTTCATCCGGCCCAGGCCGGCCCAACCCGGAGCCCGGCATGGCCGCAGCTGACGACGACTATATCTATGACGAGCAGACCGGCGAATGGCGCCCGGCATCAGAAGTTGCTGCGGCAGGTGCCACGGCAACGCTAAGCGTCGTGGACAGCGCCGGAACCCCGCTCGCTGATGGTGATGCCGTGGTGCTGATCAAGGACCTCAAGGTCAAGGGCGCCGGCCAAACCCTCAAGCAGGGCACGGTGATCAAGTCGATCCGGCTGACCGACAATCCCGACGAGATCGACTGCCGCTACGATGCCATTAAGGGCCTCGTGCTCCGCACTGAATTCGTGCGCAAGCGTTCGAGCTAATTCCGCTCGAAGCCCAGTGCGCCGTCGCGCCCGGTCTGGCCGCGATGCCGCAGGAAGTGGTCGGCCAGCACGCAGGCCATCATCGCTTCACCTACGGGCACGGCGCGGATCCCGACGCAGGGGTCGTGGCGGCCCTTGGTGATGATGTCCGTATCGGCATTGGCGGTCGTGACGGTTTGGCGCGGTTGCAGGATGGATGAAGTCGGCTTGACCGCAAAGCGGCACACCACCGGATCGCCATTGGATATCCCGCCCAGAATGCCGCCGGCATGGTTGGACAGGAAATAGGGCCGCTCGGCCCCTGCGCGCATCTGGTCGGCATTGTCGACGCCGGTCAGGCTCGCTGCATCAAAGCCGGCGCCGATCTCCACGCCCTTGACCGCATTGATGCTCATCATCGCCGAGGCGAGATCGGCACTGAGCTTCCCATAAATCGGGGCGCCCCAGCCCGCCGGTACGTTCTCGGCGACCACCTCGATCACGGCCCCGACCGAATTGCCGGCCTTGCGGATGCCATCGAGATAATCGGCCCACAGCAGTGCCGCCTCGGCATCGGCGCAAAAGAACGGGTTCTGGTCGACTTGGGACCAATCAAAGCGGGCATAATCGATCTTGTGCGGCCCGACCTGGACGAGGCTGGCGCGAATGGTGATGCCGCCCAGCACCTGCCGCGCTACGGCTCCAGCGGCCACCCGCGCCGCTGTTTCACGGGCCGAAGTGCGCCCGCCACCGCGATAATCGCGGACGCCGTATTTCTGGTCATAGGTATAGTCGGCATGACCCGGCCGGTATTTGTCGCGGATTTCGGCATAGTCCTTGGAGCGCTGATCGGTGTTTTCGATCATCAGCGAAATGGGCGTGCCGGTGGTGCGCGGCCCATCGGTTCGCTCGTCCTCGAACACGCCAGAGAGGATGCGCACCTCGTCCGCCTCTCGCCGCTGCGTCGTATATTTGGATTGGCCGGGCTTGCGCCGGTCCAGGTCGCGCTGGATCATCTCAGGGGTCAGGAGCAGGCCGGGGGGGCAGCCATCCACCACCACGCCCAGGGCGGGCCCATGGCTTTCGCCCCAGGTGGTGAACCGGAACAGCTGGCCGAAGGTGTTGAACGACATGCAATAACTCCTGCTTGCCCCTGTCTGGATAGGAAAGGCCGGTCAGTCGGCCGGCGCGTTCCAGGTATCGAGCGCCGCATGCAGCGTCATGCGTCCGCCGCTGAAATGGGCGATCACCCCTTGCGGCGGTGGCCAGTTCAGCACTTCGGCGCGCTCGGTGCCTTCCACCAGGTGCCGCAACACCCGCAGCACGCCGCCATGGGCCACCACCACCGCGTTCTGCGTCAGGTCGCGGGCAAATTCGAGCAGGCGGACCGCCACATCGTCATAGTTCTCGCCGCGCTCGGGCCGGAAGCTCCAATAGGAAGCATCGCGCATGCCGGGGGCCAGCGCCTGTTCGCGGTTGATCTCCGAGTGGAGCCGCCCTTCAAGCGCCCCAAACGAGATCTCCACCAGCCGTCGGTCGTGGATCACGGGCGGAAGCGGCACGTCGAAGGCCGCGCGCATCCGGTCCATGGTCTCAGAGGCGCGGCTGAGGGGCGAGGCGAACCAGTTGAGCGAAGCGGGGTCTTTGCCGTCTCGTTCGAGCAGCTCGCGCAACAGCACTCCATTGGCGTCGGCCTGCAGCTGGCCAACCCGGTTGAGCGGAATGTCACGCGTGCCCTGGTAGCGCTGTTCGCGGTTCCAGTCGGTTTCACCATGGCGCGCGAAATAGAAGTCAGGCCATTGAACCGCATCACTCATGGGAAACTCGAAACCTTGAAGATTATTCGCTGGACGCTGGCGTGTCGTTGTCGAGCAGCTTCATGCCGACAACATTGAAGCCGGCATCCACATAGTGGATTTCACCGGTGACGCCACCCGCGAGGTCTGACAGGAGATAGGTGGCCGCGCCACCCACATCATCGATCGAGACATTCTTGCGCAGCGCCGAATTGGCTTCCTGCCAGTGCAGCATGTCGCGCAGGCCCGAAATGCCCGAAGCCGCCAGCGTCTTGATCGCCCCGGCCGAGATGGCGTTGACGCGGATGCCGTTCTTGCCCAGGTCAACCGCGAGATAGCGCACCGAGGCCTCGAGCGCGGCCTTGGCTACACCCATGACGTTGTAGTTGGGGACGTATTTGACCGCACCGTAATAGGTCAGCGTCAGCAGCGAGCCGCCCGGGTTCATCAGCGGCTCGGCGCGCTTCGCGACGGCGGTGAAGGAATACACCGAGATATCCATGGTCAGCGCGAAGTTGTCCCGGCTGGTATCGAGATAGCGCCCCTCAAGCTCGTCCTTGTTGGAAAAGCCGATGGCATGCACGACGAAGTCGAGGCTGCCCCACTTTTCCTTGATCTGGCGGAAGGTCTCGTCCATCGCCGCCTCGTCGGAGACGTCGCACTCAACGAGGAAGTCGGAGCCCACTTCGGCCGCCAGCGGCTCGACGCGGCGCTTGAGCGCTTCGCCCTGATAGGAAAACGCCATTTCGGCGCCCTGGGCATGCAGCTGCTTGGCGATGCCCCAGGCAATCGAGCGGTTGTTGGCCAAGCCCATGATTAGGCCACGCTTGCCGGCCATCAATCCAGTGCTCATTATTGTTATCCCTTGCTGGAGTCGTTGGCAGGGTTGTGGCACATCGGGGGGCAAAGGGGCAAGTTCGCTGCCCGCAATTGCGCTGCACCAGCCGGGGTTTTCCATGCCACTCAGCCCAGCCGAGACCATCGCCCAGCTTCAATCCCTACTGGGTGCCGATCAGGTGATCGCTTCCCCCGACCGGATGGGGTCGTTTCTGCATGAGCCGCGCAAGCGCTTCCACACCCCGGCAACAGCGGTAGCCCTGCCCGGCTCGGTTGAACAGGTGCAGGCTCTGGCGCGTTGGGCCAATGAGCATGGCGTGGGCATTATCCCCCAGGGCGGCAATACCGGCCTCGTTGGCGCACAGGTGCCGCTACGGGGGGACGAGGTGATCGTGAGCCTCGCGCGGCTTGATCGGGTGCGTACGATCGATGCCGGAGCCGGCACCATGGTTGCCGAAGCCGGCGTTGTGCTGGAAAACGCCCACCGCGCTGCCGAAGCTGAAGGCGCGATGTTCCCGCTTTGGCTGGCTTCGCAAGGCTCGGCCCGGATCGGGGGCGTCCTCTCCTCCAATGCCGGCGGGGTCAATGTGCTGGCCTATGGCAATGCGCGCGAATTGTGCATGGGGGTCGAGGCGGTGCTGGCCGATGGCCGGCTCTACCAGGGTCTCAATGGGCTCAAAAAGGACAATACCGGCTATGATCTCAAGGATCTGCTGGTGGGCGCCGAAGGCACGCTCGGCATCATCACAGCCGCCACCCTCAAGATCTTCCCCCAGCCCGAGGAATATGAAACCGCCCTCGTCAATATCGCCTCGCCCGACGCGGCCTTTACCCTCTTCCAGCTGATGCGGGATCGCGCGGGCGCGCAGCTCAATGCCTTTGAGCTGATCCCGCTGATTGGCCTCCAAATCCAGCTGCGCCACGGCATGCTCGATCGCGATCCCACCGCCGGCCGCTCCCCTTGGTATGCGCTGATCGAGGTGCTGCGGCCCAAAGGCGGCCGGCCGGGCCTCCTGCAGGAAGCATTGGAAGCGGGGTTCTCCGAAGCGCTGGTGGACAATGCCGTCGTCGCCGAATCTCTTGAGGACCGCACCCGCATGTGGGCCTTTCGCGAACAGATGAGCGAGTGCCAGTCGCGCGAAGGCGCCTCGATCAAGCACGACGTCTCAGTGCCACTTGCCGCCGTGCCCCGGCTGATCGAAGAAGGTTCGGCTGCCGCCGCGCAGGTGGTGCCCGGCATCCGCCCGGTGCCGTTCGGCCATATGGGCGATGGCAATATCCACTTCAATTTCAGCCCCCCGCCCGGCGCCGACAACGGGCAGTTCATGGCCGGAGCCGAGCCGGTCCACGCCGCCATCTATGAAATCGTGCTCAAGCTGGGCGGTTCAGTTTCGGCCGAGCATGGCATCGGCCAGCTCAAGGTCGACCTCCTGCGCCAGGTCAAGGACCCGGTGGCCCTGCAGATGATGCGCGCGATCAAGGATGCGCTCGATCCCAAGGGCATTCTCAATCCCGGCAAGATGCTGGGCTGACCGGGCCCAGTCACCTGCGCGTGCCTACTTGATCGCATCTCCCCCTTGCCCCATTTCGGGGCAACCACAGGGGACTTGCCCATGCTCGATGACATTGCCTTTCTTGACGATGCCACTCGCCCGCCGCTGCAAAAGCTTGAGGGGTTGACGCCAGACCAGCGCCTGCCCGGCCAGCATCTTAAGATGATCCACGATCATCTGCGCCAGAACATGGAAGTGCTCGGACGCCTGATCGAGCGCGCCTCCACAGGCGCCGTCTCGCCCGAAGAGGTGGAGAGCGAAACTTCTGGCCTCCTGATGGTCAGCAATTTCCGCCGCTTCGGCAATTTGTGCGGGCAATACTGCCAGTTCGTCGACACCCATCATTCGATCGAAGACTACGCGATCTTCCCCGCGCTGGCCGAACAGGGCGCCCCGTTCAAGGCGATTGCCGAGCGGCTGCGCGCCGAGCATGTGGTGGTCCATGAACTGCTGCTGCGGCTCGTTGATGCGCTTAACACGCTGGCGACTGACCCCACGCCGGAGCACTTCGAGGACGCCAAGACGGTCTACCGCACGCTTGAGCGCATCCTGCTCTCTCATCTCGGCTACGAGGAAGACGCGATGGGCGATGCGTTGGGCTATTTCGGTATCGGGGTTTAAGCCGGACCATCGTCCTCGAAGCGGCTGGCATGGTTGCGGCCGCGCTCATAATGGTGGCTGAGCGCAAAGGGCGGCAGCCAGGCTTCACGCCGGATCGTCCAGCATTCGTAGCTCGGCACCAGCTGATCGCCCGCATCGAGCGCGCCCAGATGCACCTCGATCTCGTCCTCCGATCGGGCAAAAACCGATGAGCCGCAAGTCGGGCAAAAACACCGCCCCGCGAATTCTCCGACCTCCCCGCTGACCGCTACAGCGTCCTGCGGAAACACTGCCGCCGCATAAAACAGCGCGCCATGATGCTTTCGGCAGTCAAGGCAATGGCAGATCCCGACCCGATAGGGCCGACCGGACGCCACCAGCCGGACCTTCCCGCACAAACAGCCGCCGGTAAACTGCTCCATTCCCTTGCTCCCGCCTAGAACAGATCGAGCTGCGCTCCCGCGCCAGCGGCCTTGCGCCGAACTGGCGCGGTGGGTTCCGCCAGTCCGGGCGTTACTTCCTCGATGAGGCTCGGCTCATCAACTGCAGCCGAGTTCACCCGGGTCGAGACCGGCCGATAGCTCAGCACATTGTCGGGCAGCGGCAGCGCCAATTGGCGGGCCTCCTCGGCCCGCACATCGCGCACATTTAGCCAGCGCTCCATCGCTTCACCATCGAGAATGGCGGGCATGCGATCATGGATCACGGAGAGCTGGTTGTTGGTGGGCACGGTGATGGTCGCGACGCTGTCGATCTCCTCGCCTTCTGGGCCCACCCAGGTGGCGTAAAGCCCGGCCAGCGCCATCGGGCGGCCATCGGCATAGGTGATGTAATAGGGCTGCTTTTTCTTGTCAGGCCCGGTGTGCCATTCATAATAACCGCTGGCCGGAATGATGCAGCGGCCATGCTTGAGCGCATCGCGAAAAGCCGGCTTTTCGGCCATGGTCCCGACCCGGGCATTGACCAGCAGCGGGAACTCGCGCGGATCCTTGACCCAGCGCGGCACGAGGCCCCAGCGGGCGAAATGCGCCTCGCGCCGCCCCGCTTCTTCCCAGATCGCCACGACCGGCTGGGTGGGCGCGATGTTGAAGCGCGGCACCATCTCGATCCGGTTGAGCAGGCGAAACAGTTCCGCCATCTGCTCGGGCGGCAGCGTTGCCGCATAGCGACCACACATATTTGCTTCTCCCTGATGCTCGCCCCAAAATAGGGTGTGCAGTGTTGAATCGCAAATGGAGCCGAGATGACGGACCTTCCAAACGCCGCCAGCGTGGCGTTGGTACGCAACGGCAAGGTGCTGTTGATCAAGCGCGCCTTTCCCCCCTATCAGCATTTGTGGACGTTCCCGGGAGGCCGTCTCGAGCCCGGCGAAACCATCGAGCAATGCGTCATCCGGGAGGTCAAGGAGGAGCTGGGGCTTGCCGTGCGCAATCCGCAACCCGTGCTGGTGCAGCAGCTGGGCGGCGGTGGCACCTACCAGTTGGCCGTGTTTGTTTCCTCGGATTTCAGCGGCACCATCATGCCCTCCAGTGAAATTGCCGATCACAAATGGGTCGATCCGGCAGCACTACCCGCCTTTCGCACCACTACCCGGCTCGACGACGTGATCCGGCAATGCCTCGCCGTTCTGGCCGGGTAATGCTAAGAGCGCCCTGCATCAGGAGAACAGGATCCAAGTGAAGCTGCGTTTCGCCCCCATTGCGGCGGCCCTTTGTTTGACCGTCGTCACGCCGGCGCTGGCGATCGACCCGCCCTATCAGCCCCGCATGGAGCGGCTCGCCGAGATTTTGGGCAGCCTTTATTTCCTCCAGCCGCTTTGCGAGGCGGGCACGGAAGACTGGCGCGCGCAGATGGCCGAATTGATCGAACTTGACGAGCCCGATGATGACCAACGCCAGCGTCTGGCCGGAGCCTTCAACGCGGGCTACACCGCCTATGCCCGTTTTCATCGCGCCTGCACGCCCAGCGCCCGCGAAGCACTCACGCGCTTGCTGACCGAAGCGGAGAAAACCGCGCGCGAAATCCACACCCGCTACGCTGAATAGGCCTCCCGCCCCGCATTAACGAAACTTGCGCAGGTTGCGTTAACCGTTCACTCATTTGTGGTGCGCCAGCCTCGTTCATCCATGTTAACCCGCTCGGCATGGCGACCAGAAAATCTCTCTTCATCACCGCAGCCGAAATCGAGCTCCCCAGCAGCGAGCAGAGCGAGCGTCAGCTTGCGCTTGAATACCTGGCTGAAGCCTGGAACGGCGCGGAGGACGATGGCGTCGAATGCGCGTCCCTGGCCCATGCTTCGCTTTTTGCTGCACTCGCCACTCTGGTGAAACTGCACGGCGATGATGCGGCTGCCGAAATGGTGGCGCTGCTGCCCGACCGCATCCGCGCGGGCGAATACAATCTGGACCGCACGCTGCAATAGCTAGATCTGATTCCGCCTGGTGCCTGCCTGCGAACACGCAAGCGGTTGACCTCCGCCGCGTTCTTGAAAATGCTAGCGCTTCGCGCCATGTCCGAAAGCCCCGCAGCAGTCGCTGCGGGCGGACAGTCTGGGGAAGCAAGACGATCATGACCACCTATTTGCGCGCCGACCGGGCAGTGTTCCGGTTTTCGGGCGTTGACGCCCACAAGCTGCTCAACGACGTCGTTACCGGCCATATCCCCACGCAGGGCGATGGCACGGACGAAGCCGGGGTCGCCTGGGCGCTGCTCTCCCCTCAAGGCAAGATCCTCGCCGAAGGCCTGGCCGGTTACGCAGGCGACGCGATCTGGCTCGATGTGCACCACTCCGTGGCCGACGATTTCTTCAAGCGCATGAAGATGTATCGCCTCCGCGCCCAGGTGGTGATCGATGATCTCCGGGAAACCCACCGCGTCGGCTTTGCCACCGAGCAGGACCCCGCCGCCATCAGTCATCTTGATCGGCTGGGGCCAGTCAAGCTGGGTTGGCGCCAGATCGCCCCGGTGGAAGCGATCAGCGGCTGGGTTGCGGACGACACGGCCTATCACGAGCAGCGGATTGCTGCCGGCATCCTGCACCAGGGCAACGACTTTGCCGCCAATGACGCCTTCGCCCACGATATCGGGCTCGACCTGCTCGAGGGCATTGATTTTGCCAAGGGCTGCTATGTCGGCCAGGAAGTGGTCAGCCGCATGAAGCACCGCGGCACGGCCCGCCGCCGCCCGGTGATCGTGGACGGTGTTGATGCGCCGTCGGGGAGCGCCGTGCTGGCGGGCGACCGCGAAGCGGGGCGCCTGGGCCAGGTCGTCAATGGCCGGGCCCTTGCCATCATCCGGCTCGACCGGATCAGCGATCCCGAGGCGGCAAGCGTCGAAGGTAAGCCCGTTCGCCTGTCGCTGCCGGCCTTCGCCAGCTATGCGTTTGGCGAATCAACGCCCGATGAGTAGCGTTCGGCCACCACTTTTCTAGCTTTGGGGCATCATGGCGCGCGGCAAAGACCGAGCCTGGCAACGGATGTTGTCGGGCCGACGGCTCGATATTCTCGACCCCTCCCCGCTCGATGTCGAGCTGTCCGATATCGCGCATGGCCTCGCCCGCGTCGCCCGCTGGAACGGGCAAACCCTGGGCGACTACGCCTTTTCGGTGGCGCAGCATTCCGTGCTGGTGCTCGAATTGTTTCGCGCCCACAACCCCGAGGCCGACAACACCGCCCAGCTGCAGGCGCTGCTGCATGACGCCCCTGAATATGTGATGGGCGACATCATCTCCCCCTTCAAGGCGGCGATGGGCGGCAATTACAAAACGGTGGAAGACCGGCTGCTGGGCGCGATCTATCTGCGGTTTTCCCTCCCTGCTACAGCCGGTGCAGCCTTGGGAAAACTTATCAAGAAAGCCGATCGCGAGGCCGCTTATTTCGAAGCCGTGCATCTGGCCGGCTTTTCGGCTGTTGAAGCCCAACGTTTTTTCGGCGCACCGAGCTTGCCTACCTTTGACGTTGATCAGTTCGACCGGCTGATCCGGCCCTGGCCGACGCGCGAAGCGCAGGATCGCTTCATCGCTGCGTGCGAGGCGATCCTGCCCTCCGCCTAGAAGTCCGCTCGTTAACCCTAATATTGTTTGAACTTTGCTGCGGCTGCGGCAAAAAGGTTACTGCTTTGTTAACGAGCAGGATCAAACCGCCTCATTTCGGGACGCAGCCATGAACCTACCCACGCGCCATATGCTAGTCGGAATGTGTCTGGGCGCCGTTTGCGCCACCGCCTTGGCGGCGATTGGACCTGGCATAGTCGTTGATGCAATCGCCGGGGAACGCGGCGTTGGCATCGATACGGCCAGCCTCGTGCGCTTTGATGATCGCGAGTATCACGTGCAATATGAGGAAGGGGTGGACACCAACCCGCTCCAGACCGTCCGGGTCAAGAAGATCGAGGCCGGCCGGGTGAGTTGGGTGGATATCGCCGTCACGGCGACCGGCACCTATTCTACTGACGCGCTGGTTTCAGAGCACATCCAGTATCCGGGCATCAGCGTCTCGCCGGTTGAGCAGCCCGGTCCGGGCAACCGCTTCTCGTTCTGGGACGGCCAGAGCTGGACCTCTTTCACTCCGACCGCTGGCATGTCGATGATCTTTGCCAATGCAGCAACCGCGGTGCGGATCGGCAGAGATTTTACCTGCGTATATGGCAAAAGCTATCGCGTCTGCTGATCGGTTCTAGCCAAACAGCCAGCCGCGCTTGAACTTGTAGAACACGTGCAGCCCAACCTGCGTCAACTTTTGCATTCGGGGTGCCCAGGCGGGGCGCACATAGGTGGCGTGATAGTGGGTGGAGTCGGCGACCTCGGTCAGGTACAATTCGCCGTCCACAAAGCGCGCCGCAATGTCTTCCGCCTGCGCCCATGACTTCTTGTCCGAAATCCGCTCAGGGATGCCATCGCAGGCAAAGGAGAACTGGCAGGCATTGCGCTTGTGCTGGTTCTGGAACACGACGCCACAGATCGTGCTGGGATAGCGGTGATCCTTGACGCGGTTGAGCACGACCTGCGCAACAGCGACCTGACCGCGATAGCTTTCGCCGCGCGCCTCGAAATAGACTGCCGTGGCCAGGCACCACAACTCCTTGTCGGAAACCTCAACCGCCTTGCCAGTGTCAAAGGCACCAAGAACCGGCGCATTCGCGCGGGCATAGGCGAGCTGTTCGGAGGCAACCGCCGGCATGGGCTGGCCCAAAGTCCCAGCAGTGCTGGTCGGGGCAATCCCCGCGATGGCGTCAAGGGCGGAGGAGCCGATTTCGGGATTGATGGAAGCCACCGACATGCGCGGACCCGGATCGGTCTCGGCGGGCGCTTCGATGGCTGCATCGGCGATTTGGCTTTGGCCCAAGGCTTCGGGCTGGCCGGGGGCGACGCGCAGCGCCGCAAGGCGGGTGCGCACTTCCTCGAAGCTCCGAGAAATTGCCAGTGCATCCTGCTTCGG
This sequence comes from Devosia sp. 1635, assembly GCF_013185955.1. Lineage (NCBI taxonomy): Bacteria > Pseudomonadati > Pseudomonadota > Alphaproteobacteria > Hyphomicrobiales > Devosiaceae > Devosia > Devosia sp. 1635. Next base: position 129,289 of record NZ_JABAOM010000001.1, on the reverse strand, counting down.
ACGAAGCCGATCGGTCTTTTCCGCCCGGTTGGGACCGGTAAAGCTAGCGCTCTCGAACAGGTGATCGAACGATTGTGGCGTCTGCACCGTTGTTGTACCGCCAAGACTGCCCTGGACGACAACAGGCGGTGCCGTTAACTCGCCGCTCGCATCTGCGGGACTGAAGGCGACGCTGGTGAGCCCCGCATAACTCAGTACGCCCACGAGTCCGAACGCCATAAGCTTGGCATGGGGACGGTGGCGACGAGCCGACTTGGTCGCGTGCACGGGCACGACGGACCGATTTGATAGGGCCATCTCAGCTACTCAACAAAACGCAACATAACTACTGATCGGCAAAAGTGACGCTAAGAGGCCGACAGTGAAATGATGTCTTATTAGGGTTAGCGTGGAGTAAACGCCCAATCAGGCAGTGACGTGGATGAAGAATGGCGAGAACCGGGCAAGAGGCCTTCGGGCTGATTTGTCGCAGTACTTAGCTGCAACCATCCCTCACAGCCTGCGCCTCGTCTACGAAGCTATCCACCCGAAACCGGACCGAAAGAGAACGCGAGTTCACCGGCGTGACCCGCGCCGTGATATTGGTCGCGCCCGCGAGGCTGTCGACAAAGGCGGCGGCTTCCGCCTGATCCCCGATGATGATGGCGGTATTGGTCGGGTCCACCGGCAAGGTACGACTGCGGTCGGTTTGCAGATCATATTGAAGGGTCAGACCGGCATCATTGCCCAAGGCCGATAGCGTATTGCCCGCAAAGCCAAACCAGATGCTCAACTGCCCCGCCTCACAGCGCACAGTCAGGGTTGCAGGACCGCGGCCACTGGGGCGAGCCGGGATCAGCTGGGTAGATTCCAGCACGGCTTCCAGCGCTGCAGCGGGGGCAGTACCGGGTCTGAACAAGGCATCATAGCAGGCCAGACGCTCAACCCCATTTTGGATGCTGGCGCATTGCGCGCCATCTGACTGCCCGAACGCTGGCGCTGAAACAAAAAGTAGCGGGATGAGCGCCAGCATTGGCAGTTTGTTCACGAGCAATATGTCCCTTCCGCCATCGGTGGCCCTGCGCTCACAACATAGGCACTGCGAGCCCGAATTTTAAGACGCTGCCTGTGCCAAGGTCAGTCGCGCCACCGGCACCCGATAGGGCGAGCAGGAGACATAATCGATCCCGAGCCCCGCAAAGTACCGCAAGGATGCTGGATCGCCCGCATGTTCGCCGCAGATGCCGATCTTGAGGGAGGGATTGGCAGCGCGCCCGCGGGAAATGGCGATGGAAATCATCTCGCCCACCCCCTTTTCGTCGATGGTGACAAAGGGATCACGCTCATAAATGCCTTTGCGCTGGTAGACGGTCAGGAAAGTGGGCGCGTCGTCGCGTGAAATGCCAAAGGTCGTTTGCGTCAGATCATTGGTGCCAAAGGATATGAAGTCCACGAGATGGGCGATATCGCCGGCCCGCAGGCAAGCCCGGGGCAGCTCGATCATGGTGCCAAAGGAAAACCGCACCCGGTCGGAGCGCAAGAGCCCGGAATTGGCCGCAATGGCATTCACCCGGTCCCGCACAAAGGCCACTTCCGTCGCGGTTGAGACAAAGGGCACCATGACCTCGATCACCACCGGCTCGTCCTGTCTTTCGCTAGCCTGACGCGCGCCGGCCATCAGCGCCTGAGTCTGCATCTGCAGCAGTTCGGGATAAGTGATGGCGAGGCGTACGCCGCGATGGCCCAGCATCGGGTTGATCTCGGCGATACGATCCAGCTGCAGCCGCAACGCCCTGACAGCCAGGCCAAGCGAAGCCGCCGTGTCCTCGATTTCTTCCTCCGTCCGCGGCAGGAATTCGTGCAGCGGCGGATCAAACAGGCGCACCGTCACCGGCAGCCCGCGCATGGTGGAAAACAGCGCCTCGTAGTCCCCGGTCTGGTAACCGATCAGCCCGTTCACCGCCCGATTGCGATCGTCGCCGTCCTCGGACAGGATCACGCGGCGCAGCGCCAGCATGCGTTCGGGCGAAAAGAACATGTGCTCGGAACGCGCCAGCCCAATACCCTCGGCACCGAAGCTGAGCGCCGTGCGGGCGGATTCCACCGTTTCCACATTGGTACGCACCGCAATGGTGCGGCTGCGATCGGACCAACCCAGCAGCGTGCCGATCGCGCCCCCGATATGGGGCTGGCTCAGCGGCAACATCCCGGCATAGACCTGCCCATCGGTGCCATCGATGGTCACCCGGTCGCCAGTGCGATAATCGCGCTCGCCGATGCGGCACACCATTTCTGTCGCGTTTACCGACATGGTCCGCACGCCCGCCACACAGGGCTTGCCGGTGATGCGGGCGATCACGCCGGCATGGCTCGACATGCCGCCACGAGCGGTGAGAATGCCGGTCGCGGCCTTCAGGCCTTCGATATCTGCGGGGCCGGTTTCGTTGACCACAAGAATGCAATGCTTGCCCCGAGCGCGCAGGCGCGCTGCGTCTTCGGCGTTAAAGACGATGGGACCGCTGGCCGCTCCCGGTGACACGCCGAGGCCGGTGGCAATGGGAATGGCGGCAGCAGATGCCTTGAGGCGCGGATGCAGCAACTGCGCCAGGCGGGCAGGCTCCACGCGTGACACGGCGTTCTGCGGTGACCAGACGCCGCGGCTCACCCGGTCCACCGCCGCTTCAAGCTCGGCCGCGGGGCTGGCCTGGACTGGCCGTGCGGACAAGAATTGTGCCTCGTTCCCGCTCACCGCGACCGAACAGCACATATGCCGCCCCGCCTTGGCATCGAGCAGCGCCACAAGGGCGGTTATGCTGTCCGGCAACGCTGGCAGCATATTGCCGTCGGTGGGAGCTGGCCCGAGCGCCCCGGTTGCCGCGTTGCGGGTGAGAAAGGACACGATTGCCCCGCCTGCCGAGCTTTGCACCAGAACGATCTGGCGCGCGCGTTCGTCATCCGGGCGCGCTTCACCCCAACCCGGGCGCGCAAAGCCATAGCTGTCAAAGGCATTTTTGATCGCACGTCCGAGGGGCCGGTTAGGATCAACGGCATCGGCCGCGCTCAGGGGGGGCGCGATGCCGGTCTTGGCGGGCAGCAGGCCCGCATTATGGGACGCCGCTGAAGTGCGCACCGCCAGATAGGGCGTTTGCCCATCATCGCCGACCAGCTTGAACAGGCACGCGATCCAGTGGGTGCGCAGTTTGGCGTCCCGGCGCGTGCGCTCGGCCTGCAGAGCTTCCCATGCCGCCCGGGTGATGCAGATCGTGGGAATGGTGGGAAAACCGGCATCGCTGACGCGGAAAATCCAGCGGGCCTTGCCCGAAAGCAATTTGAGCTGCGAGGCCGATAGGTTCGCCTTGCCCACCGCAGGGGCAATCGCAAAAATTTCCTGGGCCAAACTCACCTTGCTATCCCTGCCATGCCGCGCGGCGCATAATGCCTATGAGCTAGCCTGCCTGCAACAAGGCTTGACTTGGCCCGCTCGCGAAAGCATCTGATCTGGGATGGAAAAGCGGCCACAACTAGACATCCTGCTGTGCGCCCCTCGCGGATTTTGCGCGGGGGTCGACCGAGCCATTCAGATCGTCGAACTCGCCCTGCAGAAATATGGCGCGCCGGTTTATGTGCGCCACGCCATCGTCCACAACAAATATGTGGTGGATGGGCTGCGCAAAAAAGGCGCGGTTTTCGTGGAAGAATTGAGCGAGATTCCGCCGGGCGATGCGCCGGTGGTGTTCTCGGCCCATGGTGTGCCCAAGAGTGTTCCGGCCGATGCGCGCAGCCGCAACATGATGTTTCTGGATGCGACTTGCCCGCTGGTGTCCAAGGTGCATGTGGAAGCACAGCGCCATTTCGAGGAAGGCCACGAAATCGTGCTGATCGGGCACCATGGCCATCCTGAGGTCGTGGGCACGATGGGGCAGTTACCCCCCGGCGCCATTACGCTCGTGGAAGATGTGGCCGGCGCCATGGCCATTACACCCCGCGATCCGGCAGCCCTCGCTTATGTGACGCAAACTACGCTTTCCGTGGATGACACCAGCGAGATCGTGGCGGCTCTGCAGTCGCGCTTCCCACTAATCCATGGCCCGCACAAGGAAGACATCTGCTACGCGACCACCAACCGGCAGCAGGCCGTTAAGGCGGTAGCGCCGCTGGTCGACGCCATGGTCGTGGTTGGCTCGCCCAACTCCTCCAACTCGCTTCGCCTCGTCGAGGTGGCCGAACGGGCCGGGTGTCGCGTCGCCATGCTGGTGGACCGCGCCAGCGAAATCGACTGGAGCCGCCTCGAAGGCATTCGCACCCTGGGTGTTTCGGCTGGCGCCTCGGCGCCTGAAAAGCTCGTTGATGAAGTCATCGAAGCCTTTGCGCAGCGTTACGACATCAAGGTCGAGGCGAAGGTCACGGCGGTCGAGAACATTGCCTTCAACGTGCCGCGGCAGCTGCGCCCCGTCGAGGTCACCGTCGCCCCATGAGTGAAGCCGTTGTGATCCATACGGACGGGGCCTGCTCGGGCAATCCCGGTCCGGGCGGCTGGGGCGCCATTCTCCAATATGGCGACAAGCGCAAGGAATTGTGCGGCGGGGAAGCCCTGACCACCAACAACAAGATGGAGCTGACCGCCGCCATCGAGGCGCTTAACGCGCTTACCCGCCCCTGCACGGTCGAACTGCATACCGACAGCCAGTACGTAAAGAACGGCGTGCAAAGCTGGATGAAGGGCTGGAAGCGCAACGGCTGGAAGACCGCCGACAAGAAGCCGGTGAAGAACCTCGAGCTTTGGCAGGCACTGGATGAAGCCACCAAGCGCCACACCATCTCCTGGCATTGGGTCAAGGGCCACGCCGGACACGATCTTAACGAGCGCGCCGACCAGCTCGCCAATGAAGGCATGGCACCCTACAAGAACAAGCGGGCTGCGTTTACGCCACCGGTTTAGCGGCCCTTTTGGGCAACACCCGCTTGATCACACCCCAGAGCGGGGAGACCACATAGCCCGCCACCGGAATCAGCAGCGTGCCCAGCAGCAGGCCGAAGAAAAAGTCCACAAAGGCGGTAGCGAGCCATCCCGCAAGGCTCGCAAACGAGCTGAAGGTGTGCTCGGCCCAGTGAGCGGCCCCTTCAATGATGTGTTCAGGCAGGTCCCAACCGAACTCGTACAGGCCATGCGCGACAATGCTGCCGCCGACCCAGGTCATGGCCGCAGTACCCACAAGGCTCAGCACGCGCATGAAGCCTGGCATGCCGGTCACCAGCCCGCGGCCGAAAGCGCGTCCGGCACCCGTGCGGCCCTTTTTGGCCAGCAGCAACCCGAAATCATCGGCTTTGACGATCAGCGCAACCGCACCGTATACCAAGACCGTTATACCGATGCCGACCAAGGCCAGCACCATCGCTTGAGTGATGACGTTCTCGACCGGAATATTGGCCAGCGCGATGGTCATGATCTCGGCGGAAAGAATGAAATCGGTTTTGATCGCGCCAGCGACCTTCTGGTCCTCAAGGGTCTGGGCGGTGATCGCCGCCGGCACCAGTGCGGCCTCATGCGCCTCGGCCTGATGGGGCAGAAGCGCATGGAAAACCTTCTCGGCTCCCTCGTAGCAGAGATACGCCCCACCGATCATCAGCAAGGGCGTGATCACCCAGGGTGCGAAAAACGAGAGCAGCAATGCCGCGGGCAACAGGAAGATCAGCTTGTTCTTGACCGAACCCAGCGCGATCTTGCCGATAATGGGAACTTCGCGATCGGCGGTAAAGCCGTGCACATAGTTAGGTGTGACAGCGGCATCGTCGATCACCGCCCCGGCGGCTTTGGCGCCCGCCTTGGCCGCTTGCCCCGCGACGTCATCGAGCGACGCCGCGGCAACTTTTACCAGGCCCGCGACGTCGTCGAGCAACGCCAATAGTCCAACGCTCATATCTTCATTCCTGCCGCAGCTTAGATGTGGCAGGGGAAACGAGCGGGGCTACCCCCGGGGTTCCATCCACAGCTAGCCCGAAATCTTGGAGAAATCGGCCACCAGATGCATGGTCTGGCGCAGGCGCCCCAGAAGGTTGAGCCGATTGATGCGCGTGGCGGGATCGGGATCGTTGACCAGAACCGCTTCAAAGAACGCGTCCACGGGTGCGCGCAAGGCGGCAAGATCGCCCATTGCGCCGGTAAAATCATCCTCCGCCACCCGGGCGGCCACTGCCGGCTGCACCGTCGTGACGGCCGCGGCCAGCGCGGTTTCCTCGGGCAACTGCAACAGCTCGGGCTTGACCTCGCCATCATAGGTCAACGAGAACTTCTTTTCCTCGGCGGCAAGGATATTGGCGGCGCGGCGATAGCCGGCCAGCAGATTGGTGCCGTCGGGCGAGGACAGTAGCGACGACAGCGCTTCGGCACGCTGGGTGATCTGCAGCATGTCATTGCTTTCGGGAGAGAGCACCGCATCGATCAAATCGTGACGGGCGCCCGCATCGCGCAGCGACACCTTGAGCCGGTCATGGAAGAAGGCCAGCAGGTCGGGCTCCACCAGCAAGGGGAAGCGCAAGCCGTTCTCGGTGATGATCCGGATCACGCCCAAGGCGGCACGGCGCAGCGCAAAAGGATCACGCGAGCCGGTCGGCTTTTCGTTGATGCGCCAGAACTCGGTCAGCAGATCGAGTTTGTCGGCCAGCGCTACGGCGATCGCGACTGGATCGTTGGGGACCTCGTCGGTAGGACCAAGCGGCTTGTAGTGCTGCTCGATGGCATTGGCGATGTCAGCAGGCTCGCCCTGCGCCAGGGCGTAATAGCGCCCCATCAATCCCTGCAGTTCAGGAAACTCACCGACCATGCCGGTGGTGAGGTCAGCCTTGGCCAGCATGGCGGCGCGCTTGGCGCGTTCGGGATCGGCCCCCACCTGCGGCGCGATCTCGCCTGCCATTTTCACCAGGCGCTCGACGCGGGCAAACTGGGTTCCGAGCTTGGCGTGGAACACGGTGTCTTCGAGCTTGGGCAGACCGTGCTCGAGCGGAGTTGCCAGATCCCCTTCGTAGAAGAACTTGGCGTCGGACAGGCGAGCGCGAATAACGCGCTCATTGCCGGCGATGATCGCGGCGCCGCCGTCGATCGCCACCGTATTGGCGGTGATGATGAAATAGGGGGCCAGGCGCCCTGCCCCGTCGCGCAGGCAGAAGCATTTCTGGTTGGCGCGAATGGTGGCGATGATCACCTCTTCGGGCAGTTCCAGAAAGGCCGGGTCAAACGCGCCCATCATCACCACAGGCCATTCCACCAGCCCTGCCACTTCCTCGAGCAGGCCTTCGTCGCCAATCACGGACAGGCCGCGCGCAAAGGCGAGGTGTTCGGCATCGCTGCGGATGATGTCCTTGCGCCGGTCAAGGTCGAGCACAACCTTGGCGCGCTCCAGCCCCATCAGATAGTCTTCAAAGCGCCGGACCCGGATGGCGCCAGGTGCAAGGAACCGGTGGCCATAAGTGGTCTGACCCGAGCCGACCCCTGCAGCCTCGAAGGGGATGATGATTGGCTCGTCATTTTCGGTACCAAAGGTCGCGGTGATGGCGCGCAGCGGGCGCACCCAGCTGGTGCTGCCCGAGCCCCAGCGCATCGACTTGGCCCAGGGAAAATCGGCGATCACGCGCGGCAGCAGGCCCGACAGAATCGTTGCGGCCTCGGCGCCGGGCTTGTGGATATGGGCCACGTAGAACTCGCCCTTCTTTGGATCGCTTTCGATCTTGGCCTGCTCGATCGCGCTCAACCCGGCCGAGCGCAAAAAGCCATCGATTGCCGGCTGGGGCGCGCCAACCTTTGGGCCCTTCTTGTCTTCATGCGTGTCGGGCGAGCGCGGCGGAATGCCCGAAACCGTCAGCGCCAACCGGCGCGGCGTCACGAACGCCTTGGCGCCCTCGTAAACGAGACCCGCATCCACCAATGCTGTGGTCACCGCCTTGCGCAAGTCTTCGGCAGCGCGGCGCTGAAGACGGGCAGGGATTTCCTCGGAAAACAGTTCGAGCAGCAGATCGGGCATGGTTTAAACCGGGCGTTCGAGCGTGTGGGGTGTGCCTAGCAAGGGGAGGAAGCCTTGTCCATTGCAGCGGCGTGCGGGGTCTGGCGCCTCAGGCGCCACCGCCCGCGGTGTGCAGCCAGGCTTCGCCACAGGCCTTGGCCAGTTCGCGAATGCGTAGAATATAGCTTTGCCGCTCGGTCACCGAGATGACGCCACGAGCGTCGAGCAGGTTGAAGTTGTGCGAAGCCTTGATCACCTGCTCATAGGCCGGCACGGCCATGGTGTGGCGGTCGCCCTCGCGGCCTGCTTCCAGAATGGCCCGGCATTCCTTTTCCGCATCAGCGAAATGGCGGAACAGGATCTCGGTATCGGCCGCCTCGAAATTGTACTTGGACTGCTCCTGCTCGTTCTGCAGGAACACATCGCCATAGGTGACCTTGGAGTTGCCGCCGCCACCATTGAAGTTGAGGTCGTAAACGTTCTCGACCCCCTGCACATACATGGCGAGGCGCTCGAGCCCATAGGTGATTTCACCCGGCACCGGCGAGCACTCAAAGCCCGCCACCTGCTGGAAATAGGTGAACTGGCTGACTTCCATGCCATCGCACCAGCATTCCCAGCCCAGGCCCCAGGCGCCCAACGTCGGGCTTTCCCAGTCATCCTCGACAAAGCGGATGTCGTGCAGGGCGCTATCAAGACCGATCGCCGCCAGCGACTTGAGATAAAGCTCCTGAATGTCGGGTGGCGACGGCTTCAGGATAACCTGGAACTGATAATAATGCTGCAGGCGGTTGGGATTTTCGCCATAGCGCCCGTCCTTGGGCCGGCGCGAAGGCTGCACATAAGCGGCGTTCCAAGGCTTGGGGCCCAGCGCGCGCAAGGTGGTCGCGGTATGGAAGGTGCCGGCGCCCATCTGCATGTCATAGGGCTGCAAAATCACGCAGCCCTGCTCGGCCCAGAAATTTTGGAGCGTCAGGATCATGCCCTGGAACGAGTTCTTGGGGTCCATATGGGCGGGGCGGTCAGTCATGGGCGTGGTCCCTTTGTGCGGGTCCATCCTCTATTGAGGCTGCCGGGAGCGGTCAACGGCGATTGTTCTCGTCGCCGGGTCCGCCCGGCCGGTAGGTGCCGTCCGCGTCGCGCTTGAGATCGATCACACCCGGCTTGGCGCGCTCGGCCTGGTCGCGCTCGCGGCGCAGGCGCCGGGTTTCCTCATCCTGGCTCTTGAACTGGCCCTGCCAGTCGCGCCAGATCTTGCGAACACCCAGATAGATGGCCGCGGCGATGACGAGATAGATGGCGAGGCGAAGCAGAACTGCGGTCATTGGCTATAGTCCCAGCCGGGACCACAAGGCGCGGTCCTCCAGCGTAGCGGTCATGGCGGCGGGCAGTTCAGCGGCAAAGCTGAGGCGTGGCACGCCAAACCAGGACCGCTTGGGCGCAATGAACTTGAGCACGACATCGGCGCCGTACCGGGTGCGCAGCGTTGCATGCAGGTCGCCAATCGCATCCACCAGCCCTAGTTCAACGCCGCGAAGCCCGGGCCACCATTCACCGGTGAACAGCACCTCGTCGGGGGCGCGCAGCCGGTCGCCCCGCCGCGCTTTCACATGCTCGATAAAGACCGAATGGATATCGAGCTCCACCGCCTTGATGCGCTCAACATCGCCCGGATTTTCCGGCAAGAAGGGGTCCAGCGTGGATTTGTTGCGGCCTGCCGTGTGCACCCGCCGCTCGATGCCGAGCTTCTCCAGTGCGCCCACAAACCCGAAGCCGGCCATGATCACGCCGATAGAGCCCACGATCGAAGAGGGATCAACGATGATCTCGTCACCCGCCACGGCAATGAAATAGCCCCCGGACGCCGCCGCATCCTCCACGAAGACGAGAACCGGCTTGCCATGCTCGTCGGCCAGGTCGCGAATGCGCTTGGAGATCAGGCGCGACTGCACGGGCGAGCCGCCGGGAGAATTGACCACAATGGCGATGGCTGGCGCTGACTTGATGGCGAAGGCGCGCTGCAGCAAGGGCTCCACCGAAGCAATGCTCAGCCGCCCTTGGCGCTGTTCAGCGGCGATCACGCCGTGAAGCCGAACCACGGGGATAACCGTCTTGTTGCCGCCCAGGCGACGCCAGATCCGGCCCATCCAGGCGGGGGTTTGAACAGCCATCAGGTTCCTTTCACGCTCGCCGCCCCATTTAGGGTGCATCTAGGGGGATTACCAGACAAGCCGCGCCTCGCCGCGGAAGATTGCTTCAAACTCGGGCCGGAACGCCCGGCCATGTGCCTCATGGAGCGCCCGCGCGCCAAGCAGCGTCAACGGCGTCCGCGATCCCTTGATGCCGCGCAGCAGCACTCGGGTGGCAGGACCATCGGGCCGCGCGCAGAGCGGCAGGATGGTCAGCGCCCCGAACCGTCGGCCAAACGCGGCCAGCAAGGCTTGCAGCCCCTGCGCGGGATAGATGAAAATGGCCTCGCCCCCGCCCGCCGCAGCGCCCGCGGCTGATTTGACCCAGAGTTCGAGTTGTTCATTTTGCATGTGCCGGGCTCCCGCCCGACCCTGTACGCGGGCCAGCGTGCCCCCGGCAGCATCGAAAAACGGCGGATTGGCGATAACCGTCTCGTAAGCATTCTCCTCGATTCCCGCCCCCTGACGCGCACTGCCCGGCCCGGCCACATCGGCATGCGCGTAGCTCACCCGCTCCGCAAAGCCGTTCACCGCCGCATTATCCTGTGCGAGCGCCAGCATGGCCTCATCGCGCTCGGCAAGCGTGGCGCGCAAGGCCGGAGCATGCGCGAGGGCCACGAGGGCCGCGGTCCCCACGCCACTGCCCAGATCCAGCAGTGTTTGCGCGCTAGGGGGTACCGAAGCCCCCAAAAGCACGCTGTCGAGCCCCGCCCGGAAGCCCCGCGCCGGTTGGCGCACAGTGATGCGGCCGCCCAGAAAGGCGTCTGACGTCGTGGTTTGCTGTTGGACAAAGTCGCTGGTCTGGTCTAGGGACATCGCACCCAATTGGCCGGTTTTTACGCGAGCTTAAGTGGCAAGCGCATCAGGCTCAACCAGATTTGCCAGTAGGGGCAAACGAGGACCGTACCGCGTGTCTGTTGTTACGCAATCCAAACCGGCATTCAGTGCCAATGCTGTTGATCGGCTGATCGATGCTACTGCCGCTGACATGGCCAAGGTCAATGCGCTGATCCTGGCGCGGGCAGATTCGCATGTCGAGATGGTGCCCGAGCTGGCCCGCTACCTCATCGAAAGCGGTGGCAAGCGCCTGCGCCCGATGCTGACCGTGGCTGCGGCGTCCCTCTTTGGCAAGGGCACCGGCTCGGCCATCAATTTCGCCGCCGCCGTCGAGTTCATGCACAACGCCACGCTGCTGCATGACGATGTGGTCGATGAAAGCGATATGCGCCGCGGCAAGCCCGCTGCCCGCATGGTGTGGGGCAACAAGGCCTCGATCCTCGTTGGCGATTTCCTCCTCGGCCAAGCCTTCATGATGATGGTGGAAACTGGCGACATTGCAGCATTGGGCGTGCTTTCCGCCGCGTCGGCCGCCATGGCCGAGGGCGAAGTGTTCCAGTTGGCCAAGACTGGCGATCTTTCCACCACGCCCCAAGACTATGCCGAAGTGATCCGCGCCAAAACTGCGGTGCTGTTCCAGGCCGCGTGCGAAGTGGGCGCGATGTCGGGCGGCGCCGATGCGCCGGGCCGCAAGGCTTTGGCCCGCTACGGGCTTGAGCTCGGAACCGCCTTCCAGCTGGTGGACGACGTGCTCGATTACCGGGGAGAAAGCGACACGCTGGGCAAGAACAGCGGCGATGACCTGCGCGAGGGCAAGATGACGCTGCCCGTTATTCTGGCGCTGGCCGATGCCAGCGAGGCCGAGCGCGCAGTGATCACCGGCGCGCTGGGCGATGCCCAGGCGAGCGACGATCAGGTGCGCAGCGTTGTTGCCATTATGGAGCGGCACGATACCCTTGGGCGCACCATAAGGCAGGCCCATGCCCATGCGGGTGCCGCCCGCGACGCGCTCAACGCCGCTCCCGCTGGGGCGATGAACGCGCTCTTGGCCGACGTGGTCGAATTCAGCGTGATGCGCCTGTTCTAGGGCCCGAGGACCGGCGCCGCGGCAATCCAATGGTCTGGCGTCGTCCGACGCATTTCATGGGCCGCCTGATGCGCCTGCGCACCCGAGCCGAACAGCCCGAACACCGTCGCCCCTGATCCCGACATGCGTGCCAGCATGCAGCCTGGCGCCGCTGCAAGCCGAGCAATGATGCGGCCGATCTCGGGCACCAGTTCCACTGCCGGCGCCTGCAGGTCATTGCGGGTTTCGGCCAGCCAGATGCCCAGTTGCGCGGGCCGGGTCATCGGCTCGGGCAAGGCTGGCATTGCCGGATTGTCCTTTTTGAGCAGGCGCCGGAACACTTCGGGCGTCGAGACCGGCACCAGCGGATTGACCAGCACCAGATAGCATTCGGGGAAGGCTGGCAGCGGCGAAAGGATCTCCCCTACCCCGCGCGCCACCAAAGGGGCGGATACGAGGCAGGCGGGGACATCCGCACCCAACCTTGCCCCCAGCTCAGCCAGTTCCGGGACAGGGATCGGCGTGGCCGACAGATCGGCGAGCAGGCGCAGCGCCGCCGCCGCATCGGCGGAGCCCCCGCCAATGCCCGCGGCCACCGGCAAGTTCTTGCGCAGCCGCATGGCGAGGCCCCGCGGCACGGCCTCAGGCCAGCGGGCGCGAAAGGCGGCCACGGCACGCGACACCAGATTGGTATCGCCCCCGCTCAGGCCACGCGCAAAAGGGCCAATGATCGCAAGACTGTCGCTGGCCGCTGGCGCCGCTTCCAGTTCGTCGGCCAAGTCGGCGAACACCACCAGGCTTTGCAGGTCGTGGTAGCCGTCGTCACGCCGACGGGTGACATGCAGCGCCAGATTGACCTTGGCTGGCGCCGACTGCGTCCAATACTGCCCCATGCCCCGAACTACTGGGCGGCCGTTTGTTCGGCCAGACCATTGGCCAGCTTGGGCTGCACACGCTCCTTGACGACACCGATATCGTCCACCGAGGCCGCCACATTCCACTGGAACTTGGCCTCGAGCCGCCGCCCGGCGCGCCAATAAGCGTCGCCCAGATGGTCGTTGATCTCGGGGTCGTTGGGCTGCAACTGCACGGCCTGTTCGAGGGTCTTTACCGCTTCTTCCATGCGGCCAAGCTTGTAGAAGGCCCAGCCCAGCGAATCGACGATATAGCCATCCTGGGGCATGGCAGCGACGGCCTTTTCGATCATGGCCAGTGCCTCTACGAGGTGCATGTCCTTGTCGATCCAGCTATAGCCCAGATAATTGAGCACCTGCGGCTGGTCGGGGCGCAGTTCAAGCGCCTTGAGGAAATCGCGCTCGGCTTCGGGCCACTGCTTGTTGCGCTCATAGGAGATGCCGCGCACATAATAGAAGCGCCAATCCGATGCATTCTCGCCGCCGGTGAGGTCCAGCGCCGTGGAATAGGCCTCGATGGATTTGGCATATTGCTCGTCGGTGCGCAGGATGTCTCCATAAACCGACACCGCATCGAGGTCATCGGGCTGGGTCGCCACGATATTGCCCAGCCGGCGCAGCGCCTCGGGACGATCACCCATATTGTCGAGGTTCTGGGCGACCCGAACCACCGCGGTTGGCTTCATCGCCGAATTGGCCGGAACGCTTTCATAGATGCGGTTGGCCGCGTCATGCTGGTCGGCCGCATCAAGCACCTGGCCGAGGGCCAGCGCCACCACATCAGCCGACGGATCGAGATACAGCGCGAGGCGCAGGAACATGACCGAGACGTCCATGCTGCTGTCGCGCGCCAGCGCCACGCCGATGCCGTGGAACATTTCGGCCGCACCGACCTGCACATTGGCCGCAAAGATCCCCGGGCGCTGCCCGGCATCGACCGCTTCCTTGACGATGGTGACAACGGGATGGCTCAGCCCCGCATCCTGGAACTTGGCGATGGCGGCCTTGGCCTGGTCGAACTCGCCGGCATTGGCGAGCACGCGAGCATAAACCTCGACGATCCGAGCTACGCCGGGCTCGGCATCGAAGGCCTGGCCGGCATAGCGAATGGCGCGCTGGTTGTCCCCGGCCGCTTCCGCCATGAGAGCGCGATGAAACACGAGGAAATCCTCAAGCCCACCCTGCCCCAAGCCATCGAGCAGCTTGTCGGCTTCCTTGACGCGATTGTCGCCAATCATCGCCCAGGCCCGCAAGATACCCGCCGTGATGCCAACAAAGCTATCCTGGCCCACCGAGGCCAGCATGCGGTCGGCAGCCCCGTAGCGGCGCTCCTTGAGCGCTTCGGTCGCCAGCACCAGTTCGGCAAGCTGGTTGCCAGGGTCGAGCTCGAGCAGGTGCCGGGCCGTGGAGGCCGCTTCCCCGATCTGCCCATCGGCCGCAAGGCCAATAAAGGCGCGTTCCACCATGACCGGGTTGTCCCAGTCGGCCTTGGCTGCATCGCTGAAATAGCGAGCGGCTTCCTCGGTACGCAGATCCTTGAGCGCCCCTTGCCCGGCCAGATAGGAGCCGGTCACGCTGGGGCGGAACAGCGACAGCATGTCGAGCGTGGACGTGGGGGCCGTTTGGGCCGCCAGGGGAACCACGAGGCCGGTCAGCATCAGGGCAACAAAGGCGGGTCGCGCCAGACGATTGGATAGCATTGACACGAGGCTTGGATCTCCCTTGGCCGAACCGGCCCAGTTCTGGGCGGCAAGATTGGCGGTTTTGGGACCGCGCCGCAAGTGCGGCCGGTCGGCGGGTCAGTCACATTCCGCTGTAGTTGGGACCACTGCCACCTTCGGGCGGAACCCAGGTGATGTTTTGCGCGGGATCCTTGATGTCGCAGGTCTTGCAGTGCACGCAATTGGCCGGATGGATGCGAAACACCGGTTCGGCTCCTGAGCGATCCAGCTCATAAACCCCCGCCGGGCAATAAAGCGGGGCCGGCTCACCATAGCGCGGCAGGTTTTCGCGGATCGGCACGGTCGGATCGGTCAATCGCAAATGATTGGGCTGGTCCTCGTCATGGGCGAGATTGGCCAGAAAAACCGAAGCGGCGCGATCAAACACCTTTTGCCCGTCCGGGCGCGGATAGGTCTTGGGCGTCACTTCGCTCAGGGTGCGAGTGGCAGCGAAGTCCGCCCCCTTGTGGCGCAGCGTGCCCAGCACGGACCGGCCCAGGATTGCGCTGCTCCACATTTCAGCGCCCGCCGCGGCAACGCCCATAGCCGTGCCAAGGCGCGACCACAGGGGTTTGACATTGCGCACAGCGCGCAACTCGTCCTCGATCCCGGTGGCCATGATGCGGCCGGCAAAATCCTCGATTGCGTCGTGCTGGCGCCCCGCTGCAATGGCGGCGCCCACCGCTTCGGCCGCCCCCATCCCCGACAGAATCGCATTGTGGATGGCCTTGAGGCGCGGCGCGTTCATGAACCCTGCCGCGCAACCAATCAGCCCTCCACCAGGAAAGGCCAGCGTCGGCACCGATTGCCAGCCGCCCGTCGCCAGCGCCCGCGCCCCATAACTGAGGCGCGTCGCCCCTTCGAGCAGCGCCGCGATCTTGGGATGGGTCTTGAACCGCCCGAACTCGTCAAAGGGCGAAAGCGTCGGGTTGGCGTAATCAAGATGCACCACCAGCCCGAGGTAAAGCTTGCGGTCCGCCGCATGATAGGCAAAGCCGCCACCCGAAGTGCTGTTGTCGAGCGGAAAGCCCAGAAAGTGGTCCACCCGCCCTGGCTCGTGCCGGTCGGCGGCAATTTCCCAGACTTCCTTGATCCCGAGCCCATATTTCTGTGGCTCGCTGGCGAGGGCAAAATCGCCGATCACCGCCCTGGCGAGCGAGCCGCGTGCCCCCTCCGCCAGCAGGGTATATTTGGCTTCAAGGGCAATGCCTTCGGCAAAGCCCGGCTTGGGATTGCCCGCATGATCGCGCCCCAGATCGCCGGTGATGATGCCCCGGACCGGCCCTTCGGGGCTGCGCAGCACATCGACGGCTGCGGTCATGGGGAAAATATCGACGCCCAGCGCCTGCGCCTGTTCGCCCAGCCAGCGCACGAGATCCCCAAGGCTGACGATCACTCCTCCTGGCGTCTGCGTTTGCGGCGGCATCAGCCAATGGGGAAAGCTCACCCCGCCGTTGGCGCTGAGGAAATGGTAGGTGTCGCGCGTGACCGCCGGGCCCACCGGCGGGCCCATTTGGCGCCAATCGGGCAAGAGGGCATCGAGGCCCCTGGGGTCCATCACCGCGCCCGAAATGATGTGGCCGCCGATCTCGGCGGATTTTTCCACCACGGTGACCCCCAGATCGGGATGGAGTTGCTTGAGGCGAATAGCCGCTGCCAGCCCCGCAGGACCAGCGCCAACGATCACGACATCGGTGGAAAGGCTTTCGCGCTCGCCCGCTTCTGCCATGAAATCTCCGTCGTCTCTTTCCACGCGCGGCTGGCCGCGGCAAACGCGGTGTGCCATAACAGAGAACATGGCCGAGATGCGACCGCTAAATCACGCCGAGATGGTCTCGGTGCTCGAATGGTATCGGGCTGCCGGTGTGGACCTGGCCCTTGGCGAAGAGCCGGTGGACCGCTTCAACCAGCGCCCGCCTGCCCGTGTTGCCCCCAGCCCCGCCGTCCCCAATCCCGCCGCCTCGGCCGCGCCGAGCGCACCCATGCCTGCACTCGGGGGCGATCCGGCCGAAGCGCGCAGCCTTGCGGCCAAGGCGCAGAACCTGGTTGAACTCGAAGAGATCCTGCGCGCCTATGATGGCTGCGGGCTCAAGCTCCGTGCCACCCAGCTGGTGTTTGCCGATGGCAATCCCCAAGCTCAGATCATGGTGATCGGGGAAGCCCCCGGCGCCGAAGAGGACCGGCAGGGGCGCCCCTTTGTGGGTCGCGCCGGCCAGTTGCTCGACAAGATGCTCGGCGCCATCGGGCTCGATCGCACCAAGGTTTATATCGCCAATACCGTGCCATGGCGTCCGCCCGGCAACCGGGTGCCCACGCCCGAGGAGCTGGCCCTATGCCTGCCCTTCCTGCAACGGCAGGTGGAGCTGGTGGCGCCCCGTCTTGTGCTCACCGTCGGCGGCCCGGCCATGCAGACGGTGTTCTCCACCAGTACGGGCATCATCAAGATGCGCGGCAAATGGAGCCCGGTGAGCATCGGCAACCATCAAACCGAGGCCATCGCCACGCTTCACCCCGCCTATTTGCTGCGCAACCCTGCGGCAAAGCAGCAGGCCTGGCGCGACCTGCTTAGCCTCAAGGCCAAAATGGACCAATTGGGCATCGGCTGACATTGGAGCTTGGGCTGGGGGATTTTGCCCCCTTAATGTCACCGTTGCGTGATCCAACCACACTCAGCCGAATCAACTCCGTTCCCCCGAAAGCGTCATGGCCTCCGTTGTAAAGATTTACGCCCTCTTCCTTGGCTCTGCCCTGCTGATGTTCGGGGGTGGCCTGCAGGGTCTCTTGCTCTCGGTTCGGGGCGCAGAAGAAGGCTTCTCCCTGCTCTCGCTCGGCCTGATCGGTACCGGCTGGTCGGTAGGCTTTGTTTCGGGCTCGCTCGTCGTCCCGCTCATTGTGCGCAATGTCGGTCATATCCGCGCGTTTTCCGTGATGGCCGCGATTGGCACGGTCACGATCCTCCTTAACCTGCTGATGGTCAACGACATCAGCTGGATTGTCTTGCGCGCGCTATCGGGCTTCTGCTTTGCCGGCGCCGCGATGATCGTTGAAAGCTGGCTCAATGAGGTGACCGATAACCGCAGCCGCGGCACGACCTTTTCGATCTATGTCACGGTCAATATGTGCTCGTCGGTGCTTGGCCAGTTCGCCATGTCCATGACCGGCACCGCCGGCTATGTGCCCTTCGTGCTGGGCGCGATCAGCTTTATTTGCGCAGTGCTGCCGACCGCCCTCACCTCGACGCCCCAGCCGCGTCCCCTGTCTTCGGCCCGGCTCGACCTGCGCCTCCTTTACCGCACCTCCCCCATTGCTGGGATTGCCGCATTCTGCTGCGGCATGGCCAATGGCACTTTTGGCACCCTGGCGCCGGTCTACGGCTATGCCCAGGGGCTCGATGCGGGCGGCATCGCTTTTCTTTTTGCCCTTGCCGCCATTCTGGGAGCCTCCGCGCAAATTCCCTTTGGCCGTCTTTCCGACCGGATCGATCGGCGCCTGGTGATGATCGGGCTGTCCACCTTTGCCGCCCTCGTGGCCCTGACCCTGGTGCTGCTCAACCCGGCCGCCGGTTGGCCGATGTATGTGCTGTTCGCCGCTTATGGCTTTGCCGCCAATCCGCTTTATGCGGTGGCGGTGGCCCATGCCAATGACTTCGCCAAGGAAGGCGAGTTCGCCAAGATCGCTGGCGGCATGCTGCTGACCCTGGGTGTTGGCCTCGCCATCGGCCCCGCCGTCGCTTCCATGATCATGGGTGCATTCCAGCCGGTTGGCCTTTTTGTCGTCACGGGTATCTTCCACGCCATCCTGGCCGTCGCGGCCATCCTGCGCATGCGCATCCGCAACGCGCCCGATGCAGCCACGCGCACCCCGTTCCAGCCCATGGCCTCGGACGAGCAGGTGACGCCAGAAACGGTGGCGCTTGATCCTCGGGCCGATATCGAGGAAACCGAACTCGACGAACAGCAGGCTGCAGCGGAGCAAAGCGATGTTTATCACGGCAAGATTTGACGACCGCGAGTTCCGGCCCCTGTCCATCGCCGTGCTCGCCGTATCGGACACCCGCACGCTCGAGACCGACACCTCCGGCGCCCTGCTTATTTCCATGCTGGAAGCCGATGGTCATCGTTGCGCTGGCCGCAGCGTGGTGCCTGACGATGTGCAGGCGATCCGGGCGGCCGTTCAGGCCTGGGTTGCGGACCCGCAAGTGGACGTGGTGCTGACCACGGGCGGCACCGGCTTTTCCGGCCGCGATGTCACCCCCGAAGCCATCGAGCCGCTGTTCAATAAGCGCATGGACGGCTTTTCGGTCCTGTTCCACCAATACTCGGCCACCAAGATCGGCACGTCCTCGATTCAGTCGCGCGCCACGGCTGGGCTGATCGGGGAAACCTTTGTGTTCTGCCTGCCGGGCTCCCGCGGCGCCTGCCGGGATGCCTGGGAAGGCATTTTGCGCGACCAGCTCGATTATCGGCACAAACCCTGCAACTTCGTGGAAGTGATGCCACGCCTCGCCGAGCGCTGAAACGCAAAACGGCGGCCCAAAGGCCGCCGTTCTGAAGTGTTATCGAACTTGAGATGCCTTAGTGCCCGTGCACCATGCCCGGCGTGCCGCCCTTGGGCTTGCGCACAAAGAATGCGGCCACGATCGCGAACAGCGAGATAATCGCCCCCACGAAGAACGCCGAGCGGATGCCGCCCGCCGCTGCCGCCAATGGCTCGGTACCACCGGCCAGCAGATTGGCCGACTGCAGGGTCATCAGCGCCACAAACAACGCCGTGCCCGCTGCCCCGGCCACCTGCTGCACCGTGCCGATCACGGCGCTGCCATGCGAATACAGCTTGGGCTGGAGCGAACCGAGGCTCGCCGAAAACAGGGGCGTAAACATCAGCGACAAACCGACGCTGAAGGCCAGATGGGCCGCCAGCAGCCAGCCAAAGGGCGTGCTTTCCGTAACCATGGTCAGGCTCCACAAGACGAGGCTCACAATGGTCGCGCCGGGCACGAGCAGCACGGTGGGACCATGTTTGTCATAGAGCCGACCTACCACTGGCGCGCAGAGCCCCATAACGAGGCCGCCCGGCAGCAGCATCAAGCCGGTCTGCAGCGTCGAGAGCCCCAGCACGTTCTGCAGATAGATCGGCAGCAGGATCAACATACCGAACATCGCCATCATCATCACCGCCATCAGCACCACCGAGATGCTGAAGGTCGGCGTTTGCAGGGTGCGCAGATCAAGCAGGGCACGGTCGCGCTTCTGTAGGGAAAGCTGGCGCAGCACGAAGAGCCCGATCACCACGACGCCAAGCACCAGCGGCGCCCAGGCCGGCACGGGACCGGGATGGCTCGCAGCTTCCCCCAGCCCGCTCAGCCCATAAACCAGGCTGCCAAAACCCACCACCGACATACCGACCGAAATCACATCGATCGGCACGGATTTGGGCGTCGAAACATTGCGGATGCGCGCAAATCCCAGCGCGAGGCTCCCCAGCGCAATCGGCAAAACGAGGATAAACATCCAGCGCCAATCCAACTGCGACAGGATCAGGCCCGAAATGGTCGGGCCGATCGCTGGCGCCACCGAGATCACGGTCGAGATATTGCCCATGGTCTTGCCCCGCGTTGCGGGCGGCACGAGGTTCATCACCGTCGTCATCAGCAGCGGCATCATGATCGCCGTGCCGATGGCCTGCACCACCCGACCCGCAATCAGCAGTTCAATGCCAGGAGCGGTGGCGCAGATCAGGGTGCCGAGCGAAAACGTGCTCATGGCGGCGACAAACACCGGCCGCGTATGAAAGCGCTGCAGCAAGAAGCCGGTGATGGGAATCACCACCGCCATGGTCAGCAGAAACGCCGTGGTCAGCCACTGGCCGGCGCTTGCGGTGATCCCCAGATCGGTCATCAGGTGCGGCAGCGCCACGCCCATGATGGTTTCGTTCAGGATCACCACAAAGGCCGAAACCAGCAGCAGGTTGATCACCAGCCGATTGCGCGCGCCCAGGCCCGGCTCGGCTGCGGCGGCGGATGGGGGCACAGCATCTAAAACAGAAGCATCGCTGGACATGGTGTGCCTTTCGCAGAATTGAATTTGTTCGGTCCCGGGCAGCTGGAACACAGCCGTGACGATCGGGCCAACCCGATTTCGACATCGCCGAAGCGAGTGGGGTTCAGCGCCCTTGGCCGGGTCGGGTGGTTTAGTGGGTGCAAGCGCGCCCGTCCACCCGCCAGAACGCAGGGCAGTCTTGCATCCGCCGTTCCCCACGCCCATTTGATGAGTCTAGGCAGCTCAGCTGTTCACCCTTGTTCTTGTTTTGTTCTCGTGCGTGCGCTATGTGAATCCCACGCTGCGTGCCGTCGCGATTCGACCGGCAAGCGCAAGGAGATCGCCTCATGGCCCTTTATCAAGCGCCGTCCTTTGAAGCCCTGGAAAAGCTCAGCCGCAGCCGCGACGCCGATCTGGCGCGGCGCGAACTGGTCGATCCCAGCCGCAATCGCGGCCGGGGCGCGCAATCCAACCGCAGCGGCCGCTTCGAGCGCCAGGCACGGGAAAGCTTTGATGACGGCTGGAACAGCGTCGAAACGCTGCCCCAGTTCGAAACGGTCGAGCATATCGAGCGCGCCAAGACCATCATCACCAGCAATGACAGCCCCGATATCGGCTTTGATCGCTCCATCAATGCTTATCGCGGCTGCGAGCATGGCTGCTCCTATTGCTTTGCCCGTCCCAGCCACGCATTCCTCGGCCATTCCGCCGGCATCGAGTTCGAGCGCGACATCTATGTCAAAACCAATGCGGTGGAAGCGCTGCGCGCCGAACTCGGCGCCAAGAATTATCGCGTCAAGCCGGTCGCAATGGGCACCAATACCGACCCCTACCAGCCGGCCGAGCGCAAGCATAAGCTGACGCGCGGCATCCTCGAAGTGATGCTGGAAACCCGCCACCCCGTTACCATCACCACCAAGTCGGCCCTCCTGATCCGCGACCTCGATCTCCTGACCGAGTTGGCCAAGCTCCGGCTGGTCAAAGTCGGGATCTCTATGACCTCGATGGACCACAAGCTCAGCCGCAAGATGGAGCCGCGTGCCTCCTCCCCGGCCCGGCGCCTCGAAGCCATTCGGCTTCTGTCGGAAGCGGGCGTGCCGGTCTCCGTACTCGCCTCCCCGATGATCCCGGCGATCAACGACATGGAGCTCGAGCGCATTCTGGATGCCGCCGCCGCCCAAGGTGCCAAGGGAGCCGCCATGATCCTGCTGCGCCTGCCCGGCGAAGTGCGCGACATCTTCCGGGAATGGCTGCTGCGTCATTTCCCCGACCGGGTGCGCCATGTGCTCTCGCTCGTGCGCGATACCCGCAATGGCAAGGATTACGACTCGCGCTGGGGCACCCGCATGACCGGTGAAGGCCCTTATGCGACCCTCCTGACCCAGCGCTTTGAAAAAGCGCGCGAGCGCTATGGGCTCGACGCCAAGCTTCAGGGCCTGCGCAGCGACCTTTTCGTCGCCCCCAAGCTCGAAGACCGGCAGATGAGCCTCTTCTGATTTGTGATCCCGGCGCGACCTGGCGCCGGGTTGACGGCACCGGCCCTCGCCGCAATGCTGCGGCATGCTGATCGAATCACCCATCCAGCTTGAGCCCGATTACTCCCACGAGCTTGCCGCGCAGGCCCGTGGGGCGCGCGTGGTCGCGGGCGTCGATGAAGCTGGCCGCGGCCCTCTTGCGGGCCCCGTGGTCGTTGCCGCAGTGATCCTTGATCCCACCTGCATTCCACTTGGCCTCAACGATTCCAAAAAGCTGACCGAAGAGGTGCGCGAGGCGCTGTTCGCCCAGATCGTGGGCACCGCCCGGGTTTCGGTGGTGATCGCGCCCCCCTCCATCATTGCCACCCGCAATATTCGCGGCGCGACGCTCTGGGCCATGACCCAGGCCGTACACGGCCTTTGCGTTACGCCGGACCGTGTCCTTGTGGATGGGCGCGATGTGCCCATGGGGCTGCCCTGCGAAGGCCTGGCGCTGGTGGGCGGCGACGGGCGCAGCGTTTCCATCGCTGCTGCTTCCATTGTTGCGAAAGTCACGCGCGACCGGATGTGCCGGATCATGGATTGCGATGCACCCCATTTCGGCTTTTCCAGCCACAAGGGCTATTCCACGCCCCAGCATATGCGCGCCTTAAAAGACCATGGTCCGTGCCGCCATCACCGCGCGGATTTTGCCCCTGTTGCCGAAGCGCGCGAGCGGCTGGCGCTGGCGGCTGTCCCGGTCCTGCTCGCCTCTTAACTCCACGCTAACCCATTGCACACGCTCCCTTAACCCTGAGGCGCTACAACAGGAGCGTTAGTGTTGCGTTAGGGTTAAGTGTATGTTGCGTACCGCGCGTCGGGCCGAACCGGCCTTTGCGGAGGAGCCAAGGCGTCTCCCCATCGACACCATTCTTGTGGGCGATTGTATCGACCACATGAACAGCCTGCCCGCTGGCTCGGTGGACCTGGTGTTTGCCGATCCACCCTATAATCTGCAGCTGGAATCGGGCCTGACCCGTCCCGATCAAAGCCGCGTCGATGCGGTGGACGATGATTGGGACAAGTTCGACAGCTTTGCCCATTACGACCGTTTCACCCGCGCCTGGCTGGCGGCGGCGCGCCGCGTGCTCAAGCCCGATGGCGCCCTGTGGGTCATCGGCTCCTACCACAACATTTTCCGCGTTGGCGCGGCGCTCCAGGATCTCGACTTCTGGATGCTCAACGACGTGATCTGGCGCAAGGCCAATCCGATGCCCAATTTCCGGGGTACAAGGTTCACCAATGCCCATGAAACGCTGATCTGGGCGGCCAAGAACCAGAAAAGCCGCGTCACCTTCAATTATGAAGCGCTCAAGCTCGCCAACGACGACACGCAGATGCGCTCCGATTGGCTGTTTCCGCTGTGCACCGGCAATGAGCGCCTCAAGGGCGAGGACGACGGCAAGGTGCATCCCACGCAAAAGCCCGAAGCCCTCCTGTTCCGCATTCTCAATGCCACCACCAAGCCCGGCGACATCGTGCTTGACCCATTCTTCGGCACTGGCACGACGGGGGCTGTCGCGCGCAAGCTCGGGCGCCATTTCATCGGCATCGAGCGCGAGCAGATCTATGTGGATGCCGCGCGCAACCGCATCGCGACCATCCGGCCGGGTGTCTTTGAAGCCCTGCAATCGGTCACGCCCAAGCGCAAGGAAACCCGCATTCCCTTTGGCTCGCTGGTCGAGCAGGGAATGATTGAACCGGGCACGCAACTTTTCGACTTAACCAAACGTTACTTCGCCATGGTTCGTGCAGACGGCTCGCTCGTCTCGGGTTCCCATCAGGGCTCCATCCACAAAGTGGGTGCGCTGGTGCAGGGCGCCGAGGCATGCAACGGGTGGACTTTCTGGCATTACGAACAAGGGGGCCATATCGCTCCCATCGACGACCTTCGGGCGGACATCCGCGCGAAACTTGATTTGCTTTCTGCCTGATCCTGACCTCCAATCATTCAGGCTCTACTTCAAGGCCGCTGGTTCCAAACCGGCGGCCTTTTTCTTTGCCCGGGGTTCTCGGAGGGGCCTTTCCCAGTTGTGCTCACCGGAGCGCTCATGGCTGATGCTGGGATAAACCCTGCATAGACCCCTTCCTGGGGATCGCCATAGAGAACAACACACGCAAGGCGACGGTCCGTGCCCTTGATGCAGCTTCGTTCACGCCGTCGTCCGCTGACATGTGTCAGGCGAAGGACCCGGCATCTTTCGGCCACGGCGCTGGCAGCCAGGTCACGCAGACTTTATCAATCCAGCGACTGCGAGGCCCCGTCATGAAGACGCTGCGCCGCCTCAACCTCCGGCAGCCTGGTTTCTGCCCAATCGATCATCATGCGCAATGCGGTCAGCAGTTCACGGCCAAGGGGCGTAATCGCATAGGTGACCGTTACCGGCGTAGTAGGTTCAACCTCGCGGGTGATGAGCCCGTCCCGTCTAAGCGATTGAAGGGTTTGGCTTAGCATCTTCTGCGAAATGCCGCCGATTTGCCGCCTCAGTTCGTTGAACCGGGCTTCTGAATCTCCCAGCACAAGCAGGATCAGGACGCTCCATTTGTCACCGATGCGGTCGAGCAGCTTTCGTGTCGAACAGTCACTGGCAAAGACGGTTCCGCGTGCCGTTCGGGTTTCCTCGGCGTAACCTGATGTGGTGAAAGTGCCGTCTTGCATGTGTCGTTTCTATCTATAACTAGGTTTCCGTTGGTTACTACCACAGGAGACGACAAATGAAAATCGCAGTACTCGGAGCAAGCGGACGCGCCGGTTCGGAAATCACCAAGGAGCTTGCACGCCGGGGGCACGCGGTGCTCGCAGTGGACCAGAACCCGGATGCCGTGCCCCGTGCTCCGGAAGTAACCGCAGTCAGTGCTGACGCATTCGATCCTGCAGCGCTTTCCAAGGTTATTGCCGGAAGTGACGCTGTCATCAGCGCCTTGCGCTTCGACGTGCCTGCCGCAACTCTATTGTCTGCCGTCAAGCAGGCTGGAATAGGCAGGGTACTGTTCACCGGGGGCGCAGGGAGTCTGGAAGTTGCACCAGGTGTACGGCTTATCGATGCGCCCGACTTTCCCGAGGAAGCCAAACCCTTTGTGCAGGGTGGCATCACCTTCCTTGAAGACCTTCGTGCCGAGCAAGATATCGACTGGATCTTCTTTTCGCCGGCCGCTGACTTTTTTGCTGGCCCGCGTCTTGGTCACTACCGCCTGGGCGATGACAAGCTGGTTGTTGATGAGGCTGGTGTCAGCAAAATCAGCTTTGCGGATTATGCAATCGCCATGGTGGACGAACTTGAACAACATCGGCATAGTCGCGTGCGGTTCACTGCCGCCTACTGATTTCGCTGTAGCAATTGCCGCGGGCCGCCTGCTGCTCACTGGTAATCGTGCCACCCATGCTCCCACAATGGAGCGGAACCTGCAGGTCAGCTAAGGTCACCGGCTGAGCAACCGGAACGGGAGGAGGACGGGATGCAGCTTTATGGAGTGCGCGGCTGGGGTTCGGGCATTGCGGAGGCGATGCTTACGCTCGCCGACATGCAGTATCAACTTATCGATGTCACCGGGTTCGATCAGCCCGGTGCGTCGCGCGATGCGCTTACCGCAGCCAATCCCTTGGCGCAGATACCCACCCTGGTCCTCGCAACCGAGCAGGTCATCACCGAAAGCGCAGCTATCGCGCTTATGGTGATTGATCAGGCACCGCAGCTGGCACCGCCCCAAGACACGCCGGAGCGACTTCGCTTTTATCGCCTGCTGATCTGGCTGGTCGCCAATGTCTACCCGACATTCACCTATGGCGATTACCCCGAACGCTGGGCACCTTCCGCCCCGTCCGAGTTGCGCGCCTCCAGTGATGCTCATCGTCAGCACCTGTATCAGTGGCTGGAAGGCGAAGTTGTCGGCCCCTTTGTCATGGGCGAGAACGTCTCGGTTCTCGATGCTTATCTAGCGGCCATGGTCTCGTGGAGACCGGGACAGGACTGGTTCAAGGCGAATTGCCCGAAGATCGCCGCGGCTGCCGAGCGCACCCGGAACCTCGATCTGCTTGCACCGATCATGAAAGCCAATGGATGGCTGTGAAGTGCAGGGCTCCGGCCTGAACGAACTATCCATGGCCGCCGCTTAAGCCCGCTCCACCCCCGCCGCCGCGAGCACCTTGCGGAACAGCGTTGGCAGCGCTTCCCCGTGCAGATCAGCCGGTGAATTCCACCAGCCGCTGTCAAGCCCGTCGGGCTCCACTGTTGCCGACCACACTTCCAGTTCCAGCCGGAAATGGGTGAACACATGCACCACCTGGCCATGGTGGCGCCAGTCGCCGGGGGCGGGATAGCTGGGTTCGGCCAACGCCTCGCCCCAAGGGGAGCACGGCACTTCGGTCATTTTGGCCAGCAGCCCCTTGTCGGGCCGGGTTTGCAGATACACATCCCCGGCCCCGTCTCGCATCACAAAGGCATGGCCGCGCCGTACCGGCCGCTCCGGTTTTTCTGCCTTGACCGGAAAGCTCAGCGGATGGGCGGTGCGCAGCGCCGCGCACCCCTCCTGCAGCGGGCACAGCATGCACAGCACCGCGCGCGGCGCACAAATAGTGGCGCCCAGATCCATCATCGCTTGGGCAAAATCCCCCGCCCGCGCCGGCACCGCTGTGCCAAGCGCCGCCCGCAATTCCTCCTTGGCCTCGCGCACCGGCACCGGCAGCGCGTAGAACCGAGCCAGCACCCGGTCGAGATTGCCATCGAGCACCGGCACCCGCTCGTCAAAACAAATCGCGGCAATGGCGGCACTGGTGTAGGCGCCAATCCCCGGCAGCGCCTGCAGCGCTTCGCCAGTGGCCGGAAACACGCCACCATGGTCGCGCACCACGGCTTGCGCACAGGCATGCAGGTTCCGTGCGCGGGCATAATAGCCCAGGCCCGCCCATTCCTTGAGGATGCTGTCGAGCGGGGCCGCGGCCATCTCGAACACCGTCGGCCAAAGGCTGGTGAAGCGCACGAAAAAACTTTTCACGGCAGCAACCGTAGTTTGCTGCAGCATCACTTCGCTCAGCCACACCCGATAGGGATCGGGCCGAACACCACGCGCCCGATCGCTCGGTGACACCCGCCACGGCAGGTCGCGCGCATTGCGGTCATACCAGGTCAGAACCGCGGCGGCATCGACGGGGCGGGAATGGGAAAGCTGCATGCCTTCCGTTTGCCCTGCCGCGGCGCCTGCGACAAGGCCGCCTTGGTCACATCGGCGCCAGCAATCGCCGGAAGGTGGCCTTGCCGCTGCCTTGTCGGGAAGCTAGTTTGCCGGCATGGTCAAGCCCCCTACCGAACCCAAGCGTCGCAACCGCGCCGTCAGCGTTGCCGATGCGATTGCGGGGGCGCTCGATCCCGTGCTCAAGAAACGCGGCTTTGCCAGCCGCGATATTCTCGAGCATTGGCACGCCATGGCGCCCGCCCCCTACAACACCGTGGCGATCCCCGACAAGCTCAGCTGGCCGCGCGGCGAGCGCAGTGCCGATGGCGCCACGCTGTACCTGCGCTGCCAGCCCGGCCATGCGCTGCTGGTGGCCCATGAAGCCCCCGCCATTGCTGCGGCGGTTAATCGTTATTTCGGCTATGTGCTGGTGGGTCAGGTCAGGCTGTCAGCCGAGCCCTTCAGCTCCGGTTCAGCTGGAAAGGCGCCTCCTCCCCCTCCAGCGGACCCGGTTGTCGAGGCGCGCATTGGCGCCGCGGTGGCGGGGGTTGAAGATGAAGGCGTGCGTGAAGCATTGCGGATGCTGGGCCTGCAGCTGGCCGCGCAAGCGGAGCCGAAACGCAAATAGTGTGTTCACCCCCAGTTGATAGCTATGCCCACTTGCCGACACGTCCCGCCCGTATAGTGTCGCCCAAACAAAAACAGGAGCGTTCGCCGTGAAGTTAAACCGCCGTGACACCATTGTTCTCGCCGCCGCTGCCACCGCGCTCAGCGTATGTGGCATTTCGAGCGCCGGCGCGGCGGAAGGCGAAATGGTCGATACCGCCAAGCTGCTCGCTCCGGCCGGCGGCATCGCTGATAAGGTGCTGGGCAATCCCGACGCGCCGGTCACCGTGATCGAATATGCCTCACCCACCTGCCCGCACTGCGCTACCTTCCACAACACGGTTTATGGCCCGTTCAAGGAAGCCTATATCGACACGGGCAAGGTGCGCTTCATCCTGCGTCCATTCGTGCGCAACGTGCTCGACGCCGCCATTTTCATGCTCGCCGAAGCCTCGGGCGATGAGAATTACCACAATGTCATCGGCACCTATTTCCGTACCCAGCAGGACTGGGGCACTTCGGAAACCCCGCGCGACGCGATCCTCGAAATCGCCACCCAGCTCGGCTTTACCCAGGAAAGCTTTGATGCTGCCTTGACGAATCAAGCCCTGTTCACCGGGATGGAAGCCATTCGTGAGCAGGCGCTCAACGAGTTTGGACTCGAAGGCACACCAACCTTTTATGTTAACGGCAAGACGCTCACCGGCGACAAAACGCTTGAACAGCTGGCCGCTGAAGTCGACGCGCTGGTGCCCGCCGGTTTCACGCCAAGCAATGGCGCAGCTCCTGCCCAGCCCGCTGCAGCACCTGCGGCTCAGCCCGCTCCTGCTGCTACGCCGGCTGCACCGGCCGCAACCCCCGTTGCTCCTCCAGCGGCATCACCTGCGTCACCGGCCGCTACATCTGCGGCTCCAGCTGCCACGCCCGTGGTGCCTGCCGCGCCCGCCGCGCCCTGATTGCTTGCCCACGGCTTCCCCTTCCCTAAGGGGGATCGGGAAGCCTGGGCGCAGTCTCCTGCCAAGCTTCCTCAATGACCGCGGCCGGCGCGTCCTGGTGTGCCTGCCATGAAGTTCTCCCAACTTCGCCTGCATGGCTTTAAAAGCTTTGCCGAGGAAACGGTGCTTGCCATGGAGCCGGGGCTCACCGGCATTGTCGGCCCCAATGGCTGCGGCAAATCCAATCTCGTGGAAGCCATGCGCTGGGCCATGGGCGAAAGCTCCTATCGGGCCATGCGCGCTTCGGGCATGGATGATGTGATCTTTTCGGGCTCGGGGAGCCGGCCCGGCCGCAATTCGGCGGAAGTGACGCTGGTGCTCGACAACTCCGATCGCACCGCCCCTGCCGCCCTCAACACCGCCGACGAGCTCCAGGTCAGCCGCCGAATCGAGCGCGAGGCCGGCTCGGTTTATCGCGTTAATGGCCGCGAAGTGCGCGCGCGCGACGTGCAGCTGCTGTTTGCCGATGCCTCCACGGGCGCGCATTCCCCCGCCATGGTGCGCCAGGGCCAGATTGGCGAGCTGATCTCGGCCAAGCCCACCGCCCGGCGCGCCCTGCTCGAGGAAGCCGCCGGCATTTCGGGGCTCCATTCGCGCCGTCACGAGGCCGAGCTGCGCCTGCGCGCCGCCGAGCAGAACCTTGAGCGGGTCGATGACATCACCGCCCAGGTGGAAACTCAGCTCGACGTGCTCAAGCGCCAGTCGCGTCTTGCCATCCGCTATCGCGGCCTTTCCGGCGATATCCGCCGCGCCGAAGCCACGCTGTTCCATCTGCGCTGGGTCGCAGCGGTGTTTGCCGAAAAGGAATCGGAAGCCAACCAGGCGGTGCTGATCCGCCGCTTGGGTGACGCGACCAGCAAGGAACGGCAGGCCCAGGAATTGCTCGACGAGGCGGAAGCCACGCTCGAGCCCCTGCGTGAGCGCGAATCGGTCGCCGCAGCCGTGCTGCAGCGCTACACCATCCTGGCCGAGCAACTGGCCGAACAGGAACAGCGCAGCCACGAACGACGCTCCGAACTGGAACGGCGTCTGGAACAACTCGCCGCCGACCGCACCCGCGAAGAACAACAACTGCGCGACAGCGAAACAGCGCTGGAAGCGAGCCAGGCTGAAACCGAGCGCCTGGAAAGCGAAGCCGAAGCCGCTGCTGAGGCCCTGGCCGAAGCCCAAGATGCTGCCGAGGCTGTTCGCGCCGAGGTCATCGAAGCGGAAGCACAAGCGCGTGTGGCCGAGCAGGCCCTGGCCGAAGAACAAGCCCGCCGCGCCTCCGCCCAGCGCTATCTCGAAGACGCTGCTCGCCGGGTCGCCAAGCTGAAGGCACAAGCCGCCGATCTGGCCCGCGACGCCGCCGCACTCCATGCGCGTGGAGAGGCCGACCAGACCCTGCTTGAGCAACGCAATGCCCTGCGGGCCGCACAGCAGGCCCTCGGGCACGCTGAACGGACGACCCTTGCCGCCGAACAGGCGACCCTTGCCGCCCAGGCGCGCATCGACGTTGCCCGACCACGCCTCCAATCCATCGAAGCGGCGCTGATTGCGCTCGATGCGGAAGCCTCGACCCTCCTCAAAATGCTCGACCTCACCGATCGCATGTGGCGCGCCGTGGTCGACGACCTGCAGGTGGAGCCCGGCTTTGAGACCGCCCTTGGCGCGGCGCTCGGCGATGATCTGGAAGCCTCCACCGATCCCGATGCGCCCCTCCATTGGGGCGAGGCGCTCGATGGCTCCGATGATCCCGCCCTCCCTCAGGGCGCCGAGCCTCTCTCGCGCTATGTCGCCGGCAGCCCGGCGCTCAAGCGTCGGCTCGACCAGATCGGCGTGGTCCATGCCGCCGATGGCGCCGATCTGCAACAAGCGCTGCGCCCCGGCCAACGCCTCGTCACCCTTGATGGGGCGCTGTGGCGCTGGGACGGCTTTGTGGCCGCCGCTGATGCCCCAAGCCCCGCCGCCCAGCGGCTGGCGCAACGCAATCGGCTCGCCGAGCTCGATGCCGACATCACCCGCGCCAAGGGCGAGCGCAACAGCTGGAAGCGCGAGGTGGAAACCCTCACTTCAGCGCTCGATCTGGCGCGCACCAATGAGCGCGATGGCCGCGAGGGCTGGCGCCGGGCCCAGCGCGCCGTGACGCAGGCGCAGGACGGCGTCAACGCCGCCGAACGCGCGCTGGCCGATCTTGCGTCGCAACGCAGTGCGTTTGAAGCGGCGCGCAATCAGCTCGCCACGGCCATCACCGAGGCCGAGCGAAGTCGCGAGGACGCGGCCGATGCCCTGGCCGAGCTCAACGAAGACACCGAAACAGCGACGCTGGCGCAAAGCCGGCAGCGGCGCCTGCGCGAGTTGCGCGAGGGTGCCGAAACCGCGCGCAACCGCCTTGTCAGCCTCGAAGCCGATGCCCGCCTGCGCGACAGCCGGCTCGCCCAGTTGCAGGGGGAAGCCGCCAACTGGACCCGCCGGCGCGATGCGGCGCTGGCCCAACTGCAAACCCTTGAGGGGCGCCGCGCCGAAGCGCAGGCGCAGCTCAGCGGCAGCGACGAAACCCCCGATGGCTTTGCCGAAAAGCGCAGCAAGCTTGAACGCCAGATCGAGGACGCCCGCCGCGATCACGAGGCGGCGCGCCACGCCGTCGAGCTCGGCCAAACCCGCTGGCGCGAAGCCGATGCGGCCCACAAAAGCGCGGCCGCCGCCCTGGCCGAGGTGCGCATCGAGCTCACCCGCGTCGAAGAACGTCTCAATGGCCACATGGCGAGCCTGCGCGCCGTCGAGCGGCAGGTGCAGGAAACCCTCGGCATCCCCGCCAGCCGCACCCTTGAAGCTTCGGGCATCAAGCCGCACCAGGCGCTGCCCGCCGAAGCCGATACCGAAAGCAAGCTCGAGCGGCTGCGCGCCGAGCGCGACCGCCTAGGCGGGGTCAATCTTTCGGCGGAAGCCGAAGCGGCGGAAACCCAGGCTCGGCTCGACGCCATGGTCAAGGATCGCAATGACCTGATCGAGGCCATCGCCAAGCTGCGCACCGGCATTGGCGTGCTCAACCGCGAAGGTCGCGCCCGGCTCACCGAAGCCTTTGAGCGCGTCAACGGCTATTTCCGCGAGTTATTCACCACCCTGTTTGGCGGTGGCACCGCCGAGTTGCAGTTCGTGGAAAGCGACGACCCGCTCCAGGCGGGCCTTGAGATCATCGCCTGCCCGCCCGGCAAGAAGCCCGCAACCATGACGCTCCTGTCCGGCGGCGAGCAGGCGCTGACCGCGCTGTCCCTGATCTTTGCGGTGTTCCTGTCCAACCCGGCGCCCATCTGCGTGCTCGACGAAGTGGATGCCCCGCTCGACGACGCCAATGTGGAGCGCTTCTGCAACCTGCTCGATTCCATGCGCGAGCGCACCGAAACGCGGTTCTTGTGCATCACGCACAACCCCATCACCATGAGCCGCATGGATCGCCTGTTCGGCGTCACCATGGCCGAACGCGGCGTGAGCCAACTCGTCTCGGTGGACCTGCGCACCGCCGAAAGCTTCCTCGAAGCCGTTTAGCGCTCTGTGAACCCGTGACCGGGCCCAAGGGTTGTCCCTGCGGGCGAAGTGCATGGGATGATGCGAGATGGATAAGCTGCGGCGCGTCGAGGTCAGTGCCGACGATGTCTGGGGGCAATTTGGCTGGGCGGAGCGTCCAGTCTGCTCATGCGGGCAACTGGCCCAGGCCGTGGAAGATCAACTGATCTTTGTCAGCCCCGAGCTCGTGGGCGAAGGCGCGCAGGCGAGCAATCTCTTTTATCTCCTCCCCGTTAGCGGCGACGGGTTCTTCGCGCTCAATGAAGGCGTCGCCATCGCCTGCTGTCCCTGGTGCGGTGATCCAATCCGGGGCCGGCGCGGGCCCGCCTAGGACGCCTTGAGCGCCACCGCCACGGCGCGACACTGCTCCAGATCGCCAGCAATCAGCTCGTCCACCGCCGGCGTTCCCGCCTTGATGTTCTCGACCACGCGATCGGTATAAGCGGCGAGGATGGGCTCGATTTCCCCGGCCACCTGCGCCACCGCCGCCGTAATGCTCGGGATCTGCGCTTGCTGGCTCGCCACCTGAAGGAACAAAGCGCCATCTTCGGGCGCATAGATCGTCGGATCATCCGTGGCGCCCTGCCCCTGCTGCTGCAAGGCATAATGCAGCCGATAAACGGCTATGCAGCGCTTGAGGGCGGGCGAGAGATCATCCAGCCCGGATTGCTCCGCCGCCTCCGATGGGTAAGGCGGCAAACTCTGCGGATTGATCATGCCGACAAGCGGCGCCAGTTCCGCCGCCCTGCTCACCGGCACGAGGCTTGCGATCAACGTCACGGCTAGTGCAACAGGACCAAGGCTTTGCATCGGTGATCTCCCCAAGCTCGCCGCACCCTAGCGCCCGCGCAGCGTGCTGGCAAAACCCGTTGCCTGTAGCGCTGGCTCCATCACCGCTCTGCGATGGCCGGGACCAACACAAGGAGTCGATTGACGGCTTCAAGAATCTCCAGCATGTTGCCGCCACTGCGGGAGAGACTGGGTTTCTCCAGCGCCGAAGGAGCAACCGCCCCGGAAACTCTCAGGCAAAAGGACCGCAGTTTACGCGATAACTCTGGAAAGCGGACCGCACGCTGTGGTCCCACCGAAGGAGCAACCGGCGCTCAGCCGGGAAATCTCTCAGGTGTCGAGGACAGAGGGGGCACGCCATTCGCCGCAGGGCGGATGCAGTCGTGTCGCCTTGTTCATTTTCCGGGATGCGTTTATGGCCCAACTCGCCGCCGAAGCTCTCAAGACCACGCCGCTTTATGAGCGCCACCTCGCTGCCGGTGGGCGCATGGTGCCCTTTGGCGGCTATAATCTCCCCGTCCAGTATCCGCTCGGCATCATGGCCGAACACAAATGGACGCGCGACCATGCCGGGCTCTTCGATGTCAGCCATATGGGCCCGAGCTTTTTGCGCCTTAGCCATCCCAGTGGCAATGCCGAGGCGGATCATGCCTCCATTGCGGCGATCATCGAGCCCCTGATCTGCGGCGACATCCTCGGCCTCACGCCGGGCCAGATTCGCTACACCCTGCTGCTCAACGAGCAAGGCGGCGCGCTCGATGACCTGATGGTCGCCCGCTCGTCCCAGGCGGGCGGCGAGCTTTACATCGTCGTCAATGCCGGCACCAAGGACGCCGATTTCGCCTGCATCGAAGCGGCCGCCGGTGATCGCGCGACCCTCGTGCGCGCCGATGCCGATCATGCGCTGCTGGCGCTGCAGGGACCCGACGCGGTTGCCGTACTCGGCGCGCTCGTCCCGGGCGCCGCGGATCTGGGCTTCATGACCTATGCCGCCTTCCCTTGGGCGCACGGGCAGCTCCTAGTCGCCCGCTCCGGCTATACCGGCGAAGATGGCTTTGAAATCCTCGTGCCCGCCGCTGCTGCGCCCGCTCTTTGGGACCTGCTGGTGGCCGATGAGCGCGTCAATCCGATTGGCCTTGGCGCCCGCGACAGCCTGCGCCTCGAAGCGGGGCTCCCACTTTACGGGCATGACCTCAACTCCACCATTTCTCCCATCGAGGCCGGGCTCGGCTTTGCCGTGAGCAAGCGCCGACGCGAAGCGGGTGATTTCCCCGGCGCCACCCGCATCCTTGCCGAACGTGAGGGCCAGTTGAGCCGCGTGCGTGTGGGCCTCCTGGTTGAAGGCGCCCCGGCCCGTGAAGGCGCCGAAATCCTCGATGCCGCCGGCGTCCCGATTGGCATTGTCACCAGCGGCGGCTTTGCCCCATCGCTGGGCAAGGCCATCGCCCTTGGCTTTGTGCCACCCGCCCAGGCCGAACCGGGCACAAGGCTCCTCGTCGCCGTGCGCGGCCGCAGCCAGCCCGCCGAGGTCGTCGCCACCCCGTTCGTTCCCCACCGCTATTTCCGCAAAGCCAAAGCCAGCTGAGAGGCCTTCTCCCATGACCACCAAGTTCACTCCCGAGCACGAATATATCCGCGTTGAAGGCACCACCGGCATTGTCGGCATCACGCCTTATGCGCAGGAACAGCTGGGCGATATCGTCTTTGTCGAGCTGCCCGAAGTCGGCAAGCAGCTGACCAAGGGCGCCGAAGCCGCCGTCGTTGAATCGGTCAAGGCCGCGTCCGAGATCTATGCTCCGGTGTCGGGCACCGTCACCGAGGTCAATCCGGCCCTTTCCGGCCAGCCCGGCCTCATCAACAGCGATCCTGAAGCCGAAGGCTGGTTGTTCAAAATCGCTATCGCCAACGCCGCCGAGCTCGACACCCTGCTTGACGCCGACGGCTATGCCGAACTGACGCTCTAGGCGGACCCCCTCATGCGCTACCTTCCCCATTCGGCGGCCGAACGGTCCGCCATGCTCAATGTAATCGGCGCCACGAGCGTCGAGGCGCTGTTCAGCGCCGTGCCCGCAAGTGCCCTAAAATCCTTTGATCTCGACCTGCCCGCGCACAGCCCCGAATATCTGGTCGAGGCGCATATGCGCCGCCTCGCGGGCATGAACCATGCCGCGGGGGATGGCCCGTTCTTCCTCGGCGCCGGCGCTTATCGCCATCATGTGCCCGCCACGGTCGATCACCTGATCCAGCGCTCGGAATGGCTCACCGCCTATACGCCCTATCAGCCCGAAATCTCGCAGGGCACCCTGCAGATGCTGTTCGAGTTCCAGACTCAGGTCGCCAAGCTCACCGGCATGGATGTGGCCAATGCCTCGCTTTACGATGGCTCCACCGCCACCGCTGAAGCGGTGCTGATGGCCCGGCGCCTCACCCGCCGGCGCAAGATCGTGCTGTCGGGGGGCCTGCATCCCCAATATCGCGACGTCGTCCGCTCCTATCTCAAGGACGATCCCGATCTCGTCTGCCTCTCCCCCTCCCCCGAGGGCCAGGGCGACCTGCTCGACCATATCGACGGGCAAACCGCTGCCATCGTCGTGCAGACGCCCGATTTCTACGGCCATCTGCGTGATCTGCAGGCGGCCGCCGATGCCGCTCATGCCCAGGGCGCGCTCTTGATCGTCGTCATCACCGAAATCGTGTCGCTGGGGCTCATCGAGGCGCCCGGCGCCCTGGGTGCCGATATCGTCGTCGGCGAAGGCCAGTCGATCGGCAATGCCCTCAACTATGGCGGCCCCTATCTTGGGCTCATGGCAACCAAGAAGGAATTCATTCGCCAGATGCCGGGCCGTCTTTGCGGCGAAACGGTTGACGCCGACGGGAACCGCGGCTTCGTGCTGACGCTGTCTACCCGCGAGCAGCACATCCGCCGCGAGAAAGCCACGTCCAACATCTGCACCAATTCCGGGCTTTGCGCTCTGGCCTTCTCCATCCATATGGCGCTCTTGGGCGAGGCGGGCTTTGTGCGCCTGGCCCGCCTCAACCATGCCAATGCGATGCGGCTGGCCGATGCGCTGGCCGGGGTTGCGGGCATAGAGGTGCTCAATACGACCTTCTTTAATGAGATGACCATCCGTGTCACCCAGCCGGCTGCTGGCCTTGTCGAGCGGCTCGCCGGTCGGGGAATCCTGGCTGGGGTGCCCGCGAGCCGCCTCCTGCCGGGTGATCCCGAGGTGGAGAATCTCATCATTGTGGCCGCGACCGAACTCACCACCGAGTCCGATATCGCCGCCCTCACCGCGGCGCTGACGGAGGAACTGGCATGAGCATGAACAATCAGGGTCGGCCCTCCGGTATCGGCACCGGCGGCAGCACCAGCGCCTCTGGCTCGGCACTCATCCCCGATGAACCGCTGCTGTTCGAGATCGGCGATACCGAGCATTCAGGGGTCGATCTGCCTCAGGTGGAGCTTGCCAGTGATCGCTTGGGCGGTTTTGGCCGCAAGGCCAAGCTTGACTTGGCCGGCCTCACCGAGCCCGAAGCCATGCGCCACTATGTGCGCCTCTCGCGCATGAACCATTCCATCGACAGCGGCATGTATCCCTTGGGCTCGTGCACGATGAAGCACAATCCGCGCCTCAACGAGAAGATGGCGCGGCTGCCCGGCTTTGCTGACATCCACCCGCTCCAGCCGGTTTCCACCGTGCAGGGTGCGCTCGAGCTGATGAACCAGCTCAGCCATTGGCTGATGACCCTCACCAACACCGCGGCCGTGGCCCTCTCCCCCAAGGCTGGCGCCCATGGCGAACTCCTGGGCATGATGGCGATCAAGGCCGCTCAGGAAGCTGCCGGTCAGGCGCACCGCACTGTCGTGCTTGTGCCCGAAAGCGCCCATGGCACCAATCCGGCCACCGCCGCCTTCCTCGGCTATTCGGTCAAGGCCGTGCCCGCCCGCCCCGATGGCACCGTCGATGTGGAAGCGGTCAAGGCGGCATTGTCGCCCGAAGTCGCGGCCATCATGCTGACCAACCCCAACACCTGCGGCCTCTTTGAGCCCGAAGTGATCGAGATTGCCCAGGCTGTGCATGATGCCGGGGCGTTCTTTTACTGCGATGGCGCCAATTTCAACGCCATCATGGGCGTGGTGCGCCCGGGCGATCTTGGTATCGATGCCATGCACATCAACCTGCACAAGACCTTCTCGACGCCTCATGGCGGCGGCGGGCCTGGTGCCGGTCCCGTTGTGCTCTCCGAGGCCCTAGCACCCTTCGCGCCGGTCCCATTCGTGCGCAAGACCGCTGATGGGCTGGAACTGGTGGAACATGTGCAGGATCAGGCCCTGGGCCGCGTCACGGCTTTTCACGGCCAGATGGGCATGTATGTCCGCGCCCTCACCTATATGCTTAGCCACGGCGCCGATGGCCTCGCCCAGGCCGCCGAAGATGCGGTGCTCAACGCCAACTACATCAAGGCGCGCCTGCAGCATCTGTTCTCGGTGCCGTTCCCCGATTATCCCACCATGCACGAGGCGCTGTTTGACGACAGCTTCCTCAAGGATACCGGGGTTTCGACTCTCGATTTCGCCAAGGCGCTGATCGACGAGGGTTTCCACCCCATGACCATGTATTTCCCGCTGGTCGTGCACGGCGCCATGCTGATCGAGCCCACCGAAAGCGAAAGCAAGCAGACGCTCGACCAGTTCTGCGATGTGATGGTGGAACTGGCGACCGAAGCCAAGGCCGGCAATAGCGAGCGCTTCACCGCCGCCCCCACCAAGGCCCCTCGGCGTCGGCTCGACGAAACCCGCGCCGCCCGCAGTCCCATCCTGCGCTGGGAGCCCACCGAGCTGGCGCAAGCGGCGGAATAAGCCGCTGCTGGCTTCGGCGGCGTGAATGCAGCCCCCGGCACCAGCCGGGGGCTTTTTTGTGGGCGTGCGGGACAGACCCTGAGTCGACACCCTCCCCCTTGTGGGGCTTCGCGCCGTCCGCACCGCGGCCGATCGCTCCAGTGGAGCGATGGGAGGCAAGAAGGCCATGAGGGCTATGCCCGAATGGCTGAAAGGGTGGCGGTTCTGCGTGGGTGCAGCACCGGCCCGTCGCTAGACCGCCATTTGATGAACCGCCTTTTCAGTCGACACCCTCCCCCTTGTGGGGCTTCGCGCCGTCCGCTCCGCGGCCGATCGCTCCAGTGGAGCGGTCGGAGGCAAGAAGGCCATGAGGGCGATGCCCGAATGGCTGAAAGGGTGGGGGTTCAAACCTATCCAAGAACTCGATGCCGGGACTCTTAGACCGACTTATCCCGGCCTGACAATCGAGCCTGCGGCACCGTCTTCAAACGCCCTTTGTGGGGCAACTCGCAAGTTGATGATGGCCGCCCCCGTGGTTCGAGGCTACGCTTCGCTGCGCACCTCACCATGAGGGCTCCCGAAAGCTCCCTGCTCTTTCCAACCTTAACTCCCACTCACCAGCCCCTCCCAGCCCTCACCCTGAGGTGCCGCGCAGCGGCCTCGAAGGGCGAGGGCGCCAGCACCAGCCCCGCAACAAAATTATCCCCGCCCCCGAAAACCTCAGGCACAATCGCTCCTGTTCCCGCACAAGCTGCGCGGTCGCGACGAACGGTCGGTGCGGGAATGCCGGGTGAGGTGGAGGTCGCTCCATCTCCTGCGGTGACGGATGATCTGGCCCGACCTCACCCCGGGCACCGGGCACATCGTGCCCTAGTCGGCGCGGGTCCAAGCCGAGGACGGTCTTTCACCACAGAGTCCCTGGGAAACATGGGGCGAGGTGAGTTCCACCTCTATCCTGCAACGCCGGACGACCGGCACCGGGACGAATCTCGCCCCATGACGCAGCGGCAACCGCAGGGTTTAAAAACCCGGGCGGCGCTTTGGCACGCCCGGCTCGATTTCTGAGGTGAACTTAGCCGCGGGTATCGAAGCCCACCCAGATGGTGATCTCCTCGCCCCCGAGATAGGGAATGGCGACGTTTTCGACCACTTTGACGAACTCGGCCGATTGCGCGGGCGGCGTGATCGCCACGGGAATGGAGTATTTCTCCGAGAACACGGCCTGCCCATCGCGTTCCACCGCAAAGCGGATCGGCGCCGTTACCGATTTCTGGTCGCCGGCGGGGCCGAGCAGCACGCGGCCGACCACGCCCATCTGCACGGTGATGAGGCCATTGGAGACCACGCAATTGCGCGAGCTTTCCTCGATCACGCCCTGATACTGCAGCGAGCGCGGGTCCCCGGTGCGGCCATTGCCGTAGTAATACATGGCTTCCCCGCCCGGCCGCACCTTGATGGGCGGGCATTCGGTGGCTATCGCCGGCAGGGCATTGGTTTGCGCCTCGGCCATGGCGGCCGGGCTCGCGGTGGCGTTCTGCAGGTTCTGCTGGGCCGCCGGCGTGCCGTTGCCGCCCATCAACCCGCCCATGGAACAACCCGCCAACAGCGCCGCAACGACGCCCGCGCCACCGGCGCGCATACCGAACTTGCCCGCCGCTCGAAGCGAAATCTTGCGCATACCGGCCTCCTAGAGCGTCGAAGGGGTGTTGGCCGCTTCCAGCGCCATCAGAATGGCTGGCGCGCCGCTGGCCGTGATCCCGGGGCCCTCCTCGGGCGCCACGATCTGCACCACCCCATCGCGGATCACCAGCGCCGAGCGCATGAAGCGCTTGCCCATGCCGGCAACGCTGAGGTCCTTGCTCAGCCCCATGGCGTCGGCAAGCTCGCCATTGCCATCGGCCAGGAAGTCGATCTTGCCCACCGCGCCCGAGGCTTCGGCCCAGGCTTTCATCACATGGTGGTCGTTGACGGCGGCGCAAACAATGCGATCCACGCCTTGGGCGCGCAGCTTGGCCTCATTGGCGATAAAGCCAGGCAGATGATTGACGTGGCAGCCCGGGGTAAACGCACCGGGAACGGTAAACAACACCACAGTGCCCGTGCCCAGCACGGCATCGCTGGTGGTGTCAGTGCTCCCCTCGGCCCCGACAAGTTTTACCGGCACGGACGGAAGCGCATCGCCACTCTTGATCATTGCTGTTTTTGCTCCATTGCGGGCCGTCTGTGCGGCCGATACCGCCACCTTCCTGACCGGGATATGCGGCTTTGGTTAGGCATACAAGGGCGAACCCCGATTTCCTCAATCCTTGGGCGTTTGCGGCCCCTCGACCGTGCGAACCACGACATAGGGCCCGCGGCTGGTCATGAAGGTCAACTCGATCGTTTCGTTGTGCAGATCGGCGGCGCCATCCTCGCCTCGAACCGGCACCAGCACCAGCCCGGGCTCTGCCCCGCTTTGCGGGCTGCCAAACAGCGGCTCGCCCGAAGCGGTCGCGGCAATCAGCGAATCCGGCTCCACCGCCGGATCGGCAATCCGGACATCGAGGCTTTCGCCATCGGCCCCCAGTTGCACTCCGGAAATGGGCTCGCCCGACCCGTCCCAGGGAACGGGGATATCGGCCAAGGCCTGCCGGATGCGCAAACCATTGGCCCGGTCCGGCGCATCGAGCTGGAGCGGCAGCGTAAACCGGGCCTGGGCCGGCATGCAGATATCGGAGCAGATGCCCAACAGCGCCGAGAGCTCCACCACCGGCTCGGCGCCATCGACGCTCACCTCGATGGGCAGCACCGTTGGCCCGAAATAGACGTAGTCGAGATAGTCCGCGGTCTCAGAGCGGGAGGGATAGGGCCAATGGATCTGCCCGCCCGTTATGCCCACCGATCCGGTCCAATCGAGCTTGGTCGGCAAGCCCGTGTCGCCCGGCACCCGCCAATAGGTCTTGGTGGTTGCGGGCATGTCGATCTCGAGGCCCAGCATGGCCGAGCCATCGGCCCGCACTTCGCCGGTGCTGATCAGCCGGAGCTTCACCCCCGGCGCCACTTCCTGCCACGGCGTTTCGCCAGCCCAGGCGGGCGAGACGAGCACAAAAAGAGCGGCGATGAGCGGAGCGCACTGCATGGGCGGGCATTAACGCAGGATGAGGTGAAGAAAAAGCTGACGCCTCATCAGGGCTTCGTGATGCCCCCAACATGCCAACCTGCCGCAGCCCAACTTGGCAGTGCCGCGGGGAATGCCTATTATAGCGCTATGACGACACTTGAAGGACAGATGCTGGTCGCAATGCCTGATATGGCAGATGAACGCTTTGCCAAAAGCGTGATCCTGCTCGTTGGCCATAACGACGACGGCGCCATGGGACTGGTCGTGAACCAGCGCATCACCGAGATGCGGTTCGCCGATATCCTCGACGAGCTCGACCTGGGCGACCCCGACGCCGTGATCCGGCTGCCCGACACCATCCGCGAACGCCCGGTGATGCGCGGCGGCCCGGTGGAAAAGGGCCGCGGCTTCGTGCTGCATTCGGCCGACTACAAGAGCGGCAATACCTATGCCGTTGCCGATGGGGTGTGCCTGACGGCAACGCTCGACATCCTGCGTGCCATGGCCTTTGGTCCTGCGCCCAAGTCAGCGCTATTCGCCCTTGGCTGCTGCGGCTGGGGCGCCGGCCAGCTCGAAAGCGAGATCAGCAATAATGGCTGGCTCACCGTCCCCTTTACCCATGACCTGGTGTTCGAAACGCCGGTGGAACAGCGCTACGAGGCGGCGCTGGCCAGCATGCATGCGAGCCTGGCCAATCTGAGCACCGAAGCCGGCCACGCCTAGCCCTGAGGGCTAGCGCGCCAGCTGGGCGCTCAGATGCTTGGTGAATTCACTGGCGCTCATCGCCGCGCCAAACACGAAACCTTGCGCCAGGCGACAATTATGCTCGCGCAGGCGCTCCAATTCCGGCTGGGTTTCCACGCCTTCCGCGATCACGGCGAGATCGAGATCGTTGGCTAGCGCAATGATGGCGCGCATGATCGGCCCCTGCGTATGTCCAGCACCATTGACGGCACTGATCTGCACGAAGTCGGGCGGAATTTTGATGGTGTCGAACGGGAAGCGGTGCAGGTAACCGAGCGAGGAGTGCCCGGTGCCAAAATCATCGAGCGCGAGCCCGATCCCCAGCTTATGCAAGGCATCGAGCACAAAGGCTGAGTGCTCGGGATTGGTCATCACCTGTGACTCCGTCAGCTCAAGCTTGAGGTGGCTGGCAATGCCGGCATTCTGGCCGAGGATCGTCCGAATGTCGTTGAGCAACGCCTCCGTCGCCAACTGCGTCGGTGACAGATTGACCGAAACGAAGAACTCCTCGGACAGGTTGGGCAATGAACTCACCCAGTCCCGGGTGTGGTAGGCCGCCTGCTCAAAGGCAATGCGGCCCAGCCGCTCGATCTGCCCCGAGCGCTCGGCCAGGGTAATGAACTCCTCGGGTGCCACCACCCCGCGCGTTGGATGGTTCCAGCGCATCAGCGCCTCCGCACCGGCGATCTTGCCGGACTGGATATCCATGATCGGCTGGAACTGCACCTGTAGCTCGCCATTCTTCATGCCGCGCTCGAGGTCCTCCTCGCTGGTGCGGTTGTAGGCGGATATGGAGCGGGCCGAAGCGCGGTAAGCCTCGATCCGGTCGCCACCGAGTCGCTTGGCGTAGTACATCGCCAGCTCGGCATCGCGCAGCACTTCGGTGGCCGTAGCCGGCTCGCTGTCATAGATGGTAATGCCAATGGACGCTGTTAGCGTCAGGTCGCGGTCGCCGAAATTGAACGGCGCCTTGAGCGATTTGCGGATCTGCTCGGCCGTTTCGGCAATGCGCCCGGCGGTTTGCTCCGCGGCCAGCACCACGGCGAACTGGTCGCCGGTAATGCGGGCTACCGTATCGAGTGGACGCATGATGCGGGCGATGCGCCGTGAAATGGCCAGCAGCACTGAATCGGCGGCCGAATGCCCGATGCGTTCTTCGAGCTCCATGAACCGATCGATGTCGATCAGGAACACGGCCGGCTTGACGCCATTGGGGGTCCGGCCCCGTTCAAGGGCGCGGTCCAGCCGGTCAAGGAACAACTGCCGATTAGGCAGCCCAGTCAGGCTATCATGCACGGCGTCATGCAGCAGCCGCTCACGGGCCGCACGATCCTCGGTGACATCCTGGAGCGTGCCGACAATGCGGTTGACCTGCCCGTCGCCACCAAGCACCGGCTTCACCCGCATCCGGAAGGCCCGGTAATTGCCGTCATGGCCGGCAATGCGCATATCGGCCGAAACCTTGCCGCGCCGCAGCTCCACCAGCGTGTCGAACGCCGTGCGGAAGCGATCGCGATCCTCGGGGTGAACGCGGTCGAGCCAGCGCTTGATCGAGCCGCGCAAGGCGCCGCGCTTCTCGCCCAAGCGGGTCGCCAGTTCGTCCGACACCGAAACGCGGTCGCGCTCGATGTTCCAGTCGAAAACGAAGTCGCCCGAGCCCGTCAGTGCCAGCGCCCGGCGCTCGACCTCCGACAATGTGCCAATCGACACCTGCCCTTCCGAGAAAGCGTGCTGCACGGCGGTAAAGCCGAGCAGCATGACGGCGAGCACCAGCCCCCCGCCCACCGCCGGCTGGGCCACGTCATTGGAGACCTGCCCGGAAATCACCAGCCAACTGAAAAACAGCCAGGCAATGATGATGATCCAAGTCGGCACCAGCAGCACCGCCCGGTCATAGCCGCGCAGGGCAAGCAGAAGGATCAGGAAAAAGCCCGACACGCCAAGGAGCACGAGGACGAGACGCGCAATCGTCGCGGCGATCGCTGGCTGGAAAAACGCAAAAGCAAACAGCGCCAGGAACAATGCCGCCAGGCCGAGCGCCAAATGCACGAAGCGCAGATGCCAGCGATGCAGGTTGAGATATATAAAAAGAAAGCCCGCCAGGGTCGTGGCGATCCCAGCCTCCGAAGCTGCCCGGATGGGTTGCATTGCCCCTGCGGGCAGGCCCAGCAATCGGCCCAGCACGCCAAAATCGATCAGCAGGTAAATCAGCACCGCCCAGGCAAAGGCGGCCGTTGCAGGAAACACCCCGCGGCCCTTGACCACAAACATGATGGTCAGGAACACGGCCGCAAGCGAGGCGACGCCCAGCACCACCCCTCGGAACAGCGTGAAGGAGTTCACATAATCGCGGTAGGCGTTGGGCTCCCAGAGATAAAGCTCCGGCAACTCGCCGGTCGCCAATTCAGCCACGAGCGTTACGGTCGCACCTGGATCGAGCGTAATCTCGAAAACATCGGCCTCGCTATCGGCCAGCCGCACCGGGCGAA
Source organism: Devosia sp. 1635 (assembly GCF_013185955.1). Taxonomy (NCBI): domain Bacteria; kingdom Pseudomonadati; phylum Pseudomonadota; class Alphaproteobacteria; order Hyphomicrobiales; family Devosiaceae; genus Devosia; species Devosia sp. 1635. Next base: position 84,762 of record NZ_JABAOM010000001.1, on the reverse strand, counting down.
TGCCGGCGCTTGGCGTCAGCGCGGTGATCCGCTCATTACCCAGGTCCGGCTGAAACACGCCCGAGCCTGGCAAACGGAAGAACGGGGCCACGAGGAGCCGCTCGATCTGCTGGTCGCTATCATTGCGCAGCGCAAACAGGGCCCAGTTGGGATTGGTGCCCTGCTGGCTGGCCAAAACCTCGATGCGGCGGATAATCCCGTCCTCGCCGGGCGCGGTAGACAGTTGTACCCGCCCCTCACTGCCTTGCTGGAGCTGAACCACGTCCGAAAGGTTAACGGCGTTGACGTCCTGGGGGACGGTAATAACCTCAACGGCGGCGACGGGCGCGAGGCCCAACAGCGCGAGTGCAAGGCAGGTCGCGAGAGCAATAAGGTGACGCATCAGGGGCGATTATATCCTGCGCTAGGCTGCATTAAGGCAGTGGTCCGGCGCGTTCAGAAGCGAAGGGCGACGGCTTGGCGTGGCGACATTGCGCTGTGGTAGCCGGGAAAGCTGAATCGAACAAGCTTTGCCCAGTGTTGCTGATGCGCAACGGTGGATATCAGCGCTGTCCGTAGTGCAGCCGCTGGTAGCGTTCCTTGACCAGGCCAAACAGCACGTGGTCTTCCCAACGCCCATCAATCTGCAGGTATTTTTCGGCAAAGCCCTCCTCGACAAAGCCGTTCTTCTCAAGCACCCGCCTCGACGCCATGTTGCCGGGAAGGAATGCGGCATGGATGCGATGGAGGTCCAGCGTGTCGAAGACAAAAGGCAGGGTCACGCCCACCGCCTCGGTCATCAACCCCTGCCCGGCCCATTGCTGGCCCATCCAGTAGCCCAGGGTAACGAACTGCGCCGCGCGGCGGCGAATATTGGAAAGGGTAATTCCCCCTACCAGGACTTGGCGGTCGCCCTGGGGGTGGAAGATGAACAGGGAATAATCACTGCCCTGCTCGGCCTCTTCCCGGGCCCGCTTGACGCGGCTGGCAAATACCCGCCGGGCCAGATCGGCTTCGGTCCAACGGGGCTCGAAGGGTTTCAGGAAATCGCGGCTGGAGCGGCGCAGTTGATGCCAGGCGTCATAATCACCATGCTGGGGCAGGCGCAGCATCACCCTTGGGCCACGCAGTGCCAGGGGCGATGTCGGAGGTGACCAAGGCCAGAGCATGGTGCCGGCTCAACGCTTCAGCAGGTCGCCGATAGCGTCGACTTCCGCCAGCTTGCCGACCGGACCGATGCCGGCAAGGGTTGGTGCCCCTGTGGTGAACAACTGCTCGGCGACCTCCTGCACGCGCTGGGCGGTGATGCGATTGATGCGCTCAACGGTTTCCTGCATCGGAATCGGACGGCCCCACAAAATCTGCTGGCGCGCCAATTGGCCGGCGCGGGCCGAAGGGCTTTCCAGGGACATCAGCAGGCCGGCACGAATCTGGTTGCGGACGCGGATAACCTCATCATCGGTGATGGTCTCGGTCGCGCGACGCAGTTCGTCCAGCACCACGGGCACCAAATCCTCGACCTCGTCTTCCCCCGTGGCGGCGGCAACACCGAACACGCCACTATCGGCAAAGGCCCAATGGAAGGCGTAAACGGAATAGCACAGCCCACGCTTTTCGCGCACCTCCTGGAACAGGCGCGAGCTCATCCCACCACCCAGAATGGAGGCCAGCACCTGGGCGGCGTAGAAGCCGTCGGAATTATAGGCGCGCCCTTCAAAACCCAGAACGATATGCGCCTGTTCGTGGTCGGACAGGAGGCGCTCCTCGCCGCCGTGGTATTCAGCGCGTTGGGGCGCCGGTGCCCCATTGGGCTTGAGATCGCCAAAGCGCTGGCGCGCCACGTCAACCAGGCCCTCGTGATCCACATTGCCCGCGGCGGCGATGACCATGTGGTCGCCAACATAGTTGCGGCTCATGTATTTGCGGATTGTGTCAGGGGTGAATTCGCGAACCGAGTCAACGGTACCCAGAATGGTGCGGCCAATGGGCTGGCTGGGATACGCAGCCTGCTGGAACAGGTCGAACACATGATCGTCCGGATTGTCGCGGGCCGCGCCAATCTCCTGGACGATCACCTGCTTTTCGCGCGTCAGCTCGTCGTCATCGAATTGCGAGTTCTGGAGGATGTCGGCGAGAATGTCGGCTGCCAGTACCACATCATCCTTGAGCACCCGGGCGAAATAGCCGGTATGTTCGATCGAGGTCGCGGCGTTGAGGTCGCCCCCAACATTCTCGATTGCCTCGGCGATCTGCAGCGCCGTCCGACCCTTGGTGCCCTTGAACGCCATATGCTCGAGCAGATGGGAGATCCCGTGCTCGGCCTTGCGCTCGCTGCGTGCCCCCGCCTTCACCCAGACCCCGAGCGAGGCGCTTTCCAGATGCGGCATGTCGTCGGTGAGCACCACCATGCCATTGTCGAGGGTCGTCGATTGTACGCTCAAGCAATCCTCCCGGCCGCCGCGATCTGCGAGCGCCTGTTCAGCGTTCTGTTGTGGCGGCGCGCGTTCGCGCGGCAATAAAGGCTTCCACCTGGTCCTGGTCGTTGGGCAGCACCTCGAGGCGCTCCTCGCGGCTGTGCAGATCAACCAGCCAGGCTGGCAGGGCTGGATCGATACCCGAAGCCGCAGCTACGGCCGCTGGGAACTTGGCCGGATGGGCTGTGGCCAGGGTGATCATCGGTGTGCTGGACGGCAAGAGTTCGCGTGCCACATGGACACCCACGGCGGTATGGGGATCCAGCAAGTAGGCCGCGGACTTCATGGTCTGGGCGATGGTGGCGCTGGTCTGGGCCTCATCACTGGTGCCGGCCGCGAAGTCCCGGCGGATCTTGGCCAAAGCAGTTTCGGGCAAGCTGAAGCCGCCCGACTGCTTGAGCCCATCCATCATCCGCACCACAGCGCTTGGGTCCCGATCCACAGCCTCGAACAGCAGCCGTTCGAAGTTCGACGAAATCTGGATGTCCATAGAGGGGCTGACCGTGGGCACCACACCGTCTGTCTGATAGCGCCCTGTTTCGATCGCCCGGCGCAGGATATCGTTGCTGTTGGTCGCAACGACGAGCTTATCTATGGGAAGGCCCATGGCCCGTGCGCAATAGCCGGCGAAGATGTCGCCAAAATTGCCCGTTGGCACGGTGAAGCTAACTGGGCGATGCGGGCTGCCCAGGGACACGGCCGCGGTGAAGTAATAAACGATCTGCGCGACGATCCGCCCCCAATTGATGGAGTTGACGCCGGAGAGATGCACCGTGTCACGGAAGCGCGCGTGGTTGAACATGGCTTTGACGCTGTTCTGACAGTCGTCAAAAGTGCCCTCGAGCGCAATGTTGTGCACATTGGCATCGAGCACCGTGGTCATCTGCAAGCGCTGCACCGGCGAGGTCCGACCGCGCGGGTGCAAAATGAAGATGTCGGTGGTGTCACGGCCGCGGAAGGCTTCAATCGCAGCAGAGCCGGTGTCGCCCGAGGTCGCGCCAACAATGGTGGCCCTTAGCCCCCGCTGCTGCAGGATGTAATCCATCACGCGGCTGAGGAACTGCATGGCCACGTCCTTGAAGGCGAGCGTGGGGCCATGAAACAGTTCGAGCACGAAATGATTGGGCTCGAGTTCCACCAGCGGCGCCACCGAGGGGTGGCGGAACACCGCATAGGCATCATCGATAATGGTTTTGAGCGTGGCCGCGGGGATATCATCGCCAACAAAACGGCTGATAATGTCGTAAGCGACTTCCGGATAGGGCCTGCCGGCAAAGCCCGCAATTTCAGCGGCAGAAACCTGCGGCCATTCGCGCGGCACATAAAGCCCGCCATCAGACGCTAGGCCAGCCAGCACGGCATCGGCGAAACCCAGCACGGGGGCCTGGCCGCGCGTAGAAACAAACTGCATCGAACGCAAGTGCCTTTCGAGATTTGGTGCAACCTAGTCAAAGCAGGCGCGAACCGCAAGGCAGCATCGGCTTGCTTAGCCCTGAGGCTCCATGCGGCGGCGCTGAGCCCACAGCCAGGCCACCAGCATCACGGGCGCGACAATGGCAAAGCCAAACCAGGTATACGCGTAGCCCAGATGGTTGTTGGGGAACTCCACTATGGTCTCGCCACCCTGTGGCAGGGTTCCGGGTTCGCCGGCCACCATGTCCACATAGAAGGGGGCGAACGGCGCGAGCGCGGGATCGACCATATCGGCCAAGCGCTCGGGATCGCGGACCCATTCAACCCAATTCGAAGTGTCGGGCTCGGGCACCAGCCAACCGGCTTTTTCGCCCGGACGCAATAGGCCCGTAATGGTCATGGGCACCCCCGCCCCCTCCCGGTCGGCCTGGGCGGCTTCGCGATACTGCTCGGGCACAAAGCCGCGGTTCACAAACACGGTGCCGCCGCCATCCAGCACGAAAGGGGTAACTACCCAATACCCCGGTCCCCCAGCGGGCCCGCGAGGATTGGTGAGACTGGTGAAGACGGCAACGGTTTGATCGGGCTGAAACGCCCCGGTCAGCGTAACGGGCTGGAAATTCCACGCCTCGAGGTCAAGCGCCGGCCACTCCCCAGCAGGAGGAGCCGGAACCGGCGGCGAATGAAGCCTGGCGTCGACCGCCGCCACCAACGCTTCCTTTTCTCCCAGCCGCTGAAGTTGCCAATTGCCCAGCCACAAGCAAACAGCGGTCAGCGCCAGCATCAGCAGCACGAAAATGCCGGTCATGACGCGGCCGGGTCTGCGCTCACTTGCCGAAGTCATTGATGGCTCCCATGGGGGTCAAGGCCTTGATGGTTCCAGGGGAAGCCAAGCCGGGCCAGACAAAAGGAATTGCGCCGGGCGCAGGTGGGGCGGCTGCAACGGACAGAACCAGATGGTCGGCTCGACGCTGCATCAGAAAAGCTTGAGGCGCAGCTTTTGGCTGCGCCTCGCTAGAATATTGTCGATGGCGCGATCAGTGATTGATCGCCACGCCCCAGCTGCCCCACACATAAATTGAGGCGAACAGGAACAGCCAGACCACGTCCACGAAGTGCCAGTACCAGGCGGCGAACTCGAAGCCCAGATGGCGCTCTGGGGTGAAATCGCCCCGCATGGCACGGATCAGGCAGACCAGCAGGAAGATCGTACCCACCAAGACGTGGAAGCCATGCAGGCCCGTCGCCATGAAGAAGGTGGCGCCATACATGTTGCCGCTGAACGAGAAGCCAGCTTCGGAATATTCGATGGCCTGCACGACGGTGAATACCGCACCCAGCAGTACCGTCAGGATGAGACCCCACTTCAGTCCCTGGCGATCGTTCTGCAACAGCGCATGGTGCGCCCAGGTGACAGTCGTGCCCGAGGTCAGGAGCAGCAGCGTGTTGAACAGCGGCAGGTGGAAGGGATCGAACAGCTCGATGCCAGCCGGTGGCCAACTGCCTTCTGTCGCGGCCATGCGAGCATACTGCTCCACATCGTCGAGGCGGAAGAAGCCGTCGAAATAGGCCCAGAAGAAGGCTACGAACAGCATCACTTCGGAGGCGATGAACAGGATCATGCCATAGCGATGGTGCATCTGCACAACCGGGGTATGATCAACGCCGTTATTGGCTTCGCGAACGACGTCGGACCACCACGCGTACATGGTGTAAAGCACGCCTACCAGACCGATCACGAAGATCCAGGGCGTCCACTGATGCATCCAGAAAATCAACCCGACCGCGAAAACAAACACGGAAACGGACATAACGAACGGCCAGGGGCTGGGCGGTACGAGATGGTAGTCATGGTTCTTGGCAATCTCGGCCATGTTCAGCTTCCCTCGTTGTCTGAAGCATAGAAAGTGTAGGAAAGGGTGATTTCCTTGATGGTCGCAAGCTCGTGGTTATCATCGAGTTCGGGATCAACAAAGAACACGATCGGCATCTCCACCGTTTCCCCCGGCTGCAAAGTCTGCTCGGTGAAACAGAAACACTCGATCTTGTTGAAGTAGACGCCTGCCCGATCGGGCGAGACGTTGAAAATCGCCATGCCGGTAACCGGCTTGTCAGACCGATTGGTCGCCACATAGTTCACGGTATCGACCCGGCCGATCTGATCGGTGATCGAAGCGGCCGGCGTTACGGTCCAGGGCAAGGAAGATTCGACATTGGAGTCGAAGCGCACCGTCATCTCGCGAGCAATGACGCCCTTGGGGTTGTCGGCCGCAACTTGCGTCGTGCCGCCATAGCCGGTGACCTGGCAAAACAACTGGTAAAGCGGCACCGAAGCGTAAGCCAGGCCGGCCATCGACAGGACGATCGCGCCTAGCGAGATGGCGATGCGCTTGTTACGCCGGCCCGGATCGGCTTTGTGATCATGCTCAATGGTCGCCATCACAGTGCCCGATCCAAAATACCGGGCCCCATCTTGATAACGGTGAGCACGTAAAAGATCACCGCGAACAGGGCCAGGGCGGCGCCAAGTGCGATGGAGCGACGCCGGCGGGTGCGCAGGCGCGCAGCTTCGGCGGCAGGGTCCAAAGGCTGAACTTTGTGTGGCTCCTCGGGAGAACTCATGAGCCGAACACTCCAATACGCCCGACGAAACTATCGAGCAGGACTGCGAAGAAAACGACGAATAGGTAGCTCAGCGAATAGGTGAAAAGCTTGCGCGCCGCCTTGCGCATCGGCACGCCATCGGGGGCGCGGAACAGCTGCCAGGCAAAGTACAAAAAGCAAGCGCCGGTCACCACGGCCACCACGGTATAAAGCGGGCCCGCAAAGCCCAGCGCGGTCGGCAGCAGGGCCGCAACGGCGAGCAGAACGGAATAGGCGAGGATTTGCCGCTTGGTGGAGGCTTCACCCACCACATTGGGCATCATCGGAATGCCGGCCGCGCCGTAATCGCCCTGCTTGTAAAGAGCCAGGGCCCAGAAATGCGGCGGCGTCCAAAGGAAAGTAATGAGGAAAAGCGCACAACTTTCGAGCGTGATCGAGCCCGTGACCGCGGCCCAGCCGACCATTGGGGGGAAGGCGCCGGCGGCACCGCCGATGACGATGTTCTGTGGCGTCGAGCGCTTGAGCCACACGGTGTAGATCACCGAATAAAAGAAAATGGTGAAAGCGAGCAGAGCGGCGGCGACCCAGTTGGTCGCGAGGCCAAGCAGCGCTACGGAGAACACCGACAGCACAACGCCGAACACCAGGGTTTCACCACGGCTGATGCGCCCGGCCGGAATGGGGCGATTGGCCGTCCGGCTCATGACTGCATCGATATCGGCATCGTACCACATGTTGAGAGCGCCCGAGGCGCCCGCCCCAATGGCGATGCACAACACAGCGATCAGCCCGATCACCGGGTTGATGCCGCCCGGGGCAACTGCGAGGCCGACAAGGGCGGTGAACACCACCAGCGACATCACACGAGGCTTGAGCAACGCGAAGTAGTCTTCTACCCGCGCCTCGCTCGCCCCCGAGGAGATCATTGTGCTGTTGTCAACTAGTGCCACACGCCTTGCCTTAAGTTTTCCGGACCGCACTTGGGCGGTCCGGCTTGATGCTGCGCTTAGTGCGCCTTGGAGGTGTCCATATTGGGAAGGGTCGAGAACTGGTGGAATGGCGGAGGCGAGCTCAGCGTCCATTCCAGTGTCGTCGCACCCTCACCCCAGGGGTTGTCACCCGCGGGACGCTTCTTCCGGGCGGCTTCCCACATCGCGTAGAAGAAGATCAGCATGCCGACGAACATGATGTAATAGCCGATGGAAGAGATCCGGTTCCAGAAACCATAGGCGTCGGGGTAGTCGATATAGCGCCGCGGCATGCCCGCGAGACCCAGGAAGTGCTGCGGGAAGAAGATCAGGTTCACGCCAACAAACATGACCCAGAAGTGCAGCTTGCCCAGGAACTCGTTGTACATGTGCCCGGTCATCTTGGGGTACCAGTAGTACCAGCCAGCGAAGATCGAGAACACGGCGCCCAGTGACAGCACGTAGTGGAAGTGTGCGACCACATAATAGGTGTCGTGCAGGTAACGGTCGGCACCGGCATTGGCGAGCACCACACCCGTCACACCACCAACGGTGAACAGGAAGATGAATCCGACAGCCCAAAGCATCGGGGTGCGGAAGGTGATCGAGCCACCCCACATCGTGGCGATCCACGAGAAGATCTTCACGCCGGTGGGCACCGCGATGACCATGGTTGCGGCCACGAAGTAGCGCTGAACATCAAGGCTGAGGCCGGTCGTGTACATGTGGTGAGCCCACACGACGAAGCCGACGAAGCCAATGGCCACCATGGCGTAGGCCATGGCCATGTAGCCGAAGATGGGCTTGCGCGAGAAGGTCGAGACGATGTGGCTGACAATGCCGAAGCCCGGCAGGATCATGATGTACACTTCGGGGTGACCGAAGAACCAGAACAGGTGCTGGTAAAGGATCGGATCGCCGCCACCTTCAGGCGAAAAGAAGGTGGTCCCAAAATTGCGGTCGGTCAGCAGCATGGTGATGGCGCCGGCAAGCACTGGCAGGGCCAGAAGCAGCAGGAACCCGGTGACCAGTACTGCCCAGGCAAACAGCGGCATCTTGTGCAACGTCATGCCAGGAGCACGCATGTTGAAGATGGTAGTGATCAGGTTGATCGCACCAAGGATGGAGCTGATACCGGCCACATGCAGCGCGAGGATCGCGAAGTCGAGCGCAGGGCCAGGGTGACCGGCGGTCGAAAGCGGTGGGTAAACGGTCCAGCCGCCACCAAAGCCCAAGCCATAGGTGCCCGTGCCTTCAAAGAACAGCGACATCAGCAGCAGGATGAACGCGGGCGGTAGCAGCCAGAACGCGATGTTGTTGATGCGCGGGAACGCCGTATCGGGCGCACCAATCATGAGGGGCGCGAAATAGTTGGCAAAGCCACCCATGGTCGCCGGCATCACGAGGAAGAACACCATGATCAGCGCGTGGGCGGTGGTGAACACATTGTACATGTGCTTGCCAGCATCGAGCGCTTCACCGCCCTCGATGCCGTAGGCCATCGCTGCCAGACCGTGGAAGATCTGGATGCCGGGTTCTTGCAGTTCCAGGCGCATCACGCCCGAAAGCAGGCCACCGATGATCCCCGCCACAATGGCGAAGATCAGGTACATGATACCAATGTCTTTGTGGTTGGTCGAATATACCCAGCGGCGCCAGCCAGTCGGCTGATGCGGATCATGCGCCACAGGAGCATGACCGGTGGCTTGGGCTTCGAGGTGAGCAATATCGGCCATTTGGAAAGGATCCCCTAACCCGTGTTCTTACTGGACTGCCGCGAGCGTTGCACTGGCGGCAGCATAGTCGCCGCCTTCAAGAGCAGCCATGAAAGTTGCAAATTCCTGCTCGGTCACCACGCGTACAGCGATAGGCATGTAGGCATGGTCCTTGCCGCACAGCTCCGAGCACTGACCGTAGTAGATGCCGGTCTCGCGAGCGTTGAACCAGGTTTCGTTCAGCCGGCCCGGCACGGCATCCATCTTGACGCCAAAGGACGGCAGCGCAAAGGCGTGGATCACGCCGGCAGGATCAGCCGTCACCTGCAGGCGCACAGTGGCATTGACCGGCACGATCAACTCGTTGTCGACAGCCAGAAGACGCGGCTGGTTGGGCTTTACCGTAGGACGATCCGTGCCGTCGGTGCTTTCTTCGGCGAGCAGGAGCTGGGTGAAGCCAACCCCCTGATCGACATATTCATAATCCCAGTACCACTGCTGCCCGGTCGCCTTGATGGTCAGCGAGGGCGCGGGAACTTCCACCTCACCAAATGAGAAGACGTGCGAGCCGAGATATTTGCGCTCCCCGTCGGGGGTGATCAACTGATCAGCCAGAACACCAAAAGAGGGAATGGCAATGATGATCAGCACCACCACCGGCACCACGGTCCAGATCACCTCAACAAGAGTGTTGTGAGTGAAGCGTGCGGGGATGGGATTGGCCTTGGCATTGAACTTAACGATCACAACGATCAGCAACACGAGCACCAGCAGCACGATCAGCGAGATCGTCCACAACAAGATGCCGTCATGGAACGCCGTGATGGAGTCCATGATCGGGGTCACCGAATCCATCAGATGGATCTGGCCCGGGGCAGCATAACCCTGGTTAGCTTGTTCCTGACTCATGGCCGCAGCCGGGAGCAGTGCGAGCGCAGCTGCCGCAGCAGCACTCAATCTTCCAAAGACTTGCCTGGTCACACAAACCCCCTATCGGCATCAACTGGTGCATCCACACCGGGATTGAGGAGGCAATGCGGCATAGCTAACGCCGCCCCGACTCAACCTCGGAGCGCAGAACTCTGGCCTGACCTAAATCACATCAAACCAAGTGAGTCCATCGCACCCGCACTGTCTAACTATGCGTCAAAATGTGCCTGTTGCGGCATTGGTGCCTCACCCTTGCCGCAGTTGAACGCTCATGTCAGGTTACAAGGCACAGCTTTGGTTGATGGCGGGTTCACCGCTGTCCGGAAATACACGGCCATCCTGCGCGCGCGGAAGATCGGCTGGAGACAGGAAAAGTGATGCACAATATCAAGCACCATCTCGCCTTTGCAGGCGTTGTGCTCTTGGCCACGCTTGGCTGGGGCGTAGCCGCCAATGCACAAGGAACGGTGCGCGAACAGTTCGGCGATTGGCAGATGAGCTGCGATACGCCGCCCGGCGCAAGCTTTGAGCAATGCGCCATCATCCAGAATGTGATGGCTGAGGATCAGCCTAATGTCGGGCTGTCCGTGATTGTGCTCAAGACCGCCGATCGTGAAGCGCGGCTGCTGCGGGTGCTGGCGCCGCTTGGCGTGTTGCTGCCCAATGGCCTCGGGCTCAATGTCGATGGCAAGGATATGGGACGCGTCGCCTTTGTGCGCTGCCTGCCCAATGGCTGCGTGGCCGAAGTGATGCTCGATGATGCGTTGATCGAAACGCTCTCGACCGGCACGGACGCGATCTTTGTGGTGTTCAAGACGCCCGAGGAAGGGATCGGCATCCCGGTTTCGCTGAATGGCTTTGCCGACGGTTTTGCCAAGCTCCCCTGATCTGGTACCGAGCCCAGAAAAAAGCCGGACGAGTGCCCGAGGCACTGTCCGGCAAGTCATCAGGAAAAGGGTCGGTGGCAAAACCGGCCCGGGAGATGGCGGGAGCGGCAGCTTAACCGCTCAGGCCAACGGAAAGGCACCGGCCGATCTGCCGGTGCAAACTTTGGTTAGCGGCGGGACCGACGCGCCCGCGCTGCAGAAAGCGCCAGACCGGGGGAACGGCTGGAAGTACGCGCTGCCTCAAGCACGTCATTGCGCGAGATACCGAGATCATTGAGCCGGCAGTCTTCGAGCTCTAGCAAGGCACGTAGTGCGTGGCGACGGGCTCGTGCGACCTGCGCCTGCGCCAGATAGCGTCGCAGGGCGAGCAAAGGGCGAGGAAAAGCGGGAGCGGCCGCAACGAGCCGCTCGCTGAACAGCGAGTGCGCCATGATGATACCTCAGAAGGATGCCGGCACCTGGCCGGCTCGGCAGCATTGCGCGGCCGGTAAGTCTATCAGTATGGGCTGGACATCTATTCGTCTAACAAATAGATTTCATCCTCCCCATCAAAAACAGTGATGCACACTATGGCCGTTCCGCTGGACCTCGATCAGTTGCAGAGCTTTTGCGCCATCGCCGATTGCGGCAGCTTCACCGAGGCCGCACGGCGGGTGAACAAGACGCAGTCGGCGGTTTCCATGCAGATCAAGCGGCTGGAAGAGCGGCTTGGACAACAGCTGCTGACGCGAGATGGCCGCAGCGTTTCGCTGACCAATCATGGCGAGGCGCTGTATTCACGCGCCCGCAAGATGCTGCGCACCAATGCCGAGATCATGGATCACTTCTCAGAAGGGGATCTAGCCGGCTCGATCCGGTTCGGCGTGCCCGATGATTATGCGGTCCGCCTGCTGCCGGTCATTCTCTCCAACTTCCAGCGCACCCATCCCAAGATCGTGGTCGATGTCGCCTGCATGGCATCCGAGCAATTGCTCGAGGGCATGAAAGCGGGGCGCTACGATCTGATCGTCTTCACCCAGGGGACCGGCAATACGTTCGGCGAGCTCTTCCGCACCGAGAAGATGTTCTGGGTCGCGTCCCACGGCGGGCAAGCCCTGGGGAGCGATCCGCTACCGATCGCCTGCGGCCCCCAGTGCTGTATTTGGCGCGCCGATGCCGTTGAGGCGCTCAATCGGGTCAGCAAGGATTATCGCATCGCCTACACCTCCTCGAACGCTCTTGCAATCTCGAGCGCAGTGCTGTCGGACCTGGCCGTCGGGTTCCTGCCCGAGAGCGCGCTGCAGCCGGGCATGCGTGTGGTGAGCGATGACCAGAACCTGCCGCGCCTCGGCGATGCACAGCTGGCGCTGCTGCGCGCGAGCCACGCCTATGGCAGCATCTATGATGCGCTGGCCAACCATATCGTCAGTTCAATGGGCAATCTGCACGTGCAGCCCGCTGCAACGGCGGTTGCCGCCGAATAGGCCGCGCCCTTGACTGAGCTGCCCCTTCGGAGCACCACAATCCCATGCCCCAGCTATTGACCAATGCCGCCGAATTCACTGTGTCCGAGATCGCTCAAGCGGTGAAACGGACGGTGGAAGATGAATTCGGCTCGGTGCGAGTGCGCGGCGAGATTTCGGGCTTTCGCGGCCAGCACGCCTCTGGCCATTGCTACTTCACGCTCAAGGACGAGAACGCGGCGATAGATGCCGTGGTGTGGAAAACGAGCTACCCGCGCCTTAGCTTCAAGCCCGAAGAAGGGATGGAAGTGATTGCGAGCGGCCGGCTCACCACATTCCCGCGTTCCTCCAAATACCAGATTGTCATCGACAACATCGAGCCCGCCGGTGCCGGTGCGCTGATGGCGCTCCTGGAAGAGCGGCGCAAGAAGTTGCTGGCCGAGGGCCTGTTTGCCCGCGAGCGCAAGCGCCCCCTGCCCTACTTGCCCCGGGTGATCGGCGTCATTACCTCACCAACCGGCGCCGTGATCCGCGACATCCTCCATCGTCTCGAGGATCGTTTCCCCAGCCACGTGCTGGTCTGGCCCGTGCGTGTGCAGGGCGACACCTGCGCGCCGGAAGTGGTCGCCGCCCTGGAGGGCTTTAATGGTCTGGCCGTCGGCGGCGCGATACCTCGCCCCGACCTGCTGATCCTGGCCCGCGGCGGTGGCTCCATCGAGGATCTTTGGGGCTTCAACGAGGAAGCGGTGGTGCGCGCCGTCGCCAACAGCGCCATTCCGGTGATCTCGGCGGTGGGACACGAGACCGACACGACGCTCGTCGATTATGCGTCCGACATGCGGGCCCCGACGCCAACTGCTGCTGCCGAAGCGGCAGTGCCGGTGCGCGCCGAATTGATCGGCTATGTCGATGACCTCGGCGCCCGCCAGCGCGGCGCCAGCCGGCGTCTCGCCAACAACGCGCGCGATCGCTATAGAGCGGTAGCCGCCGGCCTGCCGCGCGCTTCCGATCTCGTGGCGACGCAGCGCCAACGGCTCGACCATGCTTCAAGCAACCTGTTCTCGTGCCTGCGCCACTCGGTGCAGGAGCAGCGCATGCGGCTGTCGCGCGTTGAGCCCAAGCTGCGCCCGCAGCTGCTCGAGCAGCGACACCGCGACGGCGCGGAACGTCTGCGCAACCTGAGCCATCGCGCCAACAGCGGGCTCTGCCTCAATGTGGAGCGGGCCCGCTTTACCTATGATCCCCGTGCGGGGCGGCTGGATGCAGTGGCCAGCCGGTTGCTCGAGCGCAAGCGCGCCTTGTTCGAGGCGGTGGCACCAAAGCTCTCCCCGCGCAGCTTGCAGGCCGAACTGCGGCACGGGCGGAGCCAGCTGGCCCCACTGGCAGCACGGCTGCGCTCAAGCGTAGCCCTCGGCCTGGCTGACCGGCGAGCCGCCCTCAATCAGGAGGGGAAACTACTGGTTTCCCTCAGCTACAAGAGCGTTCTGGCGCGCGGGTTTGCGGTGATCAAGGACGAGGCGGGCAATTTGGTGCGCGAACGCGCAGAACTTCAGCCCGGGCAGACCGTGGGCATTGAGTTCACCGATGGGCAGACTTCGGCCACCATCACTGGCGCCCCGGCGACACCCCGCCGCAAGCCGCGTCCAGCCGATCCTGAGCCTCAAGCTCAGGAGAGCCTCTTTTGATCGAGGCTCGGGAGCGCTATATCGGGCCCGACTGTAAGGAGCCGCCGCATGAACATATTTGACAAAGGCTTTTCCGCCAGCGAGGCAGTTGTCCGCTATCTCGACGGCGACTATGTCGTGCTCAAGCCAGGCACCTTTGTGCGTTGCGCCATTACCGGCAAGGCCATTCCGCTCGACGAGTTGAGCTACTGGAATGTTGATCGGCAAGAGGCTTATGTCGATGCCGCCGCTGCGCATGAGGCCTATGAGCGGTACGGCCTGGGATCCTGAGCGTGGTGCCAGCCTCACCCCGCCGGCCCTTGCTGTTCATTTCGAACGGGCATGGGGAAGACGGCATCGCTGCCGCGATTATTGCCCGCTTGCCAGACGGCATGCGCGCCGAGGCCTATCCGATGATCGGGGCGGGCAATGCTTACGCCGGCATTTGCCCGATCGTTGGTCCCCGGGCGACCCTCGCCTCAGAGGGCTGGCGTAACGTCAAGGGCTCGCTGCGGCGCGACGTTGCCAGCGGCGGACTGGCAATCATCCCCCCGGCCCTGCGGTTCATGCGCCAGTGCGTCGGCCAGTATGAGCGGGTTGTGGTTGTAGGTGACATGGTCGGCGTGCTCGCAGGGCTGGTGACCGGCCATCGCGACCTGTTTTACCTCGACGTCTACAAGACCGGTGCTGCACGCCTTTATTCCGTGGCGGAGCGTTGGGCCATCAAGCGCACCTGCCGCATCGTTTTTTCTCGCAGCCCCAAATTGTCAAAAAACCTCCAGGCGCTCGATATCGACGCGCGCTGCGCCGGCAATATCATGATGGATACGGTGCCAGATGGCGCCTATGACGCTGCTGCTCGTCGCACGCGTCCGCTGGCGGTCACCCTGCTGCCCGGCAGCCGCCAACTTACCCCTGAAAGCTTTGCGCTGCAGGTTGCCGCGCTGCGCACCCTGCCTGAGGCGTTGCGCCCCGACGTCTTTCTGGCGGTTGCCGGCAGCGTCAATATCGATGAACTGGCGCGCGCGGCTGATCTGGGCCGGATTGGCCTTCACAGTCACGAAGCCAATGATCTGGGAACGCTGGGCCAAGAGGGCCTTACCATCCACCTGGCACGGGGCGCGGCCTTGGGGAGCTTGCTGGAGAATTCAGACTTGGTGCTGTCCCAAGCAGGCACGGCAACGGTTCAAGCCTTGGGAATGGGCAAGCCCGTTATCACCTTCATCAATGCACGCGATCGCCGCTCGCGCTTCAACGACGAACAAAATCTCTTCGGAGAAGCGCGAACGGTCGTGGCGCCGCAGGCAGCCGCAATTGGCGATGCGTTGCGGGATCTGCTCGAAGATTCCGACAAGCGTGCGCAGCTTGGCGCGCTCGGCCGCGAGCGCATCGGCCCGCCCGGCGCTATCGCAGCGGTGCTCGCTGCCCTCGCCGAGGATTAGCTTGGGCGCGGGTCGAGCAAGCGGTGCAGATGCACAATGAAGTAGCGGGTCTGCGCGCTGTCGACCGTCATCTGCGCCTTTTGCTTCCAGGCGGCATAAGCGGTGGCATAGTTTGGGAACACGCCAACGATGTCGACCTTGTCGAGGTCCGCAAAGGTGACGCCTTCCAGGCTGGACAACTCCCCGCCAATCACGAGGTGAAGCAACTGCTTTTCGGGCTCTGGTTTGGTGCTTGGCATAACGGGGTTTCCATCACGAAGGCTGGGGAGAATCGAGCGCCGGCTCGGCGGCGGATGGGCATCCATAGACCTTGATCAGCGCTGCATGAACAAGCGGTTTTAGGCTCATGTCACTCAGGGCCGCAAGCGCGCCGTGGCGAACATCGCGCTTGTTGAACACTGGTTGCCCCACACAGACATCGGCAAGCGGAATGCCGGCTTCTTCGAGGATCAGGGCGGCGGCTGCGATGTCCCAATCCTGCGCACCCCGACGCGAGACGGCAGCGTCAAGCTTACCCGTAGCCACCTGTACGAGGCGATATGCCAGCGAAGGCAATGAGGGACCCCTGGTGTAATCCAACCCCCCGGCGGCCAGCTCCTGATGAACCGCGGTGGGCGCCGGAATCAAGGGCAAAGCTCCGGCGCGGCGACGACGGCTCAATGGTGCTCCATTGAGGCGAGCACCTGTGCCCCGGCAAGCATCATACATTTCGTTGCGCACCGGCGCATAAACCACGCCGGCAATCGGCACCCCGTCCTCAACGACGGCCAGGGAAACGGTCCAACTATCTTCGCCGCGCAAGAACCCCTTGGTTCCATCGATTGGGTCGACCACAAACACGCGCCGACAGGTCAGGCGCGACGGATTGTCCGCTGTTTCCTCGCTAAGCCAGCCATAATCGGGGCGAGCGGCGAGCAATGACGCCGCAAGGTAGCGGTCAACCAGAATATCGGCTTCACTGACGGGCGAGGCATTGTCTTTGGTCCAGGCCTTAACCGGTGCTCGGAAAAAGCCGCAGGCAATGATGCCTGCCGAGACGGCGCTCGAGCGCAACAGTTCAAGATCTTCTTGGGCGCTGGTGGGGGCTGCATGCATGGGCCCGGTTCTAGGCCGGTGCCCGGCTTTGGACAAGGTGCAAGCTGACCTGGGACATTTCGCCCCCATTCCTTGCGTAATGCGCGCAAACCAGCAGCCGATTGGTTGGGGTTAACCGGCTCCTACACCGGGTCACATCCTGCTAACCCTGCAGGAAAACAAGATAAACTTAACCGAGCGGATTAAGGCGACAGGTAAGGGGACGCGCTAGATTGGCCGCACAAAAGAGAGCACGCAATAAGCTCTCGGGGTTAGCAGGAAGGCAGATCAAATGGGTGAAGGCTTAGCCATAGAAGGCGGTTCAGTGGTGCTGGCATTTGGCCGACCGAACGTAATCGATCGCCGCTTTGTTGCAGCAAACGATAATGGCCCCAAGGAACCGGTAAAGACCGTGACCGTCCGCAAGCAGCTCGAGCAGAGCGGCATTGTGATCAAGATCAAGGTTCCAGTGCATGAATTCATCGGCGTCGCGGTGGCGACGTCCATTTCTATCGAGGGTGCTTTGACGAGCGCGATCGAACTGGTCCATGCGGACGAAAACCTGAACTACCGGGTGTTCGAGGAAGAGGGTAACCAGAACGTCGTCGCCGAATGGCAGAACTGGGGTCGCAAACTTCGCCTGCCGCTGTTTATTAAGGCGGGTGATGGCACCTATCTGCCCTATTCGCAGCAGGTGGACGGGGTAATGCTCGGGCAAGGGGTTGCCCGGCGCCGCCTTGCTGCCGATGCCGCCCGCCGCCCCCGCTTCCTTAATCGCCGCAAGCCCGGCCAGGGCGAAGCGAACTAGATTCCGAGTTGCCTCCAAGCACGTTGAAGGGACCAGTCGGTGGTGCGGCTGGTCCCTTTGGCGTTTTGCGCGCCCTTACCAGACCCACTCGGCAAGGAGAGCCAGGGTCAAGACAACCCCGACATAATGATTGCTCTTGAAGCGCAGCAGCGCATTGCCGGGCGCCCCCGCATCAAGGGTTTGCACCTGCCAGAACAAGAGCCCCAACGCGATCAGCGAAAGCACGGCAAACAGCACCCCGGCGCCCGCCAGCACCGCCGCCGCCAGCCACAACACGAAGGCCGCGACATAAAAGCCGGTCACAATGGCTCTTGCGCGCTTTCCAAACAGCAGAGCGGTGGATTTGACCCCGATCAGGGCATCGTCTTCCACGTCCTGCAAGGCGTAGATCGTGTCGTAGCCGATGGTCCACAGGATACAGCCGAAATAAAGCAGCAGCGGCGCGACCGACAGGCCACCAGTCTGGCTCGACCACCCCATCAGCGCGCCCCAGGAGAAGGCGAGGCCCAGAAAGGCCTGCGGCCACCAGGTCACGCGCTTCATGAAGGGGTAGATGGCGACCAGCACCAGCGAGGCCACGCCGAGAACAATGGTGAAGGGATTAAACTGCAGCAGAATAAGCAGACCCAGCAGCCCCTGCACCACCAGAAATACCAGCGCTTTTTTTGCCGAAACCTGGCCGGAAGGGATAGGCCGCGAGCGGGTGCGTGCGACTTTGGTGTCGATGTCGCGATCCACAAAGTCGTTGAACGTGCAGCCGGCGCCCCGCATCAGCACGGCGCCAACAAACATCAGGACGGCCGCCCGCCAATCAAAGCCGCGAAGCGGCTCGGCTACAGCAGCAAGTCCCAGGCCCCAGGCACAGGGCCAGAACAGGAGCCAAAAGCCGATCGGTCGATCCCAGCGCGCCAATCGCGCATAGGGCTTGAGCCATGCGGGCGCGAAACGGTCAACCCAATTGCCCTGTGCGGCATCAGCCACACCCGTTCCGATCTGAGCGTCCAATGGGCTCGCCATGCTATCCTCATTTGATTGCGCGGGCGCGGATCATTCGCCTCGTGCTGCTGCTCTACTGCGTTTGCGCGAATTAGAGTAGAGCTGACCGCGCCACGCCTGCTGGCTGGCTTTCTGCGCTCATCGGACCTTGTCATGCCCCGCTTCCACGCCACCCTGCCCCGCCTTTATGTCGAGCCCGATCTTGGGCCCGGCTCACCAATTGCGCTGGGCAAGGAGCAGTCCCTTTATCTAGCCGCGGTGCTGCGCAAGAGCGTGGGGGATGAAGTGGTGTTGTTCAACGGCCGCCACGGCGCTTGGCGTTGCCGGATGGTAGTGGATGCAAAAAAGGCCGTGGTGCTTGAGATCCTCGAGCAGATTGCCCCCCAAACGCCGCCATCGCCGCTCTGGTATGGCTTTGCGCCGCTCAAGACCGAGCGGCTGGATTATGTGATCCAGAAGGCCACCGAGATGGGAGCCGGCACGATCCAGCCGGTCCTAACCCAGTTTACCCAGGTCAGCCGGCTCAAGCATGAACGTCTGGTCGCCAACGCCGTGGAAGCGGCCGAACAATGCGAAGTTCTGAGCATCCCGCGAATCGAGCGCGAGATCACCCTTGCGTCATTGCTCGATGGCTGGACGCAAGCCCAGGGCAATCGCCGGTTAATCGTTGCCGACGAAGCTGAGGCGTCCGACTCGCCGCTCGCGACGCTTTCTGGCCTGCGCGACACGCCCGTCGGCCTGCTGATCGGCCCGGAAGGCGGCTTTTCGCCCGAGGAGCGCGCCCGTCTGCATGGCTCTCCGTTTGTGGTGCCGATCAGCCTCGGCCCCCGCATTCTCAGGGCTGATACGGCGGCTGTCGCAGCGCTAGCGGTGATTCAGGCTAGCATCGGTGATTGGCGATAAGCTGATTGCTTTGTCGCGGTGCAACGCTATGTTCGCGCCATACTCGACCTTTCCATTGCAAGAGCATCCCATGGCCGGCGCCGAACACCCCTCGTCTCCCATCGAATCGCGCGCCGACCTGATCGAGGCGATGGCGCGCGGCTGCAAGCCGCAAAGCGCCTGGCGGATCGGCACGGAGCACGAAAAGCACGTGTTCCACACCAATCCACTGCGGCCCGTCACCTATGATGGCCCGCAGGGGATTCGCGCCTTGCTGGAAGGGGTGCAGCAGCTCACCGGGTGGGAGCCTTTTTTCGATGGGGACAATCCCATCGGCCTGCGTAACAACGAGATCGCGGGCGGCATCTCGCTCGAGCCAGGCGCGCAGTTCGAACTCTCGGGCGCCCCGCAGGAGGACCTGCATGGCACCGCGGCCGAGTTGGCCGAGCATATGCGCGTCGCCAAGGCCGCAGCCGCGCCGCTCGACATCCACTTCCTTGGGCTGGGCGTGACGCCGACCTGGTCGGTCGCCGAGATCCCCTCCATGCCCAAGTCGCGCTATGGCATCATGGCGCCCTATATGGAGCAGGTGGGCACACTCGGCACCTCGATGATGTTCCGCTCCTGCACAGTGCAGGCCAATCTCGATTTTTCGAGCGAAGCAGACATGGTGCGCAAACTGCGAGTGGCCCTCGCCCTCCAACCCATCGCCACCGCCCTCTTTGCCAATTCGCCCTTTGTGGATGGCCGCGATTCGGGTTTCCTGAGCTTCCGCTCCCACATCTGGCTCAACACCGATGCAGCCCGCACCGGCATGCTGCCCTTCGCATTCGAAGAGGGCTTCGGCTTTGAGCAATATGCCGATTATGCACTCGACGTGCCGATGTATTTCGTTATCCGCGACGGGCAATACGTCAATGTCGCGGGCGAAAGCTTCCGTGCCTTCCTCAAGGGCGAGCTTCCCCAACTGCCCGGCGAAAAGCCCACCATCAAGGATTGGGAAGACCATCTCTCGACCATCTTCCCCGAAGTGCGGCTTAAGCAGTTCCTCGAAATGCGCGGCGCCGATATGGGCGACGAGAAGTCGGTCACCGCGCTCTCGGCACTCTGGGTTGGTCTGCTCTACGACGATATCTCCCTCGAAGCCGCCTATGAGATGATCCAGCCCTGGACCGAGGGGGATCGCGAGCACCTGCGCCGCGAAGTGCCGCGCCTGGGCCTCGATACGCCGCTGGGGCGCACCAATGTTTATGATTTTGCTGCGCAGGCGGTGGGCATTGCCGAAGCTGGCCTCGTACGGCGTGATCGCCGCAATGCCGCCGGCAAGGACGAAACCATCCATCTGGCGCCGCTGGAAGAAACCATTCGCCTGTCCCAGTCGCCGGCCGAGCGGTGGCTCGCCAAGTTCAACGGCGAGTGGAACGAGGACGTCACCCCGATTTTCCGTGAAGCGGAGATGTAGTTCCGCCTTGCTCCGGGCCCACCCTCTGGTGCATCACCGCGCCAGACAGTGACGGAGGGGCGAATGCGGGTTCTGGTGATTGGTTCAGGCGGACGTGAACATGCGCTCGCCTGGAAACTGGCTCAGTCGCCCCGGCTGACCCAGCTCTTTGTCGCGCCCGGCAATGGTGGCACGAGCGAGATCGCCGAAAACGTCGCCATCGACATGACCGACCATCAGGCCGTGATCGATTTCTGCAAGCTGATGGCCGTCGACTTCGTAGTGGTGGGCCCTGACGCCCAGGTGGTCGCTGGGCTAGGCGACGATCTGCGGGGGGCGGGTGTCGCCTGCTTTTGCCCCTCAAGGGCCGCCGGGCAGCTTGAAGGCTCCAAAAGCTTCACCAAGGCGCTTTGCGACGAGATGGGCATCCCGACGGCCGCCTATCGCCGCTTTGAGAGCCAAGGTCCGGCGCTCGATTATCTGGCCACCCAGACGGTCCCCATCGTCGTCAAAGCCGATGGCCTTGCGGCGGGCAAAGGCGTGACGGTCGCCGAAACGCTGGACGATGCGCGCGCTGCGGTCGTGGATTGCTTCAGCGGCACATTCGGTGCCGCCGGGGCATCGGTGGTGATCGAAGAATTCATGACGGGCGAGGAAGTGAGCCTTTTCGTTCTGTGCGACGGTCAGACCATTCTGCCGCTCACCACTGCGCAGGACCACAAGCGCGCCTTTGACGGCGATACCGGTCCCAATACGGGCGGCATGGGCGCTTACAGCCCCGCCGATATTCTAACACCCGATCTCGAAGCGCGCGTTCTGCGCGAAATCATTGAGCCTACGGTGCGCGGCCTTGCTGCGCGCGGCACGCCTTACCAGGGGGTGCTCTATGCCGGGCTGATGCTCACCGATGAGGGCCCCAAGCTTGTTGAATATAATGCCCGCTTCGGTGACCCGGAAACGCAGGTGCTGATGCTGCGGCTGCAGTCCGATCTACTGGAACTACTTTATGCCACGGCCACTGGCGCTCTCGCCGGGCACGAGGTGCGCTGGAGCCCCGAGACAGCCATGACGGTGATCCTCGCCAGCAAGGGCTACCCCGGCTCCTACACGACAGGGTCGGAGATCAGGGGGTTGGACGGGCTTAACCACGACGGTGTTCAAATCTTCCACGCCGGAACGCGGCGCGAAGGCGGGCGTTTACTGGCAGCAGGGGGACGGGTTCTCAACGTTTCGGCGCTTGGGGCAGATATAGCAGAGGCGCAGCGTCGTGTTTACCGATGCGTGGACCAGATTGATTGGCCAGAGGGCTTTTGCCGCCGAGATATTGGCTGGCGGGCCATCGAGCGTAACCGCGCCTAAGCCCCACACCAACGGCACGGATTTACCATCCCCGCCGCCCACCTTTGACGGCGTTCCACCTAGGCGTAAGCTGACGGCTCTGCAGCTGCGCGGCAAGGCTCTTGGGGATCATTTGCGCGGCTTACGGGCGGAGCGGAGCGGGGTGAGCACATCTGCCGGACCCAAGATCGGGGTAGCACTGGGTGGCGGATCGGCCCGCGGGCTCACCCATATTCCTTACATCGAGGCCATGGATGAGCTTGGCTTGCGGCCTTCGGTTATCGCCGGAACCTCGATCGGTGCCTTGATCGGCGCTGGCTGGGCTGCCGGTATGACGGGCAAGGAGTTGCGCGAGCACTCGACTGAAGTGCTGGGCACGATGCGGATCATAGCCGGCAAGCTTTGGGCGACCCATATCCGGCTTGGGGGCATTCTCAGAAACGGTATTCCGACCCAGCTCGATGCCACCAGCATCGTTGATGCCTTCACCCCCCTCGGGTTCCCGGAAACGTTTAAAGAGCTATCGGTGCCGCTTTATGTGGTGGCAACCGATTACCAGTCCTGGCATCAGGTCGTGTTCAACACCGGCCTGTTGCGGCCAGCCATTGCCGGCTCCATTGCCATTCCAACCTTTTTCAAGCCGGTGAGCTATGCCAATCACGTCCTGGTCGATGGGGGGGTCGTTAACCCGCTGCCGCTCGACCAAGCCGATATCGGCACCGACTTCTTGATCGGGATTGATGTAAATGGCGACCCTTCGCTGGGGCTCAACAAGACCGACCACAAGCCGATCGATATGTGGTTCGGCTCGGCCCAGATCATGATGCACTCGCTGACCGCGCATATGATGGCGGCTTATCCACCCGACATCTATATCCGCCCCCATGTCTCGTCCTTCGGCATGCTTGAGTTCTGGCGGGTGCGCGAAATCTTCGCCCACGTGGATGCAGACAAAGACCGGTTCAAGCGGATGCTGTCGCAGCGCATGGAAGATTATATGCAAGGCCGGATACCGGTGATCGACAGCTCGCCGGACGTGGTGCGCTAGCGCAGCTTGGCGAAAAAGCGCTTGAGCAAGACTTCGGACCGGGCAGCTCCTAAGCCCGCGATGATTTCCGGGCGATGGTGGCAACTCGGTTGGGCGAAGAGGCGAATGCCGTTCTCCACCGCACCCGCCTTGGGGTCCTCAGCACCGAAATAAACTCGACGCAGTCGCGTATGGGCGATGGCACCGGCGCACATGGCGCAGGGCTCGAGCGTGACATAGAGATCGCAGCCATCCAGCCGACCGGTGCCTCGGCGGGCGAGCGCCGCGCGGATGGCCAGCATTTCGGCATGCGCTGTGGGATCGTTGAGCGCACGCATCTGGTTGCGCTCGGCCGCCAGAATCTGCACCCCTTCCACGACAACCGCCCCAACGGGAGCCTCGCCATCGGCGGCGGCTTCTTCGGCCAGCTCCAGGGCCAGGTCCATAGCGGCTTGGGGCATGCATTGGTTCTCCGGGCGCATTCGTCCCGGAGGATTAGACTTAATCGGCAGGGCCGCGCAATCCGCCCACGCTGTTGCCCGAAGGGGCGCCTTCCCCCGAACCATTGAATTCCGCATTAGCTTCGTGGTTGGCTTTGGTCACGTCGTCGTTGGCCTCGGGCAGTTTGGCGCCAGGGGCCGGCTTGTCGCCGTTAAACTGCCTATTAGCCGCTTCATTGGCGGCCTTTGCCTCGTCTGCCGGGCTGCCGGGCTTTTTGATTTCGCTCATGGTGCGCGCTCCTTGCTGCCCCGATACAATGCGGTGCGGGCCGTCATGGTTCGCTAATGTCGCCGCGCAGCACAAAAGCAGGGTCGGCATAACAGCCGGCTTGGCTTATGCTGGCCGCAAGGAGAATCGCCCATGCCGATCCGGCAACTGCCCGAAAATCTCGTCAACCGCATCGCGGCGGGCGAAGTGGTGGAACGGCCCGCGAGCGTGGTCAAGGAGCTGGTGGAGAACGCTATCGATGCCGGAGCGAGCCGCATCACAGTCACCACAGCCGGCGGCGGCAAAAGCCTGATCCGCATCGAGGATGACGGCTGCGGCATGGATGGCGACGATCTCGTGCTGTCCGTGGAACGGCACGCTACTTCCAAGCTTTCGGCTGACGATCTCGACGAGATCCGCACGCTGGGGTTTCGTGGGGAAGCCTTGGCTTCGATCGGCTCGGTCGCCGAACTTTCTATCGCCTCGCGTCCGGCAGGGGCGCAAAGCGGGTTGCGCCTGTCCGTCAGGGATGGCGTGCGACGCGGTCCGATCCCGCACCCGCTCAACCGCGGCACCGTGGTTGAGGTCAAGGACCTCTTCCGCAATGTGCCGGCGCGGCTCAAATTCCTCAAGTCGGACCGGGCAGAAGCCGGGGCGATTACCGAAGTGGTCAAGCGGCTCGCCATGGCCAATCCCGGCGTGCATTTCGTGCTGGGTGGAACAGATCGTTCACCCGCCAATTGGCCCGCGGTGCATGGGTCGGGTGCGCTCGAAGGTCGGCTCGCTCAGATCATGGGTGATGATTTCGCCCGCAACGCCGTGGCCCTTGCCACGCAACGCCATGGCGTCGTGGTTGCGGGGCTCGCCGGCTTGCCGACCTTTACCCGCGCCAATTCGCTGTCCCAGTTCTATTTCGTCAATGGCCGCTCGGTACGCGACAAGGTGCTGATCGGCGCCATCCGGGCCGCCTATGCGGATTACACCTTCCGCGACCGCTTTCCGGTGGTGGCGCTGTATCTGGCGATCGATCCGGGCGAAGTGGATGTCAATGTTCATCCCGCCAAGGCTGAGTTACGGTTCCGCGATGCGGGAGCGGTGCGCAGTGCGGTGATCCGCGCGGTGGGTGAAGCGCTGACGGCAGCGGGCTGGAAGGCTTCGTCCAGCGTTGCCGATGACGTGCTTGGTGCCTTTTCAACCCCAATCCTCGCATCGGCCCCTGAGTTGGCAGAAAGCCCGGGGCTTGGCTATTCCGCCCCGCCCTGTGCAGCCGCACCATCCTTAAATAGCAGGCAGCTTGTGGACACCCCGAGGTCGCTGCCCCGGAGCCTCGCCGGCCTTGCCGAGCCCAGCGCCAGGGTGGAAACCGTGCCAGAGGCCAGGGATCAAGGCGATTATCCGCTGGGTACCGCCCGGGCACAGATGTTTGACAATTTCATCATTGCCCAGAACGGCGATGGCCTGCTGCTGGTAGATCAGCATGCCGCTCATGAGCGGCTGGTCTACGAACGCTTCAAACAGCAAATGGCAGCGGGTCCGATACAAAGCCAGGCCCACCTGATCCCGGTGGTGGTGGAACTGCCCGAGGAGGATTGCACCCGGCTCGAGGAAGCGGCCCCCGAACTGGAGCGGTTCGGACTTTATCTCGAGCGCTTCGGCCCGCGAGCGGTGGCGGTGCGGGAGACCCCTGCCTTGTTAGGCCAAACGGACGTCGCAGGACTGGTACAGGACATTGCCGATGGCTTGGCGGAGTGGGAAACCAGCTCGGCCTTGGCTGATCGGATGGAAGCGATCATCGCGCGCATGGCGTGTCACGGCTCGGTTCGCTCAGGCCGGCGGTTGCGGGTGGAGGAAATGAACGCGCTGCTGCGCGACATGGAACGTACGCCCCATTCCGGCCAGTGCATCCATGGGCGTCCAACCTATGTGGAGCTTAAACAGCGCGACATCGAGCGCCTGTTCGGACGTACCCGCTAACCAGGTTAAGGCTGCAGCGATCACCCGGGCAGGACGTTAACCTCCTGCAGAGGTCGAGATGAGCGTTGTTGATGAGAGGCCGGAAGCAGCCGCCCGGATCGTCCGCAAGCTACAACAGGCGATCCAGCCACTACCCCATCCGGCCGATGCGATCGAGTTCGGTAACTGCTTCGATGCATTCGGCGACGCCAAAGTCGTCCTACTGGGTGAAGCGAGCCATGGCAGCTCGGAATTTTATGCTGCGCGCGCGGCCATCACCCGCCACCTGATCGTCATCCATGGCTTTTCCATCGTGGCGGTGGAGGCGGACTGGCCCGACGCGAACCGGATTGATCACCATGTCCGCCAGCGGCAAGGCCCTGGCTATGATGAAACCTCCTTTGCCCGCTTTCCCACCTGGATGTGGCGCAACGAGGATGTGGCCAACTTTGTTGGCTGGCTGCATACCCATAATTCAGCACTGCCATTGAGCCGGCGCGTCGAGTTCCGCGGGCTTGACGTTTATTCGCTGCGTGGATCGATCAGTGCAGTGCTGGGCTATCTCGACCGTGTGGATCCGGCGGAAGCGCGAAAGGCACGACGGCGGTATGGCTGCCTCACGCCCTGGCAAGCCGAGCCCGAATGGTATGGCCGCTCCGTCATCACCGGCGAGATCGACCCGTGCGAAGAAAAGGTGGTGGAGCAACTTACCGAGCTAATGGGTCACCAATTCAGCTACGCAGGTGAGGACAGCGCCAATTTCTTTGATGCGACCCAAAATGCCCGAGTGGTGCTCGCCGCCGAGCAATATTATCGGGTCATGTATCAGGGCTCCAACGAGTCCTGGAATTTGCGCGACCGGCATATGTTCGAGACGCTCGAGGCAGTGCTGGAGCATCGGGGTCCCGACGCCAAGGCAATTGTTTGGGCGCACAACTCGCATGTGGGCCGGGCGGCGGCTACCGAAATGGGCTGGCAGGGGCAGCTTAATATCGGCGATCACGCCAAATCGGCCTGGGGCGAGCGTGCAGTTGCAATTGGCTTTGGCACCGATCGCGGAACGGTGGCTGCGGCCGATGATTGGGACGAGCCGATGCGGATCAAGACGGTCCGTCCGGCCCGCCCCGATTCACATGAGCGGATATTCCGCGACGCCGGGGTCGAGCGCGGTCTGGTCGATTGGCGCAGCGACGCTCAGCTGCGGTCGGCGTTGTCAGAACCCCGGCTGGAGCGAGCGATCGGGGTGATCTACCGCCCCGAAACGGAGCGGCAGAGCCATTACTTCAATGCCGTGCTGCCAGAGCAATTCGACGCTTTTGTCTGGTTCAATGAGACAAAGGCAGTTACGCCGCTCCCAACCGAGCGGCCCCGTGGGGTCCCCGAAACCTACCCGTTCGGGGTCTAGCGGGGCTCAGCTGAATACGCTGGCACCCCGGTCGGCTACGCCCACAAGGCTGCGCATGCCGGCGAACAGTTCGCGGCCCATACCCCATTGCTGGTTGCTCAAGTCTTCGGTGGCGGCCGGGCGGGCGTGGAGTTCGGCCTCATCGCCCATGAACTGCAAGGTTCCCGCATTGGCATCGAGCCGGATCATGTCGCCGTCCCGCAGCTTGCTGATAGGGCCGCCATCGACCCCCTCCGGGGTCATATGAATGGCCGCCGGGACCTTGCCCGAAGCGCCCGACATTCGCCCGTCTGTCAACAGAGCGACCTTTAAGCCGCGATCCTGCAACACGCCGAGGGCGGGAGTAAGCTTGTGCAGTTCGGGCATGCCGATGGCCCGCGGACCCGAGAAGCGGACAACCGCGATCATGTCGCCGTTCAACTCGCCCGCCTTGAACGCCGCCTGCATTTCTTCCTGGCCGTTGAACACCCGTGCCGGAGCCTCGACGACCCGGTGCTCGGGCTTGACTGCGGAAACCTTGATCACCGAGCGCCCGAGATTGCCGGTCAGGAGCTTGAGGCCGCCAGTCTGCTGGAAGGGTGCGGCCGTGCCCGTTAGTACCTTTGGCAGGTGCGAGTGCTTGGGAGCGGGCTCGAAGCTCAGCTTGTCCTCGATTAATTTGGCTTCAACCGTGTAATTGGAGAGGCCCTCGCCCCAGACGGTCTTCACATCTTCATGCAGATGACCCGATGCCAGCAATTCCTGGATCAGGAAGCCCATGCCCCCAGCTGCGTGGAAGTGGTTCACGTCGGCAACGCCATTGGGATAAACGCGCGCCAGCAGCGGGGTAGCGTCGGAGAGATCGGACATGTCGTCCCAGGTCACCTGCAGCCCCGCGGCGGCCGCAATGGCAATCAGGTGCATGGTATGGTTGGTGGAGCCGCCCGTGGCATGCAGGCCAACGAGCCCGTTGACGATGGCCTTTTCGTCGATCACGTGCCCCACCGGGGTCCAGTTGTTGCCTTGGGCAGTCAAGGACAGTGCTCGCACGGTAGCTTCCCGGGTCAGCGCATCGCGCAAGGGCGTGCCGGGGTTGACGAAGCTGGCCCCGGGCAGATGCAGGCCCATGATCTCCATAAGCATCTGATTGGAGTTCGCGGTGCCGTAAAAGGTGCAGGTTCCCGGCGAGTGGTAGGACTTGGCCTCGGCTTCCAGCAGTTCGGCGCGTCCCACCTTGCCTTCCATATAAAGCTGGCGCACGCGGCTCTTCTCGTCATTGGGCAGGCCCGAGGGCATGGGCCCAGCGGGAATGAACACGGCCGGCAGATGCCCGAAGGTTAGCGCCCCGATCAGCAGGCCCGGAACGATCTTGTCGCAAATACCCAGGTAAACGGCGGCGTCGAACATGTTGTGCGACAGCGCGATAGCCGTCGCCATGGCAATCACATCGCGCGAGAACAGGCTCAAATCCATGCCAGGCTGGCCTTGCGTCACGCCATCGCACATCGCTGGCACCCCGCCGGCCACCTGGGCGGTGGCACCGATCGCAGCAGCCGCTTGCTTGATGATTTCGGGGTAGAACTGGTAGGGCTGGTGCGCCGAGAGCATGTCATTATACGAGGTGACAATGCCCAGATTGAGCGTTTTGGTGCCAGCCAGCGCCGCTTTTTCGGCAGGCGAGCAGGCGGCAAAGCCGTGGGCGAGATTGCCGCACGACAAGCTCGAGCGATAAACCCCGGCTTCCCGCTGGGCGTCGAGACGGCGCAGATATTGGGCGCGACTGTCGCGGCTACGGGCCGCTATGCGGTCGGTGACATCCTGGATGGCTTGCTGAACAGGCATTGGAGCTCCTTGGTGGAGCCGCAAGTGGCCAAAGCGGTCAATTGGGGAGCGCTTCGGGGACTATGGGCACCAATAGACAGTTAAAGGATGGCCGGAGCGCAGCACGGCGCGAATGGGCATGTCCTCAACGGGACCTTCGCCCAACGCCGCGTCCAAAACGGCGGCCTTTTCTTCCCCCTCGATATGGAGGTAGAGCCCATCCGTTTCCAGAAGACGCGGAAGGGTAAACGTGATGCGTGGCTCGCCCGCACCAGGCGCCCGGATGGCGATGGTTGGTCCCGGCGCGCTCAGCGCCTCGGCCAGGGTATCGCCCCCGGGAAAGAAGGACGCGGTATGCCCGTCGCTGCCCATGCCGAGGACCACGGCGGCAAAGGGGCGCGGCAGCGCTTCCAGTTGAGCGTTGGTGCGCTCTACAGCTTCATCGTCGGGTGCATCGCCACCGGAATAAAGGGGCAAGAACCGCGCTACCGCGGCCGGGCCCTGCAGCATGCGCTCGTTGACCAGCAGCGCATTGGAGCGATCGTTGGTTTCATCGACCCACCGCTCATCAACAAGGGTGACCACCACCTTTTCCCAGTCGAGGTCCTTGAACTTGCCCAGGGCCTGGAAAAAGCGCGCGGGCGTCGAGCCGCCGCTCACGGCAATGGCTGCATTGCCCCGCTCGGCGATGGCTGCGCGGATACGGTCCGCAACGGCTTCGGCCAATTCCTTGGCGAGGGTGGGCTTGTCGGCAAAGGTGCGGCGGTCGAGCATGGTCTTAGTGATCTTCCTCATACCAGGTGCGACCGTCGCGCTCGATCAGCGCAATGGCACCCGATGGGCCCCAGGTTCCGGCGGTGTAAGGCTGGGGCGGCTCACTCGAATTGTCCCAGGCCTCGCGGATCGGATCGACCCATTTCCAGGCCGCTTCCAGCTCGTCGCGGCGCATGAACAAGGTCTGGTTGCCGCGGATCACGTCCAGCAGCAGCCGCTCATAGGCCTCCGGCGTGCGCTCGGTGAAGGTCTGGGCAAAGCTCAGATTGAGCGGGACTTCGCGCAGGCGCATGCCGCCCGGCCCGGGATCCTTGATCATCATCATCAGCTTGACGCCCTCATCGGGCTGCAGGCGGATTATTAGCTTGTTGGCCTTGGGCGCGCCTTCGGCGTGATCGAAGATGGAGTGCGGGATGGCGCGGAACTGAATGCAGATTTCCGAGACGCGCTGGGCCATGCGCTTGCCCGTGCGCAGATAGAACGGCACGCCCGACCAACGCCAATTACCAATTTCGGCCTTGAGCGCCACAAAGGTTTCGGTGCGCGAGCCCTTCTTTTCGCCCGGAAGTTCTTCCTGGTAGCCCTTGACCGAAGTGCCTTCCGAAGACACCGCGCGATATTGCCCGCGCACGGTCATGCGCGCTACATCCCCCGCAGTAATCGGCTTGAGCGAGCGCAGCACTTTAAGCTTTTCATCGCGCAGCGCATTGGCGTCGTCCGAGGCTGGCGGCTCCATCGCCACAAGACAGAGCAGTTGCAGCATGTGGTTCTGAATCATGTCGCGCAGGGCGCCACTCTCGTCGTAATAGCCGCGCGTTCCCGCGCCGACCGATTCCGAAACGGTAAGCTGGACATGGTCGATATGGGCCGAGTTCCAGACCGGCTCAAACAAGGTGTTGGCAAAGCGCAGCGCCAGCAGGTTCTGCACCGTTTCTTTGCCGAGGTAATGGTCGATGCGATAAACCTGATCTTCTTCGAAGATCTTGGCCACGCCATCATTGATTTCCATAGAGGATGCGAGATCGTGGCCAAGCGGCTTTTCGATCACGACGCGGGCGTCGCGCCGGTAATAGCCCTTCTTCGACAAATATTCGGCTATCGGCTCGAACAGGTCGGGTGCCACCGCCAGGTAGAAGGCGCGCACGATCTCGGGATCGTCCCGCAACGCGCCGTCAAGGTCGGCCCAGTTCGCCGGGTCGCTCACATCATTGGCGACGTAGGAGAAGATCGACACAAAGCGGTCGATCGTTGCCTCATCGTGATATTCCTGCTCGACAAACTCCGTGACCGCATTTCGGGCAAGGGTCTGGAACTCGGCATCGGACAAGGGAGAGCGTGAAACGCCGATGATGCGAGACCGCTCGTCGAACTGCCCATCCTTGAACCGATGATAAAGGGCCGGGATCAGCTTGCGCTTGGTCAGGTCACCTGTGGCCCCAAACACCACATAATCGAAGGGTTGGACCGGAATAATGCGGCTGGACACGAGCTATAGTCCCTTGTTGTCGGCAGAAGCGAAGATTTGCCT
Source organism: Devosia sp. 1635 (assembly GCF_013185955.1). Classification (NCBI taxonomy): domain Bacteria; kingdom Pseudomonadati; phylum Pseudomonadota; class Alphaproteobacteria; order Hyphomicrobiales; family Devosiaceae; genus Devosia; species Devosia sp. 1635. The sequence continues at coordinate 53,510 of NZ_JABAOM010000001.1, read as the reverse complement.
GGCGAGAATAACGCCGCCATGCAGAGGTTCAAACTGTGGGAGGGCGACGAAATCCCCATAACGTTCCCGCAGGATGGGGAAGATGCGCTGCCCAAAGCCACCTACCACCGCCATCACCTTGGCGTTGCGGTCCTGGAACCAGCGAACATAGGCGTCCACATAGCCCAGTTGTACGGTCATCATCTTTTGGGCAACCGGGTCGCCGGCATCAAAGTATTCCATCAGCAGCGGGATCAGCTTGCCAAATTCTGCCGGAGCTCGCCCGATCAAGGCATCGTCGCACCCTTCTGATCCGTCGCGGCTGATGATCTTGACGTCGAGATCGACCGCAAAGGACCAGCTCATGACCGCCTGGTTGTCGCCGCCCAAGGCGGCAAGCACAGCTTCGGTCAGCGGCGAGGCTTCGACCAGCCCATCACTGGCTTCAACGGCATAGCGCACCAGTTCGCGCCCGAGGATCGCGCCCGACATCTGGTCGCCGATCTGGAAGCCCCAGCCGCCGCATTGGAAGCGCTCCCCCTCGACCACAGCCAGGGCCGCAGACCCCGTGCCGACAATGATCACCCCGCCATCATTGCCGGCCAGGGCGCCGGCATGGGCAATGTCGATATCGTCATAGACCTGCACCCCGGCAAAGGGCCAAGGCCGCGCGGCAAAAGCGGCACGGGCCGTATCCATGCGCCCACCCGCCATGCCAAAGCAGGCATAGGTGTTGGCCGTTTCGGCATAATCGAGCCCGGCGGCCGCAAACACATCGCGGGTGCCGTCGAGGATGGCCTTGTAAGCGGGATCCGCGCCATCGATCTGTAGGTTGGAGCGCCCGTTCTTGACCTCGGCAAGCGTTTGCAGATTTTCGTCAGCCAAGCGGATGCGGCAATTGGTGCCGCCGCCGTCAACGCCAAGATAAAACCGGGGCACGCGGGTCAACTCCGTTGGAAAATCCGGGATGGTAAAGGCTTGTTTCGGCGCGGACCATAGTGCGAAAGACGCTAAGACGAAAGTAGAATAAGCGTCGGATCGTCCAGTGTGGGGCAAGCTCGCTTGCACAGCCAAATCGGCCTAATACTAGGGATCAAAGTGCGGCCGACGTTGAACCGGCCCTCACGGCTAAAAACACAAAGGTGCGATGATGCAGCGGCATGTGCTGGTTCTGGGAGGGGCGCGCTCTGGCAAGACGGCATTTGCCGAGCGGCTGGCGATTCGCTCAGGCGGCAGCCCCGCCTATCTCGCCACGGCGCAAGCGCTGGACAGCGAGATGCGCGAGCGGGTTGCGACCCACCAGCGCGGCCGCGGTGGCCGCTTCACCACCATCGAGGAACCACTGGCGCTCAGCCAGACGCTGCTGCGCGCTGGCAACAGCCATGATGTGGTGCTGGTGGATTGCCTAACCCTCTGGATCACCAATCTGCTCGTCGCCAATGCCGATGTGGCCGCGGCGGTGGAGGAACTCGTCAACGGGCTGGCGAAAATGGAGAAGACCCGCGTCATCCTCGTCAGCAACGAGGTGGGCTTGGGCATTGTGCCGGATAATGCGATGGCCCGGACGTTCCGGGACCTCGCGGGCGCCGCCCATCAGCGCCTCGCCGATATCTGCGAGGATGTGTATTTCGTGGTTGCCGGATTGCCGATAACGCTTAAGGGCGCCACGGACGACTGATCTGCGGCTAGTCGACCAGCCATCCCAGGAGCAGCAGGACAAGGCAGGCCGCCAGCAGCACGTTAAGTGTCGCCCGGTAGAGCGCCAGCGCCTGTGCAATGTCGTTGGCTTCGAGGTCGCGCTTGCCCGACCCGAGTAGCGGCAGATCCACCACTTCGCCGCCATAGGCGCGCGGCCCACCAAGGGCAAAACCCAGCGCACCGGCAAAGGCGGTTTCGGGCCAGCCGGAATTGGGCGAGGCATGTTTGCGGGCATCGCGGCGGGTCGTTGCCGAGGCCTGCGCCGCCGAGGCACCGGGCAAGAACCGGCAGGCGAGGACAATCAGCACGGCGGTGAGGCGGGCGGGGATCCAGTTGACGAGATCGTCCAGCCGGGCAGCGGCCCAGCCATAGTAGCGGTGGCGCTGGTTAAGGTGACCGATCATGGAATCTGCCGTGTTGATCGCCTTGTAGAGCGCGATGCCCGGCAGGCCAGCGATGAGCAGCCAGAACAAGGGCGCGACCACGCCATCCGAGGTGCTTTCGGCGAGGGTCTCCACCGCTGCTCGCGCCACCCCAGCCTCATCGAGTTGTTCGGGGTCGCGGCCCACGATGTGGCTGACGGCTTCGCGGCCCTCGGTCAGCGAGCGGTTAAGGGCGAGAGCAACGGCGTTGACCGCCCGGCCGAGTTCCTTTTGCGCGAGGAAAGGCGTCGCCAACAGGGCTTCCGCCAGCCAGCCAAAAGGCAGCGCGCGCAAAAACAGTTGCAGCGGCAAGGTGATGGCGAGAGTTGCAAGCAGCAACACGACTACGCCCATCACCCCTGCCCGGCGCTGCGCCTCGGGGGAAAGCCGGTCTCGGCCGACGCGATTGTCGAGCCAGGAGATGAGGCGGCCAAACCACATCACGGGGTGGCCGATCTGGCGAAGCAAAAAGTCGGGGTAGCCGAGCCAGCGTTCGAGCAGCAGCGCGATGGGGGCGATGAGGAGGTTGGTCACAGCCGGGCGGTCCGGGACAGGGCGAGGATGGCGTCGAGGTCGAGATGGTGCTCGAGATGGGCGGCGAGATCGTCGAGGGTTTGATCGACCCCGGCTTCGTAGTCGAGATCAGGGGTGGCGACGGCGCCGAGAAAGGCGCGGCGGAAGGGATCGGCGGCGAAAAGGCCGTGCAGATAGGTGCCGATGATTCGGCCATCCGGGCTTATTGCGCCTTCCGGTTGGCCGGCAACTTCGGCGAAAGGTCGAGCTACATCAATACCTTGGGTGACACCCATATGCATGTGGTAGCCGCTGATGGGTTCACCGGTGGCGGGGTGGATGGCTTGCTCGAGGCGCAGTTGCTTGGTGGGGGATAAGATTGTGGTGACCTCGAGCAGGCCCAGGCCTTCGCTGGTGCCGGGGGCGCCCTCGATGCCGGCGGGATCGGCGATTGATTGGCCCAGCATCTGGTAGCCGCCGCAGATGCCGAGGATGCGGCCGCCGGCGCGGTGATGGGCTTTTATGTCGATGTCCCAGCCATTTAGCTTGAGGGCGGCGAGGTCGGAACGGGTGGCTTTGGAGCCGGGGAGGATCACAAGGTCGGCTTGGCGCGGAATGGGTTGGCCGGGCTGGACGAGGATGAGCTCGACGCCGGGCTCGGCGCGCAGGGGATCGAGGTCATCGAAGTTGGCGATGCGCGGCAGGCGGGGGACGGCGATGGTGAATCTGCCTGTACTGGCAATGGGTTGGCTGGCTTCGAGCGCCAGCACGTCTTCAGCGGGGAGGCGGTGGGCGGCGGGGAAATGGGGGATGGGGCCGAGGCAGGGGACGCCGGTTTTCTCGGCGAGAAAGCGCTTGGCGCCGTCGAAGAGGGTTGGATCGCCGTGGAATTTGTTGATCATGGTGGCGGCGATCAGGGCGCGGTCTTCGGGGTCGATTACGGCAAAGGTGCCGACCAGTGCCGCAATTACGCCACCACGATGAACGTCACCTAACAAAATTGTCAGGATGGATGTGGCGCGGGCAAAACCCCAATTGGCGATGTCGTTGGCGCGCAGGTTGACTTCGGAGGCACTGCCCGCCCCTTCCACCAAAACCAGGTCAGTGTCGGCGGCCAATTCGCGGTAGGCGGCGAGCACTTCGGGGAGGAGTTCGGCGCGGCGGGCAAAATATTCGCGCGCGGCCATGGACTGGCGGCGCTGGCCACGCACCACCAGCTGCGCGCCAGTTTCGCCTTCGGGCTTGAGCAGCACCGGGTTCATGGCGGTGAGCGGATCGCGGCGGCAGGCGCGGGCCTGCAGCGCCTGGGCGCGACCGATCTCGCCGCCATCAGCAGTGACCGCGGCGTTGTTGGACATGTTCTGCGGCTTGAACGGCGCTACGCGCAGGCCGCGATTGGTGAAGGCGCGGCAGAGGCCGGCGACGATCAGCGACTTGCCGACATCGGAGCCGGTGCCCATGACCATGAGGGCGCGGGCGCTCATGGGGCGGCATCCACGACATGGGCATAGGAGCCCATCACCGAGCCGATCACCGCACCCATGGGCGGCAAGTTAACCCCGCGCGCGTCAGCTGCGATAAAAAGGGGCGGCAGGCGCGACTGCTTGGCGGAGGAATAGTGAAATTCGTGACCGTGCAGATTGGGAGGAAAGGGCAAGGCGCCGGTGTGGCGCAGGCGCCGATAGCCGAGAATGCGCTTGGGGCGATCGATGCGGGTGGTGATGGGCAAGAGGCCGGCCATGGCGTGTTCAGTGCCCGCTTTGTCCACCAAAGCGTCGCCCAGAACCATGAAGCCCCCGCATTCGCCATAGATCAGCGCATTGCGGTCGCGAGCGGCAAGGAGACCCGCCTTGAAGATGGATGCGGCGGCGAGGGTTGCGCCATGGAGTTCGGGATAACCGCCGGGCAAGAACACGGCGTCAGCCCCCGGCGCGGGCGGCTCGTTGGCCAGCGGGGAAAAGAACAGCAGTTCGGCCCCCTGCTCGCGCCAGCCATCCAGCAGGTGCGGATAAAGAAAGGCGAACGCCGCGTCCCGCGCAATCGCGATGCGCTGACCCAGCGGGGGCAGCGGAGTGCTCCCAGCATCGGCTGCGGCGAGGGGCGCGCCGAGTGCCTGGAGCCGATCGAGATCGAGATAGTCGCCCATGCTGGTGGCGGCGGTTTGGAGGAAATCGGCGATACCCTCGATCTCGCCGGGCAGAACAAGCCCGAGGTGGCGCTCGGGGAGCGCCAATTCGGTGTTGCGCGGAATGGCGCCAAGACAGGGGATGCCGGTGGGCAGCAGCGCTTCAAGCAGCATGCGCTCATGCTTGGCGGAAGCGACGCGATTGAGAATGATGCCCGCGATGCGCACGCCGGATCGCCAATGGGCAAAGCCGGCGACCAGGGGCGCAACGGACTGGCTTTGCTTGTCGGCATCGACCACCAGCACCACGGGCAGGTCCAACATCTGGGCAAGATCGGCAGTGGAGCCCCAGCCATCGGCGCCGGCGTCAAACAAGCCCATGACCCCTTCAACGATCAGGAGGTCGGCGCCGGTGGACTGAACGCCCGCGAGATGGCGCAGGCGAGCCGGCGTCATGGACCAGGGATCGAGATTGACCGCGTCGCGGCCGGCGGCGCGACCAAGAAAAGTGGGGTCGATATAATCGGGGCCAACCTTGGCGGGGGCCACGACCGTGCCACGCGCCCGAAAGGCGGCGAGCAGGCCAAGGGTGATGACCGTCTTGCCAGAACCCGAGCGGGGGGCCGCAACCACAAAGCCCCGGCTCACGCCGCACCACCTTGCCGCAGGGCTGCGGCGGGAAAGCGGCAGGGATTGCCTTGAGGCGCGCGGGCGGAGCCGCCACAATGGCGGGGAGCGAACAAGCAGATGGCGAACAGATGAATATCCTGGTGCTGGGCGGAACGGGGGAGGCACGCAAGCTGGCCGAGCGGCTGGTGGCGCTCGGGCACCAAGTGACGACTTCGTTGGCTGGACGTACGCAGGAGCCGATGGTTCCGGCGGGACAATTGCGGATTGGCTCGTTGGGCGGGGCTGAGGGCCTCGCGGCCTTTCTCCAGGCGAGCGGGTTTGATTGGCTGATCGATGCGACCCATCCCTATGCTGCCGGAATGTCGGCCAATGCGGTTGCCGCGGCAAACGGCGCTGGCGTCCCGCTGTTGCGGCTGGTGCGGCCAGCCTGGCGGGAGCCGCCCGAGGCGCCCTGGACCCATGTGCCCGACCTGGCCGCCGCGGCCGCGGCCATCCCTGCGGGCGCCAAAGTGCTGCTGACCACCGGACATGGTGGGCTCGAGGCCTTTCTCCGCCGCCAGGATTGCCGGTTTGTGGTGCGCTTGATCGAGCCGCCGGCAAAGCCACTGCCGCCGCATGCCGAAATAATTCTGTCGCGCCCACCCTACCGACTTGAAGGGGAACTGGCGCTGCTGGAGCGGGAAGCAATCACACATCTGGTCAGCAAGAACTCCGGCGGCGCACAAACCGCCGACAAGCTCGAGGCGGCGCGCCAGCGCAGGACTAATGTGATCATGGTCGCGCGTCCAGCTTATCCGCCGGCGCGCGAGGTCGCCGATGTGGAGGCCTGCGTGGCGGCATTGGCTAGCTGAGGCGCGGGCTGGCCGAAGCGATCGAGCTGCCAACTGGGACGGCACAAAGCGAGCGCGCAGGTGACGCGAGCGGTTTGCCGCTTGGGCAGCAGCAGCGTGCCGGCGGCAAGGGCACAGGCTTCGGCAATGGAGGGGAGCCCGGTATGGCGCTCAACCACGCTTGATGGAGTGGGGACGGCTGCCCGTAGGGCGTGACCATCAAGCAGGCGGAGGGGAACGCCGAGCCCGTCTGCGGCAGCAAGCAACGCCGGATCCCCGGCCTTGCGGGCATGGCTGGCAAGGGCCACCAATGTGGCCAATGGCATGCCGGCTTCCTCGAGGCATTGCCCGACAAGGGCGATGATCTCCTGTGGATCGGTTAGGCGGCGCGAGCCAATTCCGGCCAATACCCGGGCCGGCTCGGCTGGAATGGTATGCACAGTGCCCTGCCCCATGGCGATGTGGTTGCTCCCGTGTGCAGCATGAGGCTCGATGCCGCTTGCCCTGCGGCTTGTAAGCGCCCGAGCCGATAGGGGCAATCAATGCGGCGGAATGCGGCGCCGGTAGGACCGGGCGAATAGCTCTTAGAGTTGAGATGCCAGGCCGGGGGCGCCCCTTGCGGCGGCTCTGAAGGGGGTTGCTAGGCCATTTGGATTAGGTACTCGGCCGGAGCGGTTATACGCGCCATGACGGGTAGATCGTCCGGCAGCCGGGGTCAATTATGACAGTTCAATGACACTGGGCCGGGGCGAAGCGATGACCGAGATAACAGAGGAGCACGCCCGCAGGCTGGACGCCGCGCGGCCGGTTGTCCGCCCTATCCTGGTGCCGCTGCTGATCTGGGCGGTGCTGATCGGTGCTGCCGTGGTGCAGCATGGGCTGGGACTGGACGGGGAGGATAGGATCTGGCTGCTCGACCTCGATGTGGAGCGCAGCGTTTACACCTGGTTTTCCCAGCTGCTGCTGGCGGGCGCAGGCCTGATGCTGCTCGATACCGGCGCCAGGGTTTATCGCCGGGAGCGGCTGATCGGGGCGCAGTGGACGCTGCTGGGTGTGGTGTTTTTCGGGCTATCGGCCGACGAGGCGCTGAGCGTTCATGAGTTGCTGTCGGCGCCGGTAGGTTCGAGCCTTGGCACATCGGGGTTCCTGACCTTCGCCTGGGTGCTACCGGTGGCGGCGCTGTGCCTACTGGGGTTGGTGGCCTTTATTCCCTTTTTGCGGGCGCTGCCGGGACGTGCGCGCGCGACCATGCTGCTGGCGGCAGCGTTGTTTATCGGCGGCGCCATCGGCATGGAGCTGATCGGGGGCAAGCTTTATTCGGATGCCACGGGGGATGTGACCGCCGCCTCCTATCGCCTCGCGGCGATCATCGAGGAAGCACTGGAGGGCTTGGGGGTGCTGGTGTTTATCCACAGCATCGGGCTTTACCGCGCCGAGCGGCGGATCAGTCCACCAGTGGAATGAGCCTGGGGGCGTGGCGCCCGCAGCCTGACGGCCCATTGCTGTAGCTGCTCCCACTTCAGGATGGATCCCGGCTCAAGGTCGGGACGACACTTGTGGGTAGGGCGGCTCTAGAGGCCGATCCGAGCGTTACGCTGGCGGGCGATGAGCCTGGACGTGCCGGTCTGCAGGCAAAACAGCCGCTTTCCCACAGGGGCCTTGCAGATGAAAAGCAGTTGCAAAGACAATCATTGTTGCGCTGGCCGGAACGGGCTATCAGGCCGCCCTCCCCGTTTGCCGCAGGCGCAACAAGGAGGCCGGACGGATCGAGGCCATGCAAAGAACCCTTCACATCGCTGCTGCAAGCCTGCTGGTTGGGCTGGTGGTGCTTGGCATCAAGTTCCTCGCCTGGTGGCTCACCGGGTCGGTGGCGCTGTTTTCCGACGCGCTGGAATCGATCGTCAATGTGGTGACGGCCCTGACGGCTCTCATCGCGGTCCGGCTGGCGCAAAGGCCGGCCGATGCCGCCCTGCCCTATGGCTATGGCAAGGCCGAGTATTTTTCGGCGGTGATCGTAGGCGTGATGATCATCGTGGCCGCGATCCTGATCCTGCGCGAGGCATGGGTCGGGTTTTTTCACCCCCGGCTGCCCGATGCGCCCTGGCAGGGATTGCTGCTGGCGGCGGTGGCCACGGTGATCAACCTCGTTTGGGCGGGCGTATTGCTGCGCCATGGCCGCGCGGAAGGCTCGCCGGCGCTTGAAGCCGATGGCAAGCATCTGTTGACCGATGTCGTGTCCACCATCGGGGTGCTGGTGGGCCTGGGCCTGGCGATCATGACCGGCTGGGCGCTGCTCGACCCGATCCTCGCGGCGCTGGTCGCGGTCAACATCCTGTGGTCGGGCTGGGGGGTGGTGCGCGCGAGCGTGGGGGGCCTCATGGACGTCGCTGTGCCGGCCGAAACGCAGAAAACCATTCGCGAGGTGATCGCGACCAATGCCACCGGCGCCATCGAGGCCCATGATATTCGCACCAGGCAGGCCGGGCGCATGGTGTTTATCGATTTTCACCTGGTGGTGCCGGGCGCGCTCAGCGTTGATGAAGCGCACCGGATTTGCGACGGGATCGAAAGCAAGCTGCGCGAAGCGGTCAAGGATGCGCAGATCACGATACACGTGGAGCCGGAAAACAAGGCCAAGCATGCCGGGATTGTGGTGCTGTAATGCGGGTGCTGGCCATGTTGGGCCTGATGCTGCTGGCGGCGCCCGCTTGGGGGCAAGGGGCGCTGCGTTACGAGAACACGCGGTTCGGCTTTGCACTGGAGGTGCCGGCCGGGTTTGTCGCGGGCGAAGGCGATGAGGCGGGGCAGAGTTTCGAGCTGGCGGGGGAAGAGGTGACCTTCCGCGCCTGGGGCGAGCCGATGCGCGGCCCGTTAGCGGGGACGGTGGCGCGGATCGGGCGTGAGCTGGAACGCAGCGGCTGGCGGGCGGGGGAGCAAATGGTGACGCCGGACTGGGCGAGTTTTTCGGCCGTGAAAGGCTCGCGGATGCGGTTTGGCCGCACCATCCTTTTGTGCGACCGGCGAAGCACCGCAAGCTGGCAGATCGAAATCTCGGCGGCGCAATTCGGCGAAATGCGCCCGGTGCTGGACCGGCTCGGGCGCTCGCTGCGGAAGGTGGGCTGCTGAGGCGAGCGTCCTAGAACTCGATGCCGGCCTGGGCTTTCACCCCGGCGCGGAAATGGTGCTTGATCTCGGTCATTTCGGTGACGAGATCGGCAATTTCGATCAGCTCATCCTTGGCATTGCGGCCGGTGACGATGACGTGCTTGTCGGCCGGCTTGTTGCGCAGGAACTCGACGACCTCCTCGATGGGGAGATAGTCGTAGCGCAGGCAGATATTGAGCTCGTCGAGGAGGACCAGCTTGTAGCCGGGGTCAAGGATCAGCGCCTTGGCCTGCTCCCAGGCCTTGCGCGCGGCAGCGAGGTCGCGCTGGCGGTCGGCGACATCCCAGGTAAAACCCTCGCCCATGGCATTGATGGTCACCTGATCGGGGAATTTGTCGAGCACGGTGCGCTCCCCGGTGTTCCAGACGCCCTTGACGAACTGCACGACGCCCACGCGCATGCCATTGCCCAGGGCGCGGAACACCATGCCGAAAGCGGCGGTGGATTTGCCCTTGCCCTTGCCGGTGTGGACGATGAGGAGGCCCTTTTCCGCGGTCTTGGTGGCAAGGATCTTGTTGCGGGCCTCCTTTTTCTTGCGCATTTTTTCGGCGTGGTAGGCGTCGCGCTCGGCCTCGCTCATCCCGTCGGTCTTCTTGAGCGGCTTGGCGGGCTGGTCGGTCATGGCGCGGTCTCCAGATAGGCAAAGGCCGAGTTGGAGCGCGGGGTCCAAAAACCGCGCTCGCGGGCCTCGTTGAATTTCTTGAGCAATTCGGCATAGCCGAAGGGATTGGCGGTGGCGAGGAAGTCGCGCGTGGCGTCGTCCTCGATGAAGGCCTCGAAGGCGAGGTCGAAATGGTGGGTCTGCACGGCGCCGGTCGTGGCGGCGAAGGCGAACATGAAATCCACCGTGGCGATGATCTCGAAGGCGCCGCGATAGCCGTGGCGCTTGACCCCGGCAATCCATTTCGGGTTGACGACGCGCGAGCGCATGACGTGGCTGATTTCCTCGCCGAGGGTCCGGATCAGCGGGCGTTCGGGGCGGGAATGATCGTTGTGAAAGGCGGCGGGCTGGTGGCCACTCAGCGTTTCGGCGGCGGCGGCAAGGCCACCCTCGAACTGGTAGTAGTTGTCGGAATCGAGCAGGTCGTGCTCGCGGTTGTCCTGGTTGTGGATCACCGCGTCCACGGCAGCGAGGCGCGCAGCGAAACCGTCGCGCTGCGGGGTGCCGACTGATTTGGCGCCATAGGCATAGTGGCCCCAATCGAGGACCCGGGCGGCGAGCTCGGCCTTGTTTTGCCAGGTGCCGGCATCGATGAGGGCGCCAAGGCCGGCGCCATAGGTGCCGGGGCGCGAGCCGAAGATGCGGTGGCCGGCGGCAAGGAACGCCTCGGCTTCGCTTTGCCCCTGCGCCATCAACCCCAGCGCTTCGGCGCGCATGCGGGCGGCGACCGGGTTGTCCTCGGTGGGTTCATCGAGGGCTCCCACAGCGCGGACCGCCCGATCAAAAAGGGTGATCTGGGCGGGGAAAGCATCGCGGAAAAAGCCCGAGATGCGCAGGGTGACATCGACGCGTGGACGACCGAGCCTGGCGAGCGGGATGATCTCGTAACCCGAAACGCGCAGCGAGCCGGGATCCCAGACCGGTTTGACGCCGATGAGCGCCATGGCTTGGGCGAGGTCGTCGCCGCCGGTGCGCATATTGGCGGTGCCCCAGACGGAGATGGCGGCGGCCTGCAGATAGGTGCCGGTATCCTGGAAATGGCGCAGGATCAGGTTTTCCGCCGATTTGCGGCCCAGCTCCCAGGCGGTGGGGGTCGGCACGGCGCGAGTATCGACGGAAAAGAAATTGCGCCCGGTGGGCAGCACGTCGAGGCGCCCGCGCGAAGGTGCGCCCGAAGGGCCGGGGCGAACAGACTTGCCGTCGAGCCCATCGAGAAGCGCGGCCATTTCGGCGGGGCCCGAAGCGCGCAGGCGCGGGCGGATGACAGCTTCGACGGTTTCGAGCACGGCGGCGGTTTGGGTCCAGCCGGGCTCGGGCGCGGGGCCGGAGACGAGTTCGGCGGCGAGGTGTTCGAGTTGTTCGACGATGTCGCCGACGGTGCGGTGACGGAGCGGAGGGACCCCCTCCCCGGCCCTCCCCTCAAGGGGGAGTGAGGCCAATGCAGATAGATCCGGGCCGACCCAGGGCTCGCCCAGTTTGGCGGTGAGCGGGTCAAAGCCGAGCTTGAGGTCATCGGCGAGGGCGCGGATCAGGGAGCGCTCGGCGGGACCTTCGCCGCGCGGCACGCGGGCCAGGGCCACGATGAGGTCGCGTTCCAGTTCAGCCGCGGGCGACTGGCCAAAGACGTGCAGGCCATCGCGGATCTGGGCTTCCTTGAGGTCGCAAAGGAAATTGTCGATCTTCAGCAGGGCCTCGGTTTCGTCCTCGGGCAGGCCGATATCGCGGTCGAGCCGGCTGTCGCGGGTGAAATCAAGGATGCGGCGGCGCAGGTCGGCGAGGCGGCGCCGGTCCATGCCCGCGGCGGCATAATATTCATCGAGCAGCGCTTCAAGGTCCTTGAGCGGCCCATAGGTTTCCGCGCGCGTGAGCGGGGGAATGAGGTGATCGATGATCACCGCCCCGGTGCGCCGCTTGGCCTGGGTCCCCTCGCCGGGATCGTTGACGATGAAGGGGTAGAGATGGGGCAGCCCGCCCCAAAGCGCATCGGGATAGCTCGCCGCATCGAGCGCGGTGGATTTGCCGGGCAGCCATTCCAGCGTGCCATGCTTGCCGTTGTGCACAAGCGCATGGGCGCACCAGTCGTGGCGCAGCCAGAGATAGGCGGCCAGATAGACATGAGGCGGGGGCAGAAAAGGGTCGTGATAGCTCTGGGTCTCGTCGAGCCCATAGCCGCGGCCGGGCTGGAGCAGGATCGTGACATTGCCAAAGATAAGGGCCGGCAGGTGGAAGGTGTCGTGGCGGACGAAGGGGTCAGTGGCGGGGTCGCCCCAGCGGGTGGTGACTTCGGTTTGGATCGCTTGCGGGAGCGTGGCGAAGAGCTCGCGATAACGGGCGAGCGAGAGCGTGGCGGCGGATGAGCCGCGCTGCGGGTCGGCATTGGTGGGGCCGGATTGGAGGGCGGTGATGAGGTTGGCTGAGGATTTTGGGTAGGTTTGGTGCCGAACACCACGACCCCCTCCCTCGGTCCCTCCCCTCAAGGGGGAGGGAAGGGATGGAGCCGAGAGTCCATCTAGTGTCGAGGAGATGGTCTGCCAAATTCCGTCCTGGTTAGTTGCGACATCGGAATTGGTGAAGCGCAGAACCTGGTAGCCGAGGCCTTCCAGGAAGGCCGTGCGGGCGAGGTCGCGTTCCTGACCCTCGTCCGTGAAGTGGGTTTCGCCGTCCAGCTCGATGACGAGCTTGGGATGGTGGCTGGCGAAATCGGCGATATAGGGGCCCAAAGGAACCTGACGGCGGAACTTGACGCCACGTTCCGCAAAGGTCTTCAGCAGCGGCCAGAGCACGCGTTCAGGCACAGTCTGGTCGGCGCGGAGGGCCCGGGCGCGATTGATGTGTTTGCGTTGCTGCATCCGCCCATTGCCAAAGACAAGGGGTGGAGCCTCCCCTCCCCCTTGAGGGGAGGGGTTGGGGGTGGGGGTCGTGCGGTTCATCACTGATGGACCCCCTCCCTCGCTTGCCAGTCGAGCATAGCTCTCTTGGCCTTTGTCGCTCGATTCGCTCCACTGGAGCGAATCGTCCCTCCGGGCCGCTCCAAAGCCCCTCAAGGGGGAGGGGAATGGGTCCGGTGCTGGGTTGGCCAGCGTGTACCCGGCCCCATCCAGTGCCTTGAGGATTGCCACCGTCGACTCCGGCGCGTCGTAGCCGACGCCGTTGGCGAGGCGGCCGTCGCGGAGGGGGTAGTTAGCGAGGATGAGGGCGAGTTTGCGCTCGGGCCGGGGGGTGGCGCGGAGGCGGGCCCAATTGCGGGCGAGCTGGACGGCGCGCCCGATGCCGGAATGGTCGGGAGCATAGGCGCTGAGCGGGCATTGGGTGCTGGTGTGCCAGACGGCATCGGCTTTGTGGCCGACGAGGAGGCCGCCGATGCGGCCATCGAGTTCGGGCATGACGAGGAACATCGCCATGTCCTTGGAGGACAGGCCCTGGGGGTCGGCCTGCCATTGCGTTTCCGAGCGGCCGGACTGGATCAACTGGATGACGGGGGCATCGGTGCCGCTGAAGGGGTCGGACTTGGTGTCGTCGGGGTCCAGCGCGAGGGCAAAGCCGGTCAGGTTGAAGATGGCGGCGGGCGGGAAGCTCTCGAGCACATTCTGCACGAAGCGCACGCAGGCGGCTTCCTTGAGCGAGGACACGAGGATCGGGACCGGCAGCAGGCCTTGGTTCTCGATCTCGGCAACAAGGGCCTGCAGGGTGGCGGTGCCGGCGCCTTCGAGCGCGGCGCGGTAAAAGAGGATGGGGATGTGGGGGGCCGTTACAGCAGGAGCCGAATGACCCCCACCCTCGGTCCCTCCCCTCAAGGGGGAGGGAGGCGAAAGCTCGAGATGCCGGTGCCTTAGGCCGGTTTCGTCGGTGATGCCGGTGGCGGGGTGCCAGAGGGAGAAGCGAGCGAAGGGTTGGGGCTGGAGGTCGGAGAGGCGGGGCTTGAGTTCGGTCTGAGGGACCCCCTCCCCGGCAGCCACTCGGGCATAGCCCTCGTGGCCTTCTCCCCTCGGATCGCTCCACTGGAGCGATCCGCCCTGCGGGACGGCTCGAAGCCCCTCAAGGGGGAGGGAGGGCTCGGCGGCGAGTTCACCGAACGACCTCAGGATCGCGTCGGCGTTGGCGGGGCCGCCGGCGATGAGGAGGGCGTGGAGGCGGGTCCAGTCTTCGGGGTGGATCGTGGAGCGCGCTTGCAGGATGGGGTCGGGATTGGCGTCGCCGGGCAGCAGGGCAAGGGGGATCTTGCGGTTGGCGCAGAGGGCGGTGATCTCATCGACGCCATACTGGAAATAGGCGGCGCCGCCGATGAGGCGCAGGACCACGAGGCGGGCATGACGGACGGTCTGCTCGAGCCAGAGATCGACGGACAGATTGTTGGACAGGCGCAGCGTGTTGGCGAGGCGCAGCTCGGTTTCGCCCGCGCGGTCGGCGGCGGCGGCGAGCATGGCCAGTTCGCTATCGGCCGAAGAGGCGAAGATGAAGGCGCCAGGGGTTTGGGCGAGATCGATGGCCTCGCCTTCCTGCTGGATGGCACCGGCTTGGGCGGAAAGAAGGTGCATGGTCAGGCTCCCACGAAGACCGGATTGGCGGAAGCGCCTGCACCCCCACCCCAACCCCTCCCCTCAAGGGGGAGGGGCTTTGGGCTGGTGGGTTGGGCTAGATCGTGCCCAAGGCGCAATGCGGCCCCCTCCCCCTTGAGGGGAGGGTTGGGGTGGGGGTGCAAACCTATCCCGGTGTGTGGAGCCATTCTCTTTGAGCTTATGCCGCCACAGGCTCGGCGCGGCGCAGGCTTTGGGTGATGGCGGCGCGGTCCAGCGGGGATTGGCCGATGACGACGAGTGCGGTTTGCCTGGTTTCGCCGGGCGCCCAGGGGCGGTCGAAATAGGCGGTAATGCGGGGGCCGACGGCCTGGATGGCGAGGCGCGCAGCCGCGCCCGGCACGGCGGCAAAGCCCTTGAGGCGCAGCACGTCATGGGTGCGGATCGTGTCCTCGATGATGGCAAGCAGCTCGTCCTTGCCCGCAATGGCGGGGAGCTGGAGAGAAAAGCTGTCGAAATCGTCGTGCTCGTGCCCTTCGCCCTCGTGCTCGAGTTCGTGGTGGCTGGGGCGGTTGGCGATGTCGGCTTCGGAAGCCATGCCAAGGCCCAGAAGCGCCGCGATATCGACATGGCCATTGGCGGCGCGAACAATGCCGACGCCGGGGCGCAGCTCAGCGCGGATATTCTGCTCGACTTTTTCGAGGGTGGCGGGATCCACCAGATCGGTCTTGTTGATGATAACCATGTCGGCGGCGGCCAGCTGATCCTCGAAGAGCTCGCCCAAGGGCGTTTCGTGATCGAGCATTTCGTCGAGGCGGCGCTGCCGGTCGACGGCGGCTTCATCGGCGGCAAAGCGGCCCTCGGCAAGAGCGGCGGCATCGGCGACGGTCACGACGCCATCGACGGTCACCTGCGCCTTGATCTCGGGCCAGTTGAAGGCGCGGATCAGGGGCTGGGGCAGCGCGAGGCCCGAGGTTTCGATGACGATGTGATCGAATTTTTCAGGGCGATTCAGCAGTGCCTGCATGGTGGGAATGAATTCGTCGGCCACGGTGCAGCAGATGCAGCCATTGGACAGCTCGACCATGTCCTCTTCACGGCAGGTCTCGTCGCCGCAGCCGGCGAGGATGTCCTTGTCGACGCCGAGATCGCCGAATTCATTGATGATGAGGGCGATGCGCTTGCCCTTGGGGGCATGGGCGAGGAGGTGGCGCACGAGGGTGGTCTTGCCCGCGCCCAGAAAGCCGGTGATGACGGTGGTCGGGATCTTGGTGGTCATGCGGGAGCTCCGATGGGGTGGGAAGCCTCGCGGCGGGCGAGGCGATCATTGACGAGGCCGAAGACGACACCCAGCACCAGCCAGAACACGGCTGAACTGCCGATGGTGGCGGCGGCAAAGGCGGTGGCGAGATGGGCGGGAACGGCGCTTGGCTCTTCGGGAGCCGCGGGGGCGCCCACGATGTGCGGCGCGAGGACGAGTGCGAGCGCCACGGCAATCGCCCAGCCCGCCCGGGTCTTGGCCAGCAGCAGGCAGGCGGCGCCGGTGGCAAGGGCCGTCGCGACCCACCAGAGCTGGCGGGCGCCCAGACCGGCGGCGGGCATGCCGGGCAGTTCGGGCGGCAGGCCAAAGGCGGGCGCAAGGGTGAAGCTGGCAAAGCCGGCCAGGCTCCACAGCAGCGCATTGCCGGTGGTGATGGGGATATTGGCCAGGAGGCCCACAGCGCCGATCACGAGGGCAAAGCCGGCGGCGGCGAGCAGATTGGCGAGCACGGTATAGAGGGTGCGCTCAAGACCATCCTGGGGCGCCCATTCGTCAGCGCCATGATCATGGGCCGGGGTGCCGGGGGCGTGGGTATGCTCGGCCGGAGTGGCCTCCTCACCATGGGAATGGCCACCCTCCCCTTCGAAGCTTTCGGCATGCAGGATCAGCGGGGTGACGCGGAAATGCTGGATCGTGGATGCCACAAGGCCAGCACAAAGGGCTGCGACCAGCGCAGCAAAAAACAGATTGCGGAACATTTTTGGTCGTCTCTCGTGCTCGCCCTTAGTGGCAGGGAAAGCCCATGGCGTGGCGGGTGTCGTGGGCGCCGTTGTGCAGGCGATAATCGCCGGCAAAGCCGGTGCCGACCAGGAGGGTCAGCCCGAGCAGGAGCGCGAGCGAGCCGGCGACAAGACGCTGGGACAGCGAAAGAGACTGAAGGCCAGTCGAAACAGTGGTGGTATTCATGCGGCACCCTCCGTGCGCGGAACGAAAAAGAGCTTACAAGCTCGTTGCTGTGCCGGCAGGTCTCCTGGCTTGCGGTGAATAGAGCGCCTCTCGCCTTCCCGGCAGCTTGGCTGCCAGTGGCATAAGGAGAGGAGCGCACCGCTTACAGTTGCGGGGGCAGCCACGGTTTTGGCCCCTGATGGGTAATCCGCACCGTGTTCCCTTTTGATCCCCGCGCCACAACGGGCTTGGGGAACCGACACAGGCTGTGTTCTCGCATGGCGGGCCGGAGGGGTCAATCGCGGCGTGGCGCTTGCCGGACGGGCGATCGCGGCATTATCGTGCCGCCGATTCTGGAGCCCTGCCCGCAATGAAGCCGATCAAGTTCAGCCGCGACGAAACCAAGGCCATGGTGGCGGAGATCCAGGATTATTTCCGGCTGGAGCTGGACCAGACCATCGGGCCGATGCCGGCCGAGATGCTGATGACCTTTTTTGCCGAAAAAATGGGCGCCTATTACTATAATCGCGGGCTGCATGACGCCCAGGAGCTGCTGCGCAAGAAGGTCGAGTCGATCAGCGATGCGCTGTATGCGCTCGAACAGCCCACCAAGGGCGCGCGGTAATCGCCATGGGCTGGAACTTTGCCACGCTGGCCCCGATCGGGCTCTTGATCGCGTCCAACCTCTTCATGACCTTTGCCTGGTATGGGCACCTCAAATTCCCCGGCACGGCGCTGTGGGTGGTGGTGCTGGCCAGCTGGGGCATCGCGTTTTTCGAGTATTGGCTGGCGGTGCCGGCCAATCGCATCGGCTACGGGGTTTATAGCGGCGCCGAACTCAAGACCATTCAGGAGGTGATTTCCCTCTCGGTCTTTGTGCTGTTCAGCGCCACGTATCTGGGCGAGCAGTTCACCTGGAACCACGGGATCGGGTTCGGGCTCATTGCGCTCGGGGCATTCTTTATCTTCAAGGGGCCGCTGGGTTAGCTAGCCCAGGCAGTCCAGGAGCCCATTGGCGAGGCCGCGCAGCAGTTCGGGGTAAAGGTTTGGGCCTTCGGTGAGGGCGCCGCCTTCGGGGTCGAGCACACCGGCCCTGGCCGTGCTGCCCTCGGTGATGGCGGCAATGATGGTCGGCTCGAAATTGGGTTCGGCGAAAAGGCAGGTAGCCCCGAGTTCGGCCACGCGGGCGCGCAGGGCGTCGATCCGCTGAGCGCCGGGCATGACGTCCGGAGTGACGGTGACGGAGCCCGCGACGGTGAGGCCAAAGCGGTTCTCGAAATACTGGTAAGCGTCGTGAAAGACGAGGAAGGGCTTGTCGGCGACGGGTGCGAGACTCGCGGTCAGTTCGGCTTGCAGCGCGACGAGATCGGCTTTTTCGCGCTCGGCATTGGCGGTGTAGGCGGTGGCGTTTTCCGGGTCGGCCGTGCTGAGCGCTGCGGCGATGGCATCGACCATGTGCACCGCGTTTTGCGGATCGAGCCAGAAATGCATGTCGCCGCCATGGTCGTGGTCGTGCCCTTCGTGGGCGTGCTCGTCGTGATCGTGCTCTTCGTGGTCATGGCCTTCGTGATCGTGACCCTCGTGGTCGTGCTCATGGTCATGACCCTCGCCCTCGTGGCTGTGCGCCTCGAAAGTGCCGCCTTCGCGGACCGGCAGGAGGGTGATGCCAGGCGCCTGGCTCAGCTCCACCACTTCGGCTTCGCCTGAAAGCGTGGTCAGTGCATCGGCGAGGAACAGCTCCATGCCAGCCCCGGTCCAGAACACGAGATCAGCATCCTGCAGCGCACCGGCGTCGGAGGGGCGCAGGGCATAGGTGTGGGGGGAAGCGGCGCCGCGAACGATGAGGGTCGGCTCCCCTACCCCCTCCATCACGGCTGCAACGAGGGAGTGCACCGGCTTGATCGAGGCTACCACATTGGGCGCGGCCATGGCCGTGCTGCCCAGCAGCAGGCTCGAAACCAAGGCAAGGGGGAGCAGCTTCATCGGCGCAATCCTGTTATGTTATTACGTTCTTGCTGCGTTATGCTATAACGTTTAGAACGCTGTCAAGCGACGTGATGGAGCAGAAATGGACGGGCAGGCAGGACGCGAAACATTGATCAGCATGAGCGGCGCCGGCGTGCGCCGGGGGGCGCGCGTGCTGGTGGAAGGGGTCGACCTGGCCATCCGGCGCGGCGAGATCGTGACGCTGATCGGGCCCAATGGTTCGGGCAAATCCACCACGGCCAAGATGGCGACGGGCGTGCTCAAGCCGACAATGGGCACGGTGACGCGCCTGCCGGGGCTGCGCATCGGCTATGTGCCGCAAAAGCTGACCATCGACTGGACGCTGCCGCTGACGGTGGAGCGGCTGATGACGCTGACCGGCCGCTTCAGCCGCAGCGAAATCGAGGCGGCGCTCGATCTGGTCGGGGCGCGGCGGCTCCTCGGAGCGGCGGTGCAGGAATTGTCGGGCGGGGAATTCCAGCGCGTGTTGTTTGCCCGCGCCACCATCCGCAAGCCGGACCTTCTGGTGCTGGACGAGCCGGTGCAGGGCGTCGATTTTGCCGGCGAAGTGGCGCTCTATGAATTGGTGCGCCAGATCCGCGACAGCTCGCGCGCCGGTATCCTGATGATCAGCCATGATTTGCATGTGGTGATGGCGGAAACCGACACGGTGATCTGCCTCAATGGACATGTGTGCTGCACCGGCACGCCGGCGGCAGTCAAGCGCAGCCCGGAATATCTCGCGCTGTTCGGGCCGCGCGCGGCGGAAACGCTGGCGATTTATGAGCACCACCACGACCATGAGCACCACGACGACGGCTGCGTGGTGGCGGCTGGGGCGGCGCATGAGCATGCTCATTCGCACGGGCATGGGGGGCACGGGCATGGGCACTAGGGGCATGCGCAGGAAGGTCGAGTTTGGTGGAGGGGCCGGCACTCCTACCCCAGCCCTCCCCTCAAGGGGGAAGGGACGGGATCGCGCGTTTGGCGGGATTGGGGCGGTTGCATCGGTCCTCCAGGGAGCCGCACATGTTCGGTGATTTCTTTTCGCGCTCCCTCATCGCCGGGATTGGGCTGGCGCTGGTGGCGGGGCCGCTGGGGTGTTTCGTCGTGTGGCGGCGGATGGCCTATTTCGGCGATACGATGGCCCATTCGGCGCTGCTCGGCGTGGCGCTGTCGATCATCTTGTCACTCAACATGACGCTGGGCGTGTTTGCGGTTGCGGCTCTCGTCGCCGGAGCGCTGCTGCTGTTGCAGCGGCAGGCGACGCTCTCGACCGATGCGCTGTTGGGCATTTTGAGCCATTCGACCCTCGCCGTGGGACTGGTGCTGGTGGGCTTTTTGACCACGGTGCGGATCGACCTGATGGGCTTTTTGTTTGGCGATATTCTTGCCGTTTCGGTCGAGGATATCATGGTGATCTATGGCGGGGGCACGGCGATCCTCGTCGTGCTGGCGCTGGCCTGGCGGCCGCTGCTGGCTTCGACGGTCAGCACCGAGCTGGCGGAAGCCGAAGGGCTGCGCCCGGAAGCGAGCCGGATCATCCTCATGATCCTGATGGCCAGCGTCATCGCTATTGCCATGAAACTGGTGGGCGTGCTGCTGATTACCTCCTTGCTGATCATTCCGGCGGCGACGGCGCGGCGCCTAAGCGCAACACCTGAAGGCATGGCCGCGGTGGCGGCGGGGCTCGGGGTGATTGCCGTGGTGGGAGGGCTGTTCGGCTCGCGCAACTGGGATACGGCCTCCGGACCCTCCATCGTCGTGGCGGCCTTGCTGGTGTTTCTGGTTTCGCTCGCCGTGCCGGTCCACAAATTGTTTGGGAGGAAAATTCATGGCGCATAGCCACGCCGCACCCACTGACCTGACGCGCAACCAGGGGCTGGTGCTGGGCGCGCTGACCGGGTCCTCGGCTCCCCTCAGCGCCTATGACATTCTCGACCGGCTGCGCGAGGACGGTTTGCGGGCGCCGCTGCAGGTTTATCGCGCGCTCGACAAGCTGGTGGAATGGGGCCTCGCCCACCGGCTGGAATCGCTCAATGCGTTCGTTGCTTGTGCGGACGAGCACTGCCATCGCAAGGGGCTGATCGCGTTTGCCATTTGCGAAGGGTGCGGCAAGGTCGATGAATTCGCTGACCCCGTGATCGAAAGCCGGCTGGGGGAATGGGCAGGGAAAACGGGCTTCAAGGTCGAGCGCACGACGATGGAAATTCGCGGGCGGTGCGAGGCTTGTGTGGGGGTGTAGGGGCTAGGCTCGATGCCCTCCCTCCCCCTTGAGGGCAGGGCTGGGGTGGGGGTTCGGGCGGTAGGTCTTCCCCCGTTAAGAGTTTTCCCGACGGCCTGAACCCCCACCCTCGATCCCTCCCCTCAAGGGGGAGGGAGGCGATGGGACCCCGCCGTTGGCGAAAGCGGAAGAATTTCGGGACGGGCCCCGGCTCAGGGTCGGGGTGACAGCTGGGGGCGAGGGAGATTGGACCTCCCACGCTGTTAAGTCCTCCTGACCGTCCAGATGCGCGATGCGCCCCCTCCCCCTTGAGGGGAGGGCTGGGGTGGGGGTTCGAGCGGTGGGTCTTCCCCCGTGACGAGTTTGTCCGACGGCCTGAACCCCCACCCTCGATCCCTCCCCTCAAGGGGGAGGGAGGCGATGGGGCGGATGGATGGGTGCGGTTGTGTGCATTCCCGCTTTACGCGGGCTGCGGTGGCGATTGGTCGACCCCCTCCCCGGCCCTCCCCTCAGGGGGGAGGGAGGGCAGGAGCCGATAGGCCGGGGGCCGGGCTCAGTTCGCGGTATCTCGGGATGGGCCCCGGCTCGAGGCCGGGGTGACAGCTGGTGGGTGGGGGAGATTGGGGACGCTCCGAAGGGCGCCTAGGCCTGAGCCTCTTCGGCCTCGCCAAAAACCAAAAAGTGGATGGCGGCGGCGCCGTATTCGCGGCGGTCGGTGAGGGTGAAGCCGGCGGGGATGTCGAGGGTGGCGTCCCGGCTTTCTTCCCAGACGATGGTGGCCCCGGGGGCGAGCCAGTTGTTGTCGCGCAGGCCCGCAAGCGCCTGTTCGCCCAGGGTCTTGCCATAAGGCGGATCGAGAAAGACGAGGTTGAAGGGCTTCATCGAGCC
The DNA here is from genome assembly GCF_013185955.1 of Devosia sp. 1635. NCBI lineage: Bacteria > Pseudomonadati > Pseudomonadota > Alphaproteobacteria > Hyphomicrobiales > Devosiaceae > Devosia > Devosia sp. 1635. The sequence continues at coordinate 31,669 of NZ_JABAOM010000001.1, read as the reverse complement.
GGGTACGCCGAGATCGGTGGCGTCGCGGCGCAGGAGCTTGGTAATGCCCCCGGCGCCAAAAGCCTCGATATGGTCGCGGATCAGGCCACGGGCTTCAGCGCCGGTATCGACAAAGGTGACGTGACTGGCGCCGCGCGACAGGGCTTCGAGCCCCAGCGCGCCGGTGCCGGCAAACAAATCAAGCACGCGAACACCATCCAGCACCGGCCCAAGGCGCGAGGCAAGGATGTTGAACATGGATTCGCGAACCCGATCGGCAGTAGGCCGGATCGAGAGATCGGATGGCGAATTGAGCCCCTTGCCGCGAAAGCGGCCGGCAACGATGCGCATCTAGCTCAAACCCCTTTCGGCACGCTTGCGGTCAGGGTTTTGGCCGGCGGGGGCCCGATGGGCGCCCTGCCCCACCCGCGGGGCGTGGGCCACCCGCTGGCCGACCAGCACCAGACGGACGACCGCCGCCACCGGGGCGGGCGCCACCGGATGCCCCGGGGCGGGCGCCACCGGGCTTGCCGAATCCGCCGGGACGAGGACCGCGGGCCGGGGCCGCGCCTTCGCGCTTGGGATGGGGCTTGCCGTCGGGGCGAACCTTGGGCTTGCCATAGGTCTTGGCTTCCGAGCCGAACTCGTCGCGGCCCGGACGCGGACCACCCGGGCGAGCACCAGCGGGGCGTTGCGGCCGATCACCGGCAGGGCGAGGACCGCGCTGTGGGCGATCGCCATCGGGGCGATTGCCGCGCGGTTTGTCCGAGAAATTGCGGCCAGGGCGCGAGGGCGCACGATCGGCGTCGGGGCGCGGGGTGTAAGCGCGGGGCGCGCCCGCGGCCTCGGCGTCGGCGCGCGTGCGCGGCTGGAAATCACGCTGCGGGCGTTCGGCGTCGCTGCGGCGCGGACCACGGGGCGTGCCGGTGAACTCGCGCGATGGGCGCTCGGCCCCACCTTCGGGGCGTGGCGGACGCGGCCGATCGCCAAAGGACTTGTTGCCACCAGGACGCCCACCAAAGGACTTGCCGCCGGGGCGATCACCAAAGGACTTGGTGCCGCCGGGGCGATCACCAAAGGACTTGGTGCCGCCGGGGCGATCACCAAAGGATTTGCCGCCGGAGGGACGGTCACCGAATGAACGCTTGGGCTTGTCGCCAAAAGATTTTGGACCGCTGCGGTCACCATCCTCGCGGCGAGGGCCGCGGGGCTTGTCGAAGGCGGGCTTGGCGGGACGCTCGGGGGCCTTGCCAAAGCTGCGGGCGGGCTGGTCGTCCCTGTCGCGGAAGGCGGGGGCGCGGGTGGAACGCTTGGCCACGAATTCTTCTTCACGGCCATCATCAAAGATCACGCGGCGCGGTGGCGCCTCGTATTCCTCGCGCTCCTCGACACGTCGCGGGCCGGGCTTGCGGTTGTCAAAGCGGCCCGGACGATCCTGACGCGGGCGTTCGGCGCGCAGCTCTTCCTCGGTTTTTTCGGCATGGTCGGTGAAGCGGAAGCGCTGGCGGGCAATCTCGACCGTGTTGGTGCCGCGGCCGGTCAGGCGGTCGCGGGTAGGCTTGCCGATCAGGGCATTGGCTTCAGGCATTTCGCTGTCGAAATCCACATCGGCCGCTTCGGCCAGTTTTTTGCCGAGCTGGTCGCGCAGGGTGGCCGCCCGCACGGTTTCAATGGCGCCGACGGGAATGTCGCCGAGCTGGAACGGGCCATAGGAGACGCGGATCAGGCGATTAACCTCAAGGCCGAGCGCGCCCAGCACGTTCTTGACCTCGCGGTTCTTGCCTTCGCGCAGTGCCATGACGAGCCAGACATTGGAGCCCTGCTCGCGCTCGAGGGTGGCTTCGATGGAGCCGTATTTGACGCCATCGATCTCGGTGCCGTCCTTGAGGCGATCAAGGGCGGCCTGGGTCACGGTGCCATGGGCGCGCACGCGATAGCGGCGCAGCCAGCCGGTAGCGGGAAGTTCGAGCACGCGCTTGAGGCCGCCATCATTGGTGAGGAGCAGCAGGCCTTCGGTGTTGATGTCGAGCCGGCCGACCGACACGACGCGTGGCAGGCCGTGGGTTTCGAGCGCTTCAAAGATGGTGGGGCGGCCTTCAGGGTCTTTCTCGGTGACCACGAGGCCAGCGGGCTTGTGATAAAGCCACACGCGGGTGCCCTGGCGGGCGGCGAGCGGGGCGCCATCGACGGTGACCTTGTCGCGGTCGGTGACGTTGAAGGCGGGGGTGATGACCTTCTTGCCGTTGACGGCGACGCGCCCCTCGGTGATCCACACTTCGGCATCACGGCGCGAGCAAAGCCCGGAGCGGGCGATGACCTTGGCGAGGCGATCGCCGGTATCGGGGGAGGCTGGTTGGTCGGCCATGAGTTCGGTGCCTTTCATGCGGGACCCAAAGGGGCGGCGCGGAAACAAGAAGCCCCGCCGCAATGGGCGGGGCTGAATAACGAGTGCGGCCTGAGCCTATCTGCTGGTCATGCTCTTCATGCTGGCATTGGGGCCGGCGCCCAAAGTACCGGGGCTCGTGACCTGGGGCTGCTGGGCCTCGATGGCGCGGCGCACATCGGCGGGGCAGCGGCGGTCGCGCAGCGAGACCACTTCCCCGCTCGGGGTGCGGCACAGCAAATCGGCATCACCCACGCGGGTAAAATAGTCGTCAGGCGGCAGATAAAGCGGGCGCTTGCCGGTGGTGCTGACTTCCATATTGGCGCCCTGCATGCGGGCGGTCAGCGCCGAGGTTTCCTGCTCGGTCAGGGGGCGACCGGCGATGGTGCGGGTATCGACGACACGGGCATTGCGCAGGCGCTTGATCTCGGCTTCGCTCATGCCGGCGGTGTTGAGCTGGACGCGGTCGCTGTTGACGGGCAACTGGGCGGCGGCCGACTGGGTCGGAGCCGGAAGCGAGGCGGCATCGCGCGGCAGCACCAGCGGGGCGCGGGCCTGGGTCAGATCTTCCTTGGGGTCGGCGCGGTTGAGCAGGCCGACGCCGCGGGCGGTCGAAGTCATCACCTCGCGCTCGAAAGTGCCGACATCGGTCAAGGCATTGGTGCCTTCCACGGTGGTGCAGGCCGCCAAAGTCAGGGTCAGCAGCAGAGCCAAACCGGCTTTGCCCCAAAGGGAAGCTCGCTTTGCAGCAGTCTGTGGCCCGGTGGATCCCATGCGCATGAAACGTCCTTCAGAATGTCGGGAGTGCTTATAAACTAGTTTCGCGCCTAAAACCAGATTGGGGCGCGAGCATGTTCAAGCAGTGGGCGTAGCGGCGCGTGGACGGCCAACGCCCAGCATGTCGAGCAACAGCAAGACGACCCCGGCGGTGATCGCCACATCGGCCAGGTTGAAGATGTAGAACGACATCGTGCCCCAGTGGAAATGAAAGAAATCGGCCACGGCGCCGTAGATCAACCGGTCAACGCCATTGGACAGCGCGCCGCCAATGCACAGGCCCAGCCCGAGACGCAGCAGAGCACTATCGGCGCGCACCCACCAGATGGCGAGGGCGACGACGGCGACCAGCATGACGAGCCCCAGGGTCCAGACCGGCAAGCCGTCGAGCAGGCCATAGGAAATGCCGGTGTTCCAGACGAGGACATAATCAAAGAACGGGGTGACGCGCACCACTTCGCCCCCGCTCCAGCCACTCATGGAAAAGGGGATGAAAGCCTCGAAGTGATCAACGCAGGCACCCGCCAGAAGCGAAATGCAGTTGGCGGACACCTGCATGGTCTTGTGCGCCCGATCGAGGCCGAAAACGAGCACGGCTGCGGCGAGCGAGACGTAAACGGAGGGGTCGGCAAGGGCGCGCAGATTCATCGGGAGGCGTCCAACCAATTGGGGGATGTCGCGGGGTCGTGCGAAGATCGGGAGTCGTTCGCCCCCACCCGGCCTCCCCCACGGAGGGGGAGGTGAAGGGACGTGCGGAGCTGAGATCGAAGCTCGGGCACCAGGCTAGAGACCGGCGGCGGCGCGTTCGCGCAGGGCCTGGGCGTCGCGCAGGGTGACGTCGGGGAAGTCGGGATCACTGCCCACTTCGGGCAGGATCTTCCAGGAGCGGGCGCAGCGCTTGCCCTCGGCCAGACCCGGCACCACCGCAACACCGGCCACGTCATCGAGGCGGAAGGCATCGGCGGGGCCTTCGCCCTCGACCAGTTCAACCGCCGAGGTGATGGCGATATCGGCCAGGTCTTCACCCTCGACTGCCGCAAGCAAAGCAGGGTCGCTGATGAACACTTTGGGGGCCGCTTCGAGCGAGGAGCCGATGCGCTTTTCGCGGCGTTCGATCTCGAGCGCCCCGGTGACGACGCGGCGCACATTGCGGATCAGCTGCCATTTGGCGGCCAGTTCGTCGTTGAGCCAGGCGGCGGGCACTTCGGGGAACAAGCGCAGATGCACGGAGGCATCGGCTTCCTTGTGCCGCTCGAGCCAAACCTCTTCCATGGTGAAAACGAGGATGGGCGCGAGCCAGGCCGTGAGGCAATCAAAAAGCCCATTGAGCACGGTCAGGGCAGAGCGGCGGCGCACCGAGGAGATCGGGTCGCAATAGAGCGCATCCTTGCGGATATCGAAATAGAACGCCGACAGCTCGATATTCATGAAATTGGTGAGCAGCGTCACCACACGGCGATAGTCATATTCCTTGTAGGCGGCGCGCACCTGGCCATCGAGTTGGGCCAGGCGATGCAGGATCAGCTGCTCGAGCTCGGGCATGTCGGCGGGCTCGGTCGCATCGGCGGGCTGGTAATGGGCAAGATTGCCCAGGAGCCAGCGCAGGGTGTTGCGCAGCTTGCGATACGCATCCACCGTGGTCTGGACGATCTCCTTGCCCAGGCGCAGATCCTCGGAATAATCGGAGGACGCCACCCAGAGGCGCAGGATATCGGCGCCGTATTGCTTGATGATGTCCTGCGGGGCAACGGTGTTGCCCAGGGACTTGCTCATCTTGCGCCCTTCCCCATCCATGGTGAAGCCGTGCGTCAGCACGCTTTCATAGGGGGCAAAGCCGTTGGTGGCGCAGCTCTCGAGCAGCGAGGAATGGAACCAGCCGCGATGCTGGTCCGAGCCTTCCAGATACATGGAGGCGGGGAATTTGAGGTAGGGCCATTTCTGCTTGTTGCGCAGCACAAAGGCGTGGGTCGAGCCACTGTCGAACCACACATCGAGCACGTCGCGGACCATTTCGTAGTCCGCCGCGACGTAGCTCTCGCCGAGGAACCGCTGGGCGGCGCCTTCGGCGTACCAGGCATCGGCGCCTTCTGCCTCAAAGGCCTGGGCGATGCGATGGTTGACCGCATCGTCCTTGAGGATTTCGTTGGTCTGGCGATGCACGAAGACGGTGATCGGCACGCCCCAGGCGCGCTGGCGCGACAGGACCCAATCGGGGCGGTCTTCCATCATCGAGCGCAGGCGGTTCTGCCCCGCAGGCGGATAGAATTTGGTGGCGTCGATCGCGTTGAGCGCACGGTGGCGCAAGGTATCGCCGGCAACGCCCTCGATGGCGCGGTCCATGTAAACGAACCACTGGGGCGTATTGCGGAAGATCACCGGCTTCTTGGAACGCCAGGAGTGGGGATAGGAGTGCTTGACGCGACCGCGGGCGACCATCATGCCGCGCTCGGCGAGCGCTGCGATCACGCGGTTATTGGCGTCGCCCTTCTTGCCGTTGTCATCGATGACGCGGGCGCCTTCGAAGCCGGGGGCCTCGGCGGTGTAAAAACCGGCATCGTCCACGGCAAAGGGGATGGAGGTGTCGATGCCGCGCTCGGCGAGGAGCCGGCCCGAGTTCATCCAGATTTCAAAGTCATCGAGGCCGTGGCTGGGTGCGGTATGCACAAAGCCGGTGCCGGCATCATCGGTGACGTGTTCGCCATCGAGCAGGGGCACATCGAAATCGTAGCCGCCGGCAAGGCCGCGCAGCGGATGGTGGCAAGCGGTGATCTGGCCGGGATCGACATCGCCGAGGCGCGTGAAGCTTTCGACCTTGGCCCTGGCAAAGACTTCAGCGGCGAGCTTGTCGGCGATGACGTATTTTTCGCCTGTTTTCGCCCAATTGCCTTCGGGGGCCGCGGTGATCTCGTAGAGGCCGTAAGCGACCTTGGAGGAATAGGAGATCGCCCGGTTGGCGGGGATGGTCCAGGGGGTGGTGGTCCAGATCAGCACAAAGGCCGAACCGAGGTCGCGCACCTGGCGGGCGGTGGCGGCAAAATCAGCGCCGGCTTCGGCTGAAGCGCCATGCACGGGGAATTTCACCCAGATCGTGTCGCTTTCATAATCCTGATATTCGATCTCGGCCTCGGCCAAGGCGGTGCGCTCCACGACCGACCACATCACGGGCTTGGAGCCGCGATAAAGCTGGCCGGAGGCGGCAACCTTCATCAGCTCGCGCGCGATCTGGGCTTCGGCGTCAAAGCTCATGGTCAGATAGGGATTGTCCCATTCACCGAGCACGCCCAGACGCTTGAACTCGTCGCGCTGGATATCGACCCATTGCTCGGCAAAGGCGCGGCATTCCTGGCGGAATTCGATGATCGGCACTTCGTTCTTGTCGCGGCCCTTGGCGCGATACTGCTCCTCGATCTTCCATTCGATAGGCAGGCCATGGCAGTCCCAGCCGGGCACATAGGCCGAGTTGAAACCGAGCATCTGCATGGAGCGCGACACCATGTCCTTGAGCGTCTTGTTGAGCGCGTGGCCGATATGGATGTTGCCATTGGCATAGGGAGGGCCGTCATGGAGCGTAAACAGCGGACGATCGGCCGCTTGTTCGCGCTGGCGGGCATAAAGATCCATCTCTTCCCAGCGCTTGAGCCAGAGCGGCTCGCGATCGGGGAGCCCGGCGCGCATGGGGAACTCGGTCTGCGGCAAAAACAGCGTCGACGAATAATCGGTTTCGGTGGCGCTTGCAGCGGTATCGGTCATGGAGGCGGCAATCTTTGGGGGAGGTTGGCGGCCTTTTAGCAAGGTGAGGCGCGAGGGGCAAAGGTTGATTTGCGGTGGGTGGGGGTGATGGGGGCCGTCAGTTCCGCGTGAATGCCGGCGGACGCGGAGTGCGGCGGGTTCTCCCCCTTGAGGGGAGCGGTTGGGGGCGGGGGTCGATCAGTGGCCCACATAACCACCCCCTCTCCGGCCCTCCCCTCAAGGGGGAGGGAGGCGATGGCTGCGGGATTTGGCTTGCGAGGAGATATTTAAGCGCAGTGGACCGCTTGCTGAACTCCCGCCTAGAGCCCGGTGGAGAGCCTCCCCTCCTCCTTGAGGGGAGGGGTTGGGGGTGGGGGTTCATCAGTGGCCCACCGCACCACCCCCTCCCCGGCCCTCCCCTCAAGGGGGAGGGAGGGCAGGAGCCGAGAGCAAGGAGTTGGGCACGATAGGTCCCCTCCCCCTTGAGGGGAGGGCTAGGGTGGGGGTGCAGGCGGCTGAGCTTGAGTGGAGGAGCGAAGGGGAACCGTACCCAGGCTCCACTCGGAGGCAAAGCCGGAACCCCCACCCTCGGTCCCTCCCCTCAAGGGGGGAGGGAGGCGATGGCTCATGGGGCCGAGTTCTTGGGCTAGCCGACGAAACCCAGCTGTTCGTCGAGCGGGCTGAGGGGGGTGGCTTGGGTGAGGAGGGTGCGGGCTTTGCCCGAGTCGCGGTCCATGGCGGCGATCAGTTCATCGAGGCCGCTGAACACTTCCTGGCCGCGGATATGGCCGACCAGGGCGACGGTGATGGTTTGCCCATAGATGTCCTCGTCGAAGTCGAAGAGGTGGGTTTCAAAGGGCGGGCGCTGGTTGTCGAACATGGGCTTGCCATAGGCGGCAACGCCGCCAAAAAGGCGATTGCCGAGGCGGGCGCGCACGGCATAGACGCCCTGGGCAAGCTGGAAGCCGTTGGGGGTCATGGTGTTGGCCGTGGGGTAGCCCAGTTCGCGGCCGCGCTGGTCCCCGCGCACGACGCAACCATCAAAGAACCAGTGGTAGCCCAAAAGCCGATTGGCCGCGGTGACCGCCCCTTCCGAGAGGGCGGCGCGGATGCGCGAGGAGGAGATGGGCTCGTCGCCCTCGTCCATCAGATCAAGGGTCTGGACGGCAAAGCCCGCCGCCTCCCCCGCCGCCTTGAGGAAAGTGGGCGTGCCGCGCCGGCCGCGGCCGAAATGAAAGTCGGAGCCGACAATGACGCCGGCGACGTTCATGGCATCGACGAGAAAGCGGGACACGAAGTCTTCCGCCTCGATCTGGGAAAAGGCGCGATCGAAGGGGAGGATGACGATGCCATCGAGCCCGAGGGCTTCCGCCAGCCGCGCTTTGGCGTCGCCATCGGTGAGGCGGAACATGAAGGGCGAGGGCGCAAACACATCGCGCGGATGCGGCTCGAAGGTCAGCAGCACCGCGGGCGCCTCCGCCCGCGCCGCTTCGGTCTTGAGGGCGGCCAGGATCGACTGGTGGCCGCGATGAAAGCCATCGAAATTGCCGATGGCGACATAGGCGCCCCGCAGGGCGGCGGGGACGTCATCGAGGCTGGATAGTCGAATAAAGGCCACGCGCGCCTACCAGGTGAGGCGCGGCAGGAAGCCGGCAAGGCGGGCGCCACTGGGGGCCACGAGATCGGCGATCAGCTGCGGATCGGGGCTGCCAAAGGCATCGAGTTCGGCCGCGTGGATCGAGCCGGTGATGAACAGCAGGTCGAGCCCGAACTGGGCGGCGCCGGTGGCATCGGTGCGCACGCTGTCGCCAATGGCGAGCACGCGGCTTTTGTCGAGGGGCTTGCCAGCGGCCTGTTCGGCGAGGCGGAAGGCTTCCTCATAGATGGGGCGATAGGGTTTGCCGGCCATGTGCACGATCCCGCCCATGGCTTCGTAGAGGTCGCCCAGCGCGCCGCCGCAATAGATCAGGCGGTCGCCATGTTCCACGACGCGGTCGGGATTGGCGCAGATCATGGGGAGCTTGCGCGCGAGCCAGTGCTCGGCGCGTTCCCGATACATTTCGGGGGTGTGGGTGTCGTCATCGAGATCGGTGACCACAATCACTTCTGCTTCATCGGCCGTGGTGCGGCGCACATCGAGGCCCTCGTAGAGCGCATCGTCTTCGGTGGCGGGGCCGACATGGTGGATCGGGCGGCCCTGGTAGCGGGCGATCATGGCGCGGGTGGCGTCGCCCGAGGAAACGATGGCATCATAGGCAGAGCGCGGCACGCCAAGGCGATCAAGCATGTCGACGATCGGGCCCGAGGGGCGCGGCGCATTGGTGATCAGCACGGCCGTGCCGCCAGCTTCACGATATTTCACGAGGGCGTCGACGGCGCTGGGGAAGGCCGACACGCCATTGTGGATCACACCCCACACATCGCTCAGCACCGCATCATAGCGCCCGGCAAGATCGGACAGGCCGGAAATGGAGGCGGGATGGGACGTCATGGGGAACTCCGAAATAAACTGCTGCGTGCTATGTGGCAGCTTGGGGGCGCCGATCAAGCCCAAACAGCACGGGAGTGGTGGAGTTAGCCCTCGACCCGATGCAAGGCGGGCGCGGGCTGGCGGCCGCCATCGAGCAGCAGATCGCCGCGCAACGGGGCGGCAGCGCCCAGATGAGGCCCTTGCACGAGGGTGATGCGGTGATCGATCAATTCGGGGATCTGCGCTTCCGCTGATACCCCGCTGGCAAGCAGCGTCACGCCAAAGCGGGCGAGGTAATCGGCGATATCGGCGGCGTGGAAATCAGTCAGGGATTGCGGCGCTTCGAGGAAGCGCGCGGCATCGATGCGCAGCGAGCGCACGCCGCGCGCGGCCAGTTCACCCACATCGAGCCGCAGCGATTGCACGGCCAGGATGCTGTAGCCTGAGCCCTTCTTGTGGACGGCGTCGGCCACGGCGCGCTCGGCGGTGGTCAGGGACAGCCACTCTGCTTCTTCGATCGCAAAGATCAGGCTCGGCGCTACGGGGCGATTGGCTTCGAGCGAAGCGATCAACCCTTCGGCGGCCTGGCCGTCGCCCAGGGTCGCCCGCGACAGCGGCACAAAGAGATTAGGCCTTTGCCCGGCAGTGCGGGCGCGGCGGGCCAGGGTAATGGCTTCGAGCAAACCGATGCTTTCGAGCTGACGCAGCACATCGGCGCCGCCCTGTCGGGGCAGGAAATCGGCCGGTTCAGCCAATGCGCCCGCTTCGAGGGCGAGGCGCGGCACCAGATCAAAGCCGGTGGGCCGGCGCTGGGGCAAGGTCACGACGGGCTGGACGTGAAAGAGCAGCCGCCCTTCGCCAAAGGCGCGCCGCACGGTTTCGAGCGGAATCGTGGGTTCGCGTGGTGGCGGCACGATGGTCGCGGCTGGGGCAGGTCGCAGCGCGGCGGGTGCGGCCTGAGGTTGGGCCGCCCTTTCCTCGATATCGGCGACGGCTTCGGCGACCTGGCGGATCACGGTGCCCAGAACGGAGATGTCGGCTTCGACGGCGCCGAGGCGCGGGCCGGCATTGAGGTCGGCCATGGCGTTGATGCGCTGGCCGAGCACGGCGCCAGCCTTGGCATCGGTGGAAAGGAGGCGCGACAATTCCTCGATGGCGCGCTCGAGCCGCTGCTCGGCGCGCTGGCGCAGGACGCGCTCATGGGCGGTAACGGCGATGCAGCCGAAAACCAGCGCGGCGAGAATGGCCTGGGCGGGGGTGAAGGCGAGCCCGAAATAGGCCGCAGCTCCAGCTGCTGCCGCGGAAACCGCTATAAAGGTGTAAACCAGGCCCTGCACAGCGCGATGCGATCCCCAAAACGGCGCCGGGATTCGGCCCCAATGTTCTTAGCATCGCCCCGGCCCTGGCTGGAACGGAATATTTACCCTGTTGGAGAACAATCGGCGGGCGTCGAACTATACCAAAGGCAAAGCCGCAATGGCGACAAACACTGGGGGACCCCTGGCAGTGCCGGGCCGGCTGCTCCTGATCGAGCGTGATCAGCGATCGGTGCGGCACCTCAAAGAAGCTCTCTCGGGGCAATTGCAGCCAGCGCCACAGCTTGCCCTGGCGGCCTGCGGCCGGACCGGGGCGGAAACCTTGCGGCGCGAAGCCTTTGACCTGGTGCTGGTGGATCTCGGAAGCCTCGAAGATCCCGGCCCTGACGAGGCGATGGCGCGACTGGTCAAACTGGCCGATGGCGCGCTGGTGATTGCCCTGTCGGATGGTGGTTCGGTGTCGGCATCGCTGGTGGCGATGCGGGCTGGGGCGCATGATTGCCTGACCAAGCCGGTTGACGGGGCAACGCTGTTGACGCGAATCGGCGAGCTGGCACAGCGCCACGGCAAGGCCAGTGCCCTTTTGGGTGAGCCCGCCCTGCCCCGGCCCTCGGCCGATTTTGCCGGCTTTGTGGGTGGCTCAGGGGCGATGCAGGCCGTTTACGAGCAGATCATGCGGATCGCGCCTTCCCCTGCCCCGGTGTTCATCACCGGGGAAAGCGGCACCGGCAAGAATTTGTGCGCCGAGGCGCTGCATGGCAGCAGCCCGCGCGCTGGCCGCCCCATGGTCGTGGTGAACTGCGCGGCAGCCGACGCTGATTCCCTGGCACGCGAATTGTTCGGCGCCGGCTCGGATGGCGTCGGCGCGGCGCGGCGGGCGGATGGCGGCACGCTGTTTCTTGACGAAGTTGCGCAACTCGACCCCGAACTGCAGGCCAAGCTGCTGCACCTGTTGCAGACCGGCCGGATCACTGGCGAGGGCGAGGTGCCAACCAACGCGCTCGATATACGAGTGGTTTGCGCCACCAAGGAGCCGCTGACGCAGCTGATCGAAACCCGGCAATTGCGCGAAGACCTGTTTTACCGGCTGCATGTGTTGCCGATCCACCTGCCGCCGCTGCGGCAACGGCCAAGCGACGTGTTGCCCCTCGCCCGCCATTTCCTTGAGCGGTTCGGGCGCGAGCAGGGCAAGCAGTTCTCCGGGTTTTCGCCCGAGGCGGTTGCGGTCCTGGGCGGATCGGAATGGCCCGGCAATGTGCGGCAGCTCGAGAACCTGATGCGGCGCATCGCCGTGCTCGCCGATGGCGGCGAGGTGAGTGCGGCCATGGTGGCTTCGAGCGCTGCAGTGGGCGAACTGGGCCCCGGCGGCAATCGGGCCGAGCGCCGTTCGCCGGTGCGGCCAATGTGGGAGCAGGAACAGCGCATCATCGAGGATGCCATTGCCAGCTTTGGCGGCAATATCTCGCTGGCGGCAGCGGCCCTGGAGATCAGCCCCTCGACCATCTACCGCAAGCGCCAGGGCTGGGCTGGGCTGGAGGTGGCCAGCTAGCCTGCTGCCAGGGTTTGACAGGGCACGGATTTAGATCAAGCCCGGTTCAGCAATGGAGGTGAGTTGTGACCACTGGTCATGTGTTTATCGGCACCAGCCTGGATGGCTTTATCGCGCGCAAGAATGACGACATCGCCTGGCTGACGGATTACCCGACGCTTGGCGAGGATCACGGTTTCAACGCCCATATGGAACGGATGGATGGGGTGATCATGGGGCGCGGCACCTATGAGGTGATCAAGCATTTCCGGCCGTGGTTTTATTCCAAGCCCGTGCTGGTGCTGAGCGGCAGCATCACCCAGACCGATGTGCCCGAGGAGATTGCCGACAAAGTCGAGATTGTGGATGCAACGCCCGAGGAGGCGATGCAACTGGTCGCGGGCCGGGGCTGGCGCGCGGCTTATGTGGATGGCGGCAAACTGATCCAGGCGTTTTTGCGCGCCGGGCTGATCGAGGATCTGGTGATCAGCCGCATTCCGGTGTTGATCGGCGAGGGCATTCCCCTGTTCGGGCCGCTTGGGGCCGACCTGGTGCTCGAGCATGTGGAAACCCAGGCCTTTCCATCGGGCCTGGTGCAATCGCGCTATCGCGTCCCCGGCAATGCGGCCTAAAGGCTGCTGGCCTGGCGGGCCTTGTTCCGATCGAGCCCCAGGCGGTGCTCGCGGAAGATGATGAAGATGCCCGAAGCGATCACGATCGCAGCGCCGCCCAGCATGGGCAGCGTCGGGATGTCGCCGAAAGCGAAGTAACCCACCGCCAAGCCGAGCAGCAGCGAGGTATATTCAAAGGGCGCAATCACCGACATTTCGGCATGGCGATAGCTGGCGGTGAGGAGGATCTGCCCAACACCCCCCGCAATGCCGGCCAGGACGAGGATCACGGTCTGCTCGAGCGTGGGCCAAACCCAGCCGAATGGCAGGGTCAACAGCGACAGCACCGAGCCGGTGATGAAGAAATACAGCACGATGGTTTCGGTGCGCTCGGTTTGCACGAGGCGGCGCACCTGCATCATGGCAAAGGCCGAAAAGATCGCTGCCAGGAGCGCGGCGAGTGCGCCCAGGGTTTCGCCGGTGCCCATGGCGGTTTGCCCGCTCAGGATGGTGAGCCGCGGCCAAAGCATGATGATCACGCCGACCAGGCCCACGATCACCGCCGTCCAGCGGTAAAGCTGCACCCGCTCCTTGAGCAGCACGGCGCCCAGAACCACCACGACCAGCGGCGCGGCATAGCCAATGGCAATGGCCTCGGGCAGCGGCAGCATGGTCAGCCCGTAAAAGCTCAGGCCCATGGAGGCGATGCCGATGAGGCCACGCAGCACATGGCCGAACGGATTGTTGGTGTGCAGGCCGAAACGCAGATTGCCCTGCCAGGCGAGATAAACCAGCACCGGCACGATGGCGAAAAAACAGCGGTAGAACACGAGTTCGCCCGCAGGAATGTTCTCGGCCGCCTTGATCAGGGCCGACATCGCCACGAAAACGCAGACCGAAGCAACCTTGAGGGTGATGCCACGTAGCGGAGCAACCGTGGCAGGTGGAGAAAAAGCCGGGTTGGCCCCGCCGGAAAGTGTCACTTGCGTCTCGTTTGCGCTGGCTTAGTTGGCAGCGGCTTTTTCGAGTTTTTCCTTGGCCTGGCGGGCGGTGGCGAAGGCCTTGTGCTCGGGGCCCATGGCGCTGCCGGATTTGACAACGGCGCCGGCGGCATCGAGCAGTTCCCATTGCCAATTGGCGTTCTGGCCACTGCCGCCCTTGAGGCGCAGGCGGATCTGGAGGGGTTGAGCTGGTGTGTTCATGGCTTCCCTTATGCCCCAAGCCCTGGGGCGATGAAAGCCCCAAGGCAACCCGCAATGGCGGTTAAACCGCTGTGCGGCGATATTCGATCTTGTCGCCCCAGAAGGCGATCATATCGCGGATGGGCTCCACCAATGGACAAGGATCGGGATAATACCAGGCAGCATCCTCGGCAGTCGCCGTCAGGGTCTTGATGGTGTAGTAGGAGGCCTCGCCCTTATAGGGGCAGGTGGTGTGGGTGTCGGTGGCCTCGAGAATACCGGGCTGGATGTCCTCGCGCGGCAAGTAAATGCGCAGCGGCGAGCCGGGCTCATCGACTTCCAGCGCCCGGATGGAATCGGCAATTTCCGCGTCATCGAAGATGACATGGACGCGGCCTTCGGCCGGCCGGATCTTGATGTCTTTATCCAGACATTGAACGGTCATGATCTCGTGCCTTTCTAGCTGTGCGTATCGGTGCTCAACGCATCATCCCCGCCCGGGGTTCACCCTGCCCCGGCTTGACTCGGATGCGCCCCCTGCATATATCAGCGACACCCTGTTAGCACTCTCACTCGGTGAGTGCCAAAGGGCGCGAATTTGCAGTCCCGATGATGCTATAGGAGCAATCATGAGCTTCCGTCCCCTCCACGACCGCGTGGTCGTCCGCCGTCTCGACAGCGAGGAAAAGACTAAAGGCGGGATCATCATTCCCGACACCGCCAAGGAAAAGCCCTCCGAAGGCGTTATTGTTGCAGTTGGCCCAGGTGCCCGCGATGACAGCGGCAAGGTTGTGGCGCTGGACGTCAAGGCCGGCGACCGCGTGCTGTTTGGCAAGTGGAGCGGCACCGAAGTCAAGGTCGACGGTGAAGACCTGCTGATCATGAAAGAATCCGACATCATGGGCATCGTCGAAGCGTAAGGCGATTTGCTCGGTCAAATAGCCCGCTTCCCTGCCCTTTTCCCTGTCTGCACTTTAAGGAGCGCCTCACATGGCAGCTAAAGAAGTAAAGTTCTCCACCGACGCGCGCGACAAGATGCTGCGTGGCGTCAACATCCTGGCCAATGCGGTCAAGGTGACCCTCGGCCCCAAGGGTCGTAACGTCGTTATCGAAAAGTCCTTCGGTGCTCCGCGCATCACCAAGGACGGCGTGACCGTTGCCAAGGAAATCGAACTGGAAGACAAGTTCGAGAACCTGGGCGCGCAGCTGCTGCGTTCGGTCGCCTCCAAGACCAACGATATCGCCGGCGACGGCACCACCACCGCGACCGTTCTGGGTCAGGCCATTGTTGTTGAAGGCGTCAAGGCTGTTGCCGCCGGCTTCAACCCAATGGATCTGAAGCGCGGCATCGACATGGCCGTGGAAGAAGTCGTGGCTTCGCTCAAGGCCGCTTCGTCCAAGATCAAGTCGTCGTCCGAAGTTGCCCAGGTCGGCACCATTTCGGCCAATGGCGAATCGTCCATCGGCGACATGATTGCCGAAGCCATGCAGAAGGTCGGCAACGAGGGTGTGATCACTGTCGAGGAAGCCAAGACTGCCGAGACCGAGCTCGATGTCGTTGAAGGCATGCAGTTCGACCGCGGCTATCTCAGCCCCTATTTCGTGACCAATGCCGAGAAGATGACTGCCGTTCTGGAAGATCCCGTGATCCTCCTCCACGAAAAGAAGCTCTCGAACCTGCAGGCCATCCTGCCGATCCTTGAGTCGGTTGTGCAGAGCCAGCGCCCGCTGCTGATCATTGCCGAAGACATTGAAGGTGAGGCTCTTGCGACCCTCGTCGTCAACCGTCTGCGCGGTGGCCTCAAGGTTGCTGCCGTCAAGGCTCCGGGCTTCGGCGATCGCCGCAAGGCCATGCTGGAAGACATCGCCATCCTGACCGGTGGCCAGGTGATCTCCGAAGATCTCGGCATCAAGCTCGAGAACGTGACCATCGACATGCTGGGCACTGCCAAGCGCGTTGAGATCACCAAGGAAAACACCACGATCGTTGATGGTGCCGGCACCCAGGAAGACATCCAGGGTCGCGTTGGCCAGATCAAGGCGCAGATCGAGGAAACCACTTCGGACTACGACAAGGAAAAGCTGCAGGAACGCCTGGCCAAGCTCGCTGGCGGTGTCGCCGTGATCCGCGTCGGCGGCTCCACGGAAGTGGAAGTCAAGGAGCGCAAGGACCGCGTCGATGACGCTCTCAACGCTACCCGCGCTGCCGTTGAAGAAGGCATTGTTGCTGGTGGTGGCGTGGCGCTGCTGCGCGCTTCCAACGCAATGACCGTCAAGGGCATCAACGCCGACCAGGACGCTGGTATCGCCATCGTCAAGCGCGCTCTGCAGGAGCCCGTACGCACCATTGCCAATAACGCCGGTGCCGAAGGCTCCGTGGTTGTGGGCAAGATCCTCGAGAACTCCTCGCTCACCTTCGGCTACAACGCCGCAACCGGCGAGTATGGCGATCTGGTGCAGCTGGGCGTTATCGACCCGGTCAAGGTGGTTCGCACGGCTCTGCAGGACGCAGCTTCGGTTGCTTCGCTGCTGATCACCACCGAAGCCCTCATCGTCGAGGCTCCCAAGGACGCAGCACCGGCAATGCCGGGCGGCGGCGGCATGGGCGGCATGGGCGGCATGGACTTCTAGTCCAGCCATTCAGGCAAAAAATTCAGGATCGTTTCTTCCCAGTCACGATCTTGGTTGGAAAGGCGCAGTGGAAACACTGCGCCTTTTTCTTGCGCCGATCCCGCGCTAGAGTGAGGGCTCTCAACCCACGAGGATTGTATGCGGACGCCACGACGCGGAAGCGCTTACGACCAGGCGGAAGCCGCCTTCAAGAGCGCCACGAGCAAACCAGCTGCACCTGCGGCACCCGCCAAGGCGGCTACGCCACCGGGTGGCAAGGAACTGGTGTCGCTGCGGCTCGACCGGGCGGTGCTGGAGCATTTCCAGGAGGATGGGCCGGGCTGGCAGGAGCGCATCAACGCGGCGCTGCGCCAGGCCGCCGGGCTGGAGCCCGAGGACTAGGTTTTTTAGCGGAAGATCAGCAGCCGCAGGGCGAGGATGATCGAGACGACGACCACCAGCGGGCGGATGATCTTGGCCCCGAACCGGATGCCGATGCGCGCGCCGGCATAGCCGCCCACCACTTGGCCAACCGACATGGCGATGGCGGCTGGCCAGACCACGTCCCCGGCGATGATGAAGATGATCAGGGCCGACAGGTTTGAGGTCAGGTTGAGGATCTTGGTGTTGCCGGCGGCGCGGGTGATGCCGAGCCCGAACAGCATCACAAAGCCGATGGTGAAGAACGAGCCGGTGCCCGGACCGAACACCCCATCGTAAAAGCCGAGCACAAAGCCCATCAGCGGCACGAAGAGCTCAAAGCGCAGGCGCGGCGCGCGATCGAGGTCGGACAAGTTAGGGGCGAAAAGGAAATACAGCGCCACCCCGATCAGCGCCACCGGCACCGCGACATCAAGCAAGGTCACGTCGATCTGCTTGACCACGAGAGCGCCAACAAGGCTGCCGGCGTAAGTAGTAAAGAGCGCGGGCACGAGCTTGCGCAGGGTGACAAAGCCGCGCCGCCAATAGGTCAGCGCCGCAAGGCTCGTTCCCACCACGCCCTGCAGCTTGTTGGTCGCGAGCGCGGCCACGGGCGGCACGCCGGCCGAAAGCAGCGCGGGCAGCGAGATCATGCCCCCTCCCCCGGCGATGGCGTCAACAAAGCCAGCCAGCATGCCAGCGCCAGCGAGCGCCAGCAGCACAAGGGGATCGAGCAGCATATCAGGGTCCGGGGGTTAGGCGGCGGGCGGAAGAGTCGGCACTTGGCTTAGCCGCCAATGGGGAGGGCTGGCAATGGGGCGCAGCGCTAGAAGTCGGCGGCCGCCCCCAAGGTGCCCAATATGTTCTCGAGCGCCGCGCGACGCTCGGGCGTCCAATCGGCGCCACGCGACACAAACAAGCAGGCTTGGCTGCGCAGCATCACGCCGTCTTCCAATACGCGCAGGCCGTTGGCGGCAAGGGTCGAGCCGGTGCTGGTGATATCGACGATGATATCGGCCACCCCGGATGCGGGCGCGGCTTCAGTGGCCCCGAGGCTTTCCACCGTCCGGTATTCGGCGATGCCGGCGCGGGCGAAATGCTGGCGGGTGACGGTGATATATTTGGTGGCAATGCGCAGCCAACGGCCGTGGCGGGAGCGGAAGTCGGAAGCGACATCGGCCAGATCATGGAGATGGGTGACATCGATCCAGCTATCGGGCACTGCGACCACCACATCGGCATTGCCAAAACCCAGCTCGGCGGCAACCGCGACGGCGGCCGGCCCGACTTCGCTGGTTTCGTGGATCAGGTCGAGCCCGGTGACGCCCAGATCGATGGTGCCGCGGATCAATTCGCGGGCAATCTCAGCCGCGGGGTAAAAGCGGACGGTGATCTCAGGGTGTCCGTCTACTGCGCCCAGATAAGAGCGCGCGCCGCCGGGGCGGGTGATCTCGAGGCCACGGGCGGCGAACCAGTCGCGGGTTTGCTCTTCAAGACGCCCTTTGGAGGGCACGGCAAGGGTAAGGCCGGTCATTGCACCAACTCGGCCTCCAAACGATCAACCCACACGGCGCAGCCGGAGGCGGCGATGGGCGCCGTAGCGCCAAGGCGCTCGAGCAGCCGATCATATTGCCCGCCCGACACCAGGACGGCGCCGCCAGGACCGCGCATCTCGAAAACAATGCCCGTATAATAATCGAGCCGGGGCGAGAAGCTGGCGTCAAAGCTCACATGCGCTTCGCCCAGATTGTCGAGATGCCGGCGAATAGTGCGAATGGGGGCGCCCAGCATCAGCCGGTGCCGCGCCGCCAGGGCTTCGAGGCGGGTCAGCGCCTGCAATACGGGGCCGGAAATGGCGAGATAGTCCCGCAGCAGCGCCAGGGTTGCGGGCGGCACATGGGCGGCATCAAGCGCCTGCTGCTCGAGATAGCGGTCCGCGATTTCGGTGGGGGTGCGTCCTTCCGACAGGCTGAGGCCCGCCGCCACCATGTTTTCGGTAATCTCGCCGATCAGCGCTTCGCGCGTGGGCTGCTCGGCGCGGGGAGCGTCGGGGGCGGCTTCCAGTCGGCTGAGCAGCCGACCCATGGCCTCGGTGTGGCCGAAGCGGTGGCGGATGCGGGGGCGCCAGGGCGCGGGCATGTCGGCCTGGGCCAGCAAGGCCTCGAACAAGCCAACACCGCCGAGCCGGATGTGCGGGCGCACGCCATAAAGGTCGAGCGCGGCGCGGGCAAAGGTCAGCACCTGATCGAGCGCCACGTCGCCATTGGGCTGGGCCACCAGCTCAAGCCCCGCCTGGTCGAATTCGGCGGGCAGGCCTTCGCGCTGGCGGAAGATGGGCCCGAGATAGGAAAAGGCCGCAGGCGCGCCGGCGCCATTGGCGATGTAATCGGCAACAATGGGCAGGGTGAAATCGGGGCGCAGGCAATATTCGGCGCTGCTCGCCCCCGAGGTCAGCAACAAGCGGCGCCCGAATTCCTCGCCGGCCAGGTCGAAATAGGGATCGGCCGGCAGCAGCAGGGGCGGCGCGGCCCGGGTGGCGCCCTGAGCCTCCACCAGGGATTCGAGCTGGGCGCGGCGGTAAGCGGCGTGCGTCATGCGACCGCTCCGGATCGAGGATAAGCCGGGCTGGGTAACTCACTGAATGACCCCCTCCCCGGCCCTCCCCTCAAGGGGGAGGGAGGGCAGGAGCCTTGAGCTCCTGGTGTGCTTTCCCATCCGATCAGGGCCCCGGTCATTGCTCGCTCAGCAGCTGCTGGATGGCCGATACCAGGTCTTCGCGCTTGATCTCGAACTGGCCGGGGCGCGCGGCTTTCCATTCGGCATTGTCGGTGATGGCGGCGGCGGCCTGCTTGCCGGCCACGAGATCCTTGACCTGCAAAATGCCCCCTTCGCGCTCAAGCGAGCCTTCGATGATCACGGCAGGGGAATTGCGCTTGTCGGCATAGGCGACCTGCTTGCCGAAATTCTTGGTGTTGCCCAAAAACATTTCGGCACGAATGCCGGCCGCGCGCAGCTCGGACACCATCGCGGCGTAGCCGGCGGTCTGGTCCTTGTCCATCACCAGCACGACAACCGGTCCAACCGGCTCGGCTGACTTGAGATTGCCGGTAAGCTTGAGGGCATTGGCCAGGCGCGACACGCCAACTGAAAAGCCGGTGGCCGGAACGGGTTCACGCCGGAAGCGAGACACGAGGCCATCATAGCGCCCGCCACCGCCCACCGAGCCGAACACCACGTCCTGACCCTTTTCGTTCTGCACCTTAAAGGTGAGTTCGATCTCGAAAACTGGACCGGTGTAATATTCGAGGCCGCGCACGACGGAGGGGTCGAGCACGACGCGGCCGCCAAAGCCAGCGGCGCTGACCAAGCCAAAGATCGATGCCAATTCCTGCACGCCCTCAAGCCCGCTGGCCGAGCCGCCGATCAGGCCAGCAAGATTGTTGATGGTGGCGATGACATGGGCATTGCTGCCCTTTTCCACGCCCGGCGCGGGAGTGCCGCTTTCGAGATAGCCCAAGATGGGCTCGATCTGTTCGGCCGAAAGGTCGGCGCCCTTGGTGTAATCGCCGCTTTCATCCTTGCGACCGGCGCCCAGCAGCAGCTTGACGCCGTCGATGCCGAACTTGTCGAGCTTGTCGATGGCACGCAGCACGATAAGCTTTTGCTCTTCAGTGCCGACGCCGGCGGTCGCCAGCACGCCATCGAGCACCTTGCGGTTGTTGACCCGCACCACATACTGGTTCTGCAGGCCCAGTGCATCCATCACATCGGCCATCATCATGCACATTTCGGCGTCCGCCTCGGGGCCGGCGGCCCCAACGGTATCGGCATCGAACTGCATGAACTGGCGGAAGCGGCCGGGGCCTGGCTTTTCGTTGCGGAACACATAACCCTGCCGATAGGAGCGATAGGGCTTGGGCAGGGTTTCGAAATTCTCGGCGAAGTGGCGGGCGAGCGGCGCAGTCAGGTCATAACGCAGGCTCAGCCACTGCTCGTCATCGTCCTGGAGCGAAAACACGCCGGCATTGGGCCGGTCGGTATCGGGCAGGAATTTGCCGAGGGTTTCGGTGTATTCAAAGAGGGGCGTTTCCACCGGATCAAAGCCATAGCGCTCATAGACCTGGCGGATGGTTTGCACCATGGCATCAACGGCCGCGATCTCGCCGGGCGTGCGGTCTTCAAAGCCGCGCGGCAGGCGCGGAGCGATCAGCTTGGCTTTTTGGGTCATCGGGCGGTCCTGGGGCACGCGTCGTCCTTAGCGGATCGGCCAAGGGGTGACAACAGGGGTGGGCCGGGTCAATCCAGCCCACCCCTCCCCTCACAAGGGCGGTGGCGGCGCCCCACGCCGGCCGTGAGGATTGATCTGCACGTCAAGCCAGTGCATCGGCTGGATGGGCGGGCTCAGCCCCACATCTTCGCGCAGATAGGCGGGCAGGTCTGGAGGCAGGCGTGGCCGGCTCCAATAAGCGCGCAGCGCCGCGATGAGCACGGGGACGAGGCCGCGCTGCTGCACGGCATCGGCGATGGAATATTCAACGCGCAGCACAATGCTGCGCCCGTCAAACTGATGTGACATGGCAGTTCCGGACGCGATTAGGCGCCGGCCTTCTGTTGGATGGTGGTGATGAGCGGAATCCTGGCCGCAAACGACCCGATTTACGCGCATCACCGATGTGGAGGCTGGATGATGTCCAGTGGCACGAGTGCCGGCAGGGGGGAAACGGAGGGTTTAGCCTCGGTGTCGGAGCTGCATGGAATTCATTCGGCGGCGTAGGCGGATGCAAACTGTCATTGCTGGTGCCTCCCGAATGGCGTTGCTGGACCCCGCTCGTGTAGCTCACGAGCTCGCGAGGAGCAAGCGGGAATGCGGCAGGTTGTCGCAGAAGGTCAGGGCTGTTGCGCCCGAGCAACAACCAAGCTGGGGCGTGCCAGGCTTGCCCGCGCGGCCTCGACTTCGGCGCGGCAAAAGCAAGTGTGAACGTGATCATTGACGAGGCCCATGGCCTGCATGAAGGCGTAGCAGGTGGTCGGGCCGACAAAGTTGAAGCCGCGCTTGCGGAGGTCCTTGGACAAGGCACGCGAGGCATCGGTTTGCGCAACGAGACGCAAGGCGTCCCAACTCAGGTCGGTGGGACGCTGGTCGGGGGCTGGCTCGAAGCGCCAGAAATAAGCGGCCAGTGAGCCGAACTCATCGATCACTTCGAGTGCCCGGCCGGCATTGTTGATCGTGGCGGTGATCTTGCCGCGATGCCGGATGATGCCGGGATCGAGCAGCAGGGCTTCCACGTCTTCGGGCGACATCGCCGCAACGCGCGCGATGTCGAAATCATGGAACACCGCGCGAAAACGCTCGCGTTTGCGCAGGATGGTGATCCAGGACAGACCGGACTGGAAGCCCTCCAGGCAGATCTTTTCAAACAAGCGCCGGTCATCGGTAACGGGGCGGCCCCACTCGGCATCGTGGTAATGCTGATAAAGCGGGTCGGCGCCCGCCCATGGACACCGGTTACTCTCCGGCAATGCTTCAGGCATGGTTGTCACAACACGGGTCTTGGTTCAGTTTTAGCCAAAGCGAATTGTGGCAGCTTGGTGGCCATTAACGTTCTGGGTTTATCAGGCTTTGGGTATTTAACGCCATATTGGCCGGCAATAAACGGATTGGAGCTGTTGCTATGGGTTTACCTTACCTCAAAAGCGCCCTGGCGCTGATGCTTTGCCTTTCAGTGTCGCTGCCGGCGCAGGCACTGCCTCCGGGTTGGCGGTTCCTCCCTCCTCCGGGCGTGACAGGCGGCTACAGCCCACCCCCGCAAGTCGTGATGGTGCGATCCAGCAATCGCATTCCCGCGCAGTTTCAACGCACCGTGGTGCAGGTCACGACCAAGGAGCGCGCCGGAACCATCATCATCGATACCTCCGAGCACTTCCTGTATTACATCCTCGGCGATGGCCAGGCGCTGCGCTATGGCATCGGCGTGGCCAAGAGCGGCTTTGAGTGGCGCGGCACGCACCGGGTGAGCCGCAAGGCAGAATGGCCGAGCTGGACGCCGCCAGCAGCCATGCTCAAGCGTCGGCCAGACCTGCCTCGCCACATGGAAGGGGGCATCAACAACCCGCTGGGCGCCCGCGCCCTTTACCTGGGCTCGACCCTGTATCGCATCCACGGCACCAATGAGCCCTGGACCATTGGGCAGAACGTCTCCTCGGGCTGTATCCGCATGACCAATGACGATGTGGTTGACCTGTATGAGCGGGTGCAGCTGCGCACCAAGGTGATTGTGCTTTAGTAAGGGTTTGTCACGCAAAATGGCGGGGCCTCGCCACCGGGGCCTCTAGCCATGGGTGCGCCCGCCATGCCTCGCTTGCTTTGCCTGCTCCGCAATTTCGGCTCCGACGAGCGCGGGGTCTTTGCCGTGATCTTTGGCTTGATGGCCATTGTGCTGGTGGCCATGGGCGGGGCCGTGGTGGATTATGTGACGCTGGAGCAGACCCGCAACCGCGGCCAGCTGGCCCTCGATGCGGCGGCACTCGCGCTGCAAGGCGAGATCTTCAAGGTTCCGATCAACAGGGCGGATATCGAGACCAAGGCCGAGGCGCTGCTGCTAGAGCGCATTGGCGATGCCCGGGTGGAAGCAAGCATCGAGACGGTCCGGACTGATCCGGCGAGCGGCACCCTGTTCTTGCAAGCGCATATCAAGGTGCCCACCGCCTTTGTGCAGCTCGTGGGGGTTCCCTCACTGGAAGCGCGGATCGTTTCAGAAGCTACAAGGCAGATGCTTGAGCTGGAAGTGGCGATGGTGCTGGATAACTCGGGCTCCATGGGCCAAAGCCGGCGCATGGAATATCTCAAGGAAGCGGCGACCTGTGCCACCAATATCCTGTTTTATGACAAGGTAAACGACGCCTGCGCGCCCCTCGACACCCGCAATCCCGCGCCGAACGTGGCCATCAGCATTGTGCCCTTCACCATCATGGTCAATGTGGGCCCGCAGTTCTCGAATGCGGCCTGGCTCGATTGGTCGGGGCAATCGCCACTTGCAAAGCTGAACTTCGACAGCGACGACGATGACAGCAATGTTTTTACCGGGCTGGTAGACCGCAAGAAGCTGTTTGAGCAAACCAAAGTGCCGTGGCGCGGCTGCGTGGAAGCCCGCCAGGCGCCCAATGACACGACGGATGTGGCACCCAATTCGGCGCAAACCAAGTTCCTGCCGATGTTCTCGCCCGATACCAACCGGTTTGGCGGCAATGATTATATATCCGACCTTGGCAATTTGAGCATCACTTCGGGGCGCTGCGAGATCAACCAATGCATTCGCACTGTCCGACAGACCGATTGCCGCAGCCTATTTGGCTACGCCTACTGTAACGGAACAACCACAACCACCTACAGTCGCCAGGTAGGCAATACGACCACGGCACCCTCAAGCAGCTGTATCGGCACCAACTGGACCCAAGCGGAGGAAACGCAGAGCGCCATTACCAACGGAGTGATGACGACCGTTTCAACGTTCAGCCCACTGAGCCGGCGCGAGCTGCAGGAGCGGCTGTGCAAGTACAATGGTACCACGGTGACAGACTCTCGCGGCAGCGGGCCGAACGCCCTCTGCCCGGAAGTTGCTGTTCTGCCCCTCAGTCACTCCCCTGCAGCGGTGCTAAATCGCATCGCGGGAATGCGAGCCGATGGCAGCACCAATATCCAGCAGGGTGCGATGTGGGGGGTGCATGCGCTATCGCCAAGCGAGCCGCTTACAGAGGGACTACTCAATACCAATGCCGCGGTCTCCAAGAACCTGATCATCATGACCGATGGCTCCAATGACCCTGATTGGCTCGCCTATGATAGATCCGACAACGGTACGAATGCCTATATTACCTGGGGCTTTCGCAAGGATGGCCGGCTCGCCGACACCGATGGCATCCCCAATAACGAGAATGAATATGCCGCCTTTAACACTGAGGCGAAGATGATCAGTGCGATGGATGCCAAGACCCTAGCCACTTGTGCAACCGCCAAGGCAGCCGACATGAAGGTGTTTACGATCGGACTCAGCTCACCCAATGCACAAGCAACCAACGTGCTGACCAATTGCTCCTCTGGGGAGGGATATGCCTATTTTCCCCAGACCCCGGCCGAGCTCAAGGACGTGTTCCGGCGCATCGCCGCGCAGCTGGCGCAGTTGCGGCTGGCCAGATAGGGCTGCTTCCACGAGCTACATGCAAAAATGCCTCGCCGGGGAAGCGAGGCAATTTTCGATCGGGGCCGTGGGTGTGGGACGCGGGCTAGAACCGGTAGGCAAAGCCGAAGGCGGCGAGGTGGCGGGCATCGTCCGACGAGAGATCGGTGCGGTACTCATACTGCCCACGCAGCGAAAAATTGGCGGACAGTGCCAGTTCGGCGCCGGCGCCCAGACCGGCAAAGGCATCCGTGTCCGAGTTGGTGCCGAGGTCAGCAAGGGCAAAGATCATCAGGGTTTCGCTTGGGAGAAAGCCGGCGCGGGCCAGGGCGGAGAGATCGACGCTGCCGTCGCCAAACCGGGCTACGCCCGCTTCACCGCTCAGGATCAGTTCACCAGCGGCCCAGCTATAGCCGAGAGCGGCGGCGATGCCGCCAGTGGAGTCTGGGCCGACCACGGCTTGACCCAGAACACCGGCGTAAAAGCCGCTCCAGTCGACAGCCACTTCGTACTCGGTCGGCAGCGCCGGCACATCGAGCTGCGCAAAGGCCTCGGCGCCCTGCGCGACGGTTGGAACAGCCGCCAGCGAGATGCAGGCAAGCAGGGCAAGGGACTTGGGATTCATGCGAAGCGCTCCGGTGATCCACGCACTTGGCACCAAACGTGGTTAACATCGCCTTAAAATATCGCGCGCAGCTGGCCGCCACTTTGCCGGACATCTTAAGGGTTTACTGGTACTCCACTGGCATTATTACCATGAATTCTGGAGTGTTTTCATGCGTTCCCCAAGTTTATCCCGCCGGTTCATGCGTACCGGCCTCCTGACTGTTGCCGCCTTTGCTTTGGCCACAAGTGTAAGCTTGGCGGACGATTGGGTCGCCGAGCGGCTGCGCGGCGGGGTGTTCGCGCTTGAAAACGGCCAATGGGTGCAGTTGCAACGCGGCGACGTGGTGCCCGACAACCGACCCATCCAGACCGCTACCGATGGGCGGGTTACCTTTACGCGCGGCAAAGAGCGGCTTGATCTTAGCCCGGGCACCCAGGTTCAGATCTTTGACGCGGCTGCCGGCGCGTTGCCCTATACTACTGTGCGCCAGTATTTCGGCGAAGTTGGCGTGGAAGCCGAAGTGCGCAATGTCGAGCACTTCGCGGTGGAAACACCTTATCTCGCGGCCGTAGTTAAGGGCACCCGCTTTTCCGTGCAAACCAGCGACACCGCATCGCGCGTCGATGTGGAGCGCGGCGAGGTTTCGGTCAGCGACAATGATAGCGGGCAGGTTGCCAGCGTTGCAGCCGGCGAGTCCGCTTCGGTCGGCCCCGAGGTCGGCGAGATCGTCACTCAGCCGACCGCCACTCCATCCAGCGCTCCCGCAGAGCCGCCCAGCATCTCCACAACAGCGGGCGAGTCCCACCCCCAACCGGACCGCGGCACTCAACCCGATCCAGGACGGCCCGGCACGACGCCATCCGACAATAACGGGGGCAGCACCGGCAATGGTGGCGGGAACAATGGTGCCGGGAACGGCGGCAATGGTTCTGGCAACGGCGGGAACGGTTCTGGCAACAGCGGCAATGGTTCTGGTAACGGCGGGAACGGTTCTGGCAACGGCGGGAACGGAAACGGAAACGGAAACGGCGGAGCCGGGAACGGCAACAACGCCAATGGCAATGGCAATGGCAATGGCCAGGGTTACGGCAACGGTGGAAACAACGGCGGGGGCCAAGGCAATGGTAATGGTGGCCCCGGCAATGGCGGTCCCGGACCAGGCAATAACGGGAACGGCCATGGGAATGGCTCCGACAAGCCTGACAAGGATGATCACGGCAACGGCAAGGGCAATAACGGGAACGGCAACGGTAATGGCGGCAATCCCGGCGGTGCCCCGGGGCCGGGGCCCGGGCCCGGGGCGGGGCCTGGGCACAACCACGATCACGACGACAAGGGGCCTGGCAGAGGCGACAGCGGCCCTGGATCCAACAACGGCAACGGCAACGGGCCCGGTGCGAACAACGGCAAGAAGGATTAATCGCCAGCAAGCAAAAGCTGCCGGGATCGACAGCTTTTGCCCGCCTTGCCCGGCGGGGAGCGCTTTAGCTGTGCCGGGACTTGCCCCCGCTCCCTTGCAGGGCACTGAGAACCACCGCGCCCACCAACCCGGCGATCAGCGTGGCAGCTAGGGGATGCTTTTGCGCCGCCAGCAAAGTGCTGTGGCGGCGCACATGGAAGTTTTGGTTGCCCTCGCGCTTGCCGTCCGTACGAGGCTGATAGAGATTGTCGCGCAGGCTTGGGTCGCCCGGGTCCCAGGGCGCAATCTGCAGCGGCCGCCCTACACCCTCCAGCAAACGATCCGTCAAACGCGGTGCCAGCCGTCCGGCCAGCGTAATCAGGAAACCGGCCCCCCCGACATACAACTGGCGCCGCGGATGCTCGGCGGCAAACAGGATCGCGTCCGCGACGAGCTCGGGATCGTAAAGCACCGGCGGCAGGCGCGGGGGCGCATCGAGATAATTGCGGGCATGTTCGGGGAACGGCGTATGAATGGCGCCGGGCTTGATCAGGGTGACCGAAATGGGCGCCCCCTCCTCCTCCAGTTCCATGCGCAGGGCATCCGTCGCCGCCTGCACAGCGTGTTTGGAGGCTGAATAAGGGCCCTGCAAGATCATGGTGCGGTCCGACAGCACTGAGCCTAGATTGATGATCGCGCCTCCCTTAGCGCGCAGATGGCGCGCGGCGACCAGCGAGCCCATCAGCACGCCGAAATAATTCACCTCAAATACCCGGCGATGGTCGGCGAGCGTCACCTGTTCCATGGTTCCATAAGTGGCCGCCGCCGCGTTGTTGACCCAGGTTTCAAAGCCACCAAAGCTGTCGATGGCCGCTTGCGCGATGCGCTCGGCCGCAGCATCGTCGGCCATATCGGCCGGGCAGATCGCGACCTCCCCTCCCCCAGCTCGCAGGCGGACCGCCACCCGCTCCAGGTCATCGGCACTGCGGGCAGCGAGCACGACTTTGGCGCCGCGGCGCACCGCCTGCTCGGCGGTAGCCAGGCCATTGCCGCTGGTCGCGCCGGTGATCACAATCACCTGCTGGCTGAGAGGTTTGAGCTTGGCAGGCATTGTGCACCTTTGAATGGAATGCCAGCTAACGCCTGCGTTCGACCCTGGTTCAGTCAAGAAGCCGCACAAGACGGTGAGCTGGCGGTTTGCGGCCAGGCGCGTTTTGCGGTAAACCTTTCGAGTCGAAAAAATTGTGAGGCCGGTGTGGTTATTCCGGCCCCTGCGCAAGCGGGATAGAGTCGCTCCAGCGAACCCACGGCATCAACCCATATCGGGATGGTGCCTGGCGGAAGCGAGCTTTCGTCATGTGCCGTCCTCCTTTGAGAGAACCGCAATGACCGACAAGAAGACCCTCCTCGTAGCCCAGCTCTGCATCACCTTCATGATGGCCCTTTTCATGTCCGGTATCATGGGCTTGCTGGTGATGGGGCCGACCGCCGAGTGGCTGCGGGCCTGGCCACGCCAGTTCATCACCGCCTGGCCCATCGCCTTTGTGCTGACGCTGTTCACCGGCCGCATCGGCTTTGCCATTGCCCATCGCCTGGTTCGCCCTACCGCCTGATTGGGTTTCCCTCGAAAAGCCATTCGCTGGGGCAAACAAGGGCGGCGTCAGCCTTGGCTGGCGTCACCCGGCCCTGCCCCGGCAAAGCTTGCCGCTGCCGTGTCGGAATCACCGCCCCGGCAACGTCCTGTGCTTCATAGCGTGGCGGGCCAGACGAGAAAGGGAGAAGCCGGCAATGAAGGAAAGCAACGAGATCGGGTGTCGCTGCGGCCAGGTGCGCCTTGTGCTGAGCGGCGCACCCATCATCAGCACCGAATGCTGCTGCAGCAGTTGCCGGCAAGCGGGGGCCCGGCTCGAACAACTGGACGGCGCGGCGCCGATCCTGGGCGAACACGGCACCACCAGGTTCGTTCTTTACCGCAAGGACCGAGTCACGTTCCTGGGCGGGCTCGATGGTTTACGCGAATTCCGCCTGTCGCCCGAAGCAGGCACGCGGCGCGTCGTGGCAACATGCTGCAACACGCCGGTGTTTCTGGATTTCAAGGGCGGGCACTGGTTCAGCCTTTACGCTGGCCTGTGGCCCCAAGAGGCGCTGCCGCCGGTGGAGATGCGCACCATGACCTCCGACCTGCCCGATCCCTCGGTGCTTCCCGGCGACGTGCCCAATCGCAAGCATCAGTCCGTGTCGTTCTTTGCCAAGCTGTTGGGGGCATGGATGGCCATGGGTTTTCGCAGCCCCAATCTACCGGTGGGTGGCAAGCTCGAAGCCTAGCGACTTGCGCCTAAGCCGAGGTGCGGCGCACGGGTGCGGTGGTGCGGACCGAATCCTGGTCGGCAGTGATCCTCTGGCCCCGCTCGGTGAGATGATAACCGACCGCCTCGATGTCGCTCAGGCAAGCCTCGGTATCCACGGAAGGCCGCTGGGTTTCCCCCGCCACCATGTCGAGTGCACGGGTCATGGCCCATGGCCCAAACCGTTCAGGCAGATTGGCCCCGGACAGATCGTGGGAATAGCCGATGATCGATCCCTGGCCGCTGAAAACATAGACGTGCATCGCCACTCCTCTTGCTGGCCCCCATCTGCCATGAATGGCACGAAGTGTCGAGAAAGACGGCAGTGGGTATGGCATGCGGTCCGTCGGTCTCCTGGCCGCGCAAGGACCATGAGATCCTCGTCGCCGCCCTGGCAAAGATCCGCGACCTTTCCTGGCAGGCACAGCTTGTCGGCAAACCCACGACCCCGCCGTTGCAAGCCAACCTCCGGCGCCAGATCGAGGATTTGCACCTCACCGACCAAGGGACGTTGACCGGATTGCTCGACGATGCGGACGTGATCGATCGCTATCGCGAGGCTCCAACTGTCGGGGCGCTCGCCAAAGGTCGCACCATTGCTCAGCTGCCTTCCATCACGAAACCGTGCCCGAACTTGCTTACCACCTCGATTGGTCGGCGGCTGAAAGGGCGCTAAGTTCTACGTGGTTCATCATTGAACTCGAGAAGGAGATCGGCATGTCTGACACCCTCTTCCAGCGCCGAACCTTGCTTTGCGCGGGCACCGCGTTTGCGGTGGCCGGGCTTGCGGGCCTCACAATGCCTGCTCGCGCTGCCAGCCTTCCTCCGACGCCCTCCATGCGTGGCGGCGCCAACAACTATATGCCCGGCGCGCCGATAGTTGAGCGCATCGGCAGCGGCGGCTTCTGGATGTCAGGCACGGTGCTGCACGCCAGCGACGGCGCCCCACTCGCGGGTCAGCGCATTCAGATCTGGGCCCATACCACGGAAGGCAGCGAGCGTGACTGGCACAGCCACGGCGCCACGCTGTCTGACGCAAACGGCGCGTTCCGGCTCGAAATGCCGCAGATCGTCCCAGCGCTGGGCCAGGCGCATGCGCACCTCGCCTATGACAGCGGCGAGTACGAGACCGTATTCCTCCGCCCCCTGCTGTCCAGCGCGAAGGACACCAGCCTTACGGCACACTTTGTCCTGCAGTCTGCCTGACCCGACGCGATGCGGCTGGCCCAGGCGCTACTGATCTGGGCCGGCCTGACGCTCGCCATCGTCGTGCCGCTGACCCTTGCCGCGACAAGCGAATACCTGGCGTGGCGCGATCCGGTCTATATCACCGCCGGCTTCGCAGGCGTGGTGGCGCTGTGCGTTGCGCTGGTGCAGCCGCTGCTCGCTGCCGGCTGGCTCCCCGGCCTGCCCCTGTTGCGCGGTCGTCGTGTACATCGTGTAGGGGGTATCGTCTTGGTCGCTGCGGTGATCGTCCACGTCGCCGGGCTGTGGATCACCAGCCCGCCCGACATAGAAGACGCGCTGTTCTTGCGCTCGCCAACTCCATTTTCCGTCTGGGGGGTGGTCGGTACGTGGGCGCTTTTCGCAGCCGCGCTGCTCGCGATCTTCCAGCGCCGCCTTTCGCCGCCCGTCTGGCGCCTCAGTCACACCGGCCTCGTCAGCATCGTCGTGCTTGCCGGCGTGATCCACGCAATGTTGATCGAGGGCACAATGGAGACGATCTCGAAGGCCGTGCTCTGCAGTCTAGCCATCATGGCAACCGCGGCTGCGGCCGCAGCCCCGTGGCTGCGTGCGCGACGGCGCGCACTGAGCAAAGGACGGAGTTAGGTTAGTTCCGCGGCCGCTTTAAAAGAGTGAATATGGGCAGAAGCGGACCTGACCGAAGCCGATCGCTAGCGGCCGGCAGCGGTCGATCCGTAATGCGCCCCATTCCGATTGCTCAGCCGCTCCAATCAAGCTCCGGAAAGCCGCCGTTCTGGTCTGGCGCGCCGGAACGGCTTCCTTGGGGTGGAGGCTGTGTGAGAACTCGCGGCGGCGTCTGGCCTGAGCGTGATGCGTTGGCACCAGCGGGACCGCTTCATCCCCTTAAAGCTTGGAGGATTGGCACCACGCCGGCGACAGCGATGGCGCGCTTGAT
>NZ_JABAOM010000011.1:0-659 GCF_013185955.1 Devosia sp. 1635 | reverse complement strand
GAAAATGTCCGTCCCAGCAAGAACCTCCCCCCCGCCAACGCTTCGGCTGGCCGTCTGCCGTAATCAATGAGGCGCGTGAGCAGCATGGCGAGCGTTTGCGGCTGCCCGTCCGCCCCTTGGGTCCCATAAAGCAAGCCTGGCTTGCCGTTGCGCAAAGCGATGCCCGGATTGAGGGTGTAAAAGGGTCGCTTACCGGGTCGAAAGCCGTTGATGTGGCTGGGATCAGGATCGAATGCCGCCCCCCGGTTCTGCCAGAGAATGCCGGTATCGCCGGCAACCACCCCGCTTCCCCAATCAAAGTAGATGCTCTGGAGCACGGAGGCACAGCGGCCCTCCTTGTCAGTGGCGGCGAAGTACACCGTATCGGCGGAGGCAAAGACCTGGGGCCAGGCCATGGCGCGATCGCTGATCGTTTCCGCCTTGGCGCGAAGTCGCGCCGGATCGAGCATGGCACCGAAATCGACATCGCAGCTATCTGGATCGGCGATCATGTGGCGATCGAGAAAGGCATATTTGACCGCCTCCACCACCAGGTGAACATGCTCGGCGCTGTCCTCGGCAATGGACGAGAAATCAAAATGGGAGAGAATGCCCATGATGCCCAGTGTCGTCAGACCCTGTGTGGGCGCTGGCGGCGCAAGGAGCTGCAACCCCCGGTA